>NZ_JBDFLX010000006.1:0-8732 GCF_047237965.1 Noviherbaspirillum phoenicis | reverse complement strand
AGCCATGCCAGCCTGGCCAGCCAGGGCCGGGCTGCGAATCAGTCCGCTGCTGCCCGCGGCACCGACTGCGCCATTCAATGCGCCGGTATTGTTGAGCGGCAGGGAAACCGTTTGTCCGTTTACGGCGACAGGCGCGCTGGCGAGAATCGTCAGCGGTGCGGTGATTTCAGGCAGCGCTGTCGCGAGCGTCAGCGAAGTGACCGACGGGTCGATAACGATGGTGCTGTTTGCGTTGGCATTGGCACTGGTGATGGCTTCACGCAGGGACCCTGCGCCGCTGTCTGCAGACGAGGTCACGCTGTAGGTGGATGCCCATACCGGCGCGCTTGCGCTCAGAGACAGCAGTGCGACGCATACCGCGTGCGAGATGCGCTTGGGCTGGGTTCGCAGCGTTTCCTGTTTGCGCGCAGCACGTTGGGATGTGGAATGAAGATGACCAGTATTGCGAAGGGTGTTCAAGTTTTCTCCGTTGATAAGGCATGGGATACCAGCCAACGAAGCTTAGCGGAATTAATTTCCTGAGCGAAATTATTTTCTATGGGAAATATGCGGCGCTTTCAATCATGTTACCTTCGCGCCACATTATTGCAAAACCGGCATCGTGAAATGCAGTGCCAAGGGGAGTCCCTCACTGCTTGCAAGGACATGCCCGGTGCAGCAGTTTTTCGAGGAGAGCTGCAGCGAGTCAAATGACCTGAACGCCATGCAGATTGGCCTGCGGGTGAAGCCAGAAAGCGTCATTGCCAAAGCGGTTGAATACATCGGGCGGGAGGACCGTCTGCCGGGGGATGGCCTCGATTTTCGAGCGGACCGAATGCAGGCCGGGCGTGCCGGCGCGCATGTCGAATTCATCGGCCTCGTAGGCCACGTTATTGAAGTCGTGTGGATAGGATGCCTGCCCCAGATGCCGGTACACCGCTTCCAGCACGCGTGCAGGGTTGGTCACCAGGGTTTCATATTGCACCAGCAGAAGCTTGTTCGCGTGGGGCCCATAAAAGGCTTCTTTCAGGGCGTTATAGGAAAAGCCGACGAGACCATCGCCATTGGCAAGCATCTCGGCGCGTGAGTACACGGTGCCGCTCGTCTGGTAATTGAAAATGCCCGACGGCGAAAGGGCGTTTCTCTGCGCAAGTCGTTCTATGCTGTCGACGATCCAGGACACGTTGCGCACGCAGGCAATCACGCGGCTTTCCGGAAACAGCGCATTGAGTTGCGGCATCCAGGCGCACCAGCCCCGGTTCGTGTCGATGATGACCTGGGCCGTGTATTCAGGGCCGTAGTAGTTTTCGACGATGCCGCGCAACACGCGCAGCCTCTGCTCCGGCTTGATGAACACCGCGTACTCGTTGGCCGCGCTCATGTCCCGCAGCATGGAAGCCGCCATGCCATGGACAGGGCTGCTCATCGAGGCGTGGAAGGCCGGGTTCTGTTTCAGCAGCGCCGATAGCAGCGTTGAACCGGAACGTGGCAGTCCCGAGATGAAATGTATGGGGCGAATGATGGTGCTCCGTGAGGAATCAGGAAGGATGGTGGCCGGCATCGAACGGCCGGTGCCAGATAGAGCGTCCGTGCTGGTCCGCGCCCAATCGCTGAAGGCCCAGGTTCTGCATGTGCCCGATCGATCCGGGCAATTCAAGAGCGGCATTTTCAATGATGGCCGCGACACCGGCCGGCGCGCCCCGCTCGGTCCGGTAGTACTGCGCAAGCTGTTCAAACGACGCGCTGAAAATCTCCATCGCAATCCGGGAACGCCTATGCGCCTTGCCGACAAAGGTCCGGTACATCCAGTACATCGCACCGGAAGGCGTCAGCCTGTCCATGAAGAAGGAGCTGACACCCACGATATTCCAGTCCTGGTCCACCGCGATGCATCCCACTTCAAAGCTGCGTCGCCATGCTTCGCTGTCGTCGGCAATGGCGCCGTTCTCCATCCAGAAGCGCTGCAGTGCGGCCCTGATGCCAGGCGTCATTGCACCGTAGGCCCACAAAAAGGAGATCTGGCCGGACCGCGCAACGACAGGGAGTGTTTGCATGAGAAGTGTCGGGATGGATAACGTTCTTCGGGCGCCCTATCCGGCGCCCATCAAAGCGGCCCATCTTAGGTATCGGCATCCAGGTCTGTCAATGCTTGTGTTTTGCATAACGCTCGACTGGTGCAGACGTGAAGTAACCACCGCAGGCGGGCCGCTGCGCTGAATTTCCCTCTGCCTTTAGAGCGCTTTCGGTCTGACTGGCTTAGGCGAGACCGAGGCAGTGGCCCCGGAACAAGGGGTAGGCAGGGGTTTCGCAAAGCATTGCTTTGCGCCTGCAGGCGCAGACGCGCCCAGCAAGGGTGGGAATGAGTCGTAGCGGTGCTACGGCGAAGAGCCACAACGCAGGGCCGGGGCACTGGCCGGTATCGACAAGCTGGTCAGGCCGAGAGCGCTCTGATGTTCAGGTCATCGATCGCCAGGTCGGCTGTCATGCATGGCCCGCAGTTGCCCGTGCACGATGCAGCGCTCCAACGGAGCGGGAAGCATCGCCGGCTTCCTTCGGCTTGCAGGTCGTTGATGTTTGAGGTTCACACCCGGTGTGGGTGCTGCCGGCATGACGATGAATGCATCAGGCGGGCAAGCGTCACGCGTCGATGTCCGCCTGCCCTGCACTACGGCTGCTACTGCTACTGCGTCAGCGGCGCACCAGGCGCCGGGTTGGCTGCCGACGCCTGCGGCTCGGCCTTGCCTCGCCGGGCATGCTTGACTGGCTCGGCCTGGATGTTCGTCGTCTCTCCCATGATCACGCTGATCAGCGGCGGATAATCGTATGCGGCGCCGGACCCCGTATCGATGGCGGCGCCGATCACGCCGCCGAAAATGATGTTGCCGAATGCCATGGGCTTGGTGGTGGACTTGACCGTGGCCATCCCGGGTTCGCTGTTTTCCTTCTCGCACCTGACCTTCATGTCGTCATACGCCCGATGCACGGTCACGGTGCCCGGCGTGGTGACGTAATACACGCCCTTGCCGTTTTCCAGCTTGCAGGAGGCGCCTGGCACCTGCTCGGTCTTGTTCCTGGCCTCCACCGACACAACCTGGTTGGTGCCGCTAACGATGGATGCGCACCCGGTAAGTACCAAAGACGCAGCAATGACGACGAGCGCCGCCAGGCGCATGGATGACTTCATGAACATCACTCCCTGATTGCGGCAAGATGGTGTGCCGTTGCACCTTTAATTATTGTCGGCAGTAAAGCATGCAGGGGGACAACAAACCATCCCATATCCGCGGTAATTTTTCCGCGACTGGCTAGGAGCGCGAGGGGGAAAACATTAGCTCAGGCCGACGGCAGACAGCCCGCCGGCAAGATGTCAGGCAGCATCCTGAGGATGCGTCAAGGATGACCGGCGGCATCCATCACATGGCTGCAATGGATGCCGCCGACATGGAGGAATACAGTGTCACGGGAATGTCGGTATATGCGCCTCCTCGCCGCGAAAATGCATTTCCGGATGCCGCTGTGCAAGCAGGGCTTCCAGTTCATCGACCCGGCCCGACGGCACGTCCACCATCAGCAGGATGCTGCCCTTCTGCAATTCACCGTCGAAGGCTGCCAGGCGCGAATTGGGCAGGGAAGCGCCCTGCATGCTGGATGCCCAGGCGCCGAACAGGATGCCGACCAGCGTCGCGGCGACCATGAATGCGGCCTTCATGCCGGCGCTGGCGATGTCGAAGTAGTACAGCAGGCCGACGCCGGCCAGGAGGCCGAGGGCGGCGCCCAGGGCCATGCCCATCTCGGCGCCGCGCACGACGTCGGTTCTCTGCATCAGGCTGGCGCCAGGCAGGTCCGGCGGCAGCGGCTGGCCAGCGCTCAGGAAGCGGATATACCGGGCCTCGATGCGCGCCAGCAGAAGGTCGTTCATCGTGGCGCGGGCGGCGGGAAGGTCGGGCAGCAGGTAGTACAGGCGATGTCTCATGATGGTCTCCTTCGCATCGTGGCCTGCGCCTGACCCTGGGCGGGCTGCCCCGGGCGGCCCAGGCTGCTCACTGTGCATGCGTAAGACCAGTATAGAAAGCGCGCCAGAAAAGTCCCGGATTCTTTCGGGACTTTCGCCAGCCTATCGCTCAGGCAACGGCTACACGCTACATGCCGACCGGATAACCGTCCTTGCGGTGGTCCGATGCCGCCACATAGCCGCCTTCTGTGCGCATGGCCACCTGGGCGCAGCCGAACTCGGTGTCGAAGCGCGGCGCCACCTTGACCGTGTGGCCGCGCTGGCGCAGCCCCTCGATCGCCTCGGGCGGGAAATTCCATTCCACCGCGATGGTGACGTTGTCGTCCATCACCCGCCAGCGCGGCGCATCGCTGGCGGCCTGCGGGTTCTGGCCGTGGTCGGCGAAGCGGGCGGTCATCTGCAGATGGCCCTGGGCCTGCATCGAGCCGCCCATCACGCCGAAGCTGGCCAGCGGCGCGCCGCCGCGCATCAGGAAGCCCGGAATGATGGTGTGGAAGGGCCGCTTGCCGGGCGCCACCTGGTTGGGATGGCCGTCCTTCAGGGTGAAGCCCCAGCCGCGGTTGTGCAGGGCGATGCCGGTGTCCGGCACCACCACGCCCGAGCCGAAGCCCTTGAAGTTGGACTGGATCAGCGAAATCATCATGCCGTTCTCGTCGGCCGCCGTGAGATACACGGTGCCGCCGGAATGCGGGTTGCCGGCGCGGGCCGGCGCCGCGCGCTGCGGGTCGATCAGCTGGGCCCGGCGCTTCAGGTAATCCCGGTCCAGCAGATGGCTGGCGGTGACGGTTTTCATCGCATCCGGGTCGGCCACGTATTCGGCCATGTCGGCAAAGGCCAGCTTCATCGCTTCCAGCTGCAGGTGGACGGTGGCGGCGGTGTCCAGGCCCGCGGCCTGCATGTCGAAATGCTCCAGCATGCCCAGCGCCATCAGCGCGCCGATGCCCTGCCCGTTCGGCCCGATTTCCAGCAGTTCGAGGTCGCGGTAGCGCATGCCGATCGGGTCGACCCAGTCGACGCGGTGCGCCGCGAGATCGGCTTCGGTGAGCGCGCCGCCGGTATTTCTGGCATGCGCTGCGATCGCCGCCGCCAGTTCGCCATGATAGAAGTCGTCGCCCCTGCTGGCGGCGATGCGCTCCAGCGTGCGCGCCTGGCCGGGGCAGATGAAGCGCTCGCCCGGCAGCGGCGCCCTGCCCTGCGGCGCGAAGGCTTCCCGGTAGCCGGGCTGCGGCAGCATGTCGGCCACCTGGGCCTGCCATTGCCGGTGCACCGTGGGCGAGACCAGGTAGCCGTTGCGGGCATAGCGCAGGGCCGGCTCGAACAGGTCGGCGAAGGGCAGCTTGCCGAACTTGTCCGACAGCGCGCGCCAGGCCGAGACCGTGCCCGGCACGGTGACGGCGTCCCAGCCGCGCATCGGCATGCTGTCGCGGCCGGCGAAATAGTCGGGCGTCCATGCGCCCGGCGCCCGGCCGGAGGCGTTCAGGCCGTGGATGCGGCTGCCGTCCCACAGGATGGCGAAGGCATCGCCGCCGATGCCGTTCATGCACGGCTCGACCACGGTCAGCGCGATGGCGGTGGCAAGGGCGGCGTCCACCGCGTTGCCGCCGCGCGCGAACATCTGCAGGCCGGCGGACGCGGCCAGCGGCTGCGAGGTGCTGACCACATTGGCCGCCAGCAGCGGCATGCGCTGCGAGGTATAGGGATAATCGAGCAGCGATGCCGCCAGGTTGTTCTGCATGTCTTCCTCCGTCTTGTTGGTTGCGCTGGCGCGGCGGCTTCATGCGGATGCATGCCGCCTGCGCCATGGGCCGGCCAGCATAGCGGCCCGCGCCGGAGTCGGCAATGGCGCCTGGCCCGAATGCCGGCGTTAGTTCAGTCGAGCTTGACCTTGGCGGTTTCCACCACCTTGCCCCAGGTGCTGAACTCCTGCTCCATCATCTTGCCGAACTCCGGGGCGGGCGTGAATTTCAGCTCGACGCCCTGCGCCTCCATCGCCTCGCGCACGCCGGGCGCGGCCACCGCGCTCTGGATCGCGGCCGACAGCGCCTTGATGGCCGGGGCCGGCGTGCCTTTCGGCACCACGAAGCCGAACAGGTTGTTGGCCTCGAAGCCCGGCACGCCGGCTTCCTGCACGGTGGGCACGTCCGGCATCGACGACACCCGCTTGCCGGATGCCACCGCCAGCACCCTGAGCTTGCCGGCCTTCACGTGCGGCATCGAGGCCGGGATGCTGTCGAACATCATCGCCGAGCTGCCGCCGATCAGGTCAGGCAGGGCCTGTGAGCTGCCCTTGTACGGCACATGCAGCACGTCGACGCCGGTCTTGATCTTGAACAGCTCCGACTCCAGGTGCGACAGCGTGCCCGGCCCCTGCGAGGCGAAGTTGTACTTGCCGGGCGCCGCCTTCAGGTAGCTGATCAGCTCGCCCACGTTCTGAGCCGGGGTCGACAGCGGCACCACCAGCATGTGCGGCACCGTGCCCACGCCCGCCACCGGCACGAAGTCGCGCAGCAGGTGGGCCGGCTGGGCCGAATAGGCCGCGGCGGCGATGGCGGCATTGGTGACCGCGCCGAGGTAGATGGTGTAGCCGTCCGCCGGCGCGCGGGCCGCGGCGATCAGGCCGATGTTGCCGCCGGCGCCGGGCCGGTTTTCAACGATGACGCTCTGGCCAAGCGCTTCCGACATCTTCTGGCCAATGGCGCGCGCCAGCACGTCGGTGGCGCCGGCCGGCGGAAACGACAGCAGCAGGTGGACCGGCTTGTCGGGGTAGGCGGCATGCGCCGGTGCGGCCAGCGCCATGCCTGCGGCGAGGGCGAGAAGGCCCGCTTTGGCCACGACGCGGGAGAAACGGTGAAATGGCTTGCGGACGGCAGGAGAGACGCTTGCGTTCAAATTCATGGTTATGCCCTGAGCGGTTGGTCGTTTGAATAAAGAGTTGATGTGAGACGGCGGCGCACGCGGCCGCCGCAAGTCATTTCCCTCATGCAGCTTTCATGCCTGCATTGCTGCGCCTTGCGCACCGTCCATAGTCAGGCGAAAAACCTTGCGCCCTGCGTTCCATGGCCGAACACGCACCACAGTGAACCATCGACTGCATTCCAGGGCAACACTCTTTTTTGCGATCTTTGCCTGCCGTCATGTTGTGCGATATTCGTACATCGTATACGATCTACGAAATTGATAACAAGCCGAAGCACGAAAACGCCATGCCCCTGACCATGCCCTGGACCGAAGACAGCCCCGCCGGCACCCTGCTTTCCCAGGTACGCGACGTGCCGCTGGCGCACCTGGTGCGGGACGAGATCCTGGCTTCCATCCTGCGCGGCGAGTTCAGCCCGGGGGAGCGGATCACCGAACCCACCATCGCCTCGCGCCTGGGCGTGTCACGGGTGCCGGTGCGCGAGGCGCTGCGCGACCTGGAGCACATGGGGCTGGTGGAATCGAAGAAGCATGCCGGCGTGCTGGTGCGCCAGCTGTCCAACCGCGAAACCCGCGACCTGTACCAGCTGCGCTCGGTGCTGGACGCCTTCGCCGGCCGCGAAGCCGCCGCCAGTGCCGACCCGGCGCTGCTGGCCTTGCTGGAACAGCGTCTGGCGGCCATGGATGCCGCGGTGCAGGCGCGCGACGTGATGGCCTACTACGAAGCCAACCTGCGTTTTCATTGGGACATCATCCATGCCAGCGGGAACCGCGAGATCTGCGACATCTATCGCGGCGTGGTGCAGAAGCTGCACATGGCGCGGCTGCGCAACCTGTCGACCGACGTCGGCATCCTCAATTCCATTAAAGAGCATCACGCCATCGTCGATGCCATCAAGAACAAGCGGGCCGACATCTGCGAAGCGCTGATGGCCAGCCACGTGAAAGCCGCCGGAGAGCGGCTCCAGAAAATACTATTCGAAGGAGACAATCATGAAAAGAAGACTAGCCCTTAAGACATTTGCGCTGACGCTGGGCGTCGGCGCGCTGGCCGCGCCGCACTGGGCGCTGGCGCAGGAAGCCTGGCCCAGCAGGCCGGTGAAGATCGTCGCGCCCGTGGCGCCGGGCGGCGGCGTGGACCTGGTGGCTAGAACCATCGCCGACCGCCTGACCAAGCCCTTCGGCCAGAGCTTCATCGTGGAAAACCAGAGCGGCGGCGGCGGCGTGATCGCTTCGCAGAACGTGACCCGCGCCGCGCCCGACGGCTACACGCTGATGCTGGGCTATGTCGGCACCCACGGCACCAATCCGGCGGTGCGCAAATTGCCCTACGACGCCATCAACGGCTTCACGCCCATCGCGATGGTGGGCGGCACGCCCAATGTGCTGGTGGTCACGCCCAACCTGCCGGTGAAGTCGGTGGCCGACCTGGTGACCTACCTCAAGGCCAATCCGGGCAAGGCCAGCTACGGCAGCGCCGGCCCCGGCACCCTGACCCACCTGGTGATGGAGCAGTTCAAGGAAAACACCCAGACCTTCATGGTGCATGCGCCCTATCGCGGCATCGGCCCGGCCATCATGGACGTGCTGGGCGGCCAGACGCAGGCGATGTTTCCCGGCCTGGCGGCGGCGCTGCCGCATATCAAGGGCGGCAAGCTGAAGCCGCTGGCCGTCACCGGCACCAGCCGCCACCGCCTGCTGCCGGACGTGCCCACCATGGAAGAGCTGGGCTACAAGGGCTTCGACGGCGTGCAGTGGTATGGCATCGTCGGTCCGGCCGGCATGCCGCAGCCCATCGTGGCAAAACTCAACACCGAGATCAACA
>NZ_JBDFLX010000005.1:0-600512 GCF_047237965.1 Noviherbaspirillum phoenicis | reverse complement strand
CATTATTGCAAAACCGGCATCGTGAAATGCAGTGCCAAGGGGAGTCCCTCACTGCTTGCAAGGACATGCCCGGTGCAGCAGTTTTTCGAGGAGAGCTGCAGCGAGTCAAATGACCTGAACGCCATGCAGATTGGCCTGCGGGTGAAGCCAGAAAGCGTCATTGCCAAAGCGGTTGAATACATCGGGCGGGAGGACCGTCTGCCGGGGGATGGCCTCGATTTTCGAGCGGACCGAATGCAGGCCGGGCGTGCCGGCGCGCATGTCGAATTCATCGGCCTCGTAGGCCACGTTATTGAAGTCGTGTGGATAGGATGCCTGCCCCAGATGCCGGTACACCGCTTCCAGCACGCGTGCAGGGTTGGTCACCAGGGTTTCATATTGCACCAGCAGAAGCTTGTTCGCGTGGGGCCCATAAAAGGCTTCTTTCAGGGCGTTATAGGAAAAGCCGACGAGACCATCGCCATTGGCAAGCATCTCGGCGCGTGAGTACACGGTGCCGCTCGTCTGGTAATTGAAAATGCCCGACGGCGAAAGGGCGTTTCTCTGCGCAAGTCGTTCTATGCTGTCGACGATCCAGGACACGTTGCGCACGCAGGCAATCACGCGGCTTTCCGGAAACAGCGCATTGAGTTGCGGCATCCAGGCGCACCAGCCCCGGTTCGTGTCGATGATGACCTGGGCCGTGTATTCAGGGCCGTAGTAGTTTTCGACGATGCCGCGCAACACGCGCAGCCTCTGCTCCGGCTTGATGAACACCGCGTACTCGTTGGCCGCGCTCATGTCCCGCAGCATGGAAGCCGCCATGCCATGGACAGGGCTGCTCATCGAGGCGTGGAAGGCCGGGTTCTGTTTCAGCAGCGCCGATAGCAGCGTTGAACCGGAACGTGGCAGTCCCGAGATGAAATGTATGGGGCGAATGATGGTGCTCCGTGAGGAATCAGGAAGGATGGTGGCCGGCATCGAACGGCCGGTGCCAGATAGAGCGTCCGTGCTGGTCCGCGCCCAATCGCTGAAGGCCCAGGTTCTGCATGTGCCCGATCGATCCGGGCAATTCAAGAGCGGCATTTTCAATGATGGCCGCGACACCGGCCGGCGCGCCCCGCTCGGTCCGGTAGTACTGCGCAAGCTGTTCAAACGACGCGCTGAAAATCTCCATCGCAATCCGGGAACGCCTATGCGCCTTGCCGACAAAGGTCCGGTACATCCAGTACATCGCACCGGAAGGCGTCAGCCTGTCCATGAAGAAGGAGCTGACACCCACGATATTCCAGTCCTGGTCCACCGCGATGCATCCCACTTCAAAGCTGCGTCGCCATGCTTCGCTGTCGTCGGCAATGGCGCCGTTCTCCATCCAGAAGCGCTGCAGTGCGGCCCTGATGCCAGGCGTCATTGCACCGTAGGCCCACAAAAAGGAGATCTGGCCGGACCGCGCAACGACAGGGAGTGTTTGCATGAGAAGTGTCGGGATGGATAACGTTCTTCGGGCGCCCTATCCGGCGCCCATCAAAGCGGCCCATCTTAGGTATCGGCATCCAGGTCTGTCAATGCTTGTGTTTTGCATAACGCTCGACTGGTGCAGACGTGAAGTAACCACCGCAGGCGGGCCGCTGCGCTGAATTTCCCTCTGCCTTTAGAGCGCTTTCGGTCTGACTGGCTTAGGCGAGACCGAGGCAGTGGCCCCGGAACAAGGGGTAGGCAGGGGTTTCGCAAAGCATTGCTTTGCGCCTGCAGGCGCAGACGCGCCCAGCAAGGGTGGGAATGAGTCGTAGCGGTGCTACGGCGAAGAGCCACAACGCAGGGCCGGGGCACTGGCCGGTATCGACAAGCTGGTCAGGCCGAGAGCGCTCTGATGTTCAGGTCATCGATCGCCAGGTCGGCTGTCATGCATGGCCCGCAGTTGCCCGTGCACGATGCAGCGCTCCAACGGAGCGGGAAGCATCGCCGGCTTCCTTCGGCTTGCAGGTCGTTGATGTTTGAGGTTCACACCCGGTGTGGGTGCTGCCGGCATGACGATGAATGCATCAGGCGGGCAAGCGTCACGCGTCGATGTCCGCCTGCCCTGCACTACGGCTGCTACTGCTACTGCGTCAGCGGCGCACCAGGCGCCGGGTTGGCTGCCGACGCCTGCGGCTCGGCCTTGCCTCGCCGGGCATGCTTGACTGGCTCGGCCTGGATGTTCGTCGTCTCTCCCATGATCACGCTGATCAGCGGCGGATAATCGTATGCGGCGCCGGACCCCGTATCGATGGCGGCGCCGATCACGCCGCCGAAAATGATGTTGCCGAATGCCATGGGCTTGGTGGTGGACTTGACCGTGGCCATCCCGGGTTCGCTGTTTTCCTTCTCGCACCTGACCTTCATGTCGTCATACGCCCGATGCACGGTCACGGTGCCCGGCGTGGTGACGTAATACACGCCCTTGCCGTTTTCCAGCTTGCAGGAGGCGCCTGGCACCTGCTCGGTCTTGTTCCTGGCCTCCACCGACACAACCTGGTTGGTGCCGCTAACGATGGATGCGCACCCGGTAAGTACCAAAGACGCAGCAATGACGACGAGCGCCGCCAGGCGCATGGATGACTTCATGAACATCACTCCCTGATTGCGGCAAGATGGTGTGCCGTTGCACCTTTAATTATTGTCGGCAGTAAAGCATGCAGGGGGACAACAAACCATCCCATATCCGCGGTAATTTTTCCGCGACTGGCTAGGAGCGCGAGGGGGAAAACATTAGCTCAGGCCGACGGCAGACAGCCCGCCGGCAAGATGTCAGGCAGCATCCTGAGGATGCGTCAAGGATGACCGGCGGCATCCATCACATGGCTGCAATGGATGCCGCCGACATGGAGGAATACAGTGTCACGGGAATGTCGGTATATGCGCCTCCTCGCCGCGAAAATGCATTTCCGGATGCCGCTGTGCAAGCAGGGCTTCCAGTTCATCGACCCGGCCCGACGGCACGTCCACCATCAGCAGGATGCTGCCCTTCTGCAATTCACCGTCGAAGGCTGCCAGGCGCGAATTGGGCAGGGAAGCGCCCTGCATGCTGGATGCCCAGGCGCCGAACAGGATGCCGACCAGCGTCGCGGCGACCATGAATGCGGCCTTCATGCCGGCGCTGGCGATGTCGAAGTAGTACAGCAGGCCGACGCCGGCCAGGAGGCCGAGGGCGGCGCCCAGGGCCATGCCCATCTCGGCGCCGCGCACGACGTCGGTTCTCTGCATCAGGCTGGCGCCAGGCAGGTCCGGCGGCAGCGGCTGGCCAGCGCTCAGGAAGCGGATATACCGGGCCTCGATGCGCGCCAGCAGAAGGTCGTTCATCGTGGCGCGGGCGGCGGGAAGGTCGGGCAGCAGGTAGTACAGGCGATGTCTCATGATGGTCTCCTTCGCATCGTGGCCTGCGCCTGACCCTGGGCGGGCTGCCCCGGGCGGCCCAGGCTGCTCACTGTGCATGCGTAAGACCAGTATAGAAAGCGCGCCAGAAAAGTCCCGGATTCTTTCGGGACTTTCGCCAGCCTATCGCTCAGGCAACGGCTACACGCTACATGCCGACCGGATAACCGTCCTTGCGGTGGTCCGATGCCGCCACATAGCCGCCTTCTGTGCGCATGGCCACCTGGGCGCAGCCGAACTCGGTGTCGAAGCGCGGCGCCACCTTGACCGTGTGGCCGCGCTGGCGCAGCCCCTCGATCGCCTCGGGCGGGAAATTCCATTCCACCGCGATGGTGACGTTGTCGTCCATCACCCGCCAGCGCGGCGCATCGCTGGCGGCCTGCGGGTTCTGGCCGTGGTCGGCGAAGCGGGCGGTCATCTGCAGATGGCCCTGGGCCTGCATCGAGCCGCCCATCACGCCGAAGCTGGCCAGCGGCGCGCCGCCGCGCATCAGGAAGCCCGGAATGATGGTGTGGAAGGGCCGCTTGCCGGGCGCCACCTGGTTGGGATGGCCGTCCTTCAGGGTGAAGCCCCAGCCGCGGTTGTGCAGGGCGATGCCGGTGTCCGGCACCACCACGCCCGAGCCGAAGCCCTTGAAGTTGGACTGGATCAGCGAAATCATCATGCCGTTCTCGTCGGCCGCCGTGAGATACACGGTGCCGCCGGAATGCGGGTTGCCGGCGCGGGCCGGCGCCGCGCGCTGCGGGTCGATCAGCTGGGCCCGGCGCTTCAGGTAATCCCGGTCCAGCAGATGGCTGGCGGTGACGGTTTTCATCGCATCCGGGTCGGCCACGTATTCGGCCATGTCGGCAAAGGCCAGCTTCATCGCTTCCAGCTGCAGGTGGACGGTGGCGGCGGTGTCCAGGCCCGCGGCCTGCATGTCGAAATGCTCCAGCATGCCCAGCGCCATCAGCGCGCCGATGCCCTGCCCGTTCGGCCCGATTTCCAGCAGTTCGAGGTCGCGGTAGCGCATGCCGATCGGGTCGACCCAGTCGACGCGGTGCGCCGCGAGATCGGCTTCGGTGAGCGCGCCGCCGGTATTTCTGGCATGCGCTGCGATCGCCGCCGCCAGTTCGCCATGATAGAAGTCGTCGCCCCTGCTGGCGGCGATGCGCTCCAGCGTGCGCGCCTGGCCGGGGCAGATGAAGCGCTCGCCCGGCAGCGGCGCCCTGCCCTGCGGCGCGAAGGCTTCCCGGTAGCCGGGCTGCGGCAGCATGTCGGCCACCTGGGCCTGCCATTGCCGGTGCACCGTGGGCGAGACCAGGTAGCCGTTGCGGGCATAGCGCAGGGCCGGCTCGAACAGGTCGGCGAAGGGCAGCTTGCCGAACTTGTCCGACAGCGCGCGCCAGGCCGAGACCGTGCCCGGCACGGTGACGGCGTCCCAGCCGCGCATCGGCATGCTGTCGCGGCCGGCGAAATAGTCGGGCGTCCATGCGCCCGGCGCCCGGCCGGAGGCGTTCAGGCCGTGGATGCGGCTGCCGTCCCACAGGATGGCGAAGGCATCGCCGCCGATGCCGTTCATGCACGGCTCGACCACGGTCAGCGCGATGGCGGTGGCAAGGGCGGCGTCCACCGCGTTGCCGCCGCGCGCGAACATCTGCAGGCCGGCGGACGCGGCCAGCGGCTGCGAGGTGCTGACCACATTGGCCGCCAGCAGCGGCATGCGCTGCGAGGTATAGGGATAATCGAGCAGCGATGCCGCCAGGTTGTTCTGCATGTCTTCCTCCGTCTTGTTGGTTGCGCTGGCGCGGCGGCTTCATGCGGATGCATGCCGCCTGCGCCATGGGCCGGCCAGCATAGCGGCCCGCGCCGGAGTCGGCAATGGCGCCTGGCCCGAATGCCGGCGTTAGTTCAGTCGAGCTTGACCTTGGCGGTTTCCACCACCTTGCCCCAGGTGCTGAACTCCTGCTCCATCATCTTGCCGAACTCCGGGGCGGGCGTGAATTTCAGCTCGACGCCCTGCGCCTCCATCGCCTCGCGCACGCCGGGCGCGGCCACCGCGCTCTGGATCGCGGCCGACAGCGCCTTGATGGCCGGGGCCGGCGTGCCTTTCGGCACCACGAAGCCGAACAGGTTGTTGGCCTCGAAGCCCGGCACGCCGGCTTCCTGCACGGTGGGCACGTCCGGCATCGACGACACCCGCTTGCCGGATGCCACCGCCAGCACCCTGAGCTTGCCGGCCTTCACGTGCGGCATCGAGGCCGGGATGCTGTCGAACATCATCGCCGAGCTGCCGCCGATCAGGTCAGGCAGGGCCTGTGAGCTGCCCTTGTACGGCACATGCAGCACGTCGACGCCGGTCTTGATCTTGAACAGCTCCGACTCCAGGTGCGACAGCGTGCCCGGCCCCTGCGAGGCGAAGTTGTACTTGCCGGGCGCCGCCTTCAGGTAGCTGATCAGCTCGCCCACGTTCTGAGCCGGGGTCGACAGCGGCACCACCAGCATGTGCGGCACCGTGCCCACGCCCGCCACCGGCACGAAGTCGCGCAGCAGGTGGGCCGGCTGGGCCGAATAGGCCGCGGCGGCGATGGCGGCATTGGTGACCGCGCCGAGGTAGATGGTGTAGCCGTCCGCCGGCGCGCGGGCCGCGGCGATCAGGCCGATGTTGCCGCCGGCGCCGGGCCGGTTTTCAACGATGACGCTCTGGCCAAGCGCTTCCGACATCTTCTGGCCAATGGCGCGCGCCAGCACGTCGGTGGCGCCGGCCGGCGGAAACGACAGCAGCAGGTGGACCGGCTTGTCGGGGTAGGCGGCATGCGCCGGTGCGGCCAGCGCCATGCCTGCGGCGAGGGCGAGAAGGCCCGCTTTGGCCACGACGCGGGAGAAACGGTGAAATGGCTTGCGGACGGCAGGAGAGACGCTTGCGTTCAAATTCATGGTTATGCCCTGAGCGGTTGGTCGTTTGAATAAAGAGTTGATGTGAGACGGCGGCGCACGCGGCCGCCGCAAGTCATTTCCCTCATGCAGCTTTCATGCCTGCATTGCTGCGCCTTGCGCACCGTCCATAGTCAGGCGAAAAACCTTGCGCCCTGCGTTCCATGGCCGAACACGCACCACAGTGAACCATCGACTGCATTCCAGGGCAACACTCTTTTTTGCGATCTTTGCCTGCCGTCATGTTGTGCGATATTCGTACATCGTATACGATCTACGAAATTGATAACAAGCCGAAGCACGAAAACGCCATGCCCCTGACCATGCCCTGGACCGAAGACAGCCCCGCCGGCACCCTGCTTTCCCAGGTACGCGACGTGCCGCTGGCGCACCTGGTGCGGGACGAGATCCTGGCTTCCATCCTGCGCGGCGAGTTCAGCCCGGGGGAGCGGATCACCGAACCCACCATCGCCTCGCGCCTGGGCGTGTCACGGGTGCCGGTGCGCGAGGCGCTGCGCGACCTGGAGCACATGGGGCTGGTGGAATCGAAGAAGCATGCCGGCGTGCTGGTGCGCCAGCTGTCCAACCGCGAAACCCGCGACCTGTACCAGCTGCGCTCGGTGCTGGACGCCTTCGCCGGCCGCGAAGCCGCCGCCAGTGCCGACCCGGCGCTGCTGGCCTTGCTGGAACAGCGTCTGGCGGCCATGGATGCCGCGGTGCAGGCGCGCGACGTGATGGCCTACTACGAAGCCAACCTGCGTTTTCATTGGGACATCATCCATGCCAGCGGGAACCGCGAGATCTGCGACATCTATCGCGGCGTGGTGCAGAAGCTGCACATGGCGCGGCTGCGCAACCTGTCGACCGACGTCGGCATCCTCAATTCCATTAAAGAGCATCACGCCATCGTCGATGCCATCAAGAACAAGCGGGCCGACATCTGCGAAGCGCTGATGGCCAGCCACGTGAAAGCCGCCGGAGAGCGGCTCCAGAAAATACTATTCGAAGGAGACAATCATGAAAAGAAGACTAGCCCTTAAGACATTTGCGCTGACGCTGGGCGTCGGCGCGCTGGCCGCGCCGCACTGGGCGCTGGCGCAGGAAGCCTGGCCCAGCAGGCCGGTGAAGATCGTCGCGCCCGTGGCGCCGGGCGGCGGCGTGGACCTGGTGGCTAGAACCATCGCCGACCGCCTGACCAAGCCCTTCGGCCAGAGCTTCATCGTGGAAAACCAGAGCGGCGGCGGCGGCGTGATCGCTTCGCAGAACGTGACCCGCGCCGCGCCCGACGGCTACACGCTGATGCTGGGCTATGTCGGCACCCACGGCACCAATCCGGCGGTGCGCAAATTGCCCTACGACGCCATCAACGGCTTCACGCCCATCGCGATGGTGGGCGGCACGCCCAATGTGCTGGTGGTCACGCCCAACCTGCCGGTGAAGTCGGTGGCCGACCTGGTGACCTACCTCAAGGCCAATCCGGGCAAGGCCAGCTACGGCAGCGCCGGCCCCGGCACCCTGACCCACCTGGTGATGGAGCAGTTCAAGGAAAACACCCAGACCTTCATGGTGCATGCGCCCTATCGCGGCATCGGCCCGGCCATCATGGACGTGCTGGGCGGCCAGACGCAGGCGATGTTTCCCGGCCTGGCGGCGGCGCTGCCGCATATCAAGGGCGGCAAGCTGAAGCCGCTGGCCGTCACCGGCACCAGCCGCCACCGCCTGCTGCCGGACGTGCCCACCATGGAAGAGCTGGGCTACAAGGGCTTCGACGGCGTGCAGTGGTATGGCATCGTCGGTCCGGCCGGCATGCCGCAGCCCATCGTGGCAAAACTCAACACCGAGATCAACAAGCAGCTGGCCATGCCCGACCTGAAGGAAAAGCTGTCCGGCGAAGCGCTGGAGACGATGCCGATGACGCCCGAACAGTTCGGCGACTACATCAGGAAGGACATCGCTAAATGGTCTGAGCTGGTCAAGGTCCGCAAGCTCGATATCGAATAACCGTTTCAACCCATCCAATCAAGAAGGCAACACATGGCACGCAATACCACCGTCAAGGCCGATCACAACGCGCCTGCAATCACCGAGATGCTGGCGAAATTCGTCGTCAACCATCCGTCCAAAGGCTGGGACGATAACGTCGAGCGCGAGGCGCATCGCACCTTCGCCAACTGGGTCGGCTGCGCGATCGGCCCGTCCGGGCATGAAACCATGCAGGCCGCGCTGGCCGCGGTCAGTGAACTCGCGCCGGCGCCGCAGGCTTCGCTGCTGGGCCGCGCCGAGAAGGTGGACATGGCCAATGCCGCCATGCTCAACGGCATCAGCTCGCATACCTTCGACTTCGACGACACCCACCTGAAGACCATCATCCACCCGGCCGGCCCGGTGGCTTCCGCGGTGCTGGCGCTGGGCGAGCATATCGGCGCCTCCGGCCGCGCGATGCTGGACGCGCTGGTGCTGGGCATCGAGGTGTCGTGCCGCGTCGGCAACGCGGTCTACCCGAACCACTACGACCGCGGCTGGCACATCACCGGCTCGACCGGCATGCTGGGCAGCGCCGCCGCCTGTTCGCGCCTGCTGGGCCTGGATGCGGAACGCACCCAGATGGCGCTGGGCATCGCGGCCTCGCAGCCGATCGGCCTGCGCGAGCAGTTCGGCACCATGACCAAGCCCTTCCATCCGGGCGGCGCGGCCAAGGCCGGCCTGATGGCGGCGCTGATGGCCAAGCATGGCTATACCGCGTCGAAGCGGGCGCTGGAAGCGCCGCGCGGCCTGATGCAGGTGTTCTCGGACAAGACCGACTGGAGCGAGATCACCGAGCGCCTCGGCGAAACCTGGGAAATCGCGCTCAACACCTACAAGCCCTTCGCCTGCGGCATCGTGATCCATCCCAGCATCGACGGCTGCGTGCAGCTGCGCAACCAGCATGACCTGAAACCCGAGCAGATCACGAAAGTCACGCTGAAGGTGCATTCGCTGGTGCTGGAACTGACCGGCAAGAAGACGCCGGCCGATGGCCTGCAGGCCAAGTTCAGCGTCTACCATTCCTGCGCCGCCGGCCTGATCTTCGGCCGCGCCGGCGAGCATGAATATGACGACGCGATCGTGAACCGCCCGGACGTGGTGGCGCTGCGCTCGAAGGTCGAAGCCATCGTCGACGACAGCATCGACGAAGCCTCGGCTGATCTCACCATCGAGACCACCGACGGCCGCACCCTGCATGTGTTCGTCGAGCATGCGATCGGCAGCGTCGAGCGTCCGATGAGCGATGAACAGCTGAAGGCCAAGTTCGTCGACCAGAGCGCGCCCGTGATCGGCCAGCAGCAGGCCGAGCAGGCATTCGCGGTGGCGATGCGGCTGGCCGACTGCGCCGATGCGCAGGAACTGCTGAAGGCAGCGCGTCCGGCGTAATCGGTTCTGCGAGTGATGGATGGGCGGTCATTTAGCGAGTCTGCTAGCATGGCCGCCCATTCACTCATTTCAGGGAGGCTTCATGAAACTCTTCTATTCGCCAGGCGCCTGTTCGATGGCCCCGCATATCGTGGCACGCGAGGCCGGCATTCCGGTCGACCTGGTCAAGGTCGACATCCCGAACAAGAAGACCGAGGACGGCGGCGACTTCTGGCAGATCAATCCCAAGGGCTATGTGCCGGCGCTGCAGCTGGATGACGGCCGCGTGCTGACCGAAGTCGGCGTGATCTGCCAGTACCTGGCCGACCAGGCGCCGGCATCAAAACTGGTGCCGCCGTTCGGCGCCTTCGAGCGCTATGAGCAGATGGCCGCGCTCAACTTCGCATCGACCGAAGTGCACAAGCAGATCGGCGCGCTGTTCAATCCCAAGCTGACGCCGGAGATGAAGGAAGTGCAGATCGCCACCATCGCGCGTCGCCTCGACAGCCTGGAGAAGATGTTGGCCGGCAAGGACTTCATCGCCGGCGACAGCTTCAGCGCCGCTGATGCCTACCTGTTCACGGTCCTGAACTGGACCAATATCCACAAGATCGACCTGGCGAAGTGGCCCAACATCCAGGCCTACATGGGCCGCGTCGGCGCCCGTCCCAAGGTGCAGGAAACCCTGAAGGCCGAAGGCCTGGTCAAGTAATTGCGGTACGGGCCGGCCGGTTCCTCCGGGCCGGCCCGCTTATTCCTCGTCGGCAGCCGACAACGGCTCGCCTGTCGCATAGAAATGGCCGCCGGCGACATGATGCAGGCTGCGCCATTCCGGGCTGGCGTCTTCGAAGCGCCAGCGGCCATTCACGAACGCACGGGTATCGGCCCAGGCGCCGACGACTTCGCCGATGAACAGGTCATAGGCCTGCTGGTTGTGCGGCTCGGGGATCAGCCTGCATGCCAGCCAGGCCGAGCAGCCGGCGACGAAGGGCAGGTCGTATCCCTCCATGGCGAACAGTTCAGCGCCGGCATGCCGCAGCTTGTCGGGGTCGTCGGCCAGGCTGCGGTTTCCCAGCTGCTGGGTGAGCTTCAGCTGCGCCACCGTTGGCACCTGGATCACGAAGACGCCGCTGCGCTCGATCAGCTCGCGGGTTTTGGTGGCCTTGTCCAGCACCACGGTCAGCTTGGGCGGCGTGAAGTCCAGCGCGCAGGCCCATGCCGCGGCCATCACATTGTCCACGCCGTCATGCCGGGCAGACAGCAAGACGGTGGGGCCATGGTTGATCAGGCGGTAGGCCTTGGCCAGGTCCACCGGCGCGATGGATGGGGATGGTGTTGTGGTCGTTGCAGTCATTGGCTTCCTTGCCTTCCTTGTCATTCGTCGTTCGTCGGGCGTGCTCGGGCTGCATGTCGCACTGCGTTAGCTTGGTACGTCCCGTCGTTCATTGCGGCTGCGCGACGGCAAGACCTTGCAGCTGCAATTCAATCTCGTCACAGGCGCGCGCCACGCCGTTTTCCTGGCTGGCCCGTGCAGCCAGCCTGGCGGCATTCTCGTGCATGGTTTCATCGGCCAGCGCCGCCCGCAGCGCGCGTCCGAGCACGGCCTTGCCGAAGCGCCTGGCCGGAATCACGCTGGCCGCGCCCAGCCCGGCCAGCCGCCGCGCATTATCCGCCTGGTCGTGCGCCTGCGGCATGATGATCTGCGGCACGCCCGAGCGCATCGCCCGGAAGATGGTGCCGATGCCGCCGGCATGCACCATCACCGCCGCATGCGGCAGCACCGCGTCGAACGGCGCGTAATCGACCCGCATCGCCCAGTCTGGCAGCGGCGACGGCAGCGGCGCCGATGCCGACAGGCCGCTGGTCACCAGCAGCGCCCGCATGCCCTGCCCGGCCGCCGCGGCCAGCGCATCACGGTAAAAGTCGCCCGGGATCCCCGGCGCCGATGACAGCGTAAACACCGCCAGCGGCCTGTCGCGCCGCGCCAGGAACGCCTGCAGCGCCGGCGGCAGCGCCTGCCGGGCTTCCGCATGGACTGCCGTGCCGGTCTGTACTGCCGAGGCCGGCCAGTCAGGCCGCGGCCCGCCCAGCAGCGGGGAGAACATGGCCAGCACCCGGCGCGGCGAATGCTGGCCTTCGTACATCGGATGCGGCTCGCCGGCGATGCACAGTTCCTTCCGGAACGCCTCCACCGGCGCGATCCACTGCCGGGTGTGCTTGCGGACGTAATGAAACACCCTGGCATGGATCTCGGGATAGCGCTCGCACAGGTCGGGCAGCAGGGGCACCGGCAGGTAGCCGGGACGGTCATGCAGCGAGAACAGCGTCATGGGCTGGAACACGGCGGAAATCCAGGGCAGGCCCGTGCTGGCGGCCACCAGCGGCGCGGCCATCGCCATCAGCGACTGGCTGACCAGGAGGTCGGCATCGCGCGTGGCCCACATCAGGTCGGCGTGACTGTCCCTGATCGCTGGGGAAAGGTAGTCGCGGTAGACAAACTCGGCGCCGGTCTTCGGATGCATGTAGCGCGCGAAGAAGGCGGCCGCATCGGGCGGGCCGGGCGGGTCCGGCCGCATGTGGCGAAAGGCCAGGCCGGCCGCTTCCACCCTGGCGCGGTGCTCGCTGCTGCTGGCGATGCTCACCCGGTGGCCGCGCCGCCGCAATTCCACCCCGAGGGCGAGAAAGGGATACAGGTCTCCCAGCGAGCCGGCGGTGGCGAACACGACATGGTGCTGTTTCATGCATGCAGTCAGAGGCTGTTTGAGCCGGCTATCTTGCCTCGCGTGCAGCATTTTGTCGCGCCGGCGCGGGGCGCGGCTTGTCCGGGCGCATGCATGCCCGGCCTCCCGCGGCACAGCGCCGCCGGAAGGAAGCCTGCCGGCTCACTCCCCCTTCAGGCCGTCAGATTTCCCTGTCGATGTAGCGGCAGGCTTCCGCCTTGGCCGCGTCGGCCGCCAGCGCCGGCGTTTCCCAGCATGTCTCCTTGCTCGCCCTGGCCTTGGTGCCATTGACGATGAACGACCATGCCCATCGGCCGCCCCGTTTCTCGGTGAGGATTTCCACTCTGCAGCCCTTGTATTCAAAGCGTTGGGCGCGGTTCCTGAGTACATTGATTGGCGTATGCATATTGATTGTCGCCTCCGATCGTCAATGCAGCGTTACCTTGCTTTCCGGAGTCCGTTGCGGAGCCGGCCGGCCGTGGGCCTGTCAACCCGCGATGTTCCGGGAGAGCAAAGAAAACATCGTAGGCGCGGGCCTGCCGCCTGTCTGTACCCTGGATTACATAAGGCAAACAGTTTGCTGACGTGGGTCAGCCCGTGCGCTTTCCAGCGCCAAGAAAGTCGGGGCACGCTCGCGTTTGGCACGCTGCCGGGAATTGCGCCATGCGGCGGGGGCGTGAACCCAAGGCCTGGCGCGAAGGAAGGGAGAAATGGCGCCTTATTCGCAAGCTTGGCTTGCAGGAGAAAGCGGCGGACGGCTGTGGCGAGAGTGATGCAAGGCAAGCCTGAAAATAGGCTCAGGACATGGGCTGGCCGCGGCGCAACGCCCTTGCAGCGCTACCGATCAGAATGAACCTGCGCCGCGCACATGCCATCGCATGTGCGCCAGCGCGGGCCGTGGACGAATGCCGTGCGAAGCTTACTTCGCCGCATCCGCCTCGCATTTCTTCATGAACGACGTCTTCGCCGCGCCGGCCAGCGGCTTGCCGTTCTTGCCGACCGCCTTGGTTTCGCACGCCGCCGCCGCTGACGAAGCGCCGCCGCCTTCGCATTTCTTGATGAAGGACGCCTTGGCGGCGCCGGTCAATGGCTTGCCGCTGGACGACACCGCGCGCGCTTCGCAGCTCGATGCGGCCGGGGTGACCACTGCCGCTGGCGCACCGGACTTGGCGGGCGCTGCCGGGGCCGCCGTCTGTGCATGGGCGCTCAGGGAAAACAGGGCGGCGGCAAACAGGGCGAAGGACGTTTTCATCATGGGTATTCTCCTGGGTTTTTTTGTGATGAGCCTATGGCTCAGGGCGATTAACGGCTCAGACAGCTGATAGTTGACAGTTTTCCGGTGGAAGTTGTTTTAATTGCATCCGGCTTACGCGGCATCAAACGCGGGCGGGCGTCGCTGCCCGCGTGGATACCCTTCTCCATACCCACACGGCATCTGCTGTGCGGCAGGCAGGCGCGCAAACAAGGTTGGAAACATCCCGCCCGGGCTTGCAGCAGCACATCGATCCCAAGGCAGCGGGCCTGATCAAAGCAGCGAGTCGATCGGCAGCAGCGACAGGAACCAGACGGCGAAGCGCTGCCACAGGCTGGCGCCCGGCTCGGTGTCATAAAAGATCGTTTGTCCGCCGCGCTGCTCGGTCCAGAACAGGCGACCGTCCTTGCCCAGCTGCACCTGGTAGGCGCTGGCCGGAATGCGCCTGGCAAAGGCATCGTCGAGCTGGCCCGCCATCGCCGGACTGTCGATCACGAAACCGATCTCGGTGTTCAGGCGCGCCGAACGCGGATCGAAATTGAAGGAGCCGACGAACAGCCGGCTGCGGTCGACCGAGAAGGTCTTGGCATGCAGGCTGGTGGCCGATGAACTGCCGCGCAACGCCACTTCGGGCTCGCCGGCCGGGCGCGGCGCCAGGCGCTTCAGTTCATACAGCTTGACGCCCGCCTCCAGCAGCGGCTCGCGGTGCTTGGCATAACCGGCATGCACCGCCGCCACGTCGGTGGCTTCCAGCGCGTTGGTGAGGATATCGACCTCCACGCCGCGGTCAGCCAGTTCGCTGAAGAATTCCACGCTCTCCAACGGCACGAAATACGGCGACACCAGGCTGACCCGCGACACTGGGTCGCCAATCAGCGCCTTGAGCTTTTGCGGCACCAGCGCCGACGGTTCGGCCCGCCCCAGCGCCTTGGCCGGATCGTCGCTGACCATGCGCGTGACCGCCCATTCCAGCGGCAGCCTGGCCGAAGTCAGTTCCTGTACGAAGGAGGAAGCGCGCAGCGCCTGCATGTAGGCCGAGGTCGCCTCCTGCTGCCGCAATTGCGCTGCCTCCTCTGCCAGCGTAGCGAGCGCGCCGGGCACGGCCGGCGCCAGCAGCCGCGTCGCCGGATAGGCCGAGGCGCTGCGCCAGTACAGGTCGAAGTCGTCGGAGACCGCCTGCACCACCGCGCCCACCGCCATCACGTCGAGGTCGGAGAACAGCACGCCATTGGTGGCGCCGAAGTATTCGTCGCCCACGTTGCGCCCGCCGATGATGGTGACCTGGTTGTCAGCGGTGTAGGACTTGTTGTGCATGCGCCGGTTGGCGCGGCGGAAGTCAGTGAGGTAGTTGATCCAGCGCCAGTTGCGCGCCGCGAGCGGGTTGAACAGCCGCACTTCGATATTGGGATGGGAGCCGAGCGCCGCGAGCGTGGCGTCCAGACCGCTGGTGTTGTTGTCGTCCAGCAGCAGCCGCACCCGCACGCCGCGTTCGGCGGCGTCGCGCAGCGCGTCGAACAGCAGGGTGCCGGTAAGGTCCTTGTGCCAGATGTAGTACTGCACATCCAGGCTGCGCTCGGCCGTCTGCGCCAGGTGCACCCGCGCGGCGAAGGCGTCGCGCGCATCGAGCAGCGGATGGATGCCGGACTGGCCCGGATGGGCAGCCGCCAGCGGCGTGATGACCCGGCCAAGGCGAGTGTTGGCGGTATCGGTATAGGCATGCGACTGGCTGCGCGGCTCAAGCGGAGGCAGCGTGCCGCAGGCCCCCAGCACGCATAAGAGCGCCGCCAGCAAGACGCGGCGCAGGCAGTGGCAATGTGAATGCGGGAAGCGGTCCATGCTGACGGCAAGGGAAGTGAGGTAGGCGCATCATACCCCCTGTCCTTGCCGTCTCCCTGCCCTACCTCAGGGCTTGGACGTCTGCAGCGCCGGCTTGCTCGGGTCGCCCAGCGACTGCGGCGCCGCGGTGGCGTTGCCGACATTCTTCATGCAGCTGTTCAGGAAGGTCTTGCGCTGCTCGCCCTTGAGACCCTTGTCCTTGGCCTGCTGGTTGCATTCCCGTGAGGTATCGCGGGGCGCATCCAGCGGCGCCGCCTCGGTCTTGGATGGCTGCCCGACACGGTCAGCGGAAACCGCCGGTCCGGCCAGCATGGCCGCAGCAAGCATGATGATCAGTTTGTTCATGACTATTCTCCGGTTCAGTGCATGCCGTGCATCTGCGAGCAGCTTTCGGCGCAGCGCCGGCACGCCTGGGCGCACAGCTGCATTTCGCCGTCCGGATCTTCATGCTCCTCGCACAGCGCGGCGCAGGCGGCGCAGATCTCGGCGCATTCCCCGGCCAGGTGGGCATGATGCGGCGAGCGCCGCGCCATGAAGTCGGCATGGGTCAGGCAGATCTGCGCGCAGTCGAGCAGCGCCACCAGATGCTTGGCCTCGCTGTGCGGATGGCTGCCATGCATGACATGCGCAGCGGTTTCGGTGCAGAGCCGGTGGCAGGCAAGGCAGTTTTCCAGGCATTGCTTCATTTCAGCGGACATCGCCGACGTTTGTTCCATGGCTGTCTCCCAGTTCGTGGATGATGACGGGCATTGCGCCCAGGACAAGCCAGCCTAACGTCGCTGCCTGCCCTGTCAAGCCAATCGCACACCCGACCAAGATGCGGACAAGCCAGGCTGCCGCCAGGCAAGCCGCGGCGCTCACGCCAGCGCCGGCAGCTTGCGCAGGGAGAGCGAGAGCAGCAGCGTTGCGCCCAGGCAGGCGCCGAGCGCGGCCACCACGCCGGGCCAGCCGCCGGCCTCCCAGACCCAGCCCGCCGCCGAGCCGATCACGCTGGCGCCGAGGTAGTAGCAGGACAGGTAGAGCGCCGAGGCCAGCGCCCGGTTTTCCAGCGCGCGCCGGCCGACCCAGCTGCTGGCCACCGAATGGCCGCCGAAGAAGCCAAAGGTCAGCAGCGCCACGCCGAGCACGATCAGCGGGATCGCATGCGACAGCGTCAGCACCAGCCCGGCCAGCATGGTCAGCACCACGATCCACAGCACCCGGCGCCGGCCCAGCCGGTCTGACAGGCGGCCTATCCAGACCGAGCTGAACATGCCCATCAGGTACAGCGAGAACACCAGGCTGACCGCCGACTGGCTCAGGCCGAATTCCGGCCCGAGCAGGCGAAAGCCGAGGTAGTTGAACACGCTGACGAACACGCCCACCAGCAGGAAGCCGATCAGGAACAGCCGCGGCAGGCCACGGTCGTGGAAGTGGCCGACGGCGCCGCTGACCAGCGTGGACAGCCGCACCGCGCGCGGCCGGAAATGGCGCGACGGCGGCAGGCTGCGCCTGAATTCCAGCGCCACCAGCAAGGCCACGGCGCCGATCGCGGCCAGCGCGCCGCGCCAGCCCATGTAATCCGCCAAGAGCGCCGTGACGACCCTGCCCGTCATGCCGCCCAGCGCATTGCCGGCGATATAAAGGCCCATCGCATAGCCCAGCGAGGCGGGATCGAATTCCTCGCTGAGATAGGCCATCGCCACCGCCGGAATGCCGGCCACCGCAACGCCCAGCAGCACCCGCAGCAGCAGCAACTGGCTGAAATCGCCGACCAGGGCGCAGGCAATGGCGCACAGCGCCGAGGCCATCAGCGCCGAACTCATCGTGACGGTGCGGCCATAACGGTCCGACACCATGCTGGCCAGCAGCAGCGACAGAGCCAGCGCGGCGGTGGACGCCGACAGCGACCAGCTGCTGTGCGCCGCCGACACGCCGAATTCGCGGGCAAACACCGGCAGCAGCGGCTGCACGCAATACACCAGCGCGAAGGTGGCAAAGCCGCCCAGGAACAGCGCGCGGTTGGCATCGCGGAAAGCCTTGGTGCCGCGTTGCAGCCTGGGCGGCGCATCGGCGGCGGATGGAGACGGGGCTGGCGCGGGGATGGCGGCGGGTGCGGGCGGCAGCGGGATGGTGACGGGTGCAGACGGCATAGTGGCGGCGGATGCGGATGAAGCGAGACCCGGCGCAGGCATCGCGAACGCGGCTGAAGGGAGATTCGGCAGATTGCTGCCGCCAATGAACGAAGAGATAGCCGGCGCTTGGATGGCGGCTGCGGGCGAAGAGACAGCCGGCGCTCGGACGGCGGTTGCGGGTGTGGAGGGTTGGGGTACCGGCATGACTGGTGTTGCGAGACTGCCTGATGGATGCGGCACAGCGTGTTTCCTTGGTGAGTGATGACGGGCGGGCGATCAATGCACTCATCTTAGGATTGCGCTGTTATACCGTCCAATATATCTTTCTGGCTGTATTCATACTTTGAAAGTCTCACAGAACATGGAGCTGCGCCACCTGCGTTACTTCGTCGCCGTCGCCGAGGAGCTGCATTTCACTCGCGCCGCCGAGCGGCTGCACATGGGGCAGCCGCCGCTGAGCCAGCAGATCCGTCTGCTGGAGGAGGAAGTCGGCGCCCGCCTGCTGGAGCGCACCCGGCGCTGGGTACGCCTGACCGAAGCCGGCCGCCTGTTCCTGGCCGACGCCCGCCGCATCCTGGCCCTGGCAGACCAGGCCAGCGCCACCGCCCGCCGCGCCGAACGCGGCGAAGTAGGCGAACTGCGCATCGGCTTCACCGCCTCCACGCCGCTGACCGACGTCTTCAACCGGGTGGTGAACGCCTACCGCAAGCAGTATCCGCAGGTGACGCTGACGATGATCGACCTGACCACGATGCGCCAGCTGCAAGCCATCACCGACCGCGACATCGACCTCGGCTTCCTCCGCCCACCCGCCGGGGAGACGCCGCCGGACATCCGCATCATCAGCCTGCGCCAGGAACCGCTGGTGCTGGTGGCGCCGGTGGGGCATCCGTTGCTGACGCAGCGGGAGATTCGGGTGCGCGATCTGGCGAGTCATCCGTTCGTGACCTTCCTGCCTGATGCGGGGACGGGGATTCAGCGGCAGGTGCTGCAGCTGTGCCGGGAGGCGGGGTTCGTGCCGGAAGTGGCGCTGCAGGCGGGGGAAGGGTCGACGATTATCGGGCTGGTGGCGGCGGGGTGCGGGATTTCGATATTGCCGGAGTCGTTTTCGGTGATTCGGGTGAAGGGGGTGCGGTATAGGAGGTTGGTGGATGCGGGGGCGGTGACGGAGTTGATGCTGGCTTGCCGGGAGGGGGATGAGGGGGGGTTGGTTAGGGGGTTTTATGAGATGGCGACAGGGGGTGGCGGGGATGAAAAAGTTGGGGGTGGGAGTGGGGGATTGTAGGTAGGTTTATTGAGTTGCGGGTTGAGTATTTGGCGTTTCAAAGGGGTCTGGCGAAGGGCCATGCTGTTAAAGTTGCTGGCAGGAGCACTTAGAAGCGCTTTCTAATTTCTAATTATTTAGTGCCAACTTGGTAGTTGATTCTTATTGTTTTCCCATGCAACACGAGGGAAGTCCCCTACTTAAAATTTGAGTCTGTAATAGGATAGGAACGATTTACACACGATTCTACGGCTCACCTCAAACTATCATTCCCAATAGTTTTCAATTTTCAATTACTTTTAATTAAAAAATGCGCTGACGTCACCGCTTCCACTGTACAACGGAAGGGGACCGTTAGTGGAAGAATTTAAGTTCAAAAGATTGGTAAAAGCCAACAGAGTTTTGGACTGTTATCGGCTATAATCAACCAAAAAATTTTTCCCCTCAAAGGGAAAGATCGATTGAGGCCAGAAAATTAAGTTTGAACGAAAATAAGCTCAATGAATACAGAAAACACACCTTCCCCGCTTAGTACATTCTCAATTACCACACCTAGCTCGACTATAAGTGTTGAAGTTAAATCTCGCAACCCGATATTCATTCTTGGTAGAAATGGAACAGGCAAGTCAGCACTAGTGCATGACATATTTGGAAAATTAGGGCATGTGGCAGTATATATTCCTGGTTCGCGTCCCAGCTATTTTGACAATGAGAGTCTTTCACTAACCCCCGCAACTCGAAGGAATCTTACAAACAATTTACGTAGCTGGGACAGTTCACCAGATACTCGCTGGAAATCCATTTCAGGAACTTCGAGAAATGAAAAGGCGATTCACGATCTCCAGGCGGCAGAAGTTCAATACAAAATAGATGCCGCAAACGATATAAAAATTGGTGGCGCTGATTCGCCAGCGATAGCACGTCTTCAATCCAATAATTCACCTCTTGATAGAGTCAATGCAATTTTGGCACAGGCAAATTTGCCGGTTCAGGTAATAATTGAAAAGTCAGAACTAATGGCAGAGCGTTCCGGCAACGTCTACAGTATCGCAAAAATGTCAGACGGGGAGCGTGCCGCATTAGTATTTGCCGCTGAAGTGGTTGCTGCCCCTGATAAATCAATTTTCCTTGTGGACGAGCCTGAATTACACTTGCATCGTTCTATTGTTGTGCCATTGCTAAATGCACTTATAGCAGAGAGAAATGACTGTGGCTTCATAGTCAGTACTCACGAACTTGAGTTGCCCGGCGATTCACTTGCGGCAAAGATGATATTGGTTCGTGGCAGCGATTGGCAAGGAAATGCTGTGAGAGCGTGGGATGTAGATCTATTGGACAACTCCGAACTAATTCCTGAGTCACTGCGGACAGATTTAATAGGTTCTCGACGAAAGATACTGTTTATAGAAGGCACTTCCCTCAGCCTTGATAAACCTTTATATGCACTGCTTTTCCCATCAGTTTCTGTGAGATCAAGGGAGAATTGTAGAGAGGTAATGCGTGCTGTCGCGGGACTACGCTCGATCGAATCGCTCCATCGAGCTCAAGCTTTTGGCCTCATTGACCATGACGGCATGGATCATACGCAACTTACTAAGCTGGAGTCAGAAGGAATTTTTCCTCTTTCTATTTTTTCTGTCGAAAGTCTATATTACTCTGCAGAAGTTCTACTAGCAATTGCTTCACAGCAGTCACATCTGCTCGGCGTTCCGGCCGACCAGTTGTTAACAGAAGCAAAAAACCTAGCATTGTCAAAACTTAAGACGCAAAAGAGCGTTGAACACCTCGCTAGTAGGATAAGTGAACGTCAGATGCGAGATAAGCTATTGCTTGCCATGCCAGATCGACAAGCCATGATAGAAGGAAAAAGTTCAGCAATTAATGTTTCTATTTCATCCCCTTATCCGGCTGAACTAGGGAAAATCCAGGGCTTTATAGAAACGGGAAATATTGAAGGAATTGTTTCAAGATATCCTGTTAGGGAGTCCGGTGTTTTAGATGGACTTGCAAATGGAATGCGGTTTATTAGTCGACAGGATTATGAGAAGGCAGTTTTAGTTCAAATTGCTTCCAACAATGATTTAAAAAAGGCGTTGATAGATAAACTTGGAAAGTTGGCCACTTTACTTCTTTAAAAATGCAAACAATGACAGTTGATTTTTGTAGACTCATAGGGATCTGAACATTTATTAGAATGAATAGAGCTCTTACTTAGTGCTACATACGACATTGTATTGAGGCAGCTCTATGTGATGGACTGAAAAATTGCTGGCTGTCTCTTTTTGTTCAGGAAAGGAATGACTCAAGGTCGCACTTTGCCTTTACCTTTTTTGCCCGCTAACACGCTGAAGCGGTACTTTTCATTATGCATTTCGATGCACTGAAATGCCGCGACGGAGTCACTTTAGAGCCGTTAAAATTCAATGCTCACTGCAATTTCTGACGTTTAGTCTACCTCACTATCTAGAGAACTCGCATGCCACCCGTTGTAAGGCAACCTGGGTTATCTCCGACTCAGTTCCCGCGGCGGTAGTGCATGGCGACCGCGCCGTTTCTGAGCGGTCTCGCCGAGACCAGATCAAGCCGTCGCGTGCTAAGCAGCCCGCTTTCGTAAAGAGTCGGCCCGTGGCCGGCGATCCTTGGATGAACGAGGAACATGTACTCGTCGATCAAATCAAGCCGGTCCATCTCGGTTGCCAGCGTGCCGCTGCCAAGAAGCACGCCGTCTGGCGTTGCATCCTTAAGCTTCTTTACAGCGGCACGCAGGTTGCCTGCGATGTGGTGGCTGTTGGCCCAAGAAAAGTTACTTCGCTGCGATGACACCACGTACTTCCGCTTGGCCTCCAGCTTAACCGCCCACTCGCGCACCGCCGGCGGCGCCTCCGTCTCGCCGCGGGCGACTGCTGGCCAGTAGCTTTCCATCATCTCGTAGGTGACGCGCCCCCACAGCATCGCCCCGCTCTCGTCCATGAGACGGGTGAAGAAGGCGTGTGTCTCGTCGTCGGCGATGCCTTCCCGGTGGTCGACGCAGCCGTCCAGTGTGAGGTTGATGCTGAAGGTCAGGATTCCCATGGCGTCCTTTGCTGTAGGTACATGACAAGCCGCTTGCAGTCTGTCTGGAAGGGCACGAGTGTAATTCGCAAGGTGCCCAGCCTGAGTTGCCTGACTTGTCATTTATCGTAAAGCGCCAGATTAACACTGCGGCTTGTCTTTTAATCCGAACTCCGCCCGCGCCTGCCCCGCCGCGCACGGCCAATCGCGGCAAACAGATCAGCAAATTTTCATATTGCATGATTTGCAACTGAGACAGTTTGTCTAAGGGTAGTAAAAAAGCCCTCAAGTAAAATGCCTTGGGACGCGCAGCAACATCATCTGCACATGGCAGTCGCCGAGGTTTTCTGCGCTCTCCTCTGCATTCGGCGAATCACCATGCTGGGTGCGATTGTTATTTCATGGGCAGATGTAATGAAAGATGCGGATCAGACAAAGAGCTTCGCTGGCTTGAGCAAAACAAGGAAGCTGCAAAAGCAGCGTTTTGGGGCACTGCTCCTCACGATAGACACCGTCAAGTAACAGCCTGAAAATACGCAAAAAATGGAATGGATTCCTATCGTCCTGGTGACATTCAAGGTGCTCGTGCTAGGCACGGGCATGTTCTTCGCCATCAAGTGGCACTACGATCAGGGGAAGAAGCCGGATGAGGAGCGGCGCGCAGTGCTGCGTGCAGCCGGCAAGGTGGCCGCCGTCTTCGTGCTGTCGGCCCTGGTCCTGGGGCTCGCCACCTTCGTGCTTATCCGGGTGCTCGGGCTGGAATGGATGCTCGGTTCAAGCTTTTAATCGGCAAGCGATTAAGCATTGCCTTAAGGTTCTTCATAGCCGTTGCGCTGCGCACTGGCAGATTGCCGCTGGATTGGCGTTGGCGTCCTGTTTCCGGATCGGATCTGATTAATGTCAACTAATTGACGGCGTCCGACATGACGACGCGCGTTAACGGACACCGGACACGCTGATAAACGATACCGCGGCGGCACCCAACTTCAGCGCCTATCGACGCCAGCAGCATCCTGAAACTCAGCATGCTGCGCAAACACCTCGCTCACCCACGCAATAAAGGCGCGCACCTTGGGCGCCGATGACCTGCCCTGCGGATAGAGCAGCGACACCGGCATTGCTGCGGGACGCCACTGCGGCAGCACTTCCACCAGCGCGCCGGATGCCAGGTGCGCCGCCACCTGGTAGCGCGCCGCCTGGATCAGGCCCAGGCCCTGCAGGCCGCAGCTGACATAGGCGTCGGCATCGTCGACCGCGATGGGGCCTTTCATTTTGACCGGGACAACCCGGCCATCCACCACGAAGTCCAGGTCCAGCGCACGCCCGGTGCGGCCTGACAGGTGCACCACGGTCACATGCCGCTCCAGGTCATCGAGACTGGAGGGCGTGCCATGGCGCTGCAGGTAGGACGGCGCCGCGCAGCTGGCGAATTGCATCGCGCCGATCTGGCGGCCGACCAGCGATGAGTTCAGCAGGTCGCCCACGCGCAGCGCGCAGTCCACGCCCTGGCTGGTCAGGTCAACCAGCCGGTCGCCCAGGCTCAGAACGAGTTCGATTCCCGGATACAGCGCCATGAAGCGGCCCAGCTGCGGCAGCACCAGATTCCTGCCCAGCGTGCCGGGCAGGTCCAACCGCAGCTTGCCGCTGGGGCCGCTTGCAGCCTGGGAACGGAATGCGTTTTCCGCTTCGTCGATTTCGCCAAGGATGCGCAGGCAGGTGTCGAAGTATTCGGCGCCGTCGGGCGTCAGGGAGATACGCCGCGTCGTGCGATGCAGGAGCCGCGTGCCAAGGTAAGCCTCCAGGTTTTGCATGGTCGCGGTCAGCGACGCGCGCGGCAGGTTGAGGGTCTCCGCCGCCTTTGAAAAACTGTTCGCTTCGACAATCCGCACAAAAGTCTGCATCGCCTTGAGCCGGTCCACGCGCTTCTCCCGCCTATTGTTCATATAAAACGAATTGTAGGGTCGCATTATGCGGTAATTATCTTCATTGCCAACCGGCCTAGACTTGGCGTCATCAATTCAACCGTCATTTCCTCGAAAGGTCAGGCCATGTCACCGTTAACCCTTAATGCCGATACCGGCAAGCTGCTTTCACCGATCCGGCTCTTCCTGTTCGCGCTGGCAGCCGGCGTCCTCGTCGCCAACCTGTATTACGTCCAGCCGCTCACGGCCATGCTGGCGGCGTCGTTTCATATCAAGCTCAGTTGGGCCGGTTACCTGGTGACGACCACCCAGGTCGGCTACGTGCTGGGCGTGTTCCTGCTGGTGCCGTTGAGCGATGTCCTCGACCGCCGCTCCCTGCTGTCGATGATGCTGGGCGCGAACGTCGCCTCGCTGGCGCTTGCCGCGCTCAGCCCGAACTTCACGGTATTCGCCCTTGCCGGACTGTTCACCGGCATTTCGTCCAGCGCGGTGATGGTCATCACGTCGATGGTCGCGTCGTATGCGCCGGACCAGAGCCGCGGCCGCATGGTAGGCACCGTCATGACCGGCCTGCTGCTCGGCATCCTGCTGGCGCGCACCGTCGCCGGCGCCGTCGCCAGTTTGAGCGGCGGCTGGCGTTCGATGTATGTGATCGCCGCGCTCGGCGTGGCCCTGCTGCTGGTCGTGCTGCGGCAGATCCTGCCGGCGGAAGCACCGCGCGGCAAACTGGAATACGTCAAGCTGCTGCATTCGCTTGCCGATATCGTCCGCGCCGAGCCGCTGCTGCGCCAGCGTGCGCTGTTCTCGGCACTCGGCCTGGGCACCTTCAGCGTTTTCTGGACCGGCCTAACCTTCCTGCTCTCCGGCGCGCCCTACCATTACGGCGAAGCGCAGATCGGCCTGTTCGGCCTGGTCGGCGCCGCCGGTGCGCTTGCCGCCAATACCGTCGGCCGCCTCACCGACCGGGGCCATGGCAATGCTGCGACCTGGGCGCTGGCCCTGCTGACGCTGGCGTCATGGGTGTTCATCGGCTTTGGGGCCCATACGCTCGTCGCCTTGCTGGCTGGCGTGCTGTTGCTGGACATCGGCGTAATGGGCCTGCAGGTGGCTCACCAGTCCGTCATCTACCAGCTTGCGCCGCAGGCGCGCGCCCGCATCACGACCGTCTTCATCGGCTCGGGTTTTATCGGCGCGGCTGCCGGGTCGGGCATCGCAAGCGCCAGCTTTGCCGCCGGCGGCTGGTTTGGACTCACCCTCGCCGGCGCGGCCATGCCGCTGGCAACGCTGCTGCTTTGGGCGGTTTATAGCCTGCCAAGATTGCGCGGACCTGGCGTTCTGGGCGCCAGGGATCTTCCTTGATCCATGCGTATTAACAGATGCGCTTTTAAAGGTCTGCTTCCGGTCATTAAACTCCCACTCTGAGTCGGTAGTGAACGTCGGAAATCTCGCAATGATCCACAGCAGAAATGCGCTATTGATCGTAAAAAACGCGATCTCGCCGCAGAAAATCAGGAGAAATACTCAGAAAACTACTTTTCTGTTGCAACGAAATTTGATGCAATTTGAGTATCCAGGGGTGTCGAACCATGCGACACCCCGCATTTCATTTTTATAAATTTCGAAGATAATTCAGGCTAGGCGCGAAGAAATACTCCCCGCCCTTCATATGCACGAATCCCTTGAAATCGAAGCCCTTCCCACCGGATCCAGGATCATCCCATTTATTTGGATAAATTTGCCCGCCTCGTATATTCTCTCCCATCCCGATCACTGGATCGATTCCCGGCTCGGTACCGTCTTTTGATGTTGGAGGCGGAAACTTGGTATTGTTTGCCCACATTTTCTGGGTAAATACAAATTGCTCGTCGAGGCGGGAATTGTATGCCATGAATAGCAGGCCAACGTCTTTGGCCGGCAGATGGGGCCACACCTTTTCCTTAAATTCGTCAGTGGAATCAGTTTCCGGTAAACCATCCGGATGGGTCATACGCGCAACATCTTCATAGGTAATTCCGCGTCGAGCCATTATATGCAGGCGTTCCGCGTCAGCATTATCCGGTCGATTTCCCCCTCTGGGATTCGTCTTGCGGATATGGGCGTGGAAAGGGCAACGAGCTGCCTCAGTGTCCGCCTTGTAATTGAAATCGTTTCGAGGAATCTTGCGATCTTGCGGTTCCCCGGCGATTGTAACTGGCGTGCCATCCTCGAAACGACCAACGACATAAGCTCCTGCCTGTTCGCGCTCCTCTTTCTGCAAGTTAAGGGCATCCGCAAGCACTTGCTCGTGGAGCTTGAAACCGGCCACATCCTGTTCCAGTTTTCTGAAAATGAAAAAACTTCCAAAGGAATTTGGATCCTGTTGACCACCGCCATCGCGCGCAAGGGGATCCGGGACCAACACTGTGTTGAGCGGAAATGCCGGGTCCCAGCTTGCAATTCCTTCGTCTCTTGATTCCTGGTCGATATCCTCGAGCAGCATTAATGGTTGACTACGCCCATCCACATACCCGAAGTGTTCTAGTCCGTTTCCCATCGCGTTTTTGATGCTTTTTCCCTGCTGGGTATGAATGATCGTCGCCCCCGCTTTCGCCAAGATCATTTGAATCTTCAACGTGATAGAAGAACCTCGAGCGACATCGTCGTCAGCGACTAATATCAGGCCATCGATACGTTGCCTGAAAGCCTCTTCCCAATCCTCGAGCGGAGGATCATTAAGCGGGTCGCTGCCGGCAGAGTCTCGCATGCTCTTATTGAATGTATCGTTGTCTTGTGGAACTGTGAAAGATTCACCAATTGCCGAATAGCCATCCTTGCTGAGAAAAGCCGCACAGAAGGTGCCAGCATCCGTTTTTGTCGTTTTGAATAATTCTGTTCCAAGTAACTGGGCGTAAGCGCTAGTGACATGCGTGTTTCCAATTTCACGTAGTGCTCGTCTTGATTCGGCTACCTTATGCTGATCAAATACGAAAAAAATGTTCCATGTGTGGTCGCGCCCATGACCTTTCAGGATATTACCCTGGAGGTTCTGAAGCATTTTTTGCTCAACTGAATTCGCTTGTTTCCAGCGCAAGGGCTTCTCGAGATTAATTGCTTGATTTTCTTGAGCTGGTGGAATAACGGGCGCAGCAGGCGCCGGCTTCTGTGGAGAAATATTAGTGTCTTTGTCCATGATTTTGCCTCGGTGTAAGAGATTATTTATACGGATTTCCTTCAACCTCGACGGCGCAAAGCAAAAAAGGTGGCGCATTGAATGCCCGGCAATGGACAAACTAAAAGCCAAGTTCTTCAGCCATTAAAGAAAAATGATGCCCCGTCGTCCTCCAGGATATGCATGAAACTATTTTTGGAAAAATACGATTCCACCAACTGATACTCGATAGATTCGCAATATCTGACATTATGGGAACACTGAAATAACTATTTGAGAAATGTTAAAAGATTTGGTGTCCCTGTTGTACATCCGATGTGCATTGAACGCGGCCAAAATTCCGGCATTAAATGCGACGTTGAATTTTTTTGACAACTCGCAATAATTTTCTTTCGTATGTCGATCAGCAAAACTAAGGCCGTTCTTTTTTAGGCTGCATCAATGGGAAACATAAACTCGCTGGCTCAACCGCTGTCTTGCTATTAAATTACTCCGCTACTGGCGCATTATTTTATCGAGGCAATAAACCCTACTGCCTTTTTTCCGACTGAATCCGGCAGAGCCAGCTCACTGATACCGCAGAAAATACCAATCAGAAGCGCGACGATGGGTTCCGTCGCGATCTGACTTGCAGAAAAATTGCCTACTTTTATATCGATAATTTCGTACACAAAAAACAGTCCCAGAATCGTCGTAAAAATGCCGGCAAGCATTAATCTCGATACAGGAGTCAGTCTGTCGGTGTCCGTGACAATCAACTCGTTGATTGTGATAGAAGAGGACCTTATTGCGTAGGATAACCAGACGCCACAGAAGCATCCAGTCAACAGAAGCATAAAATTGGCCAGAACGGCAAGCTCGATGTTTAGTGCCTGCAAATAGGAGTCAAAAATAAACGTGAGCCACAATGCCAAATAGAAGGCGATGCAGGGAAGCGCTACCAGAACGGCTGCATACCCCAATCTTTTCATATGCCTGTTCTTGACATTGCCAGCTTCTTCAATCAGCAGATCTGCGATTATTTCAGAAAGAACAACTCTGGCCGTATCAGGTGAGGCGTTCGGGCCTTCCAGGCCTATCTGAGCCACTCTAAAAAGACGAGCATAGTAGATACGGAATTTCGTTCGTTTGGTTTTATTGTCAACCAAATAAATAGCCGTGACGGTTCTTAAAACCCTCGCTATTTCTGTCTGCAAATCGAGTTGTTCTTTGGGAAGAACAAAATCGTCTTTCTTCGACAAAGCGAAATAGATATCTACGGCATCCTCATCGGATGGATTGACCCTCTTGGGATCGTCATCCGTGCCATGTACAAGCCGCTCTCCCTTGATATCAGCTGGGTATATCTTGAATGCGCCACCAGTTGATCGACTACCAGCCCCTGACTGGTTACCTGCAGCTGCAGCTGAAGCCTCATTTCCATCGGGCATATTTTTCTCCTTGGAGGGCCTTGCCCCGACAATACGATCCGAGATTGATAAAACACAGTTTTACAAATCATCATCTGGTCCGACGATTTTTGGGGGGTCATCATCCCATCCCACTATGGACTTCGGAATATCGAAATTAAAGGGCCATTCTTCCTTGATATTTCCAGGAGACGGGAAAGATCCTGTAACTGAGCCACGCACGCCCGGAAGCTGCACCGAATTTAAGAAATCTTCGAAAACTGGTCCAGATTCATGTTTTACATTTGTGTCAAAAGAATTTTTTGCAATATCCTGCGCTTTCTTAAAATGGTGATTTATTTCTTCAATTTTCGGTTGAGGCGATTCATTCGTGTCGTAGGCGATGCTCTCTGCAGCCGCCTTGGCAAGGTCGAGATGCGCCAGGATATTCGGCCCATTCCCTTGTTGCGCAATATCGCCATACGCAGCCCTGACTGTGTCAACAAAAGTTACTACCACCTTTGCACTTTCGCTAAATCCATCTTTGGAAGTCATCGCGATTTCCTTGAAATTATGCCAATGCCAAATAGGCAATTCTTTGAAATATTATATTTCAAAATGGCAATAGGAATACTGCCTAAACTTGACATGTCAGCAAATCCCTATTGACTATTAAATGCTGATCCTATTTTCAAACTCCCTTTTTTGTGAACTTTGTTAAAAGTCAAACTTGTGCTAATCGCTGGCAAGCTCATTACATCAAAGCATCTGTCTCTTAATGTCGGTAAGAAGTGGAAAAAATACCGACTGTCATTCTTCTAATGAGAATCCATTTAGCGCAGCCTTCATGCCAGATGTTGCATCCTGAACCATATGCTATTTTTTCCAGCAGTTCGGTATCTTAACGGATGCCATTCCTAGCATTTATCCGGAGATGAACTAAAGAAATTATTATTACCTGGACCGGCTATATTTTTGCGAATCAGGGTGACATGGACGGCTGTTTTGATGCCTTTATATCAGCGACACTGACCAATGGTGATAATGGCTCGCCATTAAGCCCAAGCTGTGACCGGTATATAGGTTGTGAACGCGTGAGTTTGCTACCTCGCGCCGGAAGAAGGCGTATTAACTTGCATCGGGCAAGGTGGCGTGATCGCTGCCTTGCCCATTATTGAAAAGAAGGATCAGCACAGTTTTCCATATAGGCGATTTCTTTTTATGGACGCGCCCAGGACGCCGATTCCGTTAACGCAGGAGGAGCTTGCCGCTAATTCCGATGACATCGAGTGAACCGCGGTTCAAGAACGGTGTGGCCACCAATCTCATTGCGCGTGGCGACGGTGCCCCGCAGTGGCAACGTGCGCTTCCTCGATAGAACTGTGCGGAAGCGACTCGTTGTTTGCCTGCCTGGCCAAGGCAAGCAACGCCGAGCCAGGCACTGCCTGCACATATTGGATCAGTTGGCAAAGCTGAACTGGGCCCGGCGCACCCCCCTCACATTGCGCTTGGCGATATCGAGTACGGTGCTGGTCTGCTCGAACAGTTCAAAACCATAGGCCGTGAAAGTTTGCTCGTCATAGATCTCCGGCGCCAGCAGGGGATTGGTGTAGATCTGGGTGAAGGCATCGTAGCCCACCATCGTGTTGAGCAGGTCGCCGAAAAGGGCATTCTGGTCGGCATCCTCGGCGAACAAGCCGGGCAGAAACTCGACCTGGTCGACAGTGGCATAGAGCCGCCGCAATTCCTTTTGCAATTGGGGATCCCGCGTCAGCTCCTCGAAGTCTTTCAGCCGTTTCATACTGAAAGCGACACGGTAGTCGTTATAGGACTTCAAGCGAAAGCCGCGGGCCATTCGCAAGGCTGCCATTTCTGCATTTTTTAAAAACGCCGGTACGTTGTGCAAGCCTATCTTCCCGGCCGGAACGATGGACAGAGTGTGCAAGGCGCGCGCCAAGCCCCACTGTTCCAGCAGGCCATTGTTGTTGCGTGCGTCGTTCTCCACATCAACGACTTCCATATCGCCAGCATTGATATAGTCCGGGACAAGTGAGTGCCAGCGATACAGCAGGTTAAACTCAAGTGCGATCCAGTTGGTGCGATACCAGTCTTCCTTAAAGCCCAGGCCAGGGTCCAGGCTGAACAAGGGCGCGCCGGCGATGTGGTTGATGTAGTCCTCGATGACAACTTTCATCAGCAGCACGATGTTGATCATGCGTGCAGTCTGGAAAAGGCGCTCGTCGTCCCACTGCGTCGTCGCCGCGAGTTGGTCACAGATCCTGTTGTGCTCCCTAAGGAAAAGGGTGCTGATCGCCACATAGCCAATTGAAGAGTTGCCGCGCTCAAGGCCAGTGGCATAAGTCTTCAACTGCCGCTCCACGGGAACGCCGGTCATGAAAAGGGCCAGCGACTTCAGATAGGGAAGATTTTTGTAAATATTTTTCACCTCCGGCTTGCCGTCGGCGCCGGGCTCATAGAGATAATCAGGGAACACCTCGCCGTTGATTAACTGGCAGCGCAGCTTGCCCTGCTTTCCACTGCGAAGGATTCTGGCGGTTTCCTCAGTCAGACCGTATATCTGGCATAGGTCGATCTCATGGTTCGAGGTATTCTTGCGCCTGTCGAGCGGATCGGTCCGCAGAATGCTGTCGGTGAACCACTGCGCGAAAAAGCAGAATAGTGCTGACGATCTGCTTTTTCGCATCTTTTCCTGGCGCATATATAGCGCCAATACATCGTTTAAATCGGGCAAGGCATTCATTTCGGCCGCTGATGCAGGTGGCAGATGGCGTCCGGAATAACACCGGTTGACCAGCGACGGCCAGGCCGTGTAATCGACCACTTCGCCGACGCTGCTGGCATCATCGCCAGGCTGCGAAAGGGACGGTGTGTGACACCACAGGCTGTAGGCATGTGGCCGCGGAGAAGCGGATTGAGTGAAGTGGGAGATGGCAATCTTGTTTAACGTACCGGCCTGCCCGGTTATCTTGGCCAGGTCGCTGATCAGTTTCTGAAACATTGTATGCACCTTTCGCCGATGGCGTGATAGCCCGCTTGTTAGCGAGAAAAAATCTGTCGCTGCCTTAACCGCAGCGCACTGACAAAAGCCTGGTGGAGGGATATCAGATCGCTCAGTCCTGCCTCTGCAATGCATTCAGAAATAGGTTTAGAAAGCCGGCAGCATGAGTCCTTGATCGTCCTGGCAAACCGCTACAGTGCTGTTATTCAGGCATATACGAACGTTGCAACCACCTTTCGCCGGTACGCAATATGATGAACACCCTGAAGACGCAGACCGATATAAGCTCGGTCCATGTCAAAGAGCCATTCACACTTTCCATTGATCCAACCGGCATCATCCCTTTCGGATTGTCGGTGGTACTTCAATGCTCCCGCACGGATGCGCATTTCTGGCCAGAGCCAACGAACCGCCAAAAGACTTTTCAGGCGCATTAACGTTTTCGCGGTACAGTCTCCTGTATTCATCTGGAATTGAAATACCAGACAGATAATTGTCCAGCCAGCCAGCGTATTGCTTTAAACCTGTTATCGATGAATATGACAAAAAAGCATCCGCTATGGAGGGCGGCGTCAGTGTTCTGAGCGCGGCCGCCAAAACTTGATCCTGATCGGCTTTTTCAGGCAAAACACCAGGGGATGTCGAAGTGATCGTTTTCGTTTGATTCTCTTTACCTGTCTCGCTCGTGGTCGTCTGTTCCCTGGTTGTATTCTGGAGTCCGAGTTGAAGTATGCTTTTTATCCTGTCGGCATAATTGACGTCATCATACATCGTCGCTGAAAGCGCATCCCGGCGTGCCTCTTCAGTTGTAATAGCTATATTGGGTGCTAATTTTGACTGTATCGTTGCGAACGATAAGGGAGGGAATGCTTTTACTGACACCATGCCAACATCCGCCGCATTTTCCAATACAACGTCTGCGTCACCGAATGGAGATTTTTGAGGATTCGCGCAACCGAGCAGTCCACAAAGAAAAAATGTACCACTTGCCAAGAAAAGTGAAAAATGTGATTTCATATCGTCCTCCAGCGCACTGCAGCTATCGCGAAGCGATAAATAATAAATCATTGCCTCCAAAAAATTGCAATTCTGAAATAATGAAAAGTGGTTTTCATGAATGTCGAAAACTTTCTTCAATTATCTCAGCCAATAATCATGAGGCGGATATTTTGTGGGTAATAGACAGAGCATATAGCGACCTGCGGTTGACAATGACTGCGATTTTAATTACGAAGTTTTTTGATCGTGACATGCAAAAAATGGCCTATTTTGACAATTGTCAAACCTGATGAACATGCGTTCACCAATAAAACTTAGCTATTGGATTAGACCGAATAGTTGCTCCAAATACGTTAAACAGCCATTTTTTCACTCTGCCATTCCCTTGTTTCGCATGAATGGTGATATTTTTTTGACATGTATCTCAGGTCGGTAACGCTGCCTGTCTATCCGTTTATCTATCTCTTTAGCTTTCCTGACCCCGATAAAACCCATTTATCCACCCAGTCAATTTCATGCAATACAGTCGCGCTAACAAACTCGCCCGGTTTTGCGGCCGCTAGTATGCCGCCCGCGCTTATTAACCATATGTAGATGACCGTGTTTAACGATCAATTTCATCTACAGGTATTTTTCAGGGGTTTCTGCTGGACATAACATCAACGCCTTGATTAAACTTTCACATTTCTTTTTGGAAATATTTATTCCATGAAGGATCTGTTTATTAGAGGAACGGCATGCAGCCAGGCATATCAGTCAGCGAAAGAATCCGGATCCAGAACGCATTGATGTCGGAACTCGTTACCGCATGTCTTGGCGATAAGGCAAAAGCCATCCGGCTACTGGAATACGAGCGCCGCCGCGATCCGACACTGAAGACGCTGGATGCCCTCGACGCGGCGATCACCCGCCTATGCCGGGACCGCGGCGGCGCCATGCGTGCTACAGCCTTCCCTGCGCGTGGCAGCGCTGCGCCCGACTCGGCAGATTTCAGCACCGGCCACATGCAAGCGCGCAGGCAGGGGCCGCCGGACGTCAATGGCAGGATGGCGCTGGCTATCCTGCTGGCCTGCGCTGTTGTCTTGGGGTTTATGAACATCGCGTCGAAATCGATGCGCACGCAGGTCGCGCCTATGTTTCAGCCAGAGCTTCCGGTCGCGCCTGTCATCCAGCCGCCCCCGATGCCGGCGCAAGCGCCTACCAGTGCCATGCCTGCGCCCCAGGTCGATATGCCCAATGCGGGCCAGTCGTCCCAGGTCTTCAAATGCACTGTCAATGGAAAGACCGTGTATGCCGACTCGCCCTGCGGCGCGCCGACCCAGACCAGGCGACTGGCCCTGTCCGACGCTTCGTCAGGCTTTGCGAGCCCGCCGAAGGAGAATTTGGAGGATTTAACGGCACGGCGCATCGCGGCCGAGCAGGCATACCAGCGCAGCATGCAGACCCTGCAGGCGCCGGTCGCGGTCGATATGCGAAAGATGGAGTGCGAGGATCTTGCCAGGCGTATCCACTGGCTGGATGCCGCTGCCCGCGCGCCGCAGTCAGGCCAGGCGCAGGACTGGATAAAGGCCGACAAATCGCGCGTGCAATCGCGGCAGTTCGACCTGCGCTGCTAGTCGGGTTCGGGACTGCGCCGCGCGGCGATGGGCCGGGCCTGTCATCCGGTAGATGCGCAGGCCCTTGGCGAAGTTTTTAGCTTAGAACGTGTGCCTCACGCCCACCTGGAACGCCGTCGTGCTCTTGTCCGCCGCGCCGAGCAGCACCTTGTCATTGGCCACGCCGAACGGCGAGCCAAAGGTATAGCCGCTGCCGGCCTTCACGCCTGCCACCAGCGCATACAGCGTGGTGCGCTTGGAGAGGGAATAGTCGTCGCTCAGGATCAGGGTCCTGGAGTTGTCGTTGCTGCCCTCCTTGTTCTTTGAATAGTAGAACGCCAAGGTGGCGGCATTGTTTGGCGCGGTGCGGTAGTTCAGGCCCAGGCCGGTGACCTGGTAACGGGCCAGGCGGGCGTCGTTGGCCGGGTTGGTATTCTCGTTGTCCAGGTAGTTGGCGGTCAGGGTGGCGTCGCCCAGGGTGTAGCCGGCGCCGACGCTGTATTTCCTGGTCTGGACGCCGCTGCCGCCGGCGGTGGCGGTTCTGCGACCATTGTCGGCCTGGTAGGCGGCGGACAGGGTCAGCGGGCCGGTGTAGGTGGCGCCGAGCGCAATGGTGCGGTTCTCCGTACTGGAGCCGGCGACTTCGCCGAAACTGTAGGAGCCGTTCAGGTTCAGGTCGCCGACCTTGGTGCCGACCGAAATCGCATTGGCCACGAACACGTCGATCACAGAGGTTGAGTTGGCCGGCGCGGCGGCGGCGCCGGTGTTGAGCGGGACTTGCGTCAGCGCCCACGACAGCAAGCCGGAAAAGGTTTCCTTCAGGCCGCGCGGGTCGGTGGAAGCGTAGGCCAGCACCGCGGGGGAATACTGCTTGCCCAACGCGACGGTGCCCAGGTTGCTGGAAAACCCGACGTTGGCCTGACGGCCGAAGAGGCCGCCCCATTGGCTGCCGGCGCCGGAGTTGGAAAGAAAATGGCCTTCGAGGTTGAAGTTGGCCTTTAGTCCGCCGCCGAGGTCCTCGCTGCCCTTGAAGCCGAAGATGCTGGGGCTGATGCCGCCCGAGCTCAGGCCGGTCACGCTGCCGGTGTTGCCGGATGCGGCACGCTGGTTGTTCACCGATACGATGCCGGCGTCGACGATGCCATACACATTGACGGCGGTCTGCGCATGGGCTGCGCCGGCGCCGAGCACGAACATCGCGCATAACGATTTTTTGAGCTTAGGGTGCATTGTTGTCTCCTCTGGATGGATAAGGTCAGGCATCCGTAATCGGATGCGCCGCTCCTATCGCAAAAGCCGTGCCCGAGATTCCTTGCGGCATCAAGCACAGCGGAGCAAGGGCGCGCCGGCTCTTCCTGCTGTCTGAGAAACGGTAGGCCAGGCGGGACCGGGAGACCTTGCGCAAGGCACTAACACCGGCGAAGCACGCTGTGGCGCAACACAATCTGTATAAATTTGCATCACTTTTGAAGACAACTGTTCAGATGCCAGACTAATCATAAAAACGCATATTTCCGGAAAAACCCTGGAACTTTCACCGCCCCCACCCCTCGAATACTGTACATATAAACAGTAATCCGGAGAATCACATGGACAAGCACACCCAAGACCAAGCCGACCACAGCAATATGGTGAAAGACCCGAAGGACTGGACCACCGGCGACGAGCCCATGACTGGGGCGCAGAAGTCCTATCTGAAAACCCTGTCGGAAGAAGCCGGCGTGGAGATGGACGAGACGCTCAGCAAGGCCGATGCATCCAAGCGCATCGATGAACTGCAGCACAAGACCGGCCGCGGTCTGGAAGAAACGAAGTAAGCGCGGCGGCCAGGCTGGCGCGGGACGCCGTCCCGTGCCAGCCTGGCGGAAACAGCCTGCCGGGCAACCGCGCAGGTTCTCCTGGCCGGCCCGCCCTGCCCTTACCTGTCCGCCAGGCAGTTCCCCACATTCCAGCCGTACAGCCATTCCATCGCGTCGTAGAAGCGTTCCGGCGTGCGGCCCTTCCACAGGTCGTTGCGCACCAGGCGCTCCACGCCCTTGGCGTGGAAGATGCGGCCCATCTCCCTTGCCGACAGCACCACCCGCGCAGTGCGCGCTACCCGTGAGCGCTGATACAGGTCGAATGCCTTGCCGATGTCGTTGTCCTGCACCCGCAGCGCTTCGCCCAGCGTGACCGCGTCTTCCAGCGCCATGCAGGCGCCCTGGGCCAGGTATTGCAGCGTGGCATGGGCGGCGTCGCCCAAGAGCGTAACGCGGCCGAAATTCCATTGGGCGATCGGCTCGCGGTCTGCGGTGGCCCAGCGTTTCCAGTCCCTGGGAAGGTCGATCAGCTGGCGCGCCTTCGGGCAGATGCCCTCGAAATAGCTCTGCACCTCCTCGCGGCTGCCTTCGCGCACGCTCCACTCCTCCTTCTCCCGGCTGTGGAAGGTCACCACGACGTTGTACTGCTCGCCGCCGCGCAGCGGATAGTGCACCAGGTGGCAGTTGGGTCCGACCCAGATGCTGGCGGCGTTCCAGCGCAGGTCGGCCGGGAAGTTTTCGCGGTCAACCACGGCGCGGTAGACCACGTGGCCCGACACCCGCGCCTCGTCGCCGACATACTGCCGCCGCACCGCCGACTTCACGCCATCGGCGCCGATCAGCGCCAGGCCGCGGTGCCGGTTGCCGGCGCCGTCGTAGACGGTGACGCCGGTTTCGTCCTGCTCGACCCGCTGCACCGCAGTGGACGTCTGCAGTTCCACCAGGCCCGATTCCCTTACGCCTTCCAGCAGCGACATGTGGACATCGGCACGGTGGATCACCGCATACGGGTTGCCGAAGCGCTGGCGGAATGCCTCGCCGGTGGGAATGCGGCCGACCAGGCTTTCATCGAGCGCATCATGCATCACCATTTCGTCGGTATAAACCGCCCGGCCGCGCGCCTTCTCGCCGATGCCCAGCGCGTCGAACGCGGAAAACGCGTTCGGCCCGAGCTGGATGCCGGCGCCGATCTCGCCCAGCTGCGCCGCCTGTTCCAACACCTTGACCACAAAGCCCTGGCGCACCAGCGCCAGCGCGGCCGCCAGGCCGCCGATGCCGCCGCCGGCGATTAGTACGGGAAGAGATCCGGATCGTTGCTGCATGTTGTCTCCAATCGCCGCGGGAAGCGGCTTTGCGTTGCTGGCTGAATGGAGAGCGAGTTTCTGCCTGCCCTATTATTCCGTCAAGCGCGTGACTTAATATGCCGGATTGCATTTTTCAATAATGGTGGCGGAAGGAAGCGGCATGGCCAAGCTGGACCTGGAATGGCTCAACCTGTTCGACGAGATCTACAAGACCGGCAGCGTGTCCCGCGCGGCCGAGCGGCGCGGCATGGCGCAGGGCACGGCCAGCATCGCGCTCAACAAGTTGCGCCAGCATTATGGCGACAAGCTGTTTTGCCGCACATCGCGCGGCATGGAGCCGACGCCGTTCGCCAGCGAGATCTATCCGGCGCTGCGCGACGCGATGGCAATGCTGGAACGCACCCGTGGCGCCCGCGTAGCCTTCGACCCGGCCAGCGCGCGCCGCGTGTTCCGGCTGCTGATCACAGACATCAGCGAGATCGTGCTGCTGCCCACGCTGCTCAATCATTTGCGCAAGGCGGCGCCCGGCGTGCATATCGAGATCGAGAAGATTTCCACTGACAGCCCGCGCCGGCTGGAAAGCGGCGAAGCCGACATCGCGGTCGGCTTCATGCCCGACCTGGAGGCGGGCTTCTATCAGCAGACGCTGTTCACCCAGGACTTCGTCTGCCTGGCGGCGAAGAACCATCCGCGCATCGGTGAAAGACTGGGCAAGGCCGCCTTCCTGAAGGAAGCCCATATCGTGGTCGGCAGTTCCGGCACCGGCCATTCCATCGTTGACAGGACGCTGGCGCAGCAGGGCCTGCAGAGGGAAGTGGTGCTGCGTCTGCCCAGCTTCCTGGGCGTGGCCCGCATCGTGGCGCAGACCGAGCTGATGGTGATCGTGCCGCGGCGGCTGGGCAACACGCTGGCGTCGCAGGAAGCGATACGCCTGCTGGCGCCGCCGGTGGCGCTGCCCTCTTACGCGGTCAAGCAGCACTGGCATGAGCGCTTTCATGCGGATGCGGGCAATGTCTGGCTGCGGCGCGCGCTGGCCGAGCTGTTTGGTGGGCCGGGCTGAGCCGGTCATTTCATGGATGCACTCCACATCGGGGTTAACGCCGGGCCTCAAAGCGCCCGGGTGAGCCGGTCGGGTGATTCGCCAGCGCGCGATTGCATTTCATTAACTGACGTCTCTTGCGCAATGAAGTCCTGGTAGGCAATCGCGATGCCCTGCTCAAGGCTGGTATGAGCATTCCATCCGGTGTCGGCCAGCCGTGATACGTCCAGCAGCTTTCTTGGCGTGCCATCAGGCTTGCTGCTGTCGAACTGAAGTGAACCCTCTACGCCGATTACCCGCATCACCATCATAGCCAGTTCGCGGATGGACAGGTCAATGCCCGTACCTACATTGAGCAGCGGTCCGGCATAGCCGGTTTCCATCAGATGAACACAGCACTCGGCAAGGTCGTCGACAAACAAGAATTCCCTGCGCGGTGTTCCACTACCCCAAAGAATGATCGACGCTTTCGACCCGGCTGCGCCCGGACCGACCACAAGCTGGCTGTTGTCGCGCTCGCAGCCAAGGCTGGAGAGTACCTCGTCGGGAATCCGACCGTAACGCCGTTCATTGCGCCGGATACCCGCAATATCGCCTTCCATTGCCAGACGTGCGAGATGCACCTTGCGTATCAGCGCCGGCAGGACGTGGCTGGCCTGCAGGTTATAGTTATCGCCGATGCCGTACAGGTTGGTTGGCATCACTGCGGCATACTCACGCCCATACTGGGATTTGTAACTCTCACACAACTTGATGCCGGCAATTTTGCCAATCGCATAGGGTTCGTTCGTTGGCTCCAGCGGACCGGTGAGCAAATACTCCTCGCGAATCGGCTGCGCACAGTCCCGGGGATAAATACAGCTCGATCCCAAAAACAGCAAACGGCTCACACCCGCTTCATGCGCCGCTTGAATCACGTTTGTTTCGATCACCAGGTTCTGATAGATAAAATCAGCGCGATAGACATTGTTGGCATGTATGCCGCCTACCTTCGCGGCGGCGAGGAAAATGAAATCCGGTTTTTCCGACAGCACGAATGCCCGCACCGCATGCTGATTCAGCAAATCAAGTTCCTCGCGCCTCCTGAAGAGAAGGTTATCGTAACCTCTTGCCTTCAGTCTGCGCACGATAGCCGAGCCGACCATGCCGCAATGGCCCGCAACATAGATTTTTGCGTTCTTGTGCATGGTGGACCTATTCAAAATGATCGTATGCAGGATAGCCGTTCTTTTTTACTAGCTCGTCACGAGAGGCGCTCCTCAGGTCCTCCATGACCATCTCCGCCACCAGTTTGTGGAAACTCGTGCGCGGCGTCCATCCAAGCCTTTCGCGTGCCTTGGTTGGATTGCCGAGTAAGGTGGCGACTTCAGTAGGTCTGAAATAGCGGCTGTCAACTTTTACCACTTCCTTTCCGTGGCGATCCACGCCAGCTTCCCCAACGCCGCTTCCCTTCCAGCGGATCGGCATGTCAAGCGCCTCAGCCGCCGCGTTGACAAAGTCACGCACGCTGTACTGCATGCCAGTAGCGATGACGAAATCATCCGCCTGCGCCTGCTGCAACATAAGCCATTGCATCTCGACATAGTCCTTCGCATGGCCCCAGTCACGCAATGCATCCAGATTGCCAAGATACAGACATGCCTGCAGGCCCAGCTTGATACGGGCAAGGGCGCGCGTGATTTTGCGGGTGACGAACGTCTCCCCGCGAAGCGGGCTTTCATGATTGAACAGGATGCCGTTGCACGCATACATGCCATACGCCTCGCGGTAATTTACCGTGATCCAGTAGCCATAAAGCTTGGCGACTGCATAGGGACTGCGTGGATAGAACGGCGTCCTCTCTGTCTGAGGCACTTCCTGAACGAGACCATATAGCTCTGAGGTCGATGCCTGATAGAAGCGCGTCTTCTGCTCCAGGCCAAGGATGCGAATGGCTTCCAGGATGCGCAGTGTACCGATGCCATCGGCATTCGCGGTGTATTCGGGAGTATCGAAGCTGACTGCCACGTGGCTCATCGCAGCCAGGTTGTAGATTTCATCAGGCTGCACCTGCTGCACAATGCGGATCAGGTTGGTCGAGTCAGTCAGATCACCATAATGCAAGAAGAAGGAGCGATTTGTGACATGCGGGTCCTGGTACAGGTGATCGATCCGATCCGTGTTAAACAGTGAGGCGCGTCGTTTGATTCCGTGGACCTCATATCCTTTCTTCAAAAGGAATTCGGCAAGATAGGCGCCATCCTGTCCGGTGACTCCGGTAATCAGTGCTCGCTTCGTCATTAGCAACTCCCTTGGCTAAGAATAACAACACAGTGGAAATGGAGACGAGAACCAAGCAGGGCGCAGGCATCCGGTTCGTGCTACTAACTATCGACCAGCACCGTGCCAATCATGCGCGCTCCGGATTCGGAAATTAGTTGGGCCGCCGCCTGCGCTTCACACACAGCGGTTCGATCACGCCGGAGCACCAACAGCACACCTTGTGAACGCTCGGCAAGCGATAGCGCGTCGACACATACCGAAAACGCTGGTGCATCGAACAACACAATGTCGTATGCGCGCACGACGGTACGTTGCAATAAATCGTGCGCATCGCGGGCAAACAATTCCTGAGGATTCGGCGGCAAGGTACCTGCCTGGAGTAAGGACAGGCCAGGAAACGGCGCGATGCGCGTGATCGCGGCATGTGCACTGCGTCCCGCCAGCATGTCTGCCAGGCCCGGTCGTTCCTGGATGCCAAAGATTCGACGCTGGCTCGGCTGGCGCAAGTTCGCATCGACCAGCAGCACATTCCTGCCAAGCTGCGAAAACGCGATGGCCAAGTTGGCAACAAACAGGCTGACGCCCTCCCCGCCTGACACCCCGGCGATCGTAAGCGTCTTCCGGCTTTCGTTGAACCAACGCAGCATAAGCTGGCTGCGGATGCTACGGACGGCTTCCGACTGTCGGCTAAACGGTTCATAGGCCATGCTGAGTTGCGTAGCAAGACTGCCGGCTCCGACAGGCATGACCGGATAGCCAAACTGGCGCGCCAGTGCACGATCAACGGCAACGCTATCAAGCAGGCCCAATGCTTGTGCAGCCTCTCCAAACCGCAAGCCTGTGGATTGCTGCTCCAGAATCACCTGGTCTCTTTGCTGCGTACTGAGCTGCCCGGATTCGACCAGCACAGCGCCTATAAGCGCGTTCCGATCAGCAACGGCCTGGTGCAATATAAATGTCTGGTCATTCATCGGCAACTCCGGTTGCATTGTGCTTAGTCGGCCTTGATTGAACGACATCGCAGGAATCAGGCACCTTGCCGCCACTGCACCACACCAAGCAATGGCGCATCCATTAAGTCAGCGACATCGCGTGCGCTTCGGAAACGGCGATCACATGTCTCCAGCAACAGGGCCAGGCCCGTGCCCATTACGACACCGAGCACAGATGCAGCAGCGATATTGAGCAGCAGCATGGGCGAACTATGTAAGGCAGGTGGTACCGCGGGACTGAGTATCACGACATCGGTCTGGCTTGCACGCGCTTCGAATCCGGTCTGCGTGCGGCGCTGTGTGGCCAATTCATATCCCCGCTGGGCCGTCTCTATCTCGGCGTTCAGCATCTTGAGTTTGTCCCGGTCCCTGTTCAGTTGCAGCACCCGGGCTTTCTGCGCTGCAAGCGCGCTGCGCAGTTCGGCTTCGCGCTGTTCCAGTATGCGTGCATTACCTGATACACCCTGGGAAGCGATTTTGATCTGCGCGTTCAAATTCTCGCGCAGGCTCTCCACCTCCGAGCTTGCGGCCTGGTATTGCGGATGATTGCGTTCCAGCTTGTGCGATATGTCAGCGAACTTCGCCTCTGCGACAGCGAGGCTGGCACGGAGATTTTGGATCAGCGAATTGGATTGCACGTCCGGCGACGTGCTCCCGTTCCCTCGCGCTTGCCGTCCTCGGAAGGTCGCTTCTGCCGCCTGGGCCTGCGCTATCACCAGTTGTGTCGCCATGTCGTTCAGGCGTCCGGTTTCGAGATCGAACTGGGATTCCCCGTTAATGATGCCGTATTCCTTCTGGTAAGCCGACAGCGCGTTGCGGGCGTTCTCCACCCGCTCACGCAGCTCAAGAATCTGACTGTCGAAGTAATCGGCTGCAATCCTGGCCGGCTCTGCTTTCAGTTGCATGCTGATCTGCTGATAAGCGCTTGCAAAACCATTTGCCACGCGAGCGGCGAGTTGCGGATTTTGGGCGCTGAACCGAATCTCGACCACGCTGCTATCGCGAGCCGAAATGGCTTGAAGCTTCTTCAGCAAACGTTGAGACAACCAGTCCGTGATGCCTTCCTTTGGCTCCTTGGGTTCGTCATAAGCCCTTCTGAAAAGGGGATCGTCCGCCAGTTTTAGCGACTCTATTACCTGCATTGCAACTCTAGGACTCTTGATGATGTCGACTTGCGTGGCGAGGTAAGCCGGCAGTAGCTGACCTGACATCGTCATGCCGGTCACCTGATTGGCGCCGGTGTAATTTAGAACAAGCGATGTGTTCGCCGTGTAGGTCTTTGGCAGTAACAGACTCGTCACCACCGCAATAGCAAGCGCAGTAGCTATGGTCGCAAGGACGATGCCATAGCGCGCTTTCAACACCATGAACAATCCGCGAAGGCTCATCATTTTTCTTCCTGTTAAAGGCAATGCGGGCGCTTCATTGCCGATTTCATCGATACTTCTTTACTTGGCTCACAGCCCCGGTCTGACACCGCGTGCCAGGGGCCGTCCCTGCCGCAGAGAAAAATCTGCAAACGCGTCGACTAGAACAGCGCCTCCTGCACATGGACAACGTCCTGCGTTTGAATCACCTCATCGCTGCCTACATCCCGCGCCAGCATCTTGCCGCTTGGGTCACGGCGCTTGATACGTATGCCTCTTTCCGTGCCGCGTTGATTGAGCCCACCAGCTACCGACAAGGCCTGAAGCACTGTCATGTCCTTCTCAAGACGGTACACCCCCGGCTGTTTCACCTCCCCATAGATATAGAAACGCGGTGCCCGCTCGACATAGATCACGTCGCCGGGCCGAATCTCTATGCCGGACCCGCTATCAGGGGAACGAACCGACTCGACTAGATTGACCACTTCACTTTTCTTCTTTCCCGGGCCGTTATGAATCACGGTGACGATGTCGCCTCCTTCGGCGCTGATTCCGCCGGCAAGCGCGAGAATATCGGCAATTTCCGGGGTGCCGTCGAGCGGATACCTGCCTGGGCGGTTCACCTGTCCAAGCACCGACACCTGCTGGCTTTGCAGCAAGGTCGGAAGGATGCTTACCCTCGGGTTTTTGATAAATCCGCCCTTTTCAAGTAATTCCTCGACTTTCTTGCCCACAGCTTGCGGAGACTCACCCGCAACATTTATTTGACCGATCAAAGGAAGCGCTATTTGCCCGTCCGGTTGTACCTTCGTATCCAATGTCAGATCAGCGTGCTCAAATACCAGAATCCGCAGCAAGTCGCCGACCCCCAGTTTGAGTTCAGTGGAATTGGCGATAGAAGAGAACATCAATACTGATGCAACAATAAGGATCTTCAGAGCCATTGTCATTTCGCTGTACCTTTGAAATAAAGACGTATTACACCGGACAACGTTATAGAATATTTGTCATTCACTAATCAGGCAGAGCCAAGTCTCTTTCTCATTTAAATTTCCTGTCCCATACCGCATTTTGTATTTCGCATTTCCGGCGAATTCTCAGGTTTTCGACCACCTCAAGCGAACGCTCAATTGCGGCAAACAAGCAAAATCCAATCATATAACATCGAAAATTATTGCGTATTACTTTAGAACGATACGATACTCTGAAAAATTTTTATTTTGTCTTAATCGCGCAAGAAAACTTCGGAATTCATCTCGGAAAAATTTGCGCTTTCTTCATATTTTTTTGCAAAAAAATTTATTACAACGAAAACTGGCTATGCACCCATCACCTTTGCTTTAATTCAATTCTCTCGAATCATGGAATTTTTTGCATCTTAGGCGGAAAAACAATGGAATAGAATCATTCCATGAAATATTGCAAGAACTTCATTCTGACGTCGACACCTTAGAATTTCTGTTGCATGCTTACCATCACACCGTTATTGGAATATCTCGAGAGTTCTACAGCGGATGACTTAGTGTTGTGAAAGACTGCCATTTGAACCGTCATATTACGTAATGGACGATATGTAACCCCTACTGTGAGATCATTTAAAGTATCTTCTCTTACTCCTGTAAATGATGAAGCTCTAGCACTGGTGAATTCTCGTCTCTGATGTTTGAGCTCAACCGCGATGGCTAATTTCTCGGACACATTCCAATTCGGCGTAATGCTGATTCCTTTGTTGATTGCATAAAGCGCATCCAAATAGTCAACTGCACTGATTTCACGCCATGCCGTGATATTCATATTGACCTGACTGGTGGGCTGCCATGCAATACGGAGACGCGCGTTAGCACCATTAAAATCCTTGCCGGGAGCTGTCTCTACCTTTCGGTACACTTTTCCCCCAACAAATTGAAACGATGTTTTATATGAAAGATTCCACTTGACGTCGCCTTTTATTTCATATTGAGCATAATTATTCGCGCCTGCGGCTTCTTGTAACTGACCCCAGTTCGGCAGGCTACCCTTGGTATAGCCGAACATAATCCCTGTTTTGCTATCAGTACGCCCCACATAGTCCAGCCGTGCTTCGCCACGGTTCTCAACGCGATCCGAAAATTGTTGAGACTGAAGATCATGGGTCAGTTGATAGCGGCTGACACCGGTTTGGAATGCCCAACTTGGATGAAAGAGCCAACTGCCATCCAAATAATTGCGCTGCTCCGTTCGCAGGTTTTTTTCTAACTCATGGAAATCTGTGAAGGGCGCAAGTGTCCTCAGATAGGTCGCACCAAAGTTTCCCGAGAAATGACTACCTAGATTCCACTTCCAGTTGGCCATCAGGTCTACACCGTTAAAATCGAGTTGTTTAAAATCTTGGTATCTAGTCAGATTCTCTTTTATCCAGCCGGTGAAATTCTGGCGGCTGTAGTCGATATCGATCAGCACGCCCATTTCTAGTCTATGGCTGACATCCGAAAGTTTTTTCTGTTCAGTACCATTCTTCGAATGCAGCGTATCAGGCAGGCGTAAAACATTGTCTTGATAAAGAGTCGAATATTCAACGAATGGCTGGAATGTATGTGCCGTTTCGGCATATGCCATTCCAGCAACCGTCATGCCCGCTGTGATGAACATGACACTGATTATTTTGCAATGAAGAGAAACCAAATCCTGCTGCATGTGGAATGTTTTTAATTTTTCGATGCACATCTTTATGGTAGTAGAAGATTGGTATAAAAAGTTCCATATCACGAAGCATTGATGACATTGCAGATGCATCAGGATCAGCGTTTAATCCAAAAAAGCTCTTTTACCGACTCATGGCGTTCTGGCGGGAATACGAGAATGTTTGCGTTCTTAGCAGCGATTGAGCTGGACGTGGCCTAGTCATGGCTGCAGGCCACGTCTCTTTTCACCGACTGCAGTCCCGATTGCCTTATGGAATTTTCACTTTTTCACAGCACGCACGCAGCGAATCATTCTTCATTCCACGGTCGCTGAGATTTGTTTCTTTTTGTTTATTTTGTATGCCTGTCACCAGCTTGTGTTCCTGCATACATGAAATTGAATAGATTCACCAAGAACATTCATTTCCATAAGACCATTTTGTCACTAACCAATGGCTGGTCCGTAAATGTTAAATGGAATTTCTTCAATATTCGCCTTTCAAGGAAAGTTCTGGATGAATACGAGAAAAATCGAAACCGGTTACGTCCGCCTGGTGATGGTTGCGGGCCTTGCCGCGCTGCTCGGCGCCTCTGGAGCCGGTTCGGCAATTGATACGACTGCTCTAAAGAACGCAGGGCTCCCCAACGACACTAGCAACCACAATTCCGCTTCCAGCCTGGGCGCGAATCCAACGGGGCTGCCTTATAAAGCACCTGACTTGAGCGCTGTCGCTGTTCCGAGTCAATTCTTCGGGATGCATGTTATTGCCCAAAGTTACGTTGGCTGGCCCTCCGTGGCCTTCGGTACGCAACGTATTTGGGACAATTATCCCGGCACCAACTGGAAAGACCTCAACCCCGCCCCAGGCCAGTACAACTGGGCCAGCCTGGACACCCTGGTCGCCGACTCGCTTTCCCGAGGCGTAGAAATGGTTTATACCTTTGGGTATGTGCCAACGTGGGCATCGACTAATCCGACCGGCACGTGCAATGGCGCTGCGAACGGGACCTGTTTTGCACCCTACGCAGAAGCCTGGCTTCATTTCGTTACCGAAATCACCTCCCGCTATAAAGGCAAGATCAAGTATTGGGAATTGTGGAATGAACCCAATGCCGCCAACTACTGGCAGGGTTCCATGAACCAGATGGTGGCCATGGCGAGAGCCGCTTATCCCGTGATTAAAGACGCGGGAGGCATAGTCCTGACGCCGGCGCCACAGGGAACGAACGCGTATCGGTGGACCGGCGCCTACTTTGCCGCAGGAGGTGCCGCCTATAGTGATATCACCAGCTTCCACGGCTATCTTTACGGCCCGCCCGAATCTCTGAGCAATTTGATTGACAGCATGCGTGCGATTCAAAGCAGGTATGGCATATCCGACCAGCCGTTGTGGGACACTGAGCACAGTTGGGGCAGTTCCACGTGGCCCATGGGAGCTGATCCTAGCCAGCAGTCTGCGTGGCTGGCACGCTATATCGCCCTGAGCTACTCGAAAGGTGTCGCGCGCAGCTTTTGGTATGCCTGGGATTCCGCGGAATGGGGTGGTCTGTACGATAAGCTCAATAAACAGGAGCTTAAGCCCGGGGTCGCTTACCGCGAAGTCTACAAATGGATGACAGGCGCGCGCTTCACGCCTTGCGTAGCGAACGATGAGGTGTATCAGTGCCATATCACACGCGCTAACGGGTATCAGGCAGTGATGGTATGGAGCACGGGAGAAACCTCGACCTTCGTTGCCCCATCCGGTATGGTCCGCATGCGTACACTCAGTGGTCCTAGCGCGGCGGTTACCGGCGGCCAAACCGTGACCATCGGCATGGAGCCCGTCCTGCTTGAAAGTCGATAAGTCGCAATGGCGATCAAACCGATGGCATCGGGCCTTACTGCACGGCAGTATAGGATGCAGTACTGTTATTGGCCGGTGTAGGGACGTTACACGGAGCCGCGGTGCCAGCGGCTGCCCGGGAAGCAGTGCACCGGCACTCGCGCCGTCAGGCGCAGCCCGCAGTCCGTTCAGTGGCCCGGCTGTGTGCAAGTTAGCCATGTGAAGGAACGGTACTGGCTGGTGCGGAGGCGGGCTCTCCATTGGGTTGTCCTTGAATGAATGAGACGAGATGTGAAGCCACGGCATCGCTTTCAAACCTGCACAGAAATCCGCTTCGTGCCGCCGCGCCAGCGTCCGACATGCGTTCTGGAGAGCTCAGCCATTCAACAATGACCTGTGCAGCACTTGCCGGATCGGCATGCCCGATCAGGCGTCCATTGACGCCATCCTCCACTATTTCAGGCACACCGCCCGCGGGCGTGGCAAATACCGGCACGCCATACGCCAGCGCTTCTACCAAAGTCATTGGCAGATTTTCCTGCAGCGCGACATGGACGCATGCCCGATGGTGTGCAATCAAACCGGCAGCATTTGGAACAAAACCCGTGAAGCGCACCAGATGCGCTACACCAAGATCACGCGTCTTTTTCTGCAACATGGCACGGTCCGGGCCATCGCCAACAATGCTGACACGAAGTTCATGGCCAGCCCGCAGCGCGGCTGCCACAATATCGATCAGATAGCCTTGATTCTTGCGTGGTTCAAGGGTGCCGATGCAAATCAGATCTGCATCCGGCATGCCCTTGGCCGGTCCGGGGTCTTTTATGAAGTTTGGCAGGACCACATTCGGAATCTGGCATAGGTCCGGATAGCGAGCAAACAAGGTGCGCCGCATGAATTCCGATACGAAGACCAAGCCGTCTACGCGCTTCAGCACGGAGGCCTCGAACTGTCGTATCGCGCGGTACATCCTGTCAGAGCGCTTCATCAAGCCCTTTCCCACCCATTCTTCTGCCTGCGAGTCATTGAAATGCACCGCGAGTATCACCCGTTGTGAAGCACTGCTCCTTGCCCTGAGCGCGGCGCTGGCTGAGGAAAGGCACTGGGCGTAGATGGCCACGTCGGAACGCTTCATCAGTTCCCGACGCAGCACCCGCAGCAAAAATGCCTCGTGCCAAGTCATGTGCCACCAGACGCCCGCCGTCGCCATCAATGGCGCAATCAACTTGCGCATTCCAAAGACCGGATAGAGCTGCCACGCTGACGCCGCGAAAGGTGTCAGCACCACATTCGGAAGCCGGCGGGCATTCAAATAAGCCTCGAACGCCCGCACGTGCGTCTGCAAGCCGGTCGTGCCGTGGTAACGCATCAATGATGCAATTGCAATGGTGGACGCCGAATTTGCAGCTGTGGTGACGACATCCTCGTCTATGCCGTTCCCAGGTTTACTCATCATTGTCGGAATGGACATGCAGGGCTCGTGGGGTAGCTTTGCTTGCTGTACTTTCATTTGTCAGAGCGAAGTCCCGACCGCCTGACGTACCTTGAATGGCCTCGCGATAGATAGTCAGCAGCATTTGATGGTTTTTTTCCGGTGTGAACTTCTCAATGTATGTGTCGCGTGCGTTGCGCCCCATGTGCTGCATCTCATCGGGGTGCGTCTCAGCCCAGGCGATTACTCGAGCGAGGTCGCCGTCCGACCCGGGATCGAAAAGCAGGCCGTTGTACCCTTCCTGCACCAGTTCCTGCATTGCCCCAAGACGACTGGCAATGACAGGCAGACCACATGCGAACGCCTCGATCAATACCAGTCCGAAGGTTTCGTACCAGATGCTTGGCATCACAAGGAAAGCGGCGCGGCGCATTTCGGCTAGTACGTCTTCACGGCTCATCGCACCCAGCACAAGTACGCCAGGCTGCGCCTGCAAGCAAGCCATTCTGGGACCGTCCCCAATGACGCGAATCCGTTTGCCCGGAAGCCGATGCAATGCGGCGAGTAACACCTCGATGCCTTTTTCGGACGAAATTCTTCCAACGAAAAGCCCGCCGCTGCGGGGCAATGCAGATGGGGCTGCATCGACGTTAACAAAGTTGGGCTTAATCGCAATCCTTTCGGCAGGAAGCCCTCCCTCAATGAACTTGTCGCGGCAAAAGCCATTTAAAGCGATATAACGTGCGACCTTGTTTCGGTAAGTGCCCAAGCGTGCATGGAGCATCAGCATCCCTGTCACCACACCGGACTGCACCGTCGATCCGCGATAGCAGCGGTGCACCACGCTACGCCAGGGTGACCGCGCAAGACAAGCTTCGCAGATCTTTCCGTCCCTGAGAAACATCGCCTGTGGACATAAGAGGCGGAAATTGTGCAAGGTCTGCACCACCGGTGTTGCGCCAGCAGACCACAAGAGCGAAGGCGATATAAGCGGGAAGGTATTGTGCACATGGATGACGTCCGGTCGGAACGCCGGAAGCAGCTGGTCGATATCTTTTGTTGTCCGGTTAGACCACAGCGCCTGTGCTGCCATGCGCAGGTTGAAGATACCGCCGATTTCTTCATTATGCCGACGATAAACATGTACTTCATGGCCGTACTGGCGCAGCAGCGCAACTTCTGCCTGCACTACGGCGTCTTCTCCACCGTGCCACTGGTAGCTGTTGTGCGCGACGAGAATCCGTAAGGACATTTTCATTTGATCGCAATAAAGAAATGCGGATTAAGAACAGGCGGTGGCTAGATCTCGGTCGCGCTGACGAAGAACCTGGAGGATTCTCGCAGAAGCGCTCGGTTTACCACTGTCCGCTCTTGGACTTCCCGGGTAAGCGGTCGTTTCGGTCAACCGCACGCATGCCTGCTATCAATGTCTGCTCCGTTTCCTCACCCTTCAGAAGCAGCAGCACTGCCTGCAGCATGCCTACGAGCATCCAGTAGGCGCCCGCCAAGTTTGGCGCATTCAGTATGGGGTTGAAGGAACATGTGAATACACCGGCAAAGACCATGACAATAAGAGTATGCAGGTCGAACACCATTCCCGCATGCATGCGCGAAAGCGGAGTGGCAATATCGACGTACCGTCTTGCGAGACGCAGGTAAATAGCGCCCCAAAGCCCTAGTGCAATAACTCCGCCGTTGGCAAGGATGTCGAGGATATCGCTATGCGTGGGCAGCACCTGGGTATCGACGGCGACCTCGTAGACGCCGAACAATTCTGAGGCCGGCCCGGTGAAGCCATTGCCAACGACCGGCGAGGCCAGAAACTTGTTCCAAGCCCTCTCATAGGTGACTAGCCGGTATTCCGGGTTACCCGACGGTACGCCACCTTGTTTCGATTCCTTCAGATAGAGATAGCTGGCCGCCAGCGTAAGCAATAAGGCAGCCGCCACAATCAGACTGTTCCAGCATACGGCCCAACGGGTGACCGTGTCCCTCGTACTGTTCCTTAGCTCGCGCAGACGCAGGAGGGCCATGTAAGCGATGGAGATCAGGAACACCAGATAAGCGGTATTCTTCCGTGCAGCGATGGTGACGACGATCAGGAACACCATCGCTGATGCCTTGCCAAACCCCGATCGCGCCGCAAGGATCACAAACATCAAGGCCGGCAATACAATGTGCTCCGCGTTATGGAAACGAAAGATCACACCGTTCCCAATTTCAGCGATCTGCGTCAGCGCGGCAATGATGGCCCAGAATAAAAAAATATGGAGGACCATACGCACCATCTTGTGCGGGGCGCGGCTTCTTAGAATAAGCCACGCAGTGACCGGCGCCAACAGGGGAAACAGGCCCATCGTCGCAAATGAATTCGGGATTCCGTCCATGACTCTTGCGACGATGCTGCCGCCAAGTGCGAATGCTGTAAAGCAGAAAAGCACACGGTTATCGCGCCACAACTCCCTGATCATTACTTGCCGCACAGGACTGGAAAATAGCAGGGCGCCTGAAACGCTCAGGAGCAGGCCGGGAAAAAGCACAGCAAGCGGCACGTGCTTGACCAACGGCGTGTTGTCCAACCCAAGCAGCAGGGGATCTATTGCCCAGAAAACGAAAAACGCGACGCCGACCAGGAACCAGTACTCGCTCATGACGAGTTCGTTGCTGCCCGCAGCAGTCGCCTTTGCATACCGGGCTGTCGCAGCCAGCTGATGGTCAGTCATCATCCAGCCACATCTTGGATAAGCAGACGCTAAGCTTTATACGAGCCGGTACCCCAGCAACCTGCGCGAGAAGGCCGCTTCTTCGGCGCAGCGGCCGAATAGTCGATTCGATATCACGGGGAGTATAGGAAAACATCAGCGGTGCGCCCGCTCAAGACCAATTCGACAAAGCCGGCGTCTGATACCGCTGAAGCCACAGCAGCACATCAGCGGGCACCTGTGCCCAATAGCTGCCGGTAGCGCATTTGCTGATGATGCGCAGGGTTCTGGCGAACTCGTGCAGTACCGGTCTTAGGCAACGGTGGCGAGCAAAACGGCTGCCGCGCTTCGTCACCAGACTGCCTTCCCGACGCCCACGCTTTTTCCACTTTCCAGCCAGGGTTTTTTGCTCGGAATAATGGCGCATGCAAGACAGGTATTTGGGAATATGTCCAATTGCGGTGACTGCAGAAAACCTTTCCCAAAGGTCATTGTCCATCGCAATGCTGTAATAAGGCCTGATTCCCCCGACCTTCTTGTAAAGGCTTCTACGCCAGAACATCGAGGGCTGGGGCACATAGTTGTGGTCGTGAAGGAAAACGAAGCGGTTAAAGCCCATCTCGCGTTTTGGCCTAATTGGGTTGCCGTCGATGTCGATCCATATCGAATCTCCAAATGCTGCCTGAATTTCAGGATTTTCATGAAAAAAGGTGGCTACTGCATTTAAGGCACCGGGTAACAGCAGATCGTCCGAACACAGCCATCCGCAGATGTCTCCGGTAGCTTGCGCGAAACCCTTGATCAGCGCGTGCGACTGCCCCCGATCCCGTTCCGACACCCACCAGGAAAGCGCAGACGCATGGCGCTCTATGATCGCAAGGCTTCCATCCGTAGACCCGCCGTCAGCCACGATGTATTGAAGCTTTGGATAAGCTTGGTCAAGCACTGACCGTATTGTGGCGTCAAGAAAGCGGGCCTGCTGGTAGGAGCAGGTCACTAGAGAAATCGACGGCAGCGCCTTTTCATCCATGACACAACTTTCTGTTCGAGTGGGCAAAATACGGCATGCGATCTGTTAAATCGGAATCTCTTCAATGTAACTACCGACAGCGTGCAACTTCAGCTAAATGAATTACACCAATAATTTTTTGAAAAACTTTGCACTCAATCTATCATAGGGTTTTCATCAAAGCAATCAATAAAAGATCAGAGCATTAGCATTACAAATACGTTGCCATTTCACTTAATATACATCCCAAGTCAAGAAATACATTCGCTAAATGTCACAGAAATAGCCCGAAATATTTATCGTTTTCGTCAGATTTCGAAAGATATCGTAAGATAATTCCCTGAATGCACTCTTCATCTAAGTCGACCCGTCTTAGAATTTACAGAATATTGGACTAGACCATGGAGCGTTTAAATATATCAACCTATCTTACCTTCCCCGCCAAGTCGTTTTTTGAAACTCGGATGATATTAACAATGTAATAGTTTTACAAACGATCAGATCGTGCGTTGGCAAGAAATGCATATCTCATCATTGGACATGAAAACTTTCTTCCCGCAGGAATTGGCATTCGACTGAAGCTATATTTCAGGAAAGATAAAATAAACAGATGGAAAATTCACATGCTGTTGCCTTGCAATCAAGGGTTGTAAATCTCAAAGTGCTGATAAAAACATTCTGGGGAAAGAAAAAGTCTACATCTGATTGGATAAAATTCAAGATTATTGAAAAGGATCTAGATAATCTCCTCAAAAGCATACGCTGCCATAACGAAAGGAAAGTGCCAGAGCGCGTATTGATCATACCATGCGATCCATGGACTGTCGGCGGCTCAAAGGGCGATGAAGCGATGATCTGGTCTGCAGTCACGCAGATACGAAAGACGCATCCAAATATACTAATCGGCATTCCAACCGGGACGGATGCAGCAGACCAAAAAGTCAGGGCTTGGGGATTTGAAGCATTGCCGATCTGGGGAAAATACTGGCAACTCAAGAACATTCGAAAAGCTATTTATCAATTTTCTCCAGATTGCCTTCTAATACTTGGCGCTGACGTCCTTGATGGCTGCTACGGAGAATTGCAGGCACTGAAAATGCTGACGACCGCCGATTTATGCATCAGGTCCGGCATAAAAACCATCCTTCTTGGTTTTAGCTTCAACAGTCGGCCTAGCAAGAGATTGCTTTCCGTTTTTCGGAAATTAGACAAACGTATTTTGTTTAATCTGAGAGATATTATCTCGGTAAAGAACTTCGAAAACTTCACCCAAAGAGAGGCTCGCCTTGTGGCAGATATTGCCTTTCTTCTCGCGCCTGATGGCAACACCTGTTCCACGCGAACTATTCGAGAGTGGTGCGAAAGACGCCATGCAGAAGGCGACCTGGTGCTGGCAATTAACGTTCACCCCATGCTACTTGGCGAAAAATTTCGCTCAAGCTTGCCATTATTCATGCGCGCCGTAACTGAAGGAATTTCCTCCACAATAAAGAAAAGAAAAGTGAGCGTTTTGTTGGTTCCACATGATTACCGTGGAGAGTTAGGTGACAACGTTTATCTCAGTGAGATTGCTATAGCGCTGAACGGTAATTTTCCAGAAAAGGTTTTTTATCCGAAAGAACAGTTGACGGCAGCGGAACTCAAGGCCGTTGCCGGAATGGTTGATGGTATATTCACCGGGAGGATGCATTTTGCAATTGCCGGTTTTGGGATGGAAACGCCGGTAATGGCAGTTACGTATCAGGACCAGAAATTCCACGGTTTATTTGCTCATTTTGATATGCCCGAGTCGCTTTTGTTGCTGGCCAAAGACATCATCGAAGCTAACATCCTTGCTGCGGCGATAGACGATTTCCTTGGCAAGCTTCCCACGCTTCGCAGACAGATACAGAGCAGGCTGCCGACTGTGATGGCGGCGGCTCGTATGAACTTGGAAGGATTTATTTGAAAAATCTGATTGCGGATGCAGCATTTAGTGGCGCATGCGTTCAAGCCGCTAACTGATGCTGCATTCTCTCCATGGCATGTATCCGAACCAATATCATCATTGCCTGCACCGCCGCGGTAATTGCGGCGTTAAAAGAGGCAGCAATTGCGGCTCCATAGATACCGTATAAATAAACCAGACAAATTCCGCCAGTAAATGTCCATATTGCACCGGCCAGATTTGCAAAAAAAGAAGCGCGCATATCGAGCATTGCATAGGAATAGCAGCCTAAAACAGCTCCAAGAAAAAGAAAAAAAGATGCCGGCAGCAACAATCTCAAAATGGTACTTGATGAATCATAAATTCCGCCATAAATAATATTCATCAGTAAGGGAGTAAGAAGATATACAAGGACAACAAGTATTAAACCGACCAGCGCCGTTCGTATGACGGTGGCTTTCAAATGCTGCTTTAAATTTTCCACCCCGAATTCATTCAAAACCCTCGACGCTTGCAGAGGCAGATAATTATCTACCGCCTGAACCGGCAGATTGACAGCTCTCAGCACAATTGTGCACGCTGAATAGCTTGCAACCGCCGCCGGACCGAGAAACGAAATAAATATTGGATAAACTTGGGCAGACAACCATATTACAAAGATGCTGAGACAAATCCATTTCGACACAGCCCAGTGTTCCATCAATACATCTTTGATAGAGAATGCGGGGAAATTCCCAATAAAAACTCGCTTTTTTTTCCTTGCAATTATCAGATCAATGGCAAAAGCACCCAGCGATGTCATTGCCATGATGAGGAACACCTTTTCGGCACTGATTTCATAGTTAGCGATAAAAATCGCCGTTAAAATTGTTTGCCCGCCATAGCTGACGAGATCGGATAACAGGGCTAATTCAAGATTTCTGGTGCAATACCAGTATCGACGCATCGTGTCCTGAAAAAAACTGCATATTAAATAGACGGACCCGGAAAAAATTATTCCAAAATCGTTGAAAAGAAAAACTGCGGCACCAATCAGAAAAAATATACCTATTGGCGCAGTACCAAGGTTTGCTAACAATACGACGGCATGACGACTATGCATGCCCAACGCAGTGTCCTTTGCCGCCAGCATTTCCATGGGTCGTGTCAACATGGCCCGATGAAAATTTGAAAGAAAGTAAATGATCAGCATGGCTAGGCTGAAGAGGCCGAATTGTGTTGTCGGCAGATTTTTCCCGACGTAAATCAGCAAGATGAAATTACATCCTGAAACCAAGACCTGATCCGTGAAAGCAAGCGACTTATCTGATCCAAGGTATTTCAGGACTACTTTCATCGCGTCTCCACCGAAGTGTCAAATTTATCAAAGTAAGAATGGATCTGATTCGGATTTAGAAAGCGCCAGATCAACAGGAAAATAGAACTTTTCGTGAAGTTAATATACTGACATAGTCGACGGGTTTCAGGAATGTATATTTGATTCTTCCATCGGGAGCTTGAATGAAGATCCTTCTTTTTGGTCAGCATTTTTCAGAATATGTCTGGACTCTGGCTTCAGGCATGCCTGAGGATCAGCAGTGCATAGTGATGCTTTCACGTGACAATTTTTATGCGGAAGTTCCGCCCCGAATGCGTGATCAGCTGGATAGAGTCAATTTATTTACTATTGATATGCAAGGACCGCGACATATAAAAAAGTTTTTCCAGGGACTTTACTCTTTTTACAAATTTTTGCGTGATGAGCGTCCTGATATTGTGCATTTTCAGGAAATGCCAAAAGGCTTCTCCTTTGTTTGCTGGCTATTCAGCCAGCATTACAAGCGAATACTCACGGTGCATGACGTGGTTTCTCATCCTGGCCAAGACACGCAAACATCGTGGCGGCAGGAATTTATCAGGCGATATATGCGAGAAACGGCACAGGCCCTAATCGTGCACGGTGCCAGCCTGGCTGCCATGATGGAAAATATTGCCCCGCATCTTATGGGGAAGATAAACATCATTCCGCACCCGGCCATGAGGACGGTAAAAGTCTATAACGGCAATCTGACAGGAAGGAACACGCTGCTTTTCTTCGGCCGTATTGAACGCTATAAGGGGCTGCATGTACTGGCAGAGGCGTGTCTACGTTTGCAAGAGCGCGGCGTCCCTTTTACTCTTGTCGTTGCAGGAAAGGGAAACGAGTTCGAACAGAACAAGCCTCTACTCGACGCGATCGTGAACAAGCAAATCCATCATCGCCATATTGCTCCTGAAGAGATAGATCATCTCTTCGACGATGCCGATCTTGTACTCCTGCCTTATATCGAAGCTTCCCAGTCTGGGGTGGCAGCTTATGCGCTCGGTTTCGGGAAAGCATGCGTGGCCACCAGAACAGGAAGCCTGGACGAGGTTATCAAACATAATTTCAACGGCCTGCTTTGCAGCCCGAACAATCCAAATCAGCTTGCTGACTGCATTGAAACGATGTTGAGCAATCCTGATGTCATGCAGCAGTTCGGAAGGAATACGCACAGGTTGGCAACAAGCTCACTGTCGGCCGCAAACAGCGCACGGATGAGCGTAAAAGTTTACAGTGACGTGTTGAATAACCAGCTTCTTCACTAAGAACGCGATGAACAGGCAATAGACCGTCGACAAAACGCGTTTCTACATTTTTAGTCTGCACAACGAGATGAATATCTCAGTGTGTTAATACTCTTGCACGGCTGGCGCTTCAGCTTTTTAGCTGACCGCACCTTTAATGAGCCAGCGCCGTAAACGCAGGGCAGCCACAGTTAAAGTTGCTGGTTGTTTGGCTTGAGCACCAGAGACGGCAGGCTTCCTCAGGGAATCGCCGACCTCATCCATGAAACATCCGACTTAGGCGACGAGAAAGAAGTTGCCATGCAGCCCAGGCAATAAATAAGGAATTGGTCACGAGATAACGCTTCCAAAGGCGGCGCGGCTCGGCAGCCAGGCGATACAACCATTCGAAACCACAAGCTTGTATCCAGCGCGGAGCCCGACGCAAAGAGCCCGCATGATAATCAAATGCTGCACCAACCCCGATCATCACGGCGCAAATTCTTCCACGGTGCTCGGCCATCCATCTCTCTTGCTTGGGACAGCCCAGACCGACCCATATTGTTGCCGCTCCGGACGCGTTGATACGATCCACGATGGCGTGATCTTCTTCCGGCGTCAGCGCCCGAAACGGCGGAGACCAACTTCCTGCGATGATCAGGCCCGGAAAAGCTTCCAACAACCGCGCGTGCAGGGCTGCAAGAGTCGCAGGTTTGCCACCAAGCAGATAAATACTTTCACCCACAGCTGCTGCCCGCTCGCAATATTTCCACATCAGGTCAGGACCGTTAATCCGTTGTTGTCCCGCGTAGCCAGTCGCACGCAGCATTGCAGCGACAGGCGCGCCATCTGGCGCGGCCATGTCAGCCTGCTGGACAATCTGGCGAAATCCGGAATGGCGAGCGGCCGTCACAACGGAATGTACGTTGCAGATACAGACATAGCGCGACTGCCTGTGTGCTGCCCATTGGGCGATCCGGGAAAGCGCGGCGCTCCAATCCAACACGTCGATGGGTACTGACAACACTGAGCACGTTACACGCGTGGCATTGGCAAGGGATTCCGATTCTCTTTCCACCATAAAGCACAATTCCCTGGGAAATAACTGCACAGATCGAAGAAGAGAGGAAAATTAATACGCCGTGTCATGAAACCAAACTGTAACGGCGGTCATTAAGATAATTTTGAAGTCCAGCCAAATTGTCCAGTTCTCTATATAGTGAATGTCGTAATTCACCCGGCGGCACATTTTTTCCGGCTCAATTGTTTCGCCTCTCAGGCCATTAACCTGTGCCCAGCCAGTGATTCCAGGCTTTACGTTATGCCGGGCAAAGTATTCAACGATCATTGATTCATAATAGGCGTTATGTTGCAGTGCGTGCGGACGCGGTCCGACGACTGACATATTCCCGACAAGCACGTTAAAGAATTGTGGCAACTCGTCCAGGCTATAGCGGCGGAGGTACTTCCCGATCCGCGTTACCCGTAGATCATCTTTGCTTGCCTGCCTTACTTCTTTCTCAGGGACAGGCTCGACTTTCATCGACCGAAATTTGTAGATCTCAAAAATTTTATTGTTATATCCATGGCGTTTCTGCTTGAAGAATATGGGCCCCCTGCTGTCCAGCTTGATCGCGCATGCTATCAAAAGCATTAACGGAAAAAAACAAATGATGATGACTGAGGCAAGAAAAATATCCTCAATTCTTTTCAGCAAACCCTGCTGCGCATGGACCAAGCGATTGGCCACGGTGAGTACAGGAAACGCATCAAATTGTGCAACCTCAACTCGTGGGAATTGCCAGATCATTTCATTTGGCACCAAATCGATGCGAACTGGGACCGTGGAAAGCTTTTTCAAAAGACCGGTTATTCGATCAGAGCTCACAATTGGAAGCGTAACCAATATGCGGTCAACATGATGTTCTCTTATATAGGCCAAAAGGTCTGGGAACGTGCCGAGTGGTCTGACTAATTTAGTATTAGTTTCCCTTAGTTTTGCGCGATCGTCGAAAATTCCTAACACAGAAACTTTGGAGTTTCCTTTTCTCATTAAAGCGTCAATAACCTTGGCCGTCTGCTCATTTACCCCGAAGATCACGATGGACTGGTTGATTTTGTTTTGCTTCGCAAGCCTGCAGACATGGTAATGCAGCGTAACTCGACTGAGCAGCAGCAATGATGCGGACACCAGGATGCTGTACAGCATCCACAGACTGAGCATGTTGCCGAGGATACCTGAAAGAAAGCCACAAAGAAAAAGCAGGGCAACAGCACCGCCTGCTCCAGCAAGAAGTGAAGTCAGCTGTCCCGGTAGCGAACCTATGATGCGTCTGTCATACGAGCGCGCCATATGCAGAGATAAAACGGTGATGATGATGGCAAGATATATAACCAGATGATTATCATCCGGAATTGATTCATGAAATCCGAAATGTATAAAAAAACCGAGATAGCCTCCTGAAAGCAGAGACGCGAAGTCAGCAATTCTGAGCGTATTCACCAGGAGGGGAAGGTGCTTGTTCTGGGCAGATGCGACATTACCTGGATTACAGATAGAGAAAGCAGAATCGTTCTCCAGAGAAAACAGTGAAGTGTCATTGTCTGCGTACTTGCCTTCGACAGAATTCTCCATGGATCTCCTCTCACACCAATCAAGGTGGCGCTATGAAATAGATGCACTACATCAGAGCATTGACTCCATTGTCTCCATGGATGCTTATCTTTATTTTGGCTTAAAGGAAACCGTATTTTTCAAAGATACTGCCAGGCAAGTGGAAACCCTTAACAGGCAGTATTCAACTGAAATTCAGACAAGAAAATGTAAAAATTTAAATTATTAAGCAGGATCTTTTAAATCAAATGCCTTTTCCTGTTGTAGAGCGGGAGACGTAAGATTTAGAGGATCATTCCCGCCGGGACATTCTTCCATGCGCGAAGCGTTTCACTGATTGGAAGCATAAACTCATGACGTTCTCATTGAATTCGGTGAACGCTGAGGCTCATCAGTAAAATTCCGTTTGTTAAATCACATTGGAGCACTCTTTAACCAACAGCAAGGCATAAATGCATACCGGCTTATCGTCGGGTTGATTATAGTTTAGGCAATTTTATCGGTAAACTATTTTCGGTAATCGGATGAAATTCTTAGTTTTAATTATTACAAACTAACATTTATTGATGCTCTAATTAAGCAATGATAAAGCGCCTTCGGACATGCATTAATAATTTAAAAATAGAACGGTCTGTGCTTGATAAAATCAATGGAACTAATTTTTATTTTTCGCACTGCATTCAAATAGAAAGTGCAACAGCTTTTCTTTATAAGGTTGATATGAGGAATTCGAGTTGCAAGCAAATTTGGGGCAAAGGCCGCATCCCAATTGCCATACTGTTTCGTCAGGCTTGGTGGGCGAGTGCAAAAGCCCCATGGTTATGCTGGTAGGTATGCAAGATGCAGGGGCTGCTTCGGATTGAATGGCTTCACCGCAAGCTCGGTGCCAGGGGTGCGCTCTTGCTATAGGACCTGAGTTGCGGCCAAGGTAGGGTAATGAAACGCCGTGCCGAACGGACCGCCAACGCCGGCTTACATGTGTACTGTTGTTACCCACAGAGACCTTGACAGAGCCGCACCTCGGAAAACGCCAATGGCGTGCCCGCGCTGTTGAGCGGCCTGCACCTGAAATACGGCAGCACGGCGTTTATGCTCGCTGAGCCGGCGGGGAGCCGGCCCGAACGCAAGCTCAGCCCTGCGTCAGCGCGCCATCCTTCAGCCGCCACAGCCCATGCGGATTGGCATCACGCAGCGATTCCGGCAGCCACTCCTCCGGCAGGTTCTGGTAGCACACCGGGCGCAGGAAGCGGTTGATCGCGGTGGCGCCCACCGAGGTGCTGCGGCTGTCGGAAGTGGACGGGAACGGGCCGCCGTGGACCATCGCATTGCACACTTCCACGCCGGTCGGGAAGCCGTTGACCAGCACCCGGCCGGCCTTCAGCTCCAGCAGCGACAGCAGGCGCTGCGCCAGCGCGGCATCGGTGGCGCGTTCGGCATGCAGGGTCGCCGTCAGCTGCCCTTCCAGGCTGGCCGCCACCCGCATCAGCTCGGCTTCGTCCTGGCACAGCACCAGCACCGACGCCGGGCCGAACACTTCATTCTGGATCGCATGGTCGGCCAGGAAGGCCGCGCCCGTGGTCTCGAACACCACCGGCATGGCCTGGTGCGGCAGGCTGCCTTCCACGCCGCAGCCGAGCTGATGCACGCCGCCGGCCGCCTGCAGGTCCGCCACGCCGCGCTCGTAGGCGGCATGGATCTGCGAGGTCAGCATGGTGGCCGCGGCGCGGCCCTTGATCTCTTCCGCCACGGCGGCCTTCCAGGCGTCGGTGTCGGCGCCGGGCAGCGCCAGCACCAGGCCGGGATTGGTGCACAGCTGGCCCACGCCCATGGTCAGGGAATTGACGTACTCCACCGCCAGCTGCGGCGCACGCGCAGCCAGCGCGCCGGGCAGCAGGAATACCGGGTTGATGCTGCTCATCTCGGCATAGACCGGAATCGGCTCGGGCCGGCTGTTGGCCACGTTCACCAGCGCCAGGCCGCCGGCGCGCGAGCCGGTGAAGCCCACTGCCTTGATCGCCGGATGGCTGACCAGCGCGGTGCCGATCTGGTTTCCGGCGCCCACCAGCATCGAGAACACGCCTTCATGCAGGCCGCAGCGCGCCACGGCGCGCTGCACGGCGCGGCCGGACAGCTCGGAGGTGCCCAGGTGCGCCGAATGCGCCTTGACCACCACCGGGCAGCCGACCGCCAGCGCCGAGGCGGTGTCGCCGCCGGCCACCGAGAAGGCCAGCGGGAAATTGGAGGCGCCGAACACGGCGACCGGGCCCAGCGCCACCATGCGCATGCGCAGGTCGGGGCGGGCGTCGCTGGCGCTGTCGAGCGTGGCATTGAGCCAGTGGCCGCGACGCACCACGTCGGCGAACATGCGCAGCTGCTTGCAGGTGCGGGCGCGCTCGCCTTCCAGGCGCGGCCGCGGCAGCGCGGTTTCCTGCATGGCGCGCACGATCAGCTCGTCGCCCAGCGCTTCGATTTCTTCCGCGACTGCGTCGAGGAAGGCGGCGCGCTGCTGCGGGCTGGTGTTGCGGTAGCTGTCGAAGGCGTCCTGCGCCAGCGCGCAGGCGCGTTCGACATGCTGCTCGTTGCCGCCATGGAAAGGCGGTTCGAGCGCTTCATTGGTGGCGGGGTTCATGCAGCGAAGGACGGCTTCGCTGCCCTTGACGGCGCTGCCGCCGATGAGCATTTCACCTGTGATGGTCATGGGATGTTCCTGGATGTTCGTGATGGGAAGGCGCCGCCGGAGGCTTTCCGGCGCGGCGCGGCTGAATCGTGGAAATGCCGGAAGCCCGCGCTGGCCGCGCGGGCCGGGGATCAGCGGCCGTTGGCGGCGCGCCAGGCGGCGAAGTCGACGCGGGTCTGCTCGTCGGTGGCCGGGTACAGGCCGATGATGCCACGGCCTTTTTTCACTTCCTCCATCACGAAGTCCTCGAAGGCCGTCATGTCCAGCGCTTCATCGGCAATCTCGTCGGCAATCGCCGCCGGGATCACGATCACGCCTTCGCGGTCGCCCACTACCACGTCGCCCGGCCACACCGGCACGTCGCCGCAGCCGATCGGCACATTGATGTCCAGCGCCTGGTGCAACGTCAGGTTGGTCGGCGCCGACGGCCGGTGGTGATAGGCCGGCATGGCCAGCTCGGCGATCTCGGGCGAGTCGCGGAAGCCGCCATCGGTCACCACGCCGGCGGCGCCGCGCACCATCAGCCGGGTGACGAGGATGGAGCCTGCCGAGGCAGCGCGCGCATCCTTCCTGCTGTCTATCATCAGCACCGCGCCCGGCGGGCACTGCTCCACCGCCACCCGCTGGGGATGGTCGCGGTTTTGGAACACGGTGATCGGATTCAGGTCCTCGCGCGCCGGGATGTAGCGCAGCGTGAAGGCCTCGCCTACCATGTTGGCGCCGTTCGGGTTCAACGGACGCACGTCCTGGATGAACTGGTTCTTCAGGCCGCGCTTGTACAGCGCGGTGCACAGGGTTGCGGTGCTGACGGTCTTCAGCTTGGCGCGGGTTTGCTCGTTCATGGTCATGCTGTCTCCTGGATGGGTTCGGATCAGAAAATGTCGGGTTCACGCACCGGCGCGCCAAAGTCGGTGCGCAGGAAATCAAAGTCGCAGCCGGTATCGGCCTGGCCGATGTGGCGCGAGAACATCCAGCCGTAGCCGCGTTCGAAGTGGACCTCGCGCGGCGTCCATGCCGCCTGGCGCTGGGCCAGTTCCTCGTCCGGCACTTCCATGCGGATGCTGCGCTCGTCGATGTCGACCGTGATCAGGTCGCCGGTTTTCAGCAGCGCCAGCGGCCCGCCCACATGCGACTCGGGCGACACATGCAGGATGCAGGCGCCATAGCTGGTGCCGCTCATGCGCGCATCCGACAGCCGCAGCATGTCGCGCACGCCCTGCTTCACCAGCTTGACCGGGATCGGCAGCATGCCCCATTCCGGCATGCCGGGGCCGCCCTGTGGGCCGGCATTGCGCAGCACCATGATGTGGTTCTCGGTCACGTCCAGGTTCTCGTCCTCGACCGCGGCCTTCATTTCCGGATAGCTGTCGAACACCAGCGCCGGGCCGGTGTGCTTGTAGAACTTCGGCGCGCAGGCGCTGGGCTTGATCACGCAGCCGTTGGGCGCGAGATTGCCCTTCAGCACCGCCAGCGCGCCTTCATGGTAGAGCGCGGTGGCTTCGGTACGGATCACGTCATCGTTATAGACTTCCGCGCCCTCGATGTTCTGGCCCACGGTCTTGCCGGTGACGGTCAGCGCGTCGGTGTCGAGCTTGGCGCGGATGCGGTTCATTAGCGCCGGCAAGCCGCCGGCGTAGTAGAAGTCTTCCATCAGGTAGGTGTCGCCATTGGGCCGGATGTTGGCGATCACGGGCGTGGTGCGGCTGGCCTTCTCGAAGTCGTCCAGGCCGATGTCGAAGCCGGCGCGGCGGCCCATGGCGATCAGGTGGATCACCGCGTTGGTGGAGCAGCCCATGGCCATCGCCACCGTGATCGCATTCTCGAAGGAAGACCGCGACAGCATGCGCCTGGGCGTTAAGTCTTCCCACACCATCTCGACGATGCGGCGTCCGCATTCGGCGGACATGCGGACATGGTTGGCGTCGGGCGCCGGGATCGACGACGAACCCGGCAGCGCCATGCCTATCGATTCGGCGATCGCGGTCATGGTGCTGGCCGTGCCCATGGTCATGCAGGTGCCATGGCTGCGGGCGATGCCGGCCTCGACTTCCACCCATTCCTCTTCGCTGATATTGCCGGCGCGGCGCTCGTCCCAGAACTTCCAGGCATCCGAGCCGGAGCCGAGCACCTTGCCCTTCCAGTTGCCGCGCAACATCGGGCCGGCGGGCAGGTAGATTGCCGGATAACCGGCCGACAGCGCGCCCATGATCAGGCCCGGCGTGGTCTTGTCGCAGCCGCCCATCAGCACCACGCCGTCCACCGGATGCGAGCGCAGCAGCTCCTCGGCTTCCATGGCCAGCATGTTGCGGTACATCATGGTGGTCGGCTTGACGAAATTCTCCGACAGCGAGATCGCAGGCAGTTCCAGCGGCAGGCCGCCGGCCTGCAACACGCCGCGCTTGACGTCCTCGACGCGCTGCTTGAAGTGGGCATGGCAGGGGTTGATATCGGACCAGGTGTTGAGGATGGCGATGACGGGCTTGCCTTCCCAGTCGCCGGGCGCATAGCCCATCTGCATGATGCGGGAGCGGTGGCCAAAGGAGCGCAGGTCGTCGGGGGCGAACCAGCGGGCGCTGCGCAAGGTCTCGGGGGTTTTTCTGGGATGGGTCATGGCGGGTCCGGGTGTACCATGCGGCTCCGGAAGAGCCCTGCATGGACTGCAAACAAAGGGTGGAAGAATTAAAACACTAAAATATTAGTGCGTCAAGCTGGCTGCGGCGATGCCGCTCTGGTTTAATACGCCCTATCGCGCATTGCCGCTCCCAGACCAACAGATGAACGCTCAAATCACGCCTTTCCGACTGGAGAAGTCCCGTCACGCCGCGCCCCAGGTATTCGAATACCTGCGCGAGCAGATCATGTCGCTCGCCCTGGCGCCGGGCACGGTGCTGTCGCGCGCCGACCTGGTGGAGCAGTTCGGCGTGAGCCAGACGCCGATCCGCGACGCCCTGATGCGCCTGGCCGAGGAAGGCCTGGTCGACATCTACCCGCAGCATGCCACCGTGGTCTGCGCGATCAATATCGCGCTGGCCAGGCAGGCCCATTTCCTGCGCCGCTCGGTGGAGCTGGAAGTGGTGTACACCCTGGCCAGCCTGGCCGACGACAGCCGCGCAGCGCTGGTGGCCCGGCTGGAAGCCGTGCTGGCGCGCCAGACCGCGATGCTGGGCCTGGCGGACTACATGGAATTCTCGGCCCAGGACCAGCGCTTTCACCGGGAAATGTACGAAGCCGCCGCCGTGCCCGACCTGTGGCCGCTGATACGCCGCCAGAGCGGCCACCTGGACCGGCTGCGGCGCCTGCATCTGCCGATCGCCGGCAAGGCCGAGGCCATCCTGGCCGACCACCGCGCCATCCTCGACGCCATCGCCGTGGGCGATCCGGCGCGGGCGCAAAACATGCTGCGTTCCCACCTGTCGGGCACGCTGGCCAACATCGACGAGATACGGGCGCGTTATCCCGAATACTTCGACAAGGGCGCGATCGCGGCCTGAACCCGGTTGCAGCAACGAGTAGATGTAATACCCGAAGGGCATCGCACCGCAGTCGGTGGAACAGCGGTAAAGGCCGCGCCGCAACCAGGTGGGCGGCCCGCTGGAGTGCCCGGCCTCACGGCAGATGCCGCACATTTCCTGCCGCATGAAGGCAGATCAAGGTCCGCTGGATTTTCTCCCTTGCGCACGCCCGCGTTTTGCCTATAACGATTCAGTGCCGCCCGTTTCGCGCAGCGCACTCCAAGGGCGGCGGGAAAGGAAGCTCATGGGCAAGTATCTGCTGGAGGCCGACTATGTCGGTCCGGGCATCGCCGGCCTGATCAGGGAAGGCGGCAGCCGGCGCCGTGCCGCTGTCGCCGAACTCTTCCGGTCCATGGGCGGCTCGCTGGAAGCCTTCTACTACGCCTTCGGCGAGCATGACGTGCTGACCATAGGCGAACTGCCAGACGATGCTACCGCGATGGCGCTGGCGCTCCGGATCAATGCGTCCGGCGCCGCGTCATGCCGGGTCGCGGTGCTGGTGACGCCGGAAGCGCTGGACCAGTCGGTCCGTAAAACCGGCCGCTACCGCGCGCCGGGGGCCGATGTCGAGCAGGCCGAGCTGGCGAAATGGGACGCCGAAGGCGGCCATCCGCCGCCAGGGGATGCAGCCGACGACGGCCCCTGAGCATGCCGGGAGCCGGCGCGGCCGGCACTTCAGCCTGGCCGCGCAACGCCAATTCCCTGTCGCCACGGCAGGGATGCGGACAGATGAGGAAGGAAGCGCCGCGCCTGCAGAGAGGCGCGACGCGGGCTGGCCATGAGGATTGCACAGGTTTCGCCGCTCTTCGAGAGCGTTCCGCCCAAGGCCTATGGCGGGACGGAACGGGTCGTGTCCTATCTCACCGAAGAGCTGGTCGCCATGGGCTGCGACGTGACCCTGTTCGCCAGCGCCGACTCCACCACCCGCGCCAGGCTGGTTCCCGCCACCGGCGCCAGCCTGCGCGCCACCGGCCAGAATGCCACGGCGCTGGCCTGCCACACGCTGCAGCTGGGCATGCTGGCCAGCATGGCACGCAGCTTCGACATCGTCCATTTCCATACCGACTACCTGCAGTTCCCGATGGCGCGCGGCCTTGCCACCGCGCATGTCAGCACGCTGCACGGCAGGCTGGACCTGCCCGAGCTGGTGCCGCTGTACCGGCACTTCCTCGACATGCCGGTGGTGTCGATCTCCAACAGCCAGCGCGCGCCGCTGCCCTGGATCAACTGGCAGGGCACCGTGTACCACGGCCTGCCGCCCGACCTGTACGACTTCAACCCGGCGCCGAACAACACCCTGCTCTTCCTCGGCCGCATCTCGCCGGAAAAGCGGCCGGACCGCGCCATCGAGATCGCCGTGCGCAGCGGCATGCCGCTGACCATCGCAGCCAAGGTGGATGCGGCCGACGGCGACTACTTCGCCGCCCGCATCGCGCCGCTTCTGCGGCACCCGCTAGTGCATTTCATCGGCGAGGTCGGCGAAGCCGGGAAGCGGCGGCTGCTGGGCAGCGCCCGGGCGCTCTTGATGCCGATCGACTGGCCCGAACCATTCGGCCTGGTGATGATCGAAGCCTTTGCCTGCGGTACGCCCGTGATTGCCTACCGTCGCGGCTCTGTGCCCGAGATCGTGACCGACGGCGTGACCGGCTTCATCGTGGACAACCAGGAACAGGCGGTGCAGGCCGTGGCGCGGCTGGCCGGGCTGGACCGGCAGCGCTGCCGCCAGGCATTCCTGCAGCGCTTCACCGCCCGCCACATGGCGCAGGCCTACCTGCAGTTGTATGGACGGCTGCGCGAGCAGGCGCTGCACAAGCGCGCCGCGCACCCTTCGCGCCCGGCAGGCGCTGCGCGGGCGGCGGCAATGCACCAGGAGCATCATGGCTGACCGAATCCGACTGGGCGAAGAGTGGTACATCCTCGCCGCCTCCTCGCCACCCGATGAACGCCGGCGCGTCCTGAAGGAAGGCAAGGTGTTCGCCACATTCAATCGCTTCGGCGACATCCAGCCGATCGGCCTGCACGAGGACGGCATCTATCACGGCGACACCCGCTTCCTGTCGCACCAGGAACTGCGCATCAACGGCGTGCGGCCGATGTTCCTCAACTCCACCGTGCGCGACGACAACGGCCAGATGGTGGTGGAGCTGATGAACCCGGACCTGAATGTCGGCACCGGCGACCTGATCCAAAAGGGCCTGCTGCATGTGTTCCGCGCCAAGCTGCTGTGGAACGACACGCTGCACGAGCATATCCGCATCGCCAACTACGGCCTGGAGCCGGTGAACGTAACGCTGTCGATGGACATGGATGCCGACTACGCCGACATCTTCGAGATCCGCGGCGTCGAGCGCAAGCGCCGCGGCGCCATGCTCGCGCCGGAGCTGTCCGCCTCCGAACTGACGCTGGGCTACCGCGGGCTGGACCAGGTAGTGCGCCGCACCCGCATCCGCTACGATCCGGCGCCCGACACGCTGACAGCCGCACGCGCCGAGTTCAGGCTGTTGCTGGCGCCCAAGCAGGACGCGCATGTCTACCTGGCGGTGGCCTGCGAGCCCGACGCGGCGGCCGCGCCGGCGCCGGAGGACTATTTGTCGGCCTACACCCGCATGAACGGCGCGCTGGATGCCCGCATGCATGACCTGTGCCGTATCGTCACTTCCAACACGCTGTTCAACAACTGGATAGACCGCTCCACCGCCGACCTGGTGATGCTGTCGACCGCGCTGCCCGGCGGCCGCTATCCGTATGCCGGCCTGCCCTGGTATGCCACCACCTTCGGGCGCGACGGTATCATCACCGCGCGCCAGCTGCTCTGGCTGGACCCCGGCCTGGCCAGGGGCGTGCTGGCGGTATTGGCCGACACCCAGGCCGCCAGCCAGGACCCGGCGCGCGACGCCGAGCCCGGCAAGATCCTGCACGAGGCGCGGCTGGGCGAACTGGCGGCACTGGACGAGGTGCCATTCCGGCGCTATTACGGCACGGTGGACGCCACGCCGCTCTTCGTCGGCCTGGCCGGCGCCTATTTCGAGCGCACCGGCGACCTCGACTTCATCCGCGGCATCTGGGGCAACATCGAGCGCGCGCTGAACTGGATAGACCAGTATGGCGACCGCGATGGCGACGGCTTCGTCGAATATGCGCGCCGTACCGATGTCGGCCTGATCCAGCAGGGCTGGAAGGATTCGCATGATTCGGTGTTCCACGAGGATGGCCGGCTGGCCGAGGCGCCGATCGCGCTGTGCGAGGTGCAGGGCTATGTGTACGAGGCGAAGCTGCAGGCGGCCCGGCTGGCCGACTGCCTGGGCAAGGAGGCGATGGCGGTGGAATTGCGTCGGTCCGCCGAACGGCTGAAGCAACGCTTCAACGAGGCGTTCTGGTGCGAGCGCATCGGCAGCTACGCGCTGGCGCTGGATGGGGACAAGCGCCAGTGCGCGGTGCCCTCCTCCAATGCCGGGCACACGCTGTGGAGCGGCATCGCGCTGCCGGAGCATGCCGGGCGCATCGCGGCGCAACTGCTTTCCGACGAATTCTTCTGCGGCTGGGGCGTGCGCACCCTGGGCTGCGGCGCGGTGCGCTACAACCCGATGGCCTATCACAACGGCTCGGTCTGGCCGCATGACAACGCCATCATCGCCGAGGGCATGGCGCGCTACGGCAATACCGCCGGCGCGATGAAGATCTTCGAGGCGCTGTTCGACGTCAGCATGACCATGGACCAGCACCGGATGCCGGAGCTGTTCTGCGGCTTTGCGAGAAGGCCGGACGAAGGGCCGACGCTGTATCCGGTGGCCTGCTCGCCGCAGGCCTGGGCCGCAGGCAGCGTGTTCTACCTGCTGCATGCCTGCCTGGGCCTGTCATTCTCGGCGGACAAGCCGGAGATCCGCCTGCGCAACCCGCGCCTGCCGCCCTTCGTCGACCAGATCGAGATCCGCGCGCTGTCGATCTGCGGCAGCACGGTCGACCTGCTGCTGCAGCGTTACCCGAACAATGTCGGCGTCAACATCCTGCGCAAGGATGGGCCGGTGGAAGTGGTGGTGGTGGCATGATGGCCGGCGTGGCCGAACGGATGCAATTCAAGGGGAGAGCGACATGGATGCGAGACTGGATGAACTGGAACGGCTGCTGGCGGAACTGACCGACCTGGGCGCGGCGGCCGAGGAGCGCGGCATCATCGCCGCGCCGCCGCTGGAAGGGCTGGCGCAGAGGGCGCGCGACCTCGGCGTGGCGCTGCCGCCCGGCGCCAGCCTGGATGAGCTGCGCGACGCGGTGGAGGCGACCTGCGCCGGCGAGGGAAACATGCCCGGCCACAGGGTTGCCCGCGAGATCCTGGGCAACGAGCGCGGCGTGCCGGGCGAAGGACCCTGAGAGCCGACGCCGGCGGCCTTGCCGCATCGGCTTCAACGACCAGGCGGCGCGCCATCATGGCGGCGCTCCACCAACGCATGCCGGCGCTCATCAGCCGTGGGAGGACTACGGCCGACGGTTACCCGATTTCGTGGCGGCCCTTCCTGCCCCGGCCGCTACACGTCCATCCGGGTGATCTTGGTGCCTTCCAGCGTCAGGTTGGCCATCAGGCCGGCATTGGTCATCACGAAGGCCGCGACCGGCGCGGTGACGGCGTTGACGTCGATCTGGCCATTCGCGCCGGCGCGCAGCACCGCCACCGAGGCGTCGGCGCCGACCGACCAGCCCTTGGCGTTGCGGAACTGGTCCAGGCTGTCCTGGGTCAGGAACAGGAAGACGATGGCCTTGGACTGCGCGCCGATCTGCAGTCCCACCGACACCGATGCCAGGTTGTAGTAGCCCAGCACCGACCTGCCCGAACGCAGCACGCCCTCGCCATACTGGCCGCCAACGCCGAAGCCTGCCGCGATGACGGATGGGAAGATCAGCATGCCGCGCGACTTGGCAACCAGTTCGCGCGCGCCCGGCGTGGTGCCGTACAGCCTGGCCAGCGTGTCGTTGGCGCCGACATCGATCTTCTCGGTGCGCGGCGCGTTGCCGCTGCCAGGCGTGGTGCTGGCGGTCGATACGGCGCCGCAGCCGCCCAATGTCAGTACGCTGGCCGCGCCGGCGGCGGCGGTGAAAAGGAATGCGCGTCGTTCCATGATGTTCTCCTCGATCAGTGGGAATAGTGATATCAGATGACAGCTGCACGCGGGCATATTGAGCAGCATTAATGCCTTGGCGCATGCCGCAGAAAAACGCCCAGCCAGCGCTTAGGAACGGTTGTGTTGGAACAATTGCATCTTTTTTTGGCGCCATCCCGCCCCGTCCGCTGCCGCGCCCTTGATAAGCCATCCAGCCGCCCGATATGGGGCGCAAGGCGCGCCGCGCTTGCCACACAGGACAGCGCCGTTACAATGGGCGTCCTTTTTTGCCCGCAAGGGCATGGCAAACCGACCCGCGAGGCATGCTGACCATGAACTTCGATGTCGCCATCATCGGCGCCGGCCTGGCCGGCCTTTCCGTCGCGCTCAGCCTTGCGCAGGGCCGCAAGGTCGCCGTCATCTGCAAGGGCCGCCTGCCCGATGGCGCCAGCAACTGGGCGCAGGGCGGCATCGCCGCCGTGCTCGATTCCGGCGACAGCACCGCCAGCCACCTGGCCGACACGCTTGATGCCGGCGCCGGCCTGTGCGACGAGGCAATGACGCGCGATATCGTCGAGCACGGCCGCGAGGCCATCGGCTGGCTGATCGAGCAGGGCGTGCCCTTCACCCGCGATGCCGGGGCCGAGCTGGGCTTTCACCTGACCCGCGAAGGCGGCCACAGCGCGCGCCGCATCATCCACGCCGCCGACGCCACCGGCCACGCGGTGCAGGCCACGCTGGAGCAGAAGGTGCGCAGCCACCCCAACATCACGCTGCTGGAGCAGCATATCGCGGTGGACCTGATCCGCCTGCCGGATGCGCGCGGCCGCCAGCGCTGCGCCGGCCTGTATGCGCGCGACGCCGCCAGCGGCACGGTGATCGCGATTGCCGCCAGCCATACCGTGCTGGCCACCGGCGGCGCCGGCAAGGTCTATCTGTACACCACCAATCCGGACAGCGCGACCGGAGACGGCATCGCAATGGCCTGGCGCGCCGGCTGCCGCGTGGCCAACATGGAGTTCATCCAGTTCCATCCGACCTGCCTGTACCACCCGTATGCCAAGTCCTTCCTGATCAGCGAGGCGCTGCGCGGCGAGGGCGGCCTGCTGAAGCTGCCGGCCGGCGCTGGCGCGGCCGCCGGCCAGCGCTTCATGCCGGCCCATGATGAACGCGCCGAGCTGGCGCCGCGCGACATCGTGGCCCGCGCCATCGACTATGAAATGAAGAAGCGCGGCCTGGACCATGTGGACCTGGACATCAGCCACCAGAGCGCCGACTTCCTGCGCGAGCATTTCCCCACCATCCTGGCGCGCTGCCTGGAGTTCGGCATCGACATCACGAAGCAGCCTATCCCGGTGGTGCCGGCGGCGCACTACACCTGCGGCGGCGTGGTGACCGATGGCGCCGGACGCACCGACCTGCCCGGCCTGTACGCGGTCGGCGAGACCGCCTGCACCGGCCTGCACGGCGCCAACCGGCTGGCCAGCAACTCGCTGCTCGAATGCGTGGTGCTGGGACGGGCGGCGGCGCAGCACATCGCCGCCCAGGCGCCCGGCGCGCCGGCGCCGGTGCCGCAATGGGACGAAACCCGGGTCACCGATGCCGACGAGGAAGTGGTGATCGCGCAGAACTGGGACGAGCTGCGCCGCTGCATGTGGAATTTTGTCGGCATCGTGCGCACCACCAAGCGCCTGCGCCGCGCGCGCGAGCGCATCCGGCTGTTGAAGAGCGAGATCGACGAGTACTACGCCAGCTTTCGCGTCACGCCCGACCTGCTGGAGCTGCGCAACCTGGTGGATGTCGCCGCGCTGATCGTCGACAGCGCGCTGCAGCGCCATGAAAGCCGCGGCCTGCATTACAGCCTCGACTATCCGGACACCCTGCCCAAGGCCTTGCCCACCGTGCTCTCTCCGGCGGCATGAGCCCTGCCCTTTCCCTTACCTGACCTTTCGGATCCGCCATGCCCACTTCCGTGATCAAACCCGTTGAATTCGACGCCCCGTCGCAGGGCGGCGCCTGCTCCACCGCCTCCGCCTGGGCCCGCGTGCCGGACAGCCCGACGCTTCAGGAGCGCGCCGCGCTGAAGGAGCGCGCACGCCGGCTGCTCAAGGAGCGCGGCGCGGTGCTGGTGGCGCACTACTATGTCGATGCCGACCTGCAGGACCTGGCCGAGGAAACCGGCGGCTGCGTGTCGGATTCGCTGGAGATGGCGCGCTTCGGCCGCGACCATGCTGCGCAGACCCTGGTGGTGGCCGGCGTGCGCTTCATGGGCGAAACGTCGAAGATCCTGAGCCCGCACAAGACGGTGCTGATGCCCGACCTCGACGCCACCTGCTCGCTCGACCTGGGCTGCCCGGCCGACGACTTCGCCGCCTTCTGCGACGCCCATCCCGACCGCACCGTGGTGGTCTATGCCAACACCAGCGCCGCGGTGAAGGCGCGCGCCGACTGGATGGTGACGTCCTCGATCGGGCTGGACATCGTGGCCCACCTGCATGCCGAGGGCAAAAAGATCCTGTGGGCGCCGGACCGCCACCTGGGCAGCTACATCCAGCGCGAGACCGGGGCCGACATGCTGATGTGGCAGGGCTCCTGCCTGGTGCACGATGAATTCAAGGGCGTGGAGCTGGAACTGCTCAAAGCCGCGCATCCGGGCGCGAAGGTGCTGGTGCATCCGGAGTCGCCGGCGGCGGTGGTGGCGCTGGCCGACATGGTCGGCTCCACCTCCCAGATGATCGCCGCCGCGCGCGACATGGACGCCGCAGAATTCCTCGTCGCCACCGACAATGGCCTGCTGCACAAGATGCGGCTGGCCGCGCCGGGCAAGCGCTTCATCGAGGCGCCCACCGCCGGCAACAGCGCCACCTGCAAGAGCTGCGCCCATTGCCCGTGGATGGCGATGAATGGCCTGCGCAACCTGGTGCGGGTGCTGGAAGAAGGCGACAACGAGATCGTGATCGACCCCGAGACCGGCCGCCTGGCCTATCGCTGCATCGACCGCATGCTGGCCTTCGCCGCCGCGAAGAAAGCCAGCGTACGGCCCGGGCCGGACCTGGCGCGCGAACAGGCGCTGTTTGCCGGCGTGGGGCCGGCATGAGCGGCCTGGTCAATCCGCATGCGCCATTCGATGCCGCGCTGCAGGCCGCATTCGAGGCCAATATCGCCGCCGCGCTGGCCGAGGATATAGGCAGCGGCGACCTGACCGGCCTGCTGGTGCCGGCCGGTCATGACGTCGAAGCCCGCGTCATCGTGCGCGAGGAAGCGGTGCTGTGCGGCGCGCCCTGGTTCGAGGGCGTGATGACGCGGGTCGATCCGCGCATCCGCATCCGCTGGCAGCATGCCGAAGGCGATCTGATGCAGGCCAATGACACGGTCTGCATGATCGCCGGCCCGGCGCGCGCTATCCTGACCGCCGAGCGCAGCGCGCTGAATTTTTTGCAACTGCTGTCCGGCGTGGCCAGCGCCACCCGGCGCCATGTGCAGGCGGTGGAAGGCACCGCGGCCCGCATCCTCGACACCCGCAAGACCCTGCCCGGCCTGCGCCTGGCGCAGAAATATGCGGTGCGGGTGGGCGGCGGCGACAACCAGCGCCTGGCGCTGTATGACGGCATCCTGATCAAGGAAAACCATATCGCCGCGGCCGGCGGCGTGGCGGCCGCGCTGCGGGCCGCGCAGGCGCTGGGCAGCGGCGCGCCGGTGCAGATCGAGGTCGAGTCGCTGGAAGAATTGAACGAAGCGCTGAATGCCGGCGCCACCTCCATCCTGCTGGACAACTTCAGCACCGCGCTGATGCGCGAGGCGGTGGCGATCAATGCCGGCCGGGCGCTGCTGGAAGCCTCGGGCGGCGTCAGCATGGCCACCCTGCGCGCGATCGCGGAAACCGGCGTGGACCGGATCTCGATCGGCGCGCTGACCAAGGATGTGCAGGCCACCGACTACTCGCTGCGGGTGGTCGGATAAGGGAGTCGGTTGCGCCACGGCGCCGCAGTTGTTTACCGGCGGTTAATTGTCCAGATAGAGGGTTGGTGTAATGCATTGATTGCAAGCAATCGATGCGGGAAAATCCCGTCCGGGCGGAAACAATGTGTCCGAATTTTAGTAATGTTCGAAACACATGTGCTTACGCGCTCACGTGTTTCGCAACGGATCGGATCGATGGCCCAATACAGTCTGCGCACCCTGCTTGCCTTCTTTGCCACCGCGCTCGCGGTGGCGCTGACCGCCGTCCTGGTCGCCGTCATCCAGAACGCCGCCACCACCGACCTCAAGCAGGGCATCGGCGCGCGCCTGGCGCAGACATCGGCGGAACTGGCCGCCACGCTGGACCGCGCGATGTACGAGCGCTATCAGGATATTTCCCTGTATGCCGACAGCCTGACCGACTTCGACCTGCTGGACCGCCCGACGGCGATCCGTGCCCATCTCGACGACCTGCTGGATGCCCGCGAAGGCTATGCCTGGATCGGCTATGCCGACCCGGCCGGCACGGTGGTGGCCGCCACCGGCGCGCTGCTGGAAGGTCAGGACGTAACCAGGCGGCCCTGGTTCGGCGAGGCCTCGAAAGCCGCCTTCGTCGGCAACCTGCACCGCGCCGTGCTGCTGGAAAAGAAGCTGCAGGCCGATGGCGGCGAGCCGCTGCGCTTTCTCGACGTGGCCATGCCGGTGACCATGGGCGAAGATTTTGCCGGCGTGCTGGGCGCGCATATCGACTGGCGCTGGATCATGGGCCTGACCCGTTCGATGGCGTCGGCCGCGTCGTATGAAGCGCTGATCGTGGCTGCCGACGGCACCGTGCTGTTCGGCCCGGCAGCGCTGCAGGACAGGCAGCTGGCGCTGCAAAGCATACGGCGCGCGCAGCAGGGCCAGTCCGGCTACCTAGCCGAGACCTGGCCCGACGGCAAGACCTGGCTGACCGGCTTTGCCCGCAGCAAGGGCTACCAGGACTATCCTGGCCTGGGCTGGATCATCATCGAGCGCCAGCAGATCGATGCCGCCTTCGCGCCGGTGGCCGCGCTGCGGCGGCAGGTGCTGCTGTCGGGCGTGATCATTGCCGCGCTGTTTGCGCTGATGGGCTGGCTGCTGGCAAGCCGCATCTCGCGCCCGCTCAATGCGATCACCCGCGAGGCCGAGCGGCTCGACCGCGGCGAGGCCACCACCGGCATTGCGCTGCAGCGCGGGTACCACGAGGTGCAGGTGCTGTCGCGCACGCTGGCCGGCCTGATCGCCAACCTGCAGCAGCGCGAAGCGGAGCTGGAGCACCAGGCCACCCACAACAGCCTGACGCGGCTGCCCAACCGGGCGCTGGTCAAGGCGCTGCTGGGCCAGATGATCGCCGGCAGCGACGGCGAAGCGCCGCAGATCGCGGTGCTGGCGCTGGACCTGGACCGCTTCAAGACCATCAACGACACCCTGGGCTATGCGGCAGGCGACGCCGTGCTGCTCTGCGTGGCCGAGCGGCTGCAGGCCTGCATCGGCCCCGGCGCGGTATTGGCGCACCTGGGCAAGGATGAATTCGTGATCGTGCTGGAGCAGCGCGAGTCCAAGCTGGCGCAGACCGAGCTGCTGGCCGCGCGCGCCAGGGAAAGCCTGGCCCGGCCCTTCCACCGGGAAGGCACCGAACTCTTCATCAGCGCCAGCATCGGCATTGCCTTTTTCCCCAGGGACGGGCGCGACGCCGACATCCTGCTCGGCCGTGCAGTATTCGCCATGCAGCAGGCCAAGGCCGGCGGCGGCAACCGCATCGAGTTCTACCAGACCGAGACCAATGCGGCCGCGCTGGAAAGGCATGAGACGGAACGCGAGCTGCGCCATGCGCTGGAGGCGCGCCAGTTCGAGCTGCACTACCAGCCGCAGGTGGCGCTGGCCAGCGGCATGGTGGTGGGCGTGGAGGCGCTGATCCGCTGGCGCCATCCGCAGCGCGGCATGATCTCCCCGGACAAGTTCATCCCGGTGGCGGAGGCAAGCGGCCTGATCGCCGCCATCGGCGACTGGGCGCTGAAGGAAGCCTGCGCCCAGGCCGGGGCCTGGCGCGAACAGGGCCTGCCGCCGCTGGTGATGTCGGTCAACGTCGCGGCACAGCAGTTCGAGGACGGCAGGCTGGTCGACACGGTGTCGGCGGCGCTGGCCGCCAACCAGCTGGAACCGGGCAGCCTGAAGCTGGAAATCACCGAAGGCACGCTGATGCGCGATATCGACGGCAGCGTATCGATCATGGACGAGATCACCCGGCTGGGCGTGCATATCGCGATCGACGATTTCGGCACCGGTTATTCCAGCCTGGCCTACCTGAAGCGTTTCCCGCTGAGCGACCTGAAGATCGACCAGTCCTTCGTGCGCGACCTGCACAGTCATGCCGGCGCCGGCGCCATCGTGCGCGCCGTCATCGCGCTGGGCCGCAGCCTGCGCCTGTCCGTGATCGCCGAGGGCGTGGAGACCGATGCCCAGGCGCGCTTTTTGGCCGAGGCCGGCTGCGACGACATCCAGGGTTATTACGTCAGCATGCCCCTGCCCGCCGGGCAGCTGGCTGCGTTCCTGCGCGAAGGCCAGCCGCTTGCCACGCGGCGCTGGCAGGGCGCGGGCGCCGGGATAGAATGAGCGCCCGTTCATTCTTCCTGTTCGCATCATGGCCAGTTACCCGTTCCGGCTCGTCAACGTCTTCGCCGACACCACCTTCGGCGGCAATCCCCTGTGCGTGTTCGAGCATGCCAACGGCATGGACGACGCCACCATGCAGGCGCTGGCGCTGCAGTTCAACCTGTCGGAAACCACTTTCATCCTGCCGTCGCAGGAGGCCAGCGCCCGGGTCAGGGTATTCACCACCGGCTATGAGATGCGCTTTGCCGGCCACCCGACGCTGGGCACCGCTCACGTAGTGCGCGACCTGCTGGCCACTGGCGACGCGCTGACGCTGGAATTCCAGGCCGGCATCGTGCCGGTGACGGCGCAGGGCGACGTCTGGACCTTCACCGCGCCGCATCGCGGCGCGCCGCGCACCGCCGCCGCCGGCCTGCCGGATGCCGAGGTGGCGGCGCTGCTGGGCCTGCAGGAGGACGACCTGCTGTCTTCGCCAATGTGGGTAGACACCGGCGCCGACCAGTTGCTGGTGCCGCTGCGCAGCCCGGAGGCAGTGCGGCGCACCTGCCCGGACGGCGCCCGCATCGCCGACTGGCCCGTCAGCAGCCTGGGCCGCAAGACCGCCTATGTATTCGCCTTCGACCCGGCGCAGCCCGGGCAAGTGGAGGCGCGCTACTTCTTCACCAAGCAGGGCGGCGGCGTCGCCGAAGACCCCGGCACCGGCTCGGCCTGCGCCAACCTGGGCGGCTGGCTGCGCGCCACCGGCCATGCGCTGCCAGCGCGCTTCCAGGTCAGCCAGGGCGACGCCGTCGGCCGCCCGAACCGGCTGCACCTGGACGTGGCAGCCGACGGCGCGATTTGCGTCGGCGGGCGGGTGATCGAGATCGGGCGCGGCGTGGTGGAGGTGTAGAAGGCTGGCAGGATGGAAGGTGGGCAAGGGGAGGCTGTCTTTCAACCTTGCCTGAATGCGCCATCAGCACTTCACTACAAGCGCACGAAGAACTTTATCTATCAAACGCGATAGTTCATGCGGAGTGCGTGGGTCAATTAATTACGTTGGCGGGCCATGGCATCCGGATGCGTAACGATGCGGATGCAGTTGCCGTTGCAGTTGCAGTTGCCGTTGCAGTTGCAGTTGCCGTTGCAGTTGCAGTTGCCGTTGCAGTTGCAGTTGCCGTTGCAGTTGCCGTTGCAGTTGCCGTTGCAGTTGCCGTTGCAGTTGCCGTTGCCGTTGCCGTTGCAGTTGCAGTTGCAGTTGCTTTTAAGTCCCGTTGAGCGCGCCGTGACGTCGGTGCGTGGAGCGGGAAAAGGTGCGGCGTCTGTCTGAGCCAAGCGCAGCTTGGCGAGTTTAGCCGCGCCCCGCTCCATGCATCGACGGCACGGGGACCCTCGCGCAGCGAGGGCGCGATCACCGGGTCGCCTTTTCTTGCCTACTTCTTTTGGCGAAGCAAAAGAAGTAGGTCGCCTGCCGGGGCGAACTCCCGGCCTGGTCATGACGACAGTGCAGTCGGCTTGTTTCACCAGGGGTAAGGCGTCACTGCGAAGCAGCAGTTGCTCTTGAAGTTGAAGTTTGAAGTTTCAATACGGACGTCAACAACAACACCGACAGTGCTGCCCGGGCGTCGCCGGGTGACGCAAGACGGCTGCACTGCCGTGGAGACAAGCCGGGAGTCCGTCCCGGCGGCCGGGTTACTTTTTTGCTTCGCCAAAAAAGTAACCAAAAAAGGCGACCCGGTGATCGCGCCCCCGCTGCGCGGGGGTTCCCGTGCCAGCGGTACCCAGAGCGGGGCGCGGCTAAACTCGCCAAGCAAAGCTTGGCTCAGACAGACGCCGCACCTTTTCCCGCTCCGGGCACCGCTGACACGGCGCGCTCAACGGGACTTCACTGCAACGGCAACGGCAACTGCAACTCGCTGCATGCCAATCACATTAACGTAATGACGGCGCGTCAGCCCGCCCATCAAAAATATTCAGCCCACGCAAGCCGCTCAGGCTACGAAATCCACTTCGGCAATCCAGCTTGATCCCCCCGATCCGCATCAAACAGCGCATCGAGCTCCTTGGCCTTGATCGCCTTCATCGAAGCGATTGCCCGCACCAGCGTGCACATCAGCTCGGACTGGCTGGCGGTGTCCTCATCCGACGCCGCCATCTCGACGATCAGCTCCCTCAGCGCATCCAGCCGCTGCTCCAGCTCCTCGATATGGCGGTCGATCAGCAACAGATAGGCGTCGTCGTCGGCATGCGTCATCGGGCGTCACCATTTCCACTGGTTAAACACCGATCCTAGTCCCTTGCAGGATGCATGTCTGTATTGACGCTGACATATGGATGAGTTTATCGGGACGCGACCCGAGCGCAGTGCGTGCCAGGGCAGTGCGACAAACCTGCGCGGGGCGACTAGAATGGCCGCTCCATACGCTCCCATCCCGACCTTCATGACCTTGCACACCCATGCCGGCATCGACCTCGATCTGCCGCCCGCTGCCCAACCCGGCCAGGCATTGGCCGATGTCGATACGCCCTCGCTGATCCTCGATCTGGATGTCTTCGAGCGCAACCTGGAGCGCATGCAGTCGCTGGCCGACCGCGCCGGCCTGCGCCTGCGGCCGCACGCCAAGGCGCACAAGTGCCCCGACATCGCGCTGGCCCAGGTGGCGCGGGGCGCGGTCGGCGTCTGCTGCCAGAAGGTCAGCGAAGCCCTGCCCTTCGTGCGCGCCGGCATTGGCGACGTTCATATCAGCAATGAACTCGCCAGCCCGGCCAAGGCGCGCATGCTGGCTGCGCTGGCGCGGCATGCCCGCATCAGCGTCTGCGTCGACGATGCGCGGCAGGTGACGGCGCTGGCGCAGGCCTGCGGGGAGGCAGAGGCTTCGGTGACCGTGTTCGTCGAGATCGATGTCGGCCAGGGTCGCTGCGGCGTGGCCGATGCCGACGCCGCGCTGCGCCTGGTCGAACAGATCGCCATGCACCCCATGCTGCGTTTCGGCGGCCTGCAGGCTTACCATGGCGGCGCGCAGCACCGGCGCACGCGGGCCGAGCGGCGCGAGGCGGCCGCGCAGGCGGCCGGACGCACCGGCGCGGTGGTGGCGCGGCTGCAGGCGGCCGGCGCGGCCTGCGAAGTGGTGACCGGCGGCGGCACCGGCAGCGTCGAGTTCGACCTTGCCAGCGGCGTCTATACCGAAATACAGCCCGGCTCGTATGTCTTCATGGACGGCGACTATGGCCGCAATGAATGGGACCCGGCCACCGGCTTCGGCCACAGCCTGTTCATCGCTTCCACCGTGATGAGCGTGGCGCCGGCGACGCGGGTGGTGCTGGATGCCGGCCTGAAGTCGATGGCGGTGGACTCGGGCCTGCCTCTGGTCTGGCAGGGAGAAAGCCGCGCACTGCGCTATGTCGCCGCCAACGACGAGCACGGCATCGTGGAATGCGACGACGCCGCGGCCCGGCCCGGGCTGGGCGATCAGCTGCTGCTGGTCCCCGGCCACTGCGATCCGACGCTGAACCTGTACGATGAACTGGTCGGCATCCGCGATGGCAAGGTGGAATGCGTGTGGCCGGTGGCGGCGCGCGGATTGAGCCGCTAGAGCGGCCTGGCCTGCCTTCAGCCGAGGTCGACGAACACCCGGCCGCCTTCGATCTTCACCGGGTAGACCTTGATGTCTTCCGTCACCGGCGCGCACATGGCGCGGCCGTTGCGGATGTCGAAGGTACCCTGGTGCAGCGGGCATTCGATCTCGAAGCCATCGAGGAAGCCATCGCACAGCCGCGCATGGCCATGGGTGCAGATGTTGTCGCTCGCATAGACCTGCCCTTCCACGCTGTAGAGCGCGATGTCGCGGCCTTGGGTTTCCACGCCGATCACATCCTCCTGCGGCACGTCATCTTCTGCGCTTACGTCAATCCAGTTTTCTGCCATGGTGACCTCAGATCGGGTAAATCAGTGAATTGGGAATCATCTCGGTGTCATAGATGCACAGGCGCGATGCGAGCTTCAGTCCCTCGGGCGTGATCCGGATGCGGTCGATGTAGCGGCCGACATTGAACACGGTGGTCTCCTGTCCGAGCTTGGTGCGGAACACCGAGTAGTTGGCCTCGGCCTCGATCACGTCGCCATCGGCCTTCAGGATGCGCGGCAGGCCGACCACGTGGCGCTGGTAATACGGATCGTGGAACAGGGTCTCCTTGATGCCGTAGGCGCGGTCCTTCAGCATGTTGCGGCTCAGGAGCGCCAGCGTGGCAAGCGGAAAGCCGCGCTCATGGTTCTCGCGCGGCTGCACCTTGTAGACGCAGTCTTCCGTGAAGAAGTCCACCCAGGCATCCCAGTCCTCGCGGTCGACCGCTGCCGCATAGTCGGCATGCAGCTGCACCAGGGCCAGCCAGACCTGCGTCGTGATCGCCGGGTTTTCCATCATCGTGTTTTCCATCGTCAGACCTCCATCACCTTGCGCCAGTAGTGGTACATGCCGCGGATCAGCGTCTCGGTCACCATGTGGTCGGTGTTGCCGCAGTCGTAGCCGCCCAGTTCGGCCAGCGCGCGGTGGAAGGGTTTCTGCTCGAAGCCGCTCTGCGAAAATTCGATCACCTCGCCATCGTCGGCCGAGACGAAGCCGGCCGGGCCGAACAGGTTGGCCTGGATCAGCCGGCGCTCGGTCATTTCCGGCGTGTCGTCCTCGAAGCCGAAATGGGTCCAGACGAAGTCGAAGGAGCCGGTGCCGTTGGGCTGGATGTGGCGGGTCGACACGCTGTTGACCTGCTGCTGGAAGATCACGCTCGGAAACAGCGTCATCATCACCGCGGTCGGCCCTTGCCACCAGGGCTCGGGCACGATGTCGAGCAGGCGCTTGTCCTGAATCTCCATGCTTTCCTTGAAGCTGGTGACGCCGGCCGTGACCTCGGACTTGGCGCCGCCGCTGCCACGGGTGGAGATCATCGCGGCATGGCGGTACTGCTCATCCATGATGAGCTGCGACTTGTTATCGGCGCGCCACAGGCCGTAGGTGATGAACCAGGTATGCAGCAGGCCGGGATGATACGGGTCCTTGATGTTTTCCTGCATCAGCTTCCAGTTGCCCGGTATGCGCTGGCGGTTATAGCCGAGGATGGTCAGCTTGCGGCCGTTGAACAGGCGGTCGAAGTAATGCAGGATGTCCGGCCCGAGGAAGTCTTCCAGCGTCTCGATGTCGTGGTCGAAGGAAGCGAACACCACGCCGCCGCGGGCAGCCACCTTCAGCTTGTTCAGGCCGTGCTCCGCGGTGTTGAACTCCTTCGGCATGCCGCCCTGCACCTTGCCGTCCTGCTTCACGCCACGCCGGAACGGCACGCCCTGCAGGTCGCCCTTCAAGCTGTAGTTCCACTGGTGGTAGGGACAGACGAATTCGGTCTGGTTGCCGTGCCGCTTGCGGCAGAACTGCATGCCGCGATGGGCGCAGACGTTTTCCACCACATTGATGCCGCCATCGGCATCGCGCACCATGATCACCGAGCGCTCGCCGACCACGGTGCGCTTGAAGTCGCCCGGGTTCGGGATCTCGGCCTCCAGGCCGACATAGCACCAGTGTCTCTGGTAGAAGAAGCGCTCCAGCTCCTTCCTGTACAGCGCTTCATCGGTGTAGGCCCAGAACGGGATGCGGCTGCTGCCATCGCCTTCCCAGGTCGGGTCCGTTGGAAATACCGCCGGCATGTCGCCCATGCTGTCTCCTTGTTGATGGTCTGTTCTAGTCGAGCGCCGGGTAGAACGCGTCGGCATGCAGCTTGTCTGCAGTGATGCCACGGGCTTTGACCAGCAGCGCCGCCGCTTCCACCATGGCCGGCGCGCCGCACAGGTAGGCGCGGAAGTCTGCCAGGCTGGCCCAGTCCTGCGCCACCGCCTCGGTGACCAGGCCGCGCCGCACGGTACCCTCGCCGCCGCTGGCAACCACGACATGCACATGCAGGTTGGCGTGGTTATCGGCCAGCGCGGCCAGCCGGTCGGCGTAATACACGTCCTGCGGCGTGCGCACGCCGAAGTACAGGTGGATCGGATCGCGCATGCCGGCAGCGATCGCGCCGCGCACGATGGACAGCACCGGCGCGAGGCCCGTGCCGCCGGCCACGCACAGCATCGGCCCCCGATGCTTCGTGCGCAGGTAGGCGGTGCCCAGCGGGCCGCTGACCCGCACCGCGTCGCCGGGCCTGAGTTCGGTGGCGATATGACGGGTCACCCGTCCGCCCGGCACCAGCCGCACATGGAATTCGAGTTCATCGTCCTGCGGCAGGCCGGCCATCGAATAGGGCCGCACATGGGCCGGCGTGAACTGCAGGCTGGCGTACTGGCCGGGCGAGAATGCCAGCGGCTTGGCCGGCTTCAGGCGCAGCCGCAAGATGTCGTGGGACAGTGCATCGATCGCCAGCACGGTGGCCTTCAGGATGCGGGCCGGATGAGTCACGATCTCGTCCGGCTCCGGTATCTCGATCGTGCAGTCCTCGCTCAGCACGCTGGTACAGGCCAGCACGTACTCGCCTTCGCCGGGACTGGTGATCCTGGACTGGCGCCCGGTGTCCTGCACGCTGCCGGCGCTGACCCTGCAGCGGCAGGTGCCGCAGCGGCCGGCGGTACAGCTGTAGGAGACAGCGACGCCGTGCTCGCGCAGCGTGGCCAGCAGGTTGGCGCCAGGACTGGCTTCGATGACTCGGTTGGCTGGCTGCACGAGCAGTTTCATGGACGATCCCCTGGCTTGCGTTGGGCGATTATAGGCAGGGAAGTAAAATAAACGAATAAAATCCGGTGAATCCATTGTATTGATTTCATGAATAGCCATGCAGCTGAAAGACGTCGACCTGAACCTGCTGATCGTGTTCCACCAGCTTTTCACCGAGAAGAGCGTGTCAGCGGTTGCCGCGCAGCTGGGACTGACCCAGCCGGCGGTCAGCAATGCGCTGTCGCGACTGCGCCGGCTGATGAATGACGAGCTGTTCCTGCGCACCTCGCGCGGCATGGAGCCCACGCCCTACGCCATCGAACTGTCCGAGCCCGTGGCCTATGCGCTGGGCGCGCTGCATGACGCACTGAACCGCAAGACCGATTTCGACCCGTCCGCCAGCAACCGGAAATTCACGGTGGCAATGACCGACATCGGCGAGATCTACTTCCTGCCGCGCCTGATGACACGGCTTGCGCAGCTGGCGCCAGCCGTCACCGTGAGCACGGTGCGCAACCGGGAAACCAACCTGGCCGATGCGCTGCAGGCAGGGCATGTGGACCTCGCGCTGGGGCTGCTGCCGCAGTTGAAGTCAGGATTTTTCCAGCGCGGCCTGTTCCGGCAGCGCTATGTCTGCATGTTCCGCAAGGGCCATACGCTGGACCGGGAGGCGATCTCGATGGAAGCATTCGCCGCGGCCAGCCATGTGGTCGTGGTGGCCGATGGCACCGGGCATGCCACGGTGGATGAATCGATACAGCGGCGCGGCATCGCCCGCAAGGTGGTGCTGACCGTGCCGCACTTCGTTGCGCTGGGCCACATCCTGTCCAGCACCGACATGGTGGCCACCGTTCCGGAACGATATGCGCAGGCCTGCCTGGCGCCGTTCGACCTGCGCTACCTGCCGCATCCGGTGCCGCTGCCGGACATCGGCATCAACCTGTTCTGGCACGCCAGGTTCCACAAGGACCCGGCAAACATCTGGCTGCGCAACGTGCTCTTCGAACTGTTCTCTGACCAGGCGCAGCCATAGAAAGCAGCCTCGCATTCAGACCGCGCCCGCCATGTCTTCGTTGTTGAGCATCGGCGCCGACAGTGCGGCGACATAGCTTGCCGAGTTGTTGTATTGCTCGAAACGGGCGATCTTGCCGTTTTTCATCGTGAAAATATGCACCCAGGCATCGTCGAACTTCGCGCCATTTCCCAGCACCTTGCCGCGCGACATGCCGCTCACGGCAACCTTGTCGCCGTCAGCAATGAAGCACTGCGGCTCGAAGCGCTCGAACTCAATGGTTTCGGACATCAGCTGGAAGAACCGGCCAACTTCCGCCTTGCCGTGAAAGCTGCCTGAAAAGGAAATCGGTTCGGTTTTCGGGCTGACCCAGGCAACGTCCTCGGCGCAAAGGCCAATCACGCCTTCGATGTCGCCCTTCATGAACATGTCGTAGCCGCGCCTGGCCAGTTGCCGGTTCGCTTCGGTGCTCATCATCGTCTCCTTGCGCCGCGTCGACAAATCCGGCAATCGGCCGGATTCGCGGCGACGTGGATAGACATTAGGCTGGCATGCCGCGTTCGGACTGAGAGAAGTCAAACTTGGGGCGAGTTGCAGAATAGCAACGCTGTGGTCAGCGGACCAACTGGATTAGTGTCAGGAAACTTTACAATTGTCTAAAAGAAACTTAGTTACAAATTTGTAATATTTACTTAAATCATTGTTTTTAAATAACTTTAATTTCCTGGCATAAACGTTGCTCATATACAAATGATTCGCCAGTATCCAACCAAACCACTCAAATCGACGCATAACGACATCAGGAAATGACAATGAAAAAATTGACCGCCAGCTTCGCCAAGACAGCCTTCGCCGCTACGATCGCGATCGCCTCCGCCGGCGCCGCCCATGGCGCCATCATCACCCAGACCACCACCACCGGCACGATCTACTCCACGCTCGCAGTCGACGCCGATGTGAGCGGCAGCGACATGGCGGGAATGCGGGTGACCGCCACCTGGATTCAGAGCAACGGCGCCGAGGGCGGGAGCGGTGCCAAGACCTGGACTGACACCACGTTCTGGATCTACAGCAGCGGAAGCGCGACCCTGTTCAACAATCCCGGAGCCAATTCCGACTTCACTCTTTCCGTGAGCGGCAACACGTCCATTAGCAATGCCTGGGATCTGAACTTCAACATCTCCGGCGGCAATTATGGCCTGCTGAGCCTGACACTCGACGGTCGCGAAGGCGATACCGTGTTCGACATCTGCGGCACCAACAATGCCTTCTGCGGCACCCGCATCGGGACCGCGGGTTCGAGCACCGGCCTCAATTTCGCCGGATTCAGCAACTTCAGCGGCGCCATCACTGCCAATTACTCCAACGCCGTGGCGCTGGGCAATGCAGCCCCGGTCGGCGACCTGTTCACCAATTTGACCCTGACCTTCGGCGACGGCACCTACGGCAAGGCGCTCGGCGAAGGCAGCTATTCCTTCACCACCGACACCGACCAGGCCAGGCTGGCGGCCCGCGCCGCGCAAGTGCCGGAGCCGGCCACTGTCGCGCTGCTGGGCATGGGCCTCGTGGGCGTGGCGGCCGCGCGCCGCCGCAAGGCGCAGGGCAAGCGCGCCTGAAGGGCATGGACCGGGCGCGGGCTCAATCGGTCAGTTCGCGCCACGATACCCGGCGCGCGACACGGTTGCCGGCGCCCGTGCCCGGGTTGTCCACCGTGGAAATGCCGCCGCCGGTGTCAGTGACGACGGTCACTGTCTTGCCGGTGGTGAGCCTGGTCACGCGCACGCCGGCCGCCAGCGCATTGCTGCCCAGACGCACCCCCACCGCCTCATTGACCGCACCCTTGGCGAAGGAGCCGGTGCGGTTGTCCAGGTTGTACAGCCAGGCATAGCCGCCCAGTGTGCAGGCGTCGTTGCTGGGCACGTTGCCCGCGACGGTCAGCAGTCCGAGTTGCTGCTGCATGTCGACGCTGACGCGTTCCCCGGGGGTGAGCAGATCCATGTACCAGCCCGACTTGACCGACCAGTCCAGCGCGGCCGAAGCGTTGGCGACGGTGCGAGTGCTGCCGTCGGCCGATGCACGCGCCGTGCGGTTAAGCAGCTTGCCGCCGCTGCGCACCAGTCCCAGGCCGGCGTCGGACAGCGTATCCTTGAGCGCATAGATTGACTGCACGCTGGTGTCGGCCAGGTCGCTCTCGCCCAGATAGCGGCCGGTGCCGACATTGACGATCATGTAGCGCAGCCCGCCCACCGCCACCTCGGCCAGTTCCGGACGTGTGGTCACGGGCTGGATTCCCGCTCCGTTCACCAGCCCCAGTTCCGCCAGCAGGAAAGCCTCGCTGCCCGCCGGCGGCGTGGTGTCGTCGATGTCGAAGCGCCACACCTTGCCCAGCATGTCGCCGCCATAGAAGCGGTCGGCGCTGTTGGACGTGGTGGTCGGCACCCATGCATTGATCCTGGCAAGGTTGCTGGGCGTGGCGGTGTCGCCGGCGCCGGTGGCCAGCTTCTTCAGCAGCTCGCCGGTATGGGCGTTGAGCACATACAGATAGCCGCGGCCGTCGCCCGGCGACACATTGTTGTAGCCCGACGTGAACACAACCACCCAGGTGCCGTTGCGGCGCTTTGTGATGACCGGGTTGCCGAAGGTCAGGCCCAGGTTCTGGTCGTTGGCCACCGAGAAATTCCAGAGCGCCCTGGGATTGGCCGGGTCGGTTACATCCAGCGCATAGTAGCCGCGGCCGCCGCTGTTCATGCCGCCGACCAGGATGCTTTTCCACTCTCCCGCCGCGCAGGCGCTGGCCGGGGCGTTCGGGCAGATGTCGCCCACTGTCGGCGAGCCGTCGACGAAATAGGCATGGTTGGCGCTGTAGTTCTGATCGGCCAGCCGGTACAGGCTGGGCAGCGCCATGGGCGGGACATAGGCCCAGCGTTCGCGGCCGGTGTCGCCGTCGAACGCATGCAGCATGCCGTCGTTGGCGCCGACGTACACGGTCGCCGCGCGATTGCGGTTGTCGGCGCGGAAGGTTGCATAGTTGTCGTCGGCATAGGCGAACGGCGGCGCCTTCACATAGACCGGCTGCGAACCGACGATGTCGCCCAGCGCATGCTCGCGGCTGCGGTAGAGCCGGCTTTCATTGCTGGCGATGTTCTCCCTGCCCTTCTGCCCGCGCAGGAACGCCACCAGGTTCGCTCCCGAAAGCGCGGCGCGCTCGTCGCTGCCCAGCGTCGCGCATTGCGACAGCTTGCCGGCCGCGCACAGGTTGCTGAAGTGCTCGCGCTCGGCGCCGGACAGCCTGTCCCAGGTGAAGGGCTTGAGCCGGGTGGCGCTGCCGGCGTCGAAGGTATGGATGGTCCTGGCGTCGGCGAAGGCGGACACGTTGCCGTCCAGCAGGGCCTGGGCCGACCAGAGCGGCGTGGCGGCGACCGCGCCGGTGGCGGCGTTGATGGTCCTGGCCTGCAGGTCGCCGTCCCAGCTCACGGTGCGGTACAGCGCGGAATACACGAAATTGTCGCCGGACACCGGCTCGAGGTTGCTGGTCGCGGCCGCCGACGAGGCGCCGGTGCGCGCGCTGACGCCGGCCAGCGCCTTGCGCAGGCCAAGGTAGAGGCTTTCGGGACTGGCGGCATTGAAGTAGCTGCCGCGTCCGTTCACCGCGGCATGCCAGAGGTCGTCGATCCGCGCCGGCCCCTCGTCGGCGACCGGATCGGGCCAGCGCCGGGTTCCCTGGACCAGTCCGTTGAAGTCGGACGAGCCGCCGGACAGGTAGTCCTCGCTGTACTGCAGCGTGCCGTTGACGCCCAGCCCCAGCGTGAAGGTCGTCATGTGTTGCTGCGAAGCAGTGTCGGCGCCGGTGCCCGGCACATTGTCGGCACAGACCGGCGCCGCGCCCGCGCCGAGCGCGCCGGTGCAGTTCTGCAGCGCCGGCGTGCGCAGGTCCTGGGTGTAGTAATACATGGCGACGTCGGCCAGGGTGTTGGCCTTCTTCAGGCTGTCCTGCAGTGGGCGCGGCACCGTGGAAGCGCCGTCCTGGTCGCCGACATCGCTGCGCCGGTCCAGCATGCAGCCGCTGCCGCCCTGGCCCGAGCAGCCGCTGTCGTTGCCGGTGTTCCAGTAGCCGTCGGTGGAAAGGATGGCGAAATTCTGCTGGCAGGAATACTGGATCGGATCGGTCACCCGGCTGCCGTTGAGGCTCTCCCCGTTCATCCTGCCGCCATAGATCAGCCCTGCGGTCGACAGGGCCGACCGCAGCGGCGTGCCGCTGTAAGGCACGGCGGCGCCGACGCGGGCGAACCAGGATTGCTTCTGGCTGCCGCTGAAGTCGCCCAGGTTCAGGAAGTCGGCGCCGGTATTGTTGTTGATGCTCAGGTAGCCGACCCGGTAGTTGCCGCTGACCGCAGCGAAGGCGCGGGTAGCCGCGGTCTTCATCGCCAGCATGCGGGTGCGGTAATAGCTGTACCAGTTGGCAAAGTTCTGGCGCTCGTCGGTATTGCCCGGCCCCGAGGTGGCGCCGACGGTCTTGAGGGTAAACAGCGTCCTGACCCGCACGCCGTTGACCCGGTCGTCGGCATTGATGGCGGTGGCGCATTCCTTGTAGAAGGCCGAGCGGGTGTCGTTGTAGGTCCTGGCGGTCTGGCTGCCGGAGTAATCGTAGTAATAGGCTGCGGTGGCGCCGTAGGAATAGCGGGTGTAGGAACCGTAGCTGGCATACCAGCCGTTCGCGGCTTCCGGCACGAAACGGTTGACCACGAACCTGCTGCCCAGGTCCACCACCGGCGAGCTGGCGTCGAAGCCGTCGGAATACGCGGCGTTGAAGCGGGCATTCGGATAGCTGGCGCCGCCGGCGTCGAGCGGCGGCAAGTAGGTCACCGTCGGGTTGTAGTAGGCGCTGTTGCACTGGCTGCTGGCGTAGCCGTAGGCGCCGCGGAAGTCGCCGGCGGCGTCCGGCATGTAGGTCCAGGACATGCTGCCCGAATCGTCCATGATGAACAGGATGTTGGGCTTGACCGACGACGGCGACGCCGCCGCCATCGGCACGCTGGCCAGGTCGGCCAGCGCGGCCGCGCCCGGCACGGGAATGCATAGCGCCAGGACCAGCAGCAGGGACGGCCGCGGCCAGCCGCGGGCATGGCGCGCGCCACGCGCCTCAGGCGCCTGCGCGGCAGATTGGCCGGCAGCTGCAACGCGCGAGTAAACGGTCCAGTCCGGTATGGCGGCCTGCGCCCAGGAGACCATCCTGGGCTTGTCGGTGCTACCGGACTGGCCTCGCTTTTCGCACGTTTCGCTTCGCCGCCTTCCGCCGCGCAGGCTGCTGGTCAGTTTCATCATGGGTTATTCCTGTTTCCGGCGGACGGGCCGCCTCAGAAGTTGACGACGGTTTCGATCAGGCTGACCGTGTTCTTCGGTCCCTTCACCCGCGCGGTGATGCGGTAGTACTCGGCAGGCTGTCCGCCGAAGCGCTTGTCGTCGCCGTATTTCAGTTCGCCGCGCTTGGCGCTGGCGTCGCCGGACTGCAGGGCATTGGCGCAACTGTTCTGCGTGCCGTTCGGATCGAGCGGCTGCGCGCACAGGCGGTGGATCACGGTGCTCACCGTATTGCCGTTGCCGGCGTCGATGGGCGGCGACGGCGTGATGCAGCTGGCCGCCGGCGCGCCCTGGCAGCCGTTGAAGTCCCAGTCCACCCGCGCCGCGGTCGGATCGTTGGCGCCGCCGCTCATGTCCAGCGCATCCATGCTGGTGGCGTAGTAGCCGCTGGCGGCGGCATCCTGGTACAGCTCGGCGCTGCCTATCCTGGCTTCCAGCCAGGCAATCGCCGCCTCGGCGCCGATGTCGCCGGCGGCGGTCGCGCCCTGCTTGAACGACAGGTTGCCGGCCACCAGGTTGCCGGCGTCGATCGAGCGCACCATGGCCAGCGTGCCCATGGTCATGATGACCAGCACGATCATGGCAATCGCCAGCGCAATGCCGTGCTGATTCCGCGGCTGCGGCCTGCGAGGGAGCCGCTTCACGGCTTGCTCCAGACCAGGTTGCGCATCGGGACGATGGTCTGGAACACCGCATAGCGGTAGCACTGCCAGGCAGTATTGGCCGAGCCGTCGGGATTCCTGCTGACATCGATGGCCAGCTCGGCCAGCGCGCCGGTCCGCGGATCGGCGGCAGTCCATGTCGGCCGTCGCAGCGCCGCCGGGGTACGGGTGTAGTGGTCGCAGGCGCCGCCGGCGCCCGGCCGTTCCGCCTGCGCGTTGCGGGCCACCAGCGCGATGCGGGCCGCGTAGAGGCGCGCGATGTCGCCGCTGTCGCCGGTTACGCCATTGCCGTCGGCGTCCATCATCACGTCGCTCCAGGTATCGACCTGCGCGTCGGCGCTGACGGCGCGGGTGTCGAAGCCGTACTGCGCCTTCAGGCTGACCACGTTGCCGAACAGCTGCTGCCGCTGGCTTGCGTTGTCGGCGGCGCTGAAGCGGGCCAGCTCGAGGGTGTTGCCGGCCCCGATCGAATAGGTGTGGATGGCGAGGCTGCCGAGGTTGAACAGCATGCCGCCGGTGGTGTAGCCGCCGGGCGGAAAGATGTTCTGGCCGCCGGGCGGATTCCATGGGCTCTTGCCGCTGGCATGGTGGATCTGCACGCTGCCGGTCTGGCCGCCGTTGCCGGGCACATCGGTCACCTGCAGCAGGGTGCAGTCCTTGCCGGGCTCGAACGCGATCATCATGTCGCCCGGCGTGATGCCGAGCACGGTGTTGAGGAAGAAGTTGGCAGCCTGGGGCGGATGGTCGGTCACGATGCGGTACGGTACGCCGTAGCGTTCGCCATAAAGGACCTGCACGGTGTCGGGCAGACCGCCGGCGCCCTTGACGATGCGCAGCGGCTGCAGCGCCGGTGGCCCGGCAAGCGGCGACGGCGCTGCCGGCGCTGCGCCCTGGTAAGCGCTGTTGAGCCTGCATCCCAGCGCGGCGGGCAGCGCCAGGCCATGCCCGGCCATGCGGATCTCGCGCTCCACGCTGAACAGGGCCAGGGCGCCGCTGGCCTGCATGTCCGAGCCGGCCGTCAGCGCGCGGCGCGGTCCTTCGAACATGCTGAGCGACTGCAGGATGGCCGCCACGGCGAACATGCCCATCGCAAGCCCGACCATGATTTCCACCGCGCTGAATCCGCGCTGCGCTGCAACGCCATACGAATGCATAAGACCTTTCGCGCTAGGGATGGATGGAGGCCGACACCGTGTAGCGGTTCGCGACGGCCTTGCCGGGCAGGCGCCATTGCACGGTGACGGTGACGAGGTTGTCCGCGCCCACGGCCACGGTGGGCGCATGCTCGGCGGCCTGCGGCAGCGTGCCCGCCACCGCCGAGCGCCAGGCAAGGAACTTGGGTCCGTCGGGGCTGGCATAGTTGGCGCGCAGCGCGGCGTTGGACTTGTCGTCCAGCCACATCTGGCCCAGCACCTGGTTGGCGAGCATGCTTGCCTCGTTGCGATGCCTGGCGTCGGCGACCTGCTTGTAGGCCACGCCCAGCAGGCCGATCATGCCCATCAGTCCAGCCGAGAAGATGAGAAGGGCCACCAGGTTCTCGATCAGCAGACCGCCCTGCTGTTTGCGCATCGCCATTTGCCGTTCTCCCTAGCAGCCTTGCGCGCTGCTGGCGGCGCTGAGCGCCGGGTCGCACAGCCGGAACTGTCCGCCTCCGACCGCGATCACCAGGCGCCGCGCGGCGCCGGAAACCGCGCTCATGATGTCGATGCGGGCGATGTCGACGCCGGCGGCGGATGCCGGCATGCGGCCGAAGCCGTCGAAGGTGACGTCGCCGGGCAGGCCGGCGCCCGCGCGCAGCGCGACGACAAACGCCGAAGCCGGCGGCGGGCTCGATACCGGCGTGGCATCGGCGCCGAGGCGCACCCCGCCACCGCCCTCCAACGGCCGGCTCTGTATCTGGGCCGGGCAGTCGGGGCTGACGTTGACGCAGCCGACGCGCCAGACCGGATTGCCGTCGCTGTCGCCCAGCGTCAGCCGAACCCGCGCATTGCGCTTCAGGGCTTCGGCCCTGGCGATCTGCAGGCCGCTGATCACCGACTCGGCAGTGGCGCGCAGCCGCATGCCCTGGATCCAGGCCTGGAAGGAAGGCAGGCCGCCGGCCAGCAGGATGGCCATGATGGCCACACCCATCATCAGCTCGATCGAGGAAAGCCCGCGCTGCCGGCGCCGCATCAGCAGCCTCCGCCCTTGCGCACGATCCAGCAGGCCGCGGGCGTGCTGCCCCAGCCTGTATTCGGCACCCGGGTGGTCTGCCGCGCATTGGATTCATTGACCGTATAGACGAAGTTGGCCATGCTGCCCGTGCCGCTCGCCTGGGCGGTGAAGGCGGTCGCGGTCAGGGTCGGGCAACTGAAGGTGAAGTTCACGCCGCCGGGCAGCGGCGCCACCGTGCCGCTGGCGCAGGCGCCGACATAAGTGCGGTTGTCCTGGTAATACTGCTCGAGTTGCACGCGCAGGGCGCTCAGGCCGTTGGTCGCCTCGGGTATCCTGCCGCGCATGACGTATTCACTATAAGAAGGCACGGCCACCGCCGCAAGGATGGCGGCGATAGCGACGGCAACCATCAGTTCGATGAGGCTGAAGCCGGCACCGCGGCGCGGCGCATGGTGTGCGTGAGACAAGGTCTTCCTCTTTCCTCTCGGCCCGGCGCGGGCGGGCAGGCCGCCCTGGATGGCGCCTGTAGCGTCGGGGGAACAGCGTCCCGAGGAACATAGTAATCATGAGAAACATTACTCTCAAGCACGCATTCAAAGCAACCAAGTTTATTTCTCATAGGAAATAAAATGCATAGGCATGTGCCCTGCCCTCGGCTGCCGCCAGGGCCGGCCCGCGCCGGTCGGGCACGTCCGCAACCAGGGACTTGGTCGGTTGACACCATCCGGATTTTCGAATGCAGAGACGGTCCATTAATCGTAAAAACCAGACAATGCCGAGCCTGCGTAATTTTTTTCTCGAAAGATTCAATGCCTTGGAGGCGCCCTCCTGTGCCGCGTCCTGGCACGCCTCTCGCCGGCCACCGACCTGAAAACGAACGCACTGAACCTGAAGCAGTTCGTGACCCACGTCTTCACCAAGAGCATCGTCGAGTCCATGGCCAACAACGAGATCCCGTAGATCCTGGTGTTTGCGCTGTTTTTCGACGTGGCGCTGGGCAAGCTGCATGACAGCACCGCCCGCAGCCTGTTGAAAACCACGCAGGAATTCGGCCATGTGATGTTTCAATGGTCTCAAACATCAGCCGGAAAAACCGGCCTACCTCGGCCTTGCCGTGAAAGCTGCCTGAAAAGGATATCGGTTCGTTTTCGGGCTAACCCGGGCAATGTCCTCGGCGCAAAGGCCGATCACGCCCTCGATATCGCCCTTCATGAACATGGCGTAGCCGCGCCTGGCCAGTTGCCGGTTCGCGTCGGTGCTCATCATCGTCTCCTTGCGCCGCACCGACAAGTCGGGCAATCGGCCGGATTCGCCGCGACGTGGATAGACATTGGTCGGTGAAACGCCGTCCGGACTAAGAGACCTCAAACTTGGGGCAGGTTACGAGCTTGCAAACAGCAGCATTTAGCTGCGCCACGCAGCCTTACTGCTGCTGCCTAGCTGACAGCGCACGGCTGTTCCCGGCACCCGCATTTGCGGCGCGCGGCGCGGCAGTTCCGTCGGTGTCAACGCGCTGGCGTACTCGGTGTTCCTCGGGCTCTTCCCGTTTGCGCTTGTTCGCGCGCGGCGCACTGTCCGCCCTCTCATGGACGCGCTCCCGCCCATGTTCCCGCGCTTCTCGCTGTGCCAACGCGCGCCCCGTCTGCGCCCCCGTATCCGGCGCAGCTTCCCTGTCCAGCCACTGCCCCAGCATTTCCCGCATCACCACGCCTGCCAGATTGGGCGTCTCGCGCAACGCCTCCCGATACTGCCGCGCAGTGGCGCCATCGAACTGCCCGCGCGCCAGCAGCCCCATCGTTGCCCTCGAATACGGCACCAGCGCCGATACCTGGTGCTCGCCGTACAGCCGCTCAAGCTTTCGAGCGATACGGTCGAACAGCCGCACCCCCGTGTCGGACTTGTAGGCATCCTCGCCTGCCTTGATCCCTAGCATCAGCAGCCGTTCCAGGCCCGTGCGAGCGTCGCCATTCAAATACGCCTGCACTATTTCCTCCGGCAAGGCCGGCCCGGCCCAGGGCAGATGCGCCAGCCACAGGCTTAGCCGCTCACTGGCCTCGCCAGGCACGGGCCGGGATGGCAGCAGCATGGCCAGTGCATCGGGCTGTGCCCTTGACACGGCCATGCCAACGAGCCGACGCACATCCTCTGCCAGGCCGCCAAACCACGCCCTGGCCTGCTCGGTATGGCTGGTCGCGGCGCGACTGTCGAGCACCCCCAGCAGCGTTTGCGCTTCGGCTTGCGCTGGCTGGTGCTTCTCCAGCAGTGTCTCGATCTGCCCTGCCAACTCCTTGTTCACGCCTTCCTGGCACAGTGCTCCCAGCACCTGCTGCGCCAGCGCCTGTTGCTGCGCTTGCGGCAGCAATAGCAGCCGTCGCTGCAGCACCGTGTAGCGGCCCAGCACGTTCAATCGCGTGGCTGCAATCTGCGCCGCACGGCCCAGAACATAGCGCCCCTCCCGGTACGCCGGCGTGTGTGTCTTGGGCAGCTTGAGTTCCGGCGCCACATGGCCGGCTTGATGCTGGCTCACCAGCCCATGCAGCGCAGGCAGGCCCGACATCACCAGTACATCGTCGCCGTCATAGTCGCCGCCCATGGCTTTTTGCAGCGCCAGCGGCACCGCCACGCAGGAACCCGGGCCAAAGGCTTCGGTAATGGCCAGCATCGCCGGACAGTCCAGGTGCGCTTCTTCACGATGACGCGCCTTGCCGTCGCGCCAGCCGCTGCGGCTTTTTTCATCCTCGGCCGAGAACACCAGCTCGCGCTCGGCATATTCAGTAGGCCACTGCGCATCCGGCACCACCAGCAGACCGCCCTTGAAGAACGACAGCGCCTGTTGCGGGCCACGGCACACAAAGCTGTATTGCAGCCAGGGACTGTGGTCCAGAAAGCGCGCGGTGGCATCGTCTCCGCGCCGAACCTGCCCGTCGGCCACCGGCTGCAGCTTGGCGCTTTCATACGGCGCGCGGCCCAACAGCACATGGTTGGCCACCGGCTTGCTGGCCGGCAGCACCACCTGGCTTCCCGCCGACGGCACCGCCTTGGCGATCTGGCCCTTACCTTTCTCGCCCTGGGTCAGCGCCCGGTACAGCCGCACCTGGTCGCCGTCATCAGGCAGCTTGCCGGCCAGTTCCCTGGCCACATTCGGTTCGCCGCGATAGTGCTGCAATGCGTCCGGCGGCAGATTAGCTCGCGACTCCCGGCCGCCGAACGGCTGGCGCTGCGCATCGGTCAATTCCGCATACCAGGCAAAGCGTCGCGCCACGCTTTCGCGGATGAAGCCCATGCCGTCGTGGGGTTGCAGGGCGATCGGGTTGCCGTCCCTGTCGCGCAGCCGGAATGGATGTTCGCCTGCCCGGCAATCCGGCAGCACCGCCATGCGGAAGGTGCCTTCCAGCACATGCGCTGCCGGCCCATGGACGGCGGCGATGGCGGGGGGCGAGCTCATCAATGCGCGCTGGAAGTAGTAATACGCTTCCGTGTAGGGAAACAGCGATTCCATCAACCGCGCGAAGTCGGTGCCGGCGCCGGTGTCGGTCACCCGCAGCGCGTAAAGCCGGCCCGGCGTATCCTCGCGCCGCTCTGCCTGGCCCTCTTCCGTGCTGGCGAAGGCTTGTTCGATGCGGGCGCGTTGCGGCTTCATGCCGCTGCCGCCGGTGACATCGACCCGGTAGGCCACGCCCTGGTGATGCACGGCGCGGCCGAGCAGGAAGGGCGTCAATGTCGTCGGCAGGTCAACCTGCAGCAGCGGCAGCGCGCCTGCACTCAACCGCGCCAGGATGCTGTAGCGCGCCTCTGGCACCGGCCCGGACGGCGTCCTGCCGGCGAAGTCGCTGCGCGGCACCGTGACGATGCCCTTGCCGGGTGACGGCGGACCAGGTGGGCCGCCCAGTTCGTCGAATACGCGGTGCCAGTCAAAGCGTGCCGCCGGCGGCTGGTCCTTGATGGCCTCCCAGTGCCGGGTGACGAAGTCATCCAGGATGGTGGACGGGCTCTCGACCTCAAGCTGGGCAATCATCTTCCAGCTTGCGCGCGAGATATCGCCATTGTTGATCGCGCACAGCCGTTCCCACACCATGCGGCTTTGTGTCTGCAGGCGCTGGCGCCGGGCCGCCAGATCGCGGCGGTCATTGCCTTCGGTATTGCGCCGGGTCCAGTGGCGGGCTACTTCGGCGCCAGCACGCGCGATGGCGTAGTAGCTGTATTCGGGATAACGTGTGCCGGTTTCGTCGGTGTGGGCCGGGGTGCCGGGTTTAGGTGGCAATGAACGCAGTTCGATCTTGCGCCAGGCGACGGGCAGCACGGTGTTTGCCAGCATGGACAGCGCCTTTTTGCGCAGCGCCGGTTCTACGCGGCCGTGCGTCAAGTCCAGCAACGCCATGCTAAGTGACCCGACGGTCTCCATATCCGTGCCCTTTAGCCTGTCGCTGTCAACCAGATGCTGCAGGTGGTTCCAGCCGTGTGAAGCGAGGGCTTGGGTTTCCGTGGCCAGGCCGACGACATGCATCGCACGCAACAGCAAGGCCAGGCTCAGGATGGGTGGCTTGAAGTCCTGGGCCGGCAGAGACAGCAGGCAGGTGGCGATGTGTTTGAGTGCGGCGATGCAGGGTTCGGCATTAAGTGCAGCGTTCTGGAATGTGGGGGAGAGCTCATGCTGCGCACAATGACTTAAGCCATGGCACAGGCAACTGGAAGACCGTAGATCGGTGCAGATGTCAAGCAGGGTCGGTTTATCCACCCGAATGAGATAATGCGCAACATGGCCGATCGCTTCCCGGCATTCTGGCTCCAGAGTCAGTTTGCTCAGGCCATTGACCAGATTGCTCAAGGTAATGCTGTCAAACTGCCGCTCGCCAAGGTCACGCCGGGTCACCTCCTGCGCCAGCCGCGACAGTGCCTCGTTGCATTCCCTGTCTCCCGACTCTCCCACGCGCTTGCTCACGCCGTTGACCAGGTTAGACAGATGATGACCTTCAAACTGCCGCTCGCCAAGGTCACGCCGGTTCACCTCCCGCGCCAGCCGCGACAGCGCCTCGTTGCATTCTCTGTCTCCCGACTCTCCCGCGCGCTTGCTCACGCCATTGATCAGGTTAGTCAAGGCAACGCTGTTGAACTGCCGCTCGCTAAGGTCCCGTCGGTTCACCTCCCGCGCCAGCCGCGACAGCGCCTCATTGCATTCCTTGTCCTCCGACTCACCCACGCGCTTGCTCACGCCATTGACCAGGTTAGTCAAGGCAACGCCGTTGAACTGCCGCTCGCCAAGGTCACGCCGGGTCACCTCCCGCGCCAGCCGCGACAGTGCCTCGTTGCATTCCTTGTCGCCCGACTCTCCTACGCGCTTGCTTACGCCATTGACCAGGTTGGACAGATGATGACCTTCAAACTGCCGCTCGCCAAGGTCACGCCGGCTCACCTCCTGCGCCAGCCGGGATAGCGCCTCGTTGCATTCCCTATCTCCCGACTCTCCCACGCGCTTGCTCACGCCATTGACCAGGTTGGTCAGTTCCACACCGCCAAACTGCCGCTCGCCAAGGTCACGCCGGTTCACCTCCTGCGCCAGCCGCGACAGCGCCTCATTGCATTCCTTGTCGCCCGACTCTCCTACGTGCTTGCTCACGCCGTTGACCAGGTTGGACAAATGATGACCTTCAAACTGCCGCTCGCCAAGGTCACGCCGGCTCACCTCCCGTGCCAGCCGGGACAGCGCCTTGTTGCATTCCTTGTCTCCCGATTCTCCCGCGCGCCTGCTCACGCCATTGACCAAGTTGGTCAGTTCCACACCGCTAAACTGCTGCTCGCCAAGGTCACGCCGGTACACCTCCCGCGCCAGCCGCGACAGCGCCTCGTTGCATTCCTTGTCTCCCGACTCTCCCGCGCGCCTGCTCAGGCCGTTGACCAGGTTGGACAGATGATGACCTTCAAACTGCCGCTCGCCAAGGTCACGCCGGCTCACCTCCCGCGCCAGCCGGGATAGCGCCTCGTTGCATTCCTTGTCTCCCGACTCTCCCGCGCGCTTGCGCACACCGTTGACCAGGTTGGCCAGTTCCACACCGCCAAACTGCCGCTCGCCAAGGTCACGCCGGTTCACCTCCCGCGCCAGCCGGGATAGCGCCTCGTTGCATTCCTTGTCTCCCGACTCTCCCGCGCGCTTGCTCACGCCATTGACCAAGTTGGTCAGTTCCACACCGCCAAACTGCCGCTCGCCAAGGTCACGCCGGTTCACCTCCCGCGCCAGTCGGGATAGCGCCTCGTTGCATTCCTCGTCTCCCAATTCTCCCGCGCGCTTGCTCACGCCATTGACCAGGTTAGTCAAGGCAACGTTGTCAAACTGCCGCTCGCCAAGGTCCCGTCGGTTCACCTCCCGCGCCAGCCGCGACAGCGCCTCGTTGCATTCCTTGTTCCCCGACTCCCCCGCGCGCTTGCTCACGCCATTGACCAGGTTTGTCAAGGCAACGCTGTTGAACTGCCGCTCACCAAGGTCCCGTCGGTTCACCTCCCGCGCCAGCCGCGACAACGCCTCATTGCATTCCTTGTCTCCCGATTTCCCCGCACGCTTGCTCAACGCATTCACCAGCAATGAAACCTCGACGCCGCTGGCTTGCGCAGGGCCGTCGGCATCGCCCCGTGAACAGATTGCGATCGCAATTGCAGACTGACCTTTGCCCGCGCGGCTCTCATTGACGAACTTCGACAAGCCATTCGCCAGGCCCGCCAGGTCGCGCCAACTATACCGGGTCAGCCGTGCATCGGTTTCACCGACCTCCAGTAGAAACGTCACCAGCGCCTCCATATCGCGCTGGTTTGCCCGATCTTGTGGTTGCTGGCCCAGCCGCTTCGCATGCCAGCTCAATTGCTTTCCGCTCATTGCTGACAGGCTGTTGTCCTTGCCTCGATCGTTACTCGCATCGCGATTGGCACAGTCGCGCTGCTCTGTTGTTCGTCTCTTCTCCTGATGCGGCTGCCGCGGGTGTGCCTGTTCCAGCATTCGCTCAAGCCGCAAGATCGCTTCGGCCTGAAGCGGATCCGACCGATTCAGGCCTGACAGCAAATCCCGGTTCTGCTCCACGGAAAAATAGTTGGCATCACCACGCAGGCGGTGGCATGCCTCGTCCGCCAGCTCCCGCAGCGCCCGGCCCACATGCGGATCCGTTGCATCCGCATGGCCGAATGCCCAGGACAGGTCCGACAGCAGGTCAGGACTGACCACATCGAATTCGGACAGCCTGACATCGAGACCGGCAAATTCTTCCGCCAGCTTTGACACCGCGGCCTGGCAACCGTGTCGCGCGAAGTCCACCGCCAGGCTGCGATTGGCCAGCAGACTTGCCGCATCGCGCACCGGTGCCGACGGCCGCTGGGCATAACGCCGCCCGGCCCGGATCAGCGCGTCTTTCGAGCAGGCGACCTCATCAGCCGACTTCGCCTGCGACAGCAAGCGGGACAGATGCAAAACATGAGCGAGCCAGGTCTCGATCGGTGCGTCGAGCGCCGGCTGCAGTCCATGCTCATGGTCGCCGGGGACAACCGGGACCGGCTGACGCCGCGCTTCATAGGCTGGCGGGCCACAACGATCACACGGGTTCATATCGGTCCTTTCACAGGCGGTTTGGGGAAAAAGCGCGCCATGAGTAGAAACAACCGACAATGCGTTCCGTTTCCGAGCAAGGCAGACGAACATACGAAAAGCGCTTGCACAACCGCCGCCAGCGCGTCGCCTGCCGACGCAGCACATTGACCAACTGAATTGCGGCTTGGAAAAAAACGTGCGACGACGCTACATTGCAGCCTGATCCGGCCTTTCGGAACGTCCTGACTTGTGCGCCGGGCTGAGCCAGACGGAAACCGCATTGCCCGACCCATCACGCGCAGGGATCAATGGGAGGGAGAAATATCGACGTAGGCAGCTAATGCCGCTGCAGCGTGACTTCCTTTTGCGCCTCTCGCTCCTGCGCCGGCCAACCACTCTTGATATACGCCAGCACTGCCAGCACGTCGGCGTCCGACAGCAGCCGTTCAAAGGCCGGCATGTCGCTTTGGTAAGCGTCGGGCGCGGTTTTTCCCGGTACCAGGCCGTGCTTGACGATATCCACCAGCACCGCGTCCGGGTGATGCCAGGTGTGGCCGCTGGCATCATGGGGAGGCGCCGGCAGGCGGCCGTCCGGCCGGCGCTCCCGCCAGTTCGGCTGGCCTTCCATGCTGGCGCCATGACAGGCAGCGCAATGTTGAGCATAGACAGGCTTGCCCCGCGACACCAGGGCCGCGTCGGACGGATCGATATACGCTGCCGCGGCGCCCGACCGGCCAAGGAAAAGTGCGGCGGCGGCCGCCACGGCCAGACCCGCCGCCGTTGCAATAACAATGCCTTTGTTCAACTTCCTCTCCTCACCTGCGACGCCGTTCCGGCACAAAGCCATCCGGATTTCCGAACGACTTGAGGCCGCATTATCCGGGAATCCGGATAGCGTATCGCTGACCTGAATTTTTACCCTTTTAATCAATAACTTACATTTCCATTAAGGCACCCATGACTGGCACGTCTCGTGCTGAACAGAAGGGCGGTCAGCAAACGGCCTTGACGGCCGGGCGCCGCCCATTCGTCCCAATCAGCCAGAAGCAAAAGGAACCCTCCGATGAAAAGGAACAAACTTACCAGCTGGATCGCCATTGCCATGGTGTCCGGCGTTGCAGTCGGCTATCTCTGCCACTCGCTTGCCGCGGATGCGGCGGCGGCCAAGGAGATAGCCAGTTATTTCACGATGGTCACCGATATCTTTCTTCGGCTGATCAAGATGATCATTGCGCCCTTGGTGCTGGCCACGCTGGTCGGCGGCCTGGCCGGCATGGGCGACGCCAGCGCGGTGGGCCGCATCGGCGGCAAGGCGCTGGGCTGGTTCATTACCGCTTCGCTCTGTTCCCTGATGATCGGCCTGGTGATGTCCAACCTGCTCCAGCCCGGCCATGCGGTCAATGTGCCGCTGCCCGACGCCGGGACCGCCACCGACCTGAAAACGAACGCACTGAACCTGAAGCAGTTCGTGACCCACGTCTTCCCCAAAAGCATCGTCGAGTCGATGGCCAACAACGAGATCCTGCAGATCCTGGTGTTTGCGCTGTTCTTCGGCGTGGCGCTGGGCAAGCTGCATGACAGCACCGCCCGCAGCCTGTTGAAAACCACGCAGGAAATCGGCCATGTGATGCTGCAGGTGACCGACTACGTGATGCGCTTTGCGCCGGTAGGCGTGTTCGCCGCGGTGGCCGCCGTCATCACCACCCAGGGCCTGGGCGTGCTTTTGGTCTATGGCCGCTACATGGCCAGCTTCTTCGCCGCGCTGGCAGTGCTGTGGATGGTGCTGATCTTTGCCGGCTACTGCGTGCTGGGCCGCGACGTCTTCCGCCTGCTGAAGCTGATCCGCAATCCGATGCTGATCGGTTTTTCCACTGCCTCCAGCGAGTCCGCCTATCCGAAGCTGATGGAGCAACTGGACAAGTTCGGCGTGCAGAAGAAGGTCACCAGCTTCGTGCTGCCGCTGGGCTATTCCTTCAACCTCGACGGCTCGATGATGTACACCGCCTTCGCCGCGCTGTTCATTTCCCAGGCCTACAACATTCCGCTGACGCTGGGCCAGCAGATCACCATGCTGCTGGTGCTGATGGTGTCGTCCAAGGGTATCGCCGGCGTGCCGCGCGCCTCGCTGGTGGTGGTCGCCGCGGTGCTGCCGATGTTCAACCTGCCGGAAGCCGGCCTGCTGCTGGTGATGGGCGTGGACCATTTCCTCGACATGGGCCGCACCGTGACCAATGTGCTGGGCAATGCGATCGCCACCACCGTGGTGGCCAAGTGGGAAAACGCGATCGACCCGGTCGACCCTGCGCTGGCCGAGTCCGAGGACGTTCTGCCCCTGCCCGAGGAAGAACGGGAAACCACCCCGGCATAGCAGCCAGGGGCCGGCAAGGAGCAGCATGCGCAAACCGACACGGGTGCAGCAGGGTTTTTCCGGCGTAAATGACGCCGGAATGCCTGGGGGCCGGCATAATCCGGAAATCCGAACGGCCCCCGATGTCATGCTCCCTGCCCTTTCCCTGTCCCGCGTCGCCGCCCTGCTGCTGTTGTTTGCGGCGCTGACGCTGGGCGCGTCGCAGCTGGCCTTCCGCTACAGCCTGTCGGCCGGCATGGCCGAACTGGAATCGACCGGCCGGCACCGGCTCGACCTGTACGCCGCCAGCCTGGAACGGGAAATCGACAAGTACGGCTATTTCCCGGCGCTGCTGGGCCTGGACCAGAGCGTGCTGGAGATGCTGGCCGCCCCCGACGCCGCCCGCGTGGCGCGCATGAACCATTACCTGGAACAGCTCAACGCCCGCGCCGGCAGTCTCTCGATCTACATCCTCGACCGCGAAGGCCGCGTGGTTGCCAGCAGCAACTGGCGCCAGCGCGACAGCTTCATCGGCGAGAACCTGTTTTTCCGGCCGTATTTCCGGCAGGCGCTGGAAACCGGCGCCGGCCGGTTCTTCGGCATCGGCACCACCCAGGGCGAGCCCGGCTATTACCTGTCCTCGGCGCTGGCCAGCGGGCAGGACGTGGCCGGGGTGGCGGTGGTGAAAGTCGGGCTGCGCCAGCTGGAACAGTCCTGGGGCGCGGTCGAGGCGCCGGCGCTGGTGTCGGATGAAAACGGCGTGGTGATCCTGTCCTCGGTGCCCGACTGGAAATTCACCACGATCAAGCCGTTGGACAAGGCCACGCTGGAAGCCTTCGAACGCACCCAGCAGTACAACCGCCAGGCGCTGGCGCCGCTGGGCGTGAAGGAGCTGTCGGTGCTGGAAGACGGCGCCCGCCTGGTGCGCCTGCCGGCCGCCGCAACCTCGGCGCCGGTGTTCCCGCTGGCCGGCAACTTCCTGGCCCAGACCCGCAACCTGCCCGGCACGCCATGGAACATCACGGTGTATTCGCCGCAGGCGCAGGTGCGCACCATCGCCGTCAACCGCGCCGCGCTGGCCGGCGCCTTCGCCGCCTTCCTGTTCATCCTAGCGCTGCTGCTGAACCAGCGCCGGCGCCATCTGCAGGACCAGCTGGCGGCGCAGGCTGCGCTGCAGCGGGCGCATGACGAGCTGGAGCGCAACGTCATCGAGCGCACCGCGGACCTGTCCTCGGCCAACGAACGGCTGATCAAGGAAGTGGCCGAGCGCACCCAGGCCGAGCGCACGCTGCGTTCGGCGCAGGACGAGCTGGTGCAGGCCGGCAAGCTGGCCGTGATCGGCCAGCTCTCTGCCGGCATTGCGCATGAACTGAATCAGCCGCTGGCCGCGCTGCGCACCCTGTCCGGCAATGCCCGCAAATTCCTGGCGCGCGGCAACCAGGAGACCGCCAGCAGCAACCTGGAACGCATCGACCAGCTGGTCGACCGCATGGGCCTGCTGACGTCGCAATTGAAGTCCTTCGCCCGCAAGTCGTCCGGCAGGCCGCAGGCCGTGCCGGTGCGGCGCGCCATCGAGAATGCGCTGTTCCTGCTGGAGCAGCGGCTGAAGCAGGCCGGCACGGTGGTCTGCGTCGACCTGCCGCCCGACGAACTGGAAGCCTGGTGCGACCCGAACCGGCTGGAGCAGGTGCTGGTCAACCTGGCCGGCAACGCGCTCGACGCGATGGAAGGCCAGCATGCGCCGGTAGTGGACATTTCCGCCAGCCGGTGCGACGGCCGCATCCTGATCCGGGTGCGCGACCGCGGCCCCGGCATCAGCGAGGAAGCCAGCGGCCGCCTGTTCGAACCGTTCTTCACCACCAAGGAAGCCGGCGGCGGCCTTGGACTGGGGCTGGCGATTTCCGCCGGCATCGTCGCCGACTTCGGCGGCGCGCTGTCCGCCCATAACCAGCCCGAAGGCGGCGCGGTGTTTACCGTCGACCTTCCCGCCGCACCGCAAAGGCCCGCTTCATGACTGACAAACTGCAGGTATTGATCGTCGAGGACGATCCCGATGTGCGGCTGGGCTGCACCCAGGCGCTGGAGCTGGAGGACATCCCGGTGACGGCGGTCGACAACGCCGAACTGGCCTGCCGCCGCATCGCCCGCGACAACGCCTTCGTGATCGTCAGCGACATTCGCCTGCCCGGCATGGATGGCATGGCCTTGCTGGCGCAGGTGCGCGCCATCGACGCCGACCTGCCGGTGGTGCTCATTACCGGGCATGGCGACGTGTCGCTGGCGGTGCAGGCGATGAAGAACGGCGCCCACGACTTCATCGAGAAACCGTTCTCGCCGGACTACTTGGTGGAAGTGGTGCGGCGCGCGCTCGACAAGCGCCGCCTGACGCTGGAAGTGCGCCGGCTGCAGGCAAGGCTGGAAGGCCGCGACCGGCTGGAGAACCTGCTGATCGGCCGTTCCGCCAGCATGGTGCGGGTGCGGCAGCTGGTGGCCGAACTGGGCAACAGCGCCGCCGACATTCTGATCGAGGGCGAGACCGGCGCCGGCAAGGAGCTGGTGGCGCGCAGCCTGCACGAGGCGGGCCCGCGCCGCAGCGGCAATTTCGTCGCGATCAATTGCGGCGGCCTGCCCGAGACCCTGTTCGAGAGCGAGATCTTCGGCCACGAGGCCGGCGCCTACACCGGCGCCGGCAAGCGCCGCATCGGCAAGATCGAGCATGCCAGCGGCGGCACCCTGTTCCTGGACGAGATCGAGTCGATGCCAATGGCGATGCAGATCAAGCTGCTGCGGGTACTGCAGGAGCGCACGCTGGAGCGCCTGGGCAGCAACACGCCGGTGGCGGTGGACTGCCGCGTGGTGGCCGCCACCAAGGCCGACCTGAAGCTGCTGTCCGACCAGGGCCAGTTCCGGGCCGACCTGTATTACCGGCTCAATGTCGCCACCCTGCCGCTGCCGCCGCTGCGCGAGCGGCGCGAGGACATTCCGCTGCTGTTCGAGCACTTCCTGCTGCAGGGCGCCGCGCGCCACCAGCGCCCCGTGCCGGAACTGGCGCCGGCGCAGATGAACCGGCTGATGGCCTACGACTGGCCGGGCAATGTGCGCGAGCTGCGCAACGTGGCCGAGCGCTGCGTGCTGGGCATCGCTTCCGGCTTCGCCCCCTTCGCCGACAATGCCGAAGCCTCCGGCCCGACGCCGCTGCCGGAAGCGGTGGCGGCTTATGAGCGCGCCCTGATCGTCGACGCGCTGGCCCGCAACGGCAACAGCCTGGCGCGTGCGGCGGAAGCCCTAGGGCTGGCCAAGACCACGCTGCATGACAAGATCAGGAAGTACCGGCTGGGGGAGCAGGGGTAAGGGGCAGGACGGTTGTCCGTTGGGTGGGGGGTGCCGTTGCAGTTGCTTCTGCCGTTGCTTCTGAAGTACGCGCAGCGACAGTTGCGGTTGCTTTTGAAGTGGCTTCCGCCGTTGCCGTTGCCGTTGCCGTTGCTTCTGCCCTTGCCGTTGCTTTTGACGTGGCAGTGAAGTCCCGTTGAGCGCGCCGTGTCAGCGGTACCCGGAGCGGGAAAAGGTGCGGCGTCTGTCTGAGCCAAGCGTAGCTTGGCGAGTTTAGCCGCGCCCCGCTCCGGGTACCGCTGGCACGGGGACCCCGCGCAGCGGGGCGCGATCATCGGGTCGCCTTTTTTGGTTACTTTTTTGGCGAAGCAAAAAAGTAACCCGGCCGCCGGGACGGACTCCCGGCTTGTCTCCACGGCAGTGCAATCGCCTTGCGTCACCCGGCAACGCACGGGCAGCACTGTCGATGTTGTTGTTGACGTTCGTATTCAAACTTCAAACTTCAAACTTCAAAAGCAACTGCTGCTTCGCAGTGACGTCTTTACGGCGGGTGAAGCAACACCATCACACTATCGTCATGACCAGGCCGGGTGTTCGCCCCGGCGGGCGACCTACTTCTTTTGCTTCGCCAAAAGAAGTAGGCAAGAAAAGGCGACCCGGTGATCGCGCCCTCGCTGCGCGAGGGTCCCCGTGCCGTCGATGCATGGAGCGGGGCGCGGCTAAACTCGCCAAGCTGCGCTTGGCTCAGACAGACGCCGCACCTTTTCCCGCTCCACGCACCGACGTCACGGCGCGCTCAACGGGATTTAAAAACAACGGCAACGGCAGCTTCAAAAGCAACGGCAACGGCAACGGCAAAGGCAGAAACCACTTCAAAGGCAAAATCCACGGCAACTGTCGCTGCGCGTACTTCAAAAGCAACGGCAACGGCAGAAGCACCTCCCCTGCCCATCCAACTTCCTTAAGCACCGCCCACCAATCACGCACCAGCCCGCCGGCAAGGCCAAAACCCCACAGACTATTCCAGGTCGTCCTTGGTCTCGTCCGCCTCCGTCTCGTGCCGCATCGCCGCAGCAGCAAGCGCCTGCGCCGTCACCGGCATGGCGTCCTTGCGTTCGCTATACCTGCTGGTCAAGTAATCCGATCGCTCACGCACCAGCAATGTGAACTTGTACAGCTCTTCCATCACGTCCACCAGCCGGTCATAGTAGGCCGACGGCTTCATGCGGCCGCTGTCGTCGAATTCCTGGTAGGCCTTCGCCACCGAGGACTGGTTCGGGATCGTGACCATGCGCATCCAGCGGCCGAGCACCCGCAACTGGTTCACCGCATTGACGATTGGGAACCGCCACATACCTGCATCAAGGCCAGCGTGCGGCCCTGGGTAGGCCGTACGCTGCCGATCTCCAGCGGCAGCCAGTCGATCTGCGACTTGAAGATGCCGGTCATCGCGCCATGGCGTTCTGGGCTGCACCAGACCTGGCCTTCAGACCATGCCGACAGCGCGCGCAGTTCCTGCACTTTCGGATGGTCGGGCGCGACGCTGTCCACCATGGGCAGGCCGTGCGGGTCGAAGATGCGGGTCTCGGCGCCGAAATGCCGCAGCAGCCGCTCGGCTTCCAGCGTCAGCAGGCGGCTGTAGGACTGGGGCCTCAGCGAGCCGTACAGCAGCAGGATGCGCGGCGCATGGCTGAAGGCTTGCGCCGGCGACAGCTTGTCCAGGGTGGGAAGATCGAGATGCGGGCCGCTGATGTTGGGCAGGTTCGACAGATCGCTATTCATGTTGATGTCCAGGGGTGACTGGCTGGCCCTGCGCGGAAAACAGCCATTTGAAGGTGATGACGGCCGCGGCGGCGCCCAGCAGCTGGGCCGCGATGAAACCCGGCGTGTCCTGCGCACGGATGCCGGCAAAAGTATCCGACGCGGCGCGCGCCAGGGTGACGGCGGGGTTGGCAAAGGAGGTCGAGGCAGTGAACCAGTAGGCTGCCGTGATATACGCCGCCACCGCGAACGGCGTGGCCGCCGGCCTGGTGCGAGAGCAGCTGATGATTACGGCAAGCAGCCCGAAGGTGGCGACGAATTCGCTCCACCACTGCGCCGGGCCGGTGCGGGCATGCTGCGAGGCGAAGAACAGCGCTTCGCCGAACATGCCGTGGGCGGCCGCCACGCCGGCGAAGGCGCCGGCAACCTGCGCGGCGACATACAGCAGCGCATGCGGCCAGTGGATATGGCCGAAGTACACATCGCCCAGCGTCACGGCGGGATTGAAATGGGCGCCCGAAACAGGGCCGAAGGTCAGGATCAGCGCAATCAGGCCCGCGCCCGTTGCCAGCGTATTGCCCATCAGCGCCACGGCGACATTGCCGCCCGCCAGGCGCTCGCCCATGATGCCGGAACCGATGACGACCGCCAGCAGGAACGCGGTGCCGAGGAATTCGCCGACCAGCCTGCGCGACAAGCTCATACCGGGCTCGCGCCTATCCGGGCAAGCGCATGAGCGATGGCCGGCGTGTCCAGCATGTCCGGCGGCAGCGAGAGGAATGCCGCCATCCTCTGCCTGATCTGCGCATATACCTTGCCGAACGCGGCGCGCTTTTCCGCATCGCTGCCTTCCACCGCCGCCGGATCCTCGAAACCCCAGTGCGCTGTCGCCGGACGGCCCGGCCAGTACGGGCAGACCTCGCCGGCGGCGTTGTCGCATACCGTGATGATGAAGTCCATCCGCGGCGCATCCGGCCCCGCAAACTCGTCCCAGCTCTTGCTGCGCAGCCTGCCTACCGGATAACCGGCTTTCTCCACCAGTTCGGTCGCATACGGGTTGACCCGGCCACCGGGCCGGCTGCCGGCGCTGTAGCCCTGAAAGCGGCCCCCGCTCATGGTCGTGACCAGCGCTTCGGCCATGATGCTGCGGGCGGAATTGCCGGTGCACAGGAAAAGGACGTTACGGGTTTTTTCGGACATGGCGGTATCGGTGGATGAAGGGATGAACGAACGGTTCAGGAAGCGGCGCCGGCATCGGCGGCGCAGGCGGGCGCACAGTCCGGCAGGCACGGCGTGCCGCCGCAGCAGTTCTCCGTCAGGTATTGCACCAGGCCGTTCATGGTTTCGAAGCGGGCCGAATAGAAGATCTGCCGGCCCTCATGCCGCGGCTGTATCAGTGCGGCGCGCACCAGGTCCTTCAGGTGGAAGGAGGTGGCGGCGGGCGACATGCCCAGCCCGGCCGCGATGGTGCCGGCGTTGAGCCCGTCCGGCCCGGCCTGCACCAGCAGGCGAAAGGCCGCGAGACGATGCTCATGCGCCAGCGCGTTCAGCGCGGCAATGATCTCGGTGGAATTCATGGCCGCGATTATATAAGGTTTATTGAAATATTAAAGAACTCTTTAAATTTTTGAAGGAATGCTTGGTGATGCGAAACAAGGCCGCCCGCTATCCCGCGTTTGGAAAAACAGTTTCCAGCCGCGAAGCCGAACCGCGATCGGCTGTTCAGCATGTTTCAGCCTGTTTTACGCCTGCGATGGACCCCGGCAAGAGCCTGAAAGCCGGCGTCAACGCCGGCAGATGAAAAACCGCCTATTGATTCGCGCACGCTCCACCGATCGGTTTCTTTCATCCGGCGTCGCTGGCCGGAATCCGCGCCATAGCCGCCCCGTGCAGCCAGTCACCGTCAGCTGCGGCCTTGACTCGCCACTGCACCGCCGCGCCGCGTGATCGACTCCGCAATCGCTGCCTGCAGTTCACCCATGGTGTAGGGCTTGGCCAGGAACACCGCGCCTGCATGCTCCAGCCGCTCGGGCGCGATCATGTAGCCGCTGCAGAGCACCACCGGCAGGCCGGGATGGCGCCGTGCCAGCAAGGTCGCCATGTCGATGCCGTCGATGCGGCCCGGCATCGACACATCCGAAAACACCAGGTCGAAGCGCGACAGGTCCTGCACCAGCGCCTCTTCGGCGCAGGCCGCCCGCTCCACCTGGCAGCCAAGCTGCTGCAGCACGGTGGTGGTCGCTTCGGCCAGGGCGTCGTTGTCTTCCACGCACAGCACGCGCAGGTCGGACCAGGCCGGCGATGGTGGCGGCGATGCGGCATCGGTGTCCGTCATCGAGGCCGCCGACAGGCTGCGCGGCAGCGCCAGCGACACCGCGGCGCCGGCCGCCGTCGCGCCGATCCACACGGCGCCGCCCGACTGGGTGGCGAAGCCATAGACCTGGCTCAGGCCCAGCCCGGCCTGGCCGCTGTCCTTCCGGGTGGTGAAGAAAGGCTCGAACGCCTGGCTGGCGATCTCGGGCGGCATGCCGGGTCCGGTGTCGCTGACCGAGACGATCACGAATTCGCCTTCCAGGGAAGACGCTTTCGGAAATGCCGGCGACGGCAGGCAGGCATTCTGCGCGTGGATTTCCAGCGTGCCGCCTTCCTGCATCGCCTCCCTGGCATTGATGGCCAGGTTCAGGATGGCCGCTTCCAGCTGCGTCGGATCGGCGCGCACGTTCCACAGTTCGCCGGGCAGGTCGAGCGACAGCCTGATCCGTTCTTCCAGCGCCTGCTGAAGATCGTCGCGCATGCCGAGCAGCTTGCGCCGCACGCTGATGTCCTGCGGCTGCAGCGGCTGGCGGCGCGCGAAGGCAAGCAGCTGGTGGGTGAGCTTGGCGCCGCGCTGCGCCGCCCGCTGGATGGCCTGCACCGCACGCTCGCGCCGCGACGTATCCAGCGCCGGCGTCTGGCCCAGCAGGGTGGACGACAGCGAGATCACCTGCAGGATATTGTTGAAGTCATGCGCCACGCCGCCGGTCAGCCGGCCGATCGCTTCCAGCCGCCGGGCCTCGGCCAGGGCCTGTTCCAGATGCTCCCTTTCCTCGATGGCCGCATACAGCGCGTCGGTGCGTTCCGTTACCCGCTGTTCCAATGCCTCGGTGGCGGCCCGCAGCTCCGCCATCTGGCCGCATACCACCCGCTGCCATGCACGGCCGCGCAGCGCGGCGCGGATGGCGATCAGCAGGCTTTGCTGGTGCAGCGGCCGCTCCAGCACGGTGGCATTGCCCAGCTCGTTGAACAGCGACCAGCGCGCGCTGCTGCCGGCCCTGCCGCGGCTGCCGCTGAGCAGCACGATCGGTATGTCCGACCACGGCGGCTGGTTGCGCAGGCAGGCCATCAGCGCCGGCAGATCCGCTTCCAGGGCTTCCTCGACCAGCACCATGGCGGAGACGTCGTCGCCAAAGCGCGCGCACAGCGCCGCCACGTCGTCGCAGACCAGCGCCTGCACGCCGGCGCCTTCGATCACGCCGGTGATCACCTGGGCATCCTGGCCGAACGGCGCCAGCACCTGCACCAGCGGCGCGGCTTGCGGCGCGTCCGGCGGCAACGGCGGCGAACTCATGCTCAGGGCGCCCGCGCAGCGACCGCCGCGGCAGCCCGATGCACCGCGCCGGTATCGGCGTCGACGAAGGGCGTCTGCTGCTGGACCCGCTCGCCCAGCCCGATGCCGGTGGCGGAAAGCAGATATTCCCGGATCGCGCATTCATGCTGGCCAGGGCGCTTCTTGACCACGGTGATGCCTTTTTTCACGATGCCGTCGCGCACGAAGAAATGCAGCAGGATCACCGCGTCGCTGATCAGCGTCACGCCCAGCGGGTCGGTGCCCTTGTCCGATCCGGAAACATGGCCCAGCACCAGGATGCATAGCACGCCCTGGTGATTCAGATAGGTAAACAGCTCGTGCAGCTGCGGCAGCAGCGCGTCATGCTCCTCGATGGTTTCCAGGTAGGAGTTCAGGCTGTCGATCACCACGATCCTGGCATGCCGGTGCTCCACTTCCTGCCGCACCTTCCAGATGAATTCGCCGGGCGAGATGCGCGACGGGTTGATGCGTTCCCACTGGATCACCTGGCTCTCGATCGGCGCATGCACGTCGAGGTTGAGCCCGCGGGCGCGGTCGTACAGGGTTTCCAGGGTTTCGTCGAACGAAAAGTAGGCGACGTGCTCGCCGCGCTTGGCGCCGGCGATGGCATATTGCAGCGCCAGCGAAGACTTGCCCACGCCGGTCGGTCCCTGCAGCACCGTGGTGGTGCCGCGCATCAGGCCGCCGCCCAGCAGCGCATCGAGTTCGTCGATGCCGGAAGACACGCTGCCGCGTTCGTAGTCGCGATGGTGCTCGTCGGCGATCAGGCTGGGAAACACCAGAACCTCGCTGCGGACGATGGCGAAGTCGTGCCAGCCGCTCTGGAAATCGCCGCCGCGCATCTTGACCACCCGCAGCCGGCGTCGCGCCGACCCGAAGGCGCGCTCGCGCTGCTCCAGCGAGATCACGCCATGCACCGAACCCTGCAGGTCATGTTCCCTGGGCTCCGAGGTCAGGTCGTCGAGCAGGAGCGCGGTGCAGTGCTGCTGCAGCAGGAACTGGCGCAGCGCGATGATCTGGCGCCGGTAGCCCGCCGGCTCGGTGGCCAGAAGCCGCAACTCGGTCATCGAATCGATCACCACCCGGTGCGGCTTGTGCTCCAGGATTTTCCTTGAAATCGTTTCGATCGTGGCATTGAGTTCCACCTCGCTGGGAAACAGCACGCTCTGTTCCTGCCCCAGCCTGGCTTCGGCGGGAATGAGCTCGCAGATCTCGATGCCGTCGGTCGACCAGCCATGGCTGTCGGCGCAGGCCAGCAGTTCCTTCCTGGTCTCCGACAGCGTGATGTAGAGGCAAGCGTCGCCGCTCTGCACGCCGCTGAGCAGAAAGCGCAGGCCGAAGGTGGTCTTGCCGGTGCCCGGCAGGCCCTCGATCAGATGGATCCGGTCCGCCAGCAGGCCGCCGCGCAGCACCACGTCGAATTCGGGAATGCCGGTGAGTATTCTTTTTTGGTCCATTGCAATTCCCAGCCCGGTGCCCTGCCCCACGCGCAAAGGCAAAGGCAGAGGCAGCGGCCGTAACAGTCGAGTTAAAGTGCTGTCAATGTAGGGCAATCGGGACGGCGATTCGTTATATCTGCGCAAGGGAGACGCCGATTCAGTCGGCGGCATTGCCCTGTCGCCGCCGCAACGCGCACTTGCATGGATGCTGCGCAAGCCGGAGGCGCCCGGGCCGCATCCGGACTATGATGCCCCGAACCGACACGCCCATTGGGCCGCGAAGAACAGGAGAATCCATGAAAAGAATTGAAGTCGATGTTGCCGTCATCGGCGCCGGCAGCGCCGGCATGACGGCTTACCGTGCCGCGCTGGCTTATACGCAGAAGGTGGTCGTGATCGAGTCCGGCATGTACGGCACGACCTGCGCCCGGGTCGGCTGCATGCCCAGCAAGCTGCTCATTGCCGCCGCCGAAGCGGCGCATGCGGTGGCGCGCGCACCGCTTTTCGGCGTGACCGCCGGCGCCTGCCACGTTGACGGCCGCGCCGTGATGCGGCGGGTGCGCGAGGAGCGCGACCGCTTCGCCGGCTTCGTGGTCGATTCGGTCGAGGCATGGCCGGCGGAGCACCGGCTGCGCGGCGCGGCGCGCTTCCTTGCGCCCCACCTGCTGCGGGTGGGCGAGGACACCGAAGTGGAAGCCGGCCGCATCGTGATCGCCACCGGCTCCAGCCCGGTGGTGCCGCCCGGCTGGCGCGAGACGCTGGGCGACAGGCTGATCGTCAGCGACGACGTGTTCTCCTGGGACGACCTGCCGCGCTCGGTGGCCGTGGCCGGCGCCGGCGTGATCGGCCTGGAACTGGCGCAGGCGCTGTCGCGGCTGGGCGTGCGGGTGCGCCTGTTCGGCCGCAATGGCAGCGTCGGCCCGCTCTCCGATCCGGCGGTGGTGGACGTGGCGCGCAGCATCTTCACCAGCGACATGCCCTTTTCCGCGTATGCCGAGCACCTGCAGCCGACACTGGCCGACGGCCAGGTGAAGATGGCCTATTCCGAACAGGGCGTCGAGCGGGAAGAGTCGTTCGACCGCCTTCTGGTGGCGGTGGGCCGCCGCGCCAATCTGCACGACCTGCATCTGCAGCACGCGGGCCTCGGGCTGGAAGAATTCGGCGTGCCGAAGTCCGACCCCAACACCGGCCAGATCGATGGCAGCCACGTCTTCATGGCCGGCGACGCCAGCGCCAACATGCCGCTGCTGCATGAAGCCACCGACGAGGGCGTGATTGCCGGGGCTAACGCCGGCCGCTATCCGCATGTGCAGAGCCGCCTGCGCCGCGCGCCGCTGGGCATCGTCTTCACCGATCCGCAAATGGCCATCGTCGGCGGCGGCCATGCCGCGCTGGCCGCGCGCGGCACCCGCTTCGAGACCGGCGAGGCCAGCTTCGAGGACCAGGGACGCAGCCGCGTGATGGCGGAAAACCGCGGCCTGGTGCGGGTGTATGGCGAGCCAGGCAGCGGCCGCTTCCTGGGCGCGGAAATGGTGGGCCCGGCTGCCGAGCATATCGGCCACCTGCTGGCCTGGGCGCTGCAGCAGCAGCAGACCGTGCAGCAGATGGTGGACAGCCCTTTCTACCATCCCACGGTGGAGGAAGGCCTGCGCAGCGCGCTGCGCCAGCTGGCGCGCAAGCTCAAGCCGGTGGCGCTGGACCTGGAAAAATGCCGCGACTGCACGCCGGGGACGTGAGCCTGCGTGGCCGGTCCCGGCCGTGACCGACCCGTCATTGCCGCCCGGCGCCGCCTTTGCCAGCCAGCGCAAGGCAGGCCGCGCCGGTGCGGCAATATGACCTGCCTCAAGAAGTCCATCCGGGAACGGGCAACACTCTGCATGACTGTCGATCAGGGAGCCAAACAAAAACCATATGCCTATTCCTTGCAACTGAAAGGATGCGATATGTTCAAGGTTCCAATAGCAGCTTGTGTACCGCTGGCGGCGATGGCGCTGTCCTTGCCGGCCACCATGCAGAGCGCGCATGCAGACCCGTCCGTGAAGAAAGGCGTCGATCCCCTGGCCGAGCTGGAGCAGGTCAAGCGCGGTTATGAAATCGTCCCGCCCGGCGTCCAGCTGAACCTGACAGGCAAGAATCGCCTGCTGGTCGGCCTGGGCAGTTATGTGGCCAACACCTCGGGCTGCAATGACTGCCATACCCATCCGTCGTACCTGCCCACGGGCGACCCGTTCAGGGGCTTTCCCGAACTGGTCAATTACCAGCAGTATTTCACCGGGGGCCGGACCTTCGGACCCACACTGAAGGCGCCCAACCTGACCCCGGACGCCAACGGCAGGCCGGCCGGGCTGACGCTGGTGGAATTCATACAGACCCTGCGCACCGGACATAATCCGCAGGACGCGCCCGGCGAGATTTTGCAGGTCATGCCATGGCCGGCGTACGGAAAGAAGACCGACCGCGATCTGACGGCGATGTATGAATTCCTGCGGGCCCTTCCCTCGCTTCCGGATAATCCCAACCCTGGCCCCTAGGAGCCTGGATGCGGCATGCACGGCCGACAAGGCGTGCATGCCTGCAGCGCACACCTCCCTCAGGGCGCCTTGACCGTGATGGCGATGCCGCTGAAGTAGGCCGCCACCAGCGCGATGTCCTGGTCGGACAGGTTCTTTGCCATGGTGTTCATCATTTCATTCTCGCGCTTGCCCGACTTGTAGTCCTTCAGCGCCTTGACCAGGTAGCCTTCGTTCTGGCCCGCCAGATTGGGCGCATCCGGCACCTTGGCCAGGCCGTCGGCGCCATGGCAGACGAAGCACTGGCCCGCCTTCGCCTTGGCGGCCGCCATGTCCGCCGCCAGCGTCGGACCGCTGCCGGCAGCGGCAAGCGCTGCCAGCAGCAGGGCAAAGGCTTGCTTATTGCCCCGCATAGGACACCCGGTAAATCGCGCCGGCATAGTCATCCGACACCAGCAGCGATCCGTCCGGCAGCATCGCCACATCCACCGGGCGGCCGAGGTATTCCTTGTTCGGCGTCAGCCAGCCTTCGGCGAACACTTCGGTCTTGTCGGCGGTGCCGTCGGCCTTCAGCGAGGTGTACAGCACCCGGGCGCCCACCGGCGTGGTGCGGTTCCAGGAGCCATGCTGTGCGCTGAAGATGCCGCCCTGGTACTTGGCCGGGAACATGGAGCCACGGTAGAACGTCATGCCGAGGTCGGCTGCATGCGCGGCCGTTTCGACCTGCGGGAAGACGACGTTGGCCGGCGGATTGTCATCCTTGTACTCCACCGTGCGCACCTTGCCGCCGCCATACCAGGGGAAGCCGAAATGCTGGCCGGCCTTGGTGGCGCGGTTGATCTCTCCGGGCGGCGTATCGTCGCCCATGCCGTCGACCTGGTTGTCGGTGAACCAGAGGGTCTTGTCCTTGGAGTTGAAGTCGAGGCCGACGGAATTGCGCACGCCCTGGGCGAATACTTCCCGGTTCTTGCCGTCCCGGTCCATGCGCAGGATGCCCATCATGCCCGTCTTCGCATAGATCGGCAGCTTCTCCTTGGCCGGCACATTGAACGGATTGCCCATGGTGATGTAGAGCTTGTTGTCCGGGCCGATGCGGCAGGCGCGGGCGCCGTGGTTGAAGCTCTCCTCCTCCACCGGGATCAGCTGCCCCTGCGGCACCACGGTGGCCGCGGCGACGTCCGGTCCTTCATAGAAGAATTCCGCGGCCGGGAATGCCAGCACCCGGTTATGCTCGACCAGGTACAGGATGCCGTCGGGCGAGAAGCACACGCCGTTCGGCACCTTCATGCTGATGGAAGGCGAGAACGGTTTCACCTCGTCCGCCACGCGGGTCTTGGCCCGGTCGGTGACTGCCCAGACCTGGGTCTTGCGGGTGCCGACGAACAGGATGCCGGTCGATGGCCCGACCGCCATGTGGCGCGCATCGGGAACGATGGCATACAGGTCGATCTTGAAGCCGGGCGGCAGCTTGACGTTCTTCAGGTTGTTGCGGATCGCCTCGGCCTTGGCGCCCGTCTGGGGAATGGTTTCCATGTTCAGGTTGGCGCCGGTGGACTGGAAGTTCTCCAGCTTCTTCATGTTGTCCTGCGACATGGCAGCCAGCGGCATAGAGAAAGCAACGACCGATGCGACTACATGGGCCTTGATGTTCATCTTGTCTCCGTCTAAGTATTTGAGAGTTTGTTCTGAGGTCATGGTTGACTGCAAGTCAGCCTAATCTGTGTCTTCCGCTCAAGGTTTGAAGAAAATCAATGGCGTCTGCTTGTTATTGCAGATGGCGCGGTTCAGCCACAAAACTTCTCCCCTGCTTGCCCGTCTTACAAGGGCCGCAGTGTCGTTTTGCTGTGCCGCTCCGCGATGTGCATGGGGATGGCGGCAGCGCGGAAGACCGTCACTCGTTCTTTCAGGAGGTTCGCATGAATACGTCACACCCTGTCACCGCGGTGGCAGCCTTGCTGCTGCTGGGATCGCTTGCCGGCACGGCAGCAGCGCAGCAATCGCCGTCGACCACCGGGCAAACTCCCAACACCGTGACCGGCGGCGCCGAAGCGGCACCGACTGACAAGGCAACACCAGGCAGTGCCGGCGCCAGCGCCGGAAGCAGCACGAAACCGCAGACGTCGGGTTCAAGCACGGGCGGCAGCACCCTCACGGGCGGCGCTGAAGGCACAACGACCGACCGTGGCACGCCGCCGGGCCAGGCCACGAGCGGCAGCGCGGCCGCGCCGGCCGGCAGCGGCGCGGGCGGCATGCGGCAGGAAGGCATGGGCACGCAGCGGAAATAGCCTCATGCAAGGCGCAGCGCCAATACGCCGGCCTGCTGCGGCGCGGCAGACGCCGGACTTGCACGGACCGGTCCGCAAGCCGGATGCAGGCCTTCAGCCGAGCACGGTGACGACCACGCGCCTTCGCTGCGCCCCGGTGCGATGCTCCCATAGATAGATGCCCTGCCACGTTCCCAGCAGCAGGCGCCCGGCGCCGACCGGCACCGTCAGGCCGGCGCCGGTCAGCACGCTGCGGGCATGCGCGGCCATGTCGTCCGGCCCTTCGGCATCATGCCGGTAGGCAGGATCGCCGTCGGGCGCCAGCCGCGTCATCACGGTGTCGAGGTCGCGCAGCACGTCGGGATCGGCATTCTCGGTAATGGTGAGGGAACAGCTCGTATGCTGGACGAAGACATGCGCCAGCCCGACCTGGACGCCCGACGCCGCGACGACGCCCGCCACCGCATCGGTGATGTCCCGCAGGCCGCGCCTGGAGGTGGAAAAGCTGAGGATGGACTGATGTGCCATGGAAGAATGCTCCCGTCGATGTGTTCGGCCAGCCTGCTTCATACCCGAATAATGGACTGATGGCGAGGCCAGCCGCCTTCCCCGGCATGACCCTGAACCCATGCGAGCGAAAGTCGGCGCGTTGACCCGGTTGAATGGCTCGCATCGGCAAGGTGCGGATTCCCGCAAACTGTCGCGTCAGCTGGACAGCTACAATCGCGAAGCGATCGGAGACCTCGTCGTCCCGGATGCCACGCGGATGCGGTCCAGGCGGGGACCCAAGTTCAGCCCGGGCGCGCCCCGCACCGGGCCTGACACGATGGGGAAGGCCGCGGCCCACGTCCGATCGCGCTGCCTGCCCCGCATCTCCCTGGTCGCCGGCGTCTCTCCATCCCTTCAACCTTTTAGAAAGCCGCCATTGAAACTGAGCGCCACCCTGCCTGCATGGTCCATCGCCGCGCCGGCCCTTGCCTGGAGCCTCCTCGCCGCATCCTATTTCGGGCTGGGCCAACTGCTCGGCGCATTCTTCACGCTCCTGCTGGTCCTTGGCCTGTTCGCCGGCGTGCTGGCCGCGGTGTTCCATGCCGAAGTGGTGGCGCACCGGGTCGGCGAACCGTACGGCACGCTGGTGCTGGCCATTGCCGTCACGGCTATCGAAGTCGCGCTGATCGTCTCATTGATGATTGCCGGCGGCCCGGAAACGACGGGCCTGGCGCGCGACACCGTGTTCGCCGCGGTGATGATCATTCTTAACGGCATGGTCGGCCTGTGCCTGCTGGCGGGCGGGCGCAAGCATGGCGAGCAGACCTTCGGCTTGTATGGCGTCTCGGCCGCGCTGGCCACCCTGACCGCGATCTCGGTGCTGACGATGGTGCTGCCAAACTACACGACCACGACGGCGGGACCGGTCTACAGCAACAGCCAGCTGGCCTTCATCGCCATCGTGTCGCTGGTGCTGTACGGCACCTTTGTGCTGGTGCAGACCGTGCGTCACCGCGACTACTTCCTCCCGGAAGCGGCGGCCAACGAGGAAATTCATGCTGCGCCGCCGACGGCAAGGATGGCCGCCACCAGTGCGGCGCTGCTGTTTGCCTGCCTGGTGAGCGTGGTGCTGCTGGCGAAGTCCCTGTCGCCGGCCGTGGAGGCGGCGGTGGCGGCCGCGGGCGCGCCCAAGGCGCTGGTCGGCATCATCATTGCCGCCGTGGTGTTGCTGCCGGAGAGCATTGCCGCCTATCAGGCCGCGCGCGCCAACCGGCTCCAGACCAGTCTCAACCTGGCGCTCGGCTCGGCGCTGGCCAGCATCGGGCTGACCATACCCGCCGTTGCCATCGTGTCGCTCGTGACAGGCTGGACGCTGTCGCTCGGGATCGACATCAAGTCCACCGTGCTGCTGGTGCTGTCCATCATCGTGGCCACGCTGTCGCTCGGCACCGGCCGCACGACGGTGATGCAGGGCACGGTGCACCTGGTGATTTTTGCGGTCTATCTGTTCACCACGATCGTGCCGTGAGCCGCATGGCGCCGCCGCGGCGGCTGCGGACGCAGCGCGCCGTGGGACAACCGCAAGGCCGCGGCGGCGCTGCGCATGACGCTTCGCACTGCGGCCAAGCGAACGGCGCTGACTATTTGCCGCGGTAGATGGCGCAGAGCTTGTGGCCGTCGGGGTCGCGCACATAGGCCAGGTGCAGCGGTCCCATGCTGCCGTCGCGCAGTCCCGGCGGATCTTCAATCGACTTGCCGCCCTGGGCTACTGCGACGTCATGAAACTGCTTGACCTGTTCCGGCGAGCTGCACTTGAAGCCGATGGTGGCGCCGTTGGCCGGCGTGGCTTCCTCGCCGTTGATGGGCTCGCTGATGGAAAAGGTGCTGCCGTCATGCCGGTAGAACAGCCGGGTATGGCCGGAATCGGCCTTGTGGCGCATCGGCTCGCTGGCGCCCAGCACGCCCAGCACCGCGTCGTAGAAGCGCTTCGAGCGCTCGATATCGTTCGAGCCGATCATTACGTGATTCAGCATTCCTTATCTCCTCTTGTGCACCGGTATCGCACCGGGCTGATTGATGATCGTTGACTGCGACTTGCCAGGCCGGCGCGTGACTGGCTTCATCCGTGGTTGGAGGAAGGGGCATCGGGTGCATTCGTTCTTGTGGACCGACAGGCCGCGCCGTCTCCGGCAGGCGGCCCAGTGTAAGGAACAATGTGCCAAGTTGCAATGAATGCCTGCCGCGCATGCGATCCACCAGCCAGCGCCGGCCCGGCCCCGGACGCCTTGCGGGGCGCTGCATCGGCGCTGCGGTTCTCGCGGGCTAGGAGGAAATGCTCGACAGCGCCTCGATCAGCAGGCGCGCCTTGAACGGCTTGATCAGCACGCGCTGCACCTCCAGCGGATGCAGCTTCTCCAGCAGGGCGCGGCTGCAGGCGCTGGCAAGCACATACACCGGCATGTCGGCAGCGCTGGCCAGCTTGCCGCCGCGGATGGCTTCAATCAATTGCAGGACGCCGTCGGTGCTGCCTTCGTCTTCGTCGACAGCCACCACCGCGCCGGCAAACTGCCGCGCCAGCAGCAGTTCCTGCGCTTCCCTGACATTGGAGGCTTGCCAGACCGAGCCGGCGCCGATGGAAATCGCGGTCAGCGCGACGGTCTGGCGCAGCAGCGCGCTGGGTTCGAGCAGCAGCAGGGGCAGATTACGGGACCTGTTCATGTCGTTTTCAGCTCGCCCACGGCCAGGTCCCGCAATGTGCCGAGAATGGCAAGATCGAGTGCGTCAAGCGTGCGCGGCCTGATATCGAGCAGGCAGAGCGTCCCGAGCCGGTGCCCGTCCTCGAGCGCGAGCGGCGCGCCCGCGTAGAACCGGATGCCCGGTTCGCCGGTGACGAGCGGATTGTCGCGAAAGCGCGGGTCCAGTGTCGCATCGGGCACGATCATCGTCTCGTGCGAGCGGATGGCATGGGCGCAGAACGAGGTGCTGCGCGGCGCCTCGCAGACATCCAGGCCAATTCTTGCCTTCAGCCATAGACGATCGCTGTCCACCAGCGAGATCAGCGCAATGGGAACGTCGAACTCCCCGGCTGCGAACCCGACAATCCGGTCGAAGCGTTCTTCCGGGGGCGTATCCAGCAGCAGCAGGCGGCGCAGCGCGGCCAGTCGCTCCACTTCGTTCTCGGGCACTGGAGCAGCAATCATGGGAAACGGTGTCGGAATTGGTGAAGGCAGAATCCTACCTCTAATATTTCCACTAAGCAACTGACTTTGCGCGGCGCCAGCGGGCTGGCCTAACGCCCCGCCAGCCGGCTCTCGTACAACGCGGCCACCAGGTCCGACTGGGTGACGATGCCCACGAAGCGGCCGTCGTCGTCCACCACCGGCATGTGATGCAGGCCGAGGTCGGCCATCAGCGGCACCAGGTCGACGATGGGAAGGTCGGCCGGCGCGGTCTGCACCGGCCGCGCCATGATCTGCCCTGCCACTTCCGGCTTTTCCGAATGCAGCATCGGCACCGGCCGCAGCAGGCTGCGCAGGCTGTCGCGCAGGCGGTGGAAGTCGGCCGGGTCGCTGTGGCGCAGGAAATCGGAATGGGTGACGATGCCGATCACCCGGCGCGCCCGGTCCAGCACCGGCAGCGCATGCACCCGGTGTGCCTGCATCAGGTGCCAGGCCTCGGCCAGCGGCGTGCCGAATTCCACCGTGATGCCGTCGCGCGACATGATGTCGGCGCAGCGGATGATGCCGAAGCGCCGGCTGTAGGCCTGCATCTCGGTCTGCACGAACAGGGCTTCGAGGTCGTCGCGGCTCACGTCCAGCACCTGGTTGTAGTTGCGCAGCACGGTGTCGAGGTCTTCGGCGGTGAAGCCCAGGCGCTGGGTCGGCGCGATGTCGGCGGTCTTGTGCGGATGGGCCGGCGCGGCGGTCTGGCGATGCGGGTAGCGCCTGCCGGTGGCATTGTTGTAGAACAGCGCGGTGGCCAGCATCAGCGCCGAGTTCAGCGCCACCGGCGTCAGCGCGAACTGGTAACCCATCGCATGGATGGCCGGGCCGCCGAGCACGGCGGTCAGCGCCACCGCGCCCGCCGGCGGATGCAGGCAGCGCAGGATGAACATGGCCGAGATCGCCAGGCAGCCGGCAATGGCGGCGGCCAGCGCGATGTCATCCACCAGTTTCACGCAGGTGATGCCGATCAGGGCCGATACCAGGTTGCCGCCGATGACGGACCAGGGCTGGGCCAGCGGACTGGCCGGCACGCAGAACAGCAGCACCGCCGAGGCGCCCATCGGCGCGATCATGAAGGCCGCGCCGCTCTTGCCCAGCAGGCCGTAGCTGACGATGGCCGTCAGCACCAGGCCGAACAGTGCGCCGAGCGCGGCGCGCATCTGCTCGAAACGGTTGCCGGCATTGGGCGCGGGCAGGAAGTGGGCCAGGTAGGAAAGCAGGCGGCTGATCATGGGCATGGACGGGTGAGGCCCGTGGCTGGGCGCGTCATTAGACCATGCCCGGCGGTGACTTTCAGTTAGCCGGCCGGGCAGAAGGTCCTTGCGGCTCGGTCTGGCTCAGTCGATCCCGCGGTGCCAGTAGGTGCGGTAGCGGCGGTTCAGGCCGGGCGAAGGCGGCGTGATCACCTTGGTGCCGCTGATGGCCGCCTGGTAGCTCTTGCCGCCTATCCTGACCGAGATCGGAATCGGCGTCGGCGGATAGCCGCCGCCGGCGCGCACCTGGTAGCGGTCCACCAGGGTCATGGTGCCGCTCTGGTTGACGTCGAAGGTGGACGAACCGTCGAGGTAGCTCAGCATGTAGAGCCGGGCTTCGCCCAGGCTGGCGGTGCAGCTGTTGGCCACCGTGGTGGCTGGCGTGTTGGTGCCGAAGATGACCGAGCCCGACAGCGTGGTCGAACCGCTGACCACTTTTTCGCCGGCGGCAAGCCGGATGTACCAGCCGCTGGCCGTCTGCAGCGCCGCCTTCGCCGCCGCCTGCTGGGCGGCAGTGCCGACCTGCACCAGGTCGGCACTGGCGTCGTAGAGCTGGCCTGCGACGCCGGTCGTGCTGTCGACCGCGCCTTCGACAATCGATGTGGCGCGCACCGCGTTGAGCGCGTGGTCGTCCTTGATCATGTAATAGCGGTTCTGAACGCTGGTCTCGAAGGGATGCTCGCGGTCGCCCGAGCCGAGCAGCAGGGTGTCGAAGGAATTGGTGGACGACGCCGGGATCACGTCGGGCGCATACAGGAACTTGCGGGCGTTGACGCCGCTGCCGCCGAGGGCGGCCAGCCTTGTGACGGTCCAGTTGGCTGGCGAGGGGTCGTCGACATTGATGCGCCACAGGTTGGCGCCGGTATCGGCGGCGTAGATGCGGTCGACATAGCGGTCGCCGTTCGAGTCCAGCGTCACCACGTTGGCCGGGATCGCATAGCTCATGCCGGCCACGGTGCTGTTGTACAGAGCGCCGGAAGGCGCCGGGCCGGCCTGCCAGATTGGGTTGCCGGTGGCGGCGTCGGCCACCATCACGCCCCGGCCCATGGTGGCCGTGCCCTGTATGGTCGGGTCGTTGGCGGCGGCATCGTAGCCCAGGCCAAAGACCAGCACCGGATTGGCCTGGTAGCGCAGTTTCGCCACCTTCAGGTCGGACCAGCTTTCGCCCAGCTCCGCATAGCCGCTGCTTGCCTGGCTGCGCTTCCACATGAAGCGCGGGTCGTTCGGATTGCTGATGTCGAGCGCGTAGATCAGGCGGCCGCCACGGCGCATGGTGATGAACAGGTACGCCTTGTCGCCGCGGGTGTAGTCGATGATGCCGTCGCTGGAGGTGGACTCGGTGTAGACGGTGGTCGAGCCATCGACGAAATACGGCTTGGTGCTGCTGCTGGTGATCACCGGCGCATGGTCGCGCATGCGCTTGAACTTGCCGAAATGCTCGGAGGGAATGAAGGTCCACAGTTCGTTGCCCGAGCCGGTGGCCACATCCTGCCCGCCCTTGACCGCATGCAGCATGCCGTCATTGGCGCCGTAGAACACCACGATGTCGTTTGCATTCCTGCCATAGTTGATCACCGCCGGCCGCGAGTGCAGCACGTCGCCGTGGGCAAAGCCCCTGACCGCCGCCGTGGAGAGCGGCAGCACCGGATTGTCGTCCGACATGGTGTTGGCGCCGCGCACCCAGTTGATGATGGCGTCGCGCTCGGTTGCATTGGCGGCGCCCAGGAGCGCGGTGGTGATGCCTGCATTGCCGGTGGCAAAGGGCGTGGTCGACAACTGCGTGCCGCTGGCGCAGCTGCCGGTACAGGTGTAGACCTTGCGCCCGTCCAGGCTGGAGGGGAAGGTGGTGCGGATGTATTGCGCGGCGCCGCCCTTTTCCACCAGCTGGCCGTCAGGCGAGTCGGAAACGCCGCCGGCTTCCTGCGAATCGACGTAATAGCTCGGGTCCCAGAAGGTCGAGGCCTTGCTCCAGAAGCTGACCGCGGTCGGCAGCACGAAGCCGTTCAACGGGTTTTCGGCCGGCTGGCCCAGGCTGTCGGCGAGGAATAGGCTGGGCGGCGTGGTGGCGCTGTCCACGCCCAGCTGGTATTGCTTCAGGTTGCCCACCCAGTTCGGCGCGGCCGCCGCGTCCGGGCGGAACAGGCCGAGGTAGACCTGGTTCAGATAAGTGCCGCGCACGCTGACCGACACCGGCAGCGACGCCGACGCGAAGACCGAGTTCACCGCCTGGATGCGGTAGAGGATGTTCTGCAGGGCCAGGGCGAGCGCAGTATCGCTGCCGGCCTGGTAATACTCGCCTCCGCCGTTCCTGGCCATGTTCTTCATCATCGCGGTGAAGTCGGTGTTCTGCTGCGCATTCCAGGCATCGATGGTGAAGGTGGTCACCGAGCCGGCCGCGGCGGCGGCGCTGCCGGCCGCGAGGTCGGGCCTCAGATGCAGGAAGCGGGCCCAGGCCGACTGCACGTCCGGCAGCGAGTTGTAGCGGTAGGTGGTGAGCGTGGTGGCGGCAGGGTCGGTCGCCGCCGGCACCGGCGGCAACTGGCCCTGGCGATTGTTGCCGATGAAGATGATGTAGGTTTTGCCGCAGCTGCCGTCGAGTATGGGGTTGTTGTAGCGCGAGCGGTTGGCTGAACCCTGGTAGGCAAAGCCGCTCGACAGGCCCTTGGCCGACGCGGTCAGGCTGGCGCGGTTGCCGGCGTAGTCGGCGTTGTCAGCCATGCCGGCCCAGCTTTGCTGCCCGGTGATGTAAAGCCATGCCTCGTACAGCGTGTTGGCATAGTTGCCGGATGACTGGTTGATCTTCTCGTCCGGAGAGTTGACGTCGATGGCGCCGACGATGCCCCGCAAGGCCAGGTTGTTGGCGGCCACGCTCATGTCGCGCATGCCGAAGCGCACGTAGCCGCCGTCGCGGGTCTTGGTGTCGAACATCATCAGCGACACATTGGCCGGCTTGGTCAGCCCGGCCACGAAGTTCTTGATCGCCAGCAGTTCCGCCTCGCCCTGGGTGTCCGAGCCCGACCAGTGCTGCGACGCCTTGGACCAGTTGGCGGTGTTGTCGAGAATGAAGATGATGTTGGGCGCCGGCGCAGCGCTGCCGGTCGGCACGTTGAAGATGTCGGTGTCGTCCGCCGCGCAGGCGAGGGACAGGCCGGCCAGGATGGCGCATGCCAGCAGGTGTATCAGCTTGATCGATTTCATGAATGCTCCGGAATGCTCAGTGCGGACTTGATGTGATTGCCGTGGCGGCCCGTGCCCGGCCGTGCTTTCAGCCGGGACAATTCGCGGTGGAATCCAGCCGCACCTTGACGCCCTGGTGCGCCGTCGCCGACGCCCCGGTGCGGGTGTCGGTGACCTGCACCGCGATATCCCAGTAGGAATCCTTGGGTGCGGAATCGGCGAAGTCGACGCTGTAGCCGTCCACGGTCACCAGCTTCAGGCATACCGGCGCGGACACCACCACGGTGTACTCGGCGCTGCCGTCGCCGTCGGCATCGACGGACAGGTTCTTTTGCACCGGCGTATAGAAATTGTTGACGTCGCTGAGCATGTCTTCCAGCGCCCGCTGGGCCTGGGCCGCCGCCTCGTCCCGGGCCTGGACATTGCCGACGATCTTCAGGTTGGCGTTGCTGGTGCGTATGCCCGACACCACCAGGAGCGTGAGCACCACCAGCATGATCAGGCCGACCAGCAGGGTGGCGCCCTGCTGCCGGCGCGCGGTGTCGGGTCGGGTTGACGGCGCCATCATTCCCTCCGGCTGCTCGGGTTCACCACGCGCGCCAGGGCGGTATAGACATGGCGCTTGTAGGCATCGGAAAACGGGCCGACCGAACCGGCCACGCCCATGCTGTAGGTCTTGGCGTCGACCTTGCCGGCGCTGGCTTCGCTGGAACGGGCCAGCAGGTTGACCTGCACCGCCATCACATTGGGCCAGTCGGCCACCGCCGGCGCGGTCGCGTAGGTGTCGCCCGGCACGGCGCTGGTGGCGCTTGCCACGCCATAGTCCAGCTGCATGTTCTGGATGCCGTCGACCAGCGCTGTCTCGGTGGCGACCACCACGCCGCCCGACACGCCCAGGTCCAGCCGCTTCAAAGTGGGCACCGGACGGCCATTGTCGGCGCCGGCGGTGCAGGCGGTGGCGCCGGCCGCATAGAACATTGCACGGGCTGATGTAGAAGATGCGGGCGACGTAGCGGCGCAGCTCGGCCGGCGTGGTGTTGTTCTTCTGGACCAGGGTGTAGACCGTGGGCGTGGCCGGCGTGGGGTCGGGGCCGACGCCGGTCTTCAGGGCATCCGGCGTCGTCTGCAGGTAGATTTGTCCCGCCTGGGCGGTGGCCACCGTGGCCGGCGAATTGGTCGCTTCGGCGCGGCGCACCACCAGGATGTCGGTGCCGGCCACGAAATTGGCGGCGGGCAGGCAGTTGGCCAGCTCGGTCGGCACCGTGGCCGGCGCGTTATAGCCCTGCAGCGGCATGGCCAGCGACGATTGCAGCAGCGTCAGGGTGGCGGCATTGGCGGCGCTGTTGCAGGGCAGCGCGGGCAATGCCGACAGCGCCGTCATCGCGCCGGAGAACTGGCCGAAGTAGCCGGCATGCTGGATCTCCTCCTGCAGCAGGGTCAGTGCATAGCGTCCGTTCTCGATCTGCCGGGCCGACTTCTCCAGTTCGCCGCGGGCGCCGCTTTGCGCCGCGATCAGCGAGCTGATGCCGGCCAGCAGCAGCAGGCCGATCACGATGGAGACCATCAGTTCCACCAGCGACAGGCCGTGCTGCCGCCGGCGGGCCAGGGGAAGGCGGGTCTCGGTGAAGGTGGCGGTCATGGCGGCGTGCATTTAATTGAGGTTGGCGATCTTCAGCGATGCGCTGACCACGCGCCGCTTGGCTTCGCTGCCGTACAGGCCGGCGCCGCAGTTGAGGCTGGCCGCCGGCGCGGCGCTGTCGGCCAGGCCCTGCCAGGCCACGCTGACCAGGTAGACGCCGGTGGCGGCGGTATAGGTGACGCAGCCGCGGGCGCCGATCATGGCGCCTACCAGGTTGCCGCTGCTGGTTTCGGCCGCGCCCTTGAGCAGGTTGTCCCAGGCGGCAAGATCGCTGTTGGCGGTGGTATAGGCCTGCACCGTGCCCAGCGAGCAGGCTGGCAGCGTCGACGATCCAGTGCCAATGTAGGGCGTGCCGGCGGCGGCGTCGGTAATGGCATAGCAGCCGGCGGCGGTGCGGTTGGCATTGATGCGGCCCACCATGTCCTGCAGCAGCACCAGCGCCTGGCCGCGTTGGTAGGACTCCATCTCGCCGCGCTGGCTGTGTGCCATCAGCTTGACCAGGCCGAGCAGGCCGGTCAGCAGGATGAACATCGTGACCAGCACCTCGATCATGCCGAAGCCGCGTTGGAGGCGCGAGCCGCGCGGCGCGCTCATGAACAGGCTCCGCTGCGGCTGGCCGGCAACCCGCCGAGGCTGACGGTGATGCAGCGGCTGGCCGTGGCGGCAGCGCCGCTGGCGCTCAGGGAAAACGAGGCGGTGCTGGTGCCCGGGCGGCCGTTGCCGCGATAGACCAGGCTGTCGGCCGCCGCGGTGACGGCGAGGCCGGGAAATGCCTCGTGGCTGCTGACCACGGTGGCGCCGACGGTCATGGTCCAGCCGTTCTGCCAGCCGCCGGTGGCGGCGCTGACGGTGACATCGGCATTGCGCTTCAGGGCCTCGCTGCGCGCGTGGTACAAGACGGCGGTGAGGTCGAAGGCCGCGGTCTTGATGCGCTGGGCCGAGACGAAACTGCGATAGGAAGGCAGCGCCACCGCCGCCAGGATGCCGGCGATCACGATGGTGATCATCAGCTCGATCAGCGTGAAGCCGCCGTCCGCACGGCGCGGCGCGGGCTTGCACTGGCCGGGGAAGATGGCAGCCGTCATGGTTGCGCCTACCAGCAGTCCGCCACCGAGCCGGTGCCGCTCTTGCCCTTGACGCCGGCCTGGGTGTAGGTCAGCGTGCCGCACTTGCCGTCCTGGCTCAGTTGGCTGCCGATGGGGGTGGCGGTGACGACATGGGTCGGCGGGGTCTGCGCATTGTCGGCGGTCACGGCCACGGTGTAATAGGAAGCGACCTCGGTTGGCGTGCTCACGCCAAGCGCGGTATTGCTGTCGGCATAGCGCCGGGCGTCGAGCAGGTACTGCTCCTGCCGGCTCGCCAGCTCCAGCATGAAGCTCTCGGCGGCGGCGCGGCGCGCCTTGACAGTGTGCTGCATATAGGACGGATAGGCGACGGCGGCAAGGATGCCGGCGATCACCATGGCAATCAGCAGCTCGATCAGCGTAAAGCCCGCGTGCGGCATGCGGGCGCGGTGGGCTGGTCGGCGGCGAGGGAGCTGGGCCATGATAAATGTTTCTCTACGTCATTGTTTATTTGCGGAAATATACACCAGATAAAGGCCAAGCGCGCAATAGTTGCGTACTCTTCAACGAGAAATAGGGGGGAAGTGTCGGAAAGCGGTGAATGGCGAGGCGCAGGCAGTCCGGGGTTTGCCTGGCTTGCGTGATGTCGCCATGGGCACGATCGGCTGGGTGGAGGGGCCGGAGGGCGTGGCACCGCGATCGGCGAGGAAGGGGACGTGATCGAGGGTTTCGGGATAGGCGGATGGTGCGATGACGGTTTGGGTGGAGGTTGCGCGGTGCGCGGGCTGCAGTTGCCGTTGCAGGCACGCGTAGCGACAGTTGCCGTTGCCGTTGCAGTTGCAGTTGCAGTTGCAGTTGCAGTTGCCGTTGCCGTTGCCGTTGAAGTTGCAGTTGCAGTTGCAGTTGCAGTTGCCGTGAAGTCCCGTTGAGCGCGCCGTGTCAGCGGTACCCGGAGCGGAAAAAGGTGCGGCGTCTGTCTGAGCCAAGCTTTGCTTGGCGAGTTTAGCCGCGCCCCGCTCCGGGTACCGCTGGCACGGGAACCACCGCGCAGCGGGGGCGCGATCATCGGGTCGCCTTTTTTGGTTACTTTTTTGGCGAAGCAAAAAAGTGACCCGGCCGCCGGGACGGATTCCCGGCTTGTCTCCACGGCAGTGCAATCGCGTTGCGTCACCCGGCAACGCCCGGGCAGCACTGTCGATATTGAAGTTGACGTTCTAATTGAAACTTCAAACTTCAAACTTCAAACTTCGAACTTCAAAAGCAACTGCTGCTTCGCAGTGACGTCTTTACGGCGGGTGAAACAACACGATCACACTACCGTCATGACCAGGCCGGGTGTTCGCCCCGGCGGGCGAGTCACTTTTTTGCTTCGCCAAAAAAGTAACCAAAAAAGGCGACCCCGACTGTGCCGCCCCGCTGCGCGGGGTTCCCGTGCCGTCGATGCCCGGAGCGGGGCGCGGCTAAACTCGCCAAGCAAAGCTTGGCTCAAACAGACGCCGCACCTTTTCCCGCTCCGGGCACCGCCGACACGGCGGTACACAGACGGGGACCCCAACGTCAAATGCAACGACAACTGCAACTGCAACTGCCACTGCAAAGGCAAAGGCAAAGGCAACTGCAACCGCAACCGCAACTGTCGCTGCGCGTACTTCAAAGGCAACAGCCCCATAAAGACAACCTCTATCGCCAGCACCTCCGCCACAACAAAAAAACAGCGCTTCACGATTCATGGCCGAAGGCACGAAAACCATCGCCCGGACAGATCAGCCATCCGCCATGGCGGCAAGGTATTCCAGCATCCGCAGCGCCGCCGGCTGCAGCAATGCCTCGTCGCGCAGGCAGACCGCGAAGCGCCGGCTGGCCCAGTTGTCCGTCAGCGGCACCAGCGTCACATTGGCGAACGCGGCATAGACCGAGCCGACCTGCATCGGGATCACGCTTACGCCCAGACCCGCCGCCACGGCGCGAAAGGCGGCATCGAAATTGGACACGATCACGCGGTAATCGAGGTTGCCGCCAGCCTGGGCCGCGGCGCGCTGCAGCATCCGGTGCACCGCGGAATTGGCCTGCAGGCCCACGTGCTCCAGGTCCAGGGTCTCGCACAGGGCGATGCTGCCGCGCCCGGCCAGCGGGTGGCCAGCCTGCACCGCCAGGGCCAGCTGGTCGCGGCGGTAAGGGCGCCGCTGCAGGCCTTCGAAGTCGGCGGTATCCCACAACACGCCGAGCGCGGCGCGGCCGTCGCGCACCGCCAGCACGATATCGCGCGACAGCGCCTCCTCGATGTCCACCTTGACGTTGCGGTTGGATTCCTCGCGCATGAAAGCGGCGACATCGTCCAGCAGCGCTTCGGCAATCGCCGAGGCGCTGGCCACCAGCCGCACATGGCCGCGCACGCCGCCGCTGAAGGCGGCAATGTCGCTCTCCATGCGCTCCATTGTGAAGAGCACGGTGCGCGCATGCTCCAGCAGCGCCACGCCGGCCGGCGTGGGCTGTACGCCGCGGCGGCTGCGCACCAGGAGCGGCGTGCCGAGCGTGGCTTCGAGCTGGGCGATGCGCTTGCTGATGGCCGACGGCTCGATATGCTCCTGGACGGCGGCGCGCTTGATGTTCTGCAGGTCGCACACCGCCACCAGCAGGCGCAGCGTCTTGATGTCGATATCGCGCATGGCGGTCTCCAGTATCCCGGCTGAGATTCCAGAATGGAATCTGAAGGCTGGCAATATACCACTTGTGATCCGGATGCGAATCTCTAGAATCCAGTCATCCGGAGGCCGCGCCATGCGGCCCCTCCCAGCCAAGGACAACCCCATGAGCCAGTTACCCCAGCGCGTCGCCGTGCGCGAAGTCGGCCTGCGCGACGGCCTGCAGAGCATTGCCGTCGTCCTGCCCACCGAACGCAAGATCGAATGGATACGCCGCGAATACGAGGCCGGCGTGCGTGAAATCGAGGTCGGCTCCTTCGTGCCGGCGCGGCTGCTGCCGCAGCTGGCCGACACCGCCGAGCTGCTGGCCTATGCCCGCACCCTGCCCGGCCTGTCGGCCTCGGTGCTGGTGCCCAACTACAAGGGCGCAGAGCGCGCCATCGAAGGCGGCGCCGACCTGATGATCGTGCCGCTGTCGGCCAGCCATGCGCACAGCCTGGCCAACCTGCGCAAGACACCGGACGAAGTGGTGGCCGAAGTGGCGAAGATCCGCGCCGCACGCGACGCCGCCGGCGCAAAGACCCTCATCGAGGGCGGCGTCGGCACTGCCTTCGGCTGCACGCTGCAGGGCGAGGTCAGGGTCGAGGAAGTGCTGCGCCTGATGCAGGCCCTGTTGGACGCCGGCGCCGACCGCGTCAGCCTGGCCGACACCGTCGGCTATGCCGACCCGCGCATGGTGCGCGAGCTGTTCGGCAAGGCGGTGGAAATCGCCGGCGAGCGCCTCTGGTGCGGCCATTTCCACGACACCCGCGGCATGGCGCTGGCCAATGTGTATGCCGCGCTGGAAGCCGGCGTGAACCGCTTCGACGCCTCGCTGGCCGGCATCGGCGGCTGCCCCCATGCGCCGGGCGCGTCCGGCAACGCCGCCACCGAAGACCTGGCCTACATGCTGGCCAGCATGCGGCTGGACACCGGCATCGACCTGCCCGCGCTGCTGGCGCTGCGCGCCGACGTGGCCGGCTGGCTGGAAGGCCAGTCGCTGCACGGCACGCTGTGGCGCGCCGGCCTGCCGCAGACATTCGACACCCACCAGGCCGCACGCGCGGCATAAGGACAAGGAAGCAAGCAATGAACGACACCAATACCGCCGCCGCCCTGCCCCTGGCCGGGCTGCGCGTGATCGAATTCACTCACATGGTGATGGGGCCGACCTGCGGCATGATCCTGGCCGACCTCGGCGCCGAAGTGATCAAGATCGAGCCGCCGGAAGGCGACAAGACCCGCAAGCTGCCGGGCCTGGGCATCGGCTTCTTCCGCAGCTTCAACCGCAACAAGAAGAGCGTGGTGCTGGACATCGGCCAGCCCGAAGGCCTGGCCGCGGCGGTCGAGCTGATCGGCGGCTGCGACGTGATGCTGGAGAACTTCCGGCCCGGCATGATGGCCTCGCTGGGCCTGGACTACGCCACGCTGTCGGCGAAGTATCCGCACCTGATCTACGTGTCGCACAAGGGCTTCCTGCCCGGCCCGTATGAAAAGCGGCTGGCGCTGGATGAAGTGGTGCAGATGATGGGCGGCCTGTCCTACATGACCGGGCCGGAAGGCCGTCCGCTGCGCGCCGGCACCTCGGTCAACGACATCATGGGCGGCATGTTCGGCGCCATCGGCGTGATGGCGGCGCTGCGCGAGCGCGACCGCACCGGCCGCGGCCAGGAGATCCAGAGCGCGCTGTTCGAGAACTGCGTGTTCCTCGCGTCCCAGCACATGCAGCAGTACTCGATGACGGGCGAAGCGCCGCCGCCGATGCCGTCGCGGGTCTCGGCCTGGAGCGTCTACGACGTGTTCACGCTGGCCGGCGGCGACCAGCTGTTCATCGGCGCCGTCAGCGACAAGCAGTTCCGCACCCTGTGCCAGCTGATGGAGCGCAGCGACCTGCTGGACGTGCCGGAGTATGCGACCAATGCGCAGCGGGTGGCGGTGCGGCCGCAGCTGCTGGCGCAGCTCGGCGAAATCGTCGCCAGCCACCGCATCGATGAACTGTCGGCGAAGCTGGAAGCGGCCGGCCTGCCCTACGCGCCCATCGTGCGCCCGGACCAGCTGCTGCAGGACCCGCACCTGAAGGCCAGCGGCGGCCTGGCGCCGATGCAGACCGACGAAGGCGGCAGCACCGACGTCGTGCTGCTGCCGCTCCTGATGGGCGGCCGCCGCCCCGGCGTGCGCCAGGCCTTGCCCCGGATCGGCGAACACACCGAGGAAGTGCTGGCCACCATCGGCCGCGGCAGCAAGGGCGAAGGGAAATAAGCACATGGCGATATACAGCATCGGCGAGCGCGCGCCGCAGATCGACGGCAACGCCTTCGTGGCCGATGAAGCCACGCTGATCGGCGACGTGCGCCTGGCAGCCGGCGCCAGCGTGTGGCCGGGCGCGACGCTGCGCGGCGACAACGAGCCCATCACGATAGGCGCCGGCAGCAATATCCAGGAAGGCGCGGTGCTGCATGCCGATCCGGGTTTCCCGCTGACGCTGCACGAGCATGTGTCGGTAGGCCACCAGGCCATGCTGCACGGCTGCACCGTGCAGGAAGGCACGCTGGTGGGCATACAGGCGGTGATCCTGAACGGCGCCGTCATCGGCCGCAACTGCCTGGTCGGCGCCGGCGCGCTGGTCACCGAAGGCAAGGTCTTCCCCGACAACAGCCTGATCATCGGCACCCCGGCCAGGGTGGTGCGCGAACTGACGCCCGAAGCCATCGCCGACCTGCGCCGCAATGCGGCCGATTATGCGGAAAAGGGCGCTTACTACCGGAAGGCGTTGAAGCGCATCGGCTAGGAGCTGGCGGCAAACCGGCAAGGGCCGAGCTTGCCCTCCCGTTCAACGTCCAATGGCACTACGCCCTGCGGGTGATGCGCCCACGAATTTCCCATCATCCTCATCATCGCCAGCGGCAAAGCAAGACAGGCATGCGCCTGTGAGCGCGCTCCAAAAAACATGGTGCCGGCTCCTGATGAGCCGGCACCATGCGATGAGGCGAATGCGACGGCAGCCGCACTTCAACCAGGCATTGCCCTGGCCGGGCAATGCGCCTTTCCCCTCACTCCATCGTGGCGCCCGACTCCTTGACGATCTTCGCGTAGCGCGCCACTTCCTGCTGGAAGAACTGCGCGGTGGCCTCGGGCGTCGTGCCGCGCGGCGTCATGCCCTGCTGCGCCATCGCTTCCTGCACTTCCCTGGTCTGCAGCGCACTGCGCACGTCCGCATACAGCTTGTCCACCACCTGCTGCGGCACGCCGGCCGGCGCGATCAGCGCGATCCAGCCTTCCATGTTGTAGTCGGGCAGGCCCTGCTCGGCCAGCGTCGGCACATCGGGCAGGATGGCCGAGCGGGCCTTGGTGGTCACGCCAATGGCGCGCAGCTTGCCGGCCTTGATGTGCTGGGCCACGCCGGTCACGCCCAGCACCGCCAGCTGCACCTGGCCGCCGAGCAGGTCGGTGGTCAGCTGGCCGGTGCCCTTGTAGGGCACATGCCTGATATCCAGGCCGCCGGCTTCGCTCTTGAAGGCTTCCGCCGCCAGATGCAGGATGGTGCCATTGCCCGACGAGCCGTAATTGAGTTCGCCCGGTTTCCTCTTGGCCAGCGCGATCAGTTCCTTCACGTCCTTCGCCGCCACCGAGGGATGCGCCACCAGCACGAACGGCGAGCCGCCGACCACCGAGACCGGCTTGATGTCCTTCAGCGTATCGAACGGCATGGACTTGTAGATGCTGGGATTGACGGCATGGTTGTTCGACACCATGCCGATCACGCTGCCGTCCCTGGCGCCGCGCACGATCTGGCTGGTGCCGGTCACGCCGCCTGCGCCTGGCAGGTTCTCGATCACCACCGGCTGGCCCAGCAGTTTGGCCAGCGGATTGCCTATGGTGCGCGCCAGCGCGTCCACGCTGGAGCCGGGCGCATTGGGCACGATCATCCTGACCGGCCTGCCGTCGGCCAGGGCCGGCAGCGCCGGGAAAACCAGGGAAAGGGCCAGCGCGGCGGCCGTGGCGCGCCGCTTCGGATTGCAAGTGTTCATGTCGTGTCTCCGTGAGGGAATGGACCCCGCTGTTGCGCCTGATGCGGTGCGGCGCACAGCGTGCGGCGCAGGGGTCGGTTTTATCGGTGGAGGCGATTCTTGAACATTCCCCAAAGGCAGGCAAGTGATATCTCGGCAGCCTTCCGGTTCCGGCCCGGAATTCCTGCGCCATGGACAAGCCGGCCGGAACGATGTTAGGGTCCGGGCCATCGTCCATAGACATGACATCGACATTGCTCCCCGTGGAAAACTTTTCTCTCGATGCAAGCGCAAGAAAGATCCTGCGCGCCTTGCAGGAAAACTGCCGGATCTCGGTGGCGGAACTGGCCGGCAAGCTGGGCATGTCCACCACGCCCTGCTGGCGGCGCCAGAAGGAACTGGAGGAACAGGGCTATATCAAGCGCTACGCGGCCATCGTCGACCGGCGCAAGGTGGGACTGGATGTCTGCTGTTATGCCAGCATCTCGCTGGCGCGGCATGCGGAAGGCGTGGTGGCCAACTTCGAGGCGGCGATGAAGATGCGGCCCGAGGTCGTAGACTGCTACGAAACCACCGGCACGTCGGATTACCTGGTCAAGATCGTCGTGGCGGACATGGACGCCTATCACGACTTCCTGCACAACGTGCTGTTCCGGCTTGATGGCGTGGCGCAGGTCAGCACCAGCGTGACGCTGCGCGAGGTCAAGAGCGATACGGCGCTGCCGTTTTGATCGCCCCGAACCCGTCGTGGACAGGACTGGCCTGGGATCCACGGCGGGCTTCAGCGGCGCGCTGCCACGTGGTGGCAGCAGGCGCCGCGTTTGCTGCTTATGCCTTATCGGTTGTTCTGACGGCCCTTGGTTCCACGGTCCGGCCTGGCCGAACGGTTCTCGGAACTCTGCTGTTTATTGAGGCTCCTGGTGGTCATGCCGTTGGGCATGGACTCATCTTCCATTTCAGCGCGGTAGCTGCTGCCATACAGTTCATCGTCCTTGCTTGCAGCCGCAGCCGCCACTTTATAGCCTCGGTGTCCAGCACTATGGGTCATGTCTTTCTCCTTGATGGTTATGCAAAGGTGTAGGCATGCAGAGCAACGGGCGCACCCTTGCGGACACCCGCTGATTCTTCGGTGAAAAACGGCGCAGACCGCCACGCCACGGCAAAGGTGCCTGGTTTGACCCTTAGGGAATCATCAGTTGCAAACGGCTGCTCGGCAGTACGCAGCGAGCTTGATCAGGATCAAAGCCAGGGCGCTTGCGGGCCCTGTCCATTGTAAAAAACCTAACGATAAATGATCTGCAACAAGCTGCTGCTCTGCTTGCGGCTTTCAAAAAAGCCAAGAGTGTGAAGTTGGATACGCCAGCCCGGTCGCGTCATCCTGCATCCGCACGCGCCAGGGCCGAGCGCAGCATGTCCATCAGTGCGGCCGCGACCGGATGCAGCTGGCTGCCCTTGCGCTTGATCAGCCCCATGGTCCGGCTGATGCGCGGACCGTGCAGCGCGATGCTCGCCAGGTCGGGATAGGTGTCTCCGGCGAAGGCCAGGCCGGGCACCGCGGCCACGCCGAGGCCAGCCCTGACCATGGCCATGGCGCCGGCGATGTGGCTGGCCTCGTAGAAAATCGCCGGTCGTTTGGACGCCTTGGCCAGCGCATTGTCGATCAGGGCACGGTTGCCGCTGGTGCCCGCCACGGCGATGAAGCTTTCGCTCGCCAGGTCATCCCAGCTGACGGCGGACCGGGTCGCCAGCCGGTGTCCGCGCGGCACCGCCAGCCGGAACTGCTCGCTGCGTATGCCTTCGAACTCGATATCGGCCTCCTGCGCGCCGGTGAAGCTGACGCCGAAATCGGCAATGCCCGACACCACGCTGTCGAGCACCTGCGCCGCGCCCTCGTCGATCATTTTCACCCTCGCATTCGGATGGGCGGACGAGAAGGCCTTCAGCACCGAAGGCAGCAGGTGTGACGCCACGGTGGGCACGCAAGCCACCGTCACCAGCGCGCCGCGCTGGACCGTGGTTTCCGACACGCTGCGCATGGCCAGTTCCAGCGCTTCCAGCGCCGCCTGCGCATGCGGCAGAAACTGTTCCCCTGCCCTGGTCAGCGAGACGCGGCGCGTGGTGCGTTCCAGCAGCTGGGCGCCAATGGCAGCTTCGAGCCGTTCGATGCGGCGGCTCAACGCCGGCTGCGAAACGAACAGTTCCTCGGCTGCCGCCTTGAAGCTGGACTTCTCGGCGATACGGAGGAAGGCAATGATTTCATCAATCTGGAGAGCGATGCGCATCGTGCATGAATTTATGAGAATTAATCAATTTACTTATCAATGCACATTGTGCATGATGCGCCCTCGTTCCGCCTGCACAACGCATATGCCCTCATGCCGGGCACGGATATTGGCCATCGGCATGTGCAATACGGCTATGGCAGGCAGGCATAACCGCCCACGTCAAATTTTCCAGGCTCATCATGAATCCAAGCAAGCGACTCACCCTTTACGCCGGCCTCCTTGCCGTCGTTGCAGCCATTGGCGCCATGCCGTCCGCGCACGCCGACCAGTGGCCGGGCAAGCAGCCGATCAGGCTGGTGGTGCCCTATGCGGCGGGCGGCTTCGCCGACCTGCGCGCACGCCAGATAGCGATCAGGCTCGGACACGCTCTCGGCGCGAATGTGATCGTCGACAACAAGCCGGGCGCCGGCGGCGTGATCGGCACCGACTTCGTGGCCAAGGCGGCGCCGGACGGCAATACGATAGGCATGGGCAATCTCGCGCCGCTGGCAGTCAATCCGACGCTGATGAAGACCGTGCCCTACAACGTGGCGAAGAGCCTGCAGCCGGTGGTGCTGATCGAGAAGGCGCCGCTGTTCCTGACGACCCAGCCCGATTCGGGCTTTTCCAGCGTGGCCGACGTGATCGCCAAGGCCCGCGCCAATCCCGGCAAGCTGACCTTCGCCTCGTCCGGCGTTGGCGGCGCGCATCACCTGTCGGGCGAGATGTTCAACATGCTGGCCGGCATCCAGCTTACCCATGTTCCCTACAAGGGCGGCGCGCCAGCCACCACCGACCTGCTGGCTGGCCATCTGCCGCTGATGTTCGAAATGGGTTATTCGGCGCTGCCCAACCTGCGCTCGGGCAAACTGAAGGCGCTGGCTGTGAGCAGCAACAAGCGCCTGGCGGTGGCGCCGGACGTGATGACCATGCAGGAAGCCGGCGTCAAGAACTTCGTCTCCTATAACTGGCAGGGCCTGGTCGTGCCCGCAGGCACGCCGGCCGCCATCGTCAGCCGGCTCAACAAGGAGGTCAATGCCATCCTGGCTGCGCCCGACGTGAAGAAAAGCATCGAGGACACCGGCGCCGAAGTGGGCGGCGGCAGCCCGGAAGACTTCGCCAAGCTGATCCAGCAGGAAACCGTGACCTGGGCCAATGTGATCAAGGCCGCCAAGATCGAACCGCAATAAATCCGGGCACCTGCTCGATACGAACGATAACGGGAGACAGACAAATGATCCGTACCATGGTGAAGGGCCTGCGCCAGGCAGTGGCGTTTTCCCTGCTGGCCTCGACGCTGGCGACGGCGCCGGCCCATGCCCAGGCGGCGCAGGAAGTGAAGGTGATGATTTCGGGCGGCTTCAGCGCCGCCTATGACGCGCTGGTGCCGCAGTTCGAAGCCGGCCACGGCTACAAGGTCGTCACCGTGCACGGGCCGTCGATGGGCACGACGCCGCAGGCCATTCCCAACCGCCTGGCGCGCGGCGAAGCGGCGGATGTGGTCATCCTCGCCGACTCGGCCCTGGGCCAGCTGATCGAGCAGAACCGGGTGCTGCCCGCCTCCCGCACCGATCTGGTCCGCTCCGTCATTGCGATGGCCGTCAGGGAAGGCGCGCCAGTGCCGCCGCTGCAGACCAGGGACGATCTGATAAAGGCGGTGCTGAACGCGAAATCCATCGCGGTGTCGGATAGCGCCAGCGGCGTCTACATCTCCAGCCAGATGTACAAGAAGCTGGGCGTGGAAGAGCAGGTCAAGGACAAGAGCCGCATGATCCCCGCCGAGCCGGTGGGCAAGGTGGTGGCGCGCGGCGACGCCGAGATCGGCTTCCAGCAGCTGAGCGAACTGAAGCCGATCAAGGGCATCACCATCGTCGGCCCGATCCCGGCGGAAGCGCAGAAGGTGACAGTATTTTCCGCCGGCATCGTCAAGGGTGCGCAAAACGAGAAAGGCGCGCAGGAGCTGATCCGTTTCCTCGCTTCCGGTGAAGCGCATGCCACCATCCGCGACAGCGGGCTGGAGCCGGCTGCCGCCGGCAAGTAAGTCGTTTTCCCGGGCCGGAGACTAGAGCTTGTTATGGATCTCGGAAGGTGTCTGGGAGCTGTCAGAACTGGCTAGATGCAAGGCGCGGCGACGAGGCAGTAACGAGTTACGGCGAGGAGCCGCAACGCCGCAGATGGCCAGTTATGGCGGCTTCCAGGCACCGTCCTGAGGTTCATAACAGGCTCTAGGCTAGCATTTCAGGCCTATCCCCGCCCCACTACCGGGATCGCCGCGCCATTGATGGCGCGGGCGCCCTCCGATGCCAGAAAGGCGATCACCTCGGCGAGCGCATCGGGGCTGACCCAGCGTCCGGGGTCCGCATCGGGCATGGCGGCGCGATTTTCCGGCGTGTCGATCACGCTGGGCAGTACGCAGTTCACATTGATTCCCTTGTCCTTCAGTTCGGCAGCCATGGCCTCGGTGATGCGGATCACCGCATCCTTGGACGCGCAGTAGGCCGCCATGCCCGCCACGCCCTTGAGCGCGGCATTGGCGGCGACGCTGACGATCCTGCCGCCGCCCGCGGCAATCATGCCCGGCACCACCGCCCGCACCGCATGCACCACGCTTTTCGTGTTGAGGTTAAACAGGAAGTCCCAGTCCTCGTCCGGCGTTTCATGCACCGGCGGCCCCATGCGGAAACCGCCGGCGATATTGCACAGCACGTCGATGCCGCCGAACCGTTCCTGCGCTGCGCTGACCGCGGCATCGACCTGGCCTTGCACAAGCAGGTCGGCTGCCAGCAGCATCTGGCGCTCATTGTCGTCGCCATATAGCTGGCGCAGATGCGCGGCGTCGCGCTCCAGCAATACCAGCCGGGCGCCGCGCCGGGCAAACAGGTGTGCCAGCGCGCGGCCGAGATTGCCTCCCGCGCCTGTCACCAGCACGGTCTGATTACTGTGGTCCATGGGGTCTCCTCGATGAATGATGGGACGGCATGCCGCTGCCGTCACGCGCCTGCGCCGCGCCTGGCGCGATGGTAGGCGCCCGTGCCGCGGACCAGCACGCGGTCGCTGGGCAGCACGGTGCCCGGCTCCAGTTCGGGCTGGCCGCGCACGGCCTCGTACAACGGCGCGAAATCGATCTTCGCCAGGTCCAGCAGCGCGTCGAAGCTGGGAATGACGAAATAGCTTTCCTGGAAGTCGTCGATGCGGTAGCGGGTGCGCATCACCCGCTGCAGGTCGAAGCCGATGCGGTTGGGCGACGGATCATCCACCGCAAACAGCGACTCCGAATGGGAGGAGGCAATGCCTGCGCCGTAGATGCGCAAGCCATCGCCCTGCTGCACCAGTCCGAACTCGACGGTGTACCAGTAAACCCGCGCCAGCTGGTCCAGCACGCCAAGCTTCTGTGCCTTCAGTCCGCCCTCGCCGTAGGCCTGGATGTAATCGGCGATGACCGGGTTCATCAGCATCGGCACGTGGCCGAACACATCATGGAAGATGTCCGGCTCCTGCAGGTAATCGAGCTGGTCGGCGCGGCGTATGAACTGGCCGGCGGGAAAGCGCCGGTTGGCCAGATGCTCGAAGAACACTTCATCCGGCACCAGGCCTGGCACCGCCACCACCTGCCAGCCGGTATGCCGCATCAGCACCTCGCTCAATGCGCGGAAATCCGGAATCTGGTCCGCGCCGATCGGCAGCGCGCGCATGCCGGCGACGAACTCATCGCAGGCCCGCTCGGGCAGCAAGGCGGTCTGCCGCTCGAACAGGGTCTTCCAGACGGCGTGTTCCTGCGCGGTGTAGTGTTCCCAGCCCTGGTCTATCACCCAGTCGGCCCGCTGCGGCTGGGCTGCAACGGCTTGCTCCATCGTTTCCATTGTCATGGTCTCCTCTGACGGGCTGCGTTCAGGCGCCCTTGAGCGGTTGCGGCTGCGCGGCGAAGCCGGCATGGACCGCGTCGGCATAGGCTGCGAGGTCGATGTCGTTCTGCGTCAGGCCATTGGCGTCGTGGGTAGTGTAGGTAATGGTCACCCGGTTGTAGACATTGGACCACTCGGGATGATGGTTGCGCCTTTCCGCCATGATTGCCAGCTGCGTCATGAAGGCAAAGGCCTGCGGGAAATCCCGGAAGTGGAAGGTGCGGCTGATGGCGTCGCGCTGGCTATCGTGCGTCCAGTCGGGCAATGTCGCCAGCAGGGACGCGGCGCGGGTCGAATCGAGTTTTTCCATGGTGCCTCCTTGTCGGGCAAAACGGCGGCGCCGGTATTGGCGTCGTGCGCATGCATTGGGATTCGTTGTCAGATCCGTTTTCCGGCCCGGCGTTGCAGGCCGGGCAGCAAGCAAAATCATATGCCAGGCATACCGGAATATTATTCCCGCTTCTTCCGTAAATCCTGCCGCAGAGTGCGGCGCATTCCTGCAATGGATGAATGCCGGAAGATTTTTCCTTCGCCCTCCCATTAACGCGTTTCCACGCAGGATTCCGGCTGCGGCCTGCGCCTGCCTCCTGCCATGCCAGGCTGGCACGGGCTGCCCTCGCGTCCAAGGCGGCGGGCAAAAAAAAACGCGCCCGAAGGCGCGTTCAGGCTGGCGGCATGCCGGGCTACTGCACTTCCAGCACGCCGCGGCGGATCTGGTCGCGTTCCAGCGATTCGAACAGCGCCTTGAAGTTGCCTTCGCCGAATCCCTCGTCGCCCTTGCGCTGGATGAACTCGAAGAACACCGGGCCAAGCACCGGCTGCGAGAAGATCTGCAGCAGCAGGCGCTTCTCGCCGCCCGTGGTGCTGCCGTCGAGCAGGATGCCGCGGGTCTGCAGTTCCGACACCTGCTCGCCGTGGCCCGGCAGACGGCTCTCGAGCATCTCGTAATAGGTCGCCGGCGGCGCGGTATTGAGCGGCACGCCGGCCATCTTCAGTTGGTCCAGCGTCGACACCAGGTCGTCGGTGATCAGGGCGATATGCTGTATGCCCTCGCCGTTGAACTGCATCAGGAATTCCTCGATCTGGCCGCCGCCCTGCTTCGATTCCTCGTTCAGCGGAATGCGGATCTTGCCGTCGGGCGCGGTCATCGCCTTGGACGTCAGGCCGGTATATTCGCCGGAAATGTCGAAGTAGCGGATCTCGCGGAAGTTGAACAGCTTCTCGTAAAAGCCGGCCCAGTACGACATGCGGCCGCGATAGACATTGTGCGTCAGGTGATCGATCAGCTTCAGCCCGTGGCCGCGCGGATGGCGGTCCACGCCTTCCAGGAATTCGAAGTCGATGTCATAGATCGACTTGCCTTCCTCGTAACGGTCGATCAGGTAAAGCGGCGCGCCGCCGATGCCCTTGACCGCAGGCAGCCGCAACTCCATCGGTCCGGTCGGAATGTCCACCGGCTGGGCGCCGAGCGCCAGCGCTGCCTTGTAGGCCTTGTGCGCATCCTTCACGCGAAACGCCATGCCGCAGGCGGACGGACCGTGCTCCGCTGCGAAATACGAGGCGATGCTGTTGGGCTCGTTGTTGATGATGAAGTTGATCTCGCCCTGCCGGTACAGCACCACATCCTTGGAACGATGCCGGGCAACCCTGGTGAAGCCCATCATCTCGAATACCGGTTCCAGCACATTCGGCGTGGGCGAGGCGAACTCGACGAATTCGAAGCCCATAAGGCCCATGGGATTGTCAAACAGATCGGACATGGCGGTTTCCTGAAAAGAGAGTTGGTCGGTCGGGCGCGACGGTTTTTGCGCATGCCCGGCGGCGGCGATCAATCCCATAAGTGTAGGATGTATACCGCGCATTTTTTGCGCAATTTTGCTGCTATATTGGCTTGTTGATGCACAAATTTCGCGCCATTATTGATATTCAGGAGAAATTTTGACGACAATCACCGTAGACCGATTCGATGTCGAATTGCTGGCCAGCCTGCAGCGCGACGGCAAGGCCACCAACAGCGCGCTCGGGGAAAAGGTTCACCTGTCGACATCGCAGGTCAGCCGCCGCATCCAGCGCCTCGAAGAATCCGGCGTGATCAGCCAGTTCGCCGCCATACTCGACCCGGACATCCTTGGCTTGGGCGTGATCGCCTTCACCTCGGTGACCCTCGAGCGGCATGGCGAAGCGCGCAGCGAGGCATTCGAAAGCGCGGTGGCGGACATGCCGGAAGTGCTGGAATGCCTTTCCGTGACGGGCGAGGCGGACTATGTGCTGCGCGTGCTGGCGCCCGACCTGGCCTCGTTTTCCAGCTTCATGATGAAGCGCCTGCTGCGCCTGCCGGGGGTGGCGAACGTGAAATCCAACATCGCGCTCAAGAAGATCAAGCAGACGCATGTGCTGCCGCTGGACCATATCAAGCAGCCGGAACAGGCCAGTCCGAAGCTGGTTTATTCAAGCCAGGGGTAGCCGGAGGACGGTGGCCTTGCCTAAACATAAACAGGCTTAAACAGGAGCGGTTACGGTAAAACTACGCTTTTTCCGCAGAAACCTCTCGAAAAAACTGATGTTGTCTAGTGCTATAGTCGGCCCCATTGGCTCCTGGCGCACGCTGGAGCGGCGCTTCCGCGCGGCGGTGCTTCCGGCATCGCGCCATCCTCCTCCAACCCTTAACAGTCAGGCTAGCAAACATGGACTTCACCAATCCCGCATTCTGGATGGCGGTGCTGCAGATCGTCGCCATCGATATCGTTCTCGGCGGCGACAACGCCGTGGTCATCGGACTGGCATGCCGCCGTCTCCCCGAACGCCAGCGCAAGCTCGGCATCATCTGGGGCATGGCCGGCGCCATCGGCCTGCGCGTCGTGCTGATCCTGTTCGCAGTCACCCTGCTCGCCGTGCCTTATCTGAAGCTGGTCGGTGCTGCCCTCCTGCTCTGGATCGGCATCAAGCTGCTGCTGCCCGAGCAGGAAGATGGCCATAACATCGAAGCCGGCACCACGCTTGCCGCGGCCATCAAGACCATTATCGTGGCCGACGCGGTCATGAGCCTGGACAACGTGATCGCCATTGCAGGCGCCGCCGGCGACAGCAAATTCCTGATCATCTTCGGCCTGCTGCTGAGCATCCCGATCATCATGCTGGGCAGCCAGTTGGTGATCAAGCTGATGGACCGCTTTCCCATCGTCATCGTGCTGGGCGGCGCCCTGCTGGGCTGGATCGCCGGCGGTATGGTGGTCACCGACGTCGCCACCAAGGACTGGGTTGCCGCCAACATGCCGACCGCCACTTGGATCGGACCGGTAGTGGGTGCGATACTGGTGGTCGTTGTCGGCAAGATGCTGGCGGCGCGCGCCCAGGCCCGCGTCCCGGCAATGGAAGACCTGGCTGCATCGCACGACAAGCCTTCCGCCAGTTCCGGCAACAAGTAAGACAACGTAAGAACATGACAAGGCGTGCGACAGCACGCCTTTCCTTGCTTGTAACGACTCACTACTGCGGAGAAGATCGATGCTGAAAATACTGTTGGCCATAGACGGATCGGAAAATGCCCTGCGCGCCGTTTCCTACCTCATCAAGCGCGCCACCGCGGCCAAGGACCAGTACCAGGTGTCGCTGGTCAATGTGCAGTATCCGCTGCATGGCACCGTTGCCTCCTTCATCAACGGAGCGCAGGTCAAGCAGTATCACCACGATGAAGGCACGAAGGCGCTGGCGCCTGCGCAAGCCCTGCTGGACGGCGCCGGCATTGCCCATACCGAGCACCTGTTCGTGGGCGAGCCGGCTGAAGTGATTTCCCGCTTCGCGCGCGAGAACGGCTGCGACGAAATCGTGATCGGCAATCGCGGCCTCGGCAATATCGGCAGCCTGCTGGTCGGCTCGGTGGCAAGCAAGATCATTCACCTGTCGGAAGTGCCGGTTGTGCTGGTGAAGTAAAATCCCGCCGCAGCGGCCGGTTTCCCGGCCGCATCACCGGAGATTGCCATGCAAGCCAGCCCGCCCGAACCCGCTCGTCTCATCGTAGGCATCAGCGGCGCTTCCGGCGTCATTTACGGCGTACGCATGCTGCAGATGCTGCGAACGCTGGGCGTGGAAACCCATCTGGTCATGAGCAAGTCCGCCCAGCTCACCCTCACCCATGAAACCGATTTGAGCGTTGCCGAGGTCAAGGCCCTGGCCGACGTCACCTATTCCAATACCGATATCGGCGCCGCCATTGCCAGTGGCTCGTTTCGCGTCAGCGGCATGGTCATCGCGCCGTGCTCGATCAAGACCCTGTCGGAAATCGCCAGCGGCATCACCGGCAGCCTGCTCTCCCGCGCCGCCGACGTGACCCTCAAGGAACGGCGCCGCCTGGTGCTGATGCTGAGGGAAACCCCGCTGCACCTAGGCCACCTGCGCAGCATGGTGGCAGTCACCGAAGCCGGCGCCATCGTCAGCCCGCCGGTGCCGGCCTTTTACGCCAGGCCGGCATCGATCGACGAGATGGTCGACCACAGCGTCGGACGGGTGCTCGACCTGTTCGGCATCGAGTCGGGCGCGGTGCGGCGCTGGAATCCGGGCAGCGACACCGTTGCCTGATCGCGCAGGAAAACCCCCATGAAAAAACCCCGCCTCCGGTAAGGAAGGCGGGGTTTTTAATTTGCCTGTGCAGGCTTGCGTGCCTTAGACGGTGGCAGGCGCGCTCGGTGCGATCGGGCCGGAAGTGGACTGTCGCTTCTCCGGCACGCCGTATTTCGGCGGACGCGGCTCGCCGCCGGACATGATGTCCTTCACCTGGTCGGAATCCAGGGTTTCCCATTCCAGCAGCGCGTTGGTCATCACTTCCACTTTCTCGCGATTGGCTTCCAGCAGACTGCGGGCCAGAGCGTACTGGCGGTCCAGGATGCTGCGGATTTCCTCGTCCACCTTCTGCTGGGTTTCCTCGGAAATGCTGGGCGCGGACATACCGCCCATGCCCTGGTCGTCGTCCACATACACCATGGTGCCCAGCGCCTCGGACATGCCATAGCGCGTCACCATTGCGCGCGCCAGCTTGGTTGCACGCTCGAAGTCGTTGGAAGCTCCGGTCGACATCTGGTGCATGAACAACTCTTCCGCGATGCGCCCGCCGAACAGGATGGCGATGTCTTCCAGCATCTTGTCCTTGTACATGTTGACGCGGTCATGCTCGGGCAGCTGCCAGGTCAGGCCCAGGGCAAAGCCACGCGGCATGATGGTGACCTTGTGGACCGGGTCCGCCTTCGGCAGCAGGGCGGCGATCACGGCATGGCCGGACTCGTGGTAAGCCGTGTTGCGGCGCTCTTCCTCGCGCATCACGGCCGACTTGCGCTCCGGACCCATGATGATCTTGTCCTTGGCGTCCTCGAAGTCCTGCATGTCGACGATCTGCTTGTTGCGGCGTGCCGCAAACAAGGCTGCCTCGTTCACCAGGTTTGCCAGCTCGGCGCCGGAAAAACCCGGCGTGCCGCGGGCCAGCACATGGGCCTGCACGTCCTTGGAGATCGGCACCTTGCGCATGTGCACGTTCAGCACCTGCTCGCGTCCGCGTATGTCCGGCAAGCCGACCATCACCTGGCGGTCGAAACGCCCCGGACGCAGCAGCGCCTTGTCCAGCACGTCCGCGCGGTTGGTCGCCGCGATCACGATCACACCCGAGTTGGGCTCGAAGCCGTCCATTTCGACCAGCATCTGGTTCAGCGTCTGCTCACGCTCGTCATTGCCGCCGCCCATGCCATTGCCGCGCTGGCGGCCAACGGCGTCGATCTCGTCGATGAAGATGATGCAGGGCGCATGCTGCTTGGCATTCTGGAACATGTCGCGCACCCGGGAAGCGCCGACACCGACGAACATCTCGACGAAGTCGGAGCCCGAGATGGTGAAGAACGGCACCCGCGCCTCGCCTGCAATCGCCCTCGCCAGCAGGGTTTTACCGGTGCCCGGCGGGCCAACCATCAGCACGCCGTGTGGCACATGGCCGCCGAGCTGCTGGAAGCGGCTGGGGTCGCGCAGGAAGTCGACGATTTCGCCGACCTCTTCCTTCGCCTCATCGCAGCCAGCCACGTCGGCAAAGGTCACCTGGTTTGATTTCTCATCCAGCATGCGGGCCTTGGATTTGCCTACCGACAGCATGCCGCCCATGCCGCCCTTGCCCTGCGACTTCTTCATGAAGAAGATCCAGACGCCGATCAGCAGCAGCATCGGGAACCAGGAAATGAAGATCTGGGCCAGGAAGGAAGGCGGTTCCGGATTCTTGACATCGAACTTCACGTCGTTGTTCATCAGGTCGCCGATCAGGCCACGGTCCAGTTCCGTCGTGGTGGAACGCAGCACCGCGCCGCTGTTGGTCACCGCGGTAATCTTGCGGCCCTCGATAGTGGCTTCCTTGATATTGCCTGCCTTGATCTGGGCCAGCATCTCCGAATAAGGCGTGGCCTTGCCGGCGCCGACCTTTTCATCGCTGTCGATCTGGCCAAACGCGATGACCAGCATGAACATGATCGCTGCCCATATCGCGCCTTGAGAGTAATTTCTATTCACTCGGATTCCTTGTCGTAAATAATTTACCGGCTTTCCCAAGGCACGCCGTCATGAAAGACGGTATGAGCCCAGGCACTTGCCAATACACGCACCATAAGGGAATGAAGCCCCTTTTAAAACCGATGTTTTCAGCGAGATACCTTCGAAAAAAGCGCTGCAAAACATGTCGACCCGCGTCAGTGGCCCGGTTGGCAAGCAACACCGTGCCCTTGGTCGACGTCGTTACACCGCAATTACACCAGAATTTGCGCCGTATGCTTTGATCTGTGGTCGCTACCCGCAATTTAAAGAGCGATTACGCTGACTTTTATGCGTTTTAGATGCCAATTAACGGAAAAAGCATTGGTCTTTTTATAAAAGACGCGCCAATTCGGAAAAATGCTTCGTGGGCGAGCGCGAAGGTGGACCCGAATGCTGGCCGACAGAATGGCCAACGGCCACCGATTTCGATGCCAGCCGCCGTGTTGCACTGGATGGCGCCGTTGCAGCGCGCGGATCGGTGGGGAGTTGCTTCAGGCAGCGCTTGCAGGCTTACCAATGCCTTGGCGATACCTGGAACGATTCCCTTTCCAGCCGCCCCATCAGTTCGGCAGCGACATCGGGTGGTGCGACCGCGCTTTCCTTCCGGATACGGTAGACATCGCGCGGCAGTGCGCCTCCGAATGCGGGATTGGGCGTGACCAGCCAGCGTTCCAGCCAGGCCTTCGCATCCAGCCTGTCTGCACAGCCGGCCGAATCGATCCTGGCGCGAACCTCGGCCAGCAGCTGGAGAAACCGGACATCATCCTCAAGTACAACCGAAGCTCTGTTCACATCAGTCTCCTTAGAATCGCAACGAACCAGGCCAGGGCGTCGAGCGCACATGGCCAGAGCAAGCGGATTGAGGCAGCCTGTGGGGTTCGTTTGTCTCCCGCCAGCTGGGTGTAGCAACCGTTGGCGTTATTAAATTAAAGATGATGCAAGCGCAATGCCTTATCAAACGTGGGCATTGCAGTCGGCTGTTCGGCTGCGCGGCAGTGACAACCGTTTCTGGTATAGCCGGCGCCTGGCAGGCAGGTCGCCGGCGGCAAGTCAGTGCAGAGTAGGCATTCTGTCGTCGGTGCGGGGCAGTACGCCCTGCTCGTTCAACATCAGCAGGGGCGTGCCGTCGAGGTCGCAGCCATCGCTCAGGAAAGCCATCAGTATTTCGTCATCGCTCAATTGCGCGTCATAGATGTCGTCGTCAACTTCGTCGATCACGCGGTGGTCGGCAAAGGGGAAAACAGCAACGGTCTCATTTGTGTTCATGCCAGATCCGGGTAAAAACGCTTTTAAACAGAATAGCGATTTTCATGAATCCCCGCCAGCGTACACGCGCCAAACATGGCACTGAAACGCGCTCACTGTTGTATATCCGGTGAAGCTTTCCAGCAATCATTAGCGACAGGAAATTATGCATTAACTATGGGTTAATAATTTATTGTTACCTTCTCGATAGTGCCTTTGGAGCCTATGCCCTGGCCCGCACTTCCATGATCTCGTACTCGATTGCTTCCCGATAAATATTCTTGTCCCGCGTGGCGAGATGCAGAAGCAACTCCGGGGCACGCCTGCGTATGAGTCTTGGAATCAGCACGCCAATCAGCACGAGACCTAGGCCAGCCCATAGGTAGCCGGAAATGCCGAGCGCCACGCCAATGCCCAGCACCGGCAGCAGCAAAAGCTTGATCCAGAGCCGATGCTGAACATACTTGGGGGCGAGCGCCGGGTTGATGATGACGCGAAAGCGTCCATGGGGAAGTCCGGCGCGGAATTCTTCATGCGAGACATTGACCGTCTCGAATGTGGGTTCATTGTTGTCGCTCATGCAGCGTGTCTCCTGTTGTCCGCAAATGCTACCTGCTTTGCGTAACGAGGTCGAGACTGCACGGGGATGGGTAGGCGGCGGACGGGGGCTGCCTGCACCCCGTCCGCGATGCAGGCTCAGGACTGCGATTGCGCAATCTGATGATTCGACATCATTTCAATGGCCTGGCACAGGGCCGAGTGATCGAGTCCGCTCATGCCATGCGCGGCGCAGGAATTCATTAGCTCCTGCGCAGTCGCGGTATTGGGCAATGAGACGCCCAGGGCCTTGGCGCCCTGCAGTGCCAGGTTCAGGTCCTTCTGATGCAGCTCGATGCGGAAGCCCGGATTGAAGGTGCGCTTGACCATGCGCTCGCCATGCACTTCCAGGATGCGCGAGGAGGCAAAGCCGCCCATCAGGGCCTCGCGCACCTTGGCCGGGTCGGCGCCGGCCTTGGACGCGAACAGCAGCGCTTCGGCCACCGCCTGGATATTCAGCGCCACGATGATCTGGTTGGCAACCTTGGTTGTCTGGCCGTCGCCGTTGCCGCCGACCAGCGTGATGTTCTTGCCCATCAGTTCAAAGAGCGGCTTGACGATGCCGAATGCCTCCTTCGAACCGCCGACCATGATGGTCAGCGTCGCCGCCTTTGCGCCGACCTCGCCGCCCGACACCGGTGCATCGAGGTATTCGCAGCTCAAGGCATTAATGCGCTGGGCAAAGGTCTTGGTGGCGATCGGCGAGATCGAGCTCATGTCCACAACGATCTTGCCCGGCGTAAGGCCCTTGGCCACGCCGTCCTCGTCAAACAGTACCGCTTCCACATGCGGCGTGTCCGGCACCATCACGATGATGACGTCCGCGCGCTTGGCCACCTCGGTAGCCGACGTGCACACCGTTGCGCCGCCTTCGATCAGTGAGGCCGGCGGATTCTTTCTGTCGTGCAGGTAAAGCTTGTGCCCGCCAGCCTGCAGGTTGGCCGCCATTGGCGCGCCCATGATGCCCAGTCCGATGAATCCGATTTTTGTCATGCTCATTCTCCGTGTTCGTGTTCAGTATGCAATCCGTCCCGTTCGTGCAGCGAGGGTCACAGGCCGTGTTCGGCGCGCCAGCCCAGGCCTTCCAGGGTGCCCGCCCTGGGCTTGTATTCGCATCCGACCCAGCCGTCGTAACCCATGGCATCCAGCCTCGACAGCACCACCCGGTAATTGATCTCACCGGTGCCGGGCTCGAAACGTCCGGGGTTGTCCGCGAGCTGCACATGGCGTATCAGCGGCAGGTTGGCCTGCATGGTGTTGATCAGCTCGCCTTCCATCCGCTGCATGTGGTAGATGTCATATTGAATGAATACATTATCCGAGCCGGTGTCGCGAATCAGCTTGGCCGCCTGCGCGGTGCGCGACAGGAAGAAGCCCGGAATGTCGAAGGTATTGATCGGCTCGATCAGCAGGCGTATTCCGGCTTCCTGGAGCTTGCCGGCCGCATAGCTAAGATTGTCCACCGCGGTCTCGTGCGCCTGCTCCCGATGCACACCTGGCGGCGTGATGCCAAGCAGGCAGTTCACCTGCTTCACGCCGAGCCCGCGGGCATAAAGCATGGCTTCGTCCACACCCTCGCGGAATTCACTGACCCGGTCGGGATGGCAGGCGATTCCGCGCTCGCCGGCGTCCCAGTCGCCGGACGGCAGGTTGTGCAATACCAGTTCAAGCTGGTACAGCGCGAGCTTGTCGGCCAGCTGGTCGATGTGGAACGAGTAGGGCGACAGAAATTCGACGCCGCGAAAGCCCGCGCGGGCGGCAGCTTCGAAGCGGTCCATGAAGGGATATTCATTGAACAGCATCGTCAGGTTGGCTGCGAGTCTTGTCATTATTAGTCTCCTGTCCTTCATGCGTCTTCGAATGGCACCGCGGAGGTTGGCGCATGCCGGCGCTCGGTCGCGATCTCTTCGAATTCATTGACGTTGTTCAGCTCGGTGCCCATGGCGATATTGGTCACGCGCTCCAGGATGATCTCCACCACCACTGGCACCCTGAATTCCTCCATCCATTTCTGGGCCTGCTCGAATGCGGCCGGGATGTCATCCGGCTGCGTGACACGCACCGCCTTGCAGCCCAGGCCCTCGACGACCGCGACATGGTCGACGCCGTAGCCGTTCAGTTCCGGCGCATTGATGTTCTCGAAGGAGAGCTGCACGCAGAAGTCCATGTCGAAATTGCGTTGCGCCTGCCGGATAAGGCCAAGATAGGAGTTGTTGACCACCACGTGCAGATACGGCAGGTGGAACTGGGCGCCAACGGCAAGTTCCTCGATCATGAACTGGAAGTCGTAGTCGCCGGAAATGGCGACCACCTTGCGTTGCGGATCGGCGGCGCAGACGCCCAGCGCAGCAGGGATGGTCCAGCCCAGCGGGCCCGCCTGTCCACAGTTGATCCAGTGCCGCGGCTTGTACACGTGCAGGAATTGCGCTGCTGCGATCTGCGACAAGCCGATGGTGCTGACATAACAGGTGTCGCGGCCGAATGCCTTGTTCATCTCTTCATAAACCCGTTGCGGCTTGATCGGCGCCTGGTCGAAATGGGTGCGGCGCTGCATGGTGCGCTTGCGATGCAGGCACTGCTCGACCCAGGCGCTGCGGTCACGCAGCTTGCCCTGTGCCTTCCATTCCCTTGCCACTTCGATGAACAGCTTCAGCGCGGCGCCCGCGTCGGAGACGATGCCATAGTCCGGGCCGAACACGCGGCCAATCTGGGTGGGCTCGATATCGACGTGAACGAACTTGCGGTCCTTGGTGAAGACGTCGACCGAACCGGTGTGACGGTTGGCCCAGCGATTGCCTATGCCCAGCACAAAGTCCGACGCCAGCATGGTGGCGTTGCCATAGCGATGGCTGGTCTGCAGGCCGGCCATGCCGGCCATCAGCCGGTGGTCGTCCGGAATCACGCCCCAGCCCATCAGGGTAGGAACGACCGGCACGCCGGTCAGCTCGGCAAATTCCACCAGCAATTCGGATGCATTGGCATTGATGATGCCGCCGCCGGCCGTGATCAGCGGCCGCTCGGCTTCGTTGAACATGGCGAGCGCCTTCTCGATCTGTGCGCGACTGGCTTTCGGCTTGTAGACTTCCAGCGGCTCGTAGGTGTCGGGATCGAATTCGATCTCGCCCATCTGCACATCGAATGGCAGATCGATAAGCACCGGGCCCGGGCGGCCTGAGCGCATCAGGTGAAAGGCCTGCTGGAACACGCGTGGCACCAGCGCCGGCTCGCGCACGGTGACTGCCCATTTCGTTACCGGCTTGGCGATGGATTCGATATCGACGGCCTGGAAGTCTTCCTTGTGCAGGCGGGCGCGTGGCGCCTGGCCGGTGATGCAGAGGATCGGGATCGAATCGGCCTGTGCGGAATACAGGCCGGTGATCATGTCGGTTCCGGCTGGACCAGAAGTGCCTATGCACACCCCGATGTTGCCGGGCACGGCACGGGTATAGCCCTCAGCCATATGGGACGCGCCCTCAACGTGGCGCGCGAGATGATGCGCTATGCCGCCCTGCTTTTTCATTGCCGCATAAAACGGATTGATTGCGGCGCCCGGTACGCCAAACACCTGGGTGATGCCTTCCTTCTCAAGCACGTGAGCCGCTGCCTGTGCTGCCGTCATCCTTGCCATGATTAGTCTCCAATGTTTTAGCTTGCATGCGAAATCGAAAATCACTGAAAGGCATGGTAGCCATAAAGGCACGTCGCGATAAGACGACGAAACGTCGCTTTACTCGATACTCACGGTATGGAACAATCCTCGGCCATGGACAAGCTAAAGCAGATCGAAACGTTCATCGAGGTCGCCGAGAAAGGCAGCCTGGCACGCGCCGGCCTTGCGCAGAAGATCAGTCCCGCGATGCTGGGCCGGCGCATCGATGCACTTGAGAAGCGATTGGGCGTCAAGCTGATGCACCGTACCACGCGGCATCTGACGCTGACCGAAGAAGGCAATGCCTACTTGGAACAATGCATACGCTTGCTGAGCGATCTCGACAAGGCGGAACAGACGATCGCGGAAGGCAGGCACAAGGCCACCGGGCATCTGGTGGTTTCCGCGCCAGCCGCCTTCGGGCGCAAGCATGTGGCCTCGCACGCGCCGGAATTCGTGCGCACCAATCCCGAAGTCAGGCTCTCATTCAACCTCACCGACCAGGTCGTCGACCTTGTGCGCGAAGGCTACGACCTCGGGGTACGCATCGGCGGCACTATCGACCCGAGCTTCGTGGCTATCAAGCTTGCCAGCAACCGGCGAGTGGTATGCGGCACGCCCGAGTACTTCGCGCGCCATGGCACGCCAACCACGCTGGAAGACTTGGCCAAGCACAACTGCCTGGCATTCAACCTTCAGGGCGGACAGAACCGCGGCTGGTATTTCCAGAAAGGGGGCAAGCCGGTGACGGTCAAGGTAGACGGCAATCTCGACTGCAATGACGGCGAGCTGCTGCACAGCTGGGCCAGCGAAGGCCTGGGCGTGGGCTGGCGCTCCACATGGGAGATACAGTCCCAGCTTGCCAGCGGCCAGTTGATCACCGTGCTGGATGAGTTCGCGCTGCCGGATTACGACATCATGGCGGTGTATCCGCAGCAAAGGCATCTGCCGATCCGGGTCAGGCTGTTCATCGACATGCTGAAGCAGAAATACGCGCAGCCGGATTACTGGCTGCGCGTGTGAGGCTGGCATAAGCGTCGGCTTGGCCGCATCGGCATGCGCTGTCGAAGCAATTGCGAATGGCTCGAATTCCGTAGGGTGCAATCCCCGAAGGGCATTGCACCATGCCTGCAAGAACCGGACGGTAGCTAATGCCCCTGATCCACCGCCCGGCGCTGGTCGACGGTCCGGTGGAAGCCCCCGGGGTATTTCACCCTACCAGGTCTACAAACAAAAACGCCGGCCCGTTTTGCGGACCAGCGTTTTTTCTTGAAGAAGACGCCTACTCCACCGCCTTGACCATGTCCTCGATCACCTTCTTCGCATCGCCAAACACCATCATGGTCTTGTCCATGTAGAACAGCTCGTTGTCCAGGCCCGCATAGCCCGCCGCCATCGAACGCTTGTTCACGATTACCGTCTTGGCCTTGTACGCCTCCAGGATCGGCATGCCCGCGATCGGCGACTTCGGGTCCTTCGCCGCCGGATTCACCACGTCGTTGGCACCCAGCACCAGCACCACGTCGGCCTGACCAAACTCGCTGTTGATGTCCTCCATCTCGAACACCTGGTCGTACGGCACTTCGGCTTCGGCCAGCAGCACGTTCATGTGCCCCGGCATGCGCCCCGCCACCGGGTGGATCGCATATTTCACCGTCACGCCCTTGTGGGTCAGCTTCTCGGTCAGCTCCTTCAACGCATGCTGCGCCCGCGCCACCGCCAGGCCGTAGCCCGGCACGATGATCACCGTCTCGGCATTGCCCATCAGGAAGGCCGCATCGTCCGCCGAGCCCGACTTCACGTTGCGCTGCTGCTGCGCGCCGCCGCCCGCCGCCGCTGCCTCGCCGCCGAAGCCGCCCAGGATCACGTTGAAGAACGACCGGTTCATCGCCTTGCACATGATGTAGGACAGGATCGCGCCGGAGGACCCCACCAGCGAGCCGGCAATGATCAGCATCGAGTTGTTCAGCGAGAAGCCGATGCCCGCCGCCGCCCAGCCGGAATAGCTGTTCAGCATCGACACCACCACCGGCATGTCCGCGCCGCCGATCGGGATGATGATCAGCACGCCCAGCACGAAGGCGATCGCCGTCATCAGGATGAAGGGCGTCCAGTCCTGCGTCATCGTGAACACGATGCCCAACCCGATCATCAGCACCGCCAGCACCAGGTTGACCATGTGCTGCCCCGGAAAGCTCACCGGCGCACCCTGGAACAGCCGGAACTTGTACTTGCCGGCCAGCTTGCCGAACGCAATCACCGAGCCCGAGAAGGTGATCGCGCCCACGAAGGTGCCGATGAACAGCTCGATGCGGTTGCCGATCGGGATCGGCTGGTTGTGCGCCGAGATGCCGAAGGCCCAGGGCTCGGAGACCGCCGCCACCGCAATGGCCACTGCCGCCAGGCCGATCAGCGAGTGCATCGCCGCCACCAGTTCCGGCATCTTGGTCATCTCGACCCGCCTGGCCAGGGTCGCGCCGATCACGCCGCCGGCCACCACGCCCACCAGCACGCCCCACATGCCCAGCCCGGTGCCGGACGCGGCTTCCTGCTGCAGCTTGATCATCAGCATGATGGTCGTGAGCGTGGCAATGGCCATGCCGGTCATGCCGAAGGTGTTGCCGCGGCGCGCCGTGGACGGATGCGACAGGCCCTTCAGGGCCTGGATGAAGCACACTGATGCGATCAGGTACAGCATTGTCACCAGGTTCATCGATACGAAGGCCATGTTCATCATTTCGCGCCCTCCTTGGCCAGCGCCGGCGCGGCTTCTGCCGTCTTGACCGCCTTGGGCTCCTTCTTGCGGAACATCTCCAGCATGCGCTGGGTCACCAGAAAGCCGCCGAACACATTGACCGCGGCCAGCGCCACGGCCAGCACGCCCATGATTTGGCCAAGCCGGCCCTCGGTCAGGCCGGCCGCCAGCATCGCGCCGACGATGATGATGGCCGAGATCGCATTGGTGACGGCCATGAGCGGCGTATGCAGCGCCGGGGTGACCGTCCAGACCACGTGGTAGCCGACGTAGATGGCCAGCACGAAGATGATGAGGTTGATGATGGTGTGACTGACTTCCATGATGTCTCCGACCTTATTGTTTGCGAAGGATGTCGCCGCCGTGGCACAGCAGCGTGGCAGCAACGATTTCGTCTTCCCGGTTGATGGCAAGGCCGGCGTCCTGGTCGACGATGAGCTTCAAAAAGTCCAGCACATTGCGCGCATACAGCGCCGAGGCGTCTGCCGCGACCAGCGTGGCCAGGTTGGGCTCACCGATGATGTGCACGCCATACTTGGTCACCGTCTTGCCCAGCTCCGACAACGGGCAGTTGCCGCCCTGCTCGACGGCCATGTCGACGATCACCGAGCCGGGCTTCATCGCCTTGACGGTGTCTTCGCCGATCAGCACCGGGGCGCGGCGGCCGGGAATCAGGGCGGTGGTGATGATGATGTCGGCCTGTTTGGCGCGCTCATGCACCAGCTCGGCCTGGCGGCGCATCCAGTCGGCCGGCATCGGGCGGGCATAGCCGCCGCTGCCCTGGGCGATCTCGCGCTCCTCGTCGGTGAGGAAGGGCACGTCGATGAACTTCGCGCCCAGCGACTCGACCTGTTCCTTGACCGGCGGGCGCACGTCGGAGGCTTCGATCACGGCGCCGAGGCGCTTGGCCGTGGCGATGGCCTGCAGGCCGGCCACGCCCACGCCCATGATGAGCACGCGGGCGGCCTTGACGGTGCCGGCGGCGGTCATGAGCATGGGCATGAAGCGCTGGTAGGTATTGGCGGCGAGCATGACGGCCTTGTAGCCGGCGATGTTGGCCTGGGAAGACAGCACGTCCATGCTCTGGGCGCGGGTGATGCGGGGCGCGGCTTCGAGCGCGAAGGCGGAGAGACCGCGCTGGGCCATGACGGCGATGTTCTCGGCGTCGAAGGGATTCAACATGCCGATGACGACGGTGCCGGGGCGCAGCAGGCCGAGTTCCTCGGGGTTGGGGGCACGCACCTTGAGCACCATGTCGGCGCCGAAGGCATCGGCCGCGCTGCCGATCCGGGCGCCGGCGACGGCATAGGCCTCGTCGGTCACGCTGGAGCGGATGCCGGCGCCGGCCTCCACCACCAGCTCATGTTTGGCCGCCACCAGCTTCTTGACGGTCTCGGGGGTGGCGGCGACGCGCGTCTCCCCCTCCCTTGTTTCGATGGGAATGCCTATACGCATACAATCTTCCTGTAATTAAAGTAAAACCTTTACGCAGGCGCTAGCCAAGGCCCGGCAGCCGCACTCCATCTGCAACGCTCGCAGGAAGGACGCAAGTCGCCTGACTGCCTTGGCGCGGCGACGCTTGGCTGCCCATGCAGGCGCGGACGATGCACACCAGACATCAAGCCGGCGCATGGCACCGGCGATGTTTCCTGGGGCGCGCTCTAATTCCTGTCAGCCGCAAACGTGGCGCCGCTCAGATAAGCATGCTCGGATTCCGGATCCTGCAGATGCAGCGCATGGACCAGCAGCGCCGTATGCGGTGGCAGCATGCATGCCGCTGACATCTGCAGCCGGTATTGCACCGCTCCTTCCTGGTCAAGCTGGTCAATCTCTGCCCGCCCTTGTGCCATTAACCGGTACACGGTGCCGCTTGCGGCGCCGCATACATCGAAGCAGGCGCACTCGCGCAGGCTGCGCCGCTGGGCATCACTGAGCATGCCAAGCAGCATGCACAATGCCTGCCGTTCGCCGCGCCGCTTCGAGTCCTGCTTCGTTGCCGAAGCGCCCCCTGCGGCAGGCTTTCTTCCCGTTATGTACGCGAGCGCCGACCGTAGCAACCCTTGCGCATCCATGACAGAAGCCTGCCATGCCGCAACATCACAATCCTCCCAGCTCTCACCGTGCCCCGGCGTCAATATCACATCGCCCAGGGCAGGGCTGAAACCATCGATGCGCCGGGCGCTATGTCCGCCACTGACGGCAAATGCGTGATAACCCTTGCTGCACAGCTCCGCAAACAGCCTGGCTGCCACGCGGCTGTCATCATGGCTGCCGCGTCGCCAGACAAGCTGTGCGGACACGCCTTCTTCCCCCAGCACCGAGATGCGCCCCGCCAGCCGGTTTCTTTTGCGCGGTACAGTTTTCTCCTTGCACTGCAGGCTGGCAAGCATCGCGGTCATTGGCGGGCCGAAGGTCGACGCGGTTTCTTTAATGCATGCGCAAGAACTGGCATGGTGCCGAATGGTCCTTCTTGTTCTTCGCAACCGGCGTCACCTTGCCGGCGGCCGCTACCTCGCCCACGGTGCGGGCATAACGCAGAAACTCCCGTGCCCGCGACTCGCTCGAAAACTGATAGACGGTGCGCTCGGTCTCGACAATGCGTCCGTTTGAAAAAGCATTCATGATCCACCTCGACGTCGTTCATTGACGCTTTCAGTATCGACGCCGATGTTTCGATTACAAATGACTGCGGTCAATTTTCGCGCAACTGCAGCGCGGGGAAATGGCAATCGGTCCTTGCGGGCCGGGCAAAAAAAAGACCAGTTTCCAGAAAGGATACTGGTCTGCTTGCGGCGGCAACAATTGCCGCCGATATCGGGCCTGCTCAGCTTGCCGCGGGCCTCCTCATGCCGCCTTTTGCAGGCGGACCTGCCCTGCTTCCTCCGCCACCGTACGATCGAGCAGCTTCACCAGCGCATAAGCCGTATCGATATGGGGTGTCGGCGTATCGGTAAGCCGCCCGAGTTCAACCACGGAGCCGACCAATGCGTCCACTTCCGACTCGCGCCCGGCCTCCACATCCTGCAGCATGGAAGTCTTGTGCTTGCCCACTTTTTCAGCGCCGGCGATACGTTTGTCCAGGGTGACCCTAAACTCGATGCCGAGCTTGTTGGCGATTGCCTGCGCCTCCGTCATCATGTTGGCGGCAAGGTCGCGGGTCAGCGGGAACTGGCAGATATCCACCAGGGTGGAATGCGTCAATGCGCTGATGGGATTGAACGTCAGATTGCCCCAGAGCTTGAGCCAGATCTCGGAACGAATATTGTCCAGCACCGGCGCCTTGAAACCGGCATTGGTAAAGCATTCCGATATCCTGGTCACGCGCTCGCTGACGGAACCGTCCAGTTCGCCAAGCGGGAAACGGTCGCCTTCAATGTGGCGCACCACGCCCGGCGCGATCAGCTCCGAAGCGGGATAGACCACGCAGCCTATCACCTGCTCCACCGGGATCTTGCGGGCCAGTGTGCCGGTCGGGTCGACCGTCTGTACCTGGCGGCCTTCCAGTTCGCCGCCATGCTTGTGGAAGTACCAGTACGGGATGCCGTTCTGCATCGTCACGATGGCGGTATCCGGCCCAACCAGCTTGCCGACCTCATCCGCCACCGCATCGAGCTGATGCGCCTTCAACGCCAGGATCACAAGATCCTGCACGCCCGCCTCGCTGTAGCTATCCGTTGCCTTGACATTGGACGCGACATGCTCGGAGCCATCCTGCATGATGAGCTTCATGCCGTTGCTGCGTATGGCTCGCAGGTTGGCGCCCCTGACGATGAACGTCAGGTCCTCCCCTGCCAGGGCGAGTTTCACGCCGACATAGCCGCCGATGGCGCCTGCCCCTATGATTGCTATCTTCATTGCTTTTACCCCATGGTCTACTCGAAACGGTTACGCAGCTTTCCTATGCCGCCGATCTCGACTTCGACGATGCTGCCAGGCTTCATCGAGCCTACGCCGACAGACGTGCCGCACAGGATCATGTCGCCGGGATAGAGCGTCATGTCGCGAGAAATCATGCTGACCAGTTTCTGCACCGGAAACACCATGTCATTGACCGGATAGTCCTGCCGGACCTCGCTGTTGAGCATGGTGCGCACGACCAGCATCGCGGGGTCGAGGCCAGTGGCAACCACCGGGCCGAACGGACAGAAGGTATCAAAGCCCTTGGCGCGCGCCCACTGGGGAAAGGTGGGGTCGCGCTGGATGATGTCGGCCACGGTGACGTCGTTGGCGCAGGTATAGCCGAACACATGATCCAGGGCGTTTTCCTCGGCGACGTCGCTGCAGGTCTTGCCGATGATCACGCCCAGCTCGCCCTCATAGACCACCTTGCCTTCATCGCGCGGCTTCCTGATGGTCTCGCCGGGATTGAGATAGGAGTTGGAAGACTTGATCAGGTAAAGCGGTTCCTTGGGCGGCTGCAGTTCGAGCTTTCGGCCAAGCGCATGGAAGTTGTTCCACAGGGCGATCACCTTGCCCGGCACAACCGGAGTGAGCAGCTTGACGTCGTTCATCGTCGTCGATAGATCGGTCGGGATGGGATCGACCATCATGTCGCCCTCGAAGATCCGGATCTTTTCGCCTTCCAGCGTACCGAAGCAGACTTGACCTTGATGCTGAAACCGCAGCCAGCGTTGAATCATTTGATTGTCCCCTTATGAGTCGGCAGAGCGCCGCGCATGGCATTGAGGCGATGCGCTCTCCCTTATGATGGTGCTGGGCGCGGAGCGGATTCAGGGTCCGCTGCGACAGGCCCAGGCATGAAATAGCATGCTTTTATTGTGTGAGAAGGCCCTGTCCAGTGCCTTGACCACGGTTAAGTTTCCAAATTTCCTTACCGTGAGGCGGCGGTGGACAGGCGTCGTCTCAATGGCCGACCTGCGGCTGCTGCATTTCGGCCCAGTTGACGTTGGGCCTGGCGCGGCCGGATCCCAGCAGCGTCTCGTAGCAGCGGCCCTTGGCCGTGGTAATGGCGTCGACCAGAAATTCGGCGTCATATGCCTTGAGCAGATGCGCCTGGTGGTTACGTAGATAGGAAAGCAGATGGGCCTTTTCCTGGCTGGCCGGCAGCGCGCTTTCGTAATGGTCTGCATCCCAGTGCCATCTGAGGCCGAGTTCATGGAACGCCGCATTGTAGGCACTGCGGTGGATGTCGGCGGCGTCCTGCGCCGTGGTGTCGCTGATGTGAGATGCAAACATCGAAGTCTCCTTATTGAATGCTGTTCAAGCCGTGGCCTGCACAGGCCCGGCGGCAACGGTGTCAGATGCCGATCTCGTGCTTGTGCACTTCGGCCCAGTCGACCATGCAGGCATCCTGGCGGCCACAGGCGAGAATCAGCTCGACCCGGCGGTCCTTTGCCGCCTGGATCGCGTCGACCAGGAAATCGACGTCGTAAGCCGTCAGCAGATGCGGCTGGTGGCTCTCGATATAGCGGCGGATATGCGCACGCTCTTCGTCGCGCGGAATCGGCGCATGGTAGATGTCGGCATCCCAGTGCCAGCGCAGGCCCAGTTCGTAGAAGGCGGCGTTGTAGGCGCTGCGTTGCACCTCTACAGGGGTAGGCATGGCAACGTTGCTGCAAGTGATATCGGTCATGGCTTGCTCCTTGTAATCTGCAATGCGTTATGGGAAACGTCGCGATGTCGACGTCGTTGAAGCGCATCGTAGAGGCAGCAATGCATTAGGTATAGTTAAAGTTTTTATGCATAATGATTACGTATCATTTATACATGGACTTGGCCCGCTATGAAGAACGCCACCCTGCGCCAGTTAAAAATCTTCGAAACGGTGGCGCGTCACCTCAGTTTTTCGCGTGCCGCTGAAGAACTGCATCTGACGCAGCCGGCCGTATCGACTCAGGTCAAGACGCTGCAAGGCCATGTCGGCCTGGTGCTGTTCGAGCATCTTGGCAAGCGCACTTACCTCACGCCTGCCGGCGAGGAGCTGCTGCGCTATAGCCGCGAGATCATCCGTCAGTTCGAGGAAGCGGAAGAAGCGCTCACCCAATTCAAGGGCGTCACAGGAGGCAAGCTCAATGTCGCCGTGATCAGCGCGGGCGACTATTTTTTCCCACGCCTGCTGGTTGAATTCGCGCGGCGGCATGCCGGCGTAACGCTCAACCTCAGCGTTCACAACCGGGAAAAGCTGCTGGGTGATATCGCCAACAACATGACCGACCTGGCGATCATGGTCAGGCCGCCAGAAGACATGGATACCTTGAATGAAGCGTTCGCGCCGCATCCCTACGTCATCGTGGCGCCGCCCGACCACCCGTATGCGAAGCGCAAGCGGATCACGATGGCAATGATCAAGCGCGAGCCTTTCGTGGTCCGGGAAAAGGGTTCCGACACCTGGAACTCGATGGTGGAAAGCTTTGGCCAGCACATCGACGACCTGAACATCGCGATGGAAATCCAGAGCATCGAGACCATCAAGCAGGCAGTGATTGCCGGCATGGGCATCAGCTTCCTGTCCGCGCATACGATCAGCCTGGAGTTGCAGGCGGGCAGTCTCACAGTTCTGGATGTGCAGGGCTTTCCGATGATGCTGAACTGGTACGTGGTGCATCGCCGCGGCAAGCGCTTGCCTCCGGTGGCACAGGCCTTCCGCGATTTCCTGATGAGCGACGGTGCAGCCCTGATACAGCGATTCATCGGCTACGCGCCCGGCCGCTGAAGACATGCCGGGCAGCAGCTTTTGCTGCCTACAGGCCACGATGCTGCCTGCGGGAAGCTGCCAATTTATTCATCTTGTGGAAATTGACCTCGGTCAATGAGAAGGAAATGCCCTCATCGCTATGATGCGGCTACTTAATCGGGGCATGCAGGCAGCAAGTGCAAGGCCTGCACCGACGAGTCGACACGGGCATGCGTTCAAGAATAGCCTGCGAACCACCAGTGCTCGACCTTATCGAGCGCGCCAAATTTTCGACCGAATCCCACAGGAGCAAGCATGTCTTCAGTACTGAAAACGACCGAGACCGACGAGAGCACGCTGCTGCGCGAGCAGAGCCAGCAGGCAGGGCAGGCGCAGGGCGCCGAGCCAGCCGAGCAGACCGACGGCTTCCACGTGCTGCTCGACGCATTGAAAGCCAATGACGTCGAGACCATCTACGGCCTGGTCGGCATCCCCATCACCGACCTGGCCCGCCTGGCGCAGGCCGAGGGCTTTCGCTTCATCGGCTTCCGCCATGAAGCCAACGCCGTCAACGCCGCCGCCATCGCCGGCTACCTCACCAAGAAGCCCGGCATCGCCATGACCGTTTCGGCCCCAGGCTTCCTGAACGGCCTGGTCGCGCTGGCCAATGCCACCGTCAACTGCTTCCCCATGATCATGATCTCCGGCTCTTCCGAGCGCGAGATCGTCGACCTGGCGCAGGGCGACTATGAAGAGCTCGACCAGCTCAATGCCGCCAAGCCCTATGTCAAGGCTTCCTACCGCATCAACCATATCGAGGACATCGGCATCGGCGTGGCGCGCGCCATCCGCGCCGCCGTCTCCGGCCGTCCCGGCGGCGTCTATCTCGACGTGCCCGCCAAGCTGCTCGGCCAGGCCATGGAAGCCGCCGCCGCCCAGCGCTCCATCGTGAAAGTCGTCGACCCCTCGCCGGCCCAGATCCCCGCGCCCGACGCCATCGCCCGGGCGCTCGACGTGCTGAAGAAGGCCAAGCGCCCGGTCATCATGCTCGGCAAGGGCGCAGCCTACGCCCAGGCCGACGCCGACATCCGCGCCTTCGTCGAGCGCACCGGCATCCCCTATCTCGCCATGTCCATGGCCAAGGGCCTGCTGCCCGACAACCATCCGCAGGCCGCCATCGCCGCCCGCTCCTATGCGCTGAAGGAAGCCGACTGCGTGATGCTCATCGGCGCGCGCCTGAACTGGCTGCTCTCGCATGGCAAGGGCCCGACCTGGGGCGGCAAGGACCACAAGGACTGGGCCCAGAAGACCTTCGTGCAGATCGATATCTCGGCACAGGAAATGGATTCCAACGTGCCCATCGACGCGCCCCTGGCCGGCGACATCGGCTCCACCGTCTCGGCGCTGCTGGCCGCCATCGACCAGACCGGCTTCGACAAGCCCGATGCCGGCTGGACCGGCGCCATTGCCGAGAAGCGCGACGCCAACATCGCCAAGATGGCCAAGACCCTGTCGGCCAAGTCCGCGCCGATGAACTTCATGACCGCGCTGTCGGCCATGCGCGATGTGCTGAAGGACAAGCCCGAGGTCTATCTCGTCAATGAAGGCGCCAACACGCTGGACCTGGCGCGCAGCGTGATCGACATGTCCGTGCCGCGCAAGCGCCTGGACTCCGGCACCTGGGGCGTGATGGGCATCGGCATGGGCTATGCGATCGGCGCGGCCGTCACCAGCGGCCAGCCGGTGGTGGCGCTGGAAGGCGATTCGGCCTTTGGCTTCTCGGGCATGGAAGTCGAGACCATCTGCCGCTACAACCTGCCGGTGACGGTGGTGATCTTCAACAACAACGGCGTCTACAAGGGCTGCGACGTCAACCCTACCGGCGGCGCCGATCCGGCGCCCACCGTGTTCGTCAAGGGCGCGCGCTACGACATGCTGATGCAGGCATTCGGCGGCGAGGGTTCCACCGTGAACACGCCCGAGGAACTGTCGGCGGCGCTGGCGCAGGGCATCAGCTCAGGCCGGCCCACGCTGATCAACGTGGTCATCGATGAAAAGGCCGGCACCGAGAGCGGGCGCATCACGCACCTGAACCCGCAGAGCGCGGCCAAGAAGAAGTAAGCACGCAACGTATCGAAGAACATCCGAGAACATCCGGGAACAACCGAGACCAACAAGGAGAAAGACACATGGACAAACCACTGCAAGGCCTCAAGATCATCGACTTCACCCACGTCCAGGCCGGCCCGGCCTGCACCCAGATGCTGGCCTGGTTTGGCGCCGACGTGATCAAGGTCGAGCGTCCGGGCGCCGGCGACGTCACCCGCAGCCAGCTGCGCGACATCCCCGATGCCGACGCGCTGTACTTCACGATGCTCAACTCCAACAAGCGCTCGCTGACGCTGGACACCAAGAAGCAGGAAGGCAAGGAAGTGCTGGAGAAGCTGATCCGCGAGTCCGACGTGATGGTGGAGAACTTCGGCCCCGGCGCGCTGGACCGCATGGGCTTTACCTGGGAACGCATCCAGGAGCTGAACCCGAAGATGATCCTGGCCTCGGTCAAGGGCTTCTCCGAGGGCCACCACTATGAAGACCTGAAGGTCTACGAGAACGTGGCGCAGTGCGCCGGCGGCGCGGCCTCGACCACCGGCTGGTGGAAGGGCGAGAACTCCGAGCCGACCATCTCGGCGGCGGCGCTGGGCGACTCCAACACCGGCATGCACCTGGCCATCGGCATCCTGACGGCCTACATCGGCCGCCAGAAGACGGGCAAGGGCCAGAAGGTGGCGGTGTCGATGCAGGATGCGGTGCTGAACCTGTGCCGGGTGAAGATGCGCGACCAGCAGCGCCTGGAGCGGGTGGGTTATCTGGAAGAGTATCCGCAGTATCCGCACGAGATGGAAGCGTTTGCCGACAAGGTCACGCCGCGTGGCGGCAATGCCGGCGGCGGTGGCCAGCCGGGTTGGATCCTGAAGTGCAAGGGCTGGGAGACCGACCCGAACGCGTACATCTACTTCACGGTGCAGGGCCATGCGTGGGAGCCGATCTGCGACGCGCTGGGCAAGCCGGAATGGAAGACCGACCCGGCCTACACCACGCCGAAGGCACGCCAGCCGCACATCGACGAGATCTTTGCCACGATCGAGGACTTCATCAAGGACAAGACCAAGTTCGAGGCGGTGAACGTGTTCCGCAAGTTCGACATTCCGTGCGCGCCGGTGCTGTCGATGAAGGAACTGCTGGTGGACGAGTCGCTGCGCAAGTCGGGCTCGATCGTGGAAGTGCAGCATCCGGTGCGCGGCTCGTACTACACCATCGGCAGCCCGATCAAGTTCTCCGACCTGAAGCCGGAAGTGACGGCCTCGCCGCTGCTGGGCCAGCATACCGACGAAGTGCTGGAAGAGCTGGGCTACAGCTCGCAGCAGATCGCCGCGATGCACGAGGCCAAGGCGGTCTAAGCAGCTTCCTGGCTTAATTCCGGAATCGCGTCCGGCTTCCGACAAGGGGCCGGACGTTTTTTTTGATCAGTACAAAGGGAAGGAATCATGGAGGCATCGATCGACTTCGAACAATTGCTCAGGGCCATAGGCGACGGCGTGGTGGTGGCAAACGCCGCTGGCAACATCATTTTCTGGAATGCAGCAGCCGAGCGGATATTCGGGTTTAGCGAAGAGGAAGCCATCGGCAAGTCGCTCGACCTGATCATTCCGGAACGCCAGCGCCAGCGTCATTGGGACGGCTATCACAAGACCATGGACACCGGCCAGACCCGCTATGGCCACGACCTGCTGCGGGTGCCCGCCCTGCACAAGGAAGGACGGCCGCTATCGATTGCTTTCACGGTGGCGATGCTCTACACGCCGGACCACCAGGTGTCGGCCATCGTTGCCATCGTGCGTGATGAAACTCAGCGCTGGACGGATGAACGCGACATGCGCAAGCGCATTGCGGAACTGGAAGCAGGCCAGAAGCAGGCAGTGTGAAGAGCAGCCTGGAAAACAAACACCCGCGGCAAGCGGGCGTTTTCTTTTATGCAACGGAGGATCAGCGTCCTGAACCCGATATCGCGGCCAGCCTGGCGCCGCGCACTGGCGCGCCAAGGTTCTTCTCGTACAGGGTCGCGATCATGTCGGACTGGGTGATCATGCCAACCAGCCGGCGCTCCTCGTCCACGACGGGAATGGAATGCAGGCCGGCGTCGGACATCAGCGGCACCAGCTCGACCACAGGCTGTTCCTGATAGGCAGTACGCACGTCCGTGTGCATGATCTGTCCGACGACTTCAGGCTTGATTGAATGGGTATGGCGTATCGGCTGAAGCAGACGCTTCATGCCGCGCCCGAGCAGCGCGTACCGGTCGGCCCTGGCATGGGCGATGAAGTCCGCCTTCGTGATGATGCCCACCACGCGGTTGCCGCGATCAGTCACGGGCAGCGCAGTCAGCCGGTGCTTGTGCAGCATGTCCCACGCCTCCTGCAGCTCGCTGCCGAACATGACGCTGCGCACGTCGCGCGACATCACGTCGGCGCAGCGGGTGATGCCGAAGCGTCGCTGATAGGCCTGCATCTCGGTTTCGACCAGGATGGCCTGCAGGTCTTCACGGCTGATGTCGAGCACCTGGTTGTAGCGCGCCAGCACGGCGTCCAGATCCTCGCTCGTGATGCCAAGGCGAGCGGTCGGGATCGGGTCCCTGGTCTCGTGCCGGGTCGCCGGGTCGGCCTGCACCCGATGCGGATAGCGCCGGCCGGTGGCATTGTTGTAGAACAGCGCCGTGCCGAGCAGCAGCAGCGAATTCAGTGCAACCGGATAGAGGATGAACTGGTAGCCCATTGCATGGATGGCGGGACCGCCCAGCACCGCGGTCAGCGCCACCGCGCCGCTGGGCGGATGAAGGCAGCGCAACATGAACATGGCGCCAATGGCAAGCGAGGCGGCCAGTGCGGCGGCCAGCAGCGGCGTGCCGATCAGCTTGGCGCAGGTCACGCCGATGAAGGCGGCGACCAGATTGCCGCCGATGATGGACCAGGGCTGCGCCAGCGGGCTGGCCGGCACGGCAAACAGCAGCACGGCAGAAGCGCCCATCGGCGCTATCAGCAGCATGGCATTGGCGGGATCGGGAAGGACCGCATAGGTGCACAGGCCGGTAAGGATGAGGCCGAACAAGGCGCCTGCGCAGGCGCGCATCCGTTCAAAGCGGTCAGTCGTTCCCGGAGCGGGCAGAAGGCTGGACAGGAATTCGATTTTCATTCGTATTCTTCGAAAAAACAGGCGTCAGCCGCTCGCGGACGAGTTGAAGATGTCGTGCCGCCCGGCCGCAGCTTGTCGCCGATGGAAATCCTGCGCACAGGCAGCGGCAGGTTGCGTTGGCGGCCGTTGCAGTCCGCGAGTTTCGCGGTTACGCACCCTTAGCTGGAACGCGGGCGTCGCCCAGCGAGGTGCGGCCGTTTCCCTTCGCTGGCGGAAATCATTGTATGAAAACAGGGCTGTTTGTCACATTGACCATGGTCAAGCATGAAAAAATTGGCCAATGTCCGCTGCTCCTGCTGGCGGCAAACGGGTCCTGACCGCGACAGCAGCGTGCGGCGGCAAGCAAAAAGCCCACGCCGGGAAAGCGTGGGCCTTACCGTGCCCGAGTAGAGTGCTTTTGGCCTGCCTGGCTTAGGCGAAACCGAGGCAGTGGCCCTGGAACAAGGGGTAGACAGGGGTTTCGCAAAGCACTGCTTTGCGCCTGCCTACCGGTCTGCGCCTGCAAGCGCAGACGCGCGCTGCAAGCGTGGGGATGAGTCGTAGCGGGCTACGGCGAAGAGCCGCAACGCAGTGCCGGGGCACTGGCCGGTATCGACAAGTTAGGCAGGCCAAAAGCGCTCTATTGGGCACAAACCTCGATGGACCAGTGCTGGCTTGCTGCTCTTTCGGCTCATGCCTGCAGGCGAAAACTGCGACCGCTGCGCCTTGCGGCCGAATGCCCGCTAGCAGTGAACCACGCCAGATCCGTCGCAGCGCGAACAGGGCTCGGTGCCGACACCGTGGCAGGAAGGACACCTGACCGGTTCCGGGTTGGCGCCGGGTGCCATGTTGACGATCGCCTCGCTGTTTTCCTTCGCGACCTTCCCTGTCCCCTTGCATCTGTGACACTGAAGTATGCCGCTGCCATTGCATTTCGGACATGCCGCCATGATCGTCTCCTTTAATCTAATGTCTGACTACAAACGTCTGATCGCATTCGATGCCGGCATGTTCCCCGACATCGCTCCCAGCCTTTCATGGGCGGGCTAAGCCGCAGCCATCAGGCGCCGCACATGCGCGGCTGTGCCGTTGGCCAGCCCTTCCATGCTATATCCCCCTTCCAGTATCGACACGACGCGGCCCTTGCAACTGGCATCCGCAATCCGCATCAGCTCATCGGTTATCCAGCGAAAATCGTCGTCCTGCAGTTCGAGCGCGGCCAGCGGGTCCAGGTGGTGGGCATCGAAGCCGGCGGAAATGATCAGGAATTCCGGTGCAAAGTCGCGCAATGCCGGCAGGATCTCGGCCTCGCTCCTTGCCCTGAACTGGGCAGAGTCGCAGCCGCGCGCCAGCGGCAAGTTCACGATGTTGTGGTCGACGCCGGTTTCATTGCGGCTCCCGGTGCCGGGGTAGAACGGCGACTGATGGCTCGACGCGTAGAACATGCCCGGCTTGTTGAAGAAGGCGGCCTGGGTGCCGTTCCCATGGTGAACATCGAAGTCCACTACGGCGACCCGTGACAGGCCATGGCGCTCGGCTGCATGCGCCGCCGCGATCGCGGCCTGGTTGAAGACGCAGAAGCCCATTGCACGGTCCGGCTCGGCATGGTGGCCGCATGGCCGGGTGGCGCAGAAGACATTGTCCACTTCGCCGGCCATGACGGCATCGACGCCTGCGCAGGCAGCGCCAACGCAGCGCATCACCGCTTCCAGCGAACCGGGCGACATCACGGTGTCGCCGCCGTCCAGCACCAGGTAGCCCCGGCTCGGCGCATTGTCCATGATCTGGTCGATGAAATCGGCGTCGTGGATCAGCGCCACCTGTTCCCGCGTCCCCAGCGGCGCATCCTGCCACTGCAGGGCTTCGAAGCCCGGCGCCTTCAGCGCCGCCAGCACCGCGCGCAGGCGCTCCGGCGATTCGGGATGCCCCGGGCCCGGCTTGTGTTCCATGCACGCGGCATGGGTATAGATACGTGTGGTCATGGCGATTCATGCCGGCGCTCGCGCAGCCGACATTGCCTCCTTTCAGCTAACAGGGCCAGAACATCCGGCGCCGGCGCGGCTGGCCCCGCTGCTGGCCGGCGAAAACGGAAAACGCGTGTGTCAATGGGCATGCGCAGCCAGCTCCAGCAGCTCGGGCTCGAACACCATTCTTTCCTTCCCGGTCAGCAGCAGGAAGTGCTTGCCGGTGCAACGGGTCAGCAGCGACATGCCCAACTGCTGCGCCACCATGTGCCCCATCTCGGTCGTCCCCGAGCGCGACAGCAGGAAGGGAATGCCCATCTGCGCGCCCTTGATCACCATCTCGGAAGTGAGCCGGCCGGTGGTATAGAACACCTTGTCATCACCATCGATGCCATCGAGCCACATCAGCCCCGAAATTGCATCCACCGCGTTATGCCTGCCCACATCCTCGACGAAATAGATCAGTTCGCCGCTTGAGGAGAACAGCGCGCAGCCGTGCACCGAGCCGGCCTGCTTGTAGATCGACTGCTGCAGCCGTATCGTATTGACGATGCTGTACAGCACCGACTGCCGCAGGCGGGCATGCGGCGACAGCACGATGCGGTCGACTTCATCCATCAGGCCGCCAAACACCGAGCCCTGGCCGCAGCCGGTGGTGACCACCTTGCGGGCGGTACGCTCCTCGATATCGGCAATGCCTTTCACCGTTGTGACGGCCACTGCATCGACCGACCAGTCGACCTGCACCGAACGGATTTCCGATATGTCCTTCACCAGCCGCTGGTTACGAAGGTAGCCCAGCACCAGCGCCTCGGGCGCGCCGCCCAGCGTCATCAGTGTCACCAGTTCGCGCTTGTCGACATACACCGTCAACGGCCGCTCGGCCGGTATCGCGATGGTGCTGGCCCTGCCCCGCTCGTCCAGCACCTCGATGTCGTGGGTCAGCGTCGCAGCGGCGCTGGACAGGAAGGGAAGATGCTTCATATCAGTGAAAGCGGATCCGCTTCCCGGTTCCGGACCAGCATTCCTTCAAGCGGACGGCCCTGCCGGTTGGTTTCCACCGCTTCCAGCGCCTGTCCACCGCCATAGCTGCTCTGAGCCGGCGCCTCGCCGCCCGGCGTGATCCGGATCGCGCAGTACTTGAACTCCGGTATCTTGGCAAAGGGGTCCAGGGCGGCATTGGTGAGCCGGTTGATCGCCGCCTCGTAATAGCAGAACGGCACGAACACGCCGCCGCGCGGCGAGCCTTCATCCGCGCGTGCATACAGCGATACCTTGCCGCGGCGCGACTCGATCGTGATCAGGTCGCCGGGCAGGACATTCATCTGCGCCAGGTCCAGCGGATGCACCAGCGCCACCGGGTCCGGCTCCAGCGCGTCCAGCACGGTTGCGCGCCGGGTCATGCTGCCGGTGTGCCAGTGCTCCAGCTGGCGGCCCGTGATCAGCACCATCGGATAGTCATGGTCCGGCCGTTCCGCCGCAGGAATGATGTCGGCCGGCACGAAGCGCGCCCGCCCCGATTCACGCGGGAAGCTGTCGATGAACACGACCGGGTCTCCCGGATCGCCTTCCTTGCGGCAGGGATAGGTCACCGCATTGTCGCGTTCCAACCGCTCCCAGGTAATGCCGGCGATGCTGGGCATGGTATGGCGCATTTCATCGAAGACTTCCGATACATGGCCATAGTCCCACTGCAGCCCGATGCGGCGCGCCAGTTCCTGGATGATCCACAGGTCAGGCTTGGCCTGGCCCGGCGGGTCGATCGCCTGGCGTCCCATCTGCACCAGGCGGTCGGTGTTGGTGAAGGTGCCGGTCTTTTCCGAAAAGGCCGTGGCCGGCAGGATCACGTCGGCAAGGTAGGCGGTCTCGGTCAGGAAGATGTCCTGCACCACCAAGTGGTCCAGCGCGGCCAGCGCTTCCCGTGCATGGTTGGCGTCGGGGTCGGACATGGCCGGGTTTTCGCCCATTACATACATGCCGCGGATATCGCCATGCTTGATGGCATGCATCACTTCCACCACGGTCAGGCCAGGCTTGCCGTCCAGCGTACCGGCAGGCAGCTTCCAGGCCTGCTCGAAGCTGGCCTGCACCGCCGGGTCGGACACATGCTGGTAGTCCGGATACATCATCGGGATCAGGCCGGCGTCAGACGCGCCCTGCACATTGTTCTGCCCGCGCAGCGGATGCAGGCCGGTGCCTGGACGGCCGATCTGACCCGTCATCAGCGCCAGCGCAATCAGGCAGCGCGCATTGTCGGTGCCATGCACATGCTGCGATACGCCCATGCCCCACAGGATCATCGACGACTTCGAGGTCGCATACAGCCGCGCCACATAGCGCAGCGTCTCGGCATCGATGCCGCAGATCGGCGCCATCTTCTCCGGGCTGTATTCCGCCACGTTGGCCTTCAGCTCCTCGTAGCCTATCGTGCGGCTCTCGATGAAGGCCTGGTCCACCAGCCCTTCCTCGACGATCACATGCATCATTGCGTTGAGCATCGGCACGTCGGTATCGGGCTTGAACTGCATCACGCGATGGGCATGGCGTGCCAGGTCGGTGCGGCGCGGGTCGCAGACGATGAGCTTGCTGCCATTGGCCACCGCGTTCTTGATCCAGGTGGCGGCCACCGGATGGTTCACGGTCGGGTTGGCGCCGATGATCACGATGACTTCGGCCTTGGTCACATCCATTACCGGATTGGACACCGCGCCCGAGCCGATCCCTTCGAGCAGCGCCACCACCGAGGAGGCATGGCACAAGCGTGTGCAGTGGTCGACGTTGTTGCTGCCAAAGCCGGTGCGCACCAGTTTCTGGAACAGGTAAGCTTCCTCGTTGCTGCCCTTGGCCGAACCGAAGCCGGCCAGCGTGCCCTTGCCATGAGTGTCACGGATGTCGCGCAGGCGGCCGCCGGCAAAATCCAGTGCTTCTTCCCAGGTGGCTTCGCGGAACACGTCCATCACCCGGTCCGGGTCCATCGTGAAGTCGCCGGTCTTAGGCACGCCTTCGCGGCGAATCAGCGGCACGGTCAGCCGATGCGGATGATGCGCATAGTCGAAGCCATAGCGGCCCTTCACGCACAGCCGGCCATGGTTGGCCGGGCCGTCGCGGCCTTCCACATACAGGATCTTGTTGTCCTTGACGTTATAGGTCAGCTGGCAACCGACGCCGCAATACGGGCAGACCGAGTCGACCTGCTTGTCCGGCACCGACAGCGCGGCCTCGCGAGCCGGCATCAGCGCGCCGGTCGGGCAGGCCTGCACGCATTCGCCGCAGGCGACGCAGGTGGAGTTGCCCATCGGGTCGTCCATGTCGAAGACGATCTTTTCCGCCTGGCCGCGCAGCGCCAGGCCAATCACGTCATTCATCTGCTCGTCGCGGCAGGCGCGCACGCAGCGGGTGCACTGAATGCAGGCGTCGAGATTGACCGCAATGCCCGGGTGCGACAGGTCGGGCGCGACACGTGCCCGCGGCTCGAAGCGCGGCTTGCCTACCGCCAGTTCCTCGGCCCATTCATCGACTTCATTGTGCAGGGTGTAATCGGCTTCCGGCATGTCCGACTGCAGCAGTTCCAGCACCATGCGCTGCGAATGCTGCGCCCGCTCGCTGTCGGTGCTGACCTGCATGCCGGGCGTGGGGCGGCGGCAGCAGGACGGCGCCAGCGTACGTTCGCCATTGATCTCGACCATGCAGGCACGGCAGTTGCCGGCCGGGTCCATGCCGGGCTTGTAGCACAGCCGCGGGATTGATACGCCTTCGCGGTCAGCCACTTCGATGATGGTGTCGGTTGCAAAGGCAGTGACAGGCTGGCCATTCAGCGTGAACTCGACCACGGGCGCGTCGAGCTGGGCAATTTCATTACGGGTAATGGCATTCATGTTCAGTTCCCGGTCAGTTCATGGGGGAAGTAGCGGACCACGCAGTCCACCGGATTCGGCGCGGCCTGGCCCAGGCCGCAGATCGAGGCGTCGCGCATCACCTGCGACAGCTCCGCCAAGAGCGGCACATCCCATACTGGCTTTTCGATCAGCGTCAGCGCCTTGGCCGTGCCCACGCGGCACGGCGTGCACTGCCCGCACGACTCGTCCTTGAAAAAGCGCATCAGGTTGCGCGCCGCGCCCTTGGCGCTGTCGGCGTCCGACAGCACCACCACCGCCGCCGAGCCGATGAAGCAGCCATGCGGCTGCAGCGTGTCGAAGTCCAGCGGAATGTCGTTCATCGTCGCCGGCAGGATGCCGCCCGATGCGCCGCCCGGCAGATAGGCATAGAAGGCATGGCCCTGCTGCATGCCGCCGCAGTATTCGTCGATCAGCTCCTGGATCGTGATGCCCGCCGGCGCCAGCTTCACGCCCGGGTTCTTCACCCGGCCCGACACCGAGTACGAGCGCAGGCCCTTCCTGCCATGCCGGCCATGCGAGGCAAACCAGTCCGCGCCCTTTTCCAGGATGTCGCGCACCCAGTACAGCGTCTCGAAGTTGTGCTCCAGCGTGGGCCGGCCGAACAGGCCGACCTGGGCCACGTACGGCGGGCGCAGCCGCGGCATGCCGCGCTTGCCTTCGATGGACTCGATCATGGCCGACTCTTCGCCGCAGATATAGGCGCCGGCGCCGCGGCGCAGCTGGATGCGCGGCATGCCGGGCATCGGCGGCTGGGCCTGCAGGGCCGCCAGCTCGCGCTGCAGCAGCGCGCGGCAGCCGTGATACTCGTCGCGCAGGTAGATGTAGATGTCCTCGATACCCACGGCCCAGGCGGCAATGAGCATGCCTTCGAGGAAGCGGTGCGGATCGGTTTCGAGATAGACCCGGTCCTTGAAGGTGCCGGGCTCGCCCTCGTCGATGTTGACCGCCATCAGGCGCGGGCCGGCCTCGGCGCGCACGATGCGCCACTTGCGCCCAGCCGGAAAGCCGGCGCCGCCCAGGCCGCGCAGGCCGGACGATTCCATCGTGGCCAGCACGCTGTCGACATTGCGCTCGCCGGAGAGGCACTGGCGCAGCAGCTGGTAGCCGCCCTGCTGCAGATAGCCGGCATGGTCGAGATAGCCGGATGCGGGCGTGTCAAGGACTTCGCCTGCCTGCACGGCGGCCTGCACGGTCTCGCATTGGGCTTGCGGAATCGGCTTCTGGCCGACCACGGCCACCGGCGCCTGCTCGCAGCGACCGACGCAGGGCGCGGCCAGCACGCGCACGTCGGCGCCCAGGATGGCGGGCAGGCGCTCGATCAGTTCGCCGGCGCCGGCCAGTTCGCAGGCGATGCCGTCGCAGACGCGCACGGTCAGCGCGGCCGGGACGGCATCGCCTTCGCGCACGATGTCGAAATGATGATAGAAGCTGGCGACTTCATAGACCTCGGTCTGGGCCATGCGCAGTTCCTGAGCCAGCGCGGCGAGATGCTGGGTCGACAGGCAGCGGTGGCGGTCCTGGATCAGGTGCAGGCACTCGATCAGCAGGTCGCGCCGGCGCGGCATGTCGCCCAGGAGCGCCTGCACTTCGGACAAGGCCTGCGGATCGACCCGCCGGCCCTTGGGCGCCTGGCGCTTGCGCTGTTTGCTTGCGCCTTGCACCGCGATCGGAATGATTATCTTGTTCATCGTTTTCCAGCCAGCTCAGGGTTTAATGAATTAAAGCCTTCTTCCATGAAGTCACAAGGCTGCAGCGGGGTCACCCGCGGCATCAGGTGCAACAGGTATGCATTCAACAGTTGATGGATGGGGTGGCGGCGTCGAACCGGCCGGGAAGGATAGGCCGGCATCCGGCCCCTCCCCTGCCGTCCGCGCCTTCCGGCTCAGATCACGCGCTCTTCCCGCAGCGCCGCGATCTGCTGTTCCGAATAGCCCAGCTGCGTCAGCACTTCCTCGGTATGTTCTCCCAGCAGCGGCGAACGCGTCACTTCGGTCGGGCTGTCCGACAGCTTGATCGGATTGCCCACGGTCAGATACTTGCCCCGCTTCGGGTGATCGACCTCGACCACCGTGCCGGTCTTGCGCAGCGACGGCTCCTCGGCGATTTCCTTCATCGACAGGATGGGACCGCAGGGAATGTCGTACTTGTTGAGGATGTCCATGGCCTCGAACTTGGTCATGGTCTTGGTCCACTCCTCGACTGTGGCAAAGATCGTCATCAGGCGAGGCAGGCGGGCGCGCGGCGTCGCATAGTCGGGGTCGGTGATCCACTCTTCCCGACCGATGACCTGGCAGATCGACTTCCATACCGGCGCCTGGGCGATGAAATAGATGTAGGCATTCGGATCGCTTTCCCAGCCTTTGCATTTCAGGATCCAGCCCGGCTGGCCGCCGCCGGAGGCATTGCCGGCGCGCGGCACCGCATCGCCGAATTTTCGGCCGTCGGAAAACTGCGGATATTCCTCCATCACGCCAGTGTGCTCGAGGCGCTGCTGGTCGCGCAGCTTGACGCGGCACAGGTTCAGCACCGCATCCTGCATGGCGGTCAGCACCTTCTGGCCACGCCCGGTGCTGTTGCGCTGATACAGCGCGGTGACGATGCCCAGCGCCAGGTGCAGGCCGGTGCCGCTGTCGCCGATCTGCGCGCCGGTCACCAGCGGCGGACCGTCGTCGAAGCCGGTGGTGGACGCCGAGCCGCCCGCGCATTGGGCGACGTTCTCGTACACCTTGCAGTCTTCATACGGGCCCGGACCAAAACCTTTCACCGAAGCCACCACCATGCGGGGATTGAGTTCCTGGATACGCTCCCAGGTAAAGCCCATGCGATCCAGCGCGCCAGGCGCAAAGTTTTCCACCAATACATCGCATTGCTTGATCAGTGTTTCAAGCACTTCCTTGCCGGCCTGCTTCTTGGTGTCCAGCGTGATCGAGCGCTTGTTGTGATTCAGCATGGTGAAGTAGAGGCTGTCGGCGTCGGGTACGTCGCGCAACTGGCCGCGGGTGGCGTCGCCTTCACCGGCACGCTCAACCTTGATCACGTCTGCGCCGAACCATGCAAGCAACTGCGTACAGGTGGGCCCGGACTGGACATGAGTGAAGTCGAGAATGCGGACGCCGTCGAGGGCTTTACTCATTGATGTCTCCTGATGATGTGTATATACCTGTCAGCATCGGCCGCCTCTTCGGGCTGGCTCGTTGGAATGTACTTGCGGCAGTGTTTCCAGCCGGGCGGCATGTGATGCCGCTAGCCTTGCTGGCCTGCCGTCATTGGAACACTGATAGTGCTGTCCCTTATTGACGGTATTTAATGCACTGCTACAGTAAATTCCATTGCTTAATCTTAATAAACTTTTCCGGTCAATGCGCTTGTAAAGTCATTTCATTTATCACATCATGCACGATATCTTGCATGCGACTCAGCCTGAACACTGTGCGTCACGTTGAGGCCATCATAGCGAGCAGGCCTGCTTTTCCTCATTGACCGGGGTCAATTTTCGCCGCATAGTGCCCTACCGACCTGATAACGAAACAAGACATGTCATCTGTTGCAAGCCATCCAGAAAAAAACATTATTCGCGTCCAGTTAAAACAGAATAAAGTCCTGAAAAGTCTCAGGGAAAGCGAAATGGCTGCGCTTGAGCCCTATCTCACTGTAGTGGATTGTCAGAAAGGCGATGTGCTGCTGCATCAGGGCATTTACGAGATGGAGCAGTACTTCATCCTCGATGGCATTCTCAAACGGGCAGTGACCAATCAAAACGCAAAGGAAATGATCTTGCGCTTTGCTGCCGAGCGCGATATCGAAACCAGCTATGCCGCGTGGAGGCTGAAGACACCCACGCCGTACAGCATTGTGTCAGTCACCAAGGCGCGCGTGGCCAAGCTGTCTTTGCCGCAATGGGTGATGTTCATTGAAAGCCATTCGGAAGTGAAGCAAACCTTCGAGTTCGAAGTGATGCAGTTGATGAGTGAAATCATGGCCCATACGATCACCCTGCATTTGCTTAACGCACCTGGCCGTGTGCATCGATTTGTGCGCAAACATGCAGACCTGTTTGAACGGCTTCCGAAGAAGGAACTGGCGTCTTATCTAAACCTGTCGCCAGAGACATTGAGCCGCTTGAAAAACCAGGGAAAGATCTAGGAGGCTGCGATAGCAGACGGAACGGCTTAGAAGCGCTCAATGAAAAATGCCGGCTCTCAAGCCGGCATTTCGTTTTACGATCAAGTGATGCAATAGAAGGATCAGATGCTGTCCGCCATTGCGCGCACTTTTGCCAGTTGGCGCGGGCTGATGCGGCCGCTGTCCGGGATCGCTTGCATCATGCTCATGCTTTGCTGCAAAAGGCTGAGCAGGCGGCTGAAGGGTAGCATCGGAGGACGGCGTACCGTCTTCAGTACATTGCTGTTACGTGGCAGCGTTTCGGTAAAGGACAGCGTGGAGGTACTCATCGAAAATTCCTTGAATTCAAAAAGTGCAAGATAGGTTTCCAAGAAATGTATTCTTTGGTGAAACCAATTTCCAATTCCCACTGGTGTTATCTGATATATCGATTCTGAATGAATGCCTTACGTGTTTTGGTTCTTTCAGGTGCCCTAGTTGGCGTGCTCTGCAGCGCAGGTTTGGCGACCGCGAACGATTGCGTTAAAAGTCGGGGCATAAATGCAATGAGCGAACAAATTGTCGCGCCCGCCTTGAATGAATATGCGGTATTCAACGGGCATCGAATCGACGCTAATGGTCGCCTCTGGAAGTTTGGGTCGACGGAAACGGAAAATGAGCTGTTGCTCGACCCCGAAACTGGCCTGCCGGCTTCCTCCGGCGGAGCGATGCTGGCATGGCGGCGGGTATGGGAATACTGGCTTGTTCTGGACCAACATGTTCCGGGAATCGCCCTGTCACGCAAGGTAGTTGCTTTCCCAGGTGCGCTGGCTGACAAGGCCGAGGATGTGAAGTCAACTGAGAAGACCTTGCGCGAGCTATTCTTCCTGTTGGACCAATATCCAACCGATGGTAAGGAAAATCTGAGCCAAGCCGCAGTTCGCGCGGCGCTAAGTGATTCTCCCTGGTCGGCTGCGTTCATTTCCTACGTCATGCACCAAGCCGGACTCAACGACGCACAGTTCCGTTACTCGGCGGCGCATTGGCAGTATGTGAAGCAGGCTTTTATTACAGATTCACAGCATGCTTATCATGCGTGCGACCCACGCCGCACGCGGCCCGACAAAGGCGACTTGCTCTGCTATTCCCGCGGCACACTTGGGCCAAATGACTTTGCCGGGTGGCGTGAAGCAGTTGACCTCCCGGGATTTACTGCGGCCTCTCATTGCGAGATCGTTGTAATGGTTGATCGAGCAGCCAGCAAGATGGAAACAGTCGGGGGAAATGTGCTGCAGTCGGTGGCAATGCGCAGGTTGAAGTTGGACGGAAACGGCTTTTTGTCTTCAGCCCACTATATTGGAAAGAGTAAGGGGCAATCGTCGGCAGCGTGTGTGCAGGACAAGAGCTGTCGTCAGCCAGACCTGAACCTGCAAAGGTGGAGTGTTTTGCTTCGGCTGCGGTGAGGGAATCCGGTAACGAGTGAGTAGATAGAAGTAAGCGAATTATCAATATAGTGATTTGTTGGGCGCAAATGCACGCCTCTGTTTTTGCGCCGACGGACAAAAGCAGGAAAGTTTCGTCTTTTCAACGACTTGCACTAGTGGAAAGCTTATCGTGGAAAGTCATTGGCCGGCAAATTCCTATTTTCACCGTGAAAAATTGCCTGCATTTTTCACGGTGAAAATTCCGCAGCTTCTCAGTTATTCGTCCAATTCCAGGAGACGGGACAGAATTTCTTCAGGGGTATAGCCGTTTTTGCAGTTAATGATGAGCCGACTGCCATCCACTACGACATCACCAAAATGCTGTCCTTTAATCTTCAATGCCACGACAGCTTGAGTGGATTTCGATATCCGATTCACTTCACTAGTTGCCCAATTGACCGCGCCCTGCTCCGAAGCGCCATCCTGACTTATGCGCCTTAGCGCCTGAATCACGATTCGAGCATGCCCCTTCTTGGAAAGCGTTACCAGGCTGGCCGCATTCTTAGCACCAATCAGATTCGGCTTCTCGTCCAGCATCGTGATTGCTTCTTGCGGTAGATCGAAGAACGCCAAACAGCGGCTTATCGTGGCGTCAGAGACGCCGATACGCCTTGCCAAGGTTCCCTGGGTTAACGGTTTACCCGCTTCGGTGGACATTGACAACGTTCGCTTGTACGCCTTCCCACGCTCGTAGTCACATAGGGAACGCTTGGCTTCATTGTCGGCAAGGGCGCCAATTGCGGCGTCCGTTACCGAAATATTTTCAAGCACGAATGCAGGGATCTGTTGCTTGCCCAGAATCTGGTGCGCCCGCAGACGGCGCTCGCCACCGATCAACTCATATCGTCCATCCTCTTTTGTCTTGACCGTGATGGGAGACATCAGCCCCGATTCGCTAATCGAAGCCGCTAATGCATCGATCGCTTCCGGATCGAAGATCAGCCGTGGCTGGTGTGGACTCTTATCGATCAACGCAATCGGGATCGCCGCCGCGGGACTATGCCCTTGCGCGGACAATGGCTGAGCTTCAGTTATGGAAGTCGAGCTATTGGCCGATCGCTTGCCATCATTTGCTACGGTCTCAGATTCCGGTTGATCGAATGTCTTCAAAGAAGCCAGCGGCATCCGTGGCGCCAGTCGTTGCTTCATTATGCTGCCTCCGTATTAACGCTCGGCTGTTTTTTGGCCAGCTTGCCAGCTGTGGACAGGACGAATTCTGTAAACAAACGGTATTCCCCGACGGGTGCGGCAGTTGGCTGCTGCAGCGTCAGCGGAAGGTAGTTTTCCTGGGTTTTTGGGAACAGCTCACTGGAAGAAATGACTGTTGGCGAAAGATTGGTCTTATAGGCTTGAAGCTGCTGCTGCATTCTCGACACCCGAGTGATGTTCGTCGAGTAGTGGGTAGGCAATATCATCAGCTGGGGACGTACCTCCGGCGAACGTTCGGCGAGACCGTTAATTTCCGAAACGAGCCGGGAGAGGCCCTTGACTGCAAACGAGTCCATCCGGATCGGAGCAATGACCAGGTCCGCGGCTGCGATCGCGTTCGTTGACGAAAAGGAAATCGAGGGTGGACAGTCGAAGATAACGAAGTCAAATTCCGATACATTGAGTCCCGGAACATGACCTGCTGCCGAGTCCTTGAAGAGGTTACGAAAAACCAGCTCCCGATTGCCCTTGGCATAGGTGAATGCCTGCTCAAGGTCGCCCAAGAAGGTATCTGACGGGATTAATGCGGGTCCCTGCATTCCGAATGGACGTTTAATCAGATTCGCAACGTTTTCCATACGGGTTCCCCGGCCGCTCTTGCTTTCCATATACTGCGTGCAGACGGTTGCAAAGGTGCCAGTGACGATCCCGTCCTCGTTCAGATCATGCTGGGCTGCTTCGTCCACGGTCAGGTCACTCTCATAACCCATCAGTTGTGTCAGGTTGGATTGCACATCCAGATCAATCATCAGCACCCGGTACCCTAATAAAGAGAGCTGAATGCCCAGCTCTCCGGCAGTAGTCGACTTGCCAACACCTCCCTTGATCAGATCGACCGCAATCACGGTGGGGCCGGATGACAGGCGCTTCACCAGGTCCTGTCCCCGCCGCCACTGGGCCAGCCGAAAGATATCGGCAATGCTAAATAATCTGACCGCAGGCGAAGCCGGATTTTTCTTGTTTGCTCTCTGTATTTCCATGCCGCTGTCGCGCAGATGATTACGCAGCGTGTTCTCGGAAATATTCAGCAGCGCTGCGGCGGCCTTAAGCCGATAAACCACATCATCCTGCAATGCAAATGTCGAGCGCATTAGTCTCCCCTGATTAAAGATTGAAGCACGCATTGTCTGTATGCCACCACTACGTGTCAACTAATTTGGTAGGTTAGATCTTGTTTTTAGGAAAAAAACCTACCAAACAAGCAAGAAGCGTTGAAAAATTCAGGGGATGTAAAGCTTGCGTGGTTTTGAAGTAACGTGCCTTCATCAAAACACGGCCGATGCCAGTTCAACGTCGCTAAGGTGAGGTGCCACAGGGACCACGGAAGGTAGATGCGTGTCGTCAGGCTCGATCAGATTGGCGAGGCGCCCTCCCAGGCGCTGAACGCGTCGAAGCTGACCGAATCACCCCAAGCCCGACTCGTTTTGCCCCTGTAGGGCTGACGCGAGAAAAGAATGGTGAGCTTCTACAGGCAGATGTCGATTACGCCTACTCGATTCCTCTGCGCAGATAAACGGTGAGCCTTTACAGGTATTGCATTGTGTCTAAAGCCTACAGAGCCCCTCACAGCTTCATCTATAAGAACCGGATGCGTCGAAAAAAGGGAAACGGGGCACGTTCGAGCCTACAGAGGAGCGGTTTCTCCAGGGTTTGCCGGGTTCCGATCAGGCGCGTATACAGCCATTCCCCCACCGCTGCAGCGAAAGGTGAGACTCCGCAGGGATTCAGTACGTCCCACCGGTATGTAAGGTGAGACTCCACAGGAACCCACTTCCAATGATCCCCGTAGAATCTCACCATTAAAGTAAAACAAGCGGTCTTACCGATGCACGCGGGAAATACTGCAAGCATTTTTCTCTTATGGTGAGAATTTACGGGGATTCAACTCGTCGGTGAGTCCCCGTTTATCCTCACCATAGTTGTTCTCAAGTTGACGGCCAGACTATAGGTGAGCTTTTACAGGCAGCATTTCAGCCAAAAATCTGGATGGGGGTCTACTTACGGTTTTACCTGGCAGTAGAAGTGCCTGAATTGCAGGGCTCCAAGGCAGGCTCCAAGCACATATTCGCATTTGTCCAGTGAAAATCTTCCTATGGTGAGGCTTTACAGGTACTGGTTTCCTCTTGCTTTGCCTTTTTTGTATGTTGTGTACTCTTCAAAGTACAGCGCTGCCCGTTTTGCTTGTGCCGTTCTTTGCCAGAGGCACTCCAATCCGATGCTCTTGAGAGTTTGAATAAGTAAACACCTTAAAGCTTTGTAAACCTTGAAAATTCGGAAGTGCAATGCCAGTAAGGCCAAGCGCGGATTGAGGTGAGGCTTTGCAGGGATCTTGGTGAGGTCCGGCAGGGACTAAGGTGAGACTGCACAGGTTTCAAGCTGCACCTGGGTGAGCCCATACAGGGATCTCGGTGAGTGGAAACAGGAAGAGAATGCCCTTAAAGGTGAGAGCCTACGGGGACTCGGCGTTTTTAGTGGGAGCGCGGAGGTAAATATCATGCAACAACGGTGATTGCGTTCTTCTCACTTTTCGGGCACCATCCTCGCGGTGAGCCTGCCTGGTAGGCCGCTTCTCACCATATGACGCTATGACAGCAAAAAAGAAAGCAGGCAAAGCCAGCAGTGGCGGAAGCACCGAACTCAAGGAATTCCGCAAGACAAACGAGGCAATCGGCCTGCGGGTGTCGGAGGGGCGCTTATCGCTGCTGTCGCGCAAGATATTCAATGTCATGGTGTATCACGCGCAGCGAATCCGGCATAAGGGAGAGAACGCGCCGATCGACACCGAGGCGGCCAAGAATTACTACTGGATTCCCTTGGCTGAACTGGCGCGCGATGCCGCTTACGACAGCCGCGACACCGAGCTGTTCAAGGAACAGGTGCAGGAACTGCAGAACATCCGGATCTTTTCCGAGGATGCGATCCAGTGGACCAGCGAGCGTCTGGTCTCGTCGGTGAAGCTGGTCAATCCGCGTGGCCTGAAGAAGCAGGGCGGCATGCTCTGGTTCGGATTTGCCTTTCCACCCGAGGTGGAAAGCATGGTGATGGCGCCGGGGTCCTATACCAAGCTATCGGTGTACTACCAGGCCTTGCTACGTTCAGGCGCAAGCCTGGCCCTGTATGAGATCTGCAGGCGCTATGCCACCAATCCTTCCAAGCTCACCAACCGGGCCGAGTGGGCATGGTGGTATGGCGCGCTGACGGGAAATCCGGTCAGCGACGCGATTCCGGAATACAAGTACTTCAAACGCGACGTGCTGAAATACGCCATCAGCGAGATCAACATGGTCACCGACATCAATGTCGAACTGATCGAGCACAAACAGGGTCGCAAGATCGTCAGCCTGCAGTTCAAGGTGGAACCGGCCCAGCAGGAATCGTTGGCCCTGTCGGCGCCGCCCATCATCGATGGCGACCTGGTGCAGCGCATGATGGCGCTGGGGCTGTCGCAGGAGGATGCCTGCAATACCCTGGCAACCACCGAGGATGGCAAGCTGCGCGCCACGCTGGAACTCACCGAAAACCGCGTCAGCAATCCGCGGGCCGGGGCGATCGGCTCGCCGGCAGGTTACTTCAAGCAGGCCTTGCGGGATGGTTATGCGTCGAATGTGGATATTGCAAGAAAGAATATCCAGAAGATGGAAAAGCCGCCCAGTATCGAGGCATCGATCAATGCGATCCGCGAGCGTTTTCTTGCCGATCGGGCCAAGGATGCGCTGGGTATGTACAACGAGTTGCCTGCCACCGATCAGAGCGACTGGCTGTTCCGCTTCAAGGAGAGTGCCGCTGCCAAGGGCTTGAACCTGTCACGCGGCTTGTCGACGGCGAGCGCGCGCTCTGCCTTCAGCATGTGGTTTGCCGAGCAGCAGTGGGCAGAGCCCACCGACACCGACCTGCTGGCCTTCGCCGCCGTCAACAGCATGCAAAAGGCTTGAGTCGTTTCCAGGCCGGCGTGGCCAGCCGGTAACGGCTGGCCGGGGCTACGGTCAGAAGTATTTCTTGACTACTTCGGCGAAGGCTTCCTCGACCGGCTTGCCTTTCTTCAGCAACTGGTCGATTTCGCCGGAATATTCGGCAATGCGCGCCGGCAGCGTCGCCCGGTTGGCTTTGAAATAGGCATAGCGGGCGGCCGCAACCTGCTCGTCCAGGCGCGCCGCCGCCGTCTTGGTCGGCCCGCTGGCGCTCTTCACCACGCGGCCTGTGCGGCTGCCGCCGCGGGCGCTGGCGCCATAACCCGACAGGGCCGTATTGAGCTGTTCAGCGTTCATCACCGGCGTTGCATTGGCGCCGGCGAACAATTCTTCCTGGCCCTGCAGCAGATGATGCTGGCGGTCGAAGGCGATTGCCTTGCCCATGTTGTTGATGACCTGATAGCTGGGCTCGGCGCCGCCGCTGGTCAGTGAAAATTGTACCCGGTCGCCATAGGCGGCCATTTTTTCAAGCACGCCCTTGGCGTAATCGGCTGGCAGGGTGGCAATGTCGCCATTCCAGCGCTTGGTTCTGGTTGCACTCAATGTTCAGGTTCTCCGAGGGAATAAGCAGCAGGCTTGAAGGCTGGCATGATGCCAGCCGCCCGCCGTCGATCAATTTATGACACGGCAGTTGCCGCTTCGTTCTGGCGCCGCTTCAAACCGTTGCAGCAGGAAGGGTTGCCGGTACGCAGTCACGGAAGCTGGCCAGGCTGCCTGGTTGTCGCGCCAGGAATCCGGGCCATCGGCCCGGCATGGCAGATGTCTGCTTTCACGGCAGCCGTGTCAGGAGCGTTATTGTACAGCGCGCCCCGGCCCGGCCGGAAAACGGCGCCGTCATGCGCTCAGGGCGCACGCAGCGTGCCCGCCTGCACCGCATCCAGCACCGCCTGCAACTGGCTGTTCAGTTCCACCGCATGCCGCGCCCGGGTCAGGGCGACGTAGAGCAGGTTGACCTCCTGCTCGTAGGCCTGTGCATCCATTGCGCCGAGATTGGGCCGGCCTTTCTTGTCGACCAGGTCGTGGAAGTCGTCGTCGAGCAGCACCTGGTCGAACTCCAGGCCCTTGGAGCGGTGCGCCGTCATCAGCAGCAGGTTGGCTTCGCCTGGCTGCGCGCAGGCACTGGTGCTGACCTGGTCGATCAGGCGGGGCAGGGCGGCGCCGTACTCCTTGACGACCGACACCACCGACAGGATGTCCTTGTCCGCGGTCTCGCGGCCATACAGCGCCAGCGCATCGAAATCCTCGAAGGCCCGGTAGAAACCATCCTTGACGAGGTCGGCGCGTCCGCTCCAGAGATGGTGCACATCGGTCAGCTTGCCCAGCAGATAATTCTGCACGCCGCCGATGAAATGGATGCGGCTGCGCTCGACCGCCTGCACCGCCTGCGAGAACACCGAGGCGTTGGTGCGGCAGATGACCGCATGCGGACGGCTGCGGTCGATCCGGAACGGTGAAGCCGCCATGACGCCGCTGCCCCTGATCGACTGGCGTTCTCCCTTGAGCGCATGCAGCAGCAGGCTCGCGATTCTGGCAACCGGTTCGCCGAAGCGCATCGAATGGGTCAGGTAGTGGACCTCGCCTTCAGGCAACCTGTCCATGGCATTGATGCTGCCGCGGAATCCATAGATGGATTGATGGCGGTCACCCACCAGCACCTTGCCGCAGCGCTGCGAAAAAACGATATCGGCGGTCACGGGATTGGTGTCCTGCGCCTCATCCAGCAGGATGATGTCATGCCGTCGCGTAAGCAGCGGGCGGGACAGCTGGTACAGCTTCAGATAACCGTCATGCGGCAGCGGCACGGCCTTGTCGGCGTCGGTCATGTCGTTCCACAGGCGCCGGGCCGCCGCCGCAAACTGCTGGCGGTCCGACATCGCCAGTTCGAACGGCACATGTTCGATGCCGATGGCCGCGTCGGCGGAGACCATGAAGCTCTCCACCGTACGCACCAGCAGGTCGGCCATGGCCGCGGTGACGCCCTGGTAGAGCTGCATGATGTCGTTGGGACGCAGCTGCGACAGCTTGTGGCGATAGCGGTGGCCCAGCGCAGTGTAGGCCAGCGAATGGATGGTGCGGCAGGTGGCGTTGGGCGGAAAGCTGAGCGCGGCTTCGCTCGCGGTGGCCTTGTTGAATGCCAGGTACAGGATGCGCCGATCGGGACGCGCCAGCGCGTATTCGCGCAGCGTGGTGGTCTTGCCGGTGCCGGCATAGGCATTGACCACCAGGTTGACGGCAGTGCTCTGCACCACCCCCGCCTGTTCTCCTGTCAGGACGATGCGGTTCACGCTGCTTTTTCGCTTTTACGGCCGGCGCCAGAGCCTGTCAGGGGTCTTGGAAGGGCGCTGTGAACTGTCATGACCGGGCCTGGGCAGTCAGGAAGTCGAACAGGGTCATCGCAACGACCTTGGTGGCGGCGCGCAAGTCGTCCAGCACCAGATGCTCGTCGGCCTGCTTGGCATTGGATTCCAGCACGGTGCGCGGGCCTGCGCCGTACAGGACGGCCGGAACGCCGTGCTCGCTGTAGAGCCGCGCATCGGTGTAGAGCTGCGAGCCGAGCACGGTGACTTCCTCGCCGAGCACGTCGCGCGCATTGCGGCGCAGGCTGTCGACCAGCTTTTCCTGGCCGGGCAGGGGCCGCAGCGCACGGGCCAGCAGCAGCCGCCGGATCTCGACCCGGATGCCGGGCAGGCCCTGTACCGATTCTTCGATCAGTCGACGCACGCCTGCTTCGACCTGCGCCGGGTCTTCTTCCGGAATCATGCGTCTGTCCATCTTCAGCACCACCTTGCCTGGCACCACATTGGTATTGGTGCCGCCGTCGATGCGGCCGACGATCATGGTCGGATGGCTGATGCCGGCAATCGCCGAACGGATGGCCTTCAGGCGCGGTACTTCCGCATAGATCGCGTTGAGGACCCGGGTGGCGGCCTGCAGGGCGTCATGCCCGGTCTCGGGGATCGATCCATGCGTTGCCTTGCCATGCACCGTCACTTCGAACTGCAGGCAGGCATTGTGCGCATTGACCACGTTGTAGCTGAAGCCGGCGCCGATCAGATAGTCGGGCCGGGTCAGGCCCTGTTCCAGCAGCCAGCCCGGCCCCAGGTTGCCGCCAAACTCCTCGTCATAGGTGAAATGCAGTTCCAGCGCGCCGCGCAGCGGCAATTCCAGCGCCTCGAGCGCGCGCGCGGCAAACAGGTAGGTCGCGAAATCCGACTTCGACACCGCGGTGGCGCGACCAAACATCCTGCCGTCCTCGATCACGGCGCCATAGGGCGGCCTGGTCCAGCCTTCGCCGGGAGGCACCACGTCGCCATGCGCGTTGAGCGCCAGCGTCGGTCCGCCATCGGCATAGCGCCGCCGCACGATCAGGTTGGTGATGCTGGCCATGCCATAGTCATGCACCGTCTGCTGCGGCACGGGATGCTCTTCGACCTGCCAGCCCAGTTGCCCGATCATTGCAGCGACCGCCCTGGCATGGGGCGCATTGTCGCCGGGCGGGGTGTCGGTGGGAATGCGCACGATGTCGGCCAGAAAGCCGACTTCCTCATCGAAATGCGCATCTATCCAGGAAGCCAGCCGTGCGTGGGGAGAAGAGGAAGTCATTGGTTTTTCAGGCTAGCGATGGGCGGCAATGGGCGCCGGCGGTGAAAGGAGGAAACAGAGGAGGCCATTATATAAAGTTTGCCGCGAGCAGGTCTTGCGGATGCCGGACTGTAGCGCCGGACCGCCGCGGTCGGGACTGCGGGCATGCATGCTGTTTCGCCAAGGGTCGCCGGTCCGCGCGGGAGCAGGCCCGCACCGCCATGCAGACTGTCGCGGCGCCGCAAGATCTACAGCAGCGGCAGGTCCTGCTCCGGCAGCGCGCCGCCATCGATATCGGCCTCGAGCACGCGCAGGCAACCGCCGCCGAGCGGATAGAGGACGTGCACGCCGTCCCGGAATTTAAGCATGCCGGGTTTCCCGGCCGGCGCTGGCTGATCCATCACCCGGGTGCGCCAGACACGCAGCCTGCCGCCGGGAATGTCGGCGAAGGCGCCGGGGAAGGGGTGGGTGACGGCACGCACCAAATCATGGATGCGTCGCGCCGGCTGATGCCAGTCGATGCGGCCGTCTTCGGCGCTGCGTCCACCGAAATACGCGCCTTGCGACAGGTCTTGCGGGGTCAGCGTGGCGCTGCCGGCGATGAGCCTGGGCAGCGCGCGGTCCAGGCAGATTTCGCCTGCGACCATCACTTTCGTGAATACTTCCTGCGCGGTGTCGTCCGGAAGTATCGGCACGGCCTGCTGGTCCACCAGCGCGCCGTTGTCGGGCTTGATGTTCATCACATGCAGGCTGGCGCCCGTTTCCCGTTCGCCATGAATGATGGCCCAGTTCACCGGCACCCGGCCACGGTACTTTGGCAGCAGCGAGCCGTGCAGGTTGAAGGCGCCCAGCCTGGCCGCGGCCAGCAGCGGCGCCTTCAGCATCAGCCGGTAATAGAAGCTGAACAGGAAATCGGCTTTAAGCGCGGCCACCCGTGCAACGACGTCGTCGGCGTTGGGGTCGGCCGGCGTGATGCAGGGTATGCCATATTCGCGGCAGACTTCCCGCACCGAGGCAAACCAGATCCGTTCGCCAGGATTGTCTTCATGGGTTATCACGAGCCGCACGTCGACGCCGTGGGCCAGCAGCACCTTCAGCGATCGCACGCCGACGTTATGATAGGCAAACACCACGGCGGAGGTCATACCTTCCGTTCCTCCTGCAGAGGGGATTCCTCAAGCACCGCGGACACCATGTAGCGTGGCCGCTTGCGCACCTCGAAATAGATGCGGCCGACATATTCGCCCAGCAGCCCGAGTCCGAACAGGGCCAGCCCGATCAGGAAAAAGGCAATCCCGAACAGGGTGAACAGGCCGCCTTCTTCCGGTCCCACGATGAGCCGGCGCAGCAGCAGGTAAGCGACCAGGAATCCCGAACCCAAAGACACCACCATGCCGAGCAGGGAAAACAGCTGCAGGGGCATTACCGAAAAGCCGGTCATCAGGTCGAAGTTCAGGCGCACCAGCGTGTACAGCGAATATTTCGATTCGCCGGCGTAGCGCTCCTCATGGCCCACCACCACCTCGGTGGGGTTGCGGGCGAAGGTATAGGCAAGCGCCGGTATGAAGGTATGGCTTTCCTGGCACTGGTTAATGGTGTCCACGATATGCCTGCCATAGGCCCGCATCATGCAGCCCTGGTCCGTCATCCGGATGTCGGTCGTGCGCTCCCGCACCCGGTTCACGAAGCGGCTGGCCGAGTGCCGCCACCAGCTGTCGTTGCGCTGGCGCCGAATCGAGCCGACATAATCATGCCCCTGGTCCATGGCTGCGAGCAGCAGCGGGATGTCTTCGGGCGGATTCTGCAGGTCGGCGTCAAGCGTGATGATTCTGCTGCCGCGCGAAAAGCTGAAGCCGGCGAGGATGGCGCTGTGCTGCCCGAAATTGTTGGTGAAGAGGACGACGCGCGTCACGTCCGGCCTGCGGCGGAACTGATCCGCCAGCAGGGCGGCCGAGCGGTCGCGGCTGCCATCGTTGATGAACAGGATCTCATAGGAGGCGCCCAGCCCATCCATCACGGGGTAGAGACGGTCGAAGAGTCTTTCCAGGCAGGCTTCTTCGTTATAGACGGGGATGACGAGCGAGATCTGTGGGCTTTGCATAGGGCAGTTCATCAATAGCCTTTGATGATGGCCAGCAATGCGGCGCAGACGCGCTCGACATCGCCTTCATTCATCTGGGGAAACAGCGGCAGCGTCAGGATACGCGATGCCACCGATTCGGTGTGGGGCAGGTCGCCGGTGCGCCACCCCAGGTTGCGATACAGCGTGGTGGTATGTATCGCCGGGTAATGGACGCCCGAGCCGATGCCGGCTGCCTTGAGCGATGCAATCACCGCAGGGCGGCGCGAGGCAAGCGTTGCCGGCAGCAGCACCTGGAACATGTGCCAGTTGGTCTGCGCGAAGTCCGCGGGCGGCAGGCCGAGGCCGGTGTCATGCAGCTTTTCCAGGTAAAGGCGCGCGAGGTCGCGGCGGCGGGCATTGGCTGCGTCGAGATGCGCCAGCTGGCCCAGGCCGATGGCGGCGGCTATGTCGGTCAGGTTGGCCTTGCCACCCAGGATGTCGCAGTCATAGGTGCCATCCGGCGAGCGGGTCACGCCCTGCAGCCTGAGCTTCTCGAACAGCGCGGCTTCGGCGGCATCGTTGACCATCAGGCAGCCGCCTTCGCCGGTCGTCATGTTCTTGTTCGGATGAAAGCTCAATGCCACCAGGTCGCCGGTGCTGCCGATTTCCCGGCCCTTCCAGTTTGCGCCCTGCGATTGCGCCGCATCCTCCAGCACGCGCAGCCGGTGACGGCTGGCCATGTCGTAGAGCTTGTCGCGGTCGACGGGAAATCCGGCCAGGTCCACCGGGATGATGGCCGCGGTCTTCGGGGTCACGGCCGCGGCGGCCAGATCGAGATCGATCAGCCGGGTGGCCGGATCGATGTCGACGAACACAGGCGTAGCGCCGACGGCAAGGATGACATTGGCGGTCGCCACCCAGGACAGCGAGGTGGTGATCACCTCGTCGCCGGGCTTGACGCCCGCAATGCGCAAACCGAACTCCAGCGCCGCGGTGGCGGAGGAAGCCAGGCGAACCGGCCGGCCGCCGGCGCGTGCCGACAAGGCCGCTTCCAGCGCAGCGCATTTCGGGCCGGTGGTGAGCCAGCCGGAGCGCAGCACGGCGGCGACGCTTTCGATGGTGGCCTCGTCGATCGAGGGGCGGGTAAAGGGAAGAAACTCAGGATTCATGATCGAGCCACGATAATCACGCCGATGATAATGACGCCGATGCCGGCAAGCCGCTGCATTCCCACAGCTTCGCCGAACAGCCACCAGGCCAGCGCCGCATTGATGACATAGCCGATCGACAGCATCGGGTAGGCGACGCTGACCTCGACGCGCGACAGCGCAAGAATCCACACCACCACGCTGACAACGTAGCAGGCCAGGCCGCCGATGATGGGCAGGCTGCCCGCCACTCGCAGCAGCACATTCCAGCTGTTGGCCAGAACGAAATCGAAGTGGCCGATCTGCCGCACGCCTGCCTTGAGCAGCAACTGGGCAAAGGCATTGAGCAGGACGCCGGCCAGGATCAGCGAGAACTCCGCGGCCTTCATGGCTTCACCACCACCAGCCGCCGCGCATCACGGTAGACGACCTGCATGGGCAACTGGTTCTTGGAAAGTTCGTCATAGGTTTCCGGATGCATCATGGCCGTTGCCCTGGCTGCCTTGCGCCAGCGGCTCTCGAATTGCGCGAGCGATGGGATCCACCGCGTCGGCTCGATATCCTGGCCGAGCGCGAATTCGTCACGATAGTCGACAAGGGTGACCGGCCGCCGCATATAGAAGGGGAAGGTCTGGTCATGCATTCTGACTGAAAACAGTTCGGTGTCATCGTGCACGTATTGTCCCATGGCATGCACGATGCGTTTGCTGCTTTTCAGCTGGCCATAGCTGTCGTGGCCGGTCATGGCCAGCGTCATCGCAACGATGCTGGTCAGCGACAGCGCTGCCAGACCGGTGGTCAGTTGCCCGCGGCTGATGGCCCGCCAGGCCAGCCATGTGCCGAGCAAGCCCGTCAGGCCGGCGACGGCCATGAAGCCCAGCATGTGCTGCCATACTTCCAGCGGCGCTTCCGGCGTGACGGCCCTGCCGGCGAAGGGATACAGCCCGACCAGCGCGGCAAACAGCAATGCCGGTACGAGCAGATGCCATCTCCATGCCTTTTCGGTCACCTGACCGATGCCGAGCGCAAGCAGCATGCCAAGCGCAGGGAACATCGGCAGGATGTAGGACGGCAGCTTGGAGCCGGACACGCTGAAGAACGCGAAGGTGAATATGCACCAGATCAGCAGCACCTGCCGGCCCTGGAAACCGGCGCCGTCGCTTTTCCAGCCTTCCCGCAATGCCCTGCCCAGCAGGGTCGTCCATGGGAAAAAGCCCAGCAGCAGGACCGGGACGAAGTACCAGATGGCGCCGGTGCGCTTGTGCTCGGTGGTGAGGAAGCGCTGGAAATGCTCGTGAACGAAAAAGAAGTTCGCAAATTCCGGGTTGCGGCGCGAGACCACGATGAACCACGGTGCGGCAATGCAGAAATAGACCAGCAGGCCGCTCAACAGATGCAGCCGTTTCCAGATTGCCCAGCGCATGCCTGCCAGGGAATACAGGATGATGGTCATGCCCGGAATGAGCGGGCCAACCAGCCCCTTGGACAGGGTGGCGCCGGCCATTGCGGCCCAGCACAGCCACATCAGCCAGCGGCGCGCGCGGGGCGTGCTTTGCTCATCCTGGGCGAGCAGGAAACTGAACAGGGCCAGCGTGAGAAAGAAGGTGGCGCCCATGTCCAGCGTAAGGAAATGCCCGTTTCCCACGATCCACATGGCGCCGGCCACGATCAGCGCCGCCTTGCCGGCAATATCGCGGCCATAAAGGCGCTTGCCGAAAGACCAGACGACGAGCACCGTGAGGAAACTCGTCAGGCCGGGCCAGAAGCGGGCGGCGAATTCATTGATGCCGAACAGGGAAAAGCTGGCGGCGCCTGCCCAGTACTGCAGGGCCGGCTTCTCGAAATAGAGCAGGCCGTTGAGCCGCGGCGTGATCCAGTCTCCCGACTGCAGCATGGTCAGCGAGATGTCGGCATACCGGCCTTCGTCCGGATGGATCAGTGCCCGCAGGCCCAGGGAGGAAAACCAGATGACGGTGACGACGGCCCAGAACAGGAAGACATGTACGCGGCGCTTTTGACCCGGTTCCGAGTCCAGCGATCTTTTGATCATGAGATGATGCCTGACAGGTAAGGGCCGACATGCGATGCGCAGTGCTTGCCAGGGCATGTCGGCTCGGAAGAAGAAACGCAACGACAGCCGGCGGATGACTTGACCCGGCACCGGCTGAGGCCGGCCCGGCAGGCGCCGGACCGGGTGCAATCGTGGAATGCCGCAATCAGCATCCGCGCTACTGAATCAGCGCTTTGGCCTGTGCGACTTCGCTGCGATAGGCCTCGAAGATATGGGCCAGCGCGTCGGCCATCGAGGTGGCTGGTTTCCAGTCGAGTTCGCGGCAGGTCCCGGTGATCTTGGGCACCCGGTTCTGCACGTCCTGGTAACCGCTTCCGTAGTAAGCATCCGAACTGGTTTCGATCAGTTGTACCTTGCCCGCCATTTCCGCGTATTCCGGATAGTCCCTGGCGCGGGCAAGCATCATTTCAGCCAGTTCGCGGATCGAGAAATTATTGTCCGGGTTGCCTATGTTGTAGATCTTGCCGGTTGCCACGCCATCCTGGTTCGCGATGATTTTCATCAGGGCGGCAATGCCGTCGTCGATATAGGTGAAGGCGCGCTTCTGCCTGCCGCCGTCCACCAGCGAAATGTTTTCGCCGCGCACGATATGGCCCAGGAACTGGGTCAGCACCCGGGAACTGCCTTCCTTGGCGGTGTGGATGGAGTCGAGCCCGGCGCCGATCCAGTTGAACGGCCTGAATAGGGTGAAGTTCAGCCCCTGTTCCGCGCCATAAGCCCAGATGACGCGGTCCATCAGCTGCTTGGAGCAGGCATAGATCCAGCGCTGTTTCGAGATCGGTCCGTATACCAGATTGGACTCAGCCGGATCGAATTCCTCGTCGTCCACCATGCCGTAGACTTCGGATGTGGAGGGAAACACCAGGTGCTTCCCATACTTCGCCGCAGAACGGACGATGGGAAGATTCGCCTCGAAATCCAGCTCGAAGACGCGCAGCGGTTCCTTGACATAGGTGGAGGGCGTTGCAATGGCGACCAGCGGCAGAATGACGTCGCACTTCTTGACGTGGTATTCCACCCATTCCTTGTTGATCATGATGTCGCCTTCAAAGAAATGCAGGCGCGGCTTGAAGGCCTCATTGTCCAGCAACTCGGTAATGCGGTCGGACATCATGTCCATGCCGTAGACATGCCAGTCGGTCGTTTCCAGGATACGCCGCGACAGGTGGTGGCCAATGAAGCCGTTGACGCCAAGAATGAGGACTTTTTTCATCAGATCACTGCCAAAATTAAAGTGTCGAAAAGATTAACCACGGATCGGTGGCAAGGCGGCATCCCCGACCGCAGGGCGTAGACGTCCGCTGGGCTGATGGTGTCACGAACGCAATGACGGCCCGGAACGAAAATGCCGCTCCAGGCCTAGCCTGTCGTCCGGGAGCAGTTGCAGCCCTTGCAATCAACGCTTGACTGGACCGGGTACGGATCCGGCCGTCGTCAATGTCTGGCCTGCAGCGGCGTGCAAACCGCACCAAGAACAGTACCCGCATAGCCTGCGGCAGACCGTGATCTGCCGCAGAACGAACAATTGTAGAAATAATCCCTTGCATGGAACTGAAGAAAGCCTGACAAATTGCTGACAATTGGTAGCAACATGAAAAATATCGCCGGTATATACACTGGCTGGGTATCCGGCCAGCATACCGGGCCCAAGCCATGCGCTACCGGACTTGCCGGTCAGGCGGCCGCACCCTGTATGCCCAGTAAGCCCGAGCGCCCCGGAACTTCTCCGCTATCGATGCGGTGACATGGCAGGCGTTCAGGATCGAGGCTACTGTAGAGCTCGCCCAGGGACATGATCCGGTAGCCCATGGCCTGCCAGGCGTCGAGCATGCGTTCCATCGCTGGGAGCAGGCGCATTCCTTCCAGTTCCGCGTGCAGGGTGTAGACGTGCCCGAATTCCCTCTCCGCGCTGCTTGCCGCGATCAGATGATGGTGGACGTTTTCCGGCACGATGTCGCCGATGCCCAGCAGCTCATCCAGCGTGGGCAGGGTGGTCGGAAGCTGGACGCACGCCAGCGCCTTCTCATTCACCACCGGGCGAAAAGGCGAGCTGCCGCGAACGTCGGACGCATACGCAAGACCCAGCTTTTCCTCCTCGAGGTAGGCGGCTGCATTCATCTGCCACCCGGCTGCGCCGTGGGTTGGCGCGGCATGCCCGAAGATTTCCCTGAAACGGTCGACGGCGAGATGGAACTGCCGGCGCGTCCATTCCGGATCGGCGCCGGCCACGCCATCCTGCCAGCGGATATGGTCCCAGCAATGGATGCCCGTCTCGAAGCCCGCCGCTTCGGTCATGCGCAGGACGTCGGCCAGCGAGCGGCCAATGTCCGGCCCCGGCAACAGGGTCCCGTACAGCAACGTCTTCAGGCCGTAGTGCTCCAGCACCGAGGTGCGGGACACCTTCTTCATGAAGCCGGGACGGAACACCCGCTTGAGCGCCCGGCCGGTATGGTCCGGACCCAGGCTGAACAGGAAGGTCGCATTCACGCCGCGCGACTGAAAGAGGCGCAGCAGCCGGGGAACGCCTTCCCTGGTGCCGCGGTAAGTGTCGACATCGACCTTGAGAACAATCGTTTTCATGATGGATCTGGAAGTAAGGAGGGCCGCGGACCGGTCACTGCTAGGCGACCGGCTGCCTGCGGCGCCAAGGAAAAGGCCGGACCGCGCATTCTAATGCGGGCCGTTAATGATTGTCATGGTTGGCCGGAAATCGGCCGTAACCAGCGTAAGCTAATAAGAAAATGTCAAGATTCTTCAAAGAATTGTTAAAACGATATGACATTTGCGTCGAGGTTTATTACACAATTCCTGGAAGATACCATTTTTTACAAGCAATACGCTTTAAAAACAAGCGTTTAGCAGAGGTGGCATAGTTTGTGCGAATGTTTGGTCTCGTACAAGGGAGATTGTCACCAGAGAGGCCGCAGAACCTGCTCGCTGACACAAAATCTTATGAGGCTTTTCATGACCAAACTGACTTTTTGCATGACGCGCACATTGGCTGCGATCGGGCTGGCGGTAGCCGCCTCGTCGAGCCACGCGCTTGTTCTGGCAGGACCGGGTGATTTCCAGGGCACGGGACTGGGAGCAGTCAATACCATCCTCACGCTCAACAGCCCTGCCAATTCCACGACCGAGACCGGTACCGTGTCCTGGAGTGGCAGCGCTGCCACGACCACGGGCGATGTCCCAAATGGCGCCTCGCAGTTCGGAACGCCTACCCTGGGTAGCCTGGGCGTAACCAGCCCGTCGTCGCTGCGCATCGTTTTCAATCCGAACGAGCCGGCCAATGCGAGCAGCCTGACGCTCACCGATCTCTCGCTGCGCATCTTCGGCCCGAGCGGTGGTAATGCCCTGTTCACTTCCAATCCGTTCACCGCGCTGCCGCTGGACGCCACCGATCGCGGCATAGGCAATGCCGGCTTCGTGTTCCAGTTGACCGCCGATGAGATTGCGCGGGCGAGCAGCGCGTTTGGCTCTGCCAATAACCGTATCGGCCTGTCTGCGACGATTAACAATGTCCAGGGCGGACCAGACACCTTCTTCGCCGTGAACTTTGCTGCAGGCGGCGGAGGAGGGACCGGCAACGAAGGCGGCGGCGGTAATGCCGTTCCCGAGCCGAGCACCGTGGCGATCTTTGGCCTGGGCCTGGCCGCGCTGGGCTTCATGCGCCGTCGTAACAAGGGCTAAGCATGACAGCGCCTGAGGGCGCTGCTTTTTCCTGTCCTGCGCAGGGCTGGCGATTCCAACGCCAGCCCTGCTTGTTTTTGTCCCATGGACTCTGCCGGCGCCGCGCAGCCTCCTGGGCGTGAACAAGCGCGAGCCGTTATGCTTGCGGTTTGGCGCAATCGGCGCCGCAACGCAGGCAGAGCAAGGGAGGCGCCATGTCATGGCTGCTGCAAATGATCGAGCAGTACGGCATCGCCGCTGTATTCGCCAATGTGCTGGTGGAACAGGCCGGCGCGCCTATACCGGCCTATCCGACGCTGGTGCTGACCGGCGCGCTCGCCGCTGACGGCCGGTATGCCGCGTCCACCCTGCTGCTGGTGGCCGTGCTGGCCGCGCTCATCGCCGACACCGGCTGGTATCTCGCCGGCCGCCGTTATGGCCGCGGCATCCTGGCCTTGCTGTGCCGGCTTTCGCTGTCCGCCGATTCCTGCGTGCGCCAGACCGAAGGCGCCTTCGTGCGCTGGGGCGCGGCCTCATTGATGGTAGCCAAATTCATTCCGGGCTTTGCCTCGCTGGCCAGCGCACTCGCCGGCGCAACCGGCACCAGCGTGCTGGCCTTCCTGCTGTTCGACGCGATCGGCGCCGTCCTGTGGGCCGGTTCGGCGCTGTACCTGGGCACGCTGTTCAGCTCGACCGTGGATGACTTGCTGCGGGTGCTGGAGCAGCTGGGCCGCGGCGGCCTGTTGCTGCTGGCCCTGGTGCTGGCGGTGTTCATCGCCGGCAAGTGGTGGCAACGCTATCGCTTCATGCGCTCGCTGCGCATGGCAAGGATCTCGGTCGACGAGCTGTACCAGATGCTGCAGCAGGGCGAAAAGCCGTTGGTGGTGGATGTGCGGGCGCCGCAGTCGCAGGCGCAGGGACGCATTCCCGGCGCCATCACCATCGGTCCCGACTTCAGCGAATTCGTCGCCGGCGACATTCCGCTTGCCGACGAGGTCATCGTCTATTGCGCCTGTCCGAATGAAGCCTCGGCGGCGCTGGTAGCCAGGGAACTGCTCAAGCGCGGCTATACCCGCGTGCGTCCGCTGCAGGGCGGCATCGATGCCTGGCGCGAGGCCGGCTATGCCACCGACGGCACCCCTTGATCGATCGAGATTGCATGGCGACGCATGCCTGAGCCGCCGCCAGGCCCCTTGTCGGCATCCTTTACAGGGCGCGACGGCAACAGGCTGGTCAGGCCGGGTTTTCCGCAAGAAAGCGTTTGACGAAATCCAGCGCTGAAATCACGCCCAGCAGGTCATGCTGGCGCATTACCACCACGTGATGCACCTGCCGCTCCAACATCTGCCGCGCCACGTCGGTGGCCGGCGTATCGGCATCGACCGCCAGCGGCTTGTAGGCGCAGACCTGCCAGGCCTTCAGGCGTTCGGTATCCTGGCGCGCGGCTTCCAGGTGAAGGATGTCGGCGGCACTCAGGATGCCCAGCACCGTGCCGCCGGTTTTTTCCGTCACCGGAACAAAGGACAGCCTGTGCTGGTGCATCATGGCAGCCACTGCGGCGACGGTCTGGTCCGCCTGTGCCGTGATCACCGGCGTTGTCATCAGGTCAGCGGCGCGTAGCGTCATGGTCTTTCTCCTTGTGCATGGGCAAGGCCGGCGGCCGGGGCGGGATGCCAAGCTGCCGCTCCACCTCCAGCAGTGTCCTGATCGTGCGGATCACCGAGTCCGGGTTCAGGCTGATGGCGTCGATGCCATGTTTCACCAGAAAGGCGGACACCTCCGGATAGTCCGAAGGCGCCTGGCCGCAGATGCCGACATGGCGGCCATTGCGCTTTGCGCCTTCAATCGCCAGGCGCAGCATTTCCAGCACGCCGGGATCGCGCTCGTCGAAATCGAAGGACACGATTTCGGAGTCGCGGTCCACGCCCAGCACCAGCTGGGTCAGGTCATTGGAGCCGATGGAAAAGCCATCGAACAGGGTGGCAAAGGCGTCGATCTGCAGGATGTTGTTCGGGATCTCGCACATCACATGGATTTCCAGGCCGTCCACGCCGCGCGCCAGTCCCATGGCTGCCATCGCATCCAGCACCCGTCGCGCTTCCTCCACCCGCCGGCAAAAGGGGATCATCAGCCGCACATTGTCCAGACCCATGTCGGCGCGCACCCGTTTCATTGCCTGGCATTCCAGCGCGAAACCATCCGCATAGGCCGGGTGGGTATAGCGGGCCGCGCCGCGAAAGCCTATCATCGGGTTGGACTCGGCCGGCTCGAACCAGCGGCCGCCGGGCAGGCTGGCATATTCATTGGTCTTGAAGTCGGACATGCGCACGATCACCGGCTTGGGATAGAAGGCCGCGGCGATGGTGCCTACGCCTTCCGACAGCCGGGTGACGAAATAATCGGACGGGCTGGCGTAGGCGCCGGCCAGCGCCATGATGCGCTCGCGCTCGGCCGGGTCAGCGACCCGTTCCGGATGCGCCAGCGCCATCGGATGCGCGCGGATATGCTCGGCCACGATGAATTCCATGCGCGCCAGGCCGACGCCGTCATTGGGCAGGAAGCTCAGCTGGAACGCGAGATCGGGATTGCCGATGTTGATCATCAGCCGGGTGCCGGGCATGGGCAGGGCGGAGAGGTCGGTGCTGGTCTTGTGGAACGGCAGCATGCCGGCATAGACCCGGCCGGTGTCGCCTTCGGCGCAGGAGACCGTGACCTCGTCGCCGCTGCGTATCTTCTCGGTGGCGTCGTCGCAGCCGACCACGGCGGGAATGCCCAGTTCGCGCGCAACGATGGCGGCATGGCAGGTGCGCCCGCCGCGGTTGGTCACCACGGCCGCGGCCTGCTTCATCACGGTGCCCCAGTCGGGCATGGTGGTGTCGGCCACCAGTATCTCGCCGCGCTGGAAGCGGCCGAGTTCGGACACGTCGGCCACCACATTGGCGCGCCCCGACACCACCCCGCCGCCGACCGCGCGGCCGCTGGCGATGGCGGCGCCACGGCCCCCTCCCTCCAGCACGTATTCATCGAGCATGGCCGCCGACTTGCGCGAGGCCACGGTTTCCGGCCGCGCCTGCACGATGTAGAGCTGGCCGTCGACGCCATCCTTGGCCCACTCCACATCCATCGGCGTGGGCTGCCCGGCGCGGTCGCTGTAGTGGGCCTCGATGCGCATGGTGGCCTCGGCCAGCTCCAGCACTTCGGCGTCGCTGATGCAGAAGCGCTGCCGCTCCTGGCGTGCCACCGGCATGTTGCGGGTGGTGTCGCGGCCGGCGGCGCGGGCGTAAACCATGCGGATTTCCTTGCCGCCCAAGGCGCGCCGCAGCACGGTCCGCCTGCCTGCCCGCAGCGTGGGCTTGAACACATAGAATTCATCGGGGTCGACCGTGCCCTGGACCACGTTCTCGCCCAGGCCATAGGCCCCGGTGATGAGCACCACGTCGCGAAAGCCGCTTTCGGTGTCGAGGGAAAAACTGACGCCGCTGGCGGCGAGGTCGGCGCGCACCATCTTCATCACGCCGGCCGAGAGCAGCACCTTGAAGTGGTCGAAGCCGTGTTCGATGCGGTACATGATGGCGCGTTCCGTGAACAGGCTGGCATAGCAGCGGCGCACCGAATCCAGCAGCCTGGCCTCGCCGCTGACGTTGAGAAAGGTTTCATGCTGGCCGGCAAAGCTGGCGGTGGGCAGGTCTTCCGCGGTGGCGGAACTGCGCACGGCAACCGTGAGGGCCTCGCCGTATTGCTGGCGCAGGGCCTTGTAGGCATCGACGATTTCTGTCGCCAGCCCGGAGGGCAGCGGCGTGCCGTACACGATCTCGCGCGCCTCGTGGGCACGGCGCGCGAGATCGTCGACATTGCCCGGATCGAGCCCGTCCAGCGCCGCATGCAGCCTGCTCCATGCGCCGCCCTGTTCCAGCGTGACGCGGTAGGCCTCGGCCGTGACGGCAAAGCCGTTCGGCACCCTGACGCCCTGGGCGCCAAGCTCGCGGAACATTTCACCGAGGGAAGCGTTCTTGCCGCCGACCAGCGGCACGTCGCCCACGCCAAGCTCGGCAAACCATCGTATGAAAGTCATCGCACCGGCCCTCCTTGCTGGTCCGAAGGCGGATGCGATGCAGGGCCTGCCGGCCCGCGCGCATGGTGTGCGCCTTGTCCGGCTTCAGGATAGCCGAGCCGCTGGCGTCGCCAGCGTTTCGCGCAGCGGCGCTTGATGTGCGTCAGAGCGCGTGAAAGGCCATGCGCCAACGGCTGCCGACCAAGCATGGACCTGATCGGCAGCCGTGCTCATGCCTTACTGCGACAGCGCCTTCACCATGCGGTACATGAACTCGCGGCCGTCGTACAGCCGCGGTATCGCGACCCGCTCGTCCAGGCCGTGAGCGCGGGCATCGCTGGGTTCGCTGAAGATGCCGGAGACGCCGTACATCGGGATGTTGGCGTTGCGCATGAAGCGGCTGTCGGTGGCGCCGGTGCTCATCGCCGGTATCACCGGCACGCCGGGCCACATCTGCTCGGTCAGCTTCTCGATCACGCCGGTCACGTCGGGACGCAAGGGCGAGGCCGGGCTGCGCAGCGGCGGATTGCTGGCGACCATGGTCAGGCGCTCGCCGCCAAGGACCTTCTTCAGCGTGGCATCGACTTCGGCCGGATCGTCATGCGGCAGGATGCGGCAGTTGACGACCGCCTTGGCCGATTGCGGCAGCGCGTTCTCGGCATGGCCGGCGTTGACCTGGGTCACCACGCAGGTGGTGCGCAGCAGCGCGTTGTACAGCGGCGTGGCCGAGAGGCGGTCGATGGCGGCATCGCTGCCCCTGCCGGAGGCCACCGCGCGCATGTCCTCGGCGCGCTGGCCGGTTTCGAACTGTGCGCTGCGCTCGAAGTAGGTGCGGGTCACTTCCGACAGCTTGGCCGGGAAGCGGTAGGCGCCAAGCCGGTTCAGCGCGGCGCTCAGCTCATACATCGGATTGGTGGCGGTGGGCAGCGAGCTGTGGCCGCCGACATCCTTCACCTCGATCTTGTAGGTGGTGTACATCTTCTCCGCCACCTGCACCCGGTGCAGGATGGGCTTTCCCTGGTTGAGCTGGCCGCCGCCGCCTTCATTGATGCCGAACTCCGCGTCGATCGCGGGACGCTGGTTGTTGACCAGCCAGAAGGCGCCGTTGCTGGGAACATCGCCCAGTTCCTCGTCGGCCGTCAGCGCCAGGATGATGTCGCGTTCCGGCGTGAAGTTTTCGCGCTTCAATTGCGACAGGATGGAGACAAAGGAGGCCGCCATCGCCTTGTCGTCGGACGAGCCGCGGGCGGTGAAGTAGCCGTCGTCTTCCTTGAGCTTGAACGGGTCGGTCTTCCAGTCCTCGCGCTTGGCTTCCACGACGTCGATGTGGGCCAGCAGCAGCACCGGCTTCTTGCTGCCGGTGCCGCGGTAGCGCACCACCAGATTGCCCTTGCGCGGGTAGGGCTCGAACAACTGGATGTCTTCCGCCTTGAAGCCGGCCGCCAGCAGGTGCTTCTGCATGGCCTTTGCCGCTTCGGTATTGTTGCCGCTGGAATTGGTGGTGTTGATCTCGACCAGCTCCTTGTAGATGTCATGGAAACGCTGCTGTTCCGCGGTGAGCGGCGCGCCGTCGGGCAGGTTCTGGGCGCCGGCCCAGGCGCTGCCGGCCAGCGCGGCGGCGATGGCGGCGTTCATGAGGACTTTCTTCATTGATTCTTGTCTCCGTGGTGATGGCTGATGCCAGGGCGCGAAATGCGCGCGGCGCAATACTTTAGCCCAAAGCCGCTGTTGCCGTCAGGGACGTCGCCGCCTGCGCTTCAAGCCGGGAGATCGCGATAGACCAGCACCGGCACGGGCGAGGCCGACACCACCTTCATGGTCACGCTGCCGAGCAGCGCCTGCTGCCAGCCGCCACGGCCGTGCGAACCGATGAAGATCAGGTCGCACTGGCGCTGGCGCGCGGTGTCTAGCAGGGACTTGGCGACCGCATCGGAAAACAGCATCTCGCCGGAAAACGCAACGCCTGCCTCGGCTGCTGCCTTGCGCATTTCGTTCAGGTAGGTCTCGCCGACGGTATGCATCGAAAGCCGGTATTCGTCGTCGCTCAGGTAGCAGGGCGGCATGGTCTGGATATAGATCGGATAGCGGAATTCCGGCGCGACGAAGACGCCCACCACCTCCGCGCCGAGCTTGTGCGCAAAGCGCATGCCGGCCAGCGTGGTGGCGGCGGAAGCGGCCGAGCCGTCGGTAGGAATCAGGATCCGGGAAAACATGAAGCGACCTTAGCAGTCGTCTTGAGCGCGGTCTTGACTTCGCGCAATCCGGGAAAACCACCGACCTGATTACATGGCGCGAGGGGAGACCAGAAACACCAGGGACCGCCATGCATGGATTTCTTTTCGCAACCGGCATTGAGAACAGCTATCCGACCATACGCCAGCCGGACGGCAGCGCCAGGCGGGTGGACGAGATGCAGAAGACCGACCACTACGCCAGGTACCGGGAAGACTTCGCGCTGGCCAGGGAGCTGGACGTGGACCTGCTGCGCTATGGGCCGCCGTACTACCAGGTGCATCGCGGCGCCGGCCGCTACGACTGGGAATTCACCGACCAGGCTTTCGATGAAATCAGGCGGCTGCAGATCACACCTTGCGTCGACCTGTGCCATTTCGGCCTGCCGGACTGGCTGGGCAACTTCCAGAACCCGGAATTCCCGCGCCACTTTGCCGACTATGCGCGCGCCTTCGCCATCCGCTTTCCATGGGTGAGGCTGTACACGCCCATCAACGAGATGTACGTGACCGCGCACTTTTCCGCCAAGCTCGGCATATGGAATGAATGCCTGACGGACGACCGCGCCTTCATCACCGCCAGCAAGCACATCGCCAGAGCCAACATCCTGGCTACCGAAGCGATCCTGGAAGTGCAGCCGGCGGCGCGCTTCATCCAGAGCGAGTCGTCGGAATACTTTCATCCCTCGCATCCGGACGCCGTGAAGCTGGCGCGGCACTTGAACGAGCGTCGTTTCCTGTCGCTGGACCTATGCTATGGCTACGACCTGTGCGCCACCATGTACGAGTACCTGCTCGACAATGGCATGACCCGCGAGGAGTTTCATTTCTTCCTCGACCATAATATCCGGCCGGTGTGCATCATGGGCAATGACTACTACGCGACCAACGAGCATGTCGTCCATCCCGACGGCAGCACCCAGCAGTATGAAATGCTGGGCTATTACGTGATCACCAAGCAGTACTACGACCGCTACCGCCTGCCGGTGATGCATACCGAGACCAACAACCGCGACTATGCGCTCAATGAGAAGGACGCCCGTTCCTGGCTGGAACGCCAGTGGGGCAACCTGGTGCGGCTCAAGGAAGACGGCGTGCCCATCATCGGCTTTACCTGGTACAGCCTGATCGACCAGGTGGACTGGGACAGCCTGCTGGTGAAGGACGATGGCCAGGTCAACCGCTATGGCCTGTACAGCCTGGACCGCAAGATCAGGCCGGTGGGCGAGCTGTACCGCGACCTGATCCGCACCTGGCGCGGGCGCATCTCCAACGGCATGCTGTCGATGTACTAGGCCGCGTGATGGAAAGCGTAATGCCTTCCGGGCCCGGCAGCCTGCAGGCAATCAGGGCAGACCCCGCGGCATTGCGCCGGCTTGACATGCCCTGTCTTCCCATGGGTACCATGAAGCACCCATAACAACAGAAGGAGACACCATGCCACGCAAGATGCTTGCGGCAATGATCGCGCTCGGCTTTGCAGCCGGCGCCCAGGCGCAGTCCCGGCCGGCGGAGGCGATTTCCAACGACGTCGTCAAGATCGGCCTGCTACTCGACATGAGCAGCCTCTATGCCGACATCACCGGCACCGGCAGCGTTGCCGCCGCACAGTTGGCCATCGAGGATTTCGGCGGCAAGGTGCTCGGCAAGCCGGTCGAACTCATCCATGCCGACCATCAGAACAAGGCCGACATCGCCGCTTCCAAGGCGCGCGAATGGTACGACCGCGACAAGGTGGATGCGATCCTCGATGTTGCCGCCTCCGGCCCGGCGCTGGCGGTGGTGCCGATCGCCAAGGAAAAGAACCGGATCGCCGTCTTCAGCGGCCCCGGCTCGGCGCGGCTGACCAACGATGCCTGCACCGCCGTCACGGCGCACTATGCCTACGATACCTATGCGCTGGCCAATTCCACCGCGCGCGCCGTGGTCAAGAACGGCGGCGACAGCTGGTTCTTCCTGACCGCCGACTATACCTTCGGCACCACGCTGGAAAAGGATGCGAGCGATGTGATCCGCGCCAATGGCGGCAAGGTGCTGGGCTCGGTGCGGCATCCGCTGAATGCCTCGGACTTTTCTTCCTTCCTGGTGCAGGCGCAGGGCTCGGGCGCCAAGGTGATCGGCCTGGCCAATGCCGGCGGCGACACCATCAGCGCGATCAAGGCGGCGCGGGAGTTCGGCCTCACCACCTCGGGCAAGCAGAGCCTGGCCGGCCTCCTCGTCTACATCAACGATGTCCATACGCTGGGCCTGGACGCGGCGCAGGGCATGCTGCTGACCACCGGCTTCTACTGGGACCATGACGACGAGAGCCGCAAGTGGTCGCGGCGCTTCTTCGAGAAGACGAAGAAGATGCCGAACATGAGCCAGGCCGGCCTGTACTCCTCGGTGATGCATTACCTGAAGGCGGTGAAGGCGGCCGGCACCGACGAGACCGGCGCGGTGATGCAGAAGATGCGGGAAATGCCGGTCAACGACATGTTTGCGAAGAACGGCCGTATCCGCGAGGATGGCCGCATGGTGCACGACATGTACCTGTACCAGGTCAAGAAACCGTCGGAGTCGAAAGCGCCCTGGGACTACTACAAGCTGGTGGCAACGATTCCCGGGGAGCAGGCTTTCCAGCCGCTGAGCGCGTCCGCCTGTCCGCTGGTGAAGAAGTAACTGGCCAATGCTGGCGGGTCAGGCATCGGGGCGGGAAGGCCGCCCCGATGCGGGCCTGCTTGCACGGCAAGCCGCGCTGCATCCATCCCCATCGGCCAGGCCCGAGACCGGTAGGTCCGGGCTGATCGACGCGCCAGCGGTCAGCCACCGGCGGCGGCGCGCTGGAAGTCGCCGCCCAGCGCCTTGATCAGGAACACCGACGACAGCAGCCGCTGGCCTGCAAGCTGGGCCACCTGGCGCTGCGCGGTCAGCAGGTTCTGCTGCGCGCTGATCAGGTCCAGGTAACTGGCTACGCCGCCCTCATAGCGTGCCGTGGCCAAATCCAGCACCCGGGCCGCGCTGTCGCCGGCGCGCAGCGCTTGGGCATGCGCGCGTTCCAGTGTAGCCATGCCGCTGATGCCATCCTCGACTTCCTGCATTGCCGTCAGCACCACGCGCCGATAGCCCGCCACCGTGGCTTCATAGCCGGCCTGGGCGCCGGCCTGGTTGGCGCGGATGCGGCCGGCATCGAACAGCGGCTGGGCCAGCGATGCGCCGAGCGACCAGAGCAGGCTGGGCGCATCGAACAGCGCCGGCAGGGCGCGCGATTCCACGCCGCCGGCGGCGCTCAAGGAAATGCTGGGATAGAAGGCCGCATTGGCCACGCCGAGCTGGGCATTGGCCACCGCCATCGCGCGTTCGGCGGCGGCGACGTCGGGCCGGCGTTCCAGCAGGTCCGAGGGCAAGCCCAGCGGCACCGTGGGCACCGGCGGCGACTGCGCCGGCAGCACCCGCGACGCTAGCAGGAAGCCGGGCGCGCCGGCGCCGGTCAGGGTGCCCAGCGCATGCTCGAACTGGGCGCGCTGGCGCTTGAGCAGGTCGACCTGGGTCAGGGTGCTGTCGAGCAGCGCCTGCTGCTGCGCTACGTCCAGGCCCGACACCGCGCCGAGATCATGGCGGTCGCTGGCCAGCTCCAGCGCGCGCCGCTGCAGCGCCACCGAACGCGCCACCACGTCCAGTTCCGTGTCGACGGTGCGCAGGTTGAAGTAGGCGGTGGCCACGTCCGCGGTCAGCAGCAGGCGGGCGTTTTCCAGGTCGATGGCGGACTGCTCGGCCGACGCGGTGGCGCCGGCGATATTGCTGGCGATGCGGCCGAACAGGTCGGCTTCATAGCTCACGCTCAACTGGGCGATTGCGTCGTTCTGCACGGTGGAGAAGTTCTCCGACCTGTAATTGGTGAGCGGGCGATTGGCCGAGATGCGCTGGCGCGCGCCGCGCAGGTTCAGGCCCAGCTGCGGATAGCGCGCAGCCAGCGCCGCATCCAGCGCGGCCTGGGCCTGGGCCAGGCGCGCGCCGGCCAGCGCCAGCGTCGGGCTGTTGTCCAGCGCGCGCCGCTGCAGCGCATCGAGCTCGGCATCGCCGAAGCGCTGCCACCACGGGCCGCGCGCGGCGCCGTCATCCGGGCGGGCTTCGCGCCACGGCGCCTCCAGCGTCCATGCGGCGGGCAGGTTCAGCGCCGGCTTGCGCATCTCGGGCGGCGTGGCGCAGCCGGCCAGCAGGGCGGCGGCGAGGATGCCGGCCAGCCGGTAGGGCCGCGTCATGGGGCGGGCCGGGTCTGGCTGCCGTTGCCGGCCTTCGCGGCCGGGGCATCGGCAACCACCTCGACCAGGTCGTTTTCGGCCAGCGCATCCGGCGGATTCAGCACCAGCCGGTCGGCCGGGTCGACGCCTTCCAGCACTTCCACGGTCTGGCCGAAGTTGCGGCCGATGCGCACCGGCTTCAGATGAACGCGCCCGGCCTGGTCCACCGCGGCCACCTTGGGTCCGGCGCTGCCGAAGATCAGGGCATTGGTCGACATCGTCAGCGCCGAACTCGTCACCGGCAGCGCCACCTGCACATAGGCGCCGGGCAGCAGCGCATTGTCGCGGTTGGGCAGGCCGATCTCGACCTGCATGGTGCGGGTTGCGCTGTCGATCGCGGCTGCGGTGCGTTCCACCTTGCCTTCGAAGTTGCGGCCGGCCAGCTCGGGCTGGCTGACGGTCACCTTCTGGCCGGCCTGCACCAGCTGCGAATAGGACTGCGGCACGTTGACATAGATGCGCAGCGGATCGGTCTGGGTCAGCAGGAACAGCGCGCGGCTGGCGCCGCCGCCGGCGTCGATCAGGTCGCCGACGTCCACATTGCGGCGCGTGATCACGCCGGCGAAGGGCGCCGTCACCCGCTTGAAGGCTCCCAGCTGGCGCAGCCGCTCGATGTTGGCATCGACCGCGGCCAGGTTGGCGCGCGCCTGCGCATGGGCGCTACGCTTTTCATCCAGGTCCTGCTGCGACACAGCGTCCTTCTTGCGCAGCGCTTCCCAGCGTTCCATCGTGCTCTGCGCCAGCATCAAGCTGGCCGCGGTCTGCGCCCGCGCGGCAACCGCCTGCGTCAGCTGCTGGTCGATTTCCGGGGTCTCGATCTCGGCCAGCAGTTCGCCCTTGGCCACGCGGCTGCCGATGTCCCTGGTCCAGCGCTTCAGATAACCGCTGGCGCGCGCCGCCACCGGCGACTGGGTGTAGCCCTGCAAGGTGCCGGGCAGCACCAGCGGCTGACCCGCCGCGCCGGCCTTGGGCGAGGCCACCCGCACATGCAGCTTGCCGTTGCTGGCGGCCACCGCCTCCAGCGCATGGGCATTCGACATGCGGCTGACCATGGTGCGCGCCGCGCCCACGCCCAACAGCACCAGCACCACGGCCGCGCTGATCTTCGCGCGCCGCAGCAGCTGCCTGCGCTTGTGCATATCGGCGGCCTCATCCTCGTGCGGCAGATGCTGCGTCAGGCCGGAATGGCGTTGCTCGGACATGTAATGCGTCTCCTGTTGCGTTTAGTGGGCTGCCGGCTGCATGCCGGCGCGTGCCGCGTGGCGCACGGCCAGGCGCTGGTGGACGGCCGCGTAGACGACCGGCACGAAGAACAGCGTCGAGACCGTGGCGAACAGCAGGCCGCCGATCACGGCCAGTCCCAGCGGCGCATTCTGCTCGCCGCCTTCGCCGATGCCCAGCGCCATCGGGATCATGCCGATGATCATGGCCAGCGCTGTCATCAGCACCGGCCGGATGCGGGTTGCGCCGCCTTCCAGCGCCGCGGCAAGAATCGGTATGCCGTCGGCCCGGCGCTGCCGCGCGAAGTCCACCAGCAGGATGCTGTTGGCGGTGGCCACGCCGACCGTCATGATGGCGCCGGTCAGCGCCGGCACGCTCAACGTGGTGCCGGTGATGAACAGCATCCAGGCAATGCCAGCCAGCGCCGCCGGCAGCGCCGCGATGATGATCGCGGCGTCGATCCATGACTGGAAGTTCACCACGATCAGCAGGTACACCAGCACGATGGCCATGGCCAGGCCGGTCAGCAGGCCGGCAAACGATGACTGCATGGTTTCGACCTGGCCGCGCACCGCGACCTGGCTGCCGCGCGGCAGCCTGGAACGGATCTTCTCGACTTCGGCATTGACCTGGCGCGCCACGCTGGCGAGATCGGTGCCCTGTACGCTGACATAGAGATCAATCACCGGCGTGATGTTGTAGCGCGAGACGATGGGCAGGCTCTGTCCCGGTTTGGCTTCGGCCAGGTTGCCCAGCAGCTGCGGGGTGGCGCCCGGCGCGGCGGCGCTCGCGGCCACCGGGATGTTGAGCAGCGCATCGAGCGAATCGACGCGATATTGCGGCGCCTGCACCGCAACGTTGTAGACCACGCCGTTCTGCGGATTGAGCCAGAACGCGGGGGCGGTCTGGGAGCTGCCCGACAGCGCGATCAGCAGATTCTGGCCCACGTTGGCGACGCTGAGCCCGAGCTGCTGCAGGCGCGAGCGGTCGACCTGCAGTTCCAGGGTCGGGTTGTCCAGCTTCTGGTGCACATGCACGTCGACTGCGCCCGGTATCTTCCTGATCGCCTTCGCCAGCTCGCCGGCCAGCGCGGCATTGCCGGCGATGTTGTTCCCCGACAGTTGCACATCGATCGCGGCCGGCAGGCCGAAGTTCAGGATCTGCGTGATGATGTCGGCCGGCTGGAAGAAGAACTCCACGCCGGGAAAGCGGCGTGGCAGCTCGGCGCGCAGGCGGCTGATGAATTCCGTGGTGGGCCGGTGACCTTCATGCAGCGACAGCAGGATCTCGCCATCCATCGCGCCGATGGTGCCGGCATTGCTGTAGGACAGGTTGATGCCGCTGTTGGGCACGCCGAGGTTGTCCAGGATGGTGTCGAGCTGGTCGGCTGGAATGATCTCGCGTATCGCCGCCTCGACCCGGTCGGCCAGCAGCGCGGTCTCCTCGATGCGGGTGCCGGTGGGCGCGCGCATGTGCAGCCGGATCTGCCCGGCGTCGACGGTGGGGAAGAAATCGCGGCCGAGGAAGGGAAAGAGGAGGGTGGAGAGCAGGCAGAAGCCGAGGAACAGCATCAGGAAGCCGCGCCGGCGCGACAGCAGCGTCGACAGGATCAGCATGTAGGCGCGCCGCACCTGCTCGAAACGGCGGTCGAAGGCGCGGTACAGCCGTTGCAGCAGGCTGGGCTTGGCGCCATCCTGCGCGCCATGGCCACGCATGAACAGCATCACCAGTGTCGGCACCAGGGTGCGCGATAGCAGGTAGGAGGCCGCCATCGCGAACACCACCGCCTCGGCCAGCGGCACGAACAGGAAGCGCGCCACGCCTGAGAGGAAGAACATCGGCACGAATACGATGCAGATGCACAGCGTGGCCACCAGCACCGGAATGCCGATCTCGCCGGCGCCTGTCAGGATCGCGTCTTCCAGGCTGGCGCCGAGCTGCATGTGGCGCTCGATGTTCTCGATGGTGACGATGGCCTGGTCGACCAGGATGCCGACCGACAGCGCCAGCCCGCCCAGCGTCATCAGGTTCAGTGTCTGGCCCATCAGGTACAGCATCTGGATGGACGCCAGGATGGACAGTGGGATGGTGGCGGCAATGATCAGGGTGCTGCGCCAGTTGCCAAGAAAGAGCAGCACCATGGCCGCGGTCAGGCCGGCCGCGATCACTGCTTCGGCCACCACGCCCTTGATCGCGGCCTTGACGAACACCGACTGGTCAAACAGCGGCGTGACCTTGATGTCAGGCGACATGGTCTGCAGCGCAACCGGCAGCATCGCGCGCAGGTTCTCGACGATGTCCAGCGTCGAGGCGCCGCCGTTCTTCAGCACCGACAGCAGCACGCCGCGCTCGCCGTCGCGCCGCACCACATTGGTCTGCGGCGAGAAGCCGTCGCGCACCTGGGCCACGTCGCGCACATAGGTGGTGGCGCCGCCGGCGGTGCGCACCGGCATGTCGTTCAATCCGGCGATGGCGTCGGGCGAACTGTTCATGCGCACGTTGTACTCGGTCTCGCCGAACTTGGCGGTGCCGGAGGGCAGGATCAGGTTCTGGGTATTGACGGCATTGACCACGTCGATCGGCGCCATGCCGCGCGACTGCAGCGCCTGCATGTCGAGGTCGACCGAGATCAGGCGAATCTTGCCGCCGTAGGGGAAGGGGATGGCCACGCCCGGTATCGTCACCAGCTGCGGCCGCAGCTGGTTGACGGCGGCGTCGAACACGGTCTGCTCGGGCAGCGAGGTGGACGACAGCGCCAGCTGTATCACCGGGATGCTCGAGGCCGAATACTTGATCACCAGCGGCGGCGTGATGCCCGGCGGCAGCTGCCGCACCTGGGTCTGCACCGAGGCCACGGTCTGCGCGATCGCGGTCTGGATGTTGGCGGTGGGCTGGAAAAAGATCTTGATGACGGTCACGCCCGACAGCGACTGCGACTCGATATGCTCGATGTCGCTGACGGTGGTGGTCAGCCCGCGCTCGGTCTGCGCCGCCACCCGCTGCCCCATCTCCTGTGCCGACAGGCCGTTGTAGTTCCAGATGATACTGATGACCGGGATGTCGATCTCGGGGAAGATGTCGGTGGCCATCTTGCGCAGCACGAACGGCGTGGCAAGCAGGATCAGCAGCGCCATCACGATGAAGGTGTAGGGCCGGCGCAGTGCAAGTTGGACCATGGACATGATGGCGAGGCGGGCTGAGCAAAAATGGCTTTGATTATACTGAGTGCAGGCAATGTTGATCGTGGCCTTTTGCAGCAGGCATGGAATGCGCGCGCCAATCGTGGAATGGGTTTTAACTAATGGTGACGGGCCATTTTTGAATGTAGGTTGGGGATCGATCGCCCGCGCCGTTCGATATCGATGGGGGCGCAAAAAGTAAAACGCGCCGGCTTGCAGCAGCTTACAATTGTCGGGCCCATTGCCGATGCGCCGACGACATTGACTTCCACACCACCGCTGCCGTTCAGTTCCGCCGAAAAGCTGCGCTATCTGAGCAGTAACCTGCGCGCATTGCTGGTCTGGCCGCTGGTGCTCGGCGCTGTAGCCACGGTGCTGTGGGGCGGCGCCTACTGGATCATGGAGAACGAGAAGCGCGCCCTCAGCCAGCGCGCCTTTGCCGATGCCTCGGCCCAGGCCAGGTCCTATGCCGAACAGCTGGACCGCATCATCGGCCAGATCGACTACATCATGCTGAGCCTGAAGTACCACTGGCAGAAGAGCGCCGGCGACGTGCTGCTGGAAGAGCAGGTCAAGCAGGGCCTGGTGCCGGCCGCGGCCGGGCTGTCCATCACGATCGTCGACCGGCGCGGCATGCCGGTCACGAGCACGCTGGCGCTGGGCCGCAATGAGCCGTCGATACGCGAGCGCGACTATTTCAAGGCGCACCGGGCAAAGGACCAGGGTCTGCTGTTTTCCAAGCCGGTCGACGGTTTGCGCATGAAGCGCCCGGTGCTGATTCTTTCCCGCCGCCTCGACGATGCGCAAGGTGCGTTCGACGGCCTGATCGTGGTGGCCATCGAGCCCGCCTACCTGACTTCGATCGCTGATTACACCGGCCTGGGCAGGGGTGACTTCATGGCGGCGCGCCGTGCCGACGGCGTGTTCCTCGCCGCCCGGATGATCGGCGCCGAGCCCGCCGCCGGGCCGGTGCTCAAGGAGGTCCCGGTCCTGCCGGCGCCTGCGGGTCTGCAAAAGATGACCGGCGCCCGCTTCGTGGATGGGCGAGTGCGCTATGTCGGCTGGCATCATGCCCGCAACTACCCCATGGTCGGGCTGGTCGGCCTGGCGGAAGAAAACCTGATGGCCGTCTATGAAGACCGGCAGCGCGAATTGCAGCTGATTGCGCTGGCAGGCAGCGTTCTCCTTCTGCTGGTGGCGGGGACCGGGATGGGTTATTCCGCCCTGCGCGTGCTGCGCCGGGAATATGCGCGGGAAGTGGAGGCGGCATACCGGCTGGCCACCGAGAGTGCGCGCGAAGGCTTTTACATGCTGCGCCCGCTGTACGACGGCCAGCGCCAGATCGTCGACCTGCTGATCGAGGACTGCAACGAGCGAGGGGCTCTCTATCGCGGCCTGCCGCGCGCTCAATTGCTGGGCAAGCGCCTGTCGGCCACCGCGCCCCTGCTGTTCCGGTCCCATATGCTGCCGGCCTGCCGGCAGGCGATGGAAAACGGTTTTTATGAGGACGAGGTGTATGTGCCGGCGCATGAGAGCCGCGAGCCGCAGTGGCTGCAGCGCCGCCTGGAGCGCTCTGGCATGGGCCTGGCGGTGACGCTGCGCGATATCACCGATGCCAAGCTGCAGCAGGAAACCATGCATCGCCTGGCCAATGCCGACCCGGTGACCATGCTGCCCAACCGGCACTGGCTGATGCGCCATTTGCCGGAGACGCTGGAGCAGGCCCGTGCCGCCGGCATGCTGGTGGCGGTGATGTTCGTCGACCTCGACGACTTCAAGAACGTCAACGACACGCTGGGCCACGCCGCCGGCGACGAGCTGCTGCGCGCGGCCGCGCTGCGCTTCAAGGCCCTTGTGCGGCCCGGCGACAGCATCGCCCGGCTGGGCGGCGATGAATTCACCATCATCCTGGCATCGGCCAGCAGCGAGGAGGATGTGCTGCATGTGGCGGGCCGCCTGATTGCCGCGCTGCGCGATCCCTTCACGACCGGCGGCGGCACCCGGCATACGGTGCAGGCCTCGATCGGCATCAGCCTGTTCCCGCGCGATGGCGACGACGGGCCGACCCTGCTCAAGCATGCCGACATCGCGATGTATGCAGCCAAGACCGCCGGCAAGGGCAATTATTGCCTGTACCGCGCCAGCCTCTCCGAAACCCTGATGCAGCGGGTGACGCGGCAGGCCGAGCTGCGGCAGGCACTGGAAGGCGACCAGTTCGAGCTGTACTACCAGCCGCGCGTCGATGTCGCCAGCGGCGAAATGACCAGCATGGAGGCGCTCGTGCGCTGGCGCCATCCGCAGCGCGGCCTGATACCGCCGGACGATTTCATCGGCTTGGCCGAGGAGAACGGCCTGATCGTGCCGCTGGGCGAGCAGGTGATCGCCAAGGCCTGTGCCCAGCTGGCGCAATGGCGCGATGCGGGCCTGCCGGTGGTGCCGCTGTCGGTGAACGTGTCGGCACGGCAGATCGACCGTGCCAGCGTCAGCGCCTGTCTTGCCCGCTGCATGGCGCGCCACGCCATCGAGCCCAGCCAGATCGAGGTCGAGATCACCGAGTCGGCCACCGTGGCCCAGGAAGGCATGGCAGGCGCGGAACTGGCCGCAATCCGCGCCCTTGGGGTGAAGCTGTATGTGGATGACTTCGGCACGGGCTATTCCTCGCTGTCGCAGTTGAAGCGGCTGGACATGGACGGCCTGAAGGTGGACCAGTCCTTCACGGCGCAGATCGCCAATGGCCCGGAGGATCTGGCCTTCTTCACCGCCATCCTGGCGATAGCCCATGCGATCGGCATGCGGGTCGTGGCCGAGGGCGTGGAGACGGCCCAGCAGCTGCACCTGCTGCAGCAGCTGCAATGCGACGAGGCCCAGGGCTATTATGTGTCCGCCCCGGTGCCAGCCCATGAGCTGGCAGTGCTGCTGACCAGGCGCTTCCTGTTCCCAGAGCCCTGACCGCTCCCAGGCCCGCATGGCGATGCCAGCGCGGCGATGCCGGGCCGCGCTACTGATGAGCTTGGCCTTATCTACAGTCTCTTCAAGGCGTCGTAGCAGTTGACGGTTTGTTGGAAGCATGTTTCCATGTGACGACTTCGACCATATCGAAGCGCAAGCGCTAAACGCTTGACGAGTGCCGGGCCGACAGGACCTGGTGCCTATAAAAGGAGACAGCAATGCACCCAATCACAGAAGGCGTTGGCACGCCGCAGGCATGGCCATGCCGTTTTCCACCGTCGCCCCAGGCGACGGACACGCTTTCCGGGCAAGTCCCTTGACGACGCCCGCCATTCCCGTCAAGAAGTGCTGAAGCACTCGACAATCCATCTATCCATCCATCTGAGGAGACAAGCATGATGACGAAATTACTGCGGGCTTGCGTGGCCACATTGGCGATTGGCCTTGCCGGAGTGGCAGGCGCCCAGAACCTGTCCATTGCCACCGGCGGCACCGGCGGCGTGTACTACCCGCTCGGAGGCGGCCTGGCGGCGGTGCTGTCCAAGCATGTGCCGGGACTGCAGGCCACGGCCGAAGTCACCGGCGGCTCGGTGGACAACCTGAAGCTGGTCGGCTCGGGCCAGCCCTATGTCGGCTTCAGCATGGCCGACGCGGCGCAGGATGCCTACAAGGGCGAAGACAAGTTCAAGTCCAAGAAGGTGCCGGTGCGAACCATTGCCGTGCTCTATCCCAACCGCATGCACCTGGTGACGGTGGAAGGGCGCAACATCAGCAAGCTGTCCGACCTGAAGGGCAAGCATGTGTCGACGGGCTCGCCGGGCAGCGCCACCGAAGTGATGGCGTTCCGCATCCTGGAGGCGGCCGGCTTGGACAAGGACAAGGACGTCAAGCGCGAACGCCTCTCGGTGGCCGAGTCGGTCAATGCGATCAAGGACAACAAGATCGATGCGTTCTTCTGGGTTGGCGGCCTGCCGACCGCCGCCGTGACCGACCTGGCCAACACGCCCGGCACCAAGCTCAAGATGATCGACCATGCCGAGACGGTGCCCGTGATGAACAAGAAGTACGGCAACCTGTACGTGACCGACACCATCCCCAAGTCCATCTACCACGGCATGACCGCGGACAACCAGCAGGCGACCGTGATGAACATCCTGGTGGCCAATGAGAACATGGACGACAAGACCGCCTACAACATCGCCAAGACCATCTTCGAGAAGCGCGACGAACTGATTGCGGTGCATAAGGAGGCGGAAAACTTCAAGCTGGAAAACCAGAAGACCAGCGCCACGCCGATCCCCTTCCATCCTGGCGCAGCCAAGTACTACGCTGAAAAAGGCATCAAGCTGAACTGATCGCCTCGATGCCAGCCTGCCCGGCTGCCCGCTGCTGCATGCGGCCGGCGGGCGGCAAGCCGCATGCTTAACGACACCGGAAACCTTATGACTGAAAGTAGCAAGCCGGACCCGGCGCTGGCCGCCGGCGTGGACGACGAGGCATTGAAAAAGGCGGAAGCCTATATCGAGGAAGAGGAAGGCGCGGCCAACCGCATGACCGGCTGGATTGCCGGCTTCCTGACCCTGACCGCGGTGGTGATGTCGCTGTTCCATCTCTACAGCGCCTATGCGATCGTTCCGACGCAGGTTCTGCGCCCGGTGCATCTGGCCTTCGTGCTGTTTCTGACCTTCCTGATCTTCCCGGTGGCGCGGCGCTTTCGCCATCGCATCATGTGGTGGGACTGGATCGCGGCGCTGCTGTCGCTGGTGATCATCGCCTATGCCATCATGGGCGGCGACGACTTCAACGACCGCAACACCATGCCCGAAACCTGGGACATCGTGCTTGGCGGACTGTTGATGGTGCTGGTGCTGGAAGCGATGCGCCGCACCGCCGGCTGGATTATGCCGGTAGTGACGATCGGTTTCGTGCTGTACGCACTGTACGGCGCCTACCTGCCGCAGCCCTGGACCCACAAGGGCTATACGCTGGGCCGGCTGGTGGGCCAGATGTACATGACGCTGGAGGGCATTTTCGGCGTGGCGCTGGACGTGTCTTCCTCGCTGATCATCCTCTTCACCATCTTCGGCGCCTTCCTGCAGTTCTCCAAGGCCGGCAAGTTCTACATTGACTTTTCCTTCGCCGCGATGGGCGGCAAGCCGACCGGCGCCGGCCGCACCGTGGTGCTGGCTTCCTTTCTGCTCGGCGGTCCTTCCGGCTCGGGCGTGGCGACCACGGTCACGCTGGGTTCGGTGGCCTGGCCAATGCTGCAGAAGGTAGGCTATGAACGCAATGCCGCCGGCGGCCTGCTGGCGGCGGGCGGACTGGGCGCGATCATCTCGCCGCCGGTGCTGGGCGCGGCGGCCTTCCTGATCGCCGAGTTCCTGAAGATTTCCTATCTCGACGTGCTGCTGATGGCGGCCATCCCGACGGTGCTGTTCTACCTGGCGCTGTTTTTGATGGTGGAAATCGATGCGCGCAAGTACGGCATGGGCAATACCGTGTTCGCCAAGGCAGACAGCCTGTGGAACCTGACGCGGCGCTACTGGTTTCATTTCGTGTCGCTGATATCGATCGTGGTGTTCATGCTGCTTGGCTATTCGCCGGTGCTGTCGGTGTTCTGGGCCACCATCGTCACCTTCTTCGTCAGCTTCCTCGACCGCGACTGCGCGCTGCTGTCCTATGACCTGTTCCGTGGCCGGGGTTCGGTATGGCGGCACATCGTCGATTCGCGGCTGGTCAAGGCATTGGAAGCCGGTTCGGTCGGCATGCTCAACGTCGCCGCCACCTGCGCCGGGGCCGGCATCATCGTCGGCGTGGTGACACTGACTGGCCTGGGCCTGAAGTTCAGCTCCATCGTGATCAACTATGCCGGCGGCTCGCTGCTGCTAACGGCGGTCTACACCGCGCTGGTGGTCTGGATCGTCGGACTGGCGGTGCCGGTGACGGCGTCCTACATCATCTGCGCGGTAATCACCGCGCCGGCCCTGACCAAGCTGGGCGTGCCTGACTTCGCGGCGCACATGTTCATCTTCTATTACGCGGTGCTCTCGGAAGTCTCGCCGCCAACGGCCCTGTCGCCGTTCGCCGCGTCGGCCATTACGGGAGGCGATCCGTACAAGACCACGATGCAATGCTGGAAGTACACGGTACCGGCTTTCCTGCTGCCCTTCATGTTCGTGCTCGACAGCAGCGGGCAGGGCCTGCTGCTGATGGGGTCGACCAAGGCCCTGGCCAGCGCGAACTGGTGGTCCATCGCGCAGGTCAGCCTGACCGCGGCGGCCGGCATCGCGGCACTGGCGGCAGGTTTTCAGGGCTGGATGTTCATCCGGACCAACTGGCTTGAGCGCACATTGCTGCTGGTGGCGGGATTTACCCTGGCCTATCCGGGGACGTTCTATGACCTGCTGGGATTGGGGCTGTTGATTGCTGCGGTGGTGATGCAGCAGTTGCGGGGGAAGGGGTTGGTGGCGGGATCACGGGTTGGGTGATGGAGTGGGGGCAAGTGCGGTGCCATTGCAGTTGCAGTACGCGCAGCGACAGTGGCAGTTGCAGTTGCAGTTGCTTTTGAAGTGGCCGTTGCCGTTGCCATTGCTTTTGAAGTTGTCGTTGCAGTTGGGTCCCGTTGATCGCGCCGTGACGTCGGTGCGTGGAGCGGGAAAAGGTGCGGCGTCTGTCTGAGCCAAGCGCAGCTTGGCGAGTTTAGCCGCGCTCCGCTCCATGCATCGACGGCACGGGCACCCTCGCGCAGCGAGGGCGCGATCACCGGGTCGCCTTTTTTTGCCTACTTTTTTTGGCGAAGCAAAAAAAGTAGGTCGCCCGCCGGGGCGAACACCCGGCCTAGTCATGACGACAGTGCAGTCGCGTTGGTTCACCCGGCGTGACGGCGTCACTGCGAAGCAGCAGTTGCTTTTGAAGTTTGACGTTTGAATTTTCAATACGAACGTCAACAACAACACCGACAGTGCTGCCCGTGCCTTGCCGGGTGACGCAAGACGGCTGCACTGCCGTGGAGACAAGCCGGGAATCCGTCCCGGCGGCCGGGTCACTTTTTTTGCTTCGCCAAAAAAAGTAACCAAAAAAAGGCGACCCGGTGATCGCGCCCCGCTGCGCGGGGTGCCCGTGCCAGCGGTACCCGGAGCGGGGCGCGGCTAAACTCGCCAAGCTAAAGCTTGGCTCAGACAGACGCCGCACCTTTTCCCGCTCCGGGCACTGCTGACACGGCGCGCTCAACGGGACTTCACGGCCACTTCAAAAGCAACGGCCACTTCAAAGGCAAAGGCAACGGCAACGGCCACTTCAAAAGCAACCGCCACTTCAAAAGCAACCGCAACTGTCGCTGCGCTTACGTCAAAAGCAACGGCAGAAGTAATGGCCACCACAACCGTAACTGCTCCAGCCGACATCCATTAGTTCGCCGCGCGTCATCCATGCTTCCCCGTTCAACAAGGTTGTGAACGACAATGCCCGCACCCAAAGGCCCGCCGTGCGCTACGTCCTGGCTTCCACCCTTAACTCATGATCCCGATCTGCCAGGGCACGAACTCGTTGTCCCCCAGCCCCAGCAACTCACTTTTGCTGGCCTCGCCCGAGGCCGTGCGCAGCATCAGCTCGAAGATCCTTTCGCCCATGGCCTCGATCGACATCGAGCCGTCAAGGATCTCGCCGCAGTTGATGTCCATGTCTTCCTCCAGCCGCTGATACATCGGCGTATTCGTCGCCAGCTTGATCGAAGGCACCGGCTTGGCGCCGAACATCGAGCCGCGGCCGGTGGTGAAGGCGATCAGGTTGGCGCCGCCGGCGATCTGGCCTGTGGCCGATACCGGGTCGTAACCCGGCGTGTCCATGAACACCAGGCCCTTGGCCGTTACCGGCTCGGCATAACGGTAGACCGCCATCAGCGGACCGGTGCCGCCCTTCATCGATGAGCCCAGCGACTTCTCGAAGATGTTGGCCAGCCCGCCTGCCTGGTTGCCGGGGCTGACCTGGCCGTTGATCTGCACGTCGCGCCCGACTGAATAGACATCCTTCCACCAGCGGATGCGCTCCAGCAGTTGTTCGCCAACTTCGCGGCTGGCGGAACGCCGAGTCAGGGTGTGTTCCACGCCATAGATCTCGGGCGTTTCGGACAGGATGGCGGTGCCGCCGTGCCTTGCCAGAAGATCCACCGCCGAACCCAGCGCCGGATTGGCGGTGATCGAGGAAAAGCCGTCCGAACCGCCGCACTGCAGGCCCACGCACAGGTGGCTGGCAGAAACGGTTTGTCGGTGTACCTGGTTGGCCGCCGGCAGCAGTTCGCGGACCGCCGCCACGCCGGCTTCGATTGTCTTCCTGGTGCCGCCGGTGTCCTGCATGACGAAGGTGCGTAGCAGCGGGCCGGCTTCCAGCTGCTCGTCCGCCAGCAAGCCGTTCAACTGGTTGCGCTCGCAGCCCAGGCCCACCACCAGTACCGCCGCCAGGTTGGCGTGGCGCGCATAGCCGGCCATGGTCCGACGCAGCAGCGCCATCGGCTCGCCCGTCATCTCCATGCCGCAACCCAGCGAATGGCTGAAGGCCACCACGCCATCCACGTTCGGATAGTCGGCCAGCCGCTCGGGCGAAAACCAGTCGGCAATGCGGCGCACCGCGGTGGCAGAGCAATTGACCGTGGACAGGATGCCGATGTAGTTGCGGGTGGCGACGCGGCCGTCGGCGCGGACGATGCCCTGGAAGGTCGCGCGCTGGCTTGCTGGAAGATAGTCGATGGGCGCGAACTCGGACGCATGCGCATAGTCGCGCTGGAATTCGCGGAACTCGGTGTTGTGGCCATGCACCAGCGTGCCGGCCGGGATGTCAATGGCGGCAAAGCCCACCACCACGTTGTATTTGCGGATTGGCTCATCCTTGCGGATCAGGCGCGACGCGATCTTGTAGCCGGCCGGCACCTGGCTGCGGCTGACGAAGCGCTCGGCCGGCACTTCCGTGCCGATGCCGATGTCGGTGCGGGCGACCACGACGTTGTCGCCGGGATGCAGGCGGATCACGGGGCCGAGAAATTGCTTGTGCGAGGTTTCTATCATTGATCTCTCCGGGTTAGGCATGGCCATATGAATTTCCGCTGGCCGCGATGCCGATTATTTGCCAGCACGACCTGAAATAAAAATTGATAATTCGGATGAACCTATTCGAACTCCGAATCAATCAGTCGCCTACCTGACAATCCATGGATATTTCGACCCGCCACCTGAAGGCGTTTCTGGCCCTTGCTGAAAAAAGGAATTTCACGCGCGCCGCGGAAGCCGCCCACCTGTCGCAGCCCGCATTCAGCATGCTGATCCGCAGCCTTGAACAAAATCTGGGCGTGCGGCTGTTCGACCGCGGCACCCGGCGCGTCGAGCTGACGGTGGAAGGCGGCGCATTCGCCAGGTCCGCCACCCGGCTGCTGGCCGAGTTCGATGGCGCGCTGGCCGAGATGCGCGACTACACCGCCTTGCGCACCGGCCGGGTGTCGATTGCAGCGCTGCCTTCGATCGCAGCCTGGCGGCTGCCGCCGGTGATTGCCCGGTTCAGGGCGCGCTATCCCCAACTGGAACTGGTGCTGCGGGACGTGACTGCCGATGATTGCCTGGATCTGCTGCGGCGCGGCCAGGTCGACTTTGCACTGACGGCTGCGTTGCCGTCGACCGAGTTCGAGGCCGAGCCGGCATGGCCGGACTGCTTTTTCGTGGTGTGCCCGCCGGACCATCCGCTGGCGGGCAGGGCGGCGGTCCATAGCACCGATCTGCTGGATTACCCGCTGGTGCAACAGGACCGCTACAGCAGCATCCGGCAGCAGGTCGACGCGGTGATGTTTCCGCAGCGGCTGAAAACGGCGATGGAAGTGTCGACCATGGCAACCGCCGCCGGACTGGTTGCCAGCGGCGTCGGCATTGCGATTGTGCCGGCGGTGGCGATGTTCCATTTCCAGCATGCGGACGTGGTGAAGATCCCGCTGTCCGACCCGGCATTCCAGCGTCACATCTGCATCGTGCGCCAGCGCGGCCGGCAGGATTCGATCGCCGCCGCGGCCTTCCTGGCGATGCTGAAGACGGACTGATTGCAGGCGGCCAGGCCGGGCTGAACGCAATCAGACTTCGGCGCTGGTGCGGATCACGGTGACACGGCTGATCAGGAATTGCCCGTCCACCACGACGCGATGCGGCACCCCGGCGACGTTGAAGCCCGGCCCGCCATCATCCAGCCATTGTTGTGCCAGCCTGTCGAATTCCTCCGGCTTCATGCGCAGCATCTGGGCACTGACGACGAATTGCGCGCCCGGTTTCTGCTTTCTGACAAATGCATCGATGGATGTCATCGCTTTTTCCTCTTTCATGAAGTTGAATGCCAGTGTAACGGCCATGCCGCAGTGGTGTTGATGTCCTTCAAGGAATGGCCAATCCGTGGCGGTTATGCAGCCCGGAGGAAGTAGGATAGAATTCGCGACGTTCCGGCTTTTCCGGCGCTTGAAGCGCAAAACCCCGCCTGATCCATTGCATGCGGGGTTTTGCGCTTTTATATGACTGAACTTTGGAGTAATTCATGGCAACAGCAGCAAAAAAAGAGAGCAAGCCAAACGCGGCGTTCATGAAGCCGGTGACGCCTTCGAAGGTGTTGGCTGAAGTGGTTGGTGCCGAGCCGATGCCGCGCACCGAAGTCACCAAGAAAGTATGGGACTACATCAAGAAGCATGATCTGCAGGATGCGGCCAACCGCCGCATGATCAACGCCGACGCCAAGCTGGAAGCTGTCTTCGAAGGCAAGAAGCAGGTCTCCATGTTTGAAATGACCAAGCTGATCTCGGCACATCTGAAGGCCTGAGTCACTGCCGCCGCTGTGCCGCCCTTCGCGCGGCATGCGGCCCGGCCTTCACAAGAGGCTGCATGAAATACCCTGTCACGCCCGATGGGCGTTACTTCGTGGTGCGCGGCAGGCTATGGCGCACCAGCAATCCGGCATTGCCTCCCGAGCGCCGCAGCACGCTGACCAGCGAGCTGATGCGCGCGCGCCGGGCCGTGGGTGTCGCGCTGCGCGCCGACGATGCCCACGCGCTGCGTGACGCGAGAGCGGCAGTCGACGCCGCCAAGATAGCGCTCGGCGAACGCGGCCCCGTCTGGTGGACCGATGGCGCGCCCGACTACAATCGCCATCTGGTCAAGAATTCTCCTTACAGCGACTGGCACGACAGCCTCGCTGCACCGGCCTGATCGTCCGTCTCCTCCATCTCGTCCATGTCTCATTCCGTTCTCGCCGACATGGTGCTGACCCTGCATGCCGCAGTGGTGCTGTTCATCGTCGGCGGGCTGGCGCTGATTTTCGCAGGCAACCGGATGGGCTGGCGCTGGGTCAATGGCTGGCGGTTCCGGCTGGCGCATCTTGCGGCAATCGGCATCGTGGTTGCGCAGGCGTGGCTGGGCCTGGACTGTCCATTGACCACGCTGGAGGCCTGGCTGCGCGGTCCGGATGAGATGGGCGGCCAGGCGGACGGATTCATCGCCTACTGGCTCGGCAGGCTCCTTTACTATCGGCTTCCGGCCTGGGTTTTCGTGCTGGCCTACAGCTTCTTCGGCGCGCTCGTCATGCTGGCATGGTGGCGTTATCCGCCCGTGCGCCGGCGGGCGGGCAGCGACTAGCAGGCTGTTGAAAAACGGATTCAGGGCGACCCATGCGAACGTGCGCTAGCAGAGGTCGCAATGCGCATGGGCAAGGGCGAACAGACGTTCCAGGCTGACCGGTTTCTTCAACACGCTGCAGCCATAATCGCGCTCGACATCGGCGACGTCGGCTGCGGCCGACACCACCGCTACCGGCGTTTGCGCCAGCGTCATCGTCGGTTCCCGGCGCAGGGTTTCCAGGAATTCCCAGCCATTCATCACCGGCATCATCAGGTCCAGCAGAATGAGGCAGGGCTGGCCGTTCTGCTCGATCTGGTGCAGGCCTTCCCGACCATTGCTGGCGGTGACGACGCAGAAGCCCTCCATTTCAAGGAGGTCCTTCAGCGTTTCGCGCAAGTCGGTGTCATCTTCAATTACAACGATGTGATTGCAAGGCATCCGTTTCTCCGTTTCATAGTCATATCGGCTGCGTTGATGTTTCATGGATGCCGCGACTGGGAAGGTGCACGCAAAAGCAACTGCCTCGTCCCAGGCGAGAACTGACTGTAATGCTGCCGCCAAGTGCCCGCACGATCTGGTCAACTAGGGCCAGGCCCAGGCCCACGCCGGGCAGGCTCTTGTGCTGCACCGGTTCAAGCCGCTCGAATGGCTGGAAAATGCGCGTGGCATCCGCTTCCGAAATGCCCTGACCAGTATCAGTCACTTCAAACACATGTTTGTCATGTTCTGTTTTCAGCCGGACCGTTACCGAGCCCTGGCTGGTGTATTTCAACGCGTTCGAGATCAGGTTGGCCAGGACGATGCGCAGCAGGCGGGCATCGCTGACGAGAGGCGGCAGGGCCGTGTGCTGCGGCTCCAGCGACAGCGTGACGGCGTGGGCGGCCTGGTCCATGTGGGCCGCCAGCACTTCATGCACGATCGTCGCAGCATCGAGCGACTCCGGATACGCCTCGATCTTTCCGCTTTCCAGCCGGGTGTATTCCAGCAGGCCTTCGACCAGGCCGGCCAGCTGGCGCGTCGCGCGCGCCATGCGCTGCAGGCGGGTGGCGGCAGCGGCGGGCAGGCCATCGCTGCGTTCCAGCAACTGCACGTTCATGTCGATGGTGGCGATGGGCGTACGCAGTTCGTGCGAGACCATGCCGAGAAACAGTCCCTTGACCTGGTTTGCGCGTTCGGCCTGTTCACGCGCCACCTCGGCCGCGTCGCGCGTGGCCTCGAGTTGTTTGTGCCTCGTGACCAGTTCCGATGCCAGCGCCTCGATGTCGAGCGAGGCGCTGGCCAGCGCGCCGCGCAACTGGTCGCCGGCCCGCTTGGCCGCAACCAGGTTGGCTGCGCGCGCCAGCAGTTCTTGGGGCAGAAACGGTTTGGTGAGATAGTCCTGCGCACCCTCGCGCAAGAGCCTCACGCGCAGCGCGTCGTCGGCCTTGGCGCTGAGCAGCAGGATGGGCGTGGCGGCAGGCATGTCGGCGCTGCTGCGTATTGCCTTTACCAGTTGCTCCCCGCTCATCAGCGGCATCATGATGTCGCTGACGACCAGGTCGGGCTGCAGGCTCTGGAAACGCTGATAGCCGTCCTGTCCGTCGGCCGCGGTGACGACGTTGTAGTGCCGCGCCAGCGTCTCGGCCAGGAAGCGGCGCATGTCCTGGTTGTCTTCCACCACCAGCACGCAGGGCCGCTGCGGCAATGGCGTGTCGGCTTGCCCGGTGGTCGCGGCCGGGACCAGCTCCTCCAGCATGGTCGACAGCGCCAGCCTGGTGGCGGGGCTGGCTGCGGGCGGGGCATCCTGCGCGGCGGCATCGGTATCGGCGCCAGCGCTCAGCGGCAATTGCACCGTGAAGCGGGCGCCGCCGGCAGGGCTGGCATCCACCTTTACCGATCCGCCATGCAGGCCGATCAGGTCTTTTACGATGGCCAGGCCGAGCCCGGTGCCGCCGTATTGCCGGGTGATGCTGCCATCGGCCTGGCGGAAGCGCTCGAACACCAGTTCGCGCGCCTCTTTCGCGATGCCGGGGCCGCTGTCGTCCACGGTGAGCAGCAGGTGGCCAGCGTCGCGCGCAAGCCGCAGGGTCACTTCACCGCCCGCCGGCGTGAACTTGAATGCATTCGACAACAAATTGATGACGACGCGCTCGATCATGTCGGCGTCGGCTTCGATCAGCATGGCTTCGTCGGCCACGACCTCGAAGCGCAATTGCCGCTGCCTGGCAACCGGTTCGAACTGTGCCGCGAGTTGTTCGATCCATGGCTGCAGTTCGAACCTTGTCCGGTGCGGCTGCATGTCATGCGATTCCAGCTTGGCGATATCCAGCAGGTCATTGACATGGCGCAGCAGGCTGCGGCCATTGCGGCTGATCAGGTCCAGTTCATGGCGCTGCTGCTGGTTCAGGGTGGCATCTTCGCGCATGCGCTCGGCCGGGCCCAGCATCAGAGTCAGGGGCGTACGCAGTTCGTGCGACACGTTGGCGAAGAACTGGGTCTTGAGTTCATCGAGCTCCTTCACCTTGCGGTACAGGGCTTCAAGTTCCGTATGTGCCCGCTCCAGCTCCACCCGGCGTTCTTCGGAGAGACGGGCTGCCGCCACGGTCTGCTCGATTTGCGGCCGGATGTACAGCAGGCCGATGGCGGTGGCAACCGATGCGGCCGCGGTGGCAAGCTTGATCACGCCGTCCAGCAGGTAGTCCGGATGCCATACCGTCCATATCTTCATGAAGTGGGTGATGCCGCACAGGCCGATGAACAGGCCGAAGGCAATGAATACCGGGCTGAAGGGCAGCCTGATTTTTCGCACCAGAAGGTAGAGGACGAAGGAGATGCCAAGGTAGGCAACGCCGATCAGCGCGTCCGACAGCACATGCATCCAGAGCAGGCTGGGTATCCAGAGATAGCAATGCCCGTGGGGCATGAATCCGCTGCTTTTTTCGGAAATTTCGCTAAGCCAGTTTGCCATGGATTCTCCGCGGGAATTCGTGGGGGCGTACAAGCTTCGTGAGCCCGGAGGGGCGTCGGGCGTTGATTATACGGCTTGGTGCGGCTTGGCAAGAGAAGGCAACGCAAACAGCGTCGTGCCTTCTTCAATAGAAAAACCCGCTTGCCAGTGGGTACCAGGGCAAGCGGGTCAGGTCGGCAGCATGCCGCGGCAGGCTGCGTGGAGCTGGTCAGCGGCGGCTCAGCGACGCGCCGCCTTGACCTTCAGGCGCCATGCATGCAGCAGCGGCTCGGTGTAGCCGCTCGGCTGGGTCAGGCCCTGGAACACCAGGTCACGCGCGGCGCGGTAGGCATAGGAAGCCTCGAAGTCCGGCGCCATCGGCGTATAGAACGGATCGTTCTCGTTCTGTCCGTCCACCACGCGCGCCATGCGCTGCAGGGTTTCCGTCACCTGCGCCTCGTTGACCACGCCATGCAGCAGCCAGTTGGCAATGTGCTGGCTGGAGATACGCAGCGTGGCGCGGTCTTCCATCAGGCCGACGTTGTGGATGTCGGGCACCTTGGAGCAGCCCACGCCCTGGTCGATCCAGCGCACCACATAGCCCAGGATGCCCTGTGCATTGTTGTCCAGTTCCTGCTGGATTTCCTCGGCGGACCATTTCGCTTCCGCTACGACCGGGATCTGCAGCAGCTCATTGCGCAGGCGGTCGATCTCGCCGGCGTTGGCGGTCTTTTCCAGCTGCTGCTGGATCTCGGCCACGTTCACCTGGTGGTAATGCAGCGCATGCAGCGTGGCGCCGGTTGGGGAAGGCACCCAGGCGGTGTTGGCGCCGGCCTTGGGATGGTTGATCTTCTGCTCCAGCATGGCCGCCATCATGTCCGGCATGGCCCACATGCCCTTGCCGATCTGGGCGCGGCCGCGCAGGCCGCAGGCCAGGCCGATCAGCACGTTGCTCTTCTCGTAGGCGGTGAGCCAGGTGCTGGTCTTCATGTCGCCCTTGCGCATCATCGGGCCGGCCTGCATGGCGCTGTGCATCTCGTCGCCGGTGCGGTCCAGGAAGCCGGTGTTGATGAAGGCCACGCGGCCGGTGGCTTCGCGGATGCAGGCCTTCAGGTTGACGCTGGTGCGGCGCTCCTCGTCCATGATGCCCAGCTTCACCGTCTCGGCCGGCAGGCCCAGCAGCGTCTCGACGCGGCCGAACAGTTCGCTGGCAAAGGCCACTTCGGCCGGGCCATGCATCTTGGGCTTGACGATGTAGACCGAGCCGGTGCGCGAGTTGCCGATCTTCTGGTCGGGCTTGCGCTTGAGGTCATGCAGCGCGATGGCAACGGTGACCACCGCATCCATGATGCCTTCCGGGATTTCCTTGTCGCCGTCATACAGGATGGCCGGATTGGTCATCAGGTGGCCGACATTGCGCAGGAACAGCAGCGAGCGGCCATGCAGCGTGACCACGCCGTCCTTGGCATCGGTGGCGCCGACGCCGGCGGTGTATTCGCGGTCCGGGTTCAGGCTGCGGGTGAAGGCGCTGCCGCCCTTGGTGATGGTTTCCGACAGGCTGGCCTGCAGGATGCCCAGCCAGTTCGAATAGGCCAGCACCTTGTCTTCGGCATCGACCGCGGCGACCGAGTCTTCCAGGTCGAGGATGGTCGACAGCGCGGCTTCGATCACCAGATCGGCCACGCCGGCGGCGTCGCCCTTGCCGATCGGGGTGTTGCGGTCGATGATGATGTCGACATGCAGGCCATTGTTCTTCAGCAGCACCGAGGTCGGCGCACCGGCGTCGCCGCGGTAGCCGACGAATTTCGATGCGTCGGCCAGGCCGGTGGTAGCGCCGTTTTTCAGCGCTACGGCCAGCTTGCCGCCGTCGACGGTGTAGCCGGCGGCGTCATGATGGCTGCCTTCGGCCAGCGGCGCGATGCGGTCGAGGAAGTCGCGCGCAAAGCCAATTACCTTGGCGCCGCGCACCGGGTTGTAGCTTTCGCCGTTCGGGCCGCTGCGGGTGGCGCCGTCGGTCTCGGCGATGGCATCGGTGCCATACAGCGCGTCATACAGCGAGCCCCAGCGCGCATTGGCGGCGTTGAGCGCATAGCGGGCGTTGAGGATAGGCACTACCAGCTGCGGGCCGGCCTGCACCGCCAGTTCGGCGTCGACATTCGAGGTGGTGATGGTGAAGTCGTCCGGCTGCGGATTCATGTAGCCGATCTTTTCCAGGAAGGCGCGGTAGGCGGCGGTGTCCTTCAGCGGGCCGGGGTTGGCGCGGTGCCAGTCGTCCAGCTCGGTCTGCAGGCGGTCGCGCTCGGCCAGCAGGGCGATGTTCTTGGGCGCCAGGTCGCGCACGATGGCGTCGAAGCCTTGCCAGAAGGCGGCGCTGTCGACGCCGGTGCCGGGCAGCACGCGGTCTTCGATGAAGCGGTAGAGCGGGGTGGCGATCTGCAGTCCGTGGCAGGTGGTGCGGTCAGTCATGGTTAAGCCTCGTGTTGTCGTTATTTAAATCGGGAAAGAAAAATCATCGGGTGGCGCCGCGGCGTGCATCTGCGTCGATGAAGGCCGGCAGGTCCGACAGCAGCGGCGCCTGGCCGCTGGGCGTGACGCCCAGCTCTTCCATCGGCGCATCGGCGCGGTTGACCCAGAATGTCTTGTAGCCAAACCAGCTGGCGCCGCAGATGTCCCAGCCATTGCTGGAAACAAAAAGGATGTCGCGCGCAGCCAGGCCCAGCATGTCGGTGCCCAGCTGGTAGGCCTCCGGCGCGGTCTTGAACTTGCGCACCGCGTCGGCGGAAAGCACATGGCTGAACAGGCCATCCATGCCGGCATTCTGCACGGCGGCTGCCAGCATTTCGGGATTGCCGTTGGAAAGGATGGCCATCTTCATGCCGGCTTCCTTCAGCTGGCGCAGCGCGGCCAGGTTTTCCGGGAAAGCCTGCAGCTTTGCATACTGGCCCATCATGGTGTTCTGCGCTTCCAGGTCCAGTTCCAGGCCCAGCTTGCGGCAGGCAAACACCAGTGCATCCTGCGTGATTTCCCAGAAAGGCTTGTAGGTGCTGCACAGGGTGCGCAGCTGGCTGTACTGGATCTGCTTGTCGCGCCACAGCTCGGCCAGCAGCGCGCCCTTTCCAGGGTAAAAGCGCTCGGCCAGCGCGCCGATGGAATAGACGTCGAACAGGGTTCCGTAAGCGTCGAAAAGAATGGCCCGCACTGTCATTGGCTAATGGACTTGGTTGGCTGAAGTCCGGGGAGTATAGCCAATCTAAAAGTCAATAGCGCTAATGTTTGGTCGAATCACTTGTGCATTTCAGTTAAAGATGAAGGGCTTTCGGTGACGGCGGTTGCTGGGGGAAGCACCGCCGTCCGAAAGCGCGCCTAGCTGGCGGGCTGGTCCTTGATCGAGGCCAGCAGCGCATATTTCTCACGGTCTATCTCGCCGCGGGTGCGCACGCCGAGGTGGCGCAGCACCGGCAGCGGCGGGCACCAGCCGCGCAGGCCATGCTGCAGCAGGAAGGGCAGCACGATGCCGGGCAGGATCAGCCACTTCTTGTTTACGGTGGCGCCCAGCACCAGGCCGGTCAGGGCAAGGGTGGAGGCATTGACTTCCAGCATGCGCTCGATATCCCACTCATGGTCCAGTTCCCCGACGCGCTCGCGGATTACCTCCGGCGTGGCATTGAGGTAATGCATGATGTTGGCTTCGGTCTGGCGGTCGATCTGGCGGTTCACGTCGAGTGCGGTGGAGCGGCGCACCCGGTCAGCATCATCATCCTGGACAGTGGTCAGGGCATGGCTCATCGGTTTCCTCCTCTGGGTTGATTAATTGGCAAGCTTCGTTTGACGTTGCTTGCCGCAAAAAGTGCCCGAGCCGGGGCCAGGCAGGAAAATAGCGCCTTGGACAGTGCTGCCGGCATGGCAAGCGCGACGTCGCCGCCGCCCATCGCTGCGGCTCAGGCCGGCTCCAGCGTCATCAGGCTGGCATTGCCGCCGGCCGCAGTGGTGTTGACCGACACGGTCCGCTCGGCTACCAGCCGCCATAGGGGAATCGGTTCGCTGCCCTGGGTTTGCGCCACTGACGTCAGCGCGCCCTCGCGGGCCGCCAGCACCGGCAACAGCGCCGCGCAGCAGGCCTGGTCGCACAGGGCCATCGAAATAGCCGGATGGCCGGTGACGTCGGCCACGATCACGATTCTGGCGCTGACCGCCTGCGGCAACCCGGCTGGCAGCAGGGCATAGGCAGCGGCGCTCATCAAGGCCTGGTTTCCCGTCGCCAGCACGGCTGCCAGCTGGTTGATGAGCGCGGCACGATCCGATGCCGCGCACAGCACCGCGCCTCGGGCGGCGAAGCGCAGGATATTGCTCTCCCCGGTCGGACCCGGCAGGCGCAGCGCGCGGCCGAGCAGGCTGTTCTGCGCATAGCGTTGGGTCAGCGCGATCAGCACCGCGTCGTCGTTGGCTCGCGCCCAGTCCTGCAGCGCCTGCAGTCCGGCATCCTTCGCGGGCGGCTCCACGCCCAGGTCGGCAGCCGCGATGCCGCTGTCGGCGGCGTGCTGAAGACGGCGCAGGTACAGCGGCCCGCCCGCTTTCGGGCCTGTGCCCGACTTGCCCTCGCCACCGAAGGGCTGCACGCCGACCACCGCGCCTACCATGTTGCGGTTCACATAGATGTTGCCCACATGCGCCCGGTCCACGATGCTTTCCACCGTTTCATCGATGCGCGAGTGGATGCCCAGCGTCAGGCCATAGCCGCTGGCATTGATCTGCGCCAGCAGCTGCGGCAGCTGGTCGCGGCGGTAACGCAGCACATGCAGCACCGGCCCGAACACCTCATGCCGCAGCCGGGAAAGATCGTCGATCACGATCACCGTGGGCGCAACGAAGCTGCCGCGCCGGCAGGCGTCGGGCAGCGGCAGCTGGATTATCTCCAGCACATGGTTGCCGGCACGGTCGATGTAATCCATCAGTGCGCGGCGCGCATCCTCATCGATGACCGGGCCAATGTCGGTGGCAAGCCGGTCCGGCACGCCGATCCGCAACTCGCGCAGCGCGCCCCTGAGCATGCCCAGCACATGGTCCGCGACGTCTTCCTGCAGGCACAGCACCCGCAGCGCCGAGCAGCGCTGGCCGGCGCTGTCGAATGCCGATGCCAGCACGTCCTGCACCACCTGTTCCGGCAGCGCCGAGGAGTCGACGACCATTGCGTTCTGGCCGCCGGTTTCGGCAATCAGCGGCAGCGCGCAGCCTTGCGCCACGCCGCGCGCGGCGAGCTGGCGGTTGATCAGCGCAGCCACCTCGGTCGAGCCGGTAAAGAGCACGCCCCGGATGCGCGCATCGGCCACCAGGGCTGCGCCCACGGTGTCGCCGGGTCCGGGCAGCAATTGCAGCGCGGCGCGCGGTATGCCGGCCTGGTGCAGCAGCGTGGCGGCCAGATGCGCAATTAGCGGCGTCTGTTCGGCCGGCTTGGCCAGCACCACGTTGCCTGCCGCCAGCGCGGCGCTGACCTGGCCGATGAAGATCGCCAGCGGGAAATTCCACGGGCTGATGCACAGCACCGGCCCCAGCGCCGGCGCGGCTGGCGCCTGGCTGGCCTGGGCCGCGTAATAGCGCAGGAAATCAACCGCTTCGCGCACCTCGGCCAGCGCATTCGGCAAGGACTTGCCGGCTTCGCGCACCGCCAGCGACATCAAGGGCAGCCGTTCCCGTTCCAGCAGGTCGGCCGCGCGCAGCAGCAGCGCCGCGCGCGCTGCCGGCGTCATTGCCTGCCAGCGCGGGGCCTCTTCCGTCGCGGCCGCCAGCGCGGCTTCCCGCTGTTCCCCGGAAGTGTCGTGCACCAGGCCGACCTGGTCCGAACGGTCGGCCGGATTGGTGACGGGCAGGCCGACATCGCCCGCGGCCGGGCCTGGCTGCGCCAGCAGCGGCGCGGCATGCCAGAAGCGTTGGCCCAATGCCTGCAGCGCAGGCGCGATCTCGCGCAGCACGTTGCGGTCATTGAAGTCCATGCCGGTTGAATTGCGCCGGCCGGGGCCATACAGCGCCGCCGGCAGCGGGATCGCCGGATGCGGCGCGCCGCCGGACTGCGCCGCGGCCTGCACCGGGTCGGCCAGCAGCCGCTCCAGCGGTATCTGCTCGTCGACGATCTGGTTGACGAAGGAGGTGTTGGCGCCGTTTTCCAGCAGCCGCCGCACCAGGTAGGCCAGCAGGGTCTGGTGCGAGCCGACCGGCGCGTAGATGCGGCAGGCGTGGCCAAGGCCATCCTTGCCCACCACCTGGTCGTACAGGGTTTCGCCCATGCCGTGCAGGCACTGGAATTCATAGTCCGTGACGCCCAGCCGCTGTGCGTGGGCATGCACCGTGGCCAGCGTCAGCGCATTGTGGGTGGCGAACTGCGGATAGATCACGTCGCTCGCCGCCAGCAGCCGTTGCGCGCAGACCAGGTAGCACAGGTCGGTGTGCGCCTTGCGGGTATAGACCGGATAGTCAGGCATGCCGTCCACCTGGGCACGCTTGATTTCGGCATCCCAGTAAGCGCCTTTGACCAGCCGCACCATCAGCCGGCGCCCGGCGCGCCGGGCCAGGTCGACAATGCAGTCGATCAGCGCCGGGCAGCGCTTCTGGTAGGCCTGGACCACGAAGCCGATGCCGTCGAAGCCGGCGGTGTCGGCGTCGACGGCCAGTGCTTCCAGCAGGTCCAGCGACAGTTCCAGCCTGTCGGCTTCCTCGGCATCGATATTGATGCCGATGTCGTAGCGCCTGGCCAGCATCACCAGCTCCTTCAGACGCGGCAGCAGCTCGGCCATCACCCGCTCGCGCTGCGCCACGCTGTAGCGCGGATGCAGCGCCGACAGCTTCACCGAAATACCCGGACCCTGGCGTATGCCGCGCCCCGCGCTGGCGCGGCCGATGGCATGGATGGCCTCTTCATACAGGCGGTAATAGGCATCGGCATCGTCCATCGTGAGCGCAGCCTCGCCCAGCATGTCGAAGGAGTAGCGATAGCCGCGCGCCTCGTTGGCGCGGCCATGCGCCAGGGCTTCGTCTATGGTCTGGCCGGTGACGAACTGGCGTCCCAGCATGCGCATCGCAAGGTCCACGCCGCGCCGGATCAGCGGCTCGCCGCCGCGCGCAATCAGCCGGCCCAGCGCAGTACCCAACCCATGATGGCTGGCATCCTGCGGCGCCACCAGCTTGCCGGTGACCACCAGCGCCCAGGTGGCGGCATTGACGAACAGGGAAGGCGAGCCGCCCAGGTGGCGCTGCCAGTCGCCGAGGCTGATCTTCTCGGCGATCAGGCGGTCGGCGGTCTCGGGGTCGGGAATGCGCAGCAGGGCCTCGGCCAGGCACATCAGCGCAATGCCTTCCTGCGAGGACAGGGAAAACTCGTGCATCAGCGCATCCACGCCCGAGGCGCGGGCGCGGCGGCTGCGCACGTTCTGCACCAGTCCTGTGGCCAGCGCCTGCGCCTGGCTTGCAACGTCCGAATCCAGCGATGCTTCGGCCAGCAGGTCCTGCACCGCATGCCTCTCGTCGCGACGGCAGGCCGCGCGCAGCGCCTGGCGCAACGGGTCCGGCTCGGGGCCCGCCTCCGCTGTCAGCGCGGCAAACGCGGGCAGGGCGTCGGCGGGAGTGAGTGCGACGGCATCGGGCTTGTTCATCGGGATCTTCCTCGGGCTCGGGGAGCAGGCCGGGACGCCTGCATGTTCTGCCATTCTAGGAGAAAGAAACCTATATTAATTCTGGGATTTGGCCTGATATTATTAAGAAAATTTGCCTTAAGCTCGTAAAGCAAAATTAAATTTACCAATAACAATGCCATGCTTGACAAGACCAACAAGAAAATCCTGGCCGAACTCCAGCAGGACGGCCGTATCTCCAACCTCGAACTGGCATCGCGGGTGAACCTGTCGGCGGCCGCCTGCCTTGAGCGCGTGCGCAAGCTGCAGGAAGCCGGTTATATCCTGGGCTATACGGCCAGGCTGAACCCCGAACTGCTGGACGTGGCGCTGCTGGTGTTCATCGAGGTGGTGCTGGACCGCACCACGCCGGATGTGTTCGACGAGTTCAAGCGCGCAGTCCACAAGGTACCCGAGGTGCTGGAATGCCACATGGTGGCGGGCGGCTTCGATTACCTGATCAAGGTGAGGGTGAAGGACATGGCGGCTTACCGGACCTTTCTCGGCAAATCGCTGTTGCAGCTCAAGGGCGTGCGGGAAACCCACACCTATGCCGTAATCGAGGAAGTGAAGAACTCCAGCATCTTCCCGATCCGCTAATGACCCGGACCATGCAATCCTTGCATTTGCGTGGCATGACGGGTGCGCGCCGGACGGCAGTCATCGAAAACCGGACATCGTCGGCGCCAGCCTGAAAGCCAAAGCGGCAGCGCGATAGGGTTGGAGAAATGCATTTGGAAATTGCCTTGCCGGATAAGCACCGGTCATTTCCATTCCGGTTTGCCATTTGCCTTATTGATGTATTGCCCTGCAATTGAATTACCAATCCGGCGCTGGAAAAAACAAAATGCCAGCGACCCGGCTGGCATTTTCAATTCAGCTTTTAATCCGCTGCCGCGGATTAACCGGCATTCAATCAGATGCTTGCAGCGACCTTGCGGAGCTGGTCGACCTGCTTGCTGCTGATGCGGCCAGTGGATGGCACGGAGGAAGCCATCGCCAGTGCGCCTGCTGCAATTCCCAGCCAGTCACGCAGCGACAGGGCAGGACGGGAAGCGCCTTCTTTGGCGAAAAAGGAAGGAATGGCGGCGCCGGAATAGGTCATCATGGAACTGGTCATTTTCTGCCTCGACTTTGTGATTTGTTTCGATGGTTCCAATATAAGTGTTCACGCCGCCGCTTTCCAATTCCGGTTTGTGTTACCCATTATCATCACAATGAATATGATGCGGTCGTTGTTAATGCCATTTCGGAAATGATGAAATGGAAAGGGCAATCAGGCGCGCAATTGCGCTATCGACCAGGCAGTTATTTCTACCCGTTGCGGGCAGTAGTACGTTCCCTGCAAACAGACGTGACCGGCTTGTATGGCCCGGACATACAGCCGGGCTGCCTGGTCTTTGACAAGATTGCAAGACAGCGCCGGCGCGGATTGTAAAACCGTCGGAACCGAGGGATTTTTGCTGCGTTTTCCCAGCCAGGCGGCGCTGGCACGCGGTATGCAATGACTGGCATGAGCCCGGCTGGAACAGCGTGGCTCGAAACCCCGGCATCCATGCCTGTGCAGGCGTCAAGCGCGCCGCAGCCGTTGCGAGCACGGACATTAAGCCGGTTAACAAGCCTTGTTCCTTACCTTAGGAGACGATGATGAATGTCAAACACCTGATCGCTGCCGCCGCCCTGCTGGCCGCTGCTGCTTCCTCTTACGCCGGCCAGTCCGAGTTTGTCGCGCCGGACGCTGGCTTCACGCCGGCGTTGACCCGGGCCGAGGTGCGCCAGCAGATGGCGCAGGCCTACGCCAGGCACCAGATGGTGATGCAGCAGCACACCGGCCAGGACCCTGTCTACGCAAGGGGCGAGCGCACCCGGCAGGAAGTCCGCATGGAAGCCAGGGAAGCGGCGCGGCAACGCCATGCAGGCGACGTGAAGGATATCTACTTCGGCTGACTACGTCGGCTGGAGCGAAATACGGCCCGACTGTGTCGGGCCGTTTTGTTTGCCGCTAGCTTTTTGCAAGTGCGCCTGAAAAACGGGCGTCGATGTCGTCGTATCCGGCAAGGCAGCTTCGACCGCCTGCAGCCGGCCCATCCTTCCATCCGATCCACCCTGAGCAAGCGCCGACACCTGGCCAAGCGTCGGGAAACCGATCACGCCATAAGCCGGAAACCCATTTGGATGAAGCGCTGCCGCGATACCCCGCGGCCGCAATCCTCCGAAAGCTTCTCGCCTTCAGCTCCTGCCATGCTTGCCGTTCTCCTCCTCCCGGCCGGCCTGTTGCCAGCCTAGCTGCCTGCGGATTTCATATGGATCCGGCGGTGGCCGATGCAAAGCGATTTCATGCCTGAGCCACTGGCGGACCTGTTCCCTGTCTGGCTTGCCTGACTGGTACATGGCGAACTCCTTGCCGATGCTGAACCTGCGTTGCAGTGCGTTCAATATCAGCTTGGGAAATGGTGAACCGTTTGCGCAAGATCAGTCCCGCTGACGGCGGACACCGCGTTGTCTGGCAAACGCAACGGTCCTGCAGGCTGCGGTGGTAGTGGCTGTTGGACTAACGAATCGACTTCCAAGGCAAGGCAATCGCCGGCTCCGGGTGCACTGTCTGCAAAAAACCGACATTGCCTTGCCGGTGCGTTTTCAGGCTTTCAATAAAAGCCGAAACAGCGTTGCCATAGCGGCCATAAGCCGGTCGTCCTGTATGTCTTTACACAACAGCGCCCGTGAAAGTGTCTGTCCATGCCATACCGGGCGATGGCCGACATGGCGCATTCATGCCGGGTTTACCCCGCTTTTGATGTCAGCCCATCAAGGTTTTGCCGCGCCAGCAGGGCTTTTCCCGCGATTTCGCGGCCTGGCACGGCCTATGCAATAGGGAATGCGAGCCCAGACAAAAGCTCACCAACCCAACCAACCACCTTCAAGGAGTTTCATCATGCTGACCATCAAAGACCTGGCTGTCGCCACTTCCCTCGACGCACAACAAATGGCTGCCATCAGCGGCGGCTTCAATGCCAACCTGTCCCAGATCGGCGACTTCAACCAGGCCGGCGTCCTCGGCGGCAAGGGCGGCGCCAACACCCAGGTGGGCGTGTTCTCACCGGTCGTGACGCAGTCGAACCTGGACGTGGCCGTGGACGCCAGCAGCCATTCCACCAGCTACGGCAAGCACTATCCGAAGTGGATGTAAGCAGCGCCATGCCGGGCGCTGCGGCGCCCGGCGCAGCAACCAAGCCGACGTAATGACCGACAAGGAGACATCATGAACACCCTGACCATCAAGGACCTGCAGCATGCCGACGAACTCGATGCCAGCGCCATGGCGCGCGTGGTCGGCGGAGAAAAGACCCAGGCCACGCTGCCCAAGGAAAAGCCCATCAAGCTGACCTATGTGAACGGCGACATCATCGGCACCTGGGCCAACGGCACCACCATGTCCATTCCGATGCTGTGAAGCGCGGCAATGCCGCGGCAGCAAGACAGATCGCCGCCGGGCGGAGATCGCGTCATGCCCTACGGGTAGGACGCCCTGCGCCCGGAGCAACACTCAAGCACCATGTCGCGCCGGTATTGAGCGATATCACGCGAGCCGCATGCGCAAGTCATAGACTTGCGGGAACCGGCTTGCGATGTCTGTCCCGATGCCGGCGCCAACCCGCATTTCGCCCTCAGGAGAGGATGCCATGGCGACGATCGTGCGTATCGACGACGAAGTGATCAGCACCGAAGAATTCATCCGTACCTTGAAGCTCACCGGCCAGTTCGAAGGCCTGCTGGACCAACTGGTCCGCGACAAGGTGGCCGCGCTGTCGGCCAGGCAGCATGAGGTTACGGTTACCCAGGAAGAAATCCAGGAACGCGCCGACCAGTACCGGCGCGTGCGCGGCCTGCACCGTGCCGCCGACATGAACCGCTATCTGGATGCGATTAATGTCAGTCTCGATGAATTCGAGAAATTCATTACCGACAGCCTGTACCAGGACAAGGCGCTGGCCAGGGTGTGCAGCGAACGCGCGGTGGAAGACTATTTCAAGCTCAATTCGCCACGCTTCGATGCGATGGAGGTCGGTCATATCGTGGTCGACGGCGAAGGCAAGGCGCGCGAGCTGATGGCCTACCTGGCGGACGATCCGGACAGCTTTGCCGAGATGGCTGCCGAGCACTCGATGGCCGACAGCCGGGAGCGCGGCGGCATCATCGGCCGCGTGCTGCGCGGCTCGCTGCGCGGCGACATCGAGGCCAAGGTATTCAATGCCGCGCCGGGCGACCTGCTGGGGCCGTTTCCTTCGGCCGATCGGGGCAGCCATGAAATCTTCAAGGTATGCGCGCGCCATCCGGCACGGCTGGACGAGGACACCGCCACCGAGATCAGGCGGCTGCTGCGCGAGCAGTGGCTGCTGGCAAGGGCGCAGGAGCATGTGATCGAAGTGCAGTAACCCGGGCGGCGACACGCCGGGAAAGTTCGGCCGGAGAGTTTCGGAAAGGCAGGCGCGTATTGAATACCCCTTCCGTCCAGCAGTCCCTTGCAGGCGTTCTGGCGTCAGCCGAGATACTGACGCCGCTTGCGCCTGCCGAACTGGAAGCGCTGGCTGCGCAGGCGGAAATACGGACCTACGGTTTCGGCGACACGGTCTGCAGCGCCGGCGATCCCGCGCCGGGGCTGATGCTGGTGAAATCCGGCTCGGTGCGTGTGTTCACCGTGGAAGCCGGCAAGGAAATCAGCATGGGGGTGAAGAAGCAGGGCGACTTCTTCGCCGAGCTTGCCATGCTGCGGGAATACCGGCATGAGTCGTCGGTGCGCGCTTCGGGCAAGACCGAACTGCTGGTGATACCGCGCGAGGCCATCGCGCCCGTGATCGCCGGCAACCTGCCTGCGCGCGACTTCATCACCAGCTACGTCGCCATCAGCTCCGCCGGCGGCTTTGTCACCCGGCTGTTCGACCTGCGCGGCAAGGTCGGCAAGGAGGAACTGGAAGAGCTGGTGCGCAGCGTCGGCGTCAAGCGCATTGCGGCCGGCCGCGAGATCCTGAAGCAGGACAGTCGCGAGGACCGCCGGCTGTACGTGATCCGCAGCGGCGAGGTGCGGCTGGTGCGCAGCGATGGCGGCAGCGAGTATCCGCTGGCGGTGCTGGGACAGGGCGAGCTGTTTGGCGAGAAGGCCTGCCTGATGCGCCAGGAACAGATGGCCTCCGCCATCGCGGTGACGGATGCGACGCTGCTGGTCATCCCGGAAAAGACCATCCACCAGGTGCTGGAACGCAACCCGCGGCTGCGCGAGGTGCTGGAAGAGCGCATGCACCACATGGAGCGCGAACTGGAACGGCAGAAGCGCCTGGCCGAGCGCCGCAAGCGGCCGGTGGTGCTGGATTTGCAGTCGCGGGCCGGCCTGAACGAGCGGCTGATCCGGCGTTTCGCGCTGGTGGAACAGGCCGAGGAGATGGATTGCGGCGCCGCCTGCCTGGCCATGCTGTGCCGCCATTACGGCATTCCGATTACGCTCGGCAAGCTGCGCGAGCTGGCCAACGTCACCACCGAGGGCGCCACGCTGGACAGCCTGGCGCGGGTCGGCGAAACCCTGGGCTTCACTAGCCGGGGCATGCAGTGCACCTACGATTCGCTGCTCGGCTTCGAGCTGCCTTTCATCGTGCACTGGGAGGGATATCACTACGTGGTGGTGTACGGCATATCCCGCGAGCGGGTCTGGGTGGCCGACCCGGCGCTGGGCTTTCGCAAGATGAGCGTCAGGGAATTCGAGCGTGGCTGGAGCGGCACCTGCCTGGTCTTCACGCCGGGACAGGACCAGGCGCAACTGGCCGCCACCCGCTCCCCTTGGATACGCTTCGTCGGCTACCTGAAGCCGTACAAGAAAATCCTGCTGCAGGTGTTCATCGCCACCTTCGTGATCCAGATGCTGGGCATCGTGCCGCCGCTGATCATCCAGAACATACTCGATGGCGTGATCGTGCATCAGAACCTGAGCCTGCTGCACCTCTTGATCGTGGGCCTCATCATTTCCAATGTATTTACCCAGATCATGGCGACGATCCGCGCCTACCTCGCCAACTTCATGGTTCGCAACATGGACTTTGCGATGATGTCGCAGTTCTTCAAGCACACGATGTCGCTGCCCTTTTCCTTCTTCGCCAAGCGCAAGACCGGCGACATCCTGGCGCGCTTCCAGGAGAACCATACGATACGGTCCTTCCTGACCGAGTCCACCGTCACCACGCTGCTGAACCTGCTGATGGTGTTCATCTACTTCAGCATCATGTTCGTCTACAACGTCAAGCTCACGCTGCTGCTGATCGGCTTCGTCATTCCGATCATTGCTTTGACCGTGATCGCCACGCCGCGCATCAAGGCCTATGCGCGCGAAGTGTTCACCGCGTCGACAGACGCCCAGGCATTCCTGATGGAAGCGCTGGGCGGCGTGGAAACCATCAAGGGCATGGGCATGGAACGGCCGGTGCGGCTGAAATGGGAAAAGAAATACGTGAAGGCGCTGGAAACCCAGTACCGCGCGCAGGCCTTCCATATCTGGGTGGGGCTTGCCAGCCAGCTGCTCAATGCGGCGGTCACCATTTCCATCCTCTGGGTCGGCGCCAACCTGGTGCTGGCGCGTGAGTTGACGATAGGGCAGCTGATTGCGTTCAATGCGCTGATGGGCAGCGTGCTGGCGCCGCTGATGGGCCTGGTGGGATTGTGGAACCTGCTCAACGATGCCGGCGTGGCGATGGAGCGGCTGGGCGACGTGCTGGACATGGAGCCTGAACAGAAACCCGGCGACGTCGCCTCACGCGTCGTGCTGCCGGACCTGAAAGGCCAGATACGCCTGGAAAACCTGTACTTCCGCTATGGCGGCAACGAGACCGCCTATGTGCTGGAAAACATCAGCCTGGACATCAACCCCGGCGAGCTGGTGGCCGTGGTCGGACGCAGCGGTTCGGGAAAGACCACGCTGGCCAAGCTGCTGGTGGGCTTCTATCCGCCCAGCGAAGGCAAGCTGGTGGTGGACGGTTACGACATGAGCGTGATCGACAAGGACAGCTACCGTGCCCAGGTCGGTTATGTCATGCAGAGCAACCTGCTGTTTTCCGGCACCATCGCCGCCAACATCGCCAGCGGCGAGGAAAGCCCGGACCGCAGGCGCATCGAGGAAGTGGCGAAGATGGCCGACGCCCATCCCTTCATCGCCAAGCTGCCGCTGGGCTATGAGCAGGTGGTGGGAGAGCGCGGCATGGGCCTGTCGGGCGGGCAGGTGCAGCGGCTGTGCATCGCGCGCGCGCTGTACCACGACCCGCGCCTGCTGGTCTTCGACGAGGCGACGTCGGCGCTGGATACCCAGTCCGAGAGCAACATCATGAGCAACATGAACGAGATACTGAAGGGCCGCACCGCCGTCATCATCGCGCACCGGCTCAGCACCATCATGCGGGCCGACAAGATCCTGGTGCTGTACGAAGGCGCTGTGGTGGAGCAAGGTAGGCACGAGGAGCTGGTGGAGCGGCGTGGCATGTATTACCAGCTGGTGCAAAAGCAACTGGGAAGCCAATGACCCTACGCAACGATGACCTCCCCGGCGCCGCCGCGCTGTCCCATGCGGGCGTGATGGAAAAGATCGAGATCCTGCGCTCGGCGCTGCGCTGGGCCAGCCGGCTGGAGCGCGCCGACATCGAGAAGCTGCTGCGCCAGGTCACCGCGCTGCGCGACGAGGTGATGCAGCTGTCGACCACCGAGCGCTTCGTGACTGCTGCGGCCGGCAGCGCGCCGCGCAAGCAGGCCGCGGGCGAGCGCCGCCGCGCGTTGCTGGAGCGCAGCTTCGTGTTCGAGGGCACATTCGGCGACAATCCGCAGCTGCTGGATGCGCTGGAGGTGGCGGAAAAGGCGGCGCCGACCGATTTGCCGGTATTGATCGACGGCGAAAGCGGCACCGGCAAGGAGCTGATGGCCAAGGTGATCCATGCCAATGGCGCACGCTCGGAGCGGCCGTATATCTCGGTCAACTGCGGCGCCATCCCGGAAAACCTGCTCGAGTCCGAGCTGTTCGGCCACAAGAAGGGCGCCTTCACCGGCGCCGCCGGCGACCGCAAGGGCAAGTTCGAAAGCGCCCACCACGGCACCATCTTCCTCGACGAGATCGGCGAGCTGCCGCTGCCGGGCCAGGTCAAGCTGCTGCGGGTGCTGCAGTCCCACGAGATACAACGGGTGGGCTCGGATGAAACCATCTCGGTGGATGCACGCATCGTCGCCGCCACCAACAAGAACCTGCGGCAGCTGATCGAGCAGGGCACCTTCCGCGAAGACCTGTTCTACCGGCTCAGCGTGATCCATGTCACCCTGCCGCCGCTGCGCGAGCGCAGGGACGAGATTGCGCTGCTGCTGGCGTACTTCGGCGCCGAGGCGGCCGAGAACCTGAAACGGCAGCCGCTGCGGATGACGCCGCGCCTGCGCGACTTCCTGCATGCCTACCGCTACCCCGGCAACATCCGCGAGTTGCGCAATCTGGTCTATCGCCTGTCCTGCCTGGCGGGCGACACCGCCGACCTGATCCATCTGCCGCACGACCTGCGGCCGGCCCTGGCGAGCGTACCGGAAGTCCGCGAGGAAACACGCATCAGCATGGCGCCCGGCGTGCTGGGCGACGTCAAGCGCGCCGCCAGCGACCAGGCGGAACGGCTGTTCCTCGAACAGGGGCTGCGCGAGGTGGGCGGCACGGTCGCCGAACTGGCGCGCCGCTGCGACATCAACCGGCCCTATCTGCAGATGCTGCTGAAGAAGCATGGCCTGCATTCGCGCGACTTCCGCGTTGCGCGCAATGGCGGCAACGGCTCCGTACAGGAGCCATGACTGGTCAGGCCAGCGCCGGATTCAGCGCGGTGGAGTCATCGTGCTCCGGCGATATGGCACGTACGGTGACCACCGAGATGTTGTCGCGGCCGCCGTGGGCAAGGGCGCGCTGCACCAGTTGCTGCGTGGCGGCGCTCACGTCATTGCCCGTCAGCAGCGCCGCGATTTCCTCGTCGCCGGCTTCATTGCTGAGGCCGTCGCTGCAAAGCAGGAAGATGTCGCCGTGCATTACCTGCAGTTCGATCTGGTCCATGTCGAACTGGTCGGCCACGCCGACGGCGCGGGTGATCAGATTGCGCGCCGGATGGCGCCTTGCCTCGTCGGCCGACAGCAGGCCGCGCGACACCAGTTCTTCCACATGGCTGTGGTCGCGGGTGAGCTGCTGCAGGGCGCCGTCGCGGTGGAGATAGATGCGGCTGTCGCCGGCCCACAGGCAGATACAGCGCGCATCGCCGGCCAGCAGCACCGCCACCGTGCTGCCTATGGTCTGCACCTCGCGCATGGCCGCCTCTGTCATCAGCCGCCGGTTCACGTCGGCAAGGCAGGCACGGACCTCGGCGGCGCGCGTAGCCAGCTCGCCGTCGCCGCTCACGCGCGCCAGCGCATCGACCACCATGCGGCTGGCGACGTCACCCAGCGTATGGCCGCCCATGCCGTCGGCCACGGCCCACAGGCCGCGTTCCGGCTGCTCCAGGCAGGCGTCTTCGTTGACGCTGCGTACGCGGCCCACGTCGGATAGGGAAGCGGATTGCCAACGAAACAGGGATGCTTGCGCCATGGCGGTCTCCGGGGCGGGCATGGCCAGGCCGGGCGTGCCATGCAACGGTGCGGAAGCACAGTATAAGGTGGCGCGATGCCGCTTCCAGCGCGGCGCTGGCGCGCGATTTCAACCTGGGTCAATGTTTCGGCGCAGCGTGCCAGCGGGTGGATTCATTTCTGCGTGAGGCCCACCATGGTCGGCACCACGTTCACCGTGGAACCCGGCGCCGACGGCCCGACTTCGACGTTGAGCGCCTGTATCGTCATCTGCTCGGCGGTATAGATATTGTTGGTCTGGAAGAAATTGACGATGGCGCCGGGCACCCTGGCCACCGACTCGATGAAGGGCCGGAAGGAAAATACCCATGGCGCGCCGTCGCCGCCGCGCACGGCGCGCATCGATGCGCTGTCCAGCGCGGCAAGGGTGGCAAGGTCATGGATGGTGATGGTGGCCATGTCGGTCTCCTCGATTCGAATTCGTTGCAACAGCAGGAAGCCGGGCGGCGGAATTTTGTGCGATGCCGCCGCGCCGGGCTGGTATCACTGCATCAGAACCATTTGGGCATCATCTTGCCGTAGCTGGTCGCGTGGCTGCTGGCGTCCACATTGATGTCCAGGTTGGTCTGCGTGACCACCGGGGTAAATACGCCGACCTGGGTGTTGGGGTTGCCCTTGCCGCCCAGAATGCCGGACTGGTTGAATTCGCCTATCCTGGACAGGTTGGCATTGAAGCCGCCGGAGATGCAGGACATTGCCTTTGCATCCAGGGTTTGGGAAACGGCCAGGTCTTTGATGATCAACATGATGATGCTCCTTGATTCGGTTGGGTTGGTTGGGTGAGCTTTTGTTCGGGCTCGTCATCCCTATTGCATCGACCGTGCCAGCCCGCGCAGCGGCTTCAAACGCGGTAAAAAGCCCCATATCGTTGATGAACCGGAAAGGAATCCGCTCCATAAGGCGTATTTGGCGCCTCGCGCTGTACGGCAGCGACAGACACCCCGCCGCCTGGTGTCGTATGCCACGCGACATTGCCTGCCTGCAGTGCTGGCGGCGCGGTATCTGATGCCAGCAGGCTGGCCTGGCATGTTCCCTGCGTGAAGGATTGCAAGCCGGACAGGCGGCGATACAGGAGAACGCCATGGGTACCGTGATACCGATCGACTTCAGGCAAGGTCGCCACAAGCATACGAGCCCGACCGATGAGGTCACGCCTGGTATGCACGGACACGCCGTGGCGGCCATTTGCGTGGCATGCCTGGCCTGTCTGCAGGCGCCGCTCTTGATGTTGTGGACATTATGGCTGCCATCGGTGCATCCGCAGGCCGGGCGCTGCGGCGAAGGCGTGGAAGAAAGCTGAGCGCTCCCTGCGCCGTAACACACTGAAACAGTAAAAGCCTTTCCTTGCAGCCGCCAGACACTATCTTATGGTCAGGTGCCACGACAAGCCGGCGTTCATGGCAGTACCGGACCGTCCGGCTTGCATGGTGCTGCACCGATGGAGGTGTGAAATGGTCAATACCGTAAAACCGAGCAAGGAACAGGTCAGGGAGTACATGGCGCGCCGGCAGGCCCAGCATCAGCCACCGCCGAGTTGCCAGGAAATCCGCCGCCAGCTGGGCTGGGAACTGGTGGAGGCGGAACGGGAGGAAAGAAGCAGGCGGCGCTGATGCGCCTGCTTGCCTGCACCGGAAATCCTGCCCGCTCACGCCTTGCGCTTCGGGTAAGGAAGAAGCTAGGCCCGCAGGATTTCCTTCGCAATCGTATTGCGCTGGATCTCGCTGGTGCCGGTGACGATGCGGTACAGCCGCAGCCGGCGGAAGATGAATTCCACCGGATGGTTTTTGGTCACGCCCACATTGCCGTGGATCTGCATGGCCCGGTCGGCGATCTCGAAGCAGCGTTCCGAGACGAACAGCTTGCACATCGAAGCTTCCTTGCGGACGTCCCGCCCCTGGTCGGCCAGCGCGGCCGCCGCCATCACCATGCTGTCGCAGGCGAACAGCGCAGTAGCCATGTCGGCCAGCATGTGCTGGATCGCCTGAAAGCGGCTGATCGGGCCGCCGAACTGCTGGCGGTGTTGCGCATACTCGACCGACATCCGGTAGGCTTGGCGCGCCAGCCCGGTCATGGTGGGGCAGTGCAGCAGCCGGTTGACGCTGATGCGGTCCATCGCGATCCTGAAGCCCGCGCCTTCGCCGCCGATCAGGTTGGCCGCAGGCACCCGGACCTGCTGCATGTCGATGTCGGCATCCACATGCTGGCCCGTCATCGGCAGATAGTCGTAGGACAGGGTCACGCCCGGCCGGTCGAGGTCCACCAGGATGGCGGAGATGCCGTCGGCGCCCTTGTCCGGGTCGGTGACGCACATCACGATGGCGAAGTCGGCGAAGGCGGACGCGGTGATGTAGTGCTTGCGCCCGGTGATCACGTAGTCGTCGCCGTCGCGCACCGCGCGGGTCTGGATGCTGGCGGCATCCGAGCCCGAGCCTGCTTCGGTCATGGCGAAGCAGGCGCCCTTTTCGCCGCGTATGCAGGGGAGGATATAGTTTTCCACCTGATAAGGCGTGGCATGTTTGACCAGGTTGCCGATGCGGGCCGGTCCGCCCCAGTCGCCCAGCACATGGGGAAACAGCACCGCGCCGGAAGCGGCGACATCATCCTTGAGCAGGCATAGCTGCGACACCGACAGGCCGGCCCCGCCGAGCGACCGCGGCAACTGCGGGCCATACAGGCCGAGTTCGCGCGAGCGCTGCCACAGGGCGCGCACGGTGTCTTTGGGCAGGCGGTCTTCATAGCCGATGCCATGCCGCTGTTCAAACGGCAGCAGTTCGTCCTGCAGATACGCGTGGAGCCGCTGGCGCAGGGCGGCAAAGTCGGGCTGGGCGGTATCGTTCATTCGAAGCTCGCATGATGGTTGGGATGTCCCATGTTGACACTGCCAAAGGCAGCGTGTGATGATGGCCCGCGGCATGTCGATAACGGGCGGGAATGAAGTGAGACTGGAAGACCTGGATTATTTTCTTGCTGTTGCCCACGCCGGCCATGTGGGCCGCGCCTCGGAAGCGGTGGGCGCCACGCAGCCGGCCCTGACCAAGGGCATCCAGCGGCTGGAACGCGAACTGCAGATCCCCCTGTTCGAGCGCACTGCCAAGGGCATGGTATTGACCGTTGCCGGACAGGCCTTCTACGAGCGCGTCAGGACAGCCCGCTCGGGGCTGGATGAAGCCGTCAAGGAAGCCAATGACCTGTACCTGGGCAAGGTGGGCCTGATCAGGGCCGGTATCTCGCCCAACTATGCCGAGCATTTCTTTGCCGGGGCCTGCGCGGCGCTGCTGCGGCAGCGGCCGGCGGCACGCATGCAGGTGACGGTCGGCCTGAACGACAAGCTGTTCGGCGCGCTGCGCCTGGGGGACCTGGATTTCTGCATCAGCGCGCTGATGCATGTCGAGGACAGCGACTTCGAGCAGCAGCCGCTGTTCACCGACGACCTGCGGGTGGTGGGGCGCGAGGGCCATCCGGTGTTCTCGGCGCCGCATCTGTGCTTCGACGACCTGGCCAGGCAGTCCTGGATACTGGCTGGCCCGAATGTGATGGCGCGGCGCGCGGTGGAAGCCCGCTTCGCCGAGCACGGCCTGCCGCCGCCGAACGTGGTGATCGAGTCGAATTCATCGATCGCTTCGCTGATGAGCGTGGTTCGGGCAACCGACCTGTTGAGCGTGACGGGGGAATCGACCCTGAAGCAGCACTTCGGCCAGGGCTTGGCGAGCCTGTCGCTGAGCGAGGCGCGCTGGCCGCGCGTGGTGGGCATCACCACGCGCCGCGGCGCTTACCTGTCGCCGCTGACGGTGCGCTTCATCGAATTGCTGCGCCAGCATTGCGCCGCTGACCAACTGCCGGCGTCCTAGCCGGCGGCCTGGTACTTGATGTCCGTGATGCTGCCGCGCCAGTAAGGCAGCGCGCCCTCGGCCGTCAACCATGCCACTTCGCCTTCCAGCGGCACCAGCATGCCGGATCGCCTCTGGTAGTTCCAGAACCGTCCCTGCCACGGCGTCGGGACGATGCGCTTGCCCACCGTGCGGCCGCGCGCTTCGGCTCGCACGGTGTCGATCAGCCCTTCGGCATTGAAGCGGAACTGCAGGGCCACGCTGACCGAGCCGTCTGTCAGCGTTGCGCGCGCCTCGCTGGCATCGACCGCTTCCCAGCGCACGCCCTGGCCGGGAAGCAGCGCCGTCGGATACCAGGCGGCTTCGGCCAGGAAGCGCATCAGTTCGCCCTGCGCGATGCCGGCGCCGCCGCGCATGTCGGCCAGCGAAACAAGTCCGAGCAGGGCGGCATGCAGCACGCCCTCGCCGGCAGCATAAGCATCGTGAACATGGACAGGCAGCCCCGGCATCATCATGATCCGTGCATCCCAGTCAAAGCCCGGGCGACGGGTGACGACCAGCTGATCCGATCGGAACGGTTTCCAGCTGGCGGCCTGGCCGCCCATGTTGAACATGCCGCGATGCTGCATCCGCACGCTGGCCACCATGGGCATACCCTGCTGCAGCACTGCGCGGAAATAGCGCTGTACCAGCGCGGGCAGCGCATCGAGCGCGTCGAGATCAACGGTGCCCGGCACCACAGGCAGGCGTGCCGCTTCAATGCGCTCGCGCAGCATGCTCGTGCCTTCTTTCCAGCGGCGCTTGCCCAGCGCCGTGCCAGCCAGCGAAACCGTGGCAAGCATGCCTGCCGCAATCAAAAGCTTTCCGGGCATTGCCGCATCCTCCTGGCCGGGGCGCAGCTACTGCGCCATGATCTTGTTCTCCCTCACGACCTTGCCATACGCCTCGACCTCGCTGCGCAGCTGCTTGCCGAATTCGTCCGGGGTGGAAGGCCAGAGCCTGAAGGCCATCTCTTCCAGCTTGCGGCTGCTGGCCGGGTCGGCCAGGAAGGCATGCACGATGCCGTTCCAGCGCTGCACGATCTCTGGCGGCAAACTCTTCGGCCCTGCCAGGCCCATCCAGCTGCCGGCATCCAGCGCAGGATAGCCCAGCTCCGACAGCGACGGCACATCAGGCAATGCCGGCGAGCGGGTCTTGCTGGTTACGGCGAGGGGCCGGATGCGGCCGGTGCTGATGAATTCCTTTGCGGGCGCCAGTGCGACGATGCCGGTCTTGATCTGGCCGGCGGCGAGGTCGGCCAGCATGTTGGCGCCACCCTTGTAGGGAACATGCAGGATGTCCAGCCCGTAGTTGGCCTTGATCATCTCGAAGGTCAGGTGCATGGAGGTGCCGATGCCGGGGCTGCCGTAGCTCAGCGTGCCCGGGCTGCGCTTGGCGAGGCTGACCAGTTCCGGGAAGGTGTTGACGGGCAGCGTGGCGTTGACCAGCACCACATGCGGCGCGACCGTGACCATCGAGATCGGCGTGAAATCCGTCTCGATGCGATAGCCCGGCTTGGCATAGAGCGCCTGGGCAATGGTGTGGTTGCCGCCCAGCGTCAGCAGGGAATAGCCATCGGCCGGCGCGGCCGCGACCTTGGCGGCGCCGATGTTGCCGCCGCCACCGGGCACGTTCTCCACGATGACCGCCTGCCCGAGTTCCTTCGATGCGAACTGGGCCAGCATGCGGGCGGCAATGTCGAACTGCCCGCCCGCGGAAAAGGGCACTACCAGCTTCACCGGCCTGTCCGGGTATTTTCCGGCGGCGCCGGCAAGCGCGGCGCATGACAGCATGGCGCCGGCGGCGAGCATGCGGTTGAGTCGTTTGAATCCGATCATCTTCAGTCTCCTTGGAATCGTTATGCCGGGATCAGCAGGTATTTTCCGCCAGGGCTGGCGAAGCATCATTCCGCCATGCCGCCCGGCGATGCCGCCGCGTTATTGCGTCGTGGCAGCGGGCCATTCCGCAGAGTTATGAAAGCCATGCAGGGCATTATCAGCCTGCCGGCATGCCGCTCCTATCATCGTTTCCATCGATGACCAACAGGAGACTTTCATGAATCAAGGGCGCTTCATCACACGCTGTGCGCAGTACTGGCCGGACCGGCCCGCCATCATCTTCAATGATGCAGTCACCACCTTCCGCCAGCTCGACGAGCGTTCCAGCCGCCTGGCCAACGCCCTGCTGGCATTGGGCGCCAGCAGGGGCGACCGCATTGCGGTGCAATCGTGGAACCGGCCGGAACTGATCGAGCTGGAATGCGCGCTGTACAAGGCCGGCCTGGTGAAGGTGGCGCTCAATGCGCGGCTGTCGCGCCCGGAAGTGGTCGATACCGCCGGCAATGCCGAGCCGGTACTGATGCTGGCCGGGCCGGCGCATGCCGCCGCCATCGCCGAGCTGGCGCCGTCGCTGCCCAGCGTACGCAGTTTCATCGTCTTCGGCGCGGCCTGCGACGGCTTTCTGGACTACGAGGCGCTGCTGGCGCAATCCGGCACGACCAGCCCGGATGCCGACATGTCGCCGGACGAACTGGCCGTGCTGCATTACACCTCGGGTTCGACCGGCAAGCTCAAGGCGGCGATGCAGACCGTGGGCAACCGCATGGCCTCGCTGCGCAAGGTGGTGATGAACCGCCTGCGTGCCGAACCCGGCGACGTGCTGGCCCTGGCCGGGCCTATCACCCATGCCAGTGGCATGTTCATCCAGCCCTACCTGTTCCAGGGCGGCGCGATCCTGCTGCATGAGCGCTTCGAGCCCGAGGCTTTCCTGGCGTCTATCCAGCGCTACCGGGTGAGCGCCTGCTTCCTGGTGCCGACCATGATCAACATGCTGGTGGCGCATCCGCGCGTGAAGGACTATGACCTGGGTTCCCTGAAGCAGGTGACCTATGGCTCGGCGCCGATGGCGCCGTCGCGCATCCGCGAGGCCTGGCAGGTATTCGGACCGGTGCTGTCGCAGGGATACGGCGCCGGCGAGACAACCGGCGGGCTGGTGGCGCTGAGCACGCAGGACCATCGCATCGCGCTGGAGCAAGGACGCGAGGCGCTGCTGTCATCCTGTGGCCGCATCTTCAGCGAATCGGAACTGCGGCTGGTCGATGATGACGGCAAGCCGGTGGCGCAAGGGGAGGTCGGCGAGATCGTGATCCGCGGCCCGGATGTATTCGCGGGCTACTGGCGTGAACCGGAACTGTCCGCCGCGGCGCTGAAGGACGGCTGGCTGCATACCGGCGACCTGGCGCGCATGGACGCCCAGGGTTATCTGTACATCGTCGACCGCAAGAAGGAGATGATCATTTCCGGCGGCTTCAATGTGTATCCGTCGGAGATCGAGCAGGCGCTGTACCGCCATGCCGCCGTCTACGAGACCTGCGTGGTCGGCGTGCCCGACCCGGTGTGGGGCGAGGCGGTAAAGGCGGTGGTGGTGCTGCGGCCCGGCCACGCGGCAAGCCAGGCCGACCTGATGGCGCACTGCCGCGACCTGCTGGCCGACTTCAAGAAGCCGCGCTCGATCGATTTTGTCAGCGAGCTGCCGAAGAATGCGAACGGCAAGCTGTCGCGCAAGGAAGTCAGGGAGCGCTACTGGGCCGGGCAGGAGCGGCGCGTCGCGTAGCGACAATGCCCTGTCCCTTCCCGTCCGGCTCAGGCCGGCGGCAGGGGCAGGCCTTCGGCCCGCGCCAGCCTTTCCATGGCGCCCTCGAGGATGGTGAGCGCCTGGCCGGCCGCTACCTGCAGCGCCTGATGCAGCTGCGCATCGGCCTCGTTGCGCGATGCGCATTGCGCGCTGTATCGCTCGAAGCTGCCTATCGTCATCATGATGTCGACGAGATGGCGCGGACATTCGCAGTCCACGCGGCTGGCCGCGGCGGCCATGTCCAGCAGCGCCTCGTCGCTGAACCGGCGCGGACGCGGCGCTTCGGCGGCGGGGCCGCGCTCGCGCAGCGGCGGCCGGGCATTCGCCAGCGCCGCCCGGCACAGCAGCAGCAGCTCGCCCAGTTCGGGCGGCACCCGCGCCACCAGGCAGCCCTGCGCGCGCAGCTGGCGTATCGTCGCGCTGGCGCAGAACCGGTAAAGCACCACCACCGCCACGGCGCCGCAGGCACGCCGGGCGGCGACGATCCGCGGCACGGCACTGTCATCGAGTTCGGACAGCTCCACCAGCAGCAGGTCGGCATCCGCACCCTGCAATACCGTGTCAGCTTGCGCCAGCTGGGCGCAACTGGCGCGCACCACCAGCCCCAGGCTGGCGCGGCCGCCGGCGGCGAGCCGCCGGATCAGGCTTTCCCCGAGCAGCGCCACCCGCATCAGCTGCTTGGTCGCAGTCGCGGGCAATGTCTGCGACGCCGTCATTTCCTCCAGTTGCCGCATCGGCAGGCCGGCCAGCACGCCGATCGGGTGGCCCTGATCCACCAGCTGCTTCAGCAGGCCAAGGCGGCGCACCTGTTCCGTCGAATAAAGCCGCTGCCCATGCACGGAGCGGTCGGTGTCGGAGAGGGCATAGCGGCGTTCCCAGACCCGCAAGGTTTCCACCGACAAGCCGGCCAGCCGCGCCGCCACGCCCGTTCGATGCATGCCCTTGCGCTCGGATTGGTCTTCGGAAACTTCCTTGATTTTAATCGAATCTGCCATGTGTGAACCGATATTGAACCGTTAATGTGCCGATTATAACGGGACAAAGTCTGGACGCATAGGATTTTTCCGCCTAACTTGCAGGCTCAGCGGTTCAGCATCACCAGCACGCCGGTGCAGCAGGAGCAGCGGCGAGCCTGGCAGGCAGTGGCCATCCGCCGGTCGGAACCGGCGGACGCCGGCTGATCCGCATGGTTCCGTTTGCAGCGCTCTTTTGCGCTGTGCTGTCGTCCACATGAAGGAGTAGACAATGAAGAAAATCATCATCGCAGCTGCACTGACTATCGCAACCGGCCTGTCCCAGGCAGCCGACATCGTCGACACCGCCAAGTCGGCGGGATCGTTCAACACGCTGGTGACGGCGGTGCAGGCGGCCGGCCTGGTCGATACGCTCAAGGGACCGGGACCATTCACCGTGTTTGCGCCCACCGATGCGGCCTTCGCCAAGATCCCCAAGGACAAGCTCGACGCGCTGCTGAAGGACAAGGCAGCGCTGACCAAGGTGCTGACCTACCACGTGGTGCCGGGCAAGGTGATGGCCAGTGATGTGAAGGCCGGCAAGGTCAAGACCGTTGAAGGCAGCCCGATCACGGTGAGCATGAATGGCGGCAAGGTAGGCATTGACAATGCCACCGTCGTCAAGGCGGACGTTGCCGCCGACAACGGCGTGATCCATGCGATCGATTCGGTGATCATGCCCCAGTAAGCTTGCAGCAAGCCAGTGCGGGTGGGCATCCCGGCCTCGAGGCCTGCCCGCGCTGGTCCCCTTCGCGCTGCTGGCCTGACTGGCTTGGCGATACCGGTCGGATTGACTCTGGCACCGCGCTGCGGCGCTTCGTCGTAACCCGCAACGACGATCGCCGTGCCTGGGCTCGGGTCAATGTGCCCCGGTCTTGTCCAAGCCAGTCAGGCCAGCAGCGCGCCACCGCTCACGCCAGCCTGCAAGAAGCTGCGGATAGCAAAGGCAAAATGCTACTGCCTGCACCCCCAGGGGCGCGGACGAGCGCCAGCATGAAGGCCGGCACGCTACCCAGCAGCATCACCGCCATCCCCACGGGTGAAGCAGAAAGCGCTGAAGGCATACAGCTCGCCCGCTACGCCGCCACGCAGGCGGATTGCATGCGTCGGGCCGGCATGCCGGTGCGAGAACACCGTCGGCACCAGGCTCATTGCCGAATAACCTACCAGGATGCCGCGGACATGCGGTCCGGGCGCCGCGCCAGAAAGGCGACTGCGGCCACCATGGCCGCGCCGGCCAGCATGCGCTGGCGTCATCCGCCGGCGCGCATCGAGCGAGGCAGGCCCAATACCAGGTCGGGAAACGCGTAGATCAGCACCAGTGCGGCAACGATCAGTAGGAACATGGGCACGGTCACCCTGGCGATCCAGGGAATCTGCTTGCTGGTCATGCCTTGCAGCACGAACAGGTTGAAACCCACCGGCGGCGTGATCTGCGCCATCTCCACCACCAGCACGATGAATACGCCGAACCAGATCAGGTCGATGCCGGCCTTTTCCACCGTGGGCAGGATCACGCCCATGGTCAGCACCACCATCGATATCCCATCCAGGAAGCAGCCGAGAACGATGAAGAACACGGTCAGCATGGCGATCAGCATCGCGGTGGACAGGCCCAGCGAGGCAATCCACTCGGCCAGGTGGCGTGGCAGGCCTAGGTAGCCCATTGCCAGCGTGAGGAACTGGGCGCCGGACAGGATCAGCGCAATCATGCAGAACAGGCGGGTTGCGCCCATCAGGCTGTCGATGAAGGTTTGCCGGTTCAGCGACCCTTGCGCGGCTGACAGCGCCAGCGCGCCCAGCACGCCCACGGCTGCCGCCTCGGTCGGCGTGACCCAGGGCGAGTAGACCGCGCCCAGCACCAGAACGATCAGCAGGCCCACCTGCGCCAGGTGGCGCGATGCATGCAGCTTCTGCCGCAAGCTCAGCTTCTCGGTCGCCGGCGGTATCGCGTCCGGATGCCCAAGCGCCCATACCACGATGTAGCCGGAAAACAGCGCCGCCAGCAGCAGCCCGGGCACGATGCCGGCAATGAACAGCTGCGCGATCGAGACATTGGCCGAGACGCCGTAGACGATCATGATGATGGACGGCGGGATCAGCAGGCCCAGCGTGCCCGCGCCGGCCAGCGTGCCGATGATCTTGTCTTCCGGGTAGCCCCGCCGGGTCAGCTCGGGAATGGTCATCTTGCCGATGGTGGCGCAGGTGGCCGCAGACGAGCCGGACACCGCGGCAAAGATGGCGCAGCCGATCACGTTGGTATGCAGCAGCCGGCCCGGCACGTTTTCCAGCCACGGCGCCAGGCCCTTGAACATGTCTTCCGAGAGCCGGGTGCGAAACAGGATCTCGCCCATCCAGACAAACAGCGGCAGCGCGGTCAGGGTCCAGGAAGAGGATGCGCCCCAGATGGTGACGGCCATCGCGTCCCCGGCGGGACGGGCAGAGAACAGCGCCATCGCGATCCAGGCCACGCCCGACAGGGCGAGCCCGATCCAGACGCCGGAAGCGAGTATTGCAAACAGCACTGCGATGAGCAGCGCGGTGATCAGGATATCCATGGAAGCCTTGCCCTTACTTGGTTGCCAGCGTTCATTCGTTACGCAATTGCTCGGCGCTTGCCCGCAGCACCCGCTTGCCACGCAACTCCAGCAGCAGTTCGTCGAGCAGGGCAATCAGCAGCACGACCGCGCCCACTGCCATCGCCACCTGGGGAATCCACAGCGGCGTGGCATCGTTGCCGGTGGAGATGTCCTGGAATTCCCAGGACTGCCAGGTCAGCTTGATGGAGTAAAAGCTCAGGGCGGCGGCCAGCAGGCTGGCCGCGAGCAGCGACCAGATTTCCATGGCCCGCTGCATCCGCGGCGACGCCGCCTGCAGCAGCAGCGATACCCGGATGTGCTCGCCGCGCTTGAAGGTATGCGCCAGCGCCAGAAAGCCGCAGGCGGCCATCGCATAGCCGGCATACATGTCGGTGCCGCGCCAGCCCAGCGCCAGCGCGCGGTCGGCGATGCCGGCAACCACCATCAGCAGCGTGGCCACCATGAAAAAGGCCGCGGCGTAGCCGGCGGCCATATAGAGTCTGTCGAGTAGAGCGCGCATGGTGGTCCGTGATCAGGCCGGTTTTCAGGAAAATAAAAAGCCAGCAAGGGCCATGCCATGCATGCTCCTTGCTGGCCGTCGGCGCCGCTCAGTTCTTGCGATAGGCGTCCATCACGGCCTGGCCTTCCGGCCCTGCCTTCTTCAGCCAGTCTGCCTGCATCACCTGGCCAACCTGCTTCATGTCGGCTTGCAGCTTGGCCGATGGCTTGTGGATCGTCATCCCCTTTTCCTTCAGCGCATTCAGGTACCACTCGTTCTTCTCGGCCGACACCTTCCAGCCGCGCGCCTCGGCCGTTTCGGCCGCCTTCAGCAGCGCGTCGCGGGTCGGCTGGTCAAGCGCATCGAATGCCTTCTTGTTGACGATGACCGCGTTCTTCGGCAGCCACGCCTGGGTGTCGTAGAAGTTCTTGACCTGCTCGTAGACCTTGGAGTCGTAGCCGGTGGAGCCGGAGGTCATGAAGGACTCGACCACGCCCGTGGCCAGCGCCTGCGACAGCTCGGACGCCTGCACCGTGACCGGCTGCGCGCCGACCAGCTCGGCGATCTTGCTGGTCGATGGGCTGTAGGCGCGCCATTTCAGGCCGCGCATGTCGGCCGCCGACTCGATCGGCTTCTTCGAATAGATGCCCTGCGGCGGCCAGGCCACCGCATATAGCATCATCATGCCCTGCTTGCCCAGCAGGTCGTTCTGGGCCTTCTTCGACGCCTTGTACAGCTTCATCGATTCCTCGTAGGAGGTGGCCAGGAAGGGAATGCCGTCGACGCCATAGAGCGGATTCTCGTTCTCGAAGTTGGCCAGCAGGATCTCGCCGATCTGCGCCTGGCCGCCCTGCACCGCGCGCTTGATCTCGGGCGCCTTGAATAGCGACGCATTCGCATGCACCGTGATCTTGAGCTTGCCGCCGGTGGCCTTGTCGACATCGGCGGCGAACTGCTGCACGTTCTCGGTATGGAAGTTATTGGCGGGATAGGCGGTTGGCATGTCCCACTTGGTCTGGGACTGGGCCGCGGCGCAAAGGCCGATGAGGGAAAAGGCGACTGCAAGCTTGCTCAAACGCATGGGTGATCCCCTGTTGACTGGCATGTTAAGGAAAGAATCGCGCGGCAAGAGTAGCGCTAACGGCTGCTTTTCTCAAGGGCAAGCGTGTTTATGCAGCTTGTGCCACCGCAAGCCGCTTTCCAGTTTCGTGCGGCTACCGCTATCATGGCCGGTGCCGGGCAGAAGACGATGGCCTGCCCGCCAACCAAACTGAAAGGGTGGTCTCGCATGCAACGCTGGCAATTCTGGGTAGACAGGGGCGGCACCTTCACCGACATCGTCGCGAAGCGGCCGGATGGCAGCCTGACGACGTACAAGCTCCTCTCCGACAATCCGGAACAGTACCGGGACGCGGCGGTGGCCGGCATACGGCACCTGCTCGGGCTCGGCGCCGGCGAACCCATTCCTTCCGATCTGGTGGAAGCCGTGAAGATGGGCACCACGGTAGCCACCAATGCACTATTGGAGCGCAAGGGCGAGCGCACCGTGCTGGCCATCAGCCGGGGCTTCCGGGATGCGCTGCGCATCGCCTACCAGAACCGGCCGCGTTTGTTCGACCGCCATATCGTGCTGCCGGAACTGCTCTACAGCCGGGTCATCGAGATCGACGAGCGCATTGGCGCCCATGGCGAGACAGTGCTGGCGCTGGACGAGGCCGGCGCGGCGTCCGCCCTGCGCGCAGCCTACGACGAAGGCTACCGCGCGCTGGCCATCGTCTTCATGCATGGCTACCGCTACACCGCGCACGAGGCCGCGGTCGAGCGGATGGCGCGCGAGATCGGCTATACCCAGGTATCCGCCTCGCACCAGACCAGCCCGATGATGAAGCTGATCTCGCGCGGCGACACCACCGTGGTCGACGCCTACCTGTCGCCCATCCTGCGGCGCTATGTCGACCAGGTGGCGCATGAAATGCCGGGCGTGCACCTGCAGTTCATGCAGTCCAGCGGCGGCCTCACCAACGCCCATGCCTTCCAGGGCAAGGACTCGATCCTGTCGGGGCCGGCAGGCGGCATCGTCGGCATGGCGCGCACCAGCGAACTGGCCGGCTTCGACAAGGTGATCGGCTTCGACATGGGCGGCACCTCGACCGACGTCTCGCATTACGCCGGCGAGTTCGAGCGGGTGTTCGAGACCCAGGTCGCCGGCGTGCGCATGCGCGCGCCGATGATGAGCATCCACACGGTGGCCGCCGGCGGCGGCTCCATCCTGCATTTCGACGGCGTGCGCTACCGGGTCGGGCCCGACAGCGCCGGCGCCAATCCCGGTCCGGCAAGCTACCGCCGCGGCGGACCGCTGACCGTCACTGACTGCAACGTCCTGCTGGGCAAGATCCAGCCGGCGCATTTTCCGAGCGTGTTCGGCCCCAACGGCGACCAGCCGCTGGACCTGGATGCGGCGCGCACCGGCTTTGCCCGCATGGCCGCCGAAATCGGCCAGGCTACCGGCAGGACGCCCTTGCCCGAGCAGGTCGCGGAGGGCTGCCTTGCGATCGCGGTCGCCAGCATGGCCAATGCGATCAAGCAGATCTCGGTGCAGCGTGGCCACAACGTGACCGAATACGTGCTCGCCACCTTCGGCGGCGCCGGCGGCCAGCATGCCTGCCTGGTGGCCGACGCGCTGGGCATGACGCGGGTGTTCTGCCACCCCTTGGGCGGCGTGCTGTCGGCCTATGGCATGGGGCTGGCCGACCAGACCGCGATGCGCGAAGCCGCGGTCGAAGCCAGGCTTTCGGATGACGCGATGGTTGAAGTGGAAGAGAAGCTGGCGCAGCTGGCGGAGGCGGCCAGTCAGGAACTGACGGCACAGGGCGTGCCGGCACAGCGCATCATTGAACTGCGCCGGGTTCATCTGCGCTATGAAGGCACCGATTCGGCGCTGGTAGTGCCGTTCGGCACGCTGCCGGAGATGCAGTCCGGCTTCGAAGCAGCCTATCGCAAGCGCTTCTCCTTCCTGATGCAGGGCAAGGCCCTGATCGTCGAGGCGGTGTCGGTCGAGGCGGTCGGGCCGTCGGATGCACCGCGCGAGCGGCCGGCATCGCGCCCGGCGCGCCAGGGGCCGCTGCGTGCGGCGCAGGCGCTGCGCTTCTACTCCGGCAGCGCCTGGCATGAGGCCGGCATGTTCCGGCGCGACGACACCCGCCCCGGCGACCTGATCCGCGGTCCGGCCATCATCGCCGAAGCCAATGCCACCACCGTGGTGGAGCCGGGCTGGCAGGCCGAAGTCACTGCGCTGGACCATCTGGTGCTGACCCGGATCGAGGCGCGTCCGGAGCGGCGCGCGCTGGGCACCAGCGCCGACCCGGTGATGCTGGAGATCTTCAACAACCTGTTCATGTCGATCGCGGAGCAGATGGGGCTGCGGCTGCAGAACACCGCCTACTCGGTAAATATCAAGGAAAGGCTGGACTTTTCCTGCGCCATCTTCGACGCCGCCGGGCACCTGATCGCCAATGCGCCGCACATGCCGGTGCACCTGGGCTCGATGGGCGAGAGCATCAAGACGGTGATGCAGGAGAACCGCGGCGCAATGCGGCCGGGCGACGTGTTCATGCTCAACGATCCGTATCACGGCGGCACCCATCTGCCGGATGTTACCGTGATCACGCCCGTATTCGACGAGGCCGGCAACGACATCCTGTTCTACGTCGGTTCACGCGGCCACCACGCCGACATCGGCGGCACCACGCCGGGTTCGATGCCGCCGGATTCCACGGTGATCGAGGAAGAGGGCGTGCTGATCAATAACTTCAAGCTGGTGGAAGCCGGCCGCCTGCGCGAAGCCGAGACCCGTGCGCTGCTCTGCGGCGCCCGCCATCCGGCCCGCAATCCCGAACAGAACATGGGCGACCTGCGGGCGCAGATCGCCGCCAACCAGAAGGGCGTGGAAGAGTTGGGCAAGATGGTGGCCCACTTCGGGCTGGACGTGGTCCAGGCCTACATGGGCCATGTGCAGGACAATGCCGAGGAAGCGGTGCGGCGCGTGATTACGGCGCTGCATGACGGCGCCTACACCTATGCGCTCGACAACGGCGCGGTGATCAAGGTGGCGATCAGGGTAGATCAGACAACGCGCAGCGCCGACATCGATTTCACCGGCACCTCGCCCCAGCTGGCCAACAACTTCAATGCGCCTTCGGCGGTCTGCATGGCGGCGGTGCTGTATGTATTCCGCACACTGGTCAACGACGACATACCGCTCAACGCCGGCTGCCTCAAGCCGCTGAACGTGATCATTCCGGAAGGCTCGATGTTGAACCCGCGTTATCCGGCGTCCGTCGTGTCGGGTAACGTGGAGACCTCCACCTGCATCACCAATGCGTTGTATGGCGCACTGGGCGTGATGGCTGCGTCACAGGGCACGATGAACAACTTCACCTTCGGCAACGATCGCTACCAGTACTATGAAACCATCTCCGGCGGCTCCGGCGCCGGCGAGGGCTTCGACGGCACCGACGTGGTGCAGACCAACATGACCAACTCGCGCCTGACCGACCCGGAGATCCTGGAGTTCCGCTTCCCGGTCAGGCTGGAGAGCTACGAGATCAATCCTGGCACCGGCGGCGACGGCAAATGGCATGGCGGCAACGGCGGCATTCGCAAGGTGCGCTTCCTGGAGCCGATGACGGCTTCCATCCTGTCGAATAACCGGCTGCATGCGCCGTTCGGCATGGCTGGCGGCGAGCCGGGCGCGAAAGGGCGCAACTACGTGCTGCGGGCCGATGGCGGCACGGATGAACTGCGGCACGTGGACAAGACCGAGATGCAGTCGGGCGATGTGTTCGTGATCGAGACGCCGGGGGGCGGGGGGTATGGAAAGGTTGGAGAATAGCGGTCCCGTTTTTTGGATGGGTAATTGAGTTGCTGGCGCCCGGGGTTATTTCCGGGAATAGCGGGGGAATGTGGTTTGGGTATTGCGGTGGTGCGGGAATAGAGGCGACCGTTGCGGTTGCTTCTGCTTCTGCTTCTGCTTCTGCTTCTGCAGTTGCAGTTGCCGTTGCAGTTAGGGTCCCCGTCTGTGTACCGCCGTGACGGCGATGCCCGGAGCGGGAAAAGGTGCGGCGTCTGTCTGAGCGCCGCGCAGCGGAGCGAGTTTAGCCGCGCCCCGCTCCGGGCATCGCCGTCACGGGAACCCCGCGCAGCGGGGCGGCACAGTCGGGGTCGCCTTTTTTGGTTACTTTTTTGGCGAAGCAAAAAAGTGACTCGCCCGCCGGGGCGAACACCCGGCCTGGTCATGACGACAGTGCAGTGGGCTTGTTTCACCCGGCGTAAAGACGTCACTGCGAAGCAGCAGTTGCTTTTGACGTTAAGCCATGTTCAACGAACACGTCAAAGACAACACCGACAGTGCTGCCCGGGCCTTGCCAGGTGACGCAAGGCGGTTGCACTGCCGTGGAGACAAGCCGGGAGTCCGTCCCGGCGGCCGGGTCACTTTTTTGCTTCGCCAAAAAAGTAACCAAAAAAGGCGACCCGATGATCGCGCCCCGCTGCGCGGGGTGCCCGTGCCAGCGGTACCCGGAGCGGGGCGCGGCTAAACTCGCCAAGCTGCGCTTGGCTCAGACAGACGCCGCACCTTTTCCCGCTCCGGGTACCGCTGACACGGCGCGCTCAACGGGACTTCACTGCAACGGCCACTTCAAAAGCAACGGCAACGGCAACGGCAACGGCAACGGCAACGGCAACGGCAACGGCAACGGCAACTGTCGCTGCGCGTATGGCAAGGACAGCTGCAACGGCTGCTTTCATAACGTGTACTTCCCTGAAGGGCATTGCACCGATGTCTGGACCAACAGAACCTGAAGCCACTATTTTTATTAAGCCGCCTACATGTAGCACGCCGCTTGCCTGGCAAGTTTCTTTGTTTATCCGGATGACATCAACGAAAACCGCCGGTCCAGAACCCCTGAACCTTGCTGTATTGACGTTCTGCGGCCGCGAATTAGGCCGCTGCGGGCGATGCCTTGGCTTCCTGCTCGGCCCGCGCCGCTCCCGGCGCCGCCAGGCCCTTGATTACCGCGTCGCGCTTTTCCAGCAGGTGCTGGCGCAGCAGACTGCCCAGGCGTACGCCGTCCCGAGCTTCCAGGGCCTTGATCATTTCCTCGTGTTCCTGGATCGCGTTGTCCCATTTGCCTGGCTGGAAATTGGACTTGAAGCGCAGCGCCAGCAGGCGACGGTTCATCGACAGGTACATCTGGCGCAGCACCGAATTGCGGGCGGCTTCATTGATCTTGTTGTGTATGGTCTGGTTGCGGCTGTAATAGCCGGGCAGGTCGTTCTGCGCGCGGCAGGCCAGCATCGCATAATGCAGCGCCTTGATGTCGGCAATCTCCATCGGCGTGATGCGCGCGGCGGCCAGTTCGCCTGACATCGCTTCCAGGCCGCTCATCACTTCGAAGGTTTCCCAGATCTCGTTCTCCGACATGCGCGAGACGAAGGCGCCGCGGTTCGGGAAGGTGTCGATCAGGCCCTCGGCCGCCAGCACCTTCATCGCCTCGCGCAGCGGGGTGCGGGAAATGCCCAGGGTTTCGCAGAGTTCGCGTTCGTTGAGCTTCATGCCGGGAGCCAGCGCACCCTCGATGATCAGGTTGCGCAAGTGATTGACTACCGTATCGTGCAGCCGCTGGCGTTCGACCCTGGTGACCAGCACGCGGCCTTCTTCCATCCCATTGTTCTCTGTATTTTGCATACTAAACCTCCGATAGGCGGTATTTTAACCGAAGTACCTGCAAGTCAACCTCGGCCGCCGGTCTGCGGCTTGCCTGCCTTCCCGATGGAAACAATCAGTCAAGGAAATCGCCCGAACTTTCCAACACGCCAGTAGATGCCTAGTGCATAAAGCAGTTTACGCAAGTGCGACTCGCTGTTAAAGTATTTTGTATTCAAAATTCAAAAGAAGAGACAAAGGACACCCATGCTGACCCTCGACTTCCATCCCGCCGGCCGCCACTTCCTGCAGATCCCTGGCCCGAGCCCGGTACCCGACCGCATCCTGCGGGCGATGAGCTATCCCACCATCGACCATCGCGGTCCGGAATTTGGCGCGCTGGGTCTGAAGGTGCTGGAAGGCATCAAGAAGATATTCAAGACCGAGCAGCCGGTCATTATCTATCCGGCTTCCGGCACCGGCGCATGGGAGGCGGCGCTGTCGAATGTTTTGAGCCCTGGCGACCATGTGCTGATGTACGAGACCGGCCATTTCGCCACGCTGTGGAAGAAGATGGCCGAGGCGCTTGGCCTGAAGCCCGAGTTCCTTGGCTTGCCGGGCATCGAGGGCTGGCGCCGCGGCGTTCAGGCCGACCAGATCGAGGCGCGCCTGAAGGCCGACCCGGATCATCAGATCAAGGCAGTCTGCGTGGTCCATAACGAAACCTCGACCGGCGTCACTTCCGACATCGCCGCGGTGCGCCGCGCCATCGATGCCGCCGGCCATCCGGCGTTGCTGCTGGTCGACACGATCTCCGGCCTGGCCGCGGCGGATTACCGGCACGATGAATGGGGCGTGGACGTCACGGTGTCCGGCTCGCAGAAGGGCCTGATGCTGCCGCCCGGCATCAGCTTCAATGCGGTGTCGAAGAAGGCCATCGCGGCCAGCAAGAATGCAAAGCTGCCGCGCGCCTTCTGGGACTGGACCGACATCATCGAGATGAACAAGACCGGCTACTGGCCCTATACCCCGAACACCAACCTGCTGTACGGCCTGCACGAAGCGCTGGAGATGATCCTCGGCGAAGGCCTGGACAATGTGTTTGCCCGCCACCAGCGCCTGGCCGCCGCCGCCCGCGCCGCCGTGCGCGCTTGGGGCCTGGAGATCCAGTGCGCCGACCCGAATGTGTATTCGCCCATCCTGACCGGCGTGGTGATGCCGGAAGGCGTCGATGCCGACCAGGTGCGCCGCATCATCTACGACAACTTCGACATGTCCCTGGGCACCGGCCTGGGCAAGCTCAAGGGCCGCATGTTCCGCATCGGCCACCTCGGCGAAGCCAATGACCTGACGCTGATGGCAACGCTGTCGGGCTGCGAGATGGGCCTGAAGCTGGCCGGCGTGCAACTGGCCGGCAGCGGCGTAAATGCGGCGATGGAGCAGCTGATGAGCGGCAAGGACCAGGCGCGCAGACAGGCGGCCTGACAGGCGGCCTGAAACGCCGCCGCAACGCACAGACCAGGAAACGCAGACATGCATACCAAGCCACTCCATTTCATGCCACCCGGCGCTGCTGCTGCGGCCAGCCCGCTGGAAAGGCAGTTGCGGCAGGAGCTGCGCGGCGACGTGCTGTTCGGCCGCGCCGACCGCGGCCGCTATGCCACCGACGCCTCGATCTACCAGATCATGCCGCTGGGCGTGGCGGTGCCGCGCGACCAGCAGGACCTGCTGCGCTGCCTGGACGTGGCCCGTCATCACGGGGCGGCGGTGCTTGCACGTGGCGCCGGCACCAGCCAGTGCGGCCAGACCGTGGGCGAGGCGCTGGTCATCGACAACAGCAAGTGGCTCAACCAGGTGGTTGCGTTCGACCGCGAGGCGCGCACGGTGACAGTGGAGCCGGGCATGGTGCTGGACCATCTGAATGCATGGCTCAAGCCGCATGGCCTGTGGTTTCCGGTTGACGTGTCTACCGCCGCGCAATGCACCATCGGCGGCATGACCGGCAACAATTCCTGCGGCTCGCGTTCGATCGAATACGGCAACATGGTGCACAACGTGCTGGCGGTGGACGCCGTGCTGGCCGATGGCACCCAGGGCTGGTTCGGTCCGGAGGCAGGCATGGCACGCGATGGCCGCATCGGCGCCATCATGGCCGGCATCGAGCACATCGCGCGCCGCGAGCGCGACGAGATCATCGAGCGAGTGCCCAAGGTGCTGCGCCGTGTGGCGGGATACAACATCGACCTGTTCGACTGCCAGAATCCGCGCGCCTACACCGACGACGGCAGCGCCAACCTGGCCCATATCCTGGTGGGCTCGGAAGGCACGCTGGCCTACAGCCGCCAGATCACGCTCAAGCTGGCGCCGCTGCCCACCCACAAGGTGCTGGGCGTGGTCAACTTCCCGACCTTCTACCAGGCCATGGACATGACCCAGCACATCGTGAAGCTGGGTCCAACCGCGGTCGAACTGGTGGACCGCACCATGATCGACCTGTCGCTGACCAATCCCGCCTTCGAGCCGGTAATACGGCGCGCGCTGGTGGGCCAGCCGCAGGCCATCCTGCTGGTGGAGTTCGCCGGCGACGATCTGGCCGCGCTGACAGTGAAGCTGGCGCAGCTCGACGAACTGATGGGCGACCTGTCATTGCCGGGCTCGGTGGTGCAGATGCCTGACGCGAACCAGCAGAAGGCGCTGTGGGAAGTGCGCAAGGCCGGCCTGAACATCATGATGAGCATGAAGGGCGACGGCAAGCCGGTGTCCTTCATCGAGGACTGCGCGGTGCCGCTGGCGCACCTGGCCGAGTACACCAGCCAGCTCACCGAGGTGTTCCACAGCTATGGCACCGAGGGCACCTGGTATGCCCACGCCAGCGTCGGCACCCTGCATGTGCGGCCCATCCTCGACATGCGGCGCAATGGCGCGAAGGACATGCGGGAGATTGCCGAAAAGGCTTCCGCGCTGGTGCGCAAATACAAGGGCGCCTATTCCGGCGAACATGGCGACGGCCTGTGCCGCGGCGAATGGGTGGCGTGGCAGTACGGCCCGCGCATCAACCAGGCCTTCTCCGAGATCAAGGACCTGTTCGACCCCGACAACCGCTTCAACCCGGACAAGATCGTGCGGCCGCCGAAGATGGACGACGCCGTCAATTTCCGCTTCGCGCCGGGTTACCAGGAACAGCCGCTGGAAACCCGGCTGGACTGGTCGGCATGGAACGTCACGCGCAACCCGCTGACCGGCGAGGAAAGTGCGCCGGGCACCGGTGGCGACCGCACCGGCGGCCTGGCCAAGCTGGTGGAGATGTGCAACAACAACGGCCATTGCCGCAAGTTCGACGCCGGCACCATGTGCCCGAGCTACCGCGTCACGCGCGATGAAAAGCACGTCACCCGGGGCCGCGCCAACACCCTGCGGCTGGCCATCTCCGGCCAGCTCGGCAATGAAGGCCTGGCCAGCCCGGAAGTCAAGGAAGTGCTGGACCTGTGCGTCTCCTGCAAGGGCTGCAAGCGCGACTGCCCGACCGGGGTCGACATGGCCAAGGTGAAAGTCGAGGCACGCGCCGCCTGGACAGCCAAACACGGCACGACGCTGCGCGACAGGATGGTGGCGACCATGCCGCGCTATGCGCCGCTGGCCAGCCGTTTCGGCCGGCTGCTCGCCGCGGCCGATGGCGTGCCGGTGCTGTCGGGCTGGGTCAAGGGCAGGCTGGGCCTGGCCAGGCAACGGGCCTTCCCGCGCTTCAAAAAGTCCTTCCTGTCCGGCGCAGTGTCACGCCCGGCGCAGGCTGGCGGCAGGGAAGTGCTGCTGTTCGTCGACACCTTCAACAACTACATGGAGCCGGAAAACGCCGCCGCCGCGCGCGACGTGCTGGAAGCGGCCGGCTACACGGTGCACTTCAACGCCCGCGCCGGCGAACGGCCGCTGTGCTGCGGCCGCACCTACCTGGCGGCCGGCATGGTCGACGAAGCCAAGGCCGAGGCGCGGCGCAGCCTGGATGCGCTGCTGCCCTATGTGGAACGGGGCGTGGCCGTGGTGGGCCTGGAACCGTCCTGCCTGCTGTCGCTGCGCGATGAATTCCTGAACTACGGCTATGGCGAAGAAGCGGAAAAGCTCGCTGCCTCTTCCTTCCTGTTCGAGGAATTCCTGGTGCGCGAGAAGGCGGCCGGCCGCCTGGCGCTGGCGCTGAAGCCACTGGCCACCGGCAGCGCGCTGGTGCATGGCCACTGCCACCAGAAGGCGTTCGACGCGGTGCGGCCGGTGCAGACCGTGCTGGGCTGGATACCGCAGCTGCAGGTGTCCATGATCGAGTCGTCCTGCTGCGGCATGGCCGGCAGCTTCGGCTACGAGGCCGAGCACTACGAGGCCTCGCAGGCCATGGGGGAGCTGTCGCTGTTCCCTGCGGTGCGCAAGGCCGCTGCGGATACGCTGCTGGTGGCCGACGGCACAAGTTGCCGGCACCAGATCGAGGACGGCACCAGCAGAAAGGCCATCCATGTCGCCCGCGTGCTGGCCTCGGCCCTCGATCCTCTCCGCCCGTAACCTTGGGTTAAAAACGAAACCTCAAGTCAACTAAAGTCACCCTGTCTCGGCCACTCATTGCCGGGACAGGGCGGTTTACCCTTCACGGCATTCGTCAATTCAAACTGTCCAGCCTGCATTTCGCTTACCATGCGGGATGTCTTTTGGTAACGACGATCCCGAGCAGGGGCGCGCATGGCGCTGCCCGGCATACCGCATGCAGCAGCCTTTCGACAACAAGCCCGACCCTTCGCTCCAGCCGGCACTGGCGGGCCTGACCGCGCGCGCGGCGATGTGGCTGCTGGTCCTGCTGACCGCAGTGCTTGCCGGCCCGGCGCGCGTTGCGATCGCACGCGACGTCAGGCTGGGCGTGTATGACAATCCGCCCAAGATCTTCATGCAGCAGGGTGACAAGCCGGGCGGTATCTTCATCGACCTGGTACAGCGGATCGCCTCGCAAGAAGGGTGGCAGCTGCAATTCGTGCCATGTCAATGGCAGCAGTGCCTCGCCGCGCTGGAAGCCGGCGAACTCGACCTGCTGCCGGACGTCGCCTATTCCACTGAAAGGGCAGAGGTACTGGATTTCCATGCGACGCCGGCGCTGTTCAGCTGGTCGCTGATCTACCGCCGCCGCGACGTGACGATCAATTCGCTGTTCGACTTGAACGGCAAGCGCGTTGCCCTGCTGCGCGGCAGCGTGCAGCAGGCGTACTTCAACGAACTGCTGCGTCATTCCAGTATCCAGGTGACCTTCGTGCCTGCAGACGACCTGGCCCAGGCCTTCCGCATGGCCGGCAACGGGGAAGCGGATGCGGCCATCGCCAACAAGTATTTCGGCGATTTCAATGCGCATGACAACGGCCTGCGCGACACGCCCATCGTGTTTCAGCCGGTGCGGCTGTTTTTTGCGACGGGCAAGGGCCGCAACGGCGATGTGCTGGCCGCAATCGACCGTCGACTGGTCGAATGGCAGGCCAATCCGCATTCCTTCTACTTCGACACGCTGCGCCACTGGCAGCAGGGCGGCGAGACGCGCATCCCGCCCGGGCTGTGGTGGGCCATGGGGGGCGCGATGCTGCTGCTTTGCGCATTCGGCGCAGCCGCCTATCTGCGTCGGGAGGTGGCGGCACGCACGCTGGCGCTGCGCAGGAGCGAGCAGTCGCTGCGCATAGCCGCGGCCGTGTTCCAGTCGCAGGAAGCCATGTTCGTCATCGGGCCGGACCGCAAGGTCATCGAGGTCAACCAGGCTTATACCGACATGACCGGCTATGTTCCGGACACCCTGCCGGAGCGCATGATTCCGCCTTTTACGCTGGAGGACAGCGTGCTGGACCAGAGCGCCTCGATGTGGGAGACGGTGCAACGAAGCGGCCGCTGGCAATCCGAGATCTGGACCAGAAAACAGGGAGGCGAACATTTCGCGGCCTGGCTGACGGTGACGGCGGTGCCGGCGCCCGACGGCACCATCAGCCATTATGTCGGCACCCAGACCGACATCACCGAACGCAAGCTGGTGCAGGACCAGGCCATGCGGCTGGCCTTCTACGATCCGCTGACCGGGCTGCCCAACCGCCGCCTGCTGCTGGACCGGATCCAGCATGCGCTGGCGATGAATGCGCGCCACGGCCGCCTGGGCGCGCTGCTGTTCATCGACCTGGACAACTTCAAGGACCTCAACGACACGCTCGGGCATGAGGTCGGCGACCAGTTCCTGCAGCAGATTGCCCAGCGTCTCTCCCATAGCAGCCGGGACGCCGACACCATCGCCCGTCTCGGGGGCGACGAGTTCGTGATCCTGATGGAAGACATGGGCGCGAGCGAAGAGGCGGCAACGCAGCAGAGCCATGTGGCCGCGCGCAAGGTGCTCGCCGCGGTGACCCAGTCCTATGCCTTGTCCGGCGGCAGCCACCACACCACCTGCAGCATCGGGATTGCGCTGTTTTCCGGCGCCGGCCTGTCTGCGCAGGACCTGCTGCGACGCGGCGATCTGGCGATGTACCAGGCCAAGAAGGCAGGCCGCAATACCCTGTGCTTCTTCCAGCCGGAAATGGAACGCGCGCTGAACCTGCGCACCTCGCTGGAACTGGACCTCCGGGAAGCGGTGGCAAGCAAGCAGCTGATGCTGCATTACCAGCCGCAATTTGACGGCGAGAACCGGATGATAGGGGCGGAGGCGCTGTTGCGCTGGCACCATCCGCAACGCGGCGCGGTGCCGCCCGGACTCTTCATCCCGGTAGCCGAATCGTCCGGCCTGATCCTGCAGATCGGTGCATGGGTGCTGCGCGAGGCATGCCTGCAACTGGCCGAATGGAGCGGCGATCCTGTGCTTGCGCAACTGCAGATATCGGTCAACGTCAGCGCCCGCCAGTTCCGCGACGCCACGTTTGCCCAGCAGGTAAGCGATCTGCTCGGGCAGACGGGCGTGCAGCCGTCCAGGCTCAAGATCGAGTTGACCGAGACCATGATGATCGAGGACATCGAGGACACCATAGCCAAGATGCGCCTGCTGCGCGACCTCGGCGTGTGCTTTGCGCTGGATGACTTCGGCACCGGTTACTCGTCGCTGTCCTACCTGAAGCGGCTGCCGCTCGACCAGCTCAAGATCGATCAATCCTTCGTCGCCGACATCCTGACCGACCCGAACGACGCCGTGATCGCCAGAAGCGTCGTCGCGCTGGGCACCGCGCTGGGCCTGGGCGTCATCGCGGAAGGCGTCGAGACTGCCGAGCAGCGCGACTTCCTGGCGAGCATCGGCTGCCACCGCTACCAGGGCTATATGTTCGCACGCCCCGGGCCGGCCGCCATGGTCAGCGAGCTGGCCCACACCGGTCGCGCAATTGTTGTTGATATAAAGAATGTCTGAACGTTGCCGTTATAGGAAGGATGGGCGCTGTCCGCGGCCGGCGCCTCCCTTTCACGCATCAGACTTATTACAACAGAGACATGGCCATTCACGATTTATCCGTCGCCAAGCGCGTGGCGCTGGTCGCCGGCACCGGCATCGCAGCAAGCATGATCATCGGCGTTTTCGCCATCAGGCAACTGGCCAGCATCAATGCCGCCGAAGTCCAGCTAGCCGAAGGCACGCTGCCAGGGATGCAGATCATCAACGAACTCAATGACGGCCTGAACAACCTGCGCGAGCGCGAGCTGAGCTATGTGATTGCACAGACGCCGGAACAGCTTGCCGAAGAAGAGAAGTCCGCCGTGAAAGTGCGCGCCCAGGTCGAGCGCAGCATCGCCGCCTATACGGCGCGCGCCAAGGGAAATGAGGAAGCCAAGGCGCTCGATGGCCTGCTGCAGCAGATCAAGCGCTACCAGGCCGACCATGACAAGACGCTCAATGCCACCAAGGGCAATCTGGGCGGACGCGATATCGACCTCGCCAAACAGGTGCGCGTGGTGTCGGGCAAATCCTTCGATGCCGTGGTCGCGCAGAGCAATGCGCTGCTGCGCTTCAACAGCGAGGCCGTCGCAGCCAGTCACAGGGAAGCCGAACGCGTCTACGGGCAGGCGCGCAACTGGATCATGCTGCTGATCGCGGCGGCGCTGGCCACGGCCGGCGGCCTGGCGGCGTGGATCGCGCGCGGCCTGCTGCGGCAGTTGGGCGGCGAACCGGCGCAGGCGGCCGCGGTGGCGGCCAGCATCGCCCGCGGCGACCTCGCCGCGCGTGTCGCGGTGAAGGCCGGCGACCGTTCCAGCCTGATGTACTCGATCGGTGAAATGCGCGACAGCCTGGTGCGCATCGTTGCCGAAGTGCGCAGCGGCACTGATGCCATCGCCGCCGAATCGGGCCAGATCTCGGTCGCCAGCAGCGACCTGTCCGCCCGCACCGAGCAGCAGGCCGGCTCGCTGGAGGAAACCGCTTCATCGATGGAAGAGCTGACTTCCACCGTCAGGCAAAACGCCGACAACGCGCGCCAGGCCAGCCAGCTCGCGGTGGCGGCATCGGACGTGGCCGTCAGGGGCGGCGCGGTGGTGGCAGAAGTGGTCGATACCATGGGCGCGATCGACGAGTCGGCACGCAAGATCGTGGACATCATCTCGGTCATCGACGGCATTGCGTTCCAGACCAACATCCTGGCGCTCAACGCGGCGGTGGAAGCGGCGCGTGCCGGCGAGCAGGGCCGCGGCTTCGCCGTGGTAGCTACCGAGGTGCGCGGCCTGGCGCAGAAGAGCGCCGCCGCCGCCAGGGAAATCAAGGAACTGATCGGCGACTCGGTGGAAAAGGTCGACGCCGGCAGCAGGCTGGTGGCGCAGGCCGGCAGCACGATGCAGGAAGTGGTTGGCAGCGTCAGGAGGGTAACCGATATCATGGCCGAGATCAGCGCCGCCAGCAGCGAGCAGAGCGCTGGCATCGAGCAGGTCAACCAGGCGATCAGTCAGATGGACCAGGTCACGCAGCAGAACGCGGCCCTGGTGGAGGAGACGGCGGCGGCGGCCGAGTCGCTGAAGATGCAGTCGGGCCGGCTGGCCGAGACGGTCAGTGTGTTCCGGCTGGATGGCAATGCGGCTGGGGCAGCGTTGCCGGTGCCGGCGGCGTCGCCGCGGCTGCAGTAAGGGGGCTGGCATGGCACAGGCTGCCGGGCAATAAGCTGCAACGGTATTGCCGCCTGGGCTAGCGAGGCAAGCTGCAGTTGCAGCATCCCGCGTCGGCCATGCCTGGATTGCGCCCGGCGCGTTGGCTCAGGGCGCCGATCCAAGCCCATCGTCCCACGCCATCGCCGGCGCATGCTGTTTGTGGATGCCTTACCGCGGCCGTAAACAGCAGCTCCCATCATGTTGGGCAACTGATCCTGGCGCCTTTTCCATCGTGGCTTGAGAAGGAACGGATTACGGTGTGGTGTTGCTAACGCTCTCAGCTTCACGGTAGTCCTTTATCCACCTTGCGGAGTGAGCCATGAGTGAACCGTCTTTCAATACTTTGCGTTCAAGTAACAACCCAGCTTTGTTCAATGGCGGCGCGCCGCCCCTTGCTGACCCGGGACAAGGAGAACACGTGCCGGCTGCACAGCCGACTCAACCTGTGCTTGCGTCGCGCGACACTGCCAGCGCAGTGTCCAGCCAGTTCGCTGCGATGCAGGGCGAGTCTCAGGGAGCGACGATTGCGGAAAGTACCTGTCCGGTGATGATCGGCAAAAGGACGGCGAGCGAGGCGGGGCTGGAATCGAAAGCCGCCAAGCGGGCAAGGTACGATGGCGAGGAAGTGCAGACCGAGGTGCGTCGGCTGAGGGAATTGGTTGTGGATGGCCGCCTGGAATTGAAGTGTACGGTGAGTAGGGAGACGCTTCAGGCGCTCACGGCATGGTTGCAGGATCCTCAGTGTGAGGTACAGGATCTTTTTATATCGGGCGAGCATAGCGACTCAACGGCATCCGACACCGCAGTTTTTTTTGGCCCAGATCTGGCGGCTGCCCTCTCAGAAGCGCTGAAAGTCAATCGTACCCTGGCCACACTCAGCCTCAAATCCAGCGAAATCGGCAATGCCGGTGCGGCTGCGCTGGCGCGGGCGCTGAAGGTCAATGGCACCCTGGTCGCGCTTTATCTTAAATCCAACAACATCGACGATGCTGGTGCGGCTGCGCTGGCGGAAGCGCTGAAGGTCAATCGCAGCCTGCGCACGCTTGCTCTTCAACAAAACTACATCAAGGGTGATGGTGCCACCGCTCTGTCGGAAGCACTGGAGGTTAATCGCACCCTTGTCACGCTTAATCTGAGAGAAAACGCTATCGGCAGTGCTGGAGCAGCTGCGCTGTCAAAGGCGCTGAAGGTCAACAGTACCCTGGACATTCTTAACCTCTTCAGCAACTGTATCGGTGATGCCGGAGCAATTGCGCTGTCAGAGGCACTCGAGGTCAACTGCACCCTGGGCACCCTTAATCTCATCAGCAACGAGATCGGCGCCGATGGAGCGGCTGCCCTAGCAGGGGCGCTGAAGGTCAACCGTACCCTGGGCATGGTTCTTCTCGGCTACAACGCGATCGACGATGCTGGAGCGGCTGTTCTATCGGAAGCGTTGAGGGTCAATCGTACCCTGGTCACGCTTGCTCTCGCAAGAAACCGCATCGGCGTTGCTGGAGCGGCTGCCCTGGCGGAAGCACTGAAGGTCAACGACACTCTGGCCGAGCTTGATCTTCATTACAACCTAATCGAAGATGCCGGGGCAACGGCATTTTCGGAAACGTTGAAGGTCAATCGCACCCTCGCCACTCTTGATGTCGGAATCAACTCGATCGGCCTTGCTGGAACGGTCGCCCTGTCGGAAGCGTTGAAGGTCAACTCCACTTTGGGCACGCTTGCTGTCGTCGGCAACGAAATCGGCCCTGCTGGAGCGGCTGCTCTGTCGGAAATGCTGAAGGTCAACCGTACTCTGGGCAGACTGAATGTTGGAGCCAACTCGATCGGCAGCATTGGAGCAGCTTTCCTTTCGGAAGCGCTGAAGGTCAATCGCACCCTGGTCGATCTTGGCCTCCAAGGCACCAGCGTCGGCGTTGCTGGAGCGGTTGCCTTGTCGGAAGCGCTGGAAATCAATCGCGCCTTGCTCACCCTTGATCTCAAACTCAATGACATCGGCAATGCTGGGGCGGCTGCCCTGTTGGAAGCGGCGAAGATGAATGTCGTTTTGACTGCACTGCATCTGGACAAGCACAAAGTCAACGATGACCACCGCAGGCAAGTCGCTTCAATTCTTGAACGGAATCGGCAGTTACGGAGGCGCAATTCAAGCGCAACCGTGACGCCGGAGCTTTTCAGCAACCGTCATTAACTGAGGCAGTTCATGGCTGGCATCATTGGACGGCTGGAAGCACTGCTTCCTGGCAGGGCGGCGGATAAGCGCGTGACGATGGAGGCATCGAGCCGGATGATAGGCCATCCGCCAAACCGCAATCAAGGCTGCACTGAACAAGCCTGCGTTAGGCCGCTTCCATGGGATATGCAACGGCCCGACGGGCGCCATGGTCCCGCCACGGTGTCCAGAGCGCCGGGTAAGCACAATCTCCTCTGCCTGCGCGGGGTGGTCCTGAGACCGGCTGTCCCCGTGCAGCTCGTCGGCCTGGCTTTTTCGCCGCCAGACAACCCGCCGGCGGGCCAGCGTGGTATGGTCGGAGCACCTTGTCAATGAAGAATGATCCATGGCGCCTGAAAACCTGCTCTGGCTGATTTCGTCCATCTTCCTGGCCGTCATCTCGTTTCTGAAAGCAATGCAGGGGCCGCAGCGCATCGGCGCCTTCGTGGTTGGCGCCGCCATGTCGGCCCAGGCGCTGGCCATCGTCACCGGCCACGACAGCCTGGCGATGTGGTTCGGCGCGCTTGGCGTCGGCATCGTGTTCCTGCTGTTCGTCGGCGAACTGCTGTGGAGGAAGCGCCATGGCAAGGACCTTGAGTGATCCGGGCTGGGCAGCCCGCTATGTGCTGTCCCGCTCCACCAGCTCGAAACCCACGTCCACGCTCTTCTGCGCCACCGCGCGCCCCTCGATGCGATCCACCAGCATGCGCGCGGCCAGCTTGCCGATCTGGGTGCCGTCGATGCGCATGGTCGACAGCGGCGGGTCGGTATGCCTGGCGAAATTCTGGTCGCCATAGCCCAGCACCTTGAGCTGGCCGGGCACGGCCAGGCCCCTGGCGCGCGCCTCGATCAGCGCGCCCAGCGCCAGGCTGTCGGCGCCGCAGAACACTGCATCCGTCTCCGGATGCTCCCGCAGCAGCAGCGCCAGCGCCTCACGGCCATTGCCGAGGTGGGTCGGGGAGGGCATGGGATAGACCGGCACCGGCCGGCTGCAGAGCGCCTGCATGGCCTTGCCGAAGGCGGCGCTGCGCACCAGCGCGCGGGCGTCGCCGGGCGTGATCGCCGCCGCATGGCGGGCGCCGCGCGCATGCAGGTAACGCGCCGCTTCCTGGCCGACCGCGGCATGCGAGAAGCCGACCAGCATGTCGACCGGCGTGTCGGTCAGGTCCCAGGTCTCGACCACCGGCACGCCGGCGCCGCGCAGCCGCTCGCGCGATACCGGCGAATGCATCACGCCGGTCAGCACGATGCCGGCCGGACGACGGCCGATCACGGCGTCGATCAGCGCATCCTCGCGCGCCTTGTCATAGCCGCTCTGGCCGATCAGGAGCTGGTAGCCGGCCTCCGCCAGCGCGGTGGTCATGGCCTCGGTGGTTTCCTGGAATACCGAGCCGGCCAGCGAAGGCACCAGCGCCATCACCAGCCGGCTGCGGTTCGACGCCAGCGAGCCGGCCACCAGGTTGGGCACGTAACCGGTCTGCCTTACCGCTTCCTGGATTTTCTGCAGGGTCTCGGGCGACACCCGCTCGGGCGTGTTGAGCGCGCGGGAGATCGTGACCTTGGTCACGCCCACCATCTGCGCCAGTTCACGCAAGGTGATACCGCCCGAGCCGCGGCGCGCCCGCTTTGCCGGCATGGGCTCGGCTGCCGGCGCTTTGCCAGTCGGATTGTTATTCAAGGGAAATTCCAAAATAATTTTGGCTCCGATTGTAGCAATGTAAAAAAATTTGGATTACGATACGCTCCGTATGTTACCGGTAACATAAAGATTGCCGGAAAAATCACAGCCAGCCCCCGGGCGCTACAGGAGACCAATATGGATACACCCCGCATCAACATCAAACGCCGTCAACTGCTGCTGGGCGCGGCTTCAGGCCTGGCCGGCGCCGCGCTGCCGCTGGGCTCGGCACTGGCGCAGTCGGATTATCCGAACCGTCCGATCACCTTTCTGTGCCCATGGCCGGCAGGCGGCACCGCCGACGTGACCATGCGCGCGCTGGCCAAGGTGCTGTCGGACCACCTGGGCCAGCCGGTGGTGTTTGAGAACCGCGCCGGCGCCTCCGGCATGATCGGCGCCCGGGCGTTGGCGGTGGCCAAGCCGGACGGCTATACCATCGGCCAGATCCCGATCTCGGTGACCCGCTTTGCGCAGCTCGGCACGGTGACCTTCGACCCGCTGAAGGACTTCACCTACCTGGCCCGCACATCGGGCCAGACCTTCGGCATCGTGGTGCGCGCCGACTCGCCCTACAAGACCCTGGCCGAACTCGTGGCCGCCGCCAAGGCCAATCCCGGCAAGCTGACCTTCGCCAGCGCCGGCGTGGCCGGCGCCACCCACGTCGGCATGGAGGAGTTCCTGCTGGCCGCGGGTGCGAAGATGAACCATATCCCCTACAAGGGCGGCGCGCCGGCCCTGACCGACCTGATGGGCGGCCAGGTCGATGCGCTGGCCGACTCCAGTTCCTGGGCGCCGTATGTGGAGCAGGGCAAGCTGCGCCTGCTGGCGACCTGGGGCGAGCAGCGTCCGCCGCGCTTTGCCAAGGCGCCGACGCTGAAGGAAGCCGGCTACAACCTGGTGGTGGATGCGCCCAATGGCATCGGCGCGCCGGCCGGGCTGGAGCCGCAGGTGGCGGAGAAGCTGCGCTCGGCGCTGAAGAAGGCGATCCTGAGCCCGGAATTCAAGCAGGCGTGCGACCGCATCGACGCACCCGTGATGTACCAGGACGCCGAGGAGTACCGCAAGTACGTCCTCTCGCAATATGTGCACGAGAAGCGCCTGATCGAAAAGCTCAATCTGAAGGAACAGATCAAGAACGGTTGAGCATTGTCACGCGATCCACACCGTTAACCGCATCTCATGAATAGCCAGATGAATACCGTCACCGACAACCATTACACCCGCAGCCTGATCCGGCTGCACGATACCGACAACGTGCTGATCGCCAAGGCCCAGCTGTCGCTGGGCCAGCAGATCAACATTGACGGCGCCGCCGTGCGGCTGCGGGCGCAGGTGCCGGCCGGGCACAAGGTGGCTGCGCATGCGATCGCCAAGGGCGCGCCCATCCGCAAGTACGACACCATCATCGGCTTCGCCGCGCGCGACATCGAGGCCGGCGAACATGTGCACTCGCATAACATCGAGCTGCGCGAATACGAGCGCGACCCTGGCTTCGGCCTGGATGTGCGGCCGGTCGACTATGTGCCGGAAAGCCAGCGCGCCACCTTCATGGGCATCGTGCGGCCGGACGGGCAAGTCGGCACCCGCAACTTCATCGGCATCTTCTCGTCGGTGAACTGCTCGGCCACCGCCATCAAGAAGATCGCCGAATGGTTCACGCCGGAGCGCCTGGCCGACTATCCCAACGTGGACGGCGTGGTCGCGTTCGCCCAGACCAGCGGCTGCGGCATGTCCTCGCCCAGCTACCATTTCGACGTGCTGCGCCGTACCATCGCCGGCTATGTCCGCCATCCCAACCTGGCCGGCGCGCTGATCGTGGGCCTGGGCTGCGAGCGCAACCAGGTGGCCGACCTGGTTGCGTCGCAGGGCCTGAAGGAAGACGGCCTGCTGCGCACGATGGTGATGCAGGAAATCGGCGGCACCCGCCAGACCATCGAGGCTGGCATCCAGATGATCCGGGAGATGCTGCCGGCCGCCAATGCGGTGCAGCGCCAGAAGGTGCCGGCCAGCCATATCAAGGTGGGCCTGGAATGCGGCGGCTCGGACGGCTTTTCCGGCATCACCGCCAATCCGGCGCTGGGCGCGGCGATGGACATCCTGGTGCGCCATGGCGGCACCGCCATCCTGTCCGAGACGCCGGAGATCCACGGCGTGGAAAACATGCTGACCCGGCGCGCGGTATCGCCGGAAGTGGGCCAGAAGCTGCTCGACAGGCTTGAATGGTGGAAGGAATACACACGTGGCCAGAACGCCCAGTTCAACGGCGTGGTGGGGCATGGCAACCAGCAGGGCGGCCTGGCCAACATCTTCGAGAAGTCGCTCGGCTCGGCCATGAAAGGCGGCACCACGCCGCTGCAGGGCGTCTATGAATATGCCGAGCCGATCGACCGCGCCGGCTTCGTGTTCATGGACTCGCCCGGCTATGACCCGGTGGCCGCCACCGGGCAGATCGCCAGCGGCGCCAACCTGATCTGCTTCACCACCGGGCGCGGCTCGATGTTCGGCTCCAAGCCGGCGCCGACCATCAAGCTGGCCAGCAATACCGCGATGTACGAGCGCCTGAAGGAAGACATGGACATCAACTGCGGCCTGGTGATCGACGGCGAGGCGACTATGCAGCAGATGGGCCAGATCATCTTCGACGAGATCCTGCGCGCCGCCTCGGGCGCACAGACCAAGAGCGAGCTGCTGGGCCTAGGCGACCATGAATTCATCCCCTGGCATCTGGGCGTCGTCAGCTAATCGCCATGCCGGCATTGCCCCACGGGCGTCTATCGCTTAGGATCGACGCCGTTCCATCCCTTTTCCTTTTCGATAGGCCATGACCCTGAACATCGACAACCCCGAGCTGCTGTGCAGCCAGAGCCTGATCAACGGCGAGTGGCGCCATGCCGCCGACGGCCGCCGCCTCGCGGTGACCAATCCCGCCAGCGGCGAGCTGATCGCCGAGGTGCCCGACTGCACGCCCGAAGACGCGCAAGCCGCGGTGGATGCTGCGCAGCAGGCCTTTGCCGCGTTCCGCCATGTGGTGGCGAAGGAACGTGCCGCGCTGCTCAGGCGCTGGCATGGGCTGGTCATGGCCAACCAGGAAGACCTGGCACGGCTGATGTCGCTGGAGCAGGGCAAGCCATTGGTGGAAAGCCGCACCGAAGTGGCGTACGGCGCTTCCTATATCGAATGGTTCGCCGAGGAAGCCAAGCGCGCCGATGGAGACATTATTCCGCAGCAGAGCCAGAATCACAGGCTGCTGGTGATCAAACAGCCGGTCGGCGTGGTGGCCGCCATCACGCCCTGGAACTTCCCGATGGCCATGCTGGCGCGCAAGATCGCGCCGGCCATTGCCGCCGGCTGCGCCGTGGTCTGCAAGCCGGCCGAAGACACCCCGCTGACCGCGCTGGCGATGGCGCGCCTGCTGCAGCAGGCCGGCGCGCCGGCCGGCCTCATCAATGTGCTGACCACCTCGCGCGAGCGCGCCGGTCCGCTGGCCGACGTCTGGCTGGCCGATGCCCGGGTGCGCAAGATTTCCTTCACCGGCTCCACCGCGGTCGGCAAGCATCTGGCGCGCGAGAGCGCCGGCACGCTGAAGCGGCTGTCGCTGGAACTGGGCGGCAATGCGCCCTTCATCGTGTTCGACGACGCCGATGTCGATGCCGCGGTGGCCGGCCTGATGGTGGCCAAGTTCCGCAATGCCGGCCAGACCTGCATCTGCCCCAACCGGGTCTATGTGCAGCAGGGGGTGTATGAACGCTTCATCGGCAAGCTGGCCGAGAAGGTCGGCAGCCTCGCCATCGGCCCGGCCGCAGGTGGCAAGGCCGAGATCGGCCCGCTGATCAATGCCCGCGCGGTGGAAAAGGTGGAGCAGCACGTGAAGGACGCGCTGGCGCAGGGTGCGCGGCTGGTGGTAGGCGGCCAGCGCCATGCCTGCGCCGAAGCGCCCCACGGCCACTTCTTCACCCCCACGGTGCTGGCCGATGTGACCGCCGCGATGCGCATGTCGTGCGAGGAGACCTTCGGCCCGGTGGTGCCGGTCACGCCGTTCGCTACCGAGGCGGAAGTGGTGGAGATGGCCAATGCCACGCCGTTCGGCCTGGCCGCCTATTTCTATTCGCGCGACATCGACCGCATCTGGGAAGTCGCCGAGGCGATCGAGGCCGGCATGGTGGCGGTCAACGACGGCGCATTGTCGACCGAGATCGCGCCGTTCGGCGGCATCAAGGATTCCGGTTATGGCCGCGAAGGATCGCGCTATGGCCTGGATGAGTACATGAACATCAAATACATCCGCCACGGCAGCCTATCGCGCCGCCTGCCCGGCTGAACAACACCAAGAAACCGGAGACAACATGAGCTACGACAACCGCTTCAAGGCCGCGCTGGCCGCCAAGAACCCGCAGATCGGCCTCTGGCTATCGCTGGCCAATTCCTACACCGCCGAGCTGTGCGCCAGCACCGGCTTCGACTGGCTGCTGCTCGATAGCGAGCATGCGCCCAACGATGTGCGCGCCATCCTGCAGCAGCTGCAGGCGGTGGCGCCGTATCCCTCGCACCCGATCGTGCGCCCAGTCACTGGCGACGTGGCATTGATCAAGCAGCTGCTTGATATCGGCGCCCAGACCCTGCTGATCCCGATGGTGGACACGGCCGAGCAGGCCGCCCACATGGTGTCGGCGGTGCGCTATCCGCCAGAGGGCATACGCGGCGTCGGCGCCGCGGCCGCGCGCGCCTCGCGCTGGGGCCTGCGCACCGACTATCTGGCGCGTGCCAATGACGAGGTATGCCTGCTGGTGCAGGCCGAGACCCGCACCGCGCTGGACAACATCGAGGCCATCTGCGCAGTCGATGGCATCGACGGCGTCTTCATCGGCCCGGCCGACCTGTCGGCCTCGCTCGGCCATCGCGGCAATCCGGGCCATCCGGAAGTGCAGGCCGCCATCGAGGACGCCATGCGCCGCATCATCGCCACCGGCAAGGCGGCCGGCACCCTGGTGTCGGACAATGCGCTGGCAAGGCGCTACCTCGACCTTGGCTGCACTTTTGTTGCGGTGGGCCTGGAAGCGCGCCTGCTGGCTGTCGCCGCGCGCGAGTTGCGCGCCGAGTTTGGCGGCGCCGCGCCGGTAGCCGCGGCGGATGGGGTGCCGGCGATTTATTAGGGCGACGCTGTAGAATTAACGCATCTCTTCAATCGGCCGGGCGGCGAGCTGGCATAGTTCGCCGGCGTTTAGAACGGAGAAGTCGAGTGCAGAAGTCATGAGCGGCACTGTGCAAGAACAACTGCCGCGTAGGCACAGAACCTTTATCCGTACTGGCGTTAAATCACCGCAATGGCATGATCAGCCGCCAGCGTGCTCGCTGGGAGCACGGTGACCAGTGCCTGCAACTGCCCGGTATTGAGGGCTACGGTCACAGCTGATCCCGTATAGTCCAGACGATATGGCCGTCATTGACTGCGGCGAGTTAGCCCGCAATACATGGCACCGATGGCTGCATGTGATCTTTAGACCGATCACTGCAAAGTGGATGCTCGTATCGATTTCGATATAAGGCCATAGTCGAGCAGCTTTTCTAGTGCGGTGTTGATATCGGACCAACCCATATCAACCTCTGCTAAGCCTAATAGGTCGTCTGTAGATACGTTCCGGTCATGATAGAGGTTGCTGAACACTTTAAACTCGCACCGGTTTAGAGTATGTTTTTTTCCTAGCGCAAGGATAACGTGTTCTTTTGAGGAGTCGTCGATCAATGTCACTTCCCTCGCTGAGAATGGAACTCGTCTGAAAAAATCGCCAACCTGGGGTCGATTCAGATGCGGAAATGAAGGTTGAACTCGTAATGCAGCGTATTGCGCATAGTACGAGTCCAAGAAAGTCGCTATCGATTCCGCGTTAATTGCGGTCGCGAAGAATCCAGCAGATTTCTTGGCTAGAGAGTCGAGAACATCATTGCTTAATTTTATATCCTGGTATGGTAATTCGTATTTGTGTTGAGCTAGCAACCACTGCACATAGTCGGCCACCGTCGGATAAACAACGCTAATTGTCAAATGGAGGCTAGGCTCGTTAATTGCCGCCACATCATGCCAAGTCCCTTTTGGTACAAATAGGACATCTCCTTCGTTTAGAATAAGTATTTCAGAGACGTTTTCCTCGATCGGTTGCTTGATATCGTCAACTGTTGCCATAGTTGACTTCTCTTTTGTTCCAAAAAAGCGCCAGCTTTTTCGTCCTTCAATCTGCATGACGATGACGTCATGATCGTCGTTATGCGGGCCAAATCCAGAGCTCGACCCAAATGAGAAATAGGCATTCGCTGTGGAGCGTGCATAGTATCTAGCACCAATCACTTCAGTAAAAGCGCCGATGTCTGGAAACAGTTCGTTGGCGGCTTCGAGAACACCTGTAATTCCTTGCGCCAGCAATCGGTGAAGCTCATTAATTAAGAGAAAGTCAGTAGGGCGGCCGAACGCATCGCGAACCTTGCGGAATGCTTGTTTGTTAGGTTGTTCGTAATCATTTTCTATTGACAAGCGTAGGCGATCATTCGTTATTCTGTTTGTCGCCAATGCATGGTTTAGGTGTTGCCAAGAGAACAGGTTGAGCATTTGCGCTCTAGGAATTTTGCTTTTCCAAAACTGTGAATTACTATAAGCATTAGTAAATTCGCTATTTGCTAAAAGTTCAGCTGCTAAAGATTGGCCATGCATAGAAGTCTCTTTTAATGTCTGATCTCGATGACGACAAGCTTTGAGGCAATTTCGTCCAAAAGTTGATTGACTGCTTCCCTATTGTAGTGATCAAGATTAGCGTCCCATTCATCAAATAAAAGGACTCTGACATCATTCCCGCTCACTATCTCGCGTATTTGTTGCAAAGTTCTTTGTCCGGTTGAATGATTGGGGTTGCCATCTCTCCATATAAGTCGCCCGTGATGTGCGGGCAGCATAATTGCCGGCTCGCCGAAAAATTTCTTTAAAACCAGAAGTAGTGTACTTTTCCCAGAGCCATTTCCGCCGCGAATCGTAAATCTACCCCGCTGGACGTGTTTAAGTGCTTCCACCACGGATTTATAATCGTTGATCGGTTGAGCATTAAGGGTGATTTTTGATAGGGGTTTCGCAGGCAAATCATCTTCTGACAACAAAATATTCTCCGCCCTGAACATGACTTCGAGACGCGCATTCATAGACGGCCATTCCAATAGTTGACTGACCAAGGAACTGAGGGAATTTAGAATATGGAACACACGGGTGAGATTGACAATAATTGCCGCAACCAATGCGGGCTGGGCTACATTGTTTTCCACAGCGCTCAATACTAAATAAATGGTAGGGCCTAATGCGGCTGCCGCCAGAATGAGATTTCCGCATTGTTTTAGCGACTGGAGATCATTGGATCCCTTGTAATAATTTTCTCCTAGGTCCTGGCTTTGAAATGCCCAATTATTATAATTAAGTTTGTTGCCAAGTGTAGTATTGTCCCAAATCGACGACAAGCTGTCGCTGTAGCTGATAAAGCGACTCTCATTCTCTGCTGAGTAGGTGCTGATCGCCTTGTTGACCAAAAGAATGAATGCGGCGCAAAGAATCACACTAAGAAAATAGCCGCCGAATAGATTGCCAGGAAGGAGCAATCCAAGTACGAGCATACTCAGTGCGCTATTCAAGACAAAGCCTAAAAATCCATGAACAAATGACAAATATTCTTTGATAGTAATGAACGAGTTCCGGGAAACTATCGATTCAACCTGTTCCCGAACGATCGAATTACGAAATTTCTCTGTCCGTCCATAGGCAGTCTGCGCAATCCCATAGATAAGGCTTTTATGTGCCTGATTAATCCAGCGTTGGAGAGATATAAAGGAAAGACACCCAGGAAGATAGGGAATTAACATCGCGGCGAGATATAAATACAGGTAATGACTGTACTCACCGCCTTGTTGAAACAATTCAATCAGCCTTGTCAGAAAATAGGATGACGAAGCGATTATCGACTGATGGATAGTTATAAGGGCTATAGTCAATAATGCAGATGGATGGCTGAATACTGTAAGCCATCTTTGCCAATTCAGGCTCATAGTTGTCCTTTTTTTAGAATGATAGGCATTGATAGCCTGTACGCGATCAATATTCAGGCAGCTAACGCCTTGACCTGCTGTTGTACGTTATCGAAAATTTCGTTCGCGCGGTCTGTGAGTACCTTCTCGGCTCCTTTGTATTGCAAAAGCACCTTTTCAGTGGAAGCAATCGCGTCCTTCAGCTGAGTCAGCATGATATTGGTAGGCGGGTGGACTTTGCTCAGCACAGGATGGCCTATGTAATTTGCTCGCATTAGTAGTATTTCTGTTGCAACAACTGCGCTGTGCAGCACTTTATCGAGTGGCCGTGGTACGTTGAGAATCGCCGATCGTGCCCATGTAGATTTATCCATTACATCGCTATAGGAATAATGGACGTAACGCAATTCATCGATGAACATTGCATGATGGGTCATTTCATGCACCAGAATCTCTACCATGTCATGCAGGGAGTACGTCGTTTTGGGATTGGCCCAAATTACGCCAATCGCTTGGGAAGTTGAACCGGCTTTAGCCCGTGAGGATGGCAATATGAAAATATCGGTAATTAAAGTATCGAACAGCGCCTTGTGTACTTCGGAGTAAATTCCCAACTCATGGATGGCGCGAAGGATAAGAGCCTTTTTATCAGATGTTTCGTCATCTTTCGTTTCAGTGATGACATCTGCCTGCATTTTATCGTCTAGTAAAGAATCATTAACGAACAGCGGTCGGAGTGTTTTTGCCTTCTCAAAATCGGTAATAACGTTCACCGTGCCTGGCGTGCCGCCGGGAGTTCTCCTTTGCATTTTCTGGATTAGTGAATGGTACTCACTTTGGACTTCTTTCAAAGTAGTAATCTTCTTAACCCCCTTGAAATCAATCGTTCCAATTAACGTTAATATATTATCGATTTGTGATTCAAATCCGAATTGCAAAATCATTGATATCTTCCTAAGCTGCTTCCTTGAACGGTCTTTTTTACACGTTCCCTTTGATAGGGAACGTGTAAAAATTATTTACTTCTGATCTTCGTAGGCGATCATGTTCAGTGGCTGGTTCATGTTCCAGGCACGTCCTTCGATCTGACTAGCGACTTCTTGACTAGCAATAGCGACGTCTTTTTCGTTCACATTCGAGGCGGCAGATTTTACGATCGAATCAAAATTGATCTTATTCATGCAATGGTCCTTTGAGTTAAATGCCATCAATTCGATGGCGAAAGAATTATTGCAAATCTCTGCGACGCATTTAACTATTATTAAAGTCGGATTGGCTTGTTTGTACAGGGCGTCCTGGCTTAGAAGAGATTTTTCAAAAGGCATAAAGAGGGTCTGTTAACTTCTGATCAATTTCGTTCCTCTTTGCGGCCAAGAAATTCAAGATGCGGAGATGGGAAAGCGAATCTTTTGTGACGAATTACAGGCACTAAATCAGACACTTCCGCCGCCGCCGAAGCCAAGGCGGTTCAGCTCTTCCAGCCGGATACCTCGATCACACCATGCCGCGCTTACGGTAATTCTGCCTATGCTCAGAAGCAGCCTTCGCTGGACCGGGCTACCGAGTGAAATGGATTACGGTGCAAGCGCGAACTGCTGGCCTTGGGTACGCGACTGGCAGGAAGCCGGCGCATGGGAGCGGTTGCGAAGCGTATTAGTAGCCAAGCTGTGCGTTGCCGACTACCTCGGCTTTCCTCGCGTCGTCGTCAATCATGATTCGGTCATCAGTTCTCTTGGACGGCTCAAACAGGTCTACACCCCACTGATCGTGCGCACCCGAGGTTCAAGCATCATCCCACCACCGAAGACACTGGCACACCGCCTGCCGCGATTCCAACTGTTACCAATCGCCATGACGTCACCCAGCTTACGCCGGTGGTGGGCGCGATCCTGCTCCTGGTGGGCGACCGGACTCTTGCGCTTCAATTGCGCCAGTCCCAGAAATTGGGCGAAGCGGTGTTGCTTTATTAAGCCGCATGTGGCTATGGAACACGCAGCTGGGCGCAAAGCACAGTACTGTAAATACCGGTATTGTCAGCACTAGCACTCGCTGCGCCGCTTAGCTTTCGCCTCGGTCACGAAATACACCACGCATGCCAGCAGCAGCGGCGCCAGGTAATACAGGAAGCGGTACAAAATCAGCGCGGCCAGCAGCTCGTTGCGGCCGACTTGCTGCGACAGCAGTGCAATGAACACCGCTTCCAGCACACCCAGGCCGGCCGGCACATGGGTGATCACGCCAGCGATGGCGGCGGTGAGCAGCACCGCCACCACCGTGGGAAAGTCGATCTTCCGCTGCAGCAGCAGATACACCAGCCCCGACATCAGCAGCCAGTTAATGCAGGAAACCAGCAACTGCACCACCGCCAGCCTCCATGGCGGCAGCGTGATGCCGTGGCCGCGCAGCGTCCAGTCGCGCTGTTTCGCAAAGGCGCACAGCAGCACATAGGCCAGCGCCGCGGCCACCATCGCCATGCCCACCAGGCGCAGCCCGCCGCTGTCGAGCTTCCACTCGGCCGGCAGCGGCAGGGGCCGCCACCAGAATGCCAGCCCGGCCAGCAGAAGATAGCCGCTCCAGTTGGTCAGCATGCTGTTGGCAGCAATGCGGGTAATGACCGTGCTGTCGAGGCCAAAACGTGAATACAGCCGGTATCGCATGGCGACGCCGCCGATCACGCTGCCCAGGTTCAGGTTGAAGGCATAGCAGACGAAGGTGATGCCCATGACTGTCTTGGCTGGCAGCCGGTGTCCCGTGAGGTGCTTGCCCATCAGGTCGAAGCAGGCATAGAGCAGGTGGCTGGCAGCTGCCAGGCCGGCCGCTGCCAGCAGCGCTGGCACACTGCGCTGGTAGATCGCTGACGCGACCTTGTCCCATTCGATCGACCTGGCCTGCCTGAAAAGCAGGTAGGCAATCAGGGCAAGGAAGCAGATCTTGAGCAGGCGCTTGGTCCAGTGCCACCAGGGCCGTGCCTGCTGCACTGATTGTTTCCCCGCCGGCCGCTGTGCCCGGAGACTCGTGGCGTCGCCGCTGGCGCTCATTGCATCGCCGACTGGTTCAGGTCGCCGGCATGGTCGGTGCTGCCCGGCGCGCGCAGCGAGGCCAGGCGCGGCGTGTGCGCCGGCAGGAAGCCGGCCCAGGAGGGATAGCGGCGCAGCAGGTGGAACAGGAAGAAGGTGCGTATCGGCCGCCAGGTATCGGACTCCTGCAGATCCTTGATATCGATCCGGGTGCAGCTGTGCTGCATCAGGTTCTCCAGGCTTGCGCTCAGCTGCGCATTGAAGGCGGGGTCGTGGATCATCACATTGGCTTCCAGGTTCAGCGACAGGCTGAGCGGATCGAGATTGCTGGAGCCGACCGTGGCCCAGGTGTCGTCCACCAGCGCGACCTTGCCGTGCAGCGGACGCTTGCAGTACTCGTAGATCTCGACGCCCGAACCGAGCAGATGGTGATACAGCATCGATGCCGCGGTCTTGACGATGGCCATGTCCGGCGTGCCCTGCAGTATCAGCGCCACCTTCACGCCGCGCCGCGCCGCCTTGCGCAGTTCGCGCAGGAAACGGTAACCGGGGAAGAAATACGCATTGGCCACGATGATGCGTTCCCGCGCAAGCCGGAATGCCAGGCGGTACTGGCGCTCGATGTCATTCTTGTGCTCCTGGTTGTCGCGCCAGACAAACAGTGCGCGGGCTTCGCCGGCGGGCGGCAGGGAAGCAGGTTGCGGCCATCTCGGACGTCGATGAAACCAGCGGCGCTTCGGGGTTTCGCCGGCCACGGCGGCCAGCGCGAAGCTGTGGATATGGGCCACGATCGGACCTTCCACTTCGACCGCATAGTCCTGCTTGGCCTCGGGACCGAAATCGGCCAGGTGGTCCGCCGAGTAATTGATGCCGCCGATGAAGGCGCGCGTGCCGTCCACCACCACCAGCTTGCGGTGCATGCGGCGAAACACATGAAAGCGGCGAAACAGCCTGGGCGCCGGCTGGAACACATGGAACATCACGCCGGCCTCGATCAGCGAGCCGATGAAGCCGTCCGACAAATCCGGAGAGCCCCAGCCATCGATGGTGAGTTCGACGCGCACCCCGCGCCGGGCCGCAGCCAGCAGGGTCGACTGCAGCTCGCGCCCGACCTTGTCCTCGAACAGGATGAAGGTCTCGATCAGCACTTCGCGTTCGGCTGCCGCGATCACTTCAAAGACACGCGGAAAGAAAGCCTCGCCGTTCTCCAGCAGCGTGAATCGGTTTCCGCTTATCCAGTTTTCTTTCACGTGCATTGCTTTCGGTGGGTTGTTGTCCGGTGAAGCCGCTGCGACTGGCAGCCTTGACGCAGTGCAGGCTGCACGGGTCATGGAAGGCAATGTGCCTTAAAACGGCGGATAACGTCGTGCATTTGATCAACAATAAGGCAGATGGTCCCTGTTGCTCCGCCGATGCCCTTCAACGCGGAACGGAAAGCCGGCGAAAACCCGGCGCCATGCACGAAATAAATCATATGCGGGGCACGGAAGGTTGAAGGCGCAGTGCTTAGGCAGTAGACTCTGGCCGGGACTTGCCGGACGCCGCATTGCAGCGCGCAGCAGCATCTTCCTGCCTATAAATATCAATAAGGAGCAACACATGCAGACCCCCCGCCTCATCGCCGTTATCGCCGCCGCCCTGATCGCCACTGGATGCGCCGGAATGAAGAACATGGCTGACACCAGCAAGGCTTCCCAGCAGGGCGCCGGCCAGGCGATGGACGACAGCGCCATCACCGCGCGCGCCAAGGGCGCCTTGCAGGCAGACCCGGAACTGAACGCATTCAAGATCGACGTCAGCACCAGCGCCGGCGTGGTCAAGCTCAAGGGCGACATCAAATCGCTGGCGCTGCGCCGCAAGGCCGAGGCGCTGGTGAAGGCAGTGCCCGGCGTGAAGTCGATCGACAACCAGATGATCATCACCGGCTAATCGGCCCATGGGCCGCCGCCGGCGGCCCGCTTCTTCTCTCTTTATCATGAAATCATCCGCCGCCAGCGACATTCCGGGCCGGCTTGACCGGCTGCCCTGGTCCGGCTGGCACTGGCGCGTGGTCATGGCGCTGGGCATTGCCTGGGTGCTCGACGGCCTGGAAGTCACGCTGATAGGCTCCATCGGCAGCGTGTTGGAGCGGCCTGACACGCTGGCCCTGAGCGCTGAGCAGGTTGGCTGGACCGGATCGATCTATATTGCCGGCGCCGTGCTGGGCGCGCTGGTCTTTGGCCGCCTGACCGACAGGCTGGGCCGCAAGAAGCTGTTCATGATCACGCTGGCGGTCTACATGCTGGCCACCCTGGCCACCGCGTTTTCCACAAGTTTCCTGTTTCTTTCCGTCTGCCGCTTCATTACCGGCCTGGGCATAGGCGGCGAATACGCCGCCATCAATTCCGCGATCGACGAACTGATCCCGGCGCGGGTGCGCGGCCGGGTGGCGCTGTTCATCAACGGCAGCTTCTGGATCGGCGCCGCATTGGGCGCGGCACTGAGCCTGGTCATGCTGGACGCACGGGTACTGGGGCCGGCGCTGGGCTGGCGCGCCTGCTTCGTGCTGGGCGCGGTGCTGGCGGTGGCCATTGTTCTGATCCGTCGCCATGTTCCTGAAAGTCCACGCTGGCTGCTGATGCATGGCCGGGAGGAGGAAGCGCGGCGCATCATCGACGACATCGAGGCGCAGGTGGAACGCCAGCACGGCGCGCTGGCGCCGGCGGCGCCCGGCCTGCATGCCACCGGCCGCGGCACGCCGCCATTGCGCGAAGTGTTTTCGCTGCTGCTGCAGGACTACCGCATGCGCAGCCTGGTGGTGTTGTCCATGATGGTGGCGCAGGCCTTCGTCTACAACGCCATCTTCTTTACCTACGCGCTGGTGCTGACCCGCTTCTTCCATGTGCCGGACAACCGGGTGGCGCTCTACATCTTTCCCTTCGCGCTGGGCAATGTGCTCGGTCCCTTCGTGCTGGGCCCCTTGTTTGACAGCCTGGGCCGGCGCCGCATGATCTCGCTGACCTATATCGCCAGCGGCATAGGCCTGGCGCTGATAGGCTGGGCCTTTCTTTCGGACTGGCTGAGCGCCACCGGCCTGGCGGTCTGCTGGAGCGCGGTGTTCTTCATCGCCTCCGCCGCCGCCAGTTCCGCCTACCTCACCGCCAGCGAGGTCTTTCCGCTGGAAATGCGGGCGCTGGCCATCTCGATCTTCTATGCGATCGGCACCGGCACGGGGGGCTTCATCGCACCGGTGCTGTTCGGCTGGCTGATCGACAGCGGCGACCGGGCCTCGGTGGCTGCGGGCTATGGGCTGGGCGCGGCGCTGGCCATCCTTGCCGGCCTGCTGGCGATGCGGCATGCGGTGCATGCGGAGCGCAAGACGCTGGAGGAGGTGGCCAGGCTGGGATAGAGGCTGGAATGGGACTTGCCGGGTGCAGGAACGGGCATCCCATGCTCTGGTCCGGATGGTGTCGTAACTGGAAACTCGGCAGTGGCGCGGAGCCCATCGACGCTGTGTCGAACACCGCCATGATCCGTAGCTTTAATCGAATAAGTGCCTTGAACGGGAAGACGCGATCGGGACAAGTCTTTGCGCCACGGCTATGAGACGGTGCATTCCATTTCTTTAAATTTGTCCCGAATTCTCTCCAGCTCCTTGCAAACCTGTGCCATCTCTGACCGGAACCAGTGAAGAGTCAGTTCGGATTCAATACCTGGCGCGTCAAAAAGCATTTGCTCTGTCTCGAATAATAATTTGTCGAGTTCGCACCGGTCTGCTGGTAAATTGAGGTGACCGCGTTTTGCCTGTTCTTCAAGTGTCCGGGCTCGGGTAAGGGCAGGCATGTTCAGTTTCAGCGACATGTAAGTCTTGCTGGACCTAATGATTGCCTGCGCCTGCGCCTTGCTCGCCTGTTGATGCTGGTTCTGTGCCCATGCCATGTATCTGTTCGCCAGTGAGGAAACTGGCGGTTCAGCAATCTGATTCAGCGGCTCATTTCGCTCAAGCTCACAGGCTAAAAGCATATCCTTGAGCCGGATGTTATCGGCGGATACCTGTTTTCCGGCCTCATCGGTCAAGCTAAATTCTCCCTTACTGTTTGCCAGAACTTTGCGGAGTTCCGTGGATGCTTGCATTGCCTTGTCACTGGCATCACGTACAAGAGCGGTGATTTTGCTGCGCCATCCCGCTTTGAGCATGGGGTCCATATCCCATTTCCAGCAAACCTTAGGTGTCTGATCGAGAAGACTGCTTATTGCGTGGCGATAGTCATGGTTGTCCGTGATGATGTGATTCAGCTGAGAGTGGTTTTCGTGTGCAGACGGATCCAATCCGAGAGGATTGCCTGGGGAGCTTATTGGCCTATTGATGAGCTGGTCCGCGTAACTGTGTTTGCCGGCCCGGAGAGCATCGCCGATCCGGGATGCTAGTGGGTATTGCCAACCTACATGGAGGGTTGCCAGGTAAGTTTCGTTTTTCCTAATCACCTCGGATTCCCGTCTGAGGAGAAGAAAATCTTTTCGTTGAATGCTTAATCCACCGGCCGCTAGCGCAAGGAGTTCGTTTTTTATTTTGAGATTTATATAGCGGGCACGCCAATCTCCTCTATTGAGGACATCTCTTATGGCCGCTACGCTATCGAGCTTATTCTTCTCGGAGTCAAGCCATGCGCGGATGATGACGCTTGTAACCGCTGGCTCATTCCAGTTAAGAACCGACCTCAACACCTCGCATTGGTTCACGCCACTTTCAATGAAAGTGCTGACTATGTCTCGGTGGCCTTGGTTTGCTGCGTTCAGCATTGCAGCGATCTCTTCGATATCTGCGCTCCTTCTGCCATCCTGGTTTTGTGCAGCATTTTTTTTGAGTTTGGCGGTTTTGTATGCGAGAAGTAACCCCACCACATCAGCGTGTCCCCCGTATGCTGCTAACGTCAGAGCAGCCGCGCGTTTAACGTTGACTGTGTTGGTGGAAGCACCCTTTTCAAGCAGTAGCCTAACCACGTCGACGTGTCCGTGGCGAGCGGCCAGCTTCAAGGCATTCCAGCCATCCTTGTCTTCCGCGTCGATGGGAGCACCCTTTTCAAGCAGCACCCTAACCACGTCGACGTGTCCGTGGCGAGCGGCCAGCTTCAAGGCATTCCAGCCATCCTTGTCTTCTGCGCCGGTGGAGGCACCCTTTTCAAGAAGCAGCCCAACCACGTCGACGTGCCCGTTGCCAGCGGCCCACTTCAAGGCATCCTTGCCATTTTTGTCCACTGCATTAATGTCAGCACCCTTTTCAAGCAGCAGCCTAACCACGTCGATGTGTCCTTTGCTAGCGGCCCACTTCAAGACATCCTTGCCATTTTTGTCCACTGCATTAATGTCAGCACCCTTTTCAAGCAGCAGTCTAACCACGTCGACGTGTCCTTTGCTAGCGGCCCACTTCAAGGCATCCACACCATCTATGTTCACTGCATTAATGTCAGCACCTTTTTCAAGCAGCAGCCTAACCACGTCGATGTGTCCTTTGCTAGCGGCCCACTTCAAGGCATCCACGCCATCTATGTTCGCTGCATTAATGTCAGCACCCTTTTCAAGCAGTAGGCTAGCGATGTCAATGTGTCCGTTGCACGCCGCCCGCATCAAGGCATCCCAGCCATCCTGATCTACCGCGTTAACGGAAGCACCTTTTGCAAGGAATAGCTTGACTGCATAGGTGTCTCCCCTCGTGGCTGCCATCATTAACACATTGTGGCCGGCTTTGTTTACTTTCCCCACGGAAGCACGTCTTTCAAGAAGTAGCTTCACTAAATCAGTGTGCCCATTACTCACTGCAATCATCAGAGCATTCCAGCCATCCTTGTCTACTGCGTCAATGGAAGCACCGCGGTCAAGAAGTAGCTTCACTACATCGCTGTGCCCGTGACTAGCTGCCAGTTTTAAAGCAGTCGGACCTTCCATGGCAATCGGATCTGTGGAAGCACCATATGCAAGAAGTTGCTTGACTATCTCAATGTGGCCGTGCATGGCTGCCATCATCAGGACATTCCAACCGCTTTTATCTTGTTCATTAGCGGATGCACCTTGTTTGAGAAGTAGCTCCATTATCTCGACCTGCCCGTTTCTTGCTGCCAGCGAGAGGGCAGTCGGACCTTCTTTGGCAGCGGCCGTCATGGAGGCACCATCCGCAAGAAGCAGTTTTACGACACCAACGTGTCCGTTATTGGCTGCAACCATCAGGGCATTCCAGCCGTCCTTGCTCACTGCGTCCACGAAGGCGCCGTGATCAAGAAGCAGTTTTACTACGCTAACGTGTCCGTTTTTAGCTGCCGCGATCAGGGCATTCGTGCTGTCTTTGAGTGCTTCGGTCTTGAAGGCCTGCTTTTGAAGCAGTAGCTTGACGATTTTCTGGTGTCCATTACACGCTGCCCACGTCAAGGCAGTCCGGTCCTTGTCGTCAGCCTGGTTGATGGAAGCGCCGTGCTCAAGAAGTAGCTCTATTAACTCTTCGTTTCCCTTGTCGGCTGCAAACATGAGGGCGGTCAAACCCTTGCTGTCTGTCTTTGCGACATCAGCTCCCCACCTGATCAGGTATTCAACAACGTCGGCATGCCCGCTTAGTACAGCCATCATCAGCGCGGTTTTGCCCTGTTCGTTGGCTGCATTGATTCTGGAGCCGGCCACAACGAGCGCTTTGATGATGTCAAGATCACCGCGTTCGGCTGCATACATAGTGGCATTCATGCCTTGTTGGTCGACACGATGAATGTCAGCAGAGGAACTGATATGCTTCTTCACCGCTTCAACAGTGCCTGCTTTCGCTGCCGTCAGCAGCTCTTCGCTCGGAACGACAGCGGTTTTTACGTCCTTGTCGGAGACTAGGCATCCTGTGATGAAGCGTATAAATCCGGTAACTCGTCTTTGAGCGGTGTTCAAACTGATTTCTGTGCGCCTGACATCAGCCAAGGGCAGCAACGAAAAAAACCATGGGCGGTAAGATAAGGCTGGCGGTTGCCGATCGCAAGAAGGTCTATGGCCTTGGTTAGCGTTTTCTCCGCCTGCAGGCGAGATCTTTGCGGGCAGTCGATTGGAAACATCCATGTCTTAACCTCAGTCTGATAGCCGCCACGAGAGCAAGACTGGCTTCATTGAGGCGGCTATTTACTTGCTAACAGCGTTGGCCATCTTGCAGGGTTGTTTTTGAACGAAAAATCCGTGAATAGGCGGTGCGCAAATCATCCGGGCCTATGGCCACGGCGTTATCGTGATTTATTTAACCCCGGAGCAACTAAACGTTCCGGCAACCGAATGAATTCTTCCTGATCCAGATTTCGCGCAGCGTTCAGTCGAATGCGCATGGCGGAGGAGCGGGTTCATTGGCCGAGAACATTCACTCTCTGGCAAAAACTATCCCAGGCAAAAAAGATGGCATCTAGCCTACGGGGCAGGGGAAGAGCGTGGCGGCACGCTGTGATCGATAGCCTGTATACCTGATGTACGTGCTGAAGCCCATGCCGGAATGGCAAACAGCTGCCTGCATGCCGGCAGTGCCTATCCCTTGAACCGGAATGCTATTTTCCCTCGCCCAGCGCCCGTTCCGCTTCCCCACTCAACTTCCCCGCGAGCAGCCGCACCGGCAAGGGCAGCGCCTCGATATCACGCAGACCCAGCAGCAGGGTGCGCTGGGCCCAGGCATCCGTCAAACGTATCATCTTCAGCCCCATCGATTTCACATGCGGCTGTGCGGCCAGTTGCGGCAGCACGCCGATGCCCAGGCCTGTCCTGATCATGCCGCAGACAGCGTCGAAGCTGCGCACGTGTATCCTCAGCCGCAGCGGCTTTTCCAGCCGGCTGCTTTCCGCATGCAGGCGCTCGGCCAGCGAGGTGGCGTCGGCCAGGCTGACGAAGTCATAGTCGAGCGCATCGGCCAGCGACAGGCTCTTGCGCTGTGCAAGCGGATGGTCCCTGGGTGTGACCAGCACAAGCTGGTCGCGGCGGTATTCAAACACCGCCACGCCTTCGGTCTGGGTGCGTTCGGCGAAGATGCCGATATCAGCGCGGTTCTCGCGCAGCGCCGCCACGACTTCAATGCTGTTGCGCTCTTCCAGCGTGATGCGGATGCCGGGATGGGCGCGCATGAAGGCGCTCAGGTCGCCCGGTAGGAACTGGGTGATGGCCGAGGTGTTGGCCCAGATGCGGATCTGCCCGCGCAAGCCGGCCGCATAGTCCGACATCGCGCCCGACAGGCGCTCCACGCTTTCCAGCACGTCCAGCGCATGCTGGAAGCAGACATGGCCGGCTTCGGTCAGCCTCACGCCATTGGCATGGCGGTAGAGCAGCGATACGCCAAGATGCTTTTCAAGATCCGAGATGCGCTTGCTGGCTGCCGCTACCGCCAGATGGCACTGGCTGGCGCCGCGGGTAATGCTGCCGCTGCGGGCAACGGCAACGAAGAGCTGGAGGCTGACGAGATCGAAGCGGGCGAGATTCAAGGCGGGTTCCTGGCGACTGGCTGCCGGTTGCGTGGGCAGCGGCGGCGCTGTCGGGTGGCAGGCGCCGGGTCGCATTCTGCCACATGGGCATGTGGCCTGCACACCGCTGCTGCAGCATGCCGGCCCGGCCGGCACACACGCTCAGACCGCCCAGGGCTCCTGCTTCCTGCGGACGGCCTCGTAGGTCCGCACCTTGTCCGCATGCTGCAGCGTCAGGCCAATGTCGTCCAGGCCATTGATCAGGCGGTACTTGCGGAACGGGTCGACCTCGAAGCTTATCGTCGTGCCATCGGCAAGACGGATCACCTGGTCCTGCAGGCTCACCGCCATCCGAAAGCCGGGCGTGGCCGTCACCGCCTGGAACAGCGCATCGACTTCCCGCTCCGGCAGCACGATGGGCAACAGGCCGTTCTTGAAGCAGTTGTTGAAGAAGATTTCCGCGAAGGAGGGCGCGATGACCACGCGAAAGCCGTAGTCCGCCAGCGCCCACGGCGCATGCTCGCGCGACGAGCCGCAACCGAAGTTCTCGCGCGCCAGAAGGATGGAAGCGCCCTGGTAGCGTGGCTCGTTCAGCACGAAGTCCGGATTCACGGGCCGGGCGCTGTTGTCCTGGTCGGGCTCGCCGATGTCGAGATAGCGCCAGGCGTCGAACAGGTTGGGGCCGAAGCCGCTGCGCCGTATCGACTTCAGGAACTGTTTCGGAATGATCGCGTCGGTGTCGACATTGGCCCGGTCCAGCGGCGCCGCCAGGCCTTCATGGGCGATGAATTTTTCCATTACTGCCACTCCCTCACATCCACGAAATGCCCCATGACCGCGGCGGCGGCCGCCATCTGCGGGCTGACCAGGTGGGTCCGGCCGCCGGCCCCCTGCCGGCCCTCGAAGTTGCGGTTCGAGGTCGACGCGCAGCGCTGGCCGGGCTGCAGCTGGTCGGCATTCATGCCCAGGCACATCGAGCAGCCGGGTTCACGCCATTCGAAACCGGCATCGATGAAGATGCGGTCCAGGCCTTCTTCCTCGGCCTGGCGCTTGACCATGCCGGAGCCGGGCACTACCAGCGCCTGCTGCACATTTGGCGCCACCTTGCGGCCGCGCACGATCTGCGCCGCGGCGCGCATGTCCTCGATGCGGGAGTTGGTGCAGGAGCCGATGAACACCACGTCCAGATGAATGTCGGTGATGGGCGTCGATGGCGACAGTCCCATGTAGGCCAGCGCCCGCGCCATGCCCTCGCGTTTGACCGGGTCGGCTTCCTGCGCCGGGTCGGGCACGCAGCCGTCGACCGTGGTCACCATCTCGGGCGAGGTGCCCCAGGTCACCGCGGGGCTGATGCGGCTGACGTCGATGACCACCTCGCGGTCGAATGCGGCGGCGTCATCGCTTTTCAATGTGCGCCAGTAGGCAACTGCCGCATCCCATGCCGCGCCCTGCGGCGCGCCGGGCTTGCCGCGCAGGTAGGCGATGGTCTTGTCGTCGACAGCCACCATGCCGCAGCGGGCGCCGCCTTCCACCGTCAGGTTGCACAGCGTCATGCGGCCTTCCATCGACAATGCTTCCACCGCATCGCCCGCGTATTCGATCGCATAGCCAGTCGCGCCGGCGGTGCCGATCTGGCCGATCAGGGTCAGCGCCATGTCCTTGGCGGTGACGCCGGCCGGCAGCGTGCCGTCGAAGCGTACCAGCATGTTCTTCGACTTCTTGCCCAGCAGGCACTGGGTGGCCAGCACATGCTCCACTTCCGAGGTGCCGATGCCGAAGGCCAGGCAGGCGAAGGCGCCGTGGGTACTGGTATGGCTGTCGCCGCAGACCACAGTCAGGCCCGGCAGCGTGACGCCCTGCTCGGGGCCGATCACGTGCACGATGCCCTGGCGCGCGTCGCGCATGCCGATCTCGGTGACGCCGAACTCGCCGCAATTTTTGGTCAGCGTCTCGACCTGCAGCTTCGACACCGGGTCGGCGATGGCCACCGAGCGGTCCGTGGTCGGGATGTTGTGGTCGGCCACGGCCAGGTTGGAACGGATGTTCCACACCTTGCGGCCCGCCAGGCGCAGGCCTTCGAAGGCCTGCGGGCTCATCACTTCATTGAGCAGGTGGCGGTCGATGTAGAGCAGGGTGGTGCCGTCTTCCTCGACATGCACCTCATGCCGTTTCCACAATTTGTCGTAAAGCGTTTTGTCCATGTCTCCTCCGTCTCGGTCGGCCGGTGTCAGGCGTGCGGGAATTTCTCTGCCAGCCAGGCGGGTGGCGCATAGCGGCGCAGCCGGGTGCCGGCCTGCGCCAGCTGGCTCGTCACCGGGCGGCCTACCAGGCCGGACAGCGTGCCCACCACTTCCAGCAGCTTGTCGACATCGACGCCGGTTTCACAGCCCATGGAGTCAAACATATGGACCAGTTCTTCGGTACTGACATTGCCGCTGGCGCCGGGTGCGTAAGGGCAGCCGCCCAGGCCGCCGGATGCGGCGTCGAAACGGCGGATGCCCGCGCCGTAAGCCGCCAGCGCATTGGCAAGGCCCATGCCCCGGGTGTTGTGCAGGTGGATGGTCACCGGAATCTGCAATTGCCGTTGCAACACGGTGCTGAGTTGGCGCACCTGCTCCGGATGGGCCATGCCGGTGGTGTCGCAGGCGGTAATGCCGGCCGCACCGGAATCAGCCAGCGCCTGCGCCAGGCGCAGCACTTCGGCCTGCGCGATCTCGCCTTCGAAAGGGCAGCCGAAGGCGGTGGACAGCGATACATTGCACGGCAGGCCGAGCTTGCCGGCTTCGCGCAGCACGTCCTGCAGGCCGGCCAGCGACTGCTCGCGCGTCATGCGCAGGTTGGCGCGGTTGTGGGTCTCGCTGACCGACATCACCAGGTTGATCTCATCCGGCCGGCCTTCCACCGCGCGCTCCATGCCGCGCAGGTTGGGCACCAGCGCGGTATAGCGCACGCCGGGCACGCGGCGGATGCCGGCCATCACCGCGTCGGCATCGGCCAGCGTCGGGATCGCCTTGGGCGAGGTGTAAGACGTGACTTCGATGCGCGCAAAGCCGCAGGCCGACAGCGCATCGACATAGGCGATCTTGTTCTCGGTGGGCACGAAGGCCTTTTCCATCTGCAGGCCGTCGCGCGGCGATACCTCGTTGATCTCGATACGCTCGCTCATGACACGATTCCCTTCGCTTTCAATGCAGTGATGTCTTCGGCGGTAAGGCCGGCCTGGTTGAGTACGGCGTCGGTGTGCTCGCCCAAGGTCGGGCCGCGCGCATGGATCGCGCCGGGATTGCCCGACAGCTTGGGGATGATGCCCGGCACGTCCACTTCCAGGCCATCGGCGGAACGCACCTTCTCGATCACGCGGCGCGCGCGGTAGTGCGGGTCCTCGGCGATGTCTTTCGCGGAATAGATGCGGCCGGACGGCACCGATGCCGCGGTCAGCTTGTCGAGCGCCGCATCAAGGCCCAGCGTGCTGGTCCAGGCCTCGATGGCGCCGTCAATCTCCTCCACGCGCGCGGCGCGGCCGTCGTTGCGTGCCAGCGCCGGATCGTCGGCCAGGTCCTGGCGGCCGATCAGGGCCATCAGGCGCTTGAAGATGGAGTCGCCATTGCCGGCGATCAGAACGTATTCGCCATCGGCGCAGCGGTAGGCATTCGAGGGAGCGATGCCGGGCAGGGCGCCGCCGGCCGGCTTGCGGATGGCGCCGAAGGCCGAGTATTCCGGCAGCAGGCTCTCGCTCAGGTTGAAGATGGATTCATACAGCGCCACATCGATCATCTGGCCAACGCCGCCGCGGGCATCGCGCTGGTACAGCGCCAGCAGCACGCCCAGCGCACCATGCAGTCCGGCGACGGTATCGCCCAGCGACACGCCGGCGCGCACCGGCACCCGGCCCGGCTCGCCGGTGATGTAGCGGATGCCGCCCATGGCCTCGGCAACGGCGGCAAAGCCCGGCTCGTCGCGCTTGGGGCCATCCTGGCCGTAGCCCGAGATGCGCAGCATGATCAGCTTCGGGTTCAGCGCATGCAACTCTTCCCAGCCCATGCCCCATTTCTCCATGGTGCCGGGGCGGAAGTTCTCGATCAGGATGTCGGCGGACTCCGCCAGGCGGCGTACCAGCGCCTGGCCTTCCTGCTGGCGCAGGTCGATGCAGACCGACTGCTTGTTGCGCGACTGCGCCTGCCACCAGACCGAGGTGCCGTTGTGCAGCATGCGCCATTTGCGCAGCGGGTCGCCGTCGCCCGGCGTTTCCACCTTGATGATCTCCGCGCCAAAGTCGGCCAGCGTCTTGGCGGCGAAGGGGCCGGCGATCAGCTGGCCCAGCTCCAGTACCCTGATGCCGGAAAGAATCTGCTTGTCCATGTCCATTCCTGATGCTGAAAGAATGGCATGGAGTGTGCAGTGCGTCACGGCCCGTCCAAAGTCGTATTTCGCTAAGCCGGCTTTCGCCAATCACGAAGGCCGGGTATGCGCCGGCATGGCAGAACGAATATATGATCCGCCAGCCACTCCCCGCCGGATGACGCCGTGATCTGCAAAGACCGGGGCAGCGGTGCCCGCACTTCCCTGTGACCTCAGAATGTTGGAGACAAACCATGTTACGCAAACTCGCCTGCGCCGCACTGCTGGCCGCATCCGTCGCATCCGCCTACGCGCAGGATTTCCCGAGCAAGTCCATCACCATCGTAGTGCCTAATCCGCCCGGCGGCCTGGTTGACACCTCCGCCCGCCTGGTCGGCGATCCGCTGGCGAAGGTGATCAAGCAATCCGTGGTCATCGACAACCGTCCGGGCGGCAGCGGCAACATCGCCTACCAGGCGGTGGGCCGCGCCAAGCCTGATGGCTACACGCTGCTGGCTTCCTATTCCGCCTACCACACCGGCAATCCCTGGCTGATGAAGGACCTGCCCTGGGCGCCCAAGGACTTTGCGCCGGTGGCGCTGGTGGCGGTGGCAACCAATGTGATCACCGTGCATCCGTCGCTGCCGGTCAACACCCTGAAGGAACTGGTGGACTACCTGAAGAAGAATCCGGGCAAGGTCAACTACGCATCGCAGGGCAATGGCTCGCTGTCGCATCTGGGCACCGAGCTGTTCAAGCAGCAGACCGGCACATCCATCATCCATGTGCCCTACAAGGGCTCGGGACAGGCGATCCAGGATGTGCTGGCAGGCCAGGTACAGATGTTCATCACCACGCCGCCTTCGGTGATCCAGCATATCCAGTCGGGCAAGTTGAAGGCCCTGGCAGTGGCCGGCAAGTCGCGCCACCCGAACCTGCCAAATGTGCCCACCACCGCCGAGGCCGGCGTGCCAGGCTTCGAGCTGGAAGCCTGGGTAGCGCTGTTCGCGCCGGCCGCCACGCCGCAGCCCGTGATTGCCAAGCTGACCCAGGACATCAAGCTGGCGCTGGACCAGCCGGAGACCAGGACCCGCGCCGCCACGCAGGGAGTGGAAGCGCGTTATATGCCGCCGGAAGCGCTGGGCAGCCTGGTGAAGAAGGAACTGGATTACTGGGGTGATGTGATCAAGAAGGCGCACATCACGCTGGATTGATGGTTGTAATGTGCTGCTGGGTTACAGCGTGGGCACATGGAAGAAACGTAGCCTGGGTGAAGCGTGGAGGCTGTGAAAATATTCGGTTTTGCCATGCTCAAGAAGGCAAAAATACCTCCCTGTCTTGGCTACGAAAGCGGCACTCCATAGGGCGTTCAAAGGCAAAATGGATTACCGCTTGCGCTGCGATGCCAAGCTTTGGCAGCTTGCGAGAATACGTTCACAGTCTCGCAGCGAAACCCGGGCTGATACTTAACCTACCCGCTCTTGTTGTAGCAACCGGCAAGACAGGCAATTCAGCAATGCTGCGGTAAGCAAACGACTTGCCGCAGCGATAAAGTTGCTGTGATAGGTGGTTGCCTGTTTTTTAGGGATCGGAACTGCCGGTTATTGGGTTAACTTGGGTTCCGGTCCACCTACCTAGGCGACGCTGGCTGCTGTGGGGATGTCAGCTGCCGAGTATCAGGCTAACCCGACTTGCGCTGACCGCAAATAACTGGCAAGCAGGTTATCTATTTTTTCACTGCAATGTTTCTTGGAATAATTCAGTGCCCGCTCGATTGTAGCCTTGTTTGCCTTGCCTTGATTAATGAGTAACTTAATCATCACCACATCCTCTCTATGAACAGCCCATACGAGAGGTGATGCCTCTTTCGCGTCTCTTGGATCTGTATTTACCTCGGCTTTGCTTTCGACAAGTAGTTTAATAATAGTAAGCTCGTTGAACTCAGTCGCCACCTTGAGGGCCGTAAAACCAGTCCGATTTTTTTTGTTGACATCTGCACCAGATTTGATCAGATCTTCGGTCAGTTTAAGGAAGCCATTTTTTGCGGCCAGCATCAATGGAGTCCATCCATTATTATCGACTAAGTTGAGGTCTTGCTTTTCTGTGAGAAGCCGTGCGGCAATTTTGTCTTTCTCATTACGTATTGCAATGTTAAGGGCATTTTGGTTGCGAATATTTGTCTTATTAACGTCTGCTTTATTCTCGAGGAGCAGATCGACGATTTTCGAGTTGCCATGCTCGCAAGCAAGATGCAGAGCGGTTTCACATTTGCTGTTCGGGAAATCAACCAATGCTTCTTTTTCAATAAGGAGGCTGACCATTTCATAATTCCCCTTTTTCGCAGCGTGTGCGATGGCCGTGTCGCCGTGCTTATTGATTGAATTGACGTTTACTCCTTTTTCAATAAGTAGTTGAACGAGATTGCAATTTCCTTTGTCGACAGCCGCCAAGAGAGCATTGCTGCCAAATTTATCAATGAATTGGCCGACTTTTAATTTCTTAGTAAGCGTATCGATGATGTCAATATGACCATTTTGGACAGCTAACGTGAGCGGATTTTCGCCATTTCTGTTGGTAAAGGTCACATTTGCGCCTTTTTCGATAAGCTTATTGACAAGCTCTAAAGACCCCTTTTTTACAGCGAGCATTAGGGTGGAGAATTCTTGATTATTATATACCCCGACCTGCGCCCCTTTTTCAATGAGCAGCCGAGCAATTTTGTCATGCCCCCCTTCGATCGCATACATCAAGGCAGTAGTGCCATTTTCATTCTTTCTGTCTATGCCTATCCCATTTGAAAGCAGCTTTTCGACGACTTTTTCGGAGTTGTGTTTGATTGCAATATTCAGAACGGTACAAGCATCTTTTACTGATAAATTTTCACAGATAGTTTTTGAAAAAAGAGCATCGATGGCGCCTGCCTGGTTGTTTTTGCATGCATACTCAAGCGCATCCAAGCGGTGCTTGCCCTTCGGATCAGTGTAGATGTTTTCCCGAAGCAGTTCCTCGACCGCTTCCTTCTTGCCATTTTCAGCGGCAAGGATCAGCGCCTTGCTATCCGTTATTTCAATCTTGGCTCCCCATTGAAGGAGGCTTCGCATCACCTCGGCGTGGCCGTTTTTTGCAGCCAACGACAGCGCAGTATTGCCGTCCTTGTCCGGCATGTTCAAGCCGGAGCCGGCAGCGATGAGTGTATGAATCGCTTGCAGGTTACCGTTTTCAGCTGCGTGCATGATGGCAGTTTTGCCGTTGCTGTCGGCACTGTTGATATTGACGTTGGTCGCCAATTCTTTTTTCCACTGGGCAATCTTCTCTTTGTCTTTTGCGTATGTGAAGAGGTCATCATGAACGCCTTTGCTGCCGGAATCTAAGGCAAAGCAATTGCTGACGTAACGAATAAAACCGACAAAGTGCCTTTTCGCAGCGTTGAAGCCGACGTCTTTGGATGGCGCATCTGCCTGCAGAAAAAAAGAGTTGGAACTTGGGAGGGTTTTCACTGCTGGCTGTGAACCTGAGGAACTTTTAACCCGCTGGGGTGCGGTCTTAGGGAGATTGACGGTTGCATCGGGTTCAACGCGATGGTATTGGGTAGTAAGGGTGGTATCCATGGCTCTCTTTAACCTTTCTGGTAATCGTTTGGCGGCGATCCGCTGCATCAAGCCGGCGCACTTTCGGGTTTATAAAAATCTGGCACCGCCGGCTGCCTTAATTGACACGACTGACTGTCCTGTCGCGCATCTTTAAATGACAGTGTCTGTTACTGCGCAGTATCGCTTCCTGATTTAATTAACCCTGAAACGAAACCAGGTTCCCTGTCGCGAAAGCAAATTGTCCTGGCGAGACGCGCTGGTATTGGGCGTCGTACTTCGGATGGCATCATGTCAGCGTAAGCGTCATTGGACCCGTGTCCGACACACCGCCCCAAGCACGCCCACCGTGTCGTTAACCAGTACATAAAGCCGGGCGTATGAGCCTGTGATGTCTTTACGTGCCCTCACGCGTCAGACATCTTCGAATCGATCTTTGCAAGCGAGCGACTTATCCCGCCCAGCAGTCTTTGAAATTCATTCAGAAAAAGTGCTGCACCAGGTCTTGTCGGCCTCCATGAGCCTTTCAAGCAGCTTTTTGGTCTCCGCGAACAATGCCTGTACCTCGGCAAATGCAGCAGGTACGTCGGTTCGCTTGCCATTCATTCATTCGGCTCCTATCGCCTCGGTCCTCGATAACAAGGGCATTGCCGATGACGGCATATGAAGCCTCAACGACACATGGGTTTTGTTAAGTTCAAGAATAGCCTGTGCCTGAACCGGCATTGCGAGGCAGCGATGTCCTGCGTCCTTTGTCGCTTCGGCGGCTGCTGCTTCCCGTGCGCCACCAGGCGCCGTCCCTGGGGGTGCAGCCAATTGATTGAGATGCTTGTTGCATCCAAGCTGGAAGGCAAACAGGGTTTCCCTGAACTGAATGCTGTTGGTCGCCGCGATGTTGCCGCGTGCGTCAGTCAACACGAGGCGACCTTGCTGGCCGCTCCCGACGTCACCCTTTCCGCATCCTCCTGTGTTTCATTGATCAACCGGCTAATCCTGCTGCGTCAGCCCATCAAGAGCATGCCGTGCACGGGAAAGAGGAGTTCGGGCCTGGACGGCGTCTGGCTGAGGAAAGCGAAGCGACGCTGTTTTCAGTGCATTGGCGCGGACGTTAAATGCGAGCAGGTGTCTCGACATGCCGGGGGCAGCGATGGCATTTGAACGTGGGGAGCCGGCGCCAAATGCGGCGCCTGGCTTTCCCCGACGTCATTACAACTCCAGCACAATCTTCCCGCCCACTGCCCGGCTGCAGCAGGCCATCATCTTGTTGTTGGCCTCGCGCTCGGCGCGGGTCAGCACCACGTCCCGGTGGTCGACCGCGCCAGACAGCACCCGTACCTCGCAGGAGCCGCACAGGCCTTCGCAGCAGTCGCTCTGCACGTCGATGTTGGCCGCGCGCAGCGCCGTCAGCAGGGTCTGGTCGGGCGCCACGCTCAGGGTCAGGCCCGAATCCTTCAACTCCACCTCGAAGGCGTGTTCCTTCGATGGGTCCAGCGCCGTCTTGCCGGCGTGGAAATGCTCGATGCGCAATGCATCCTCCGGCCAGCCGGCGCAGGCCTGCTGCAGCGCGTCGAGCATGCGCACCGGGCCGCAGGCGTAGACCTGAGTGCCCGGCTGTGGCGTGCCCAGCAGCGCCGGCAGGTCGAGCCGGGTGCCCTCATCCTTGCAGTAGAAATGCAGGCGCTCGCCATGCAGCGCGGCCAGCTCATCAACGAAGGCCATGGTGGCACGCGACCTGCCGGCGTAGTGCAGCGCATAGTCCATGCCCAGCTCCCTGGCGCGGCGGGCCATCGCAAGGATGGGCGTGATGCCGATGCCGCCGGCGATGAAGATCGCCTTGCCGGCGCTTTCATCGAAGCGGAAATGGTTGCGCGGACCACGGATTTTCAACAGATCGCCCGGGCGTACGTTCGCATGTACCCAGCTTGAGCCGCCGCGGCTTTCCGGGTCGCGCAGCACCGCGATTTCCAGCGCGTTGCCATCGGCCGGATCTCCGCACAGCGAATACTGGCGCGACAGTTCCGGCCCGCCGCATTCGATGTCGATATGCGAGCCCGGCGTCCAGCGCGGCATGGCCCGGCCGTCCGGCGCCACCAGGCGAAGCCTGGCAATGTCCTGCGCGACCATGGTCACGCTTTCCACGCGGACGGTGCGGCCCAGCACATGGTGCGACGTCTCGCCGATGCGCACCGGCGAGGTGGCCTGCAGCAGCGCCGCATCGTGCCGCTCCGGATTGGCCTGCGGGTCCCATTCCACCCACAGATGCTCCGGTCCGCGGAAGGACGTGTTGGGCACATAGGAGAAGCGCTGCTCGGCCAGGCGCATGTGCGGCAGGCGCCTGGTCAGCTCCTCGAGGAAGATCTGCAGTTCCATGCGCGCCAGGTTCTTGCCCATGCACTGGTGCGCGCCATAGCCAAAGGTCAGGTGGTCGCTGGCATTGTCGCGGCGGATGTCGACCAGGTCGGCGTCGGTGAAATGGCGCTCGTCATGGTTGGCCGACGACATCACGATCAGCAGCTTGGCGCCGGCCGGAATGTCGACATCGCCGACCCGCGCCGCCTTCGTGGCAAGGCGGCGCCATGCGGCCACCGAGCCGTTGTGGCGCAGGCATTCCTCGACCGCGTTCGGGATCAGGCTCGGGTCCTGGCACAGCTCGTGCCATGCGCCCGGATGCTGCAGCAGCAGCTTGACCGCGTTGGCGGTGGCGTTCGCCGTGGTTTCATGGGCGGCCACGATGCCGGCCATCATCATCGAATGCAGGTAGGAATCGGTGACCACGTCGGGATAGTCGGCCTGCATGCGGATGCCGTATTTCATCCAGCCGGGGCCGGACGGGTCGCGCCGCATCTTTTCCAGGATCTGGCCGGCCAGCTGCCAGAAGTTGCCCACCGCATGGGCCACCGCCACCTGTTCCTCCGGCCTGGGGCGGCCCCAGGTATTGACCGTGTGCGCGATCGAATACTTGCGCAACAGGTCCATGTCTTCCTCGGGCACGCCGAGGAAGTGCAGCGCAATGGTCAACGGCACTTCCCACAGCATCTGGTCGACCAGGTCGGCCCGGCCGTCGTCGATGAAGCGGTCCACATACTCGCGCGCCAGCCGCCGCACCAGCGGCTCATGGTGCTTCAGCGCCTCGGGTGTGAAGGGCTCCATCAGCACCCGGCGCCGCGCCATGTGGGCCGGCTCGTCCTCATTGACCAGGGTGCGGTTCATTGCATAGTTGTAGGACGCCAGCACGGCATTGGCTTCGTCGCCGGTGGGCGTGATCTTTTCCAGCGCGATCGACGGGCTGAAGGTGATGTTGTCGCGAAACACCGCCTTGATGTCGTCATAGCGGCTGACCACCCAATAGCCCAGCTTCGGGCTATAGAACACCGGCTCCTGCTCGCGCGACCAGCGCAGGTAATCGGGCGGGTCCTGCTGGTAGGCATCGTCGAAGGGGTCGAATTGCGCGGCCCGCTGGCTGACGGGACAGCCGGTCGGCGAGCTGGCGGCCAGCGCCTGATGGTCGATCGGGCAGCCGGCCGCGCCGGCAGGGGAGGAAGGGGTGTGCATGAGTCGCTCCGCATGATGCATGGCTGGAACCCGGCCTGGCGTGCTTGCCGGCGCTGGGGCTGGCGGTCCGGCGGCGCTTTGAACTTCACTGCCGTGCCGGACCGTTTTGCGTAATCATACTACGCTTTGCGTAACAAAGAGCGGAACGCGCTACGCGTTTGCGGCGACTTCCCCGGCGCCGGTGTAGCCCATGGTGGCGCTGATGATGGCCGCTTCGCGCATCACTTCGGCGACGATGCCGCCATCGGGCGTGATGTCGAATCCGCCGGACGCACCCAGTGCAGTCAGCACCGCGCAGAGATGCCCGGTGTGGTCGAAGACGGGCGCGGCCACCGCGCTGATGCCGGGCAGCAGGGTGCCGCTGATGGTTGCGCAGCCCTGGCTTCTCACCCGGCGGCGCATTGCCTCGACCGGATTTCTTCCGGTAAGCAGCGCGCGCTGCGCCTTGCCGGCCGCGGCCAGTTCCCGTTCCACCTGGTCCATGACGGCAGCGTCGTCGAGATAACTCAGGAAGACCTGCCCGGTGGCTGACCAGAGCAAGGGCATCACTGAACCGGCGCGCACATTGATGGTAACGGGCAGGCCGGGCTCCTCGAAGCGCAGGATGGTCGGTCCCTGGTTGCCCATCACGGCCAGGAAGCAGGTGACCTGCAGTTGCTCGCGCAGCCGCACCAATGCCGGTTCACCGAGGCGGATCGGATCGCATTGCCGCAACGCGGCCAGGCCGATCGCAATGGCCTGCTGCCCGAGGTAGTAATGCTGAGTGGCCGGGTTCTGCGCCACCATGCCTTCCTGTATCAGGCTAGCCATGTAGCGATGCACCTTGGCCGTGCTTTCCTCCACCTCGGCAGCTACGGCTGTGAGGCTTGCTGCGCCGCCCAGGCGGCACAGGGCCTTCAGTATGCCCATGCCGACTTCGGCGGATTGCACCCGGCGGCGGCGCTCTTCGGATTGCTGCGGCGGCTTCTTGGTCACTTGGCTGGTCTTTCGGAAAGGTAAGAGGAGTGCGGAGAGGCGCCATGCGGCGACGGCTTCGCTATTTTACGCAAGGCGTAGTAGCATTACGCAAAAATTAAAAACCTCGATCACGTCAGTCAACCATCCCAGACAGGAGCACACCTTGAAAAAAATCCTGGCAAGCTGCCTCATTGCATTGCCCGTCCTGATGTCCGGCGCTGCCGCGCATGCGCAATCCTATCCTTCCAAGCCGATCCGCTGGCTGGTGCCGTATCCGCCGGGCGGCGGCTCCGACTTCCTGGCGCGCACGGTGGGCCAGGCGCTGTCCGAGCAGGTCAAGCAGCCGGTCATCATCGAGAACAAGGCCGGCGCCAATACCGCGATCGCGGCATCCGAGACGGCGCGCGCGCCGGCCGACGGCTACACCATCCTCAATGCCGACAACGGCACCATGGTGTTCAACTCGGCCCTGTATTCCAAGCTCAGCTATAACCCGGAGAAGGACCTGACGCCGGTCACCCTGATCGGCCGCTTCCCGATGATCCTGGTGGTCGGCCCCGGCTCCGAAGCCAAGGATGCAAAGGACTTCATCGCCCGTGCCAAGGCCCGTCCCGGCAGCATCAACTATGGCTCCGCCGGCGCCGGCAGCCCGCACCATCTGGCCATGGAGCTGCTGAAGGTGTCGGCAGGCGTGGACATGCAGCACGTGGCCTACCGTGGCGCCGCGCCGGCGCTGTCGGACCTTGCGGGCAACCAGATCCCCGCGATGATGGTGGACCTGGCGGCCGGCGGCGGCTTCATCAAGGCCGGCAAGATCCGGCCGCTGGCCGTGGCCAATGCCACCCGCCTGCCGCAGCTGCCCGACGTGCCGACCTTTGCCGAACTGGGCTACAAGAACATCGAAGCCGCCGCGCTGGTGGGCGTGGTCGCGCCCGCCGGCCTGCCGGCCGATGTGCTGAGCACGCTGAACCGCCAGCTGGTGACAGCGGTCAATCAGCCGGCCGTGAAGCAGCGCCTGATCGACTTCGGCGTGGAGCCGGTGGCAAACAGCCCGCAGCAATATGCCGACCTGCTCAAGAGCGAGACGGTGCGCTGGCACAAGCTGATCCGCGACCAGAAGATCACGCTGGATTAAGTCTTCAGGCCTTCAAACCCTCATGCCGCGCCATCCGATGGCGCGGCATTTTCTTTTGCGGCGGCAGCGGTGCGCAGCAGCTCCACCGCGCGCTGCGCAATGGGAGACAGATAGCCGCCCCGGCGCAGGATGCCGATGCGCCGGTCCATGCCCATCAACGCAAGCGGCCGCACCACCACGTTGCCGGGCAGGCCCCCGGCCTGCACATTGCGGGTATTGATCATGCTTATCAGCCCGGTGCGCGCCACTACCAGTATCAGCGCATTGAGCGTGTCGGCCTCGACCACGATGCGCGGCAGCGCCAGGCCGCGCCGGCTGAAGGCGCTGCGCACCTGCAGCCGGGTGAATTCATGCTGGCCCGTCGCAGCCCAGGGATAGCGGGTGATGTCTTCCAGGCTGATCGTCTGCTGTTGCGCCAGCGGATGGCTGCGCTGCATCATCAGGCTGCACGGGTCTTCATACAACGTCTCGCATTCCAGCGCCGCATCCAGGCGTTCAGGCACCGGGCAGACCGCCAGTTCGACATCGCGCCGGCCGACCTTTTCCATCATGGCGTTGCTGAAGGCGGTGGTGAAGGCTACGCTGGCCGCTGGCCGTTCCACGGTCAGCGCCGGCAGCAGCGCTTGCAGCGTGAAGTCCGTGGTGGCGGGCGTGATGCCCATGCGCAGCAGGCCGGCATCGTTGCCGCCGAGATTGCGCGCTTCCTGCACGGCGTCGTCCATGTCGCGGCTGGCTGCCTGCAGGCGGGCATGGAACGCCTTGCCGGCCTCGGTCAGCTCGATGCCGCGCGCGGTGCGCGTCACCAGCCTGGCGCCCACCTTGCGCTCCAGCCGCTGCATGGCCTTGCTCAGTGCGGGCTGCGATATGCCCAGGTGCTCGGCGGTGCCGGTAAAGGTGCCGGCATGGGCCAGCGCCAGGAAGTATTGGAGGTCATCGCCCAGCATGGCATTCCGGGAAGTTATGGATTGAAGCGTGACGGTTATTTTACTTTATGGGTTGGCGGCCCGATAGTTGGCAGCTGCAAGCCGCGCGGCACCAGCCTGCGGCTTGCAGCTGCCATAAGGGTCCGTTATCCAGGGCGCGCAGATGCCGCCGGACCCATGCATTCGATCACACGATGGAGACACCATGCCCAACCGCCTTTCCCGCCGCCAGTTCCTGCAGACCGGCGCCTTGCTTGCCGCCGGCATCGCGCTGCCGGCGTCCGACCTGCTGGCCAGCGACGACTGGCAGGCAGGCGAACTTGCCCACCTGCTGCCCGCCGCCAGCCATGAGCGCTTCCTGATCAAGGCGTCATTCCTTTCGCCGCTGACGGAAGCGCCGCGGCTGTCGGTCAATGGCAAGAGCGTAGTCGGCCAGCGCACCGATACCGCGGGCAAGTTCTGGCGCTTTGACGCCGCCGGCCTGAAGAGCGATACGGTGTACACCCTGCAGATACTGGGCGCCAACGGCCGGGCGCTGTGCGCCACCTGGCCGCTCAAGACATTCCCGCTGCCGGACGCCGCGCCGCAACGGGTGCGGCTCCTGGTCTATACCTGCGCCGGCGGCAATCCGGATGCCAAGGGTCCGGGCGGCATGGAAGCGTTCCGCTCGCTGGCCATCCGCCATGCGCTGCTGGAGCGCGGCCTGTCCTACCGGCCGGATGTCGTGATCGCCAATGGCGACCATGTCTACCAGGACCAGCGCACCTGGCTGGAAAGCGCCAGCCCGACGATACGCAAGGCCGCCACCGACTACTACAACCAGGTCGGCATGTTCGACACCACACAGGCGGTGCTGGGCACGGCCAACGAGCCGCTCTTGAAGAAGATGGTGGACCCGCAGATTGCCCATCTGTATGGCACCCGGCTGCGCTCGACGCCGGTGTTCTTCCTGATGGACGACCATGACTACTTCGAGAACGACGAGGCCGAGGAAAACTTCATCACCTTCCCGCCCGACAATTTCGACCTGACGCTGGCGCGCACCGTGCAGAACATGTACTTCCCCGAATTCCTGCCCGAGCGCAGCCGCTCGCTGATCCTGCCGGGCAGCAATGCGGCCGACCGCGCCACCGGCGCGTCCGAGTGCTTCGGCACCCTGCGCTACGGCAAGCTGCTGGAAATGCTGATGTACGATTGCGGCCGCTATCTGTCGCTGAAGGACAGGCATGCCGGCCTGGTGCCGCCCGAAGCCGAGAAATGGCTGCTGGACCGCACGCGCGGCTCGGATGCGCGGCACATGATCCACATGCCTTCCACGCCCTTCGGCTGGTCGGCCGGCAAGTGGCGCGAATGGTATCCGGATGTGGTGGTGTCGGACGAGATCATGGCGGCGCCGCCTGCGGTGCTGTCGCAGCGCTTCGGCAGCGTGCGCGGCACCAACATGCGGCTGTCCACTGCGCGCCAGAAGTACATGTGGCAGTCGGGCTGGTTCGGCCAGCACCAGCGCATCGTCGAGGCGATGGCGCAGCAGAAGCGGCCCGCGGTGATGATGTCCGGCGACCTGCATGCGACCGGCTGGGATCGCATGACCAGAAGCGGCGACATCGACCTGCGCGCCAATCCGCTGCACATCATCCTCAACGGCCCGCTCGGCACCGGCATGGCAGGCTGGCCCAGCGGTCCGCGCGGCCTCGGCCCCGGCGCGCCCGGCGCGCTGACGCTGGAACGCAATGTGAAGCCGATGGAGAAGAATGGCTTTTCCATCGTCGACATCACGCCCGAGCGCATGGTGTGCCAGCTCTTTGCCTGGCGCGAGCCCGATCCCTTCGATGCCATCAGCCGGCTCGAACCGTATGATGTGCTGGAGATTCCACGCGGCTGATCATGCCGCCATTCCGACGATGCCGATGACCATGAAGACAAACCCACCGGCGCGTCGCGCGCCTCGCCTTGCCGCATTGGCCGCGGCGCTGTCGCTGTGCGCCTGCGCCGGTCCCGGCATCAAACCGGAAGCGCTCAACGCAGGACCGCTGCCGGCCGAGCCGGCCACGGTGCAGTCGCAGCAGGACTGGCTCGGGCGGCTGCCCTTCGCAGACCGGCAGGACTTCGAGGATGCAGAGCGCGGCCGTATCGCCGGACTGGAGCAGCCGCAGATTCGCAGCGCCGACGGCCGCGTGGCATGGGATGCGCAGGCCTATGCCTTCGAAAGCGGCGACGAGGCGCCGGCCACGGTCAATCCCAGCCTGTGGCGGCAGGCGCGCCTGAATAACGTGTCGGGCCTGTTCAAGGTGACCGAGCGGGTCTACCAGATCCGCGGGCTGGACCTGGCCAACATGACCATCGTCGAAGGCGACAACGGCATCATCGTGATCGACCCGCTGCTGTCGGCGGAGACCGCCCGCGCCGGCCTGGACCTGTATTACCGGCACCGTCCGGCCAGGCCGGTCAGCGCGGTGGTGTACACCCACAGCCACATCGATCATTTCGGCGGCGTCAGGGGCGTGATCAGCGAGGACGACGTGAAGGCGGGCCGGGTGCAGGTGATCGCGCCGTCGGGTTTCATGGAAGAGGCCATCAGCGAGAACGTGCTGGCCGGCACGGCGATGAGCCGGCGCGCGCAGTACATGTACGGCGCGCTGCTGCCCAAAGGCGCGACCGGGCAGGTCGACGCCGGCCTGGGCAAGGGCCTGTCACGCGGCACGGTCACGCTGATTGCGCCCAGCCTCTTGATCGAAAAGCCGGTGGAGACGCGCCGCATCGATGGCGTGGACATCGAGTTTCAACTGACGCCCGGCACCGAGGCGCCGGCGGAGATGAACCTGTACTTTCCGCAGATGCGCACCCTGTGCATCGCCGAGAATGCGGTGCGCACCCAGCATAATCTGCTGACGCTGCGTGGCGCCAAGGTGCGCGACGCCAAGCAATGGTCTTACTACCTTGACGAGACCCTGGCCCGCTATGGCGCCAGGTCGGACGTGCTGCTGGGCCAGCATCACTGGCCGACCTGGGGCAGGGAGCGTATCAACCGCCTGCTGGCCGACCAGCGCGACATGTATGCCTACCTCAACGACCAGACGCTGCGGCTGATGAACCAGGGCTATACGCCGATGGAGATTGCCGAGCGCCTGCACAAGCTGCCCGAGCCGCTGGCCAGCCAGTGGTATGCGCGCGACTACTACGGCTCCATCAGCCACAACGTGCGGGCGGTGTACCAGCGCTACCTCGGCTTCTACGACGGCAACCCGGCCAACCTCAACCCGCTGCCGCCGGTGGAGACGGCGCGCCGCACGATCGCCTGGATGGGCGGCGCCGACGCGGTGCTGGCCAAGGCGCGCGAGGCCTACCGGCAGGGGGATTACCGCTGGGTCGCGCAGATCGGCAACCAGCTGGTGTTCGCCGAGCCGGAGAACCAGGCAGCGCGGCAGTTGCAGGCCGCCGCCCTGGAGCAGCTGGGTTACCAGAGCGAGAACAGCACCTGGCGCAATGCCTACCTGAGCGGGGCGCAGGAGCTGCGCAAGGGCGTGGCGGTTCCGCCTACGCAGGGAGCGGCCTCGGCCGACCTGGTGAAGGCGCTGACAGTGCCGATGTTCTTCGACTTCCTGTCGGTGCGGCTCAATGCCGACAAGGCGGGCGGCAAGGCCATGCGCATCAACTGGGTGTTTCCTGACCTGGACCAGCGCTATGCGATGACGCTCAACAACAGCGCGCTGACCTATCGCGCCGACGCCGCGCATGCCGCGCCCACGGCCACCATCACGCTGCGCAAGCCGGTGCTCAACGCGGTATTCAGCGGGCGGACCAAGCCGGGCGACGCGATCCGTTCGGGGCAGATGCAGGTAACGGGTGACCAGCAGGCGCTGGCGGCGCTGTTCGGAATGCTGGACAGCTTCACGCCGTCGTTCAATATCGTGACGCCAGCGGCGCGCTGATGGCGCAACATGCTGCTTGGACATGGGCGTGAAGTGGTGACCAGGCGTAGGGCTTCATACCCGAAGGGCATGACGCCATCGGCGCCCGACAGCGATCGGCCTTCACGCCACGGCATCGCCTACCATCACAGCATCGGAATGGACATGGTGGTGCCGTTGGCCCAGGTGCCGATGATGTCGCCGTTCACATAGGTCAGCTTGATGGGTTTTTCCTTGGGCAGCGTGGCCTGGGTCTTTTCTCCGCCGACCACGCGCGCCATGGCGCTGGCATCGAGTTCGTCGGCATGCTGCAGGTCCTTGATGGTCAGGGTGTTCATGATGTCTCCTTGTAGTCGATTAAGCTGGTTTGATTGCTGCGCCGGGCGCCGCAGCGCCCGGCATGGCGCTGCTTACATCCACTTCGGATAGTGCTTGCCGTAGCTGGTGGAATGGCTGCTGGCGTCCACGGCCACGTCCAGGTTCGACTGCGTCACGACCGGTGAGAACACGCCCACCTGGGTGTTGGCGCCGCCCTTGCCGCCGAGGACGCCGGCCTGGTTGAAGTCGCCGATCTGGGACAGGTTGGCATTGAAGCCGCCGCTGATGGCAGCCATTTGTTGTGCGTCGAGGGAAGTGGCGACAGCCAGGTCTTTGATGGTCAGCATGATGAAACTCCTTGAAGGTGGTTGGTTTGGGTTGGTGAGCTTTTGTCTGGGCTCGCATTCCCTATTGCATAGGCCGTGCCAGGCCGCGAAATCGCGGGAAAAGCCCTGCTGACAAGCCAAAACGATGGCTGGGTGACATTAAAGGCGGGGTATTGACGTGCTGAGGCGCTCATGCCGCCTGGCGCGGCGTATGGTCCTGGCGAACACTTTCCCGGGCGCTGTCGCATATAGCCATACAGTGGCCACGCTTTCCTGTACTCCGTACTGTCCGCAGGCTGATCTGCCTGCCTTAAGCCGCCACCACCACCTGCACCTTCGCTTCCTTCAGCGCCCGCGCCAGCGCTTCCGGCGGCTTCGCATCGGTGAACAGGCGGTCGATCTGTGATGCATGCGCCAGCCTGACCAGCGCCTGCCGGCCGAACTTGTCATGGTCGGCCACCAGCCATACTTCGCGCGACTGCTCGATGATGGCTTGCGCGACCTTCACCTCGCGCGGGTCGAAGTCGCGCAGCGTCCCGTCTTCTTCCAGTCCGGAAATGCCGATGATGCCGATGTCCACCTTGAACTGGCGGATGAAGTCGATGGTCGCTTCGCCGACGATGCCGCGGTCGCGTGCGCGCACCACGCCGCCGGCAATGATGACTTCGCAGTTCGGGTTGTCGGCGAGGATGGCGGCAACGTTGAGATTGTTGGTCACCACGTGCAGGTCGTGGTGATGCACCAGCGCCCGCGCCACTTCCTCGGTGGTGGTGCCGATGTTGACCAGCAGCGAGCAGCCGTGCGGCACCTGGCTGGCCACCGCCGCGGCGATGCGACGCTTGGCATCCCGGTTGAGCGCCTGGCGCTGGTCGTAGTCGATATTCCTGACCGAGGAGGGAAGGCCGACGCCGCCGTGGTAGCGCGCCAGCAGCTGCGCATCCTCCATCAGCTTGATGTCGCGGCGCACGGTCTGCGGCGTGACGGCCAGTTGCTGCGCCAGTTCGTCCACGGAGACAGTCCGGTGCTGACGGACCACATCGAGCAACTTTCTCTGGCGCGGATTGAGCGTCATCCCGTTCTCCTTCGGCCCTTTTTTGCTGCCTCAATATAATCCAAAAAGAACACAAACGAACCAAAAGTTTAAACAATTCGCTTGCGTTTATTTTCAAACCGGGCGTAATCTAATGCCCAGATTGCCTTTCGTCTTATTGTTTTTCCAAGCGCGCACTATATGAGCACCGGCATCGCCGGCGCCAAGATCCGCAGCACAGGCTGATACCGGACGTAGCAAAAGTTACAAGGAGACACCCTTGCATCTGGCACTTGAGAACGTGAGCAGGAAGCATGGCGCGGAAGACCACATCTACCCTCTTTCCATGCAGCTGGCGTCCGGCGCCATCAACGTGCTCCTGGGCACCACGCGCGCCGGCAAGACCACGCTGATGCGCCTGATGGCAGGCCTCGACCAGCCGAGCACGGGCCGCGTGATGGCAGAGGGGCGCGATGTGACAGGCATACCGGTGCGCCAGCGCGACCTTGCCATGGTCTACCAGCAGTTCATCAACTACCCTTCCTTCACCGTCTTTGAGAACATCGCCTCTCCGCTGCGCATCAAGGGCGTGCCCGACCAGGAGATCAGGCGCCGGGTCGGCGACATGGCGGAGCGGCTGCATATCACGCCTTTCCTGCAGCGCTACCCGGCGGAACTCTCGGGCGGACAGCAGCAGCGCACCGCACTGGCGCGCGCGCTGATCAAGGATGCCGGCCTGCTGCTGCTGGACGAGCCGCTGGTCAATCTCGATTACAAGCTGCGCGAGGAGCTGCGGCGCGAACTGACCGACCTGTTCTCGGAAGGCAAGACCACCGTCGTCTACGCGACCACTGAGCCGCTCGAAGCGCTGCAGCTGGGCGGCCAGCTGAGCGTGCTGCATGAAGGCCGGCTGCTGCAGTACGGGCCGACGCTGGACGTCTTCAACGCCCCCGCCTCGGTGCAGGTGGCGCGCACCTTCAGCGACCCGCCCGTCAACCTGATGCCGGCAACGGTTGCCGCCGAAGGGATGGCCATGGCTGGCGACGGTCTCGCGCTGCCTTTGAGCGCTGCGCAGGTGCAGGCCATCGGCAGCGAACGGGAACTGGTGCTCGGCCTGCGCGCCCACAGCCTGCGCCTGGCGCCCAATCCGGGGGACGTGCCTATCCACGCGGTGGTCGACCTGGCCGAGATCAGCGGCTCGGAAACCTATATCCATGTCCACCGCGGCCCGCTGTCCATCGTGGCCCAGCTGCCCGGCGTCCATGTGCAGGAACTGGGCGCGCCCTGCGTGCTGTACTGCCAGCCCGAGGCGCTGCTGCTGTTCGCCACCGATGGCCGGCTGCTGCACGCGCCGGCGGGGAGCTGACCATGGCGCGCATCGACCTGCAGGACTTGGCGCATGCCTACAAGCCCAACCCGTCGGCGCCGTCGGACTATGCATTGCGGCCGATGACCATGCAGTGGGACGACGGCGGCGCCTATGCGCTGCTGGGTCCGTCCGGCTGCGGCAAGACCACCCTGCTCAACATCATTTCGGGCCTGGTGCGGCCCAGCCATGGCCGGGTGCTGTTCGATGGCGTCGATGTGACCGACCTGCCGCCGGAGCGGCGCAACATCGCGCAGGTGTTCCAGTTCCCGGTGATCTACGACACCATGACGGTGTTCGACAATCTCGCCTTCCCCCTGCGCAACCGCGGCTGGAGGCCGGCCGATATCAGGAAGCGGGTCGAGCAGATCGCGGCCATGCTGGAGCTGAGCGCCGACCTGCGGCATCGCGCCAGCGGACTGGCGGTGGACGCCAAGCAGAAGATCTCGCTGGGGCGCGGGCTGGTGCGCCCCGACGTGGCCGCCGTGCTGTTCGACGAACCCCTGACCGTGATCGACCCGCACCTGAAGTGGCTGCTGCGCCGCAAGCTCAAGGAAATCCATCACGAACTCAAGCTGTCGCTGATCTATGTCACGCATGACCAGGTCGAAGCGCTGACCTTCGCTGACAAGGTGGTGGTGATGACGCAGGGCGAAGTGGTGCAGGCCGGCAGCGCGCAGGATCTGTTCGAGGAACCGGCCCATACCTTCGTCGGCTACTTCATCGGCAACCCCGGCATGAACCTGATCCCGTGCACCGTGGAGGATGGCATCGCGCAGATCGCGGGCGGCAGCGTGGCCCTGTCGGCCGCGGCCGCCGAGGCCCTGCGCGGGCAAGGCCAGGCCATGCTGGGCATACGGCCCGAGTACGTCGAAGTGGCCGGCGCGGGAGAGGCCGGCGCCATCGAGGCGAGCGTAATTTCGGTGCGCAATCTCGGCACCCACTACCTGGCCGAGTTCATGGTCGGCGGGCAGCCGCTGGCGGCCAAGCTGCGCCGCATGAGCGGCAGCGCCGGCGAGCGCGCATGGCTGCGCCTGCCGGCCAGCCATACGCTTTACTACGTCAACGACAAGCGGGTGGCGTGACATGAAAACCCAGAACAACCGCGCATGGTTCCTGATCCTGCCGGTCATCATCGCGGTGGCCTTTTCCGCCATCCTGCCGCTGATGACCATCGTGAATTATTCGGTGCAGGACATCCTGAGCCCGACGCAGAAGGTCTTCGTCGGCACCGAGTGGTTCCAGACGGTGATGCGCGACAGCGAACTGCATGAAGCGCTGTACCGGCAGCTGCTGTTCTCGCTGTCGGTGCTGGCGATCCAGATCCCGCTGGGCATCCTGATCGCGCTGTGCATGCCGGCCGAGGGCTGGCGCGCATCGCTGGCGCTGGTGCTGATCGCGCTGCCCCTGCTGATCCCCTGGAACGTGGTCGGCACCATCTGGCAGATCTTCGGTCGTGGCGACATCGGCCTGCTGGGCTACTCGATCAATGCGATGGGCGCCGACTACAACTACACCGGCAACTCCTTCGATGCCTGGGCCACGGTGCTGGTGATGGACATCTGGCACTGGACGCCGCTGGTGGTGCTGCTGTGCTATGCCGGGCTGCGCGCGATACCGGACGCCTACTACCAGGCCGCCCGCATCGACGGCGCCTCGCGCTGGGCGGTATTTCGTTTCATCCAGCTGCCCAAGCTGCGCAACGTGCTGATGATCGCGGTGCTGCTGCGCTTCATGGACAGCTTCATGATCTATACCGAGCCCTTCGTGCTGACCGGCGGCGGTCCCGGCAATGCCACCACCTTCCTGTCGCAATACCTGACGCAGAAAGCGGTCGGGCAGTTCGACCTCGGCCCGGCAGCGGCCTTTTCACTGATCTATTTCCTGATCATCCTGCTGTTCTGCTTCGTGCTGTACAACTGGATGCAGCGGGTCGGCACGGGAGACGGAAAATGATGAACAAGCGCATCACCGCGCCGCTGCTTGCTCTGTACCTGCTGCTGTCGCTGCTGCCGATCTACTGGATGATCAACATGTCGTTGAAGAGCAACGAGGAGATCGTCAGCACCCTGTCGATGTGGCCGCGCGAGCTGACGCTGGACAACTTCAAGACCATCTTCACCGATCCGTCCTGGTACAGCGGCTACATCAACTCCATCATCTATGTCGCCATCAACATGGTGCTGTCGGTGGCCATCGCGCTGCCGGCCGCCTATGCGTTTTCACGCTATACCTTCGTCGGCGACAAGCACCTGTTCTTCTGGCTGCTGACCAACCGCATGACGCCGCCGGCGGTGTTCCTGCTGCCGTTCTTCCAGCTGTATTCGACGGTCGGCCTGATGGACACGCACCTGGCCGTGGCGCTGGCGCACATGGTCTTCAACGTGCCGCTCGCGGTCTGGATACTGGAAGGCTTCATGTCCGGCGTGCCCAGGGAAATCGACGAGACCGCGTATATCGACGGCTATACCTTCCCGCGTTTCTTCGTGCGCATCTTCCTGCCGATGATCAAGTCGGGCGTCGGCGTCACCCTGTTCTTCTGCTTCATGTTCAGCTGGGTCGAACTGCTGCTGGCGCGCACGCTGACCTCGGTCAATGCCAAGCCCATTGCCGCCACCATGACCCGCACGGTGTCGGCGGCCGGCATGGACTGGGGCGTGCTGGCGGCCGCCGGCGTGCTGACCATCGTGCCGGGCGCGCTGGTGATCTGGTTCGTCAGGCATTACATCGCCAAGGGCTTTGCCATGGGGAGGATGTGACATGGAGAACCTGTTCTCGTGGATGGCATGGACCACGCCGGTCGCCATCTTCTTTACCGCCATCGTGCTGATGCTGGTCGGCATGACCATCTGGGAGCTGCGCTCGCCTTCCATCATGCGCCGCGGCTTCCTGCCCATTGCCACCACGCGCGGCGACCGCCTGTTCATCAGCCTGCTGGCCGCCGCCTATATCAATCTCGCCTGGACTGGCCTGACCAACCTGCCGCAGTGGCTGGGCGCAGCCGCCAGCTTCGTGGTTCTGCTGATCGTGATGCGCTGGGGATAGGAGCCTGTGCGGCAGAAGGCTCCGAAGCGCATCCGCAGTCGCGCATTCCTTCCCGCGCGGCTGTCGTCCATACCAGGGAAGGCCTACAGAAAGGTGGAGATATGAGACGCAAACTGATGGCAATCGCGATTGCCGCGACGATGGTGCCGGCGGCAGCCTGGGCTGACATGAAAGCCGCCGAGAAATGGGTCGACCAGGAGTTCCAGCCATCGACGCTCAACCGCCAGCAGCAGCTCGATGAAATGAAGTGGTTCATCGACGCGGCCGCCAAGTTGAAGGCGGCGGGCGTCAACGACATCAACGTGGTGTCGGAAACCATCGACACCCATGTCTATGAATCCAAGACACTGACCAAGGCCTTCGAGGAAATCACCGGCATCAAGGTCAAGCACGACATCATCCAGGAAGGCGACGTGGTGGAGAAGCTGCAGACCTCGATGCAGTCGGGCAAGAGCATCTATGACGGCTGGATCTCGGACTCCGACCTGATCGGCACCCATTACCGCTACGGCGTGATCGAGCCGCTGTCGGACTACATGGTCGGCAAGGGAAAGGAGTACACCAATCCGGGGCTGGACCTGAAGGACTTCATCGGCACCAGCTTCACCACCGCGCCGGACGGCAAGCTGTACCAGCTGCCGGACCAGCAGTTCGCCAACCTCTACTGGTTCCGCGCCGACCTGTTCGGCCGCAAGGACCTGCAGGACAAGTTCAAGGCCAAATATGGCTATGAACTGGGCGTGCCGCAGAACTGGTCGGCCTATGAAGACATCGCCGAGTTCTTCACCAACGACGTGAAGGAAATCGATGGCAAGCGCATCTATGGCCACATGGACTACGGCAAGAAAGACCCGTCGCTGGGCTGGCGCTTCACCGATACCTGGCTGTCGATGGCCGGCACCGCCGACAAGGGCATTCCCAACGGCCTGCCGGTCGACGAGTGGGGCATCCGCGTGGCCGACGACAAGTGCACGCCGGTTGGCGCCTCGGTGTCGCGCGGCGGCGCCACCAATTCGCCGGCCGCCGTCTATGCGCTGACCAAGTATGTCGACTGGATGAAGAAATATGCGCCGCCCGAAGCGCAGGGCATGACCTTCTCCGAAGCCGGGCCGGTGCCGGCCCAGGGCCAGGTGGCGCAGCAGATCTTCTGGTACACCGCGTTTACTGCCGGCATGACCAAGACCGGCCTGCCGGTGGTGAACGCCGACGGCACGCCGAAATGGCGGATGGCGCCCGGACCGCACGGCCCGTACTGGAAGGATGGCATGCAGAACGGCTACCAGGACGTCGGCTCGTGGACCTTCTTCAAGTCGACCCCGGACAACCGCAAGGCCGCGGCCTGGCTGTATGCGCAGTTCATCAACTCCAAGACCGCGTCTCTGAAGAAGTCCATCGTCGGCGTGACCTTCGTGCGCGACTCCGACATCCGGCATGAGTATTTCACCAAGAACGCCGCCAAGTACGGCGGCCTGATCGAGTTCTATCGCAGCCCCGCGCGGGTTGCATGGACGCCGACCGGCAACAACGTGCCCGACTATCCGAAGCTGGCGCAGTTGTGGTGGAAGAACGTGGCGGTCGCCGTCACCGGCGAGAAGACGCCGCAGGCCGCGATGGACAACCTCGCCGAGGAAATGGACCAGGTGATGGCCAGGCTGCAGCGCGCCGGCATGAAGAACTGCGCGCCCAAGCTCAATGCCAAGAGCGACCCAGGCAAGTGGCTGTCGGACACCGGCGCGCCCTGGAAGAAGCTTGCCAGTGAAAAGCCCAAGGGCGAAACGATTGCCTATGAGAAGCTGCTGCAGGCATGGAAGGAGGGAAGGGTGAAGTAAGGCAGGCAAGGCGCAGGGAGGTGCTGGGCCAGGGCCGGTTTCCGGCTCTGGCCTGTTACGCCAGATCGGGCGGCTTGTGTTTCGACAAACAAGAAGCGGAAAACCGCCGGGCGCCGGGAGCGGCGCAAGAACTCTGCCGGCTCAATAACTCTAATCCGGGAAATGCGCGGGCGTCCCGCCCGCCTTGAACCGAATTGGAAAGTCAGATGAGCTTACTCAAATCGACATTCGCCGTTCTCACCGGCGCCTGTCTCTGCAGCATGGTTTCCGCACAATCCCCATCGAAGGAGCACGGCGCGCAGGCGCGCCTGCAGCAGGTGGCGCAATTCGACCACCAAGTGACTGGCGTCACCGTGGCGAAAGACGGCCGCATCTTCGTCAACTTCCCGCGCTGGACCGAGGATGCGCCGGTATCGGTGGCCGAAGTCGCCAGCGACGGCAGCATCAAGCCCTACCCCGACCAGACCTGGAATGCGTGGCGCAATGCGAAGCGCGATGAAATGGATCCGGGGCAGCATTTCGTCTGCGTCCAGAGCGTGGTCGCCGATCAACAGGGCAACCTGTGGGTGCTCGACCCGGCGGCGCCGGCGCAGAGCACGCTGGTGCCGGGCGGTCCCAAGCTGGTCAAGATCGACCTTGCAAGCAATGCCGTGAAACAGGTCATCGCGTTCGACCAGACGGCGGCGCCGCAGGGCAGTTACCTGAACGACGTGCGCTTCAGCAGCGACGGCCGGCTTGCCTACATCACCGATTCCGGCGCCAGGGGCGCGCTGCTGGTGGTGGACCTGACCAGCGGCAAGGCGCGCCGGCTGCTCGACGGCCATTCCAGCACGCAGCCGGAAAAGGGCGTGGTGATCAAGACCGACGGCAAGCCATTGCGCCGGCCCGACGGCCGCGGCGTGGAGTTCGCGGCGGACGGCATCGCGCTGTCGCCGGATGGAAAGTACCTGTACTGGCAGGCGATCAAGGGGCGCACGCTGTACCGCATCGCCACCGGTGCGCTGGATGATGCCGCGCTGCCGGCAAAGTCGGTCGAGGACAAGGTGGAGAAGGTAGGCGAAAACGGGCCAGCCGATGGCCTGCTGTTCGACCGCAAGGGACGCATGTATATCAGCGCGGTCGAGGAAAACGCGATCAAGGTCAGGGAAGACGGCAAGGTGTCGGTGCTGCTGCAGGACAGCCGCCTGCGCTGGCCGGACACCTTCGCGCTGGGGCCGGACGGCGCGGTCTATGTGACCAGCTCGCGCATCATGGACATGCACTGGTTCAAGCCGGAAAACCCGCCGGCGTTGAAAACGACCTTGTTCCGCATCGAGGGCACGCCCCGGTAGATACGGCGGCGCTCAGCCGCCGACCTGGCGGAAGGGATCGAGCGCCAGGTCGATCAGCCTGCGTTCGCGCACCACCAGCTCGGCGGTGGCCACCATGCCGTAGTGCAGCGGGTATCGGCGGGGGCCGACCTGGTAGTAATCCTGGCTCAGCCGGATGCGGCCTTCATACACCAGCTGCTTGGACTGGGCCGATGCCTTGGCGGCCGGCGCGATGAATTCCAGCATGCCGTCGATCAGCCCGTAGCGCTGGTAGGGAAAGGCGTTGAACTTGAGCTTGGCCGCCAGCCCCTCGCGCAGGAAGCCGCGGTCTGCTTCTGCGATTTCGATCTTCAGCACCGGCCGCGCGCCCTTGGGAGCAATGCCGCCCAAGGGCGTGTTGGCCTGCAGCTTGTCGCCCGGCTGGGTCGAGGTGACGTCGGTGACGACGCCATCCACCGGCGCCAGGATCAGCAGGAAGTTGTCCTTGTCGATGTTCTCGAAGCGGATCCGCGCCGCCGCTTCGGCCACCAGCCGGGCGGCCTGGACCTGCAGGCGCAGCTTGTCCTCGGTGCTGCCGATCTCGCGCACGGCGGCTTCGTACTGCAGCCGCAGCCGGCCCAACTCCTGGCCGCTGGTTTCGAGCTGCGCACGGGCCTGGCCGAATTCGATCGCCTGGCGGGCAGTCAGCTCGGACAGGCGCGACTGCGCGACCCGCAGCGCATTGTCGGCCGCCTGCAGCGCATTTTTCTTGGCTTCCACCTGCACCTGCGACACGCCGCCGCCGCCGGGCAAGGCCAGCAGACGGGCGTACTTGTCGGCTTCCTCGCGCGCGGCGTCGCGGGCGCGGCGGGCATCCTCGACATTGGTGCGTGCTTCCTGCAACTGCGCGCGCTGGGTTTCGGCCAGCCGCCCGGTGCCTTCGGCCATGCGCTTTTCATGCTGGAACTCTTCCAGCTCCATCTGCTGCTTGAGCGTGGCGGCGCGCCGTTCCAGCAGCGCGCGGCGCTCCGGAAACTCTTTCCATTCCCGCTCGGCGGCTTCCAGCTTCAGCTGCGCTTCCAGCGCGCTGGTGGCGGCCTCGATCGCGCCGCGTGCATTGAGCCTGGCCACCACGTCGCCGGTGGAGACCGGCTGGCCCTCGGCCATGTAGAGGTTGGCCAGCTCGCCATCCACCGGCGCATACATGCGCCTGACCTCCGACTCCGGCGCCAGCGCACCCTGCGCGCTGACGATCACATCCGCATGGCCGAAGAAGGACCAGAGCAGGCCGGACACCACCAGTCCCAGCAGGGCCATCACGATCAGCCGGGTGAAGCGCCACGGCTCGGCGGTGAGCACCGCGATGCCTTCCGCGCTGTGGTCTTCCAGCGCTTCAGCGAGCGGTTTCGGTGTTGCGTCTTTCGCCATTGTCCTGCCCTCCCAGCAATGTCAGCTTGGCCCTGAGCACGCCGGGTTCCAGGGTGCCGCGGGCTTCCTGGAGCAGGGCGCGCTGCAGCCGCGCCTCGGCCAGGATCTCCTGCTCGGTGCGGCGCCACGGCTCCGGTATCGGAAGGCGCAGCTGGCCGGCCCGGCGCCGTCCCTGTTGCGCCGCTTCCTGCGCGGCCGCGAGCAGGCCGGCCTGGCTGCGGAAGCGTTCCGATACGGCGGCTTCCAGCCGCTGTCGGCCCTCGATGCCGCCGCCGTCGCGGTACTGGCGCCACAGCGTTTCGGCGCGCGCCATGTCCTGCTGCGCCTGCCGGCTCGCCGCGGCGCGGTCCAACTGCAGATCCTGTTCGGCCGCCCTGACGAAATAGCGGTCGTCGAGCGGATCGAGGCTGGCGTAGAAGGCCAGCACGCGCTCGTCCTGCCCGGGGCTGCCGCGGGTTTTCTGCAGTGCGCTGAATTGCGCCATCACCGACTTCTTGCGGGCCAGCTCGGCGGCCGCTTGCGCCGCCCATGGCCCATTGGCGAGCTTGGCCAGCGCGGCATAGGCTTCCTCGGCCCGGCCGGCCTGCCAAGCCGCCGCCACGGGGCCATAGGCCTTCTGCACTTCGGGCGGCGGCAGCGCGCCGCCGGCGGCCAGCGACTGGTACTTCGCCTGGAATAGCGGCGTGGCAAAGCGGGCCGAGGCCAGCAGCGCGGCCAGCGGGCCGAGCTGCCGCCGGTGCGCCGCGTCCTGGATGCGCTGGTACAGCTGCAGGTCGTCCCGCACCGCGTCCAGCCCGCCCAGCCGCGGATATTTCTGCTGCGCCTCGGCCAGCAGCGGCTCGATCGCGTCCGGCCGGTCGCGCCCGAGTTCGGCGGCGATCGATGCCTTCAGGCGCTCTATCGCCGCCATGTAGACCGCGTCGTCGCTCTGCAGCCGGCGCAGGTGGCTCAGGGCAGCGGCGTAGGTATCGCCGAATTCCGGCACAAGCGACGCCACCCGGCTAAGCAGGCGCTGGTGCGCGGCGGTGTCGTCGTTCCACCATTGCAGCAGCGACTGCATCTGCTGCTCGTCGGCATAGATGCGGATCGGCGCGTCGGCTGCGGCGCGGGGCGCCATGTAGCGTTCAAGCTTGTCTATCCAGCCCAGTTCGGCCGCCATCGCGCGCAGGTCGGGATTGCCTGCGGCCGCGCCGGCCAGCCTGGCCAGTGCCGCGTCGGCGCCATCGAAGTCGGCGCGCTTCAGGCTGGCCAGCCAGGGCGGGACATGCGCCTTCAGCGCCGCTTCGGTGGCCATCGCGGCCAGCGGCGCATTCGCTGGATGCCGCTGCAGTTCCGCGCTTGCCAGCGCGGCGGCCCGTGCCGGATCGCCGCCGGCCAGCAGGTCCCTGACCTGCTGTTCCGGCCCTTCGCGGCTCAGCAGCACCGCCAGCGCGATGCCGCCGGCAATAGCCAGCGCGGTGAACCAGAGCAGCGGGCGCCGGCCCTTCCGCGGAGCATCCTCGCACAGCGCCGCGGCCATGCCGGCTGCCAAGTGTCCGATGCGGCTGCGGCGCCGGCCGTCCGCTCCCGGCTGCGGCCCGGCGTGCGCGGCCGGCTCGGCGGCGGCATCGGGCGGCTGCTGCTCCGCCACCGGGCTGCAGAAGATGTTGAGGAAGGATTCGGCGGCGGCCACGAAGGTGGTGCGCTCGGCATCGCCCTCCGGCGCGGCGGACGGCAGCGAAGGCGACGAGGCCGGTGTGGATGCTGCCGCCGAAGAGGACGCGGCCGTCAGCCCCTGCGGCGCCAGCATCGTCACCGTTGGCTCCAGACTGCCGGCGCCGGCTGCGCTGCCCGGCCGTTCGATGCTTGTCGTGTAGACGAAATGGGTGCCGCCGAAGGCCAGCAGGTCGCCGTCGTCCAGCCGCCGCGCATGTTCGTCCAGCCGTGCGCCATTGACGAAGGTGCCGTTGGTGCTGCCCAGGTCTTCCACGAACGGCGCGCCGCCGCGCAGAAAGATATGGGCATGCCGGCGCGACAGGTAGTCCAGCTGGCGCGGATGGCTGTCGCGGTACTGCGCGAACGCGGCTTCGGTCTTGCCAACCAGGAAAGGAAACGCCGTCACCACGATGGCCTGCAGCCCGCTTTCCAGCTGCTGCGGCGTCAATGTCAGGCTATTGGGCGCTGCCGCCTGCGCCGGCCGCCGCGCCGAGCGGCGCAGGCCCACCCGGTAGGTCAGCGCGCCGCCGAGGACGATCTCGTCGCCTTCCTGCAGCAGGCTGGTCTTCTGGCGGATGTCGGCGCCGTTGACGGTGGTGCCGTTCTTGCTGCCCAGGTCGGCGATATAGGCGCTGCCATGCTCAAGGAAAATGCGGGCATGGCGGCGCGACAGCCTGTTCGAGAGCGCCGCCGGATAGCTGCTGAACGGCAGCTCGTTGCGGCCGATCGCAAACAGCGTCTCGCCGATCACGATCTCGCCCAGCGCCGGCTCGGACAGCGGCGTCAATACCACGTCCAGCTCCTGCGCCGCGGGCTGGGCCGGGTTGTCGTCTATCAGCGCGTCCGCCATGGCTGCCCGCTCAGCGCTGTGCTGCGCCGACCTGCACCGCCGGCCAGCCGCCGCCCAGCGCCTTGTACAGCGTTACCGTGTCGGACAGCAGCTGCTGGTGGTTGGCAAGCAGCGCCAGCTGCGCCGCCAGCAGCGAACGCTCCGATTCGAATACATCGAGCTGCGACACCACGCCTTCGCGCAACTGGCCGGCGAACTGGCGGACAACGACTTCCAGCTGCGCCACCTGCTGCTCCAGTTCGGCGCGCTGCCTGCGGTGGGCATCGAGATTGACCAGCGCGTTTTCCACTTCCTCGAAGGCGCCGATCACGGTGCGGCGGTACTGCTCCTCCGCCACCTTGGTCTGCGCCTCGCTGGTCCTGATGCGCGCCTTCACGCCGGGGTCGAACATGGGCAGGTTGATGCTGGGCATCAGGCCCACGGTAAAGGTCTTGAGCAGATCGGTGAGGGCGAAGCTGGCGCTGCCGCCGCGCCCGGTCAGGCTGATCGACGGCAGCTGCGCCAGCTTGGCCTGGCCCACCAGGTTGTAGGCTTCCAGCACCCGGTATTCGGCGGCGACGATATCGGGCCGCCGTTCCAGCAGTTGGGAAGGCAGGCCGGCCGGCACCGGCGGCAGCTGCACGGTCTGCTGCAGGCGGCCGGGCGGCACCGTCCATTCGCCTGCCGGCCGGCCCAGCAGCGTGGCCAGCGCGTTGGCGGCCAGGTCGCGGGCGCGGCGCAGTTCCAGCAGGTCGCTGGTGAGCCGGTTGATCTCGGCGCGCTGCTGCAGCACCCGGGTATTGGGCAGCAGCCCGGCCGCATGCATGGCCTCGTAGGTGGCGAGGATCTGGCGGCCGCGTTCCAGCGCCTGCTGCTGCCGCGCCGACTGCTCGTCCAGCTGCAGGATCTGGAAGTAGGCGCTCGACACATCGGCCACCATGCTGAGATAGCCGGCGCGCCAGTCGGCCTCGGAAGCCTGGAAGCCGGCCTGCTGCGCCTGCACGCCTTTTTCGAACTTGCCCCAGATGTCGATATCCCAGTTGACCTGGGTGCCCAGGTTGAAGGTCTGGGAAAACTTCTGCCCGGTCACCTTTTCGAAGCTGGCGCCGGCCCCCGCATCCAGCGTGGGCAGCGCGCCGGCGCGCGCCTCGCCGATCTGGGCCTGGGCCACGCGGCTGCGGGCGGCCAGTATCCGCAGGTCGAGATTGCCCTCGATCGCCTGCACCACCAGGCGGTCGAGATAGGGATCGCGGAATTCCTTCCACCAGTCCGGCCGTATCGTGTCGCTGGCCGACACCGGCGCCGCCTCTTTGGTCGAGAATGCCGCCTTGGCCGGCGCATCGGGCCGCTGGTAGGGCGCCATGCTGACATCGGCGCAGCCGCACAGCGCCGCGCCGAGCGCGCAGGCGGCAGCGCCGGCGCGGCAGGAAAACACGAACAAGGGCTTCATAGCGGCTCCCAGGCGCGCGATTGCACGAATACGTCGAACAGCTGGCGGTCCAGATGGCCAGCCCGGCATTCCAGCGCGATCAGGTCCAGCGCCCGCTCCACCGGCACCTGCTTCTTGTAGGGCCGGTCGGCAGCGGTGAGCGCATCGTAGATGTCGCAAATCGTCAGGATCCGGGTCTGGATATTGATCTGCGGCTCGCGCAGCCCCATCGGATAGCCGGAGCCATCCAGCTTTTCATGGTGGCCATGCGCAATGGTCGGCACGCTGGCCAGGTCGCGCGTCCAGGGAATCAGGATCAGGAAGGAATAGGAGTCGGCCACATGCGCCTCGATCTGGCGCCGCTCGTCCGGCGTCAGGCAGCCGCGGGTCACGCCCAGCGCGGCGTACTCGTCTTCGGTCAGCAGCTTCAGCGGCGCGCCGTCCGGCTGATCGTGCTGCCAGCACAGCGCCGGCGACAGGTCGGGCAGCGCCAGGTCCGGGCTGACCGCCGGCTCGTTGGCCGCGCGTATCGTTTCCAGGAACTGGTCGAGCCGCGCGAACTCCAGCCGCAGCGCCTGTTCGATCTCGCGCTGGCGCTGCCGGAAACCATCGGGCGACAGGCCTTGCGCCGCATGCTGCTCCACCAGCGCATGCCAGGCCTGGCGCTCCAGGCAGGCCCGCACATGCAGGAAGCGCTGCTCCACCACCCGCATGTCGGCATGGTGCAGCTTCTTTTCCTTGCGCAGCACATGTTCGCGCACGCCGACCTTGCCGAAGTCGTGCAGCAGCGCCGCATAGCGCAGTTCACGCACCTGTTCCTTGCTGAAGCGCAGCTGCGCCAGGCCAGGCGCGTCGGCGCGGTCCACCGCGGTGATCAGCCGCTCGGCATAGCCCGCCACCCGGAAGGAATGGCCGGCGGTGACCGGGTCGCGTTCCTCGATTGCCTGCACCGAGGCGCGCACGAAGCCGTCGAGCAGCCGTTCTATGTCGGAATACAGCTGGAAGTTCTTCAGCGCCACCGCGGCTTCGGCGCAGACGCCGGTCAGGATCTCCAGGTCGGCTTCGCGGAAGGCATACGGGTCGGACGAGGTGTCGACCTGGATCAGGCCCAGGCATTCGCCCTCCAGCAGCAGCGGCACGCACATCACGCTACGTATGGCCTGGGAAATGATGGACTCCTGCGCGCCGAAATGGCGGTCGGCCAGGGTGTCGACCGACAGCACCGAGCGCTTCCTGTCCAGCACCTCGCCGACGATGGTGCGCGACATCACCACCTGGCCCGGGTCCACCACGGTGCCGTCGCGCCAGCGCGCCGCCGCCGGCACCGGCGCCTCGCCTTCCTTCTTGCGCAGCAGGATGAAGGCCCGTTCCGCCAGCGGAAACAGCTGGAAGATGAAGTTCATGATCTTTTCGGTCAGGGTTTCGCGGTCGGTCACGGCGCCCAGCGCGATACCCACCTGCGCCATTGCATGGAGCTTCAGCATCAGGCGCTGGTCCCCGGTCTGGCTGGCGTCGGGAGCGGCCAGCCGGGTCAGGTCCTGGGCGTCGATCGAGCGGGTGATGACGGTGGGCAGGCTGTCGGCGGCCGGCACCATCAGCGAGTGGAAGCCCAGCGCAATGGCGGCAATGGCAATCTCGTCGCCGTCGCGCAGCGGGTACCACACGCCAGGCTGCAGCCGCTTGCCGCGCACGAAGGTGCCGTTGAAGGAATGCAGGTCCTCGATGTAGTAGAGCGCGCCGCGGCGGCGGATGCGGGCGTGGCGGCGGCTGACGGTATGGCCGGGCAGGCGGATCACCCGGTCCTGGGCCAGCGAGTCCTGCGCGGCCCTGCCGATCACGGCTTCGTCATGCAGCGGAAACACCTGCGCCTTTTCCTCGCCCGCGCCGGGCAGTTCGAGGTAGGCTGTGACGCCGCCCGAGCCGGGAAAGCCGGAGGCGGCTGCGGTTTCGCTGCGATCCATTTCATCATTCCCGATGGCATGAATGGCGCCGGTGCTTGCCGGGGCGGGCCGGGCGGCCGAGGCGGGCCTGTTAGCGCCTGGGCCCGGCCGGGGCCTGCACAGTGGCAGCGGCAATGGCCATCTTCATCGCCGCCGCAGGCCGGGGACAGCCTTCATCGCGCCACCACCGTGATCTTCCTCGACACCACCGGCGGGTTGTGCGGAATATGCCGGTCGTCTCCCATCAGCAGCTGCAGCGTATGCCGGCCCGGCGGCAGTTCCAGCATGGTTTCGGTTTCGCCGGCGCCGAAATGGAGATGGTTGCGGTCGTTCGGGATCTCCTGGTCCGGCGGCGGCAGGCCGACATCGATCAGCAGGTGATGATGCCCGGTGTTCGGGTACTTCACGCCCTTGGGCGCAACGCCCATGTTGCGCAGCCCGAACCACACCCGGAACGGCTTGTTGGCGGTGACCACGGAGCCGTCCTGCGGCCAGCCGATATAGAGCCAGGTATCGGGCGCCGACGGCGTCTCGCCGGCCCGTGCGGCGCCGGCGGCCGCGGCGGCGATGGCGCCGATGGCTGCCATGAATAACCGTCTGTCCATGTTCTGCTCCTTTGATGCCGATGCCGCACACATCAGCCGGCGCGGCGGTTCAGCGCACCGTCACCGTGATCCGGCTCGAATAGATCGGCGGCTCATGCGGCACATGGTCCTGGTCGCCGAGCAGCAGTTGCAGCGTGTGCTTGCCCGGCGGCAGTTCGATGCGCGCCTCGGTCTCGCCGGCGCCGAAGTGGAGATGGTTGCGGTCGTTCGGGATCTGCTGGTCCATCGCCGGCAGTTCGGTGTCGATCAGCAAATGGTGGTGGCCGACATTGGCCATCTTCACGCCCTTCGGCGCCACGCCCATGTTGCGCAGGCCCATGCGCAGCCAGAAGCGCCCGCCGTCGATCACGGCGCCATTCGGCGGCCAGATGATATAGACCGACGCATTCGGCGGCGCCGGCGTGCGCGGCGCCTGGGCACGTGCCGGCGACATCGCTGGCAGCATGGCGGCCAGTAAGGCAATCATCAGCAGCTGGCGCATCGCATTTCTCCTTCGGACGCCTGGTCCACGACTGGCCTACTTCCTTTATTTTTCCAAGTTACTCGCCCAGGCGGCGCAACCCCTGAGATAGAGCAAGCTCGCTGCGATAAACGCTGGACAAGGCCCTGCCTCGTGGGCCAAGGTCAGCATGAGGGCTCAGTCGGCCGGCCTGACCCGGCCAGGCCGGCCATGCTCCGGCATGGCTGGCACGGGCAGCGCGCCCGCGGCGCGGCCCTTGCACTCGATGGCATCCGGACGGAGGCGCTGTGTGGCGAACATTCTTGATGACGGGGCTGGCCGTGCTGCTCGCCGCCCAGGCCGCGCTGGCGCAGCCGCAGCAGGCGAGGGACGTCGCGCTGGTGATCGGCAACGGCGCCTATGCGCAGCAGGCGCTGCCCGGCCCGGTGCGGGACGCCGGCGCGGTGGCGGCGGCGCTGCGGCAACAGGGTTACAGCGTGCTGTTGCACGAGAACCTGGACCGGGAGGGCATGCAGCGGGCGCTGCATGAATTCCGGCGGCGTCTGCAGGCCGGCGGGGAAGGGCTGTTCTATTTCGCCGGCCACGGCATGCAGGTCGGCCAGCGGGTCCTGCTGCTGCCGGTGGACGCCGGCACCGCGAAGCCGGCGCATTTGCTGGCCGATGCGCTCGATCTCGACGCGGTGCTGCAGCCCATGGCCGGCAGGCCAGGCGGCAAGCCCATGCTGGTGCTGCTCGATGCCTGTCTTGACAACCCGTTCGGCGCATCGGCGTCGGTCAGGCCGTCGCCGCCTCCCGACATGCTCATCGCCTATGCCGCGCAACCCGGCCATGCCGCCTTCGGCAGCGCCGGGCAGGGGTGGTGGACGGCGGCCTTCCTGCGCGCGCTGGCTGCGGGTGGCGATGCGGGCATGCTGCTCGCCGATGCCGCCGCGCGGCTGGCTGCCGACAGCGGCGGGCTGCAGCGGCCATGGCTGCAGTCGACCTTGTCCGGCCGGTCGGCGCCGATGGCGTCGATGCCGCTGCTGGCAGCGGCGGACCTCGGCGCCAGCCCGGCGGACCATGCGCCCTACCGACGCGGCGTGCTGCCCAAGGACAGCGCCGAGCAGTACGAGCTGACGTTCTGGGATTCGATCAAGGACAGCACCCACGCCAGCGATTACGAAGCCTACCTGCAGGCCTATCCCAACGGCCGCTTCGCCGGCCTGGCGCGCGCTCGCGTCGAACGCCTGAAAGCCGCCGCGCCCAGGCCCGAGACCGGCAAGCCCGAAGCCACCCGGCAGGAGCCGCCCAGGCCGGCGCCGGAGAAGGCCCAGGCGCCACGGCCGCCGGCGAAAAAGCCGGCCGACAGCGTGCCCGCAAGCGCCGCGCCGGCTTCCGATGCGGCCCGCCCATCGACCCCGCCAGCGCCCACGCCACCCTCTGCACACAAGGCCGGCGCCGATATCCAGGACTGCCCGGCCTGCCCGGTGCTGGCCGCCGTGCCCGCGGGCAGCTTCACGATGGGCAGCAACAGCAGCGACCCCAGCGAGAAGCCGGCGCGCCGGCTGACGATCGCCAGGCCGTTTGCGATCGGCCGCACCGAAGTCACCGTGCAGCAATGGAACGCCTGCGTCGAGGCCGGCGCCTGCCCGCGCGTGGCCGACACCCAGCGCGCGCCCAACCTGCCGGCAGGCGATATCAGCTGGGACGATGCGCAGGTCTATGTCAAGTGGCTGAGCAAGGTCAGCGGCAAGCCCTACCGGCTGCCCACCGAGGCCGAATGGGAATATGCCGCGCGCGGCGGCGGCGCCAGCCGCTACTGGTGGGGCGAGGACATGAAGCGCGGCGCGGCCAACTGCCGGGAATGCGGCGAACCCTGGCAGGAAGCCGCGCCGGCGCCCGCCGGCTCCTTCAGCGCCAATGGCTACGGCCTGCACGACATGAGCGGCAGCCTGTGGGAATGGGTGCAGGACTGCTGGCACTCGTCCTACAAGAACGCCCCGGCCGATGCCCGGGCCTGGGAAGAGGCGTTCTGCCGGCAGCGGGTGATACGCGGCGGCTCCTGGCGCGACGGCGCCAGCTACATGCCGGCCAGCACCCGCTTCAAGTACGACGCCAGCGTGCGTCATTCGCAGAACGGCTTCCGGGTCGCGCGCGACCTCGATTGAATCGGCCCTTCCTTCAAGGACGGCGCGGCCGCGTGGCGACCTGCAGCAGGTCCACCGCGATGCGCTGGCGGCCATGGTCGGCGCCCAGCCGCGCCAGGCGCTGCTCCAGCGCCTTCAGGTAGGCGGCCTTGGGCTCGGATTCCGGGCGCATCGCATCGAACAGCGGCGCCGGGGTGACGATCAGGGCGATCAGCTCGGTGCCGAACGGTTTGGCGATCACCCAGCTGCCGTTGCCGCCGATGGTGGCGGCATAGCTGGGCGGCGTGCGGTTCTCCCGGGCGCGCGGACTGGGCACCATGTGCAGCACGCTGCCGTCCAGCGCGAAGTAATCCACCGTCACGTACGCATCATAGGGCGGCGTGGTGAGGTCCAGCACCAGCGTATCGCCTTCCACCAGCGGCGCCGGCTGCATCGCCTGCATCGACGCCGCCGATGCGCCCCTGGGCCGCAGCGTGGCCGGCGTGCCCGCCTTGCGGTTGGCCAGCCAGTAGGGCGCCAGCAGGTTGACGACGCCGCACTTGTCTTGCGCGAGTGGCCCGACCTGCAGGTCCAGGCTGCCGACACCGGGCACGGCCGTCAGCAGTTCCCGCAGCCGGGCCGCGCCGACCGCATCCGACAGCAGGCCCCGCACCTGCAGCGTGTCGCCGCGCACCGCCGGCGCAAGCAGCGCGCACGGCTGGGCGGCGAGCACAGGTTCGACCGCTGACAGGGTCAACGCCGGCGCGGGAGGCTGCGGCGGGGCCGTTGCCGTGGCCTGGGAGGCGGCCGGAGGAGAAGGCTTCGATTCAGCCGGCGCGGCTGGGGTGGCTGTTGCAGGTGGCGCTGCGGACGTTGCCGGCGCCGCGGCGGTCCGCGCCGGCGGCTCGGCAACGGTCACGGCAGGCGCGGGCGCAGCGGGAGCCGTCACCGCGGCCGCCTGCTCGCCTGCGCTGCCATCGCGGAACTCCAGGTAGTAGCCGATGCCGGCGCCCACCAGCAGCGCGGCCGTCACCGCGCCCGCGATGACGGCCGCATTGCGGGCCGCGTGGTTGTCGCCGGCGAAGCCCTGCAGGAAGGCTTCCACGCTGGGCGTGCGCTTGGCACGCTCGAAACAGAGCCCGTTCCTCAGTGCCTGCCACTGGCGGTAGCCAAGCTGGCGCGGCCGTTCCGGCTTCATGCCGGCATTGCGCGCCTCGGCGCCCGAGAGCCGGTTGAACGGATGATGGCCGCTGACCATTTCATAGGTGATGCAGGCCAGGCCATAGATGTCGTCGCGCGGATCGGGCTCGCGGTGTTCCACCATTTCCGGGCTGGCATAGGCCGGCGTCAGGCCGCCCAGGCTGCCGGGGTCGAACACGGTGGCTTCGGCATCGTCCTCGGGCTTGTGGAAGGCGCGCGAAATGCCGAAGTCGATCACCTTGACTTCGCCCTTGTCGGTCAGGAACACATTGGCCGGCTTCAGGTCGCAATGGACGAAGCCCTGCTGGTGCGCATAGGCCAGTCCGCGGCCGATGCCGGTGACGATGCGCAGCGCCTCCGGGTACGGCATGCCGCTGAAGCCGGGGGCGCGCAGCACCTGGCTCAGCGGCTTGCCGGCCAGGTACTCCATGGTCAGGTAGACCACCGGGCCTTCGCGGTCGAAGTCATAGACCCTGACGATGTTCGGATGCGCCAGCGCCTGCGCCTTCTTGGCTTCCCGCTGCAGCGTGATCAGCGACTTCGGATGGCCGCGGAACTGCACGTTCAGCACCTTGATGGCGATATAGGGCTTGCGGTCGGACGCTTCCAGCTTGCGCAGGTCGAGCGCCTTGTACACCGTGCCCATGCCGCCGAAGCCCAGGCATTCCTCCAGCACGAAGCGGCCATTGATGGTGTCGCCGATGCCTTTCATGCGGTCCGGATCCGCCACTTCCATGTAGCCGCCCGCCCCGGCCGGCGCTACCGCCAGCGACTCGGTGCGCAGCCGGGTCTCGCCGGCGCCGGCATCGGCGTCCGCATCCGGCGCATGCTCGACGCGCCGCTGCAGTTCGGCATAAATGTCCGGCGGCAGCATGCCGCGGGTATTTTCCTCGCTCAATATTTCCCGGAGGCGCTGCCAGTTGCTGCGTTCCAGCGCAAGGGCGCGGTCGATCTGGGCAAGGAATTCATTGCGCGACAGATCGCCCCTGTGGAATGTCTGAATCGCCTGCGCCAAGCTGGCCATGGTTGTTCATTCGGATGGCGCGCGCACGCCGCGCCGATGCTCTCAATGTGCATGTTCGGGCGCACCGCATCTTGATCTTTTCGGGGTTTCATCGCGATGGCGCCGCCTATACTGGGATGACGCCGCCGCCGCGCCACACCGGCAGACGGTACACGACAGACGGCAGACGGCAGACGACAGGCCCGGGCGCCGGCGGCGCCCTTTCATGGAGGAGTGCATCCGTGGCCAAGATCACCATCAAGGACTTAAGCGACAGCACCGAACTCGACCGTGCGGCAATGCAGGCCATCGTCGGCGGCGCGCGCAACGGCGGCCGGCCCTGGCAGCCTGAACCGGCGCCGTCGGGCCCGGTTCGCATCATCGACTATCCGCCGGGCTTGGCAAAGGCCCGCGCCGCAGCCAAGGCGCCGAAGCGCAATACCAGGGCCTGAAGCTGCAGCGGGCGCATGCCGGCGAGCCCCATCATTCCGCCGGCCGCCGCGACGGCGCGCTGCCGTTGCCCTGCGGCCGGGCGGCCGACACCAGCCTGCCGTTGTCGGTCTTGGCATCGTTGCTGAACTCGCCTTCCCAGTAGTCGCCATTGGCCCAGGTATAGCGTCCCTGGCCCTGCGCCTTGCCGCGGCTCCAGGCGCCGCTGTAGACGTCGCCGTTGGCGAAGCGGTTGACGCCGGTGCCGTTGGGCAGGCCGTCCCTGACTTCGCCGCGGTAGCGGTTGCCGTTGGCGAAGGTCAGGGTGCCGTTGCCGTTGGGCAGGCCGGCGCGCATGTCGCCGGTGTAGCGGTCGCCGTTGGGATACCGGATCGTGCCCCTGCCGTTGGGCTGGTCCCGGGCCCAGTCGCCGCTGTAGCGCTGGCCGTTGGCCCAGCGGAACTCGCCGCGGCCTTCCTTCTGGCCGCGCACCATGGTGCCGTCGAACTGGTCGCCGTTGTCCCAGATGATGCGGCCCCGTCCCGATACCAGGCCCGTGACCGGGTCGGGCGTGAAGTCGCCGGTCATGATCTGGTTCGGCAGCCTCAGCGTGCGCGTCCTGGACGGCGGCGGCTCGGGCGCCTGCTCGCGCTCGCTGTCGGCTTCCTGCGCGGCGCCGTTGGCAGGCTCGCCGCGCGGCGCGGCAGTCGCTGCCGGCGGTGTCGCCAGGGCCACCCTGTCCGATGGCGCCTGGGACGGTTGTGACGGTGCCGGCGGCTGCGACGCAGGCGGATTGCTTTCAGCACCCGGCCGGGCGGACGAGGGCGCCGGTAGTGCGGCGCTTGTTCCGGCGCTGGCGCCAACCGACGGACCAGGGGCCCGGCTTTCCGTGCCGCCGGCAAACGTCCCGCCGGCGGCTTCCTGCCGGGCCTGGCTTGGCAGCGGCCGTGTTTCCGCCGGCGCCGGCCGCAGTCGCGCCAGCCTGGCGCGCGCGTCGGCCGCATGGCGGCCGTTCGGGTATTTGCCGAGGAAGGATTCATAGACCAGCGGCATGTCGATGTTGCGCACGGCTTTCCACAGGGTTTCTTCTTCCGAGGCTGCGGTCACGGCAGGCGCGGGCGCCGGCGGCGCTTCCTGCGCCAAAGCGCGGATGCGCTCGAGCGCGGCGCGGGCGATCGGCGCGAAGCGGCCATCCGGATACTCCCGCAGATAGGCTTCATAGGCGGCCGCATTGTTGAGGCTGGATGCCAGCAGCCATTGTGCTTCCTCGCGGGTGGCGCCGGTGGGCGCGGCAGCGGGGGCAGTGGCAGCCGGCGCAGTGGCAGTGGCGGGCGCGGCCGGGGCCGGCGCAGCAGGGGCGGCCTGTGCAGGCGCCGGCGCGGGTTCGGGCGCTGGCGTTGCAGCGGCGGCTGGCGCGTCGTCAGCTGTCCCGGCGCCGGCCGTGGCGGCGGCGGGGGCCGCAGGCTCGCTGCGCACGACGGCCTGGTCCGGCCGCCGCAGGGTCCAGAGGCCGGCGGCGGCCAGCACCAGCAGCCCGGCCAATACCGCCACCCAGGTGGTTCGCCGCGACCGGGCCGGGTGGCGCGTCATCCGGCCATCCGGCGCATGCGTGCCGGCGCCGGCATAGGCGCCGGGCTGCCGCATCGTCGACGTATCGCCGCCGGCGTGGCCGATGCCGGACGGTTCGTGCCGGTCCGGCCCGGGCCGTGCCGGCGGCATGCCCTGCCTGGCGCCGGGCTTGATGCCCAATGCCTGCCGGAATGCGCCGATGGACTGGAACCGGTGCTCGGGCCTGACCGCCAGCGCCTGGTCCAGCGCGGCAAGAAAGCCGGCGCTGTAGCGCCCCGCGCCGGCCTGCTGCGCCGCCGTCATCGCATCGCTGGCCACCCGCGACGGCGCCGGCGGCGGCAGCCTGCCGGCCACCAGGAAGTAGGCGACCGCGGCCAGCGCATAAATGTCGGTCCACGGCCCCTGCTTCAGGTTGGGGATGTCGTCGTATTCCTCGATCGCCGCAAAGCCGCTGCGCATATCGGCGGCCGGGCCATGGCCGCCGGCGCCCAGCACCCGCTGCGCCGCGCCGAAATCCAGCAGCAGCGGCCGGCCGTCGGCCAGCAGCAGGATGTTGCCTGGCGCGATGCCGGGGTGATAGCAGTGCGCCGCATGCATCATCTCGAGCGGCTCGAACAACTGGGCCAGCAGGGACTTGATCCAGTCCTCGTTCGGCTGGATGCGGCCGCCTTCCACCGCTTCCTGCAGCAGCATGCCCTGGTAGAACGGCATGACCATGTAGCCGGTGCCGTTGGCTTCCCAGAACCGCACTATCCTGACCAGGAACGGCGAATCGAAACGGCACAGCACTCTCGCCTCGCTGAGGAAGGCCGCAAGGCCCGCGGCAAATGGCTTTCCGTCCGCATCGCGCTGCGGCGTGACATGGCCGGAACGGCCGCGCGTAGCCAGTCTGGCCGGCATGTATTCCCAGACGGTAACGTCACGCCGCAGCGCGTTGTCGTAGGCCAGATAGGTGATGCCGACTTCGCTCTCGTCGATCAGCCCGACGATCTCGAACTCGCCCAGGCGGGTGCCGACGGCAAGCACCCTGCCGCCGGCCTGTTCCAGCCTGGACCTGAATGAACCGCTTTCCCGCATTGTGCGTTCGGCAGCGGTGTTGCCGTAGTCGTTGCTTTCCATGGGATCAGTCGATGTGGGTAATCGGGCCGGCACGGCGGCGGGCGTTGATTCAGCATACGCCGCATCCCGCCATTGCCAAGCCGGTCGTGGATCGGGTGCCGGCCGGCGTCAACAGCCTGGCCGCGTCCGGAAGAGTTCGATGCATTCCATCACTGATCGTTCGGCCGCGCCGCCATTCTGGTGCCGCAAGGCATGCGGCCGGCTGCCGCCGTGGGCGGACAATGCGGCGACGGCCGGCCGGTCAGACCTGCCGGTCCAGCGTGGCCAGCAGCCGCTGGCGGCCGGACCAGACATGGCGCTCCGCCATGGTCTTGGCGCGGGCGGCCGAGCCGCTGGCGATGGCGTCATAGATCAGCCGGTGCTCGGCATTGGACTTGCGCATGTTGCCGGGCGCGTTGAAATAGCGGCGCCGGAACAGGTGCAGCTCGTTTACATAGTCGAAGTAGGCCTGCTGCGCCCGGTTATTGCCGGACAGCCGCAGGATCAGCGCATGAAACGCCAGGTTGAGGTCGTAGTACAGCGTGCCGTCATTGCTTTCAGCGGCCTGGTCCATCTGCGCCAGCAGGCGCTCGAATTCGGCGCGCTCGGCGTCGGTGATGTTTTCGGCGGCGCGCTGGGCCGCGAAGCCGAACACCAGCGCCCGCAGTTCATAGATGTCCAGCATCTCGCGCACCGAGATCTTGCGCACGAACACGCCCTTGTTGACCACCGCCGTGACGATGCCCAGGCCGGTCAGGATGCGGATCGCCTCGCGTATCGGCCCGCGGCTGGTGCCCATGCGCAAGGCCAGCGCCGCTTCGTTGATGCGTTCGCCTGGCGCGATCTCGCCGGTAAAGATCAGCTGCTTGAGTTGCTCCGCGATGGACAGCGAGAGTCCCTGTTCGGGCCTGGTTTGCGGCGTGGTCATGTGCCTGGTCATTCCCGGTAACTGGTGAGGGCGGTTCGCCGATGGCCGCATCCGCGAATCGCTGCGGCCGCATAGGGGCGAAAGTATATCACCGGGGTAAGCCGGGGCATTCGTAGGGCTGTCGCAGGCCATGAAAATGGTAGACGATCCTGCTTAAAGTGTTGACACTTTGCGGGCCGCGCGGTGATACTGGCCGTGCTGACAAAAAAATCCAGGAGACCTTCCCATGCCGCACATGCCCGCATCCAGCGCGCTTTCCCGTTTCCGCGTGATCGACCTGACCCAGGTGCGCGCCGGCCCCACTGCCTGCCGCCAGCTGGCCGACTGGGGCGCCGACGTGATCCAGGTGCAGATGCCCGAACACATGCGCGGCGATGACACGCTGGGCGGCCAGGAAGGCTCGGACTACCAGTACACCCATCGCAACAAGCGCTCGGTGACGCTGAACCTGAAGCAGCCGGAAGGCATCGCTCTCTTGAAGCGCCTGATCGCCGGCGCCGACGTGGTGGTGGAGAATTTCCGGCCGGACGTGAAGTTCCGGCTCGGCATCGACTACGACACGCTGGCCGCGGACAACCCGGGCCTGGTCTACGCCAGCATCTCGGGCTTCGGCCAGACCGGTCCGTATGCGGCGCGTCCCGGTTTCGACCAGATCGCGCAGGGCATGGGCGGCCTGATGTCCGTGACCGGCCTGCCCGGCGACGGCCCGGTGCGGGTCGGCATCCCGATCGCCGACCTGTGCGCCGGCATCTTCGCCGCGCAGGGCATCCTGGTGGCGCTGCTGGAGCGCGGCGCGTCCGGCAAGGGGCAGTGGCTGCATACCTCGCTGCTGGAATCGATGGTCTACATGATGGACTTCCAGACCTCGCGCTGGCTGATCGACGGCGAAGTGCCGACCCAGGCCGGCAACTATCATCCGACCAGCATCCCCACCGGCGTCTACAAGGCGCGCGACGGCTACCTCAACATCGCGGTGTTCGGCTCCAAGATCTGGGAACGCTTCTGCGAGATCCTGGGCGCGCCGGAATGGATCGCCGACGCCCGTTATCACGACAAGGCCGGGCGCTCGGTCAACCGCGACAGCCTGAATGCGGAGATCAACCGCCGCCTGGCAGACCAGGACTGCGCCTACTGGATCGAGCAGTTCAACGCCGGCGGCGTCGCCTGCGGCCTGATCAACGACGTGCGCGCCGTGTTCGAGGAGCCGCAGGTGCAGCACCTGGGCATGGTCAAGGAAGTCGAGTCCAGGCACCTCGGGCACCAGCGCCTGGTGGGCCAGCCGGTGCAGCTGGAACGCACGCCCAGCACCATCGCCCGCGCCGCGCCGCGTCGCGGCGAGCATACCGAGGAAGTGCTGGCCGAACTGGGCCTGGATGCCGCCGAGATCCAGCGGCTGCGTGCCGCCAGCGTATTCTGAAGCGCCGGGCTGCTCTGGCCCGTCCCTGTTAATCCATCCGATTCGCACCACACCTTTGCAGGAACCCCTATGCCAGTTGAATCAAGCACCGCCTACCAGTCCCCGACCGATCGCGTTGAAGTCTGGGTCGACGCCGCCACGCTGCACATCCGCTTCAACAACCCGGCCCGCCACAACGCGCTGTCGGTCGACATGTGGCAAGCCATTCCGCCCCTTTTGGCGCAGGCCGAAAAGGATGACGCGATCCGCCTGGTGGTGTTCTCCGGCGCCGGCGAGAAGGCCTTCGTGTCCGGCGCCGACATCTCGCAGTTCGAGGACATGCGGGCCGCGCGCGAAGCGGTGAAGTTCTATGAGGCGATGGCGGAAGAAGCGCTGATGAGCATTTACCAGTGCGCCAAGCCGACGCTGGCGGCGATACGCGGCTACTGCATCGGCGGCGGCGTGAACGTGGCCATCAGCTGCGACATCCGGATTGCCGCCGACGATGCGGTGTTCTCCATCCCGGCGGCGCGGCTCGGTCTCGGCTATCGCTATTCCGCGTTGAAAAACCTGGTGGACCTGATCGGCGTCGGCGCCGCCAAGGACCTGTTCTTCACTGCCCGCAGGATCGCTGCGCAGGAAGCGAAGTCGCTGGGCCTGGTGAGCCGCATCGCGCCGCCGGCGGAACTGGACGCGCTGCTGGCCGAGTACACCGGCGCGATGGCGGCCAATGCGCCGCTCACGGTGTATGCCGGCAAGCGCATCATCGCCGAGATACTGAAGCCGTCGCCCGACCTGGACCGCGAGCTGTGCCAGTCGCTGATCCGCAACTGCTTCGAGAGCGAGGACTATGCCGAGGGCCGCCGCGCCTTCATGGAAAAGCGCAAGCCGGTCTTCAAGGGCAGGTAGTCGGTACGCAATAAACACTAGACAGGCGCGCAAAGCGCCGGGTGGAGGAGACAACCTGATGGAAATGCAATCCTGGTGGATGGATACCGCGCCGGCCGAGCCGCGCATCGAGATGCGAGGCGTGCCCGTGCCCGAGCCGGGGCCAGGCCAGCTGCTGCTGAAGGTGCATGCGGCCAGCCTGAACCGCGGCGAGTTCATCGTCGGCCACGGCCTGACCAAGGCCGGCAGCGCCAAGGCGATCGGCCTGGACGGCGCCGGCGTGGTGGTGCGCGCAGGGCCGGGCGCGAGCGCCTTCCTGCCCGGCCAGCGGGTGATGGGCCGCTTTCCCGGCGCGCTGTCGGAATATGCGGTCATCAACGAGGTCGAAGCGATGCCGGTGCCCGAGCGCCTGTCTTGGGCGGAAGCGGCCGGCACGCCGATCACTTACCTGGTCGCGCATGACATGCTGATGACCCAGGGCCGGCTTGCCGCCGGCGAATGGCTGCTGATCGCCGGCGTGAGCTCGGGGGTGGGCACGGCCGCGCTGCAGCTTGCCCATGCGCTGGGCGCGCGCGTGATCGGCACCTCCGGCGCCCAGGCCAAGCTCGACGCCCTGGCTGCGCAGGGGCTGGACGTGGGCCTCTGCACCCGCGGCCCAGACTTCCATGATGCGGTGATGCAGGCCACCGGCGGCGCCGGCGTCGATCTGGTGATCAACACCGTCGGCGGTTCGGTATTTGCCGAATGCGTGCGCTGCATGGCCTTCGAAGGCCGGCTTGCCACCGTGGGCTATGTCGACGGCGTGCTGCATGCCGACATCGACCTGCAGGCGCTGCATGCGCGGCGACTGGTGCTGTTCGGCGTGTCGAACAAGCAGGTCGGCGGCGCCGCGCGGGCCGCCGCCGCGGAACGCTTCCGGCAGGAAGTGCTGCCGATGCTGGCCGACGGCCGGGTGCGCCCGCTGATCGGCAAGGTCTATCCCTTCGGCCAGCTCGCCGCCGCGCGGGCCGCGATGGAATCGAACGCCTATCCGGGAAAGATCGTGATCGCCGTTGAACATGCCGACGAGCATGCCCATGCCAACCAGGAGACAACATGAACACCGCAACACGGGCCGCAGTTTCCATGCTGGCGCTTGCCAGCCTGTGCACGAACGTCGCCGCGCAGTCCTATCCCGACCGGCCCCTGCGGCTGGTGGTGGGCTTCACGCCGGGCGGCGCCGCCGACTATGTCGGGCGCAACGTCGGCGAGGCGCTGTCGCGCGCGCTCGGCCAGCCGGTGGTGATTGAAAACAAGCCGGGAGCGGGTTCCAGCATCGCCGCCGACTTCGTCTCCAAGGCCGCGCCCGACGGCTACACGGTGCTCATCGCCAGCCCCAGCAGCATCTCGGTCAACCCGGCGCTCGACCCCAAGCGCCTGCCGGCGGTGCAGTCGCTGGTGCCGGTGACGAAGGTCACCAATTCGCCGCTGGTGATCGCGGCCAATCCATCGCTGGGCATCAACTCGATCGCCGAGCTGATCGCGGCGGCGAAGAAGGCGCCGGGCACGCTCAACTTCGCCTCCGCTGGCAGCGGTTCGGCGCCGCATCTGGGCGGCGTGCTGTTCAACCAGCTTGCCGGCACCGAGATCACCCATATCCCGTTCAAGGGCGGCGCGCCGGCGATACAGTCCGTCATCGCCGGCGACACCCAGGTCACCTTTGCGACGCCGCCGTCGGTGCTGCCCTTCATCAAGGCCGGCCGCCTGCGCGGGCTGGCAACCAGCACGCTGGAGCGCTCGCCGCTGGTGCCGGACCTGCCCGGCATGAAGGAAGCCGGCCTGCCGGCCTACCAGCTGGACTTCTGGTATGGCTTCTTCGTGCCGGCCGGCACGCCGGCGGATGTGGTGAAGAAGCTGTACGACGCCACCGCGGTGGCGGTGCAGCGGCCCGAGGTCAAGGCCGCGCTGGCGCGCGAGGGCACCGATGTATCGCTGTCGTCCTCGCCCGCCGACTTCGCTGCCTTCCTGAAAAAGGACAACGCGTTCTGGGCCAAGCTGTCGCGGGACTCGGGCGCGAAGATCGAGTAAGCCCGGCCGCGGGCGGCCCTAGCCGCCTGCGCCGCCTGCCATGTCAGCCTTGCCCTCGCGCGCCTGCCTGACCACGTTCAGAAAATTCGCCGTCTTCGCCGAGCCGTCGTTTTCACGCGAGGCCAGCGCCAGCCTGGTCCTCACGCTGGCCCCGGCGATATCGATATACACCACGCCTTCGGCCCGGATCTGGCTGACCGACGCCGGCACGATGGAAATGCCGAATTCCGCCGACACCAGGCTCACCACCGAGGACAGCTGCGGCGCCGGCTGGCCCAGCCTGGGCTCGAAGCCTGCCTCGTGGCAGGCCGACAGGATCTCGCTGTGCAGCGTGGGGCTGGCTTCGCGCGGCATCAGCACGAACGATTCCTCGGCCAGCTGCGACAGCGCCAGCTTGCGGTGACTTGCCAGCGGATGCTTGGCGGGCAGCACCACCTTCATCGGCTCGTTGACGATCTGGTACAGCGCAATCCCGGTGAAGGAATGCAGGCCGGGGCGCAGGAAAGCCAGGTCCAGCCGCCTTTCCTCCAGGTGTACCAATAACTGGGTGGTATTGCCTTCCATCAGGGTCAGCCCGACGCCAGGGTAGGCATTGCGGAAGTCGCGTATCAGCGCCGGAACGGCCGGGTTGAAGGCCGAGGACGCGGTAAAGCCCAGGCTCAGGTGCCCGGTCTCGCCACGGCCGGCGCGCTGGGCATTCTGTACCGCGTGCTGCGCATCGTCGAGCAGGCGCTTGGTATCGGCCAGCAGCGCCGTCCCGGCTTCGGTCAGCGTGACGCCATGCCCGGTGCGCCGGAACAGCGGCACGCCCAGTTCCTTTTCAAGCGCCAGAATCTGCTGGCTCAGCGGCGGCTGGCCGATGCCCAGCTTTTCCGCCGCGCGCGTCACATTGCCTTCCTGCGCGACGGCCAGGAAATAGCGTAAATGCCTTAATTCCATCGTGGTATCTCTAAAAGATATATCAGGCAGACCATCCAGATATTGGACAGTATAACGCGGTTGTATGACAATACGGCTTCCCGAATGAATCACCAACAGTCCCGATGCCGGCAGCGCTGCCAGGCGTGCGGGGCCTATGAGGTTTCCCATGTCAGACACTGCAAGCAAAAGCCGGCCGCAGTACAGCAACATCCATGTCACGCAGCTGATGCACTACAGGCTGCCGCTGGCCGGCGTGGTTTCCATCCTGCATCGCATCAGCGGCGCGCTGATGTTCCTGCTGCTGCCTTTCGTGCTCTACCTGCTGGAGCAAAGCCTGAGCTCCGACGCCGCGTTCGCCAGCATGAAGTCCTTCGTCGCGCATCCGCTGGCCAAGCTGATCATCCTGGCCTTGTCCTGGGCCTACCTGCACCACTTCGCCGCCGGCGTGCGCCACCTGTTCATGGACATGCACATGGGCCTGAGCAAGGAAGGCTCGCGCCACTCGGCCGCCAGCGTGCTGGCCATCAGCCTGTTTTTGACCCTCCTGGTCGCACTGAAACTGTTCGGAGTGTTCTGACATCATGGCCATCAAGCACAACAACATCGGCTCCAAGCGCCTCGTCGTCGGCGCCCACTATGGCTTTCGCGACTGGCTGGCCCAGCGCGTCACCGCCATCGTCATGGCCCTCTATACCGTCATCATCCTGGTGACCTTCCTCACAGGCAGCAATTTCAGCTATGAAGGCTGGGCCGGCATGTTCGCTCGCCAGTGGTTCAAGATCGCCACCTTCGTCACCCTGCTCGTGATGTTCTATCACGTCTGGGTCGGCATGCGCGACATCTGGATGGACTATGTCAAGCCCGTCGTCGCCCGCCTCTTGCTGCAAAGTGCCACCATCGTGTGGCTCATCGGTTGCGCCGGCTATGCGGCGCAGATTCTCTGGAGAGTGTAATCGTGGCAGCAATCAAATCTTCCATCCCTTCCCGTCGCTTCGATGTGGTCATCGTCGGCGCGGGCGGTTCCGGCATGCGCGCCTCGCTGCAACTGGCGGAGGCCGGCCTGAACGTGGCGGTGCTGTCCAAGGTCTTCCCGACCCGCTCCCACACCGTGGCCGCGCAGGGCGGCGTCGGCGCCTCGCTGGGCAACATGTCCGAGGACAACTGGTACTGGCACATGTTCGACACCGTCAAGGGCGGCGACTACCTGGGCGACCAGGACGCCATTGAGTTCATGTGCCGCGAAGCGCCCAAGGTCGTCTACGAGCTCGAGCACTTCGGCATGCCGTTCGACCGCAATCCGGACGGCACCATCTACCAGCGCCCGTTCGGCGGCCATACCGCCAACTTCGGCGAGAAGCCGGTGCAGCGCGCCTGCGCCGCGGCCGACCGTACCGGCCATGCGATGCTGCACACGCTGTACCAGCGCAACGTGCGCGCCAAGACCCACTTCTTCGTCGAGTGGATGGCCATCGACCTAATCCGCGACGCCGACGGCGACGTGCTGGGCGTGGTGGCGCTGGAGATGGAAACCGGCGACGTGATGATGCTCGAAGCCAAGACCACGATTCTGGCCACCGGCGGCGCCGGGCGCATCTGGGCGGCATCGACCAATGCCTTCATCAACACCGGCGACGGCATGGGCATGGCGGCGCGCGCCGGCCTGCCGCTGGAAGACATGGAGTTCTGGCAGTTCCACCCGACCGGCGTGGCCGGCGCGGGCGTCTTGATCACCGAAGGCGTGCGCGGCGAGGGCGGCATCCTGATCAACAGCAATGGCGAGCGCTTCATGGAACGCTATGCGCCCACGCTGAAAGACCTGGCGCCGCGCGACTTCGTGTCGCGCTCGATGGACCAGGAGATCAAGGAAGGCCGCGGCTGCGGTCCCAACAAGGACCATGTGCTGCTGGACCTGCGCCATATCGGCGCCGAGACCATCCAGAAGCGGCTGCCGTCGATTCTGGAAATCGGCCACAAGTTTGCCAACGTGGATGCGACCAAGGAACCGATCCCTGTCGTGCCGACGATTCACTACCAGATGGGCGGCATCCCGACCAACATCTACGGCCAGGTGGTGGCGCCGAAGAACGGCAACCCCAACGAGATCGTCAACGGCCTGTACGCGGTGGGCGAATGCGCCTGCGTGTCGGTGCACGGCGCCAACCGCCTGGGCACCAACTCGCTGCTGGACCTCTTGGTGTTCGGCCGCGCGGCCGGCAACCATGTGGTCAACAGCAACCTGAAGGCGCGCAGCAACAAGGACCTGCCGGCGGATGCGGCCGATCTGGCGCTGTCGCGCCTGGCCAAGCTGGAAACCTCCACGGGTTCGGAGCGGGTGCAGGACGTGGCCAACGACATCCGCGCCACCATGCAGCACTACTGCGGCGTGTTCCGCACCGACGAGCTGCTGCAGCAGGGCTACAAGGAAATCATGGTGCTGGACGAGCGCAGGAAGCATGTGGCGTTCAAGGACAAGTCCAAGGTGTTCAACACGGCGCGGGTGGAAGCGCTGGAACTGGACAACCTGATCGAGACGGCCAAGGCCACCATCACCTCGGCGGCGGCGCGCAAGGAATCGCGCGGCGCGCATGCCCACCGCGACTTCGAGAAGCGCGACGACGAGAACTGGATGAAGCACACCCTGTTCTACTCCGAGGGCAACCGCCTGGAATACAAGCCGGTGCAAACCAAGCCGCTGACGGTCGAGACCTTCAAGCCCAAAGCCCGCACCTTCTGAACGCTTACAGAGAACACAGACCATGCCACGCACAGTCAAATTCAAGATATACCGCTACGATCCGGACAAGGACGCCAAGCCCTACATGCAGGACCTGACGGTCGAGTTGAAGGACACCGACAAGATGCTGCTGGACGCGCTGCAGCGCATCAAGGCCGATGTGGACGATTCGCTGGCGCTGCGCCGCTCGTGCCGCGAAGGCGTGTGCGGCTCGGACGCGATGAACATCAACGGCAAGAACGGCCTGGCCTGCACCACCAACCTGAACGAGCTGAGCCAGCCCATCGTGCTGCGCCCGCTGCCGGGCCTGCCAGTGATCCGCGACCTGATCGTGGACATGACCAACTTCTTCAAGCAGTACCACTCGATCAAGCCGTTCCTGATCAACGACACGATCCCGCCGGAGAAGGAGCGGCTGCAGTACCCGGCCGAGCGCGAGGAGCTGGACGGCCTGTACGAGTGCATTCTGTGCGCCTGCTGCTCGACGTCGTGCCCGTCGTTCTGGTGGAACCCGGACAAGTTCGTCGGTCCGGCAGGTCTCCTGCAAGCCTACCGCTTCATCGCCGACAGCCGCGACGAAGCCACCGGCGAGCGCCTGGACAACCTGGAAGATCCGTACCGGCTGTTCCGCTGCCACTCGATCATGAACTGCGTCGACGTCTGCCCCAAGGGCCTGAGCCCAAATGCAGCCATCGGCAAGATCAAGGAACTGCTGGTCCGCCGCGCGGTGTAAGCGCCGGGGAAAGTCCCTGGCATGAAAAGACGATCGAGGTGATATAAAGAGCGCTCCCGACAACAACGACATCAAGGAGACCTCGTGAATCTTTTCGCCAAACTGGAAGCCCGCGCGCGGCAGGGCAAGCCGCTGCGGGTAGGCCTGATCGGGGCCGGCAAGTTCGGCTCCATGTATTTGTCCCAGGTGCCGCGCACGCCCGGCGTGCACCTGGTCGGCATCGCCGACCTTGCGCCTGCGCGAGTCAAGCAGTCACTCGCCAACCTTGGCTGGACGGCCGAGCGCTACGCTGCTGCCACGCTGGAACAGGCCGCCGGCAACGGCGCCACCGCCATCATCGAAGACAGCCAGGCGCTGATCGCTTCCCCGCATATCGACATCATCATCGAGGCCACCGGCAACCCGGCCGCCGGCATCGGCCATGTGCTGGCCTGCTGCGAGCACGGGAAGCACATCGTGATGGTCAACGTCGAGGCCGATGCGCTGGCCGGCCCGCTGTTGAAGCGCCGTGCCGACGAGGCCGGCATCGTCTATTCCCTGGCCTATGGCGACCAGCCCGCGCTGATCTGCGAGATGGTGGATTGGGCGCGCACCGCCGGTTTCGAGGTGGTGGCCGCCGGCAAGGGCACCAAGTACCTGCCAACCTATCATGCCTCCACGCCCGAGACGGTATGGCAGCACTACGGCCTGTCGGCCGAAGACGCGCGGCAGGGCGGCATGAATGCGCAGATGTTCAACAGCTTCCTCGACGGCACCAAGAGCGCCATCGAGATGGCGGCGGTGGCCAATGCCACCGGCCTGCATGCCCCGGCCGGCCTGGCCTTTCCGGCGGTGGATGTCGACGATCTGCCGGCGATCCTGAAGCCGCAGGCCGATGGCGGCATCCTGGCGCATCGCGGCCAGGTGGAAGTGATTTCCAGCCTGCAGCGCGACGGCTCCCCGGTGCCGCGCGACCTGCGCTGGGGCGTGTATGTGACGTTTGCGGCCGGCAGCGAGTACGTGAAGCGCTGCTTCAGCGAGTACGGCCTGAAGACCGATGCCAGCGGCGAATATTCCTCGATGTACAAGCCTTACCACCTGATCGGCCTGGAACTGGGCCTGACCGTGGCCTCGGTGGGCCTGCGCGGCGAGCCGACCGGGGCGCCGGTGTGCTGGAACGGCGACGTGGTGGCCACCGCCAAGCGCGATCTCGCGGCCGGCGAAATGCTGGACGGCGAGGGTGGCTTCACCGTCTACGGCAAACTGCTGCCGGCCCGCGAATCGCTGCGCTTGGGCGGGCTGCCGCTGGGCCTGGCGCATGGCGTGCGGTTGAAGAATCCCGTAAAGGCGGGCCAGGCGGTCGGCTGGGGCGATGTCGATGTCGACGCATCGTCGCTGGCGGTGCGCATCCGGCGCGAAATGGAAGCGGTCTGTGGCCGGGCTGACTGAACGGTAATTCTCCGGGAAGCGGTTCGACGCCGCTTCCGGCTGTATCCGTCTCTTGTTAAACAACCCCGATTGACGCCTGAATCACGCCTGCGAGCCGGCATCGGGGCAAATGTCTCATCAAATGTCCTATTGACAGGACAATAGGTCAAGACTAGCATCCCCGCATTCAAGCCACTCAGCCTCTCTTCCCATGCACGCGGTTCCCGGTTCGGTTGTGCCCCTGTACCACCAGATCTACCTGGTCCTGCGCGACCGCTGCGTGGCCGATTGCGACGCCACCCTGCCATTGCCCGGCGAACTCGATCTGGCCCGGCAATACAAGGTGTCGCGCATCACCATGCGCAAGGCGCTGGACCAGCTGGTGCAGGAGGGCCTGGTAACCCGCCGGCGCGGCGCGGGCACCTTCGTCAACCCGGCGGTTGCAAGGCAGGCGCAGGAGCAGCGGCGCTCCGCCGGCCTGCTGGAAAACATCATCAGCTCGGCGCTGGACACCTCAGTGCGCGTGATCTCTCTGGAACGCGCCGTGCCGCCGCAGGAGATCGCCGCCGAACTCGGGCTGGCCGCCGGCGAAGCCGCGGTCAGGACGGTGCGGGTGCGCAGCATCGACAAGGGGCCGGTGTCGCATATCACGACCTACGTGCCGACGGCGTTCGGCGGGCGCCTGCATGCCGAGGCCCTGAGCGCGCGGCCGATGCTGACGCTGCTGGAGGAGCAGGGCGTGAAGGTGGGCCACGCGCGCCAGACGATCACGGCGCGGCTGGCCGATACCGATATCGCCGCGCTGCTGGACGTGCCGGTCGGTGCGCCATTGCTGGCGGTCAGGCGCCTGGTGCTGGACGTGGAAGGCCGGCCGGTGCAATGGCTGCAGGGCCTCTACCGGCCCGACCGCTACGAATACCGGATGGACCTCTGGCGCGGCGGCGACGAGGAAGCGCGCGTCTGGGTGCAGAAGGACGAGGCGGCGCGGCCCTGAGCAAAGGCGCCGCGTGCGACACGGGAGCAGCCAGGCCGGCACAGACCGGGCGGCAATCATCATGAACCGAACATCAAGGAGACACAGATGCACACCATTCCAACCCGCATCGGCCGCGTCGCGGCGACCCTGGCGGCCGCGCTTGGCCTGACCGCCGCGCCCGCACTGGCCCAGGACAATTCCCGGCCGATCAAGATCGTCGTCGGCGCGCCGGCCGGCGGCACCACCGACACCCTCGCTCGCGCCGTTGGCCGCGGCATGGAAGTCAGCCTGAAGCGCCCGGTCATCGTCGAAAACCGCGGCGGCGCCGGCGGCAACATCGCCGCCGAGGCGGTCGCCAGGAGCGCGCCCAACGGCGAGACCATCCTGATGAGCTTCACCAGCCACACCATCAATGCCTCGCTGTACCCGAAGCTGCCGTTCGACCCGGTCAAGGATTTCACGCCGATCACCATGGTCGCCACCGTGCCCAGCGTGCTGATCGCGAACCAGAACCTGCCGGCCAACACGCTGGCCGAACTGCTCGATTATGCGAAGAAGAACCCGGGCGCGCTCAATTTCGCCATTGGCGGCAGCGGCTCCTCGCTGCACCTGGCGGGCGAACAGCTGAAGATGATGACCGGCGTCAATATCGTCAATGTCGCCTACAAGGGCACCAACCCGGCCATCACCGACGTGCTGGCCGGCCATGTCGAACTGATGTTCGCCAGTGCGCTCAATGTGCTGCCGCATGTCCAGAGCGGCAAGATCAAGCTGCTGGGCGTGACCAGCGCCGCCCCGATGCCGCAGTTCCCCAACGTGCCGCCGATCGGCAAGACGGTAAAGGGCTTCGAGTCCAATGCCTGGTTTGGCCTGTTCGGCCCGGCGAAAATGCCGGCCGAGGTGACGCAGCGTCTGTACGAAGCCGCGAAGAAGGCGATCGAGGACCCGTCCTTCGTGAAGAAGCTGGAAACCGACGGCGGCACCCCGAGCGCGATGCCGCCGCAGCAGTTCAGCGAGTTCGTCGCGCGCGACGTACAGCACTGGGCCAAGGTCGTGAAGTTTTCCGGCGCCGTGGCGGAGTAACGCCGATGAAGACGCTTGCGCAGAAAATCATCGCGCGCGCCGCCGGCAGGGAGTCGGTGCAGCCGGGCGAGATCGTGACCTGCAGGGTGGACCTGGCGATGTCGCATGACTCCTCCGGCCCGCGCCGCGTGGCGCCCATGCTCGATGCCCTGGGCGCGAAGGTATGGGATCCAGAACGCTACGTGATCGTCACCGACCATTACGTGCCGGCCGAGGATCCCGACTCGCAGCAGATCCTGCGCTTCACCCGCGACTGGGTGCGGCAGCAGGGCCTGCGCCACTTCCATGACGAACAGGGCATCTGCCACGTGGTGCTGCCGGAGCGCGGGCATGTCCGGCCCGGCATGCTGATCGTCGGCGGCGACAGCCACTCCAGCACCGGCGGCGCCTTCGGCGCCTACATGTTCGGCATAGGCGCGACCGAAATGCTGGGCGTGCTGGTGACCGGCGAGATCTGGCTCAAGGTGCCCGGCACCATCCTGATCGAATGGACGGGACGCTTTCCCGACGGCGTCTCGGCGAAGGACGCAATGCTGTTCCTGTGCGGCAGGCTGGGCATGGATGGCGGCCAGTACCAGGCGGTCGAATTCGCCGGCGAGGCGGTTGCCGCGCTGGAGATGCAGGAGCGGATGACGCTGGCCAACATGGCCGCGGAGCTGGGCGCGCAGGCCGGGCTGGTGGCGCCGGATGCGACCACGCGCGGCTGGCTGCAGGCCGCCGGCGCATTGGGCCAGCCGGATGCCGTGACCGACCTCGCCGACTGGCGTACCGACCCCGGCGCGCCGCTGCTGGCGCGCCATGCATTCGACGCATCCACGCTGGCGCCCCAGGTGGCCGCGCCGCATAGCCCGGCCAATGCCGGGCCGGTGGACGGCGCCGCGGGCCAGGAGATCGACACCGCCTATATCGGCGCCTGCACCGGCGCCAAGCTGGCCGACCTGCGCATGGCCGCCCGCGTCCTGCGCGGCCGCCAGGTGGCGGCGGGCAAGCGGCTGCTGGTGGCGCCCGCCTCGCTGCGCGACCAGCAGGCGGCGCAGTTGGAAGGAACGCTGCAGGCGTTGGCCGATGCCGGCGCGCAGATCCTGCCGATCGGCTGCGGCGCCTGCGCCGGCTACGGCCAGTTCCGCTTTGCCGACAACGAGCGCGTGATTTCCTCGACCGCCCGCAACTTTCGGGGCCGCATGGGCGCCGACAGCAGCCGGGTGTGGCTGGCCTCGCCCTATACGGTGGCGGCGTCGGCGGTGGCGGGCCGCATCGCGGACCCGCGGCCATTGCTGGAGGAAAGCCGATGAGCGCGCGCGTCTGGAAATTTGGCGATGGCGTCGATACCGACGTGATGGCGCCCGGCCAGTACATGAAGCTGCCGATCGCGCAGCTTGCCGCGCATTGCCTGGAAGCGGTGCGGCCGGACTTCGCCGGCGGCGTGCGCGAGGGCGACATCCTGGTCGCCGGGCGCAATTTCGGCATCGGCTCCTCGCGCGAGCAGGCGCCGCAGGCGCTCAGGGCGCTCGGCATCCGCGCGGTGGTGGCACAGTCCTTCGGCGGCATCTTTTACCGCAATGCACTGAACCTGGGGCTGATGGCGCTGGTATGCCCCGATACCGGCGGCATACCCGACGGCGCGACGATCGAGGTCGACCCGGTGGCGGGCCGCATCCTGCTGCCGCAGCAGGGCCTGGCGCTGGCGTGCGAGCCGATTCCCGGCTTTTTGATGGCGATGGTGGAAGACGGCGGCCTGCTGCCGCATCTGAAGAAACGCCTGGCGAACCAGCAGAAACACGAGGAGGAGACGAAATGACCCTGAAACAACGGCTGCAACAGCAGCAGATCCTGATCGCGCCCGGCGTCTATGACGCCTTCTCGGCGCTGATGGCCGAGCGCGCCGGCTTCGAGGCGCTATACCTGTCCGGCGCCAGCATTGCCTACACCCGGCTGGGCGCGCCCGACATCGGCCTGGTCAGCTTCGCCGAAGTCTGCGACACCATGGCCGCGATCCGCGAGCGCACCGCGCTGCCGGTGATCATCGATGCCGATACCGGCTTCGGCAATGCCTTGAACGTGCAGCGCACCGTGAAGCGCTTCGAGCGCGCCGGCGCGTCGGCGATCCAGCTGGAGGACCAGACCAGTCCGAAACGCTGCGGCCACCTGGATGGCAAGCAACTGATCGGCGCTGGCGAAATGGCTGGCAAGATCCGGGCGGCGCTGGATGCGCGGGCGTCGGACCAGACCCTGATCATTGCCCGCACCGACGCCGTGGCGGTCGACGGTTTCGACGCGGCGCTGGACCGCGCCGAGACCTATCTCGAGGCCGGCGCCGACGTGCTGTTCATCGAAGCCGTGCGCGACGTGGCGCAGATGCGCATCGTCACCGAGCGCTTCGGCGCCAGGGTGCCGCTGCTGGCCAATATGGTCGAGGGCGGCAAGACGCCGCTGAAGGGTGCCCGGGAACTGCAGGAGATCGGCTACCGGCTGGCGATTTTTCCGGGCGGCACGGTAAGGGCGGTGGCGCATGCGCTTGATGCCTACTTCAGGCAGTTGCATGACGCTGGCAGCAACCAGGGCAATGCGGGGAGGATGCTGGACTTTGATGCGCTTAACGGGGTGCTGGGGACGGCGGGAATACTAGAAGGGGCGCGGCGGTATCAGGGATAGGGCGGCGGCCCTCGCTGTCTTGAATTAAATTGCTCTAAGCGAAACGTGCCCGCCTATAGCGTAGGGCAGAATACCCCGAAGGGGCATTCCGCCGCCTCATCCAGACGGCAAAGTGGTCGAATGGGGTGACCTAGCGAGCCACCGTTGCTCTTGCTGGGTTTTTAAATTAAGGCTGACTGCTGCTTCGCAGTTACGTCTTTACCCTGGTGACCCAATGCGCATGTCCTCCCATCATGACCAGGCCGGGAGTTCGCCCCGGCGGGCGACCTCCTTTTTTGCTTCGCCAAAAAAGGAGGCAAAAAAGGCGACCCCGGTGATCGCGCCCCGCTGACGCGGGGTCCCCGCACCGCCGACACCTGAAGCGGGGCGCGGCTAAACTCGCTCCGCTTCGCTCCACTCAGACAGACGCCGCACCTTTTCCCGCTTCAGGCATCGACGGCACGGCGCGCTCAACGGGGAATTAAAAGCAACTGCAACTGCAACGGCAAGGGCAACGGCAACGGCAACGGCAACGGTAACGGCAACGGCGGAAGCCGTGCTTCCCTGCATTGTTCAGGCAGTTGGTACGGGCGGGAGCCGGACGCAGTCCTCCACACAGCGCGGAACGCATCCTGGCCCGGGGCGAATCTGCCTCCCAGGCCAGCTAACTCAGATTTATTCCTAAAAACGAAATAGTTTATTGTTTTCAGTGTTGTTTATTCCAGGCGGAAGGGTGAGTACACTGTGTCCATCGATGAACGCACTAGCAAGTGCGGATCACCGAAGCAGGACCCGACGGGCAGACCCGCTTCATGAATGCCTTGACCGCCGTGCCCGCTTCCTCAACCTTTATTTGGAGAACACCATGAACGTCAAGAACCTCATCGCCGCAGTTGCCGTCTTCGCCGCCGCCGGTTCGGCCTTTGCCCAGCAGACCGAATTCGTCGCTCCGGACGCCGGCTTCCAGTCCCGCCTGACCCGCGCCGAAGTGCGCCAGGACCTGGCCCAGGCCGCCTCGGAAGGCGCGTTCGTCCAGCGCCAGCATGACGGCCAGGACACGGTCTACGCCGCCAGCAGCCGCAGCCGCCAGGACGTGCGCGCCGAAGCCATCCAGGCCGCTTCCAACCGCCACTACGGCGATGTGAACGACACCTACTTCGGCGGCTAAGCAATAGCCAGTCCGCTCTGAAGCAGCACCCGGCCGCGCCCTGCAGGACGGCCGGACCGAAACAGCAGCAAACAACAAAAGCCGGCGCACGCACGCCGGCTTTTGCTTTATCTGAGGCACCCTGCATTGCGCAGCGAACGTCGTGTCAACTGCGCTGCCTAACACAGGCGATGAAGCGCAAACAAGGAGCTTGCGATGGACACAGGGTCAGGAGTGGTGCGAGGTGTGATCATCGTGCTGGCGGCGATCGGCGCGCTCGCCGTGCTGGGCAGCTTTGGCATGCTCCTCATGCACGGCGCCATGATGGGCGGCCTGCCGTTTCAGGGCGCGTTCTCCTCAATGCTGGCGGCGTGCAGGGGCATGATGGGCGGCTGACTGCAAGGCCGACTGCGCCATGCCTGCAGCCGGCTGCCATTCGTCAACCTTTGCCGCAAGCCAGCGTCGGCACCTCTCACTACGTCACCCACGAAACATGACGTGCACTTGCAGGGCAATTGGTCTTTTTCCAGATGAAAGAGTGTCCGGAAAGGCTGCCTTCGCGGTGAATGCGGCATGCCACCGTCCTTTCGGCTCCAGGTGATTGCCCCTGTACGTGCCATCATCCAACGCGGCCTCAATCCCGCCACAACCGCTTTTCCAGCCGCCCGCACGCCCGGCCAGAGATCGCTGCGGGCATTTCTACAGACGCTCTAAGTTCCCCCTAAGTTTTCATCATTACCATGCGCAGCGTCGGGAGCGCGCCCGGTGGCAGGTAGCCGCGGCGCATCGATCCCTTTCTTGCAAAGCTGCATAGCCAGCGCATACGGAGTGCCAACAACAATGTCAGGCAATGACCAACCCCTGGCCGCGCGGCGCGCGGCCGCTTCCCTGTTGCGGCTGACGCTGTGCGTCGGCGCGCTGCTTTGCCTTGCCGCGCCGCTCCAGGCGCAGGAAAAATATTCGCTGTCACAGCTGGTGGGACTGGCGCAGGAGCAGCATCCGCGGCTGCGTGCCGCCGTCGAAGGCGTCAACGGCGCGGCCGCGGCCATCGACACCGCCCGCGCTTATCCCAATCCGGAACTCGAGTGGTCCAATGGCTCGCAGCGCGCCCGGGTGCCGACCGCGATCGCCGGCAACACCCATGGCCTGACGCTGGCGCAGCGGCTGGACTTGCCGGGCCAGCGCAATGCCCGCATCAATGCCGCCACCGCCGGGTTGAGCGCGGAGCAGGCGCAGCTGCGCGTGTCGCGCCAGGAACTGGTGCGCATGGTCAAGCTGCGCTACTACGATGTGCTGAGGCGCGAGTCCGAGCTGGAGGCCGCGGAGCAGGACCTGAGAACCTCGGAACAGGTGCGGGAACGGGTCTCGGTGCGGGTTTCCACCGGCGAGGCGCCGCGCTACGACATCATCCGCGCCGATGCCGAGCTGCTCAATGCGCAGAAGCAGGCGCAGAGCGCGCGGCTGCGGGTGGAACAGGCCAAGGCAGCGCTGCGCAACAGCGTGGGCAATGTGCTGCCGCCGAACTTCGGGGTCAATGCCGAGATCGAGCCCCTGCCCGAACTGCCGCCGCTGGCCACCCTTGAATCCCAGGTGCTGGAGCGCAATGCCGGCCTGGCGCGGGCACGCGCGCTGACCCTGCGCGGACGCGAGCAGCTCGGGCTGGAGCGCTCGCTGCGCACGCCGGCCGTGACGCTGCGCGCCGGCTATGACGAAGACCCGGAAGTGCGCAGCACCCGCTTCGGCGTCACGGTCACCATTCCGCTGTGGGACCGCCGGCGCGGCCCGGTGGCGGAAGCCTCGGCCCAGTTGTCACGATTGCAGTTCGAGCAGGAGCAGGCCGAGTTCGACCTGCGCCAGCAGCTCTCCAACGCCTACCAGCAATACCAGATCGGCACCAACCAGGTCAGCGCCCTGGAGTCCGGCATCATCCGCCAGGCCGAGGCCGCGCTGCGGGTGGCGGAGGCGGCCTATCGCTTCGGCGAGCGCGGCATCCTCGACTACCTCGATGCGCAGCGGGTCTACCGCGGCGCCCGCAACGAGCTGATCGCCGCGCGCTTCGAGCGCCGCGCCGCGCTGATCGACATTCAAACCCTGAATCAGGAATAACGACAATGAACGCTTTCCCATTCCCGATAGCACGCGGCAGGGCCGGCCTGCGCGCCGCCGCGCTGCTGCTGCCGCTGGCCCTGCTTGCCGCATGCGGCGATTCAAAGGACGCGGGCACGGCAAAGGCCGCCGCGACCAAGGACGCCCAGCCGCAGCGCAAGGACCCGACCCTGGTCACGGCCAGCGCCGAGATGCAGCGCGAGCTGGTGGTCAAGCAGGTCGCGACCGCGCCGATCAGCCACACCGAGCGCATCGCCGGCCATGTCGATTTCAATCAATACCGGATGGCGCGGATAGGCGCCAACGTGACCGGCCGCGTGACGCAACTGAACGTGACGCGCGGCGAAACCGTGAAGGCCGGCGACCTGCTGGCCCAGCTCAACAGCACCGAGCTCGGCACCTCGCAGCTCGCCTACCTGAGCGCCGATGCCCGCGCCAGGCTGAACCAGCGCAATGTCGAGCGCGCCAGGCAACTGCTGGCGGCGGACGTGATCGGCTCGGCCGAGCTGCAGAAGCGGGAAAGCGAACTGGCCATTGCCGAGGCGGAGAAGCGCGCCGCCGCCGAGCAGCTGCGGGTGCAGGGCATGAGCGCCGGCGCCATTCGCGCGCTGGGCAAGAGCGGCACCATCAATTCGACATCGCAGATCATCGCCACCGCGCCCGGCGTGGTGGTGGAGCACAAGGTCGCGCTGGGCCAGGTGACCCAGCCGGCCGACATGCTGTTTACCATCGCCGACCTGTCGCGGGTCTGGGTGGTGGCCGAGGTGCCGGAACAGCAGATCAATGGCATCAAGGTCGGGCAGAGCGTGCACATCGAAGTGCCCGCGCTGGGCGACCAGCGCCTGGAAGGCAAGCTGGTGTATGTGGGCGCCACCGTTGACGCCGAACGGCGCACCGTCACCGTGCGCACCGAGATCGACAACCCCGAACGCATGCTCAAGCCGGCGATGCTGGCCACCATGCTGATCGCCAGCCGCCCGGTGGACAAGCTGGCCGTGCCGGCCGGCGCGGTGGTGCGCGAGGACGACGAGGACCATGTGCTGAAGGACGAGGGCAACGGCCGCTTCCGCATGGTGAAGGTCAAGCTGGGGCCGGAATTCGCCGGCCTGCGCCCGGTGGAAAGCGGGCTCAAGGCGGAAGACCGGGTCGTGGTCGAAGGCGCCTTCCATCTCAACAACGAACGCAAGCGCATGCTGCTGAGCGAGTGACCACACCATGATCCAATCCCTTATCAGAGGCGCTTTGAACCAGCGCCTGGTCGTGGTCGTCCTGGCGTTCGTGCTGATGGCCTTTGGCCTCAATGCGGCCAGAAAACTCTCGGTCGACGCTTTTCCCGACGTGACCAACGTGCAGGTGCAGATCGCCACCGAAGCGCCGGGCCGCTCGCCCGAGGAAGTCGAACGGCTGGTGACGGCGCCGATCGAGATTTCCATGACCGGCCTGCCGGCGATGACCGAGATCCGCTCGCTGAACAAGGCCGGGCTGTCGCTGATCACGCTGGTGTTTACCGACCAGACCGATGTCTATTTCGCGCGCCAGCTGGTGATGGAGCGCCTGATCGAGATCGGCCAGCGGCTGCCGCAGAATGTCACGCCCATACTGGGGCCGGTGTCCACCGGCCTGGGCGAGGTGTATCAATACACGCTGGAGCGCGCCGACGATGGCGACCGCACGCTGTCGGTGGAGGAGCTGACCCGCCGCCGCAATACCCAGGACTGGGTGGTGCGGCCGCTGTTGCGCTCGATACCGGGCGTGGCCGAGATCAATTCCCAGGGCGGCTATGTAAAGCAGTACCAGGTATTGGTAAACCCGGACCGGCTGCGCCACTACGGCATCACGCTGCAGGAAGTCTACCGTTCGCTGGCGCTGAACAATGCCAACTCGGGCGGCGGCGTGCTGCCGCAGTTCGCGGAGCAGTACCTGATCCGCGGCCTGGGCCTGATCAGCGACACTGAAGATATCCGCAATATCGTGCTCAAGGAAAGCGGCGGCGTGCCGGTGATGATACGCAACGTGGCCGACGTGCAGATCGGCCACGACGTGCGGGTTGGCGCGCTGGTGAAGAACGGCGTCACCGAGTCGGTGGGCGGCGTGGTGATGATGCTGCGCGGCGGCAATGCCAAGGAAGTCGTGTCGCGCATCCAGGAACGGGTGGCGGAAATCAATGACAAGGGCATGCTGCCCGAGGACCTGCGCATCGTCTCCTATTACGACCGCTCCGAGCTGGTCGATTCGGCGCTGCAGACTGTCATCAAGGTGCTGATCGAGGGCGTGATCCTGGTGGTGGTGGTGCTGTTCCTGTTCCTGGGCGACGTGCGTTCGTCGCTGGCGGTGGTGGCCACGCTGGTGCTGACGCCGCTATTGACCTTCATCGTGATGAATCATTTCGGCCTGTCGGCCAACCTGATGTCGCTGGGCGGCATGGCCATTGCGATCGGCCTGATGGTGGACGGCCCGGCGGTGGTGGTGGAAAACGCCCACGTCCACCTGGCGCGGCCGGCGGGCCAGCAGAGCCGGCTGCAGCGCATCCTCCCCGCGGTGATGGAAGTGGCCACGCCGGTGATCTTCGGCATCAGCATCATCATCCTGGTGTTCCTGCCGCTGATGACGCTGTCGGGCATGGAAGGCAAGATGTTCGCGCCGCTGGCCTACACCATTGCGATCGCGCTGTTCATCTCGCTGCTGCTGTCGCTGACCCTCACGCCGGTGCTGTCGTCCTACCTCTTGAAGGTCGAGCCAGGCCAGGGCGAGCATGATACCCGCCTCATCTCGGCGATGAAGAAGCCTTATCTGCCGCTGCTGCGGGCGGCGCTGAATTCGCCGAAGAAGACCTTCATCGGCGCGCTGGTGGTGTTCCTGGGCTCGCTGGCGGTGGTACCGCTGCTGGGCACGGCCTTCATCCCGGAAATGAAGGAAGGATCTGTCGTGCCGGGCATTAACCGCGTGCCCAACATCTCGCTGGAAGAATCGATCCGGATGGAGCAGAAGGCAATGGCGCTGGTGATGACGGTGCCGGGCGTGAAGTCGGCGGTGTCTTCGGTCGGCCGCGGCGAATCGCCGGCCGATCCGCAGGGCCAGAACGAGTCCACGCCCATCGTCAGCTTGAAGCCGCGCGACGAATGGCCGGACGGCTGGAACCAGGACGACATCGCCGAGGAGATCCGCAAGAAGCTGCTGCAGCTGCCGGGCGTGCAGATCGTGATGGCACAGCCGATCTCGGACCGGGTCGATGAAATGGTGACCGGCGTGCGTTCCGACGTGGCCGTGAAGGTGTTCGGCGAGGACATCGACATGCTCAAGAGGAAGGCCGACGAGATCGCCCGCGTGGCGCGCGGCGTGGCCGGCGCCTACGACCTGCGGGTGGAACAGGTGGCGGGCCAGCAGTATCTGTCGGTGGACATCAACCGCCAGGCGATTGCGCGGCTGGGCATCAACGTGGCCGACGTGCACGACGTGATCGAGACGGCCATTGGCGGCAAGGTCGCCACCGAAGTGTATGAAGGTACCCGGCGCTACAACGCGGTGGTGCGCCTGCCGGAATCGTTCCGCAACAATGTCGCGGCGATCCGCTCGCAGCTCATCACCACCGCCGACGGCGCGGCGGTGCGGCTGGAAAACGTGGCCAACATCACCGTGCATGACGGCCCGGCCCAGATCTCGCGCGAGGCGGCGCAGCGCCGCATCGTGGTGGGCGTGAACGTGAAGGACCGCGACCTCGGCGGCTTCGTGACCGAACTGCGCGCGGCGGTGGAGAAGCAGGTGGCGCTGCCGGAAGGCTACCGGCTGGAGTGGGGCGGCCAGTTCCAGAACATGGAGCGGGCGCTGGGCCATTTGTCCATCATCGTTCCGGTGACGATCGCCGCCATCTTCTTCCTGCTGTTCCTGCTGTTCGGCTCGCTGAAGCTGGCCACGCTGATCATTATGGTGCTGCCGTTTGCCTCGATTGGCGGCATTTTCGGGCTGTTCATCGCCGGCGAGTACCTGTCGGTGCCGGCCTCGGTGGGCTTCATCGCGCTGTGGGGCATTGCGGTGCTCAACGGCGTGGTGCTGGTGTCGTATATCCGCAGCCTGCGCCAGGCCGGCACGCCGCTGCGGGAAGCATCCCAGCTCGGCGCGACCTCGCGCTTTAGGCCGGTGATGATGACGGCCACGGTGGCGATGCTGGGCCTGGTGCCTTTCCTGTTCTCGACCGGCCCGGGCTCGGAAGTGCAGCGGCCGCTGGCCATCGTGGTGATCGGCGGGCTGGTGACATCGACGCTGCTGACGCTGGTGGTGGTGCCGGCCCTGTACCAGTGGTTCGACGACACCGGCAACCACAAGGGCGACGACGGCGTCTGAGGACGGGCGTAGGCCGGCGCCGGCAGCCATGGTAAGGTCGGCGCCATGGATCGCCGCGCCGGCCCGGCGCACAGGGAGCAGGACGGCACGAGAAGCGGGGGAGCAATGAAGATACTCTTGGTGGAAGACGACGAAATGATCGGCGAGAGCATCCAGATCGCGCTGGAAGGCGAGAATCTGTCGGTCGACTGGGTCAAGGACGGCATGCAGGCCGAGGCCGCGCTGGCGACCCGGCCGTATGACGCGATGCTGCTCGACCTCGGCCTGCCTTACCGCGACGGCGTCGACATCCTGCGCAAGCTGCGGGCCGAGGGGAATGCGATGCCGGTGCTGGTGCTGACCGCGCGCGACACCGTGGCCGAGAAGGTGCATGGCCTGCGCAGCGGCGCCGACGACTACCTGGTCAAGCCGTTCGACCTTGATGAGCTGATCGCCAGGCTGGAAGCGCTGATGCGCCGGGTGCGCGGCGGCTTCGAGCGTGTCTACCGCAACGGCGACGTGGTGGTGCACATCGACACCCGGGAGGTGCAGCTGGCGGGCCGGCAGGTGATGCTGTCGGCGCGCGAATGGGAAATTCTGGAAGCGCTGGTGTTGCGACCGGGCGCGATCCTGTCGCGCGAGCAGCTGGAGAAACGGCTCTACGGCTGGTCGGGCGAGGTCGAGAGCAATGCGATCGAGGTCTATATCCACGGCCTGCGCAAGAAGCTGGGCCAGCAGATCGTGATCAATGTGCGCGGCCTGGGCTACATGGTTGGCAAGACATGATGCGTTCGCTGCGGGTGCGCCTGCTGCTGCTGCTGGGCGCGGAAATCATCGTGGCGGCCGTGATCCAGTTCGCCACGTCCTACGGCGCCGCCCGCCACGAGGCCAACAAGCTGTTCGACTACCACATGCAGCAGATGGCCTCGGCGCTGCAGGACAGCGACTTTCAGGAATGGGACTGGTACCGGCATGGCGTGGGCAATGACGATGCCTACGACTTCGCGATCCAGGTCTGGGACGAGAACGGCAACAAGCGCTACCAGTCGTCGGTGGCGCACTTTCCGCCGAAGCAGGAAGCGCCGGGCTTTTCCACCATGGCGCTGGCCGATGGCGACTGGCGGGTATATGCGCTGATGGCGCATGGCCGGACCATACAGGTGGCGCAGAACATGGAGGTGCGGCGCGACCGGGCGACCAGCCTGGCGTTGAAGACGCTGTCGCCGACGATACCGACCTCGCTGCTGCTGCTGCTGGCGACCTGGGGCGTGGTCAGCACCGCGCTGTCGCCGCTCAAGCGCATTGGCGAGGACCTCACCAACCGCGACGTGGGTTCGCTGGCGCCGGTCTCGGAGCGCGGGGTGCCCACGGAAGTGTCGGGCCTGACCTCGGAACTCAACTCGCTGCTGACGCGGCTGTCGCATGCGCTGGAATCGCAGCAGCGCTTCGTGGCCGACGCCGCGCACGAGCTGCGCTCGCCGCTGACTGCCCTGCGGCTGCAGGTGCAGACGCTGATGCGCGCCAAGGACGAGGAAACCCGGATGCAGGGCGTGCAGCGGCTGCTGGGCGGCATCGACCGCGCCTCGCGGCTGGTCGAGCAGCTGCTCAACCTGGCGCGCCAGGACCCGCCGCTGCAGAGCGGGGTGGTCAAGCGGGTCGATATCCCGGCCGGCCTGGAACTGGCGACAGGCGACGCCGCGCGTTTTGCGCTGGTGAAGAATGTGGAGATCCAGTACGAGGGCGTGCGCGACATGGAAGTGGTGGGCGATGCCGAAGGCTGGCAGATCATGCTGCGCAACCTGCTCGACAATGCGGTGCGCTACACCCCCGAAAACGGCACGGTGCGGGTGACGCTGCAGGCCGAGGGAAACATGGGTGTGGTCACCATCGAGGACAGCGGCCCTGGCATTGGCGAGCAGGACAGGCAGCGGGTATTCGACCGCTTCTACCGCGTTCCTGGCTCGCCCCCCGGCGGCAGCGGCCTGGGCCTGGCCATCGTCAAGGCTATTGCCGACCGTCACGGTGCATCGGTGACACTGGACAGGTCCGATCTTGGGGGGCTGATGGTGCGGATTCGGTTTGCGTTGTATGACGGGAGCAGGGCTAATGGGGGTTCGGGGCAGCAGGCCGGGTGAGGCGGGGGCAGGTTGCTTCTGCGGTCGCGGCTGCTTTGGCGGTTGCGATGCCTTTGCCGTCGCCTTTGAAGTGGCCGTTGCCGTTGCCGTAAAGTCGCGTTGAGCGCGCCGTGACGGCGATGCCTGGAGGGGGGAAGGTGCGGCGTCTGTTTGAGCGCGGCACATCACCCGTGCGGGCCGCGCCAATTTCGGGCATGATCCGCCACCATGCGCAACATCGATACTTTGCCCAACTTCCCGGTGTCGAGCTTCAATGCCGATACCGATACCTTCCTGTTCGACCTGGTCCGGCTCGATGGCCGCGATGACGTGCCGCGGCCTTTCCTGCACCGGCATGGCTACTACCACCTGCTGTGGATTTCCGATGCGCGCGGGCAGCACCTGCTGGATTTCGAGACCCTGGAAGTCAGGCCGCATTCGGTGTTCTTCATCGCACCCGGCCAGATGCACGCCTGGAAGTCCGACATCGCCCCCGCCGGCTATGTGCTCAACTTCAGCGCCGAATTCTTCCTGCAGATCTATCCGCGCCCGGAAGACATACCCTTCTTCCATGTCGCCAATGCCCATCCCGCCCTTTACCTGACGGCGCAGCAACATCGCGAACTGCTGCCGCTGCTGGAATCCATCGCGCAGGAATTCGACGGCAACGCGGCATGGCGCACCGACGCCATCCGCGCCCTGACCCTGATGCTGCTGACGCGCCTGCGCCGTCTCCAGCCAGAACGCGCCGCGCCCGAGACCGCGCCCCGGCATGTCGTCCTGGCCAGGCGCTTCAAGCTGCTGGTCGAGCAGCACTGCCTGCAGGCGATGCCGGTGCGCGATTACGCCGCGGCGCTGCGGGTCACCGAGCGCCGCCTGAACGAGGCAATCAGGCAGGCCACGGGCAAGACGGCGTCGGCGCTGATCCAGGAACGGATACTGCTGGAAGCAAAGCGGCTGCTGACCCAGTCCGAACTCGGCGTGTCCGAAGTGTGCTACCGGCTCAACTTCGACGACCCGGCCTACTTCTCGCGCTTTTTCAAAAAGCATACGGCGTCCAGCCCGCTCGAATTCAAGAAGCGCTACGCCGGGCCGGTGTTCTGACGGACCGGCAAGCCTGCCGCCGCGCGGAAAAGTCCAAGCAAAACACGCTTGCGTCCTAACGTTCCGCGGAAAGCATCCCTTACGCTTCCTGCACAAGAGCCGATGCCGGCCGCATGCCAGACGCATGCAGCGGCACAGGCCGCCGACAATCCCTGTCCAGGAGACGCGATGAAATACCTGACCCGCCGCATGGTGCTGGCCCTTGCGCTGTGCGCAATGCCATTCGCACACGCCCAGCAGAAAGCCGATGACTTTCCCAACCGCCCTGTGCGCCTGATCGTGCCCTTCGCGCCAGGCGGCGCGACCGACGTGATCGCCCGCACGGTGGCGCAGAAGCTGTCGGAGAAATGGGGGCAATCGGTCATCGTCGACAACCGGGCGGGCGCCAACGGCAATATCGGCGCGGTGCAGGCGGCCAGGTCGCCGGCTGACGGCTATACCCTGCTGATGGCGACCTCCAGCCATGCGATCAATACCTCGCTCTACCGCAAGCTGGACTATAGCCTCAGCAAGGATTTCGCCGCCATCTCCAACCTGGCATCGGTGCCGCTGATCCTGGTGGCGCATCCGGATGTGCCTGCCAGCTCGGCGAAACAACTCGCCGCCTATGCCGCCAGCCAGCCCGGCAAGCTCAATTTCGGCTCCGGCGGCGTCGGCACCGCGGCCCATCTGGCGGGCGAGCTCTTCAATACTGCGTCCGGCGCCGGCATGGTACATGTGGCCTACAAGGGCGGCACGCTGGCCATGAACGACCTGCTCGGCGGCCAGATCCAGGTGATGTTCGCCAACCTGCCCGAGGCCCAGGCGCAGGTGAAATCGGGCCGGCTGCATGCACTTGCCATCACCGGCCGGCAGCGCAGCCGCCAGCAGCCCGAGGTGCCGACCTTCGCCGAGTCGGGCTTCAAGGAGATCGACTTGCAGTCCTGGTTCGGCATGTTCGCGCCGCGCGCCACGCCGCAGCCGCTGGTCGACAAAATCAGCCGCGACATTGCCGCCGCGGTAGCGGATCCGGCGGTGCAATCGCGGCTGCGCGACCTTGGCGCCGATCCGATCGGCAACCAGCATCAGGAATTCCAGACCTTCGTCAATGCCGACATCGAACGCTGGCGCGCGCTGGTGCAGAAGTCGGGCGCAAGCGCAGATTAACCACAACCCATCACAACAGGAGCAACACGCAGATGATCATCGATTTACGCACTTACACCATGGTGCCGGGACGCCTGAAGGCCTTTCTGGAGCTGTACGAACGCGAGGGCCTGCCGGTGCAGCGCCGTCACCAGGGCGACCCGGTCGGTTATTTCGTGACCGAGATCGGCACCAACAACCAGGTGGTGCATCTGTGGGGCTATGAAAGCCTGGCTGACCGCGAGCAGCGCCGCGCAGCCCTGGAAGCCGATCCGGAATGGGCGGCCTACCGCGCCAAGAGCGGCGCCGCCGGCAATGTGCAGCATCAGGAAAACAAGATCCTGAAGTCAGTGTCGTTCTCGCCGATGTAAGCAGGCCCGGCCGCCGCCGCAAGGGCGGCCGGCCGCTCAGTACATGCTGTCCCTGAGCCGCGCCGCGAGCCCGGCGTCGTACTGTTCGCCATCGATCTCCGCCCGCGACAGCGCGGCCAGTATGGTGCCGGTGCTGGGCAGGCTGGCCCGGTCGACGTGCGCCGCCGGGTCCCACAAGCGGGACCGGAGTATCGCGCGCGCGCATTGGAAGAACACCGTGTCCACCACGATCTTGAGCACCGTGCGCGGCGCCTTGCCGTCGATGGCGAAGCCAGACAGCAAGTCCGGATCGGCATGGATGCTGGCGCGTCCATTCACGCGCAGGGCTTCGCCCATGCCAGGAAGCAGGAACAGCAGCGCCACCCTGGGGTCGTGCAGGATATTGCTCAGGCTGTCGATGCGGTTGTTGCCGCGCCGGTCGGGCAGCAGCAAGGTCTTCTCGTCATGCACCCGGACGAATCCCGCCGGGTCGCCGCGCGGCGATGCATCCAGCCCGCCCGGCCCCGCGGTGGCCAGCACCGCGAAGGGCGATGCCTCGATCAGGCGCCGGTAATGGGGATGGACATGGTCGGCCTCCTTCGCCAGGCTGGCTGCGATGGGCGCGCCATACAGCGCTTCAAGGGCTTCCAGGGTATCGATGCGATGCGCCGGGTTCAGGTCGTTCAAGGAGATGCTCCGTAGTCAGCTATCGGGTCTTGCGCCGCGCCGCATGCTGCCTGCGCGTGGCGCGCCGGGCAAACAATAACAGACCTGCCACGGTGGCGGCATGCCATATCCCCGTTACCACGGTAGCGTGGGCGCTCTCTGCGGCTCTATTGCTGCCTTGCGCCGGCTCAACGCGCCTGCCCATTGCCATCGGCGCAGCGCACCTTCCCGGGGCGAGGCACGATTCTGCGCAAGGTCTTCTTCCCGATGCCGGATTAGCCTGACCGCGGTGCAGGCAGCCGTGAGCGCCGCCTTCTCCGGCCACCATGCATTGATCGAGGAGGAACCTGCTTTGTTCGCTCAAGTCGAGGAAACCGTACAGTCCAGCGTTGAATGGCTGCGCCTGCTGGTGGAAACCCTGGGCGCCATCGTGATTGCCGTCGGCGTGGTGGTTGCCGTGATCGGGCTGCTGCGGCAGATGCGCAATGCGCAGTCGACCGGCTTCGGCGCGGTAAGGCTGTCGTTTGCCCGTTACCTGACGCTGGCGCTGGAACTCCAGCTGGCGGCCGACATCTTGTCGACATCGGTGGCGCCGACCTGGGAGCGCATCGGCAAGCTGGCGGCGATCGCCATCATCCGTACCGCGCTGAACTATTTCCTGAGCAAGGAAATGGAACAGGAAAGCAAGGTGTCCCGGCCGATGGAATCCAGGCCGGCAGCCCCGCCATGAGCGCGCGCCGCAAGCGCATCGGCCTGAAGGGCGAACTGCTGCTGGCCTTCATGCCGATGGCCACCGTGCTGCTGGTGCTGGCGCTGGTCGAAGCGCTGAGCAGTCAGCGGCTGCTGTTTGCGTCGCTGGCCTCCAGCGCCTTCCTGATCTATCTCGATCCGGAACATGCGGTCAACCAGATCAGGACGCTGCTGCTCGCGCAGATCGGCTCGGCCGTGATTGGCCTGGTCTGCTACCAGTGGCTGGGGCCGGGCTATCTGTCCGGCGGACTGGCCATGGTGCTTGCCATCGGCCTGATGATCGTCAGCGATGCCATGCATCCGCCTGCCGTCTCCAGCGCACTGAGTTTTGGCCTGAGGTCTGGCGATGCCAGCAATCTGCTGCTATTTTGCATGGCGGTCGGCATTACGGCGCTGCTGGTGGTCATGCAGCGCATGGCGCTGTGGACCCTGCGCCGGGTCAGCCGCCGCGACAAGGCCTGAGGCCCTGCACATCCCGTCTGGCGCACCAGAAACAACCAAGGAGCTGCATGCTTGATATCGCCGCGATTTTTCTGACGCTCACTGCCGTACTGGCCTATCTGAACCGCAGGTTCATCGGTTTTCCCGCCACTATCGGCGTGATGATCATTGCACTTGCGCTGTCGCTGGTCACGATCGGCCTGGATGCGCTGGGCTTCGGCGTATTGCGCGACTTCGAGGAATCGCTGCTGCATCGGGTGGACTTCTCGGACCTGCTGATGGAAGGCATGCTGTCGCTGCTGCTGTTCGCCGGCGCCCTGCACGTGGACCTGAGCGAACTGCGGGCCTACCGCTGGCAGATCGGCCTCCTGGCCATCATCGGCACCATGGCCTCCACGCTCGTCGTTGGACTGCTGCTGTGGCTTGGCCTGTCCTACACGCCGCTGGCAATGCCGCTGACGTATTGCCTACTCTTCGGCGCACTGATCTCGCCGACCGATCCGATCGCCGTGATGGGCATCCTCAAGTCCGCCGGCGCGCCGAAGAACGTGGAACTGGTGATCGCGGGCGAATCCCTGTTCAATGACGGCGTTGGCGTGGTGCTGTTCTCGCTGCTGCTGTCCGTGGCCCACAGCGGCAGGGTTCCCGGCTTGGCGGAAGGCGCGCTGCTGCTGCTGGAGGAAGCCGGCGGCGGCATTTTGCTGGGACTGGTCATCGGCTATGTCACCTATCGCATGCTCAAGAGCATCGACAGCTACCAGGAAGAAGTGCTGGTCACGCTGGCGGCGGTGATCGGCGGCTATGCGCTGGCCAGCAAGCTGCACGTATCGGGGCCGCTGGCGATGGTGGTGGTAGGCCTCATCATCGGCAACCATGGCAGGGCGCTGGCCATGTCGGAACAGACCCGCCGCCATGTCGACATGTTCTGGGAATTGATCGACGAAATACTTAACGCGGTGCTGTTCGTGCTGATCGGCCTGGAAATCATCGTGATCACCAGTGCGCAGGGTTTGCTGACGGCCGGCCTGATTGCCATCGGTGTCACGCTGCTGGCCCGCGTGCTGACCGTGGGCCTGCCGATCCGCCTGCTGCGCTTCATGTTCCGCTTGCCCACAGGCGCCTGGAAAGTGCTGACATGGGGGGGCCTGCGCGGCGGCATTTCCGTGGCGCTCGCCCTCTCGCTCCCGGCTGGACCGCAGCGCGACATCATCGTCGCGCTGACTTACATGGTGGTGGTGTTCTCGATCCTGGTGCAGGGCCTGACGATAGGCAAGGTGGTGCGCAGCAGCATCGAATGCGCCTCTTCGCCGCACTAGGGCGCCCGGCGTGAGTCGCCTGGCGATACCGGTGTGGTTTGCGCGGGCGGCACGCCGGCCGTGAACGACTCGCTGGGCGGGCGCGTTGCGGTTTGGTCCGGGGATGTGCGGTTGCGGTTGCTATTGCTTTTGAAGTCTGCGCAGCGACAGTTCACAAGCCACCGCAACGGCCACCGCAACTGTTCTTCCCTGAATCAGTCGCATTCGGCTTCAGCGCAGCACGTAACCCAGCACCAGTTCAGTCATGTGCGACAGCCGCTCCGCCTCGGCCTTCGGGCTTTGCAGGTCGCGCCCGAACACCACCGACAGCGTATGCCGGTTCGACAGATAAAAGAAGGACAGCGCCGCAATCGAGATGTACAGCTGCAGCGGATCGACGCCGCCGCGAAACAGGCCGGCGGCGCGGCCGCGCTCCAGCACCTGGTCCAGGGTCTGGATCAGCGGGGAATTCATTGCCTGTATCTGCGCCGAGTTCTTCAGGTGCGCGGCCTGGTGCAGGTTCTCGCTGTTGAGCAGCGTGAGAAATTCCGGATGCGTGATGTAGTAATGCCAGGTGAAGGACACCAGCCGCCGTATCGCCTCGACCGGGTCGATCTCGTCCAACTGCAGCGCGCGCTCGGCGCTGCGGATGTTTTCATAGGCACGCTCCAGCACCGCCTGGAACAGCGCTTCCTTGTTGCCGAAGTAGTAGTAGAGCAGGCGCTTGTTCAAACCGGCGCGCGCCGCGATGGCGTCGATGCGGGCGCCGCCCAGGCCGAGGGCGGCGAATTCATCGGTGGCCGCTTCGATGATGGCCTGGCGGGTGCGCGCCGCGTTGCGGCCGGTCAGGCCGGGGGGTGCATCGGCCGTGTCGGCCGTGTCTTCAGGGATGGAATTGCTCATTGGCCTTGGATGCCTGCTTGAAACGATGGTGAAAGCGGCAAGCATACCCGCTGGCGGGCATGCATGCTCGTTCCATGCGATGAAGCCGGCCGCCACCTTGCGACGCAGCGGCGGCCAGCCGGCTCATACCGCGCTGCGGTGACGCTGTATGCAGGTGTCAAGCACTTCGCCGCCGTCGCGCTTCCACCAGTTTTCCGCCGAGAAGATCTCGACCTCGCTGTAGCCGGCAAAGCCCGCCTCTTCAACCCAGCCGCGGATACGGGGAATGTCGATCACGCCGTCGCCCATCATGCCGCGGTCGTTCAGCAGGTCGCGGGTGGGCAGCAGCCAGTCGCAGACGTGGAAGGCGAGCAGCCGCTCGTGCCCGGCGCGCCGGATCTGCGCTTCCAGTTCCGGGTCCCACCAGACATGGTAGACATCCAGCGCCACGCCCAGCGCGCCGCTGCGGCCGGGATCGAGCAGGTCGCACAGGTCCAGCGCCTGGGCCATGGTGTTGACGCAGGCGCGGTCGCCGGCATACATCGGATGCAGCGGCTCGATGGCCAGCGGCATGCCCACGCTCCTGGCGTATTCCAGCGTGGCGGCGATGCCGTCGCGCACATCGTCGCGGGCGGCCGCAATGTCCTTGTGCTCGGGCCTGCCCTGCAGGCCGCCCGGCAGGCCGCCCACCACCAGCACCAGGCAGGCGGCGTCGAGCGCGCGGGCTTCATCGACCGCGCGCCGGTTGTCGTCGAGCGCGGTCTGCCGGCCTTCCCGGGTGGTCGCGGGAAACATGCCGCCGCGGCAGTAGCCGGAAAGCGCGATGCCGGTCTCGCGCAGCAGCCGCGCCACCGCGTCCAGCCCGGCTTCGGCGACCTGGTCGCGCCAGGGCGAGATCGCGCGGATCTCGCGCCGGGCGCATTCCTCGATGATGCGGTCGAGCTTCCATTGCGCGCGCACGGTGGCGGTGTTGATCGACAGCCAGCGATGGTCTTGGGAAAAGTCGCGCATCTCAATCTCCAACGCCATGCAGCGCCAGCAGGTGCCGCATCCGGCGCACCGCCAGTTCCGGCTGCTCGATCAGGCCGGCGGCGTCGGCCAGGCGGAACAGTTCGGCGAAGTGCACCAGCGAGCGGGTGCTGTGCTGGCCGCCCACCATGGTGAAGTGCTTCTGGTGGCCGTTGAGCCAGGCCATGAACACCACGCCGGTCTTGTAGTAGCGGGTGGGGGCGCGGAAGATGTGTCGCGACAGCGGCACCGTGGGCGCGAGGATCGCGTGGAAGGCTTGCTCGTTGCCGGCAGCCAGTTCAGACAGCGCGGCGCTGGCGGCCGGCGCGATCGCATCGAAGATGCCCAGCAGTGCGTCGCTGCTGCGATGGCTGGGCAGCGCGCCTTCGCCATCGCCGGCGATCAGCTCGGCATAGTTGAAGTCGTCGCCGGTGTACATGCGCACGCCCGGCGGCAGGCGGCGCCGCATCGCGATTTCGCGGTCCTTGTCCAGGAGCGAGATCTTGATGCCGTCCACCTTGCCGGGATTGGCGCCGATGATGCCCAGCGCCGTCTCCATGGCTTGGTCGATATCGGCGCTGCCCCAGTAGCCGGCCAGCGCCGGGTCGAACATGTCGCCCAGCCAGTGCAGGATGACCGGCTGCTTCGCCTGCTGCAGCAGGCGGTTGTACACCCGCTCGTAGTCGGCCGGGCCGGCGGCCACCCGGGCCAGCGCGCGGCTGGCCATCAGGATCAGCTTGCCGCCCAGCGCTTCGATGGCTTCCATCTGTTCCTCGTAGGCCCGGATCACGTCGTCGACGTTGCGCGCCGACTCGGGCGGCAGCTGGTCGGTGCCGCAGCCGGAGGCCACCAGCGCGCCGGGATAGTCGCGCGCCGCGTCGAGCGAGCGGCGTATCAGCTCAAGCGACGTGTTCCAGTCCAGGCCCATGCCGCGCTGCGCGGTGTCCATCGCCTCGGCCACGCCCAGGCCCATGGACCACAGCCGCCGGCGGTAGGCGATGGTGGCGTCCCAGTCGACTGCGGCTTGCATCCATGGATCGATCGCGGCGAGCGGGTCGGCCACCACGTGCGCGGCCGAATAGGCGATGCGGTTGAAGGCCGGCCTGTCGGGTGCGACGATTGGCGTTCTCATGCTGGGCGTGTAGTTGTGGAGCGCACCGTCGGCTCCCGGCAGTTGCAGTGACGGCATCATCGTCGGCCTCACAGCGGCAGCGCCTGCACGTCGACCCAGCGCCGCTCTTTCCAGCTTTGCAGCGCATCCTCCACCAGCTGCACGCCCTTGGCGCCTTCCGGCAGCGTGTAACGGTAGGGCGCATCCTCCACCACGTGGCGGATGAACTGCTCCCACTGGATCTTGAAGCCGTTGTCGTATTCCTGGGTGTCGGGCACCTCGGCCCACTGATCCAGGAAAGGCATGGTCTGCTTCTGGTCCGGGTTCCACACCGGGCGCGGCGTGTTGACCCGCGACTGCGAGCGGCACTCGGTGAGGGTGGCGACCGCCGAGCCTTCGGTGCCGTCGACATGGAAGGTCACCAGGTCGTCGCGCTTGACCCGGGTGGCCCACGAGCTGTTGACCTGGGCGATCACGCGCTCGCCGTTGTGGCCCTTCAGTTCCAGCGTGGCATAGGCCGCGTCGTCGGCGGTGGCTTCATAAGGCTTGCCCGACTCGTCCCAGCGTTTCGGAATATGGGTGGCGCCAAGGCAGGAGATCGACTGCACTTCGCCGAACAGGTTGTCCAGCACGTAGCGCCAGTGGCACATCATGTCGAGGATCATGCCGCCGCCGTCTTCCTTGCGGTAATTCCAGGAAGGCCGCTGTATCGGCTGCAGGTCGCCTTCGAACACCCAGTAGCCGAATTCAATGCGCACCGCCAGCATCTTGCCGAAGAAGCCCGCCCGGCGCAGCATGTCGAGCTTGCGCAGGCCGGGCAGGAACAGCTTGTCCTGCACCGCGCCATGCTTCAGGCCCGAGCGCTGGGCCAGCCTGGCGATTTCCACCGCTTCGTTCAGGTTAGTGGCGATCGGCTTTTCGCAATAGACATGCTTGCCGGCGCGGATGGCCTGCGCCAGCAGCGTGGGGCGCATCTGGGTGGTGCCGGCATCGAAGAACACGGTGTCCTCCGGATTGGCCAGCGCCTCTTCCAGGTTGGTGCCCCAGCGCTCGATGCCGTGGGCTCCGGCCAGCGCCGCGATCTTCTCGGCGTTGCGGCCGATCAGGATAGGGTCGGGCATCACCCGGTCGCCATTGGACAGCGTCACGCCGCCCTGCTTGCGGATGGCGACGATGGAGCGGATCAGGTGCTGGTTCATGCCCATGCGGCCGGTGACGCCATGCATGATCAGGCCGAGTCGTTGTGTAGCCATGGTTTCTCCTTCGGTGGTGCGGTGTGGTGTGATTGCAGTTTGCTTGCTTATTGCTTGCTTATTGCGGGGCGATGCCGGCATCCTTCACCAGCTTCGAATTGACGCTGATCTCTTCCCGGATGTACTGGTCGAACTGCTCGGGCGGCAGGGTCCAGACCTCGGCGCCGAGCTTGGCGAAGCGCTCCTTCACATCCTCGGAAGCGAGCGCCTTCTGCACTTCGGCATGCAGCTTGGCGACGATCTCGCGCGGTGTCTTCGCGGGCGCCATCATGCCGATCCAGAAATTGAATTCGGAGTTGGGCACGCCGGCTTCGGCCGTGGTCGGGATGTCGGGCAGGGCGCTGGAGCGCTTGGGCGATCCGACCGCCAGCGCCAGCAGCCGGCCTTCCCGGATCTGCGCCAGCACCGGCGCGATCGGCGAGAAATAGTATTCGACGCGGCCGGCCAGCACTTCATTGACCGCTTCCGGCGAGCCCTTGAACGGGATGTGGGTGGTGTTGATGCCGGCCTGCACCTTGAACTTCTCCGCATTCAGGTGGGTGGCGCTGCCCTGGCCGGCGGAGGCAAAGTTCAGGCTGCCGGGCTTGGCCTTGGCGCTGTCGACCAGCTCCTTCACCGAACGCAGGTTCTTGGTCGGCGAGACCACCAGCACATTGGGCAGGGTGGCGATGGGCGTCACGCCGGCGAAGTCCTTGATGGTGTCGTAGGGCAGCTTGGCAAAGGTCGACGGGCTGACCGTGTGCGACGAGGAATGGATCAGCAGCGTGTAGCCGTCCGGCGCCGCGTGCGCGACCGCCGCCGCGCCGATGGTTCCGCCCGCGCCGCCGCGGTTGTCGACGATGACCTGCTGGCCCAGGCTGGCGCTGAGCTTGTCGGTGATGGCGCGGGCAATGATGTCGGTGGTGCTGCCGGCGGTAAAGGGCACCACGACCCGGATCGGCTTGGTGGGATAGACCGGCCCCTGCGCCGCTGCGGTAACGTGCATCAGTCCTGCAATGCAGGCCAGGCCTGCGTATCGAACAGCTTTCATGATGTCTCCTCGTCTCTGTTTGATGGCCGTGCGGCAAGTCTGTGCCGGCCAGGGATCGTTTTAATTAACCGAATAGTTAATAAAGCCATGATAGTCTCGCCGTACAATTTAGGTCAAGCGAAAAACGGCAGGGCTATGCGGGGAAAATTTGGAGAGGCATATCGGGTAACGTCCGGTTTTTCACCGTGTAATTCACCAAATAGATAATAAAAGTTGGTTAATGGGGATGCATGCGAAATTCGGCTGCATCTTTGCGCCGGAGCAGCAAACCCGTGGCTCCAGGGACGCGTTCATTGGCCGAAGGCTGCGCCGGCAAAGATCGGTGAATTCATTGACAGCAGCCTGCCTTTGCTCGCCTACCCGTACCAGGCGCCTTTGCCTGCAACGCACCGCCAGTGGCAACGTCTGGAAGCGTTTTTTTTAAAGAAGAGACAGGCGATGAATGATTTTGTGAAATAATGTATTTCCGCTAGACAACTTATTGCAAAAAGCCAATCCGGGGCATTTGGGATAAGGCAGGCACGACATAAATCATTCAATACAGGAGACAAAATGGCATTCGACGATCTGAAGATCGGCACGCGTATCGGCATCAGCTTCACCGCTGTGCTCGTCCTCAGCCTGTGCGGCATGGCCGCCGGCGCCCTGCAACTGGCCGAACTAGGCGATCCGTCGAAGCTGGAAGCCATTGTCGCCGCGCACCGGGCCACGGAACTGGCGGCGGATGTGGCGTGGGCGCGCATGCTGATGCTGGCCGCTGGCCTGCTGGCGCTGGCTGCCGGCGTCGGCGGTGCGCTGTGGCTCAGGTGGAGCACCGCGCAGCCGCTGGAGCAGGCCGTGCTGATCGCCGACACCGTGACCTCGGGCGACCTCAGCCAGGAATTCGACAGCGACCGCGGTGGCGACTTCGGCCGCTTGCTGCGCGGCCTGGGCGCGATGGAAGACAAGCTGACCGATGTCGTTACCGAGATCCGCGATACCAGCGATGCCATCATGCTGGCATCGGATCAGATCGCATCTGGCAACCTGGAACTGTCTTCGCGTACCGAAGAGCAGGCCAGCTCGCTGCAGCAGACGGCGGCCAGCATGCAGGAACTGACCAGCCGGGTAAAGCGCAATGCCGACGGCGCCCACGAGGCCCATGCGCTGGCAACATCCACTTCGGGCCTGGCGGCCAGGGGCGGCAGCGCCGTGGCCGACCTGGCAGGCACCATGGACGCCATCAGCGCGTCGTCGAAGAAGATCGTCGACATCATCGGCGTGATCGATGGCATCGCCTTCCAGACCAACATCCTCGCGCTCAACGCCGCGGTGGAAGCGGCCCGCGCCGGCGAGAACGGCCGCGGCTTCGCGGTGGTGGCCAGCGAAGTGCGCAGCCTGGCGCAGCGCTCAGCCAGCGCCGCCAAGGAAATCAAGGTGCTCATCGAAGCGTCGGTTGGTCAGGTAAAGGAAGGCGGCAACCGGGTCCAGCATGCCGGCCAGACGATCAACGAGATCGTCGCCAGCACCCGCACCGTGAGCGAGATCCTGGCCGACATCAGCGCCGCCAGCAGCGAGCAGACTGCCGAGATCGAGCAGGTCAACGCGGCGATCGCGCAGATGGATCAGGTCACGCAACAGAATGCCGCGCTGGTGGAGCGGGCCAATACGTCCGCGGCAGCGTTGCAGCAGCAGGCGGTCGTGCTGGCAGGGGTGGTTGGGGCCTTCAAGCTGGAGGCGGAGGAGCATGCGGGCGGGGTCGCATCACCGATATTGTTGCCTTTGGCGTAACTGATTTAACTCTTCGGAATCACGGCAAGGCAAAGGCGGCACTGCGAAAACCGCATTTTCTCGCCTGGTCCTGTTGCATCGAGTTCGCAGGCATGGAAATACCGCCATTGCAAGTGCCTGCTGCCGAGCCTTAGCGGGAAAGTAAAAAACGCGGGATGAACAAGGTAACTGTTCCCGCACTCGCTTCAAATGCTGCCGTGATTGCAAGGATGCATTGCAGCTGCTCAATGACAGTAACGTATAAGTCAAGTGCAATTGCTCTCCAGCTTAATATTGGCAATCAATGAGCATTTCTTCTCTCGAATTACGAGTCGCCATCTCCTCGCCTTGCGTGCACTTTTAACCCTTTGCGGCCAGCCTATGATCTGCATTTGTGAGTAGCAACACCAACTGCCGAGTCGCTTGCCAGTTCTCTCGAAAAAACGCTTTTAAATACCTGAAAAAATAAAAAAGAAACCATCCGGAGATTTTCCGTGACGGAAATTTCTATCTTGTGAAACTTTTCAAGTTTTGAAGAAACTCAGCCTTTGTCTGATTACTGGAAAAGCTCGACAATAATTTAGGTATGGTTTGGTAAAGTTTCTCATAAAACTTTTCGTATGATTGAAGTCAAAAATAGTAATAATTTGGTTGTCACTTTTTTTTACATGGCTTAGTGTAAGTGAAACGGTGTGGAAGGAGAAAAATAAAACTCCCCAAAATCCACGCTGGTATTCGCGGAAAGGCTGCACTTGGGTATCTTACTTTTAGAACATGAATGCGAAATTTTTTTGCGTTGTCTTATGAAAATATGCTGGACTGAAAATTTTTGCGGCAAACCGCACCAATGAGAAATAGCTTGGGCACATGAACGTAAGTCATTGATTAGAATTAGGGCAATTGTTTTTTAAGACGCCTCAACAGGGAACGTGGAAAAGAAATCCTGCTGAAGTGAAACCGAAAGAGGCTTGGCGAGGGCGGTTTAATAGAATCTGATGACTTGATGATTGCTCTGGAAGTTGATAATTAGCAGAAAATCGCACATTTGATTCTAAAAAATTTGTCGGGTGTTTTAAGGCCTGGATTGATTGCACCGCTTTATTTGAGAATCTGATCAAATGAACATCGTGAAAAGCGAAACAAACGCTTGATGCTAACATGGAAATTTCCAATGCAAGCCACGCGCTGATCAGTACTTCATATTATGCTGATCCCCTTCACCCAGTCACTGCTTTTCAAATTGCGTTGCAGTTTCATCTGAATTGCACAGGCTTTGAAGATGAAATGGGGCAATTAATAATGCTTCGTGAACTGGTGGGCGCGACGATAGGTTTTGAACGCCTGGCAAAGATTACGGGGATTAATAGCAAAAGTCTGCACCGAATGCTGAGCAAAAGCGGAAATCCCACGACTAAAAATCTGGCGACGATTATATCTGCAATGAAAGAAGTTCTAGGCGTACATGTCACCGTGCGCGTGGACCTGCCGAAAGGAAAATCGATCGCGGGTTAAATGTTCCACGAATCCGAAATGCCTGTTCACGCACGCCGCTAGCCGGCTTCCAATTCAAGAAATACGGTTAGTAGCGAGGCCGGAAAAATATCAGCTTTTGGGGTGCGAGTCATTGAAGGCCGATTCCAATCCGCGCTTGCACCCATTCAGGCAGCCAAAAGGATTTTGAATTGAGGCCCTGGATGACTTTTATTCCAATCTAACGCATCTTCCATTAAGCCGATCCTGAATACATCGTGTCACCAATAAGACCAATTGCCTGTTGTTAGCACATACATAGATATAAGCGCATTAGTTACGGCGTGTGCAACAACGGCGTCCCACAAGCGTCCAGAACGTTGCATCACAAAATAATAAATCAGGCCGGCAATCGTTCCGGCCACCCATGCCTGATGTAACGCACCGAACATGAGCGATGAGATTGCCACAGGCACCCACGTATGCTCTTGCAAGCTTCCTTCCTGGCTGGCAGACACCCCGCACAGCGAAAATATATAGCGCCTGAATGCCAATTCCTCTGCAATAGGTACTACGACCACCGCACCAATAATGCGAAGAAAGATCCAGGCTGCCGAGAGTGTTGCTGGAAGTCCAAAAAGCGTCGACGCAAACCGTTCGTTCTTCTCTGGACTGCTCTCACCCAGACCGATCCATAGGACAAAGACGATGATGCCGGCAACAACCGGGAAAGCCTGCACCTTCATAACGGGAAATCTAAAATATTTCCATAACAGGGCAATCGCGATCCCGCCTGCTATCGGTCGCAGCAGATATAACCCAGTAAAGTCGGCGGTGGATAAGGCGCCCGACAATAGTGTCGTCGCCAGAAGCACCAGCATCGGGAGCACACACGCAGTATCCGCATCAATGTAGCGCCGGCGCTCTTTTGGTTGCCTGATGAAAAATCTGCTGCTGCTGGCGAGACAGGCAAATCCCAATGCGATGCCTGTGAAACAGATCCAGCCAGCATTCGAGTGAAAGCCCTGCAAGGCAACATCCGGAGAAACCAGCGTTCCGATACCGATCAGCATGGCAATTCGCACAGCATTGGAGAGCCAGATGATCAGCAACCCAAATGGAATCATCAAGAAGGCATTTGGAAATCTGAGTTCGGCCTTGAAGGCGTAGAGGTACCAGGTCAGGAACACAAGCATCATGCCAAGCCCCTCGTACCCCGAGCACTGGTAGGCGATCGTGACGCTAAACCGACTTGTTCCGAGCTGCGCAGTCGAAGCGTCGGCGATTACATCCGTAAAAAACAGGTCTAGCAACCAATGCGACAGCGCCATGGTCGGGCCGCCCAGGAAATCCCAGGAATGCTGCGCCACAATGCCTACGATGTAGGCCAGCACGCTGAAGCTCGCGGCGAGGATCAAGGGTACCCTTTCCGTTGCTGCGAAATATCGCCAGTAACTGGCTGGCGCAAGCGCAAGGAACGAACAGACCAAGGTGCCGGAGATCCCTATCGCGAGCAGGAAGACCGGAACAGCCTGGCTGCTTTCATCGGTCTCCAAGAAGGTCGTAAATTCATTCGGCATCAGGCGCGTCGCCGCGAGCATTGTCATGCCATAGAACAGCATCTGCGGAACCATGAAACTACGCCAGGCATGCGCTGGCTGATGAGCAAGCAGACCTTTGATAAAGGCCGGGAAATGGCTCGATACCAGAAGGCCAAACGCCAGCAGGAAATAGGTCGCTGGCATCAGGAGTTCTCCCAAGATGATATAGCGCCCGCTATATTCCGGCGTCCTGGGATGCATGGAAAATTTCAGCATTAGTGCCTGAAACAGGATAAAGCCGGCCACCGCAGCGACACGTGCGGCGCTACGCGTACTCGCGTCGTTAAGATCCGGAAGTGCTGGAGCAGCGGTTACAGCAAGCGCCTTAGGTTCCACGCAACGCCGCCGTCTGATATTTGGCATGAGAATCATCCTTTGCAAGAGTGTCGAACCACTTGGGCCCGACACGGAAGGCCATGCGCTTTCATGCAGGCTCGTCGCTGCCCGACTTCACGTGGAGATTCCGGTTATGCAGCCTGCGCCTGACAATCGATCCAATCCGAACCGATGCGCTACCGCCTCCCAAAGTGACAATGGCGGGCATGGAAGTCCGCGAAAGCGAAACACAGGCAACGACGAATGAACGTACATCAGGAAAATGTCTTCGTCCGGGTCGAAGCTGCCGGCCGCAGACGAAGACTTCGTGGAAAACCAACTTGCTCTGAAAATTACACCTGCCACAAAAACTACTTCTTGCTGCGCTTCTTGAGAATGCTCAGCGCTCCACCGACCAGTGCAATTCCAAGGACCGCGTACGAACCGTCAATTTCGGGCGCCCCCGGCGGCTTGGTGGGTAACGCGCCGGCCGCATAGGCACTCATGATGGGTACTACCAGCACAGCGGCTGCAATGTATCGTTTCAACATTTGAACCTCCTACTAGGATGAATGACAAGGGATGAAAAAACACATCTGGCCGCTAACGCGTAATGGTCAGGCGGCAGCGTGGTTCTTCGTTAATTAGCATGGACAACGGCAGCGTAGCGCCGACTAAACATTCCATCGTATCTGCTGCAGAACGCTGAGGCCAGCGCACACCAATGCGCCATGCGAGGCAATGGAAATTCTTGACCTCGACTGCATACTAAGCATCAAGGCCATCTGATACCGAGCGAAATCCGGATGGCTTGAGACAATTCAAAGCTGCCCTCATCCGTGTTACCAAAGCGTGGACAAAACACCGCAATGGCTCGCACTGAAAGCCGCCGCAGCCTCGCTATCTACCTGCCGTTCAATGCGTCGGCTTCATGTTGCTCATCATTGACGTGCACTGTCCTATGCGGCACGAAGTGGCAATACACGACAGGCAAACATCTTTGCCATAGAGGGCTCTCCGTGTATTGCGTCTTGATTGCCGATTCAGCTCGCTGTCTTGTCCAGCCTGGTTCACCGGTAGCATCTATGCGACGCACCTTAGTACAACGCAAGCGCCACTTCTGAAACATCGTGACCGCATTGTTTTGTAGATCGCGACTCGATAGTCTCCTTGCATAGCGAAGTGCCTCACTGATGGAACCGTTGTTCGCGATGCAGAGTGTGTGCCCTTACGAGAACGTGGCTATCTTGAATCCGATCCGCATATGAATAGGGCGGATGCCAGCCATAGCATCATATGAAGGCAAGCATACGTTGCGGATTGGCGCATGAATAGCGGCAGCCAACGTTGGAGCGACTGAGGAGTCGCACCCGCATGAGGACACGGAAAACGCCTGGAAAACGTAGCGCTACATGCTGGGTGTTGGAGCGGACTTCAGGCGAGTCTTTTATGTAGCACCGGCGCCGTACTTTACCGAAAGGCGCAAGCATTTCAGATCAATTGTAAGGCTCTGAGCGTATCAATGCATCAACAACCAATACAGCGAGACTGTCATGATTCCGAGCGGCAGACACACCTTGTTCGACTTCACGAAGTGCATCATCGACATCGGGGTATTGGCTGGAACTGCTCACTGGCTTAGCTTCAGCTACTACTACAGCTCGATATGGCATTCGCCGACGCCTGTGCCCTATACAGTGCTGCTTTATCTCTGCACGGTGCTGGCAATTCTGAATTTCTCCGGCTACGACCTGTATGGGTCGTGGCGCGGAAGGTCCATGCTGAAGATGCTTGGACGCTTGCTGGGAATATGGTCGCTCGTTTTCGGAGCAAGCCTATTGATCACGGTTGCAGCATATTCATCGGAAGACCTGTCCCCGGCCTGGCTGCTCGAATGGTATCTCCTGGCCGCGACTTTCCTGATTGTCTACCGCATCGTCATCTACCAGTTCCTGCGCATTCTTCGGCGTCGCTATCGAATCAACCTGAAGCGGGTTGCACTGATCGGTTATGGCGCCACTGGTTGCCAACTGCACCGAAGCGCCGAAGAAAAAGATTGGTACGGTTACGAGGTCAAGGCAATCTACTGCGAAGACCCGGGCATTGACTTGAAGCTGACACCGGAGGTGGCACAGATCATCTCGCTGGCCGACATGCCTGCTTGCATCGCGACCCATCAGATCGATGAAGTATGGGTCACCTTCCCATTGAAACGGCCCGAGTCCTTCAAGGATCTGCTCAACCTACTTAACAAAACGTTGGTCAGCATCAGGTTCATTCCCGAAACGGGAGAATTCAATATGGCAAGCAGGCATGCCGAGGTGTTCATGGGATTTGCGGCGATCGATGTCAACAGCTTGGGCGGCAGCGATATACAGATTCTTGGAAAGGCCATCCTCGACCGGGTGCTTGCGCTGCTGGCCATTGCCATGCTGGCACCGCTTCTGGCAACAATCGCAATCGCCGTCAAGCTTACTTCACCCGGACCGGTCATCTTCAAGCAGGCACGGCATGGGTTAAACGGCAAGCGCTTTCATATCTTTAAATTCCGCACCATGCGGGTCAGCCGGCCCAATGACAAGGTGATACAAGCGAGCAGAAACGACGAACGGGTCACCAGGCTGGGAAAATTCCTCAGGCGCACGAGCCTAGACGAACTCCCGCAGTTTATCAATGTGCTGCGCGGAGATATGTCCATTGTGGGTCCGCGCCCCCATGCGATTGAGCATAACGAGCACTATGGCGACCTGGTCAACCTGTACATGCAGCGGCATCGGGTCAAGCCTGGAATCACCGGATGGGCGCAGATTCATGGCCTGCGCGGCGAAACGGACACGCTGGACAAGATGGCAAGCCGCGTGCGTCTCGACCTCGAATACATCCAGAATTGGTCGCTCTGGATGGACATGCAGATCATAGCCTGGACTGCGCTAAAAGGATGGACCGGAAAAAACGCATTTTGATAGGCAATCCGAATCCGGATTGCGGCTTCACGAAGCTTGAATGAGGAGCACCGATGTTATTGCAACAGTATCTCCAAATATTTATCGCACGCCGCAAGGTGATATTTTTGCTGGCCACCGCGGCGATGTGCTTGGCCGCGGCCATATGCTTCATCCAGAGCAAAAAATATACGGCGCAAGTAGATCTTCTCATTGAGGCGAAGGTCGCCGACCCGGTCACCGGTGCCAACATTCCCTCGCAACTGGTGCCGGGATATCTGGAAACCCAGGCACAAATCATCGGTAGTACGGCCGTGGCACTTCGCGTGGCCGACAAGCTAGGGCTTGTCTCCGATGCGTCCTATCTGGCCCGTTTCGAGAATGAAAGCGATGGAGAGCTGCTACGGGACTGGATCGCAAACGACTTGCTAAAAAGTCTGAGAGTCCGTTCTTCGAAAGAGAAGAGCATCATTGAATTGCACTTTAGCGACGGCGACCCGGAGCGGGCTGCCAGCGTCGCCAACGCGTTCTCCGATGGCTACATCGCTACGTCGCATTTCCTTAACTTGATTCCAATGAAACAGGACAATGAATTTTTTGCCGATCAAATACGAGCCTTGCGGGGTGACCTGGAAAAGGCGCAGGGCAGGCTGTCCGATTTCCAGCAGGCCAACGGCATCCTGTCAGTGGAAGAGCGCAGTGATGTCGACCTGGAGCAGCTCGAGCATATGTCCAAGCAGGTCGCCGAGGCATGGGGCAGGGCAACGGAGGCCATGGCCCGGCTGCAGCAGGCGGAAAAGTATTTGAAGACCGGCTCTCAATCGGAAAATCTCTCTGAGGTCCTTGCCAGCAGCACGATTCAGCAGCTAAAGGCCGATCTCGCGCAGCAGGAGCGTAACTGGCAAATCGTCGTCAGCCGTTTCGCCCCCGAACATCCGCGCTATATCGAGACGATGAATACGATGAATGCTCTCAAGCGAACAATCCAGGAGGAGGGCAGGCGCATTCTTAACAGCGCTACCGACAAGTACAAAATAGCGCAGCGTACCGCGCAGGACATGGAAAGAAAGGTCGACGCGCAGAAGACCATGCTTCTGCAGAGGAAAAAGCTGCGCGATGAGGCTGCGGTCTTGAACCGCGATGTTAATAATGCCCAGCGGGCGTACGACAACGCATTGCAGCGGTCCGGTCACCAGCAGCTTGAAGGTCAGACCAAGCAAGCCTACGTCGCGGTGCTGAATCCCGCCACGCCACCAGCACGGCCTTCCTCTCCACGGTTACTACGAACCTTCCTCATTGCCGCTTTGGCTGGAATTCTGATTGGGGGGCTGATTGCGCTGCTGCTGGAAAAACGTGATCGCAGAATCAGAAGCGTGCTGGATATGACGATCAATTATTCCCTTCCTGTGCTGGCGGAGATCGGTTGTCATCCGGTCCGCTTGGCTTCGCAAGGCGCTTTCTACCCGCGCCTGTCCAAATTCGCCGACATCAGGTGATCCTGTAATCATCCTCTCTTGCGACTGCCATGAATCCAACACTGCTAAATGCTTCCGAACCACGTGCAGCCGGGATAGGGCCATCCGACGAATGGGCTCTTGGCGCCATCCTGGTCGACTTCCATTGCATGAACTGGCCTGCCGTCCATGCCGTGCTGCAGGAACAATCCCGAACAGGGGAAATATTTGGGCAAGTCGCAGTGCGCCTCGGAATGATCAGGGCGGCGGATCTGGACAAGGCGCTGGCAAGGCAGTTTCGCACGCCCAAACTGGGCCTGAACGAAGGATCGCTCAACCGCGATCTCGTGATCATTGCTGCACCGGATTCGCAAGAAGCAAACGCGATTCGACGCCTGCGAGCGGCGTTGCTTCATCGCTGCTTTTCGTCAAACATGGCTGGCAAGTCCCTGGTCATTGCGAGCGCCGGGAAAGCCGAAGGAAAGTCCTACGTTGCCGCGAACCTGGCCGCATCCTTTGCCCAACTCGGGAAGCGCACCCTTCTGGTCGACGGGGACCTGAGAAGAGGACGTCAACATGAGATATTCGGCATTGGCAACGTAAGCGGGCTATCCACCATGCTGGCAGGACGTTCTGGCGATCACTCCATACAGCGCATAGGCGACAACGGTGAACTGGGTATCCTTCCCCGCGGACCAAACCCGCCTCATCCCGAAGAAATGACAAGCCAGTCAGGATTCCGGTCGCTCATCGCAAGCGTCTGCAACGACTTTGATGTCGTGCTCATCGACACACCACCACTTTGCGACGGCACGGATGTTCAGTCGATGGCCGCAGCCGCCGGCGCGGCCCTGGTTGTGGCGCACCGTCACCGTACTCGCGCTCTGGAGATGACCGAACTCCTCGCAGCAATACAAATCGCCGGCGCATCCATTGTGGGGTCAGTAATGAATTCGTTTAGTGGCAAAGCAATCTAATGTCCGTTCGCGCCGGCCTACTGACTCAATAATGTATTGGAACCTATCCATGGTCTGTGCACGAACCAGCATCCAGCTTGGCGCGATAACAGCGGCAAACATGCTGCTATGGTTCCTGTTTCAAGGGTACATTGTTCTAGCCAAAGGACCAGGACACGAAGCGGACGCATTTTTCGCCTCGTTCGCGGTGCCGCAGTTGCTGGCTACGATCGCAAACAGTTCGCTGATGCATGTGCTGGTTCCATTTTTCTCCCAGCAGGAGAGCGAACGCGTTTCCCACGCGGTTTACGCCCTCCTTACTGCGATGACCGCAATCTTCGTTCCATTTGCTGCCGTTTTGTATATGTCAGTCGAGATCTGGGCTCCTTTGATCGTCGCCGGGTTCCCCGAGCACGCGAAGGATCTGACTGTACAGCTCACTCGCCTTCAGATAGTTGGACTGGTCTTTACCAGCTGGACCGCAATCCTCATAGCCGCGTGTCACGCCAGGCAACACTTTGCCCGTGCCGAACTTGCTCCCTGCGTGGCGAGCTTGCTTTCCGTACTCGCACTTCTTGTCATATACCCGGCTTATGGTGTAACGGGAGCAGCCTGGCTGATGGCCGGAAGGGGGATCATCATCGTCGCGTTCCTGTTGCCCAATTTCGGGTGGCCCGCATGGAACAATCCGCGCCGGATTCAGGCAGTGTGGCATCAGGTCAAGCCCCTGCTGGCAAGTTCTGCCTACTACAAGTCGGACCAGCTGTTCGATCGCTACCTTACTTCGCAAGGACGTGGCGGTGACCTTTCGACCTTCTATATGGCGCAGCAGATTCACCTTGCCGCCAGCGCCATTCTTGGCAAGGCTCTGTGTGCTCCAATTCTGCCGATTCTGGCAAACCATGCGAAGGCTGGCGCCTGGAGCGAATTTACCTCGCTGTACCGAAGCGCATTGTCACGTGTCATTCTCGTTGCCCTGTGCTGCTACGCTGCCTTGGTCCTGATGCTGTCTCCTGCGCTGGAATTAACAGGGCGCCTGCATCATATCGCGCCTGCAGCCATCGAGAATTTCCACTGGTTGACCATGCTGCTTGTAGGCGTCCTTACCGGCGGAATGGCCGGGCTGGTGCTGGTCGAGGCATTTTTTGCGATGGGTAATACCCGTGCGCCAGCGATCGTACTAACTGTGACTTTCACAGCCGGGCTTGTGCTCAAGGCGGCCGGATTTTTTTATGGGGATGTGAAGGGTCTTGCAGTTGCAACCTCGCTGTTCTGTTTTCTCTCCCCTCTCATATTGCTGCCGCTGCTTGAACGGGAACTAAGACGAAACCGCCGGCTGTGCCCGGGAAATCACGGCTTCGCTGATGAAAGGCGCCTGACTGCAATGCATTTTTTTCGAAAGCCAAGGGCCAGTGGACCTATCAAATGACTTGCTTGAGCGAACTGCACCGCAAGGCGCTGCCCGCAAGCGGGCAGGCGCGACGGCCACACGCACATCAGACTGGAAGACGCACTCATCGCTTGAGGTATGGACATGAAGTTATTATTGCTGAACACGCTCTATCATCCCAACGTGCAGGGAGGTGCGGAAAAAATTGTCCGCATAATTAGTGAAGGCTTGCTAGGCGCGGGCCATGAGATAGCCGTGGTCTCGCTTCGTCCTGAATCGGGAGTAGTGAAAGCGCAGGTTGACGGAGTCAGGGTTTATTACGTCGGATTGAAGAATGTTTACTGGCCTTACACGCCGAAAAAACGCAATCGCCTTCTCAAGCCGTTATGGCACCTGGCCAATAGCTACAACTTGCTGATGGCCGGGGACCTGGACAATATACTGGCCGCGGAAAAACCGGATGTCGTCAACACCCATATGTTGAGCGGATTCTCCTGTGCCGCCTGGTCGACAATCAAGCGCAGGCATATACCCATCGTCCACACCTTGCATGACCATGGACTCATGTGCATACGGCACGTGATGTCCCGACGCAGCGGAAATTGTGACGGCCAGTGTGCTGCGTGCTCGGCTTGCGCGGCACCGGCAAAGCATTCGTCAGGACTAGTCGATAAGGTGGTTGGCGTCAGTCGATATCTGTTGCAGCGCCATCTCGAGGCAGGCTATTTCGCGAATGCGACATCACACACCGTCATCTATAACGGCCTGCCAGGCAGGGCGCGCCAGGCCGCTTCGCAAAAGGACGCAAACGTCCTATGCATCGGATTCGTAGGGCGCCTCGTGCCCGAGAAGGGAATCGAAATGCTGCTCAGCGCCGTCTCGGCTCTCCCACAGAACGGCTGCCGGCTTGTCATCGCGGGAGCGGGCGATCCAGATTACGAGCGCCAGCTGCGGAATCGTTTTCCCATGACCAATATCGAATTTCTTGGCCATGTAGACGCCGAAATCGCATACAAGCAAATTGACCTTCTTGTCGTTCCCTCGCTCTGCAACGACTCTCTTCCCACGGTCGTCATGGAGGCATACCGGAACGGCATCCCGGTGATCGCGTCGGATCGCGGCGGATTGCCTGAAATGGTGGAGCACGGAAGAACGGGGTATGTCTTTCCCTACCGCGAGGCCGAATCTCTGCAGGCCTATTTGGCTGCAGTGCTGCAGCGGCCCGCTTTACTGCGCAAGCTAGGCGACGCTGCGCGCGAAAAATACGGAATGTACAGGGATACACGCATGGTCGGCGAATACGAGAGCCTGCTGATGCAGTCGATCGGATAGCACGGTTGTAGCGCGACATTGATACCAGGCGGCACAATGAACAGAGTTATTTCCATCGGATTCGTTACCTACGGGCTGACATTCATCTTCGAAGCTGCGCTCCGCTACGGCCTTCACCTTGTCGGGTTGGAGCCGTTACTGTACGGTCGCGAGTTCCTGCTGCCTGCCATGACGCTCTATGCACTGGCCTTCAATACCAGGGCTGAGAATGTCTACCTTCCACTTCTTGTCGGGTGCCTGCTCGCACTGCATCTGCTTGTGTCGCTGCTGTATATACCGGATGCCAGGCAAATACTTTTCGGGTTGAAGCTCATTGTCCCTTTTCTCTTCGGAATGTTTGCGTTGAAGGTGGCAGATGACGGGTATCGGCGCGCCGTGCCGGGCATGTCGTGCGTCTACGCTTTGACAGCCGGCGCAATTATTACGAACTATTTTTACGCCTTTCCTTGGGAGGGACTGGTCTATTACGTTGACGGCGTCCGCGTGACTGCCAATGTGCTGTGGTGGGCGGGCGAGGAACGACGTATAGCCGGGTTGACAAGGGCGTCCTACGACGCCGCAGTTTATTGCCTTATATCTGCGCTCTATGTCACCGTTTTTTCGCGGGCCGCCTGGGTCAGGATTCTGGTGTGGTCAAGCGCTGGAGTTGCAATCGCGATCACCACCGCAAAAGGCGTCGTGCTTGCCTACGGCATTATCTCTGTGATCCTCTGGTTCAGGAATGCGGCGCTTGGATCGGCTGCGCTGTCGCGTTTGATCTGGCTGCCGGTTACGACCATGATCCTGGCTCCGATTGGCAGTGGTCTGTTCGCCTTCAAGGTTGATTCAACTAGTCCAATCGAACGCCTTCTCTTCATGTCCTATATGGACCGGATCGAGAACACATGGCCTCAAGCTTTTGAACTGGTTGCGAACTATGGCGACTTCCTGCTCGGTCGAGGAATTGGGGGGATTGGCACGCCGCAAATGTTCTCCGAAGCGGTGATATGGAACTGGGCAGACAACCTGTTTGTTTACGCCTATGCAAATTTTGGCCTTCTGGCGCTGGTCTATCTGCTGCTCTTTGCCCATCAAGCACAGCGGCTTGACCTGAAGACGGACGTGGATGCGTTCGTGTTTGGTTGCGCAATGCTGGTTGCGGTGTACGGGATGACCGCAAGCATTATGGAAGGCGCGGTGCTGGCCGTGGTTTTCGGCTTCACGGCAGGGCATCTGATCGACCTTCAGCGCCTGCGGTCGCTGAAAATAAGAGCGCATATCGCGACAGTAAGGGGCTGGGTCAGCAATACCGGCTGAGAGTGCGCGTCTGCGACGACACAGCGCTCGCCGGACGAGGTTGCCTTGGCCGAGAGCATATGCAATGCAGTCAGTATGACGTTGGCCTGGCGGAGTCCATTGCACCGATTCCTACCGATTGCTACCGATTGCTACCGATTATGGAGGCAGCACGATGCACATTGTTATCGTTAATGATTTCGGCTATGTGAACGGCGGCGCCGCCCGGGTCGCATTGTCCAGCGCCCTCGCGCTCGCGGAGCGCGGACACCATGTCATCGTCGTATGCGCAGTGGGCCCCGCCGCGGAATGGTTACGGCATCCAAACTTGTCGGTGATATGCACCGGGCAGCATGAGATCGTGCGCGATCCCAGCCGCTTGCGTGCCGCGACGCAGGGAATCTGGAACCGCAAAGCACACAGGATGATGTCAGCACTTTTGTCACGCTTGCCGGTGAATGAAACGGTGGTGCATTTACATGGGTGGACAAAGGCGCTTTCATCAAGCGTGATAGCGTCGGCGTCGCAGTGCCGCTGCAAGATGGTCGTCACGCTCCATGACTACTTTTCATCTTGTCCAAACGGCGGCTTCTTCAACTACCAGAGCGAATCGATATGCCCGCTCGTTCCATTGAGCCGAAAATGCATCACAACCCACTGCGACGCACGGAGCTATCCGCAAAAGCTTTGGCGCGTATCCAGACAGGCCAAGCAATCCTATTACGATCATTTTCCCGCATGCGTGGACGCCTTCATTGGGCTGTCTCGAATGAGCGTAGACCGGTTGCTCCCCTACTTGCCTGCGTCGGCACGAATTTCCTGGATAAGAAATCCGGTCAGTGTCCCCCATGGGGAGCCAGCGAACGTGTCTCGGAACCATGATTTTGCATTCGTCGGAAGGCTGAGTCGGGAGAAGGGGTGCACGCTTCTTGCCGAAGCAGCGTCGCGGATCGGGGCGGACGTGGTGTTCATTGGCGATGGAACGGAAGGGGCGCAGATCAGGTCGATCTATCCGGGCGCGAAAATCACGGGATGGTTGCCGGCCGACGCCATATCGGCGCAATTATTTCGTGCCAGGGCGCTTGTGCTCCCTTCCCTCTGGCATGAGGTTCAGCCTTTGGTGATTGATGAAGCGGCGGCGATCGGCATTCCCGCCCTTGTTCCGGATACGTGCGCCGCACGCGAAAACGTCGTCGATGGTGTAACCGGGCTGTGGTTCAAAGGTGGCAACGCGGAGGACCTCGCACGGAAGATGGAACAGCTGCAGAAGGATGGGGACCTGGCGGCGAGGATGGGCAGGGCCGCGTATGACCGTTTCTGGCACGATCCACCTTGCATGGAGCACCATGTCGATGCACTGGAAAGCATGTATCGGCACGTGATCCCGGTGCCACAAGACGCGCTGGGCTCATAGATAGGTAAGCGGATGGATACCGGGCGCATTCCGTCGTAAGTGACGCAGTTCAACGTGGCAAAGAGGGTTGTCTAAATGATTCTGCGTTTCCTGTGTGGCTTTGCGATGCTTTTAAGCACTTGGCTTGGAGGCAAGGCATACGCATCGGAATTCCTCATTGGCGTCACGGCGCATATTCTCGGCAATCATACTGATCCGGCTTTGTTCATTGAGCATGCCCAAGCCAGCGGCATGAATTCGATTCGTGTGGAGCCGTTATGGAGCGCAGTCGAGCAGGAAAAGGGAATCTATGCGTTTCCGCCGGAATTGATGCCGCTTCAGGAAGCGGTCGACAGGAGTGTCTTGCGTGGTTTCAGGCCGTTGGTGATCCTTAACTATGGCAACCAGTTCTACGATCGCGGAAGCTATCCTGTCAGCGAAGAAGCACAGGCTGCCTTTGCCCGGTATGCGCAATACATCGCCACTCGGCTGAAGGGAAAGGTACGCATTTACGAAGTGTGGAATGAGTGGAATGCCGGAACCGGTTTTCCCAGCCCGCCCCCTTTCGACAAGTCCACGTCCGCACGACACTTTGCCAGACTCGTCGGCGCTGCGAATGCCGCGATAAAGCAGGTCGATCCGGATGCGACGGTCCTGATTGGCGGACTCGGCTATCGCGACCTGGAATGGTTGCTCGAAGTAGTCGGTAACGCAGGAGCCCACTACGACGGCATCGCCATGCATCCCTACAACTTTGCAGATGGCGACGGGCCAAGTGGCGACGGGAACAAGCCGGAAGAGGTCGCTCGATGGCTCGACAATGCAAACGAGAGGATATTTCGGAAGACGGGACGGCTTGTCCCTTTCTACATCACCGAAATTGGCTGGCCGGACCATATCGGCGCATCAGGAATCAGCCAGGCTGCGGTAGCGCAGTATGTCGCACGCATGCTGCTTCTGGCCTCGAGCCGCGCTTATGTGCGGGGAGTATGGTGGTATGGCTATCAGGACGATGGGTCCGATCCCCATGATCCCGAACATCACTTCGGACTTGTGAACAAGGAAGGCGTCCCTAAGCCCGCACTCCACGCGCTGCGCGCGACGGCCAGCCTGATCAAGTCGGCAGACCGGCCGCGCTCCTGCCAGACAGATGAGTTTCTTTCTTGCCTCGTCTTTACCGGTGGTGACAATCGCCTTACCTACGTGCTTTGGTCACCAAGAAATGTCGAACTCGTCGTAGCTGTCCTTAGCGATGGGCCAAGCACCGATATTAGCGCGCAAGCCATCATCACGCCTGCGGACCGCCGGACGCTGCGTACAGGCAGTGGAAGCACCGGCAGGATCAGAGTGAGTGGAATGCCCGTCGTCATCAATGGAGGCGGTGCGGACCTGCGGTTCGAGGTCGCCAGTCGGGTAATGTCGCCGGCACGGTAGATGCACCAAGGGCCGCGCTGCCGGCGGCCACCGTGCCCTCCGGCGATGGCTCAGGACGGCAGGAAGGCGCTTGCAACCGGGCTCCGCAGCCATGGGCATAAAAGTAACCAGATCTGAGGCAGGTCTAACAGCCCGCAAACGTGCGTTATTTCACGTGCATTCCTTTCTGCTCGTTATCGTTCTAAAGGCCTCGTGCATATACGCTGTGATGACTGTGTCTCGAACCTGTTCGGACTATTACTGACTTCGGCGGCGGAGTCACCGTGCATGTCTTACGTCGCGGCGTGTGGTTAATCGATCCGGAAGCAAATTGCTTTCATAGATAACGAACCTGCGCCGTCAGGATGCGGAACGCTTTGCACCAGCGATATGCGTAGACATGAATGCCGACAGCAAGCTTCGGAAAGAGATGAGGTCCATCATGAGAGTTTTGCACGCAGCCGAGACAATCCAAGGCGGCATCGCGACCGTCCTGCGACAGCTTCTTGCCGCACAGACGGCGCACGGCATGAGGCAGGTCTGTCTCGTTCCTGACTCCCAGAGATCCGAAATCCCAAACCGCATCGGCATGATGGCTTTCCGCCGATCCGGCAGAGACCTGCATTCGTTCATGTCCTTTACCATATGCCTTGCCGTGATCGTCTGGCGGTTCAATCCCGATGTCGTTCACCTGCACAGCACATTCGCGGGTTGTTTTGGCCGTCTCGTCCTTTTATTGCTGCGGCCCTTCCGGCAGCCAAAGGTTATCTACTGCCCGCATGGCTGGAGCTTCCTGATGAAGGGGGAGGGAGCCAGGGAATATTTATATGCGTTGGTAGAGCGGCTTTTGGCCGGCTTGAGTGACCGCATCATCTGCGTGAGCCGGTATGAGGCCGGCGAAGCTGCGGTGCATGGCCTGCCTGAAAGGCTGATCGAGGTGGTCCTCAATGGGGTGGAGCCGCCGAATGACCGCATGCAACCCAATCCATTTGAAGCGGGAAGAATCAATTTGCTTTACGTTGGAAGGTTCGATTACCAAAAGGGATTTGACCTGCTGGAGCATGCGATGGCCCTGCTCGAGAAAGCGGGGCCTTTCCATTTAACGGCAATCGGGGCTCCCGTGCTTTCGGGATCCATGCCTCATGATCGAAGCAACATCACTTACACCGGATGGTTGAAGCCGCATGACATGGCTGGGTATCTTCGCCATGCAGACCTGCTCGTGATGCCAAGCCGGTGGGAGGCATTCGGGCTGGTGGCAGCCGAAGCGCAAAGTTACGGGCTGCCGGTAGTTGCAAGCGATTGCTGCTCCCTTCCGGAAATCGTTACCGAGCATGTCACCGGCCGTTTCTTCCGGAGCGGCTGCAGTAAGAGCCTGGCAGAATTGATCGGCTCCATGGGCGCAGCGGACTGGCATGCCATGCGCGATGCGGCGTACCGCAGTTATGCGGACAACTTTTGTTCCGAGCGGATGTGCCGGGAAGTCAGCGCGGTCTACTTGAGGGCCTTGGAAGGTGCGCGGACCGGCCGTCGTGATTTCCTGCCAGGGAGATATCAGAGTGCGCAGCGGAATCGCAATGGAATGCGTGGGAGCGAAGGTATCCAAGCGCCGGAATAGGATGCGATGCGCGTCGTGACAATGGTTGATCCACATGATGGCTTCCACGATGAATTACCTTGCAGTTCATTCAAGCAGCGCAATTGCGTTACAGCGTGCGGGGCGGGTCCGGCGCAAAGTCGTGACTGTGTCAGACGCCCATCGGTAACATAGGTGCGACCTCTACTGACATAGGTAGAACGTCCAGCATTCACGGGCCAAATGATGCGGCGAATTTACCGGCCGCTATCGAAATCGCCAATGGAACTCGCTATGCTTTTTTCAGGATAGCCTTTTAGGCAGTAATTGCTGCCTATCCCTTCATGCCTGCGCCCTAAGCCAGGAAAGCACCTGTTTTGATACGCGGCGACGCGTTGGGTCAAGAGTGCGGAGAAATGGCAAACGGTTTGTACGCCGGGCGGCGGGATAAGTCACCGGAGAGGATACCTGATCAAGGAGTTTTCAAATGTACCTGATATCTGATTTACGAAAAAAACCGCTTGCCGCACTTCTCGTTCTATCGTGTGGCGTCGTCCCGGTCGTGCATGGGCAGCAACCTACTGCAGCCGCTGCCGCAAACGGCTCGACAACGGGAAGCGACGCCTGCACGAACGCGACTGCGGAGGCGCAACTTAGGCAAAAGGAAACTGCGCTGCTTGGCAAGGCGCACGCTAACGAACATGCCATGGGCCGGCAAATACAATGCCGCATGAAGAACAGGCAGCTCAGCGCCCCCAGCCCCAGCGCGACGCTATTGTCAGCGGCACGTACCAAGCCCACCAACACTGGAGGTCAATGGAGCGACCCTGTCGTCATCCCGGTGCCAGGCATTACCGCCGTATTGCTTAACAATGGAAAGGTCCTGTTCTGGTCCTACGAGCCGTCGCATTACCAGGATCCAAACAATTCAAACACCGGAGTTTCCTATATATGGGATCCTGCTACGAAAACCGGCCATTCGATAGCGCCACCCGAGAATATCTGGTGTGGTGGCCAAACGGTGCTGAACGATGGACGCGTCTACGTGGCAGGGGGTAATCTGCGGTATCCCGATCCCAATGCGGCGGCAGGGCTAACCGGCTGGGAAGGCGCTCTGACCCATTACACGTTTGATCCGCAAAAGGAAACGTGGACGCGGCAGATGCCTGACATGTCGGTTGGGCGATGGTATCCAACAACCACGCAGCTTCCCGACAACCGGGTGCTGATTACAAGTGGCTATGACCAGACGGGAAGCGAGGCCGTCACCAACGTGGTTGAGCTTTTCACCCCCACGGCAAACAACCAGAACACAATGAGCGTCGTTTCCACGCATAACCCAACCGGCCTTTATCCTTTCCAATTCATGATGCCTTCCGGTCAGATGCTGCAGGCCGGCCCTGACATAAGCAACAGCGCACTTCTTACGGTTGGCACTTGGTCATGGGCCAACACCCAGGGCATGCTCAGCCAGCATTACGGGTATGGAAACGGGATCAGCTACACGGATGCCTCGGTCAACCCGAACCGGCAGACGGTCATGCTCGCGGGCGGCGTGGACTATAACGCAGGGGTCGCCCTGAAGCGTAATGAATGGATCGATGGTTTCAATCCAGGCGGAGGATGGAAGGCTTTTCCTGAGTGGTTGTATGCCCGCCATAATTCGAATTCCGTCATCCTGCCGGATGGGACATTGTTTACAGTGGGGGGCACCAGCGTCAGCGCGCTCTATGACAATCCGGTGTGGCAGACCGAAATCTATAACAAGACTGCGACCGATCTGACCGGGAGTTGGATAGAAACGGCGCCCATCACCATACCGGCGGGATACCATTCAAGTGCGCTTCTTCTGCCGGACGCAACGGTCCTGCTGTCGGAGGATGACCGGGATCCATCCAGCGCAAGCTCGCATCGCGTACAGATCTACTCCCCTCCTTACCTGTTCAAGGGCGCACGGCCCCAGATCACGTCGGCGCCTGCGCAGGTGGCTAGAGGGCAGCTTTTTTCGATCGGGACCAACGCCAAGACGATCTCGAGTGTCATGCTGATCGCACCAGGCGCTGTCACACATGGGAATGACATGCACCAGCGAGCGATCAAGCTGGCCACCCAAGGCACTGGCAGCAACCTGCGCGCGACAATTCCATCTTCCAGCGGGTTGGTGCCGCCGGGGTATTACATGCTTTTTATCGTGGATGGAAATGGCGTGCCATCGGTGGCAAAGTTCGTCAGCATAGGATGATGGACAGGGCGGCTGTTCTTGCAACCCGGGCGGCCAATGCCATTTTGCGCCGCCTTTCTTCGATCGGATGTGGCAAGAGGAGTCGGCATGCAGTGTGCAGAGCAGCGCCACCGCATGCCGGACCACTGTAGCTCGCAAAAATCCTGATATTCAACCGCAGTTTACATGCGGCTAAGGCGAGGAGACGGCAAGTGCGGATTGGAATCATGCAGCCCTATTTTTTCCCCTATCTCGGTTATTACAGCTTAATAAAGAACACAGATAAATTCGTTCTGCTGGACAGCGTGCAATATATCAGGCACGGCTGGATCAATAGAAACCGCATCCTGAAGCCAGGCGAGGGATGGCAGTACATCACGGTGCCGCTGAAGAAGAAGGGACTTAGCACGTTGATTGGTGATATGGAGATCGATGATAGGCAAGACTGGAAAAATCGAATACTGAGGCAACTCGCACATTACAGCTCGAGAGCACCGTTTTATCGGGAGGCGCTGTCATTGGTCGAATCCTGCCTGGATATTCAAACCGGCAGCATTGTGGATCTCAATGCATATGTATTGACGAAAACTTGTCGTTACCTGCATATCCCAGCCAATTTCGACGTTTTCAGCAAGATCGGCATGAGTTTGGGGGCCATGAATGGACCTGGGGATTGGGCGCTGAAGATAAGCAAGAAATTGCAGGCTGACGAGTATTGCAATCCAGTCGGAGGCAAGGATCTTTTTGACGTAGATCAGTTTGAAAAAAATGGCATCAAGATCACATTCCTTCAGAATAATCTCCGCTCATATAACCAGGGACGAGATGGTTTCGAAGCCGGCCTGTCAATCATCGACGTTTTGATGTTCAACGACGTCGAAGCGGTCCGTTATCTGATCGATGACATATTCCTGGAGCAGCCTGACAACCGTCAGCTTTTCTGTCCTACGAAACAAGAAACGGATGAAGCCTGAGGCGGGCAAACCGGTGACGAAAACGACCTTGCAGCGACAATCCAATCCGAGGTGGCACCGTGTCTCCGCCGTGCAGGTCGCGCAGTTTTAGCGTTGTGCTGGGCACAGCAGGATGGACGGCAGTGCGTCCGAATTTTTACGTTGAAACGAATTGCTGCTGCAGGCATTGCCTGGCCAGAAGCGGGCAAGACAGTGGCCATGATTTAGAAGACGTGCTCACGGCGTGGGGAGAATGCCTGGCCTGGTAAGCTTGTCAGTTTCAAACAGAAGCGAGCGACCAGTGGAGACGCCTGGGATAACCGCTTCTACGCGTACGCCGGTCGGGTTTTCCGACGGACCCACCCGCCCTGAGTCCGCATCCTGCGCAACGCTGCTGGCGCCGCTGAGCACTGGTGCTGGTGCCGGCGGCGGCGCAGGGTAAAGGCGGGCAGCGGCTGTTACTGGAGCCGAACGCGCTTCCACGACCGGCGCGACCGGTCGCACCTCCACCGTTCGGGTGACGCAGCCAAACAGCAACATGCTCGCTGTAATGCTGAGCAGTGGGATGGCACTGTGTTTCATGCTCTTGCTCCTGTCGATCCGTTCCGATTCCAGCCGCCACTGGCACGACGCGCTTACCAGTTACCCGATGCGCCCGGCGCAGTTGGCTCCCCGCCGGGCGCCGGTGGGCTCGCTGCCTGGTTGCTCGCGGCAGCCGCTTCCTTATCCTGCCTCTCCGCCTCCTGCCTCTCCGCCTCCTGCCGTGCCGCCTCCTGCTCGGCTGCTGCCTGCGCATGGCTGGAGCCCAGCACGGAGCCCAGGCCCAGGCCCAGCAATGCGCCGCTGAACATGCCGCCGAGCGAACTGCCCGAACGGCGCTGCACCTGTGCCGGCGCAGGGCCGATATAGGGCGGCCGTACCACGCGCGGCTGCGCAACGGGAGGCGCGACCGGCGGCGCCGGTCGCGGCCTGACTAACGGCGGTGGCGGCGCCGCACGCTGCCGGGCCACCTGGGACTGGCGGCCCACCGAGCGGCCGCCGCCCAGGCGCTTCGCATACGACTCAGGCACGACCAGGGCGCATGCGACAAGGGTCAACAACAGTTTTGCGGTCAGTTTTTGCATGGTGTGCTTTATCGGGAAGACGGGATGGCATATGGCGCCATTTATTGAAAATTCGAGTCCCTTCACCTGCCTATGGTTCGGGCTGCGCGCACGCAAGGCATGCGTGAAATCACGGGAAGACGCAGGTGCGGCCGGAACCCTTGCCGGCCGTCAATGCTTCAGCGTGTGGGCGCATCGATGCCACCCTGGCCGGCCAGGCAGTCAAGCGCGAAGTCCCTGACCGCATCCAGCGCCGGATTCCGATGCGCCAACGGCCAGGCCATGTAGAGTTCGGCCACCGCATCCTTGCGCCACAGCGGCCGGTAGACGATGTTTTCCAGGCGCAGCGACTGGGCCGATGCCGGCACGATGGCCATGCCGATGCCGGCGCGCACCAGGCCCAGGATGGTGTGGGTCTGCGCGATCTGCTGCACGTAGCGCGGCGCGATGCCGGAAGCGGCGAACAGGCTCGCGATCTTCTGGTGGAAGTAGCTGCCTTCAACCGGGTCGTACATGATGAAGTCCTGTCCCGCCAGGTCCTTCAGCGCCGGGCGCGGCCTGGCGGCGAGCGCATGGCTGGCCGGAAGCGCCAGCAGCAGCGGTTCCTTCGACGCCAGCGCATACCCGAAGGCCTCGCCGGAAACCAGCGGCCGCAGGAAGGCGAGGTCGATGCCGTGCGAGGACAGCGCCTGCTGCTGGTCGGATGACACCATTTCCCGCAGCACGATGTCGACTGCCGGGAAGCGCTTCTGCAATGCCGCCACCAGTTCGGGTATCAGCGCATAGCCGGCGACCGCGGTATAGCCCAGCACCACCCGGCCGGCATCGCCGCTGGCAATGCGGCGCGCGGTATCGGCCGCCTGGCTGGTCATGGCCAGGACAGCCGTGCCGTCGCGGTAGAACGCCTGACCGGCCGGCGTCAGCCGCACGCTGCGACTGGAGCGCTCCAGCAACTGCACGCCCAGCGCCTGCTCCAGCATCTGTATCTGCCGGCTCAGCGGCGGCTGGGTCATGAACAGCCGGGCCGCGGCGCGGCCGAAATGCAGTTCCTCGGCGACCGCCGCGAAGCATTTGATCTGGAAGAGCTCAATCATCGATTCAATTTCCGCATGGATGGATCCATTTTCTAGCTTAGACGAATATCGATGCGATGCCTATAATCGCCGCACAGGCGCTGCGCAGACAGCCCGGAAAAATGACCGTTTTGCATCAAGCCATTCGGATGCAGACCCGCAGCAAACCACTGGAGACGAAGATGATGAAAACCGTAGCGTTGCTGGCCGCCGCCTGTGCCGGCTTTCTGGCCACCACGGCCGCCACCGCGCAGGACGCCGCCGCCGGCTATCCGAAAAAGCCAATCCGCATCGTGGTGCCGTTCCCGGCCGGCGGCACTTCCGATGTGCTGGCGCGCATGGTGGGCCAGAAGCTGACCGACGCCTGGGGCCAGCCGGTGGTGGTGGAAAACCGCGCCGGCGCCAACGGCAACATCGGCGCTGACTTGGTCGCCAAGTCCGAACCCGATGGCTACACCCTGCTGCTGATGGACGTGGGCAACCTGGCGATCAGCCCTACGCTCTATCCCAAGCTGCCGTTCAGTCCCACCGCCAACCTGGCGCCTGTGACGCTGCTGGCCTATTCGCCGCATCTGCTCGTGACCTATCCCGGCATGCCAGTGCAGTCCGTGAAGGAACTGGTCAGCTATTCCAAGGCGCAGAAGGGCAAGGTCAATTTTGCCGCAGCCGCCGGCACCGGCAGCGCGGCCCACCTGGCCGGCGTGTTGTTTGCGCAGAAGACCGGCGCCGAATGGGGCTACATTCCGTACAAGGGCGGCGCCCAGGCCATCACCGACCTGGTCGGCGGCCAGATCGACGTCACCATGAACGGCATGGTGGCCACCTATCCGCATGTGAAGGACGGCAAGCTGCGCCTCCTGGCGGTGTCCAGCGCCAAGAGGCTTCCGCAGCTGCCCAACGTGCCGACCATTGGCGAGACCGTGCCGGGCTTCGTGTCCGGCAGCTGGCAGGGCGTGATGGCGCCGGCCGGCACGCCCAAGCCCATCATCAACAAGCTCAATGCCGAGATGGCGCGCATCGTGAAGATGCCGGACGTGCGCGAGAAGATGGCCGGGCAGGGCGCCGAGCCGCAGACCAACACGCCGGACGAGTTCGGCGCCTGGTTCAAGGCCGAGATCGCGCAATGGGGCAAGGTCATTTCCGACGCCCAGATCAAGCTCGACTGAACCCATGCCACGCCTCCGGCCATGCGGCCGGGGCATCCTCATTCCTTCAGAAACCGCAGCAGCGCCTGGTTGACCTCGGCCGGCGCTTCGTTCTGCACCCAGTGGCTGGCCTTGCCGATGCGCTGGATGCGCGCATTCGGCGCGTAGCGCGGCAGGCCTTCGAGCAGGAACACCCCAAGGGCAGGATCGTGGTCGCCCCAGATCACCAGCGTGCTGGCTTCGGTATGCACCGAGGCCGCCAGCGCCATGCCGTCGCTGCGCATGTTCTCCCGGTAGTAGTCGAGCGCGGCCTTCAGGGCGCCGGCCTGCGACAGACAGTCCACGTAGCGCTGGATATCGTCGGGGCCGAAGGCGGTCTTCTGCAGCGGCAGGCGGGCAAACATCTCGCGCATCATGCGGTAGTTCATGGCCGAGATTGCCGCTTCCGGCAACAGCGGCAGCTGGAAGAACACCGCATACAGGCTGCGCGGCAGCTGGCTGCTGCGCCACACCTTGCCGGAATAGATCGCCATGTGCGGCGCATTCATGATCACCAGTTTGTCCAGCAGCGCCGGATACAAACCGGCGAAAGTCCAGGCAATGATGCCGCCCCAGTCGTGGCCGACCACATGGGCGCGCGCATGGCCGCTGGCCCGCACGATGGCGGCTACGTCCGCGGCCAGCCGGCGCAGGTGGTAGTCCTCCTGCCGGACGGACACGGCCGATGGCGGATAGCCGCGCAGGTTGGGCACCCAGGCGGCATAGCCGGCCTCGGCCAGCGGCCCGACCTGGTGGCGCCATGAGTGACCGCTTTCCGGAAAGCCGTGCAGCAGGATCACCGGGCTGCCCTCGCCGGTGACTTCGACATGCAGGTCCAGCCCGTCGCCGGGCAGGCGCAGGATGCGGGTGGCGTGCGGCATCGGGATCTCCACGGCTATGGTTGGAGGCTCATTCTATGGGCACGGCGGGGCCGGGGGGCTTGATGGCAGTCCTGCCAGGTGCGTGTTGGCGCCAAGGGCAGGAACGCGTTGCCGCAGCGCCTGTCGACTCGTGCATTGACGCCGCGCAGCCAGGCGGCTGGCGGCCGATCACGGGAAGGCTTTCGGCACTATCAGCGCAGCGACTTGCCCTTCCTCCTGCCATCGCCCGCGCACCTGATTTGACGCTGTCCTCCGGCGCTTCTACACTCCACGCTTTCTTGCTCCCCCTTCCTTCATGCCCATCCCGACAGTAAATGCCATTGCCGACGCCGATCTGGCCAGCCGGCTTGCCGCCGCCATGAACGCCAAGACCAAGCCGCCCGGCAGCCTCGGCATGCTGGAAGACCTGGCGCTGCAGCTGGGCCTGATCCAGCGCACCGTGCGGCCGCGCATCGAGAAGCCGGCGATGCTGGTGTTTGCCGCCGACCATGGCATCGTCGCGGAAAACGTCTCGCCCTATCCGCAGAGCGTGACGGCGCAAATGGTGGCCAACTTCCTCGCCGGCGGCGCGGCCATCAATGTGTTCGCGCGCCAGACCGGCTGCGCACTGCAGGTGGTCGATGCCGGGGTGAACCACCACTTCGGCGCGCTCGCCGGCCTGACCGACCGCAAGGTCGCGCCCGGCACCCGCAACTTCGCGCGCGAGCCGGCGATGAGCGCGGACCAACGCGACACGGCGCTGGCGCATGGCCAGGCGCTGGCCGATGCGCTGCCAGGCAACCTGCTGGCTTTCGGCGAAATGGGCATCGGCAATACCACCTCCGCCGCGGCCCTGATGCACAAGCTGACCGGCCTGCCGCTGGCCGACTGCGTTGGCGCCGGCACCGGCCTGGATGCCGACGGCGTGCGCCGCAAGGCGGCCGTGATCGACGCCGCGGTGGCGCTGCACCGGGACGTGACGGCGCCGCTGGATGTGCTTGCCACCTTCGGCGGCCTGGAGATCGCAATGATGGCCGGCGCAATGCTGAAAGCGGCAGAGCGGCGCATGGTGCTGCTGATCGATGGCTTCATCGTCAGCAGCGCCCTGCTGGTGGCGGCGCGCCTGCAGCCCGCCGTGCTCGACTACTGCGTGTTTGCCCACTGCTCGGGCGAGCATGGCCATGCGCAGCTGCTGCGGCACCTAGGCGGCCGGCCGCTGCTGCAGCTGGGCATGCGGCTGGGCGAAGGCAGCGGCGCGGCGCTGGCGCTGCCGCTGGTGCAGGCGGCCGCCGGCTTCCTCTGCGAGATGGCGACCTTCGAGTCGGCCGCGGTCAGCAACAGGGCGGCCGGCGCATGAGCCGGCCGGCCGGCGTGGTACCCGCAGTCAAGCACCAGCTGCGGCTGTTCTTCGTGGCCCTGCAGTTCTTCACCCGCATACCGATACCGCAGCGGGTGGGTTTCGATCCGGAATGGCTGCATCATGCGGCGCGCTATTTCCCGGCAGTGGGCCTGATCGTCGGCCTGGCCACCGCAAGCGTCCATGCCGCTGCGGCGCAGCTGTGGCCGCCTGCCGTGGCCGCGCTGCTGTCGACCTCGCTGGGCATCCTGCTGACCGGCGCCTTTCACGAGGATGGCTTCGCCGATGTCTGCGACGGCATGGGCGGCGGCTACACCGCCGAGCGCACGCTGGAAATCATGAAGGACTCGCGCGTCGGCGCCTTCGGCGCGATCGGCATCATGCTGATGCTGGCGCTGAAGATCGCGACGCTGGCCAGCCTGCCGGCATGGACTGCCGCGGCCGGCCTGCTGGCGGCGCATCCGCTGTCGCGCCTGATGTCGGGTTCGCTGATCCGGCTGATGGCCTATGCCCGGCATGAAGGCAAGGCCAAGCCGCTGGCCACCCGCATGAGCAATGGCGAATTCGCGATTGCGGTCTGCACCGGCATTGCGCCGCTGCTGGCGCTGTGCGCGACCGGCCTGCTGGCCTGGCATGGCGCGCTGCCGGGCTGCCTGCTCGCGCTGGGCGGCACCGCATGGATGGCGCGCCTGTTCCTGCGCCGGCTGGGCGGCTATACCGGCGACTGCCTGGGCGCGGTGCAGCAGGTGGCCGAGGTCCTGTTCTACCTGGGCCTGCTGGCAGTGGCCGGGCGCTGAGGCGATGCGGCTCTACCTGATCCGCCATCCGCAGCCCGAGGTCGCCGCCGGCATCTGCTATGGCCGCAGCGAGCTGGCGGTGCCCGTCGAACGTGCGCTGGAGGCAGCCAGCGCGCTGGCGCCGCGGCTGCCGCGCGAGGCGGCGTTGTGGTCCAGCCCGGCAGCACGCTGCGCGGCGCTGGCCGAACCCCTGGCCAGCGCATTGGGCGCAACGGTGCGCTACGACGCCAGGCTGCTGGAGATGGACTTCGGCGCCTGGGAAATGCAGGCCTGGGACAGCATCCCGCGCAGCGAGGTGGATGCCTGGGCCGCCGACGCGGCGGCCTATCGGCCCGGCGGCGGCGAGCGGGTGCTGGACGTGGCCGAGCGCGTAAAAGCCTTTCATGACGGCCTGAAAAGCGATGGCCGGGATGCGGTGCTGGTCTGCCATGCCGGCGTGATCCGGCTGCTGCTGGCGGCGCTGGCGCATCACGACATCGCCGACATTGCCGCTGCGGCAGCCCGCGCGCCGCACCGGATCGCCTATGGCGAACTGGTGATTGCGGATTGCGCAAGCGGACCCTGATTACCTTTTCGAAACCGCGCCTGGTTAATCTGCTTGGTCAATTGTTAAGTACCCGATTACAATAGCGGCCGTTCTGGTGCCCGCGGACATGTCCTTGTCCGCAGTTAAACGGGAAACACGCGGTCCGCGACTGGCGTCGACGGATCGACATAACGTGTGCTGCCCCCGCAACGGTAAGCAAGCGTCGCATGCTGCAGTCTGCATGCGACGGCCGTCCTGAAAGCCACTGTGCGACAAGCATGGGAAGGCAGGACGGTCCGCCTTGTCAGCCCGGATACCGGCCAGGACAGGTGGAAGGCAAGAGCCATGACAGGCTCCAGCCTTCCTGGTAATCCGGCTTGCGGGGAGGCAGGCCGGAGAATTCGCCATTGATCATTTCATGTCCGTTATCCAGACAAGACCGGCCCCTGCCGGCTTCATGCCGTTCGCCTTCGCATTCTCCTTCGCCGCCGGCCTGCCGTCGGCTGTCTCGGCCCAGGCGCCGCAACAACGCATGGACGACATCGTCGTCACATCGACCCGCACGCCGCAGGGCCGTGCCGACCTGCTGGCCGATGCCACCGTCATCAGCGCCGCGCAGATCGCGCAGTCCGGCGCGAACTCGATCACGACCCTGCTGCAAGCGCAGCGCGGCTTGGAAATCGTGCAGAACGGCGGGCCGGGCAGCAGCGCCACGGTGTATCTGCGCGGCGCCGAAGGCAAGCAGAGCGTGGTGCTGATCGACGGCATCCGCATCGGCTCGTCCACCAGCGGCGAGCCGAGCTGGCAAACCATTCCGCTGTCGCAGATCGACCGCATCGAGATCGTCTATGGCCCGCTGGCCACGCTGTATGGCGCCAACGCGGTCGGCGGCGTGCTGCAGATTTTCACCCGGAAGGGCGAGGGAGCGCCGCGGCTGGCCGCGTCAGCCGGCGCCGGCACCTACGGCAGCCGCAGCGTCGACGCCAGCCTGGCCGGCTCGACCGGCGGCGAACACAACTTCCGCTATGCCTTCGGCGTGGCGCGGCAGAGCGCGGACGGCTTTTCGGTGAAGAAGCCGGGCCTGGCCAGCCAGGACCCGGACAAGGATGGCTATGAACGCGAAAGCGCCAACGCCAGCCTGTCCTACGACCTTGCGCCGGGCCACCAGCTTGGCATGATCCTGCTGCAGAGCCGGCTCGACGCCCAGTTCGACAGTTCGGTGGCGGCGGCCCGCGGCACGCGCCGCTATTACGACGACCGCAACCTGAGCCGGCTCGGCGCCTACGCGCTCACCAGCCGCAACCGCTTCACGCCCGACTGGACCAGCCAGCTGCAGGTCTCGCAGTCGCGCGACGAGCTACGCTCCATTGCCGGCACCGGCACGGGCAGCGCCTACCGCATCGCCACCGACCGCTTCGACACCACGCAGAACAGCATCAGCTGGCAGAACGACATCGCCTTCGGTCCCGACCTGCTGCAGGCGCTGCTGGAACGGCGCGAGGAAAGCGTCGACGCCACCAGCGCCGCACTGGAGCGCAAGCGCACCACCGACTCGGCGGCGCTGTCCTACCAGCTGCGGCGCGGCATGCACCTGGCCAGCGCCAGCGTGCGCAATGACGACAGCTCGCAGTTCGGCTCGAAGACTACCGGCAGCATTGCCTACGGCTACCGTTTCGCGCCGGCCTGGCGGGCCAACGCCAGCCTGGCGTCGAGCTTCCGGCAGCCCACCTTCAACGAGCTGTATGCCGTCAGCGGCGGCCGGCCTTACGGCATACCGGACAACCGGCCCGAGACCGGCAGGAATGCGGAGCTGGGCCTGTATTACGATGACGGCATGAGCCAGTTCAGCGCCGCCCTGTACCGCAGCCCGATCAGCAACCTGCTGGTCAATGCCAACCCCTGCCCGATCCGGCCCGCGGTGTATGCCAACGGCTGCGCCTACAACGTCAACCAGGCCCTGCTGCGCGGCCTGACGGTGGGCGCCGGCACCCGGCTGGGCAGGCTGCAGCTGAGGGCATCGCTGGACCTGCAGGACCCGCATGACGAAAGCAACGACAGGCTGCTGCAGCGCCGGGCGCGGCGCCATGCGGCGCTCGCCGCCGACTATGTGCAGGGCGCATGGCGCGCCGGCGTCGAGGCGGTGTTGTCGTCCGAGCGTTTCGAATATGCGGGCGGCGCCACGCGGCTGCCGGGCTATGGCCTGGTGAACCTGCATGCCAGCCTGGCGCTGAACCGGGACTGGTCCGTGTTCGGCCGCATCGGCAATCTCTTTGACAAGGACTATGAACTGGCGAAAAACTATGCCACCGAGGGCCGCACGATATTCGTCGGCGTGCGCTATGGCTTTCCCTGAATGCGGCACGGACGGCAGGCGATGAGCGCGCTGCCACTGCCAACGCGGGCCATCGCGGCCCATGCCGGCCGCCGCCGCGCTCTGCTGGTGCTGGGCCTGCTCACGGCCTGCGCCGTGGCCAGCATCCTGCTCGCCTGCGCAGTGGGCTCCTTCTCGCTGTCGGCTTCCGAGCTGCTGGGCGCGCTGCGCGAGCTGGCCGGCGGCGACAGCAGCAGCCTGGCGGCCAGCCTCTTGGAGCTGAGGCTGTCGCGCGCGCTGTCGGGCTTTGTCACCGGCGCGATGCTGGCGCTGGCCGGCGTGATGATGCAGGCGCTGCTGCGCAATCCGCTGGCCGATCCCTATGTGCTGGGCATTTCCGGCGGCGCCTCGGTCGGTGCGCTGGCCGCGATGCTGCTGCTGCCGGCGGCCTGGATGGTGGACCTGGCGGCCTTCGGCGGCGCGGTGACGGTGGCGCTCTTGCTGTACGCCCTGGCGCGGCGCGACTTCCGGCATGGCGCAGCCGACGGCAATGGCCCGTTCCTGCTGTTGACCGGCGTGATCGTGTCGTCCGGTTGCGGCGCGCTGGTCACGCTGATGCTGTCGGTCGCGCCCGAGAGCCGGCTGCGCGGCATGGTGTTCTGGTTGATCGGCGACCTGTCGGCAACCTCGCCGCGGCTGCTGCCGTGGGCGGTGTTGCTGCTGGCGCTGCTGCTGGCGGTGCGGCTGGCCGGGTCCATCAATATTTTGGCGATGCATGCCCAGGCCGCCGCCACGCTGGGCGTGAAGGTCGGCGCGCTGCGCCGCGCGCTGTTCTTCTGCGCCGCGCTGCTCACAGCCAGCGCGGTCGGCACTGCCGGCAGCATCGGCTTCGTGGGCCTGATCGTGCCGCATGCCTGCCGCTTCGCGCTCGGCCCGGACCACCGGCTGCTGCTGCCGGCGGCGGCGCTGGTGGGCGGCACCTTCCTGACCGTGGCCGACATGCTGGCGCGCACCGTGCTGGCGCCGCAGCAGCTGCCGGTGGGCGTGATCACCGCGCTGATCGGGGTGCCGGCCTTCCTCTTGCAGCTGCACCAGATGAGGAAGCGCTGATGGAGCTGCATGAACTGACGCTGCGCATCGGCGAGCGCACCCTGGTGGAGCGGCTGACGCTGTCGGCCCGGCCCGGCGAATGCTGGTGCGTGATCGGCCGCAACGGCGCCGGCAAGAGCACGCTGCTGCGCGCGCTGGCCGGCCTGCATCCCTTCGCCGCCGGCACGGCCAGCCTGGACGGGCGGCCGCTGCATGCCTGGCCGCCGCAGCAGCTGGCGACGCGGCGCGCCTACCTGCCGCAGGGCCGCGACGACGCCTTCGGCTACCGCGCCATCGACGTGGTGCTGGCCTCGCGCCATCCCTGGCAGGGCAGCGCCTACTGGGAGTCGGAACGCGACCAGGAAATCGCCAGCCGGGCGCTGGCCGAGATGGACGTGGCCGGTCTCGCGCAGCGCGACGTGCGCAGCCTGTCCGGCGGCGAACGGCAGCGGGTGGCGATGGCGGCCGCGCTGGCGCAGGACGCGCCGCTATTGCTGCTGGACGAGCCGACCAGCGCGCTGGACCTGTCGCACCAGGTCGACATGATGGCGCTGCTGGCGCGGCTGTGCGGCCAGGCCGGCAAAACCGTGGTCATGGTCAGCCATGACCTGAACCTTGCGCATGGCGTGGCCAGCCATGCGCTATTGCTGATGGGCGACGGCGCATGGCGCGCCGGCCCGGCCGGGGAAATGATGCAGGCAACGCTGCTGTCGCAATGCCTGGGCGCGGCGATCGATGTCGTCGAGCACGGCGGCCGCCGTATCTTCCTTCCGGCATTACACCAGGAGCAGAAACAGCATGGATGACCAGGCGGACAATGCGGCGCGCAATGCGCGCCATGCCGAGCGCATGCGGCGCAAGAAGGAGGTGGTTGACGGGAAGATCGCGGCCGCCGCCATCCACACCGGCGTGCTGGTGGTCAATACCGGCAATGGCAAGGGCAAGAGTTCCAGCGGCTTCGGCATGGTGATGCGCACGCTGGGCCATGGCGGCCGGGTGGGCGTGGTGCAGTTCATCAAGGGCGCGATGTCGACCGGCGAGGAACGCTTCCTGCGCCGCTTTCCGGAAGAAGTGAGCTTCCATGCGATGGGCGAAGGCTATACCTGGGAAACCCAGGACCGCGAGCGCGACGTCGCCACGGCCGGCCGGGCCTGGGAACAGGCGCGGGCCTTCCTGAACGACCCCGGCATCGCGCTGGTGCTGCTGGACGAACTCAACATCGCGCTGAAGTACCGCTACCTGGAGGTCGACACGGTGATCGCCGACCTGATGGGCCGGCCCGAGATGCAGCATGCGGTGGTCACCGGCCGCGGCGCGCCGCCGGAGCTCATTGCCGTAGCCGACACCGTGACCGAGATGAACGTGGTCAAGCATGCGTTCAAGGCCGGCATCGCGGCCCAGCCGGGGGTGGAATGGTAGCGCCACGGCGCGCCGGCGCGGTAGCGGCGCTGGTGTCGGCCACCGCGTCCGGCCAGGGTAAGACCACGGTCACCGCCGCGCTGGCGCGCCTGCTGGCACGGCGTGGCTTGGCGGTACGGGTGTTCAAGGCCGGCCCCGACTTCATCGACCCTGTGATGCTGGAACGCGCCGCCGGCTCGGCGGTGTACAACCTCGACCTCTGGATGGTGGGCGCCGAGGCATCGCGCGCGATGCTGGCACAGGCTGCCGGCGAGGCCGACGTGATCCTGATCGAAGGCGTGATGGGCCTGTATGACGGCACGCCCTCGTCGGCCGACCTGGCGCGCGCCTTTGACGTGCCGGTGCTGGCGGTGCTGGATGCCTCGGCCATGGCCCAGACCGCCGGCGCGGTGGCGCTTGGACTACGCGACTATGGCCCGGTGCAGATGGCGGGCGTGATCGCCAACCGCGTCGCCGGCAGCGGCCATGCCGCCATGGTGGCGCAGTCCCTGCGCGACATGCCGCTGCTGGCCAGCCTGCCGCGACAGGCGGCGTCATTGCCGGAGCGGCATCTCGGGCTGGTGCTGCCGGGCGAGGTCGATGCGCTGGACGCGCTGCTCGACGGCCTGGCCGATGCGCTTCATCTGGACGATGCGGCCTGGGATGCATTGCCGACCGCGTCCTTGCCGGCGGCGTCGCCCCAAGCTCTGCCGCCGCTGCTGCAGGGCAAGCGGATCGCCGTCGCCCGCGACGCCGCCTTCGCCTTCCTGTACCGGGCCAACCTGGACTGCCTGCGCGGCATGGGCGCCGCCATCCGGTACTTCTCGCCGCTGGCCGACGAGCCGGTGCCGGAAGATGCCGACGCGATCTGGCTGCCGGGCGGCTATCCGGAACTGCATGGCGCGGCGCTGGCCGGCGGCTCTGCATGGCAGGCATCCCTGCGCCGGGCGCATGCGGACGGCAAGCCGATGCTGGCCGAATGCGGCGGCCTGATGGCGGTCTGCGAGAGCCTTGTCGACAAAAACGGCCAGCCGTGGCCAATGGCCGGGCTGCTGCCGGCCCGCACCCGGATGCAGACGCGGCTGGCGGCGCTGGGCCTGCAGGGCTGGCAGACCGCGCATGGCGAGCTGCGCGGCCATGCCTTCCATTATTCGACGCTGGAAGGCGACATCGCCGCGGCCGGCCATGCCCGCAGGCACCCGTCCGGCGGCGGCGGCGAGGCGATCTATCGTGCAGGCTCCCTGACTGCTTCCTATTTCCATGCCTACTTCCCGTCTTACCCGCAGGCCGCGGCGGCGCTGCTGGGAGGAGCGGCATGAGCCGCACCCTGGTGTTCGGCGGCGCGCGCAGCGGCAAGAGCGCCCATGCCGAAAGCCTGGCCGCGGCCAGCGGCAAGGAAGTGATCTATATCGCCACCGCCGATGGCGGCGACGCCGAGATGCAGGCCCGTATCGCACGCCACAGGGAAGGACGCAATCCGCACTGGACCACGGTGGAAGCGCGGCTGGCGCTGGGCCATGCGCTGCTTGCTTGGAGCGCGCCGCACCGGCTGGTGCTGGTGGATTGCCTGACGGTGTGGCTGTCCAATTTGCTGTTCTGCCAGCCGGGACAGTATCCCGAAGTGGGCCGCATCGAGCCGCCGCCTGCCTTCGCCAGCGAGCGCAATAGCCTGCTTGCTGCCCTTGAGCAGGCTGGCGGCGACATCGTGCTGGTGTCCAACGAGGTTGGCATGGGCATCGTGCCGCAGGGCGCAATCTCGCGCTGGTTCGTCGACGAGGCCGGTCGCCTGAACCAGGCGGTGGCGGCGCGCTGCGAGCGGGTGGCCTGGGTGGCGGCCGGCCTGCCGCTGATGCTCAAGGGCGGCCCGTGCTGACCGGCTTGACGCCCGGCATGCTGGCGGCGCTGCTGCTGGCCGGCGTCGGGCTCGACCTGCTGCTGGGCGAGCCACGCCGCTGGCATCCGCTGGCCGGTTTTGGGTGGCTGGCGCAAAGGCTGGAGCATGGCCTGAATCGCGGCCGCGCCGGGCGTGCCGCCGGCTGCGCGGCGTGGCTGCTGGCGGTCACGCCGTTCCTGCTGGCCGCGCTCCTGCTGAGCTTGCCCGGCACATGGCTGGCGCTGGCCTGCCACCTGCTGCTGCTGTACTTCGCCCTTGGCCTGCGCAGCCTGCGCGACCATGCCTTGCCGATCGCGCGGGCGCTGGAAGCCGGCGATATCGCCGCGGCGCGCCGCCGCACCGCGATGATCGTCAGCCGCGACACCGACGATGCCGGCGCAACCGATCTGGCCCGTGCCGGCGTCGAGTCGGTGCTGGAAAACGGCAACGACGCGGTGTTCGGCGCGCTGTTCTGGTTCGCCGTCGCCGGCGGTCCGGGCGCGCTGCTGTACCGGCTGGCCAATACGCTCGACGCGATGTGGGGCTACCGCACGCCGCGGCTGCTGTATTTCGGCTGGGCGGCGGCCCGCGTCGACGACCTGCTCAACCTGGCGCCGGCACGCCTGACGGCCTGCAGCTATGCGCTGCTGGGCGACAGCCGCCTTGCCTGGCGCTGCTGGCGCAGACAGGCGCCGCGCTGGTCCAGCCCGAATGCCGGGCCGGTGATGGCCGCCGGCGCCGGCGCGCTCGGCCTGGCGCTGGGCGGCGCGGCGCGCTACCACGGCGAACTGGAACAGCGCCCGCCACTGGGCGAGGGCAGGGCGCCGGGCCCGGCCGACATCCGCCGCGCCTTCCGCCTGGTGGCGGGCAGCGTCGCACTGTGGCTGGCGCTGCTGTCGGCCTGGGCGCTGCTTGCGACCGGGATGCGCCATGCTTGAACACGGCGGCAACCTGCATGACGCGGTACGCCTGTTCGGTCGTCCGCGCGAGGACTGGCTGGACCTGTCCACCGGCATCAATCCGCTGCCCTATCCGGCCCCGGCGTTGGAAGCCGGCATCTGGCACCGCCTGCCCGAGCCCGATGCGGCGCTGGCGGCCGCGGCGCAGGCCTTCTACCGCGCGCCGCACATGCTGCCTGTGGCAGGCAGCCAGGCCGCGATCCAGGCGCTGCCCACGCTGCGGCCGCCGTCGAGGGTGGTGGTGGCCGCGCCCGCCTATGCCGAGCATGCGCGCCACTGGTCGCTGCACGGCCATGCGATGCGCGAAGTGCCGTACCGCGACCTGCACGACGCGGTGGCCCACTGCGATGTGATGGTGGTCTGCAATCCCAACAACCCGACCGGCGAGCGCATTCCAGCTGCCACCCTGCTAGCCTGGGCCGGCCAACTGGCGCAGCGCGGCGGCTGGCTGGTGGTGGACGAGGCCTTTGCCGACATCGACGGGCAAGCCAGCGTGGCGCCGCAGTCGCAGCGGCCAGGGCTGATCGTGCTGCGCTCGGTCGGCAAGTTCTTCGGGCTGGCCGGGCTGCGGCTGGGCTTTGTCGCGGCCGGGCCCGCGCTGCTGGAGCGTCTGGCCGATGCGCTGGGTCCATGGACCATCAGCAGCGCGGCCCAGCGGATAGGCCGCGCCGCGCTGCAGGATGCCGCCTGGCAGCAGGCTACCCGGCAGCGGCTGCAGGCCGAGGCACAGCGGCTGCAGGCGGTGCTGCGCGAAGCAGGCATTGCCTCTACCGGCGCCGCGCTTTACCAATGGTGGCCCGAAGCACGGGCCGAATTTTTCTGGCGTACGATGGCCGGGCACGGCATCTGGGTGCGCCTGTTCAACCGCGGCGCGGGCGGCATACGCTGCGGCCTGCCGCCGGATGACGCCGGATGGCAGCGGCTGGAGACGGCGCTGCGGGCATGGAAGGAAACATCATGAAACACTGGACCAGGCTGGCGCTGGCCATGCTGTGCCTGCATGGCTTGCAGGCGAACGCCGCCGTCACGGCGCAGGATGACGAGGGCAACAAGGTCACGCTGGACAAGCCCGCGCAGCGGGTGGTGTCGCTGGCGCCGCATGTGACCGAGCTGCTGTTTGCGGCCGGCGGCGCGCGCAAGGTGGTGGGCGTGGTCGACTACAGCGACTATCCGCCCGAGGCAAAGGCGCTGCCGCGGGTGGGCAGCCACCGCCAGATCGACCTTGAGCGGCTGATTGCGCTGAAGCCCGACCTGCTGGTGGTCTGGCTGCATGGCGGCGCGGCGCGGCAGCTGGAGCCGCTGCGCAAGCTGGGCATACCGGTGTATGTCAGCGAGCCGCACCGCCTCGCCGACATCGGCGCGACCATGCGGCGCCTGGGCCAGCTGCTTGGCACCGACGCCGAGGCCGGACGCGCCGCCGATGCCTTCGACCGCAGGCTCGCCGCGATCGAATCCCGCTACGCCAGCCGGCCGCCGGTCAAGGTGTTCTACCAGGTCTGGGACCGGCCGCTCTACACCCTGAACGGCAGCCATACCGCCAGCGACGCGATCCGCCTGTGCGGCGGCGAGAACATCTTCGCATCGCTGCCGGTCACCGCGCCCACGGTGACGGTGGAGGCGGTGCTGAAGGAAAACCCGGAAGTCATCGTGTCGGGCAATCGGCCCAACCAGGACAGCGCCGGCCTGGAAACCTGGAAGCAGTATCCGTCCCTGCTGGCGGCGCGGCGCGGCAACCTGTTCACTATCGATGCCGACCAGCTGGTGCGGCCCGGGCCACGCATCCTGGACGGCACCGCCGGGCTGTGCGAGCGCCTCGACGAGGCGCGCGGCAAGCGGGGAAGGCAGCCATGAGCCACTATCGCCGCATTGCCTGCCTGTCGACCGAGGCAGTGGAAACCCTGTACGCGATCGGCGCGCAGGACCTGGTGGCGGGCATTTCCGGCTACAGCGTGTATCCGCCGCAGGCGCGCCGCGAGAAGCCCAAGATCAGCGGCTTTTCCAGCGCCCGCATCGACCGCATCCTGGCCGTGCAGCCCGATCTGGTGGTGGGCTATTCCAGCCTGCAGGCCGAGATGTGCCACGCGCTGGCCGCGGCCGGGGTGGAGGTGCATCTGTTTTCCCAGCGCAGCGTGGAAGGCATCCTGCAGATGGTGCGCACGCTGGCGGCGCTGGTGAACCGGCGCATGCAGGGCGAACAGCTGGCCGGCGCGCTGCAGCTCGAGATAGGCCTGGTGGCGGCGCGGGCAAAGCGCCATGCGACTCGGCCGCTGGTGTATTTCGAGGAATGGGATGAACCGCTGATCAGCGGCATAGGCTGGGTGTCGGAACTGATAGCCATCGCCGGCGGGGCCGATGCCTTCGCCGACCTGGCGCTGCACCGCGAAGCCCGGCAGCGCATCATCGCCGACCCGGCCGAGGTGGTGCGGCGCGCGCCGGACATCATCATCGGCTCCTGGTGCGGCAAGAAATTCCGGCCAGAGACGCTGGCAGCCCGGCCCGGATGGGACGCGATTCCGGCGATCCGCAACGGCATGGTGTTCGAGATCAAGTCGCCCGACATCCTGTCACCCGGACCGGCGGCCATCCGGCACGGCCTGCCGCAATTGGCGCGCCTGGTGGAACAGTGGCATGCGGCCGCGCCGGGCCGGCCATGAGCTTTCCCTTCCATACCCTGATGGTGCAGGGCACCACCTCGGATGCCGGGAAAAGCACCTTGGTGGCCGCGCTGTGCCGGCTGCTGGCCCGGCGCGGCATGCGGGTCGCGCCGTTCAAGCCGCAGAACATGGCCTTGAACAGCGCCGTCACTGCCGACGGCGGCGAGATCGGCCGGGCCCAGGCGCTGCAGGCGCAGGCCGCGGGCGTTGCGCCGCATACCGACATGAACCCGGTGCTGCTCAAGCCTTCCAGCGACACCGGCGCGCAGGTCATCATCCATGGCCAGCCGCGCGCCGACATGGATGCCCGCGACTACCACCACTACAAGCCGCTGGCGATGGAAGCGGTGCTGGCGTCCTACCACCGGCTGCGCGGGCAGTACGACGCGGTGATCGTCGAGGGCGCCGGCAGCCCGGCGGAGATCAACCTGCGCGACCGCGACATCGCCAACATGGGCTTTGCCGAGGCGGTCGATTGCCCGGTGATCCTGGTGGCCGACATCGACCGCGGCGGCGTGTTCGCGCACCTGGTCGGCACGCTGGACTGCCTGTCGGCCAGCGAGCGCGCGCGCATCGTCGGCTTCGTCATCAACCGCTTCCGCGGCGACATCAGCCTGCTGGAGCCGGGGCTGGACTGGCTGGAAGAGCGCACCGGCAAGCCGGTGCTGGCGGTGCTGCCCTATCTGCACGGCCTGTTCCTGGACGCCGAAGACGCGGTGCAGCCCGGGCAGCGGTCCGGCGGCGCCTTCCGGGTGGCGGTGCCGGCGCCGCCGCGCATGGCCAACCATACCGACTTCGATGCGCTGCGCGCCCATCCAGGCGTGGACCTGCGCTTCATCGGGCCGGGCCAGCCGCTGCCGGCCTGCGACCTGGTGATCCTGCCGGGCAGCAAGAACACCCGGGCCGACCTGGCGTGGCTGCTGGCGCAGGGCTGGCAGCCGGCGCTGCAGCGTCACCTGCGCTATGGCGGCAGGCTCATCGGCATCTGCGGCGGCTTCCAGATGCTGGGCGTGGCGGTGCATGACCCGCACGGTGTCGAAGGCGCGCCCGGCAGCAGCGCCGGGCTGGGCCTGCTGGCCATCGACACCACGCTGACCCGCAGCAAGCGGCTGGCGCAGGCGCGCGGCCAATGTGCCTTTGCCGAGGCGGCGGTGACCGGCTACGAAATCCACATGGGGCGGTCAGAAGGACCGGCGCTGGCGCGGCCGGCATTCGTGATCGATGGCGAGCCCGAGGGCGCGCTGGCGGAAGACGGCCAGATACTCGGCACCTATCTGCATGGCCTGTTCGACCTGCCCGAGGCCTGCGATGCGCTGATGCGCTGGGCCGGCATGGAAGCGGCCGGCGGCGCGGCGGCCGACCTGGCCAGCCTGCGCGAGCAGAGCCTGGACCGCATTGCCGATGCGGCCAGCGGTTTGCTGGCCGCGCTCGACGCCTTGCCGGGCGCGGCGCCGCAGGCTGAGAGCGGGCTTTAAGGCAACCGGCCCGGATCATGCCGGCGCTCCGCCGGCTCCTCGTATAGATTGATGCCGTGCAGCCTGGCCAGCGTGGTGGCCAGCGTGCGGCCCAGGGTCTCGACCGACTGCTGCATCTTCGGGTTCTGCATGCTGCCGTCCAGGCTGAAGGCCTCGTGCGCCTTGCCCACCGCCAGCTGCTCCGGCAGCACGATCACGCCGATGTTGCCGAGGATGGCCCTGACATGCACCAGCCCGCGCAGGCCGCCATAGCTGCCGGGCGATGCGCTCATCAGCACCGCCACCTTGTTGCGGTAGGGCGCCAGGCCGTCCTGGCCGTCGACAGCGCGCGAGGTCCAGTCGATCAGGTTCTTCAGCAGCGCCGGAATGGAGCCGTTGTATTCCGGGCTGGCAATCAGAAAGCCTTGATGCTCCAGCATCAGTTGCCGCAGTTCGCGCGCCTTGGGCGGCAAGCCCTGCTCGGTTTCCAGGTCGCCGTCGTAGATGGGCACCGGAAAGTCGCGCAGGTCGATTTCAGTGACCTCGGCCCCGGCGCGTCGCGCCCCTTCGGCAGCGACACGGACCAGGCGCTTGTTGAGGGATGCCTTGCGGGCGCTGCCCGCGAAGGCCAGTATCTTCGGCACCGTGGTTGTCATGCTGGTCATCCTTTGTCTGCAGTAAATCGATCGGGCTTCCCGCCCGTGCTGTGCGTCGCAGCATACTGCAGATGCATCGTGCCGATGGGCGCGCCGGCGCAATGTCTGCGCATCCTTTGCCGATTCAGCGGGCCAGACCGCAGTTCGCCGGTGAATTCCCCGAAAAGCGCCGGTGCACGCCGGCGCAGGCAATCCCTTTCTCGCCTGTGGTCAGGCCGGAGGCGACTGCCGGCCTGCTCGCGCCGCCTCGATGGCGGCGATGTCGATCTTCTTCATCGTCATCATCGCTTCGAAGGCCCGCCTGGCTGCCGCACGATCGGAATCGGTAACGGCCGCCAGCAATGCGCGCGGCGTGATCTGCCAGGACACGCCCCACCGGTCCTTGCACCAGCCGCAGGCGCTTTCCTGGCCGCCGTTGCCCACCACCGCGTTCCACAGCCTGTCGGTTTCGGCCTGGTCGTCGGTGGCGATCTGGAAGGAAAACGCCTCGCTGTGCCTGAAATGCGGGCCGCCATTGAGGCCGATGCAGGGAATGCCGGCAACGGTGAACTCGACCGTCAGCACGCCGCCCTCCTGGCCGTCGGGATAATCGCCCGGCGCACGGTGGATGGCGCCGACGGCGCTGTCGGGAAAGGTCGCCGCGTAGAAGCGGGCGGCGTCAAGGGCGCCGCCTTCGTACCAAAGACAGATGGTGTTCTTGCTGCTCATGTCGCATCTCCTGTGAGGTGGGGGCCGGCGGCAGGTGGCGGTTTCCACTGCCACGCGGGCCGGCGGCGAGAATGGCTAATGTCGCACATCCGGGCCAACTGAGCTGGCGGGAGGTGGGTCGGGTAGATGCACTGCGCGCAGCGCGAAAGTCTTCCATACCTTGTCGTTGCAGCGTGCAAAAGCGCTCTACCGTCCGACAGTTTTCTCTTTCCCAGAATTCACTCAGATAAATAAAAGCATGTTGTCCAGGACAAATAGTTGACTGCAAGAAATTTCTTTGGTGTAATGACGACGTTCTGAAAGGAAATATCCGGGTTTTTTTAGGTCATTGATAGGGAGAGAAAAATGGAGCTGGTCGGTTTTAACAAAGCGGACATTGACAATGTGCTCAGCAAAATGTCCAACCAGGACATAGACAAACTGGCGTTTGGAGCGGTTGAGCTGGACAAGAATGGCACGGTTCTGCGCTACAACGCCGCCGAGGGCGCAATCACCGGGCGTAATCCGGCGACCGTGCTGGGGAAAAATTTCTTCCGTGACGTAGCGCCATGCACCTCCAAGCCTGCGTTCAAGGGCGTGTTCGACGCCGGCGTCAGGGCAAATAATCTCAACACGATGTTTGAGTATGTTTTTGACTACCAGATGAAGCCGACCAAGGTCAAAGTCCATATGAAGAAAGCGTTAAGCGGCGACAACTTCTGGATCTTCGTCAAGCGCGTCTGATCATGACAGAGGCCTTTGGATCCGTGGCGACGGTTGCCTGGTGGAGGGACGACGCGGCGATGCACCGGTTCATTGCCGATCTCGTCGCCTCTGAACTGCTGGCCATGCGCAAGTCGGTTGACTTCGCCGCGGGCTGCTGGACCCGGGAAACGCACCTGGACAAGGACCTCGGCGTCGACTCGCTGGAACTGATGAGCCTGGCCAGTGCATTGGCCCAGGCGCTGCACATGCATGAGTCGGGCATCGAAGACTACCTGCTGGTCCGCCGGACCCTGGGGGACTGGTGCGCCATCGCCCAGGCCAGCCTGGAAAAGTTCTCGGCAAGGATGACGTTCCGAACTTCCGGCAGCACTGGGCAGCCCAAGAGCTGCACCCACTCGCTGCATGCGCTGTGGCGGGAAGTGCAGGAAGCCGCGCCCATGCTGTCTGGATGCGCGAGGCTGTTCGCAGCCGTGCCCAGCCATCACATCTACGGTTTCCTGTTCACCATCCTGCTGCCCCGCGCACTGGGCCTGGACGGCGATTCCGTACAGGATCTTCGCCAGAGTTCGCCGGCGCGGCTCGCGCGGGACCTGCGCGAAGGCGACGTGATTGTCGGGCATCCCGAATTCTGGCGCATGGTCCTGAGGGTAATCCCCCGCCTGCCGGCGGTGGTCACTGGCGTCACCTCGACCGCGCCCTTGCCAGCCGAGATCGATGAAGGCCTGAGAGCTGCCGGCCTCGGCAACTTGCTGCAGATATACGGAAGTTCGGAAACGGCGGGCGTGGGCTGGCGCACTCGCAGCGACCATCCCTATGCGCTGTTCTCCTTCTGGAAGCGTGCCACCCCGGACGGCCGCACCTTGCGCCGTGAGGGGGAAACCGACGGCGTCGATGCGCCGGACCAGCTGGCGTGGCAGGACGAGCGTCATTTTTACCCTGCAGGACGTGTCGATTCCGCGGTACAGGTCGGCGGCGTCAACGTGTTTCCCCAGCGGGTGCAGCGTGAACTGCTGTTGCATCCCGAGGTCGCCGAAGCGGCGGTCCGGCTGATGCGCCCTGAGGAAGGTAGCCGGCTGAAGGCATTCATCGTGCCGCGCGATCCCGGCGCCGATATCACCCGGCTGTCGCAAGCGCTCGCGGCATGGACGCGCCAGCGACTTGGCACTGCGGAGCAGCCGCGCAGCTTTTCATTCGGCGACACGCTGCCCGTCGACCAGAAAGGCAAGCAGGCTGACTGGCCAACGGCGACGCCGCTGGCATGCACGCCGATGGCATGCACGCCGATGCGGCACGATGCAATCAACAGCTGATGCCTGGCCATCCGGCTCAAGGCGGCCCGCTGCGGAAGCCGAATGCAAGCGGCGTTTCCGTTGAAGAGCGTCTGACGCAATGAGCGTAGCGGTCCGTCCTTTCTTTTAGAACAAGGATGATTCGGATTTGTCGGGGCTTCGGTGGTGCTGACCTTGCAGTCGATTTCCGTTTGCTGCCGGCAGCGCCCCTGACATTTCCAGGCTCAGGGATCCGTGCCATTGGGCCAATGCGCTGGTCGTCGCGGAGAGCAGAGAGCATTGGATATAACAGCGCAGCCGGCTGAAGAGCGACATTGATAGCCTCGCGAACGCTGGAGAGGACAGCGATAGCAAAGGCCACCGAGGCGCGAGGTAAAGACGATGCTGGCGGCACCGTGCCAATTTGCCTGGCTGGAATTGCTGGCCTCGGTACCGGTCATTCGAAGGTGAACGTACGCTTGGCGTCAAAAGCTGCCTGGGATTTTTCTTCCGTTATTGATTGCCTGCTTTAAAATGCCGGCCTTGAAACGTTTCTCTCAGTTCCCAGGTCAGCGCATCAATGTCTCCACCCTCCCTTGAATTCTCGAAAATGGACGATTTGAACTGGTTATCCGGCGGGGGCGAGATGGGCGCTCTGATTCGTTCCATGGACTGGTCCCAGACCCGGCTGGGTCCGCCGCGAGAATGGCCGCAGAGCCTGCGTACATCGGTCAGCCTGTGTCTGTCGTCCACCTTTCCGATCCTGGTGGCCTGGGGGCCGGAGCATATCCAGATCTACAACGACGCTTACCGTCCGATTTGCGGCAACCTGCATCCCCGCGCGATGGGAGCGCCCTTCAAAGAGGTCTGGGCCAGCGCGCTGCCCGTCGTGGGAGACGCATTCGACCGTGCGTACAAGGGCGAAGGCACTTACATCCGCGACCAGCGCATGTTCCTCGACCGCTACGGCTACCTGGAAGAGGCGTTCATGACGTTCTCGTTCTCGCCGATCCGGGACGAGTCGGGCGAGGTAGGAGGTATCTTCCATCCGATCTCGGAGGCCACCGCATCAGTGCTGAGTGCGCGCCGCACCCAATGCCTGCGCGACCTCACCGCTGCCATCGCCGATGCGCGCACGATAGGCGAAGTCGCGCGCGACCTGGAAGCGCAGTTTCAGCACATGGCGCTTGATCTGCCGTTCGTCCTGCTGTACCAGCTCGATTCCGACAGCGGGGAGCTCGTGCTGCGCGGAAACGCAGGTCTGGAAGCACACCGCGGGCTCGCGCCAGTCATCGCCGGGATGGACGATGCATGCTGGCCGTTCGCGCGTGCCGCGCAGCTGCGCGCCGCGCAGCAGATCGATGGCCTGCGCGCGCGCTTTGGCGCCGGCAGGATCGGCCCTTACGACAACGCGCCGGATTCGGCGCTGGTGCTCCCGATCCTGCTGGCGGGCCAGCAGGACCTTTACGGTTTCGTCGTCGCCGGCGTGAGCGCGGCGCGCGTGCTGGATGCCGACTACCTCCATTTCTACGAGCTCCTGAGCGCGGCCATAGTCACCGCCGTAAGCAACGTGGTCACCTATGAAAAGGAGCAGCAGCGGGCCGAAGAGCTGGCGCAGATTGACCGCGCAAAGACAGCCTTCTTTTCCAACGTTTCCCATGAATTCCGTACGCCGCTGACCCTGATCCTGGGGCCGCTTGACGACGCCCTGTCCGATCACTCCGCGCCCTTGGCGCCTGTCCAGCGAAAACGCATCGACGTCACCCATCGCAATGCGCTGCGCCTTCTCAAGCTGGTCAATTCGATGCTCGATTTCTCTCGCATCGAGGCCGGCCGCGTGCAGGCGATCTACACGCCGCTGGATCTCAGGCGCCTCACGGCCAATCTGGCGGGCGTCTTCGAATCGGCGATGGAGAAGGGCGGGCTGGCCTACCACGTCGAACTGCATGACCTGGGCGAGCCGGTCTACGTCGACCGGGACATGTGGGAAAAGATCGTTTTCAATCTGCTTTCCAACGCCTTCAAATTTACCCTGCAAGGTCAGGTAAGCGTCATCCTGGCGCGCCACGAGGGAATGGCGCGGCTGTCCGTGCTCGATACTGGCACCGGGATACCGGAGTCGGAGCTGCCGCGCGTGTTCGAGCGCTTCTATCGCATCGAAGGATCCACGGGGCGGACCTATGAAGGCACCGGCATCGGCCTGGCATTGATCCAGGAGCTGGTGCGTCTCCACGGCGGTGCCATCTCGGCGCATAGCGCGTTGGGCCAGGGCACCCGGTTCGACGTCGATATTCCGTTTGGTCACGCGCACTTGCCCAGGGACGCGATCGGGCAGGCGCCTTATGAGGAACCCGAAGCGGTCAGCGAAGGAGCGGGGAGGACAGGCGCGGCCTTTGTCGAGGAGGCGCTGCGCTGGCTGCCTGACGACGTGCCGGGGCCGGATGCGGTCGCAGAGGGTGGCTTCGAGGGCGTGGAAGGTTCTCTGCGGTCGGCCGGCAGGCCGCCGCGCATCCTGATCGCCGACGATAACAACGACATGCGCGCTTATCTGAAGTCGCTGCTCGATCCGCATGCCGAAGTCGAGGTGTGCTCCGACGGCGAAGCCGCCTATGCAATGCTGCTGCGCGATCCGCCTGACTTGCTGCTGAGCGACGTGATGATGCCCAGGCTGGATGGCTTCGGCCTGATCGCGAAAATCCGCGCCAATGAATCGTTGTGCCACCTCCCGGTGGTGCTGCTGTCGGCGCGTGCCGGCGAAGAAGCCAAGGTTGAAGGATTGCAGGCCGGCGCGGACGACTATCTGGTCAAGCCGTTTGCCGCAAGGGAGCTGCTGGCGCGGCTACAGCGTCAGGTTGCAATGGGGCACGAGCGCAGGCTGCGACAGAAGGCGCTGATAGACAAGAACCGCATGCAGAGCGAGTTCCTGTTCACCCTGGCGCACGAACTCCGGAATCCCCTGGCGCCGATACGGACCGGCCTTGAACTGATGCGCCTGCGCTCGGCCAATCCCGGCGCCGACACGCGCGAGATACAGGCAATGATAAGGCGCCAGGTCGACCACATGGTGCATCTGGTGGATGACCTGCTGGACGTGGCGCGTGTCTCGGAAGGCAAACTCGCGCTTCGCCACGAACGCGTGATGCTCGATCAGCTTGTCAGCGACGCGATCGAGATCAGCATGCCGCTGCTCGAGACCGGGAAGCATCATCTGACAATGCGGCTGCCTGAGTTCCCCATATCGCTCAACGTCGACAAGCATCGCATTGCCCAGGTGCTGAGCAACCTCGTCAACAATGCGGCCAAGTACACGCCCCAGGATGGGCATATCGTGGTGGAGGCCTTGATTGAGGCGAGTGAACTGGTCATCTCTGTGATCGACGACGGGATCGGGATTGACGCCGACATGCTGCCGGTTGTCTTCGACATGTATGCGCAGGCTCACCAGAACGAGCGCATGGCCCAGGGCGGGCTGGGCGTCGGACTTAATCTGGTCAAGCGCCTGGTCATGCTGCACGGCGGCAGAGTGGCGGCATTCAGCGCCGGCGTGGGACAGGGAAGCCGCTTCACCGTCTTCCTGCCGATGGAAGACGCGCCGGCGCCGGCCGCGCCGGAAGCGCCCGTGATGCAAACGGCTTCGGCTGCAAGCGAAGTCAGGTTGCAGATACTTGTCGTCGACGACAACGTCGATGCGGCCCACATGCTCCACTCTTTGCTTGAGTTGCGCGGCCACCTGGTCAGGGTGGTTTACGATGGCGCGGCGGCTCTTTCCGCCGCTGCGGACCTGAGGCCGGACGTGGTGTTCCTGGACATCGGCCTGCCCGACCAGAGCGGCTTCGAGGTTGCGTCGGCGCTGCGCCGCAACGAGGGGATGGCGCAAGTCACCCTGGTGGCATTGACCGGATGGGGAGCAGAACAGGACAGCCAGCGGGCACGCGATGCCGGCTTCGATGCACACCTCACGAAACCTGCTGACTTCGAATGCGTGGAACGGCTGCTTCAGGAAGCGGTCAAGCGCTGCCGTCCTGGAAGGTGAAAAGCTGTTGCGCAAGGCAGCATGTTCGCGCCACCAGCCCCACGAGGAAAGGACGCGCATGCTGACGTCGCGGCTCGGCTTCCGGGCGCGACGGTCATCTGCCCCCGGTTGCCAGCCAAGCATTTACACCGCGAAGGGTAAGCACTTTTCCCGTTTCGGCAGTGCATTTATTCATCCAATCCGCCGCAGGGTTCATTCCAGGCAGCGCATAAATTCAGCGTTGATAAACCTCAGGTGGGACACTCATTCCGCTTGCTCCTGATCAATTTGCCAAAATCGTTTTCATAGGACTTTGGCAGTCATGGCGATCACATAGAAATACCTGCGAAATCGTTGCTGGCGGGACAAAAGGAATAGCCATGCCGGGATCGGTGCGATCAGCCCGATAGCGCAATGCGGACAAGTGTCATGCCCTTTTTTATGCATCTCATGATCTTCCAACACTAGGCTTTCTATGATCCATCCGTGCGAGCAAACAAATATGTCTTGGCTTGATGAGCGGATACGTCAGGCAGAAGCGCGAATTGCATCCGACAAAAAACAGCTGGATCGACTGGATGCCCAAGGGCTATATACCGGGCGGGCGTGCAGGGAACTGGCGGTTACTGCAAAATACCTTCACATCCTCAAAGTGCGCCGTCAAGTCCTGAAAGAGACCAGTTCCGCCGGCAGCTGACATCGATAAGCCGCGGTCGAACCGACCCGGCGCAACGATCCTTGCCGGGTCGGCGCTTGCTTGCGACTTCGCAGGGAAAGGCCGCTTCCGGCCATGGGCCGACGAGAGAATGAATGGGTGTGGTCCTCGCCACGACGCACGTCCTCATGCATCCCGCATATAATTGTCGGCCTAAAAACTGCCCGGTTCGACATGAAGCAAGCCTCTTCATGAGACTTTCAGCGGATTGGTTTTTAATATCCTGCCAATCATCGGCCAAAGCTCTCCCCCTGTGCTAAATGAACAAGAATTCGGAAACTACTGGAAGCGTCGGCGACCACCGGCCAGCGCCCGCTGGCGACTATGAAGCGACTGACTGGAAAATGCTGCACCACCTGAGTATGGGGTTGCTTCAGCGCGGCACGCTGCACGAAAAGCTCCGGCTTGTTCTCGATACCGTAGCAACGTTCCATGACACGTCAAAGGTCGTCATCTCCGTGCTGGACCCCGGCGCGGCGACGCTAAGGGTGAAGGCGAGTATCGGGCTGGGGGAGGCCGCTGTGGCAGACCTCTCAAGAATCCGGCCAGGTGAAGGTTGCTGCGGCTTGGCGTTTGCCGATCAGCGCCGGGTCATCATTACGGATTTCGATACGGCCGAGCAGTTCGCAGGCTTTCTCCCCTGGACAAAGCTCAATGGCATCGGGGCTGTTTATTCGACCCCTTTCAGCGATGCTGATCAGAATGTGATGGGTGTACTGACGGTGTATTTTGCTCAGCCGCATACGCCGAGCGCACGCGAAATGGAGCTGACCGACATGTGCGCCAGCATCGTGGCGCTGATACTTGATCGGGACCGCAGCGACGCTACCCTTCGTCGGGAACGTGATAGCCGGGACACGATCCTCGGCGGCATGGCGGAAGGCCTGTGCATCGTCAACCACGATTTCATCGTGATCGAAATGAACGCCGCGGCGATCCGGATCAACCAGCGGCCGCTGCACGAAATGCTCGGCAAGAGCCATTGGGAACTATGGCCGGACACTGCCGACTCCGAAGTTGGTCGTATGTATAGAAAAGCAATGGAAGAACGTGTGAGCTGCGTTCTCGAAAACCGCTGGGTGGACCCGCTTGGCAACGTTGGCTGGTATGAGCTGACGGCGCAGCCTGTCGCTGAAGGCCTGGCGCTCTACATTCGCGATATCACCAAAAGAAAAACAGTGGAAGAAGCGGTGCGGCAAAGCGAAATGCGCTACCGGATCCTGAGCGAGACTGTCTCGGACCTGGTGTGGCGCGCGAATGCGCAGGGAAAGCCCATCGAAGACACGTCCTCATGGCGACGCTATACGGGCGACATGTCGCCGGACCTGCGCTGGATCGACTCGGTGCATCCGGATGACTGCGAACGCGTTCAATCGGCGTGGAAAGGCTATCTGGCAGAGGGAAAGCCGGCGTCTGAAGTCTATCGTGCTCGTCGTCGCGACGGCCAGTATCGCTACCTTGAATCCCGCGCGGTGCCGTTGCATGACAGCGATGGAAACGTGGTCGAATGGATTGGTACCTGCACCGATGTCACCGATGAAGTACAAAAAGCGGAAAACATGCGCCTGGCCAACGAGCGCAAGGATCAGTTCCTGGCTGTCCTGAGTCATGAACTTCGCAATCCGATCAGTGCAACACGCATGGCTGCCAAGCTGCTGGAAAAGCCGCCCGTCCCCGAGCATCGGGTCACGCATCTGGCGCAAGTCATCAACCGTCAGGTAGGTCACATGTCCCGGCTGGTCGAAGACCTGGTCGATGTCTCCCGCGTATCCCTTGGATATGTCGTTCTGGATAAGCAGGCGTTCGACCTGCGCAGCGTCGTCCACGAAGCGGTGGAACAGGTGCGGCCGATGTTTACCGTGAAGCGCCACAGCCTGACAGAAATCCTGCCAGGGCAGGACTGCACGGTTTTTGTAGACCGTACGCGTATGGTGCAGGTCGTGGCCAATCTGCTGAGCAACGCCGCCCGCTATACGCCCGACCAAGGGAACATTTCGATCAGCATCGAGGTTGGGGTAGACGCTTTCACCGTGCGCGTTGCCGATAACGGCATTGGTTTTGAGCAGGAAAACGTGGCTGGCCTGTTCGATTTCTATGCGCAGGCTGAGCGCTCTTCCGATCGCAAGAACGGCGGCCTTGGTCTTGGCCTGGCCCTGGTCAAAAGTCTGATTGAGCTCCACGGCGGGAGCGTCGATGCATACAGCGATGGAAAGGACTTGGGAAGCTCCTTCGCTGTCACCCTGCCGGCAAGCCCGGCAGGCAGCCAAGGTTAGACACGCGAAGGTGTAGAAGGACACTTTCGCAGCGCCCGCTTGAGGGAAGTACGTAGTTCTGCGACGGTGTACGGCTTGGCAAGGGCAGGGCGCCAGTATGCTGCAGCCGTTCCGGTGCGATCATGCGGCCGCTCGTGGGCACCAGCGGTCATTCAACTCATCGCCTCTACGTCTGCTAAGGGGCGAGTCCCGCCCGCGCACCCCGTCGCCGGTCGGCCAAAGGTAGATCTTCAATCAATTTGGCCACCCGGCCGGCTTGGGGAGAAGGCTAGCCGTCCATCGTGCGCTTAAAATGGACGGGCAGTGGCCGGCTTCACATGCTGCCGTCGCTGCAGGAACCTGGCGGCTCTACGCAGCCGGGAGTGTATCCATCTGCCACCGTTTCCGATGATAGACCTGCGCAATATCGAGACCTTCTTCTGGGCATCCACGCTGGGCAGCTTCCGCGCCGCCGCGGAGAAGCTCAACACCACCCAGCCCACCATTTCGCAGCGCATCGCCGCACTGGAGCGCGACCTGGCAGTGTCGCTGTTCAAGCGCGGCGCCTATGGCGTGGAATTGACCGCCAAGGGCCAGGAAATGCTGTCCTACGCAGAACGCATGTTGCAGGTGCGGCGCGAGATGGTGCAGGCGGCGCGCGAACAGCAGGTGATGAGCGGCACCATGCGGATCGGAGTCGCCGAGACTATCGTGCAGACCTGGCTGCCATCGCTGATAGAACGCATCCATGGGCTTTATCCCGGGCTTGTGCTGGAAATCGAGGTCGACACCACGCAGGTGCTGCGCGCGCACCTGATGGAGCGCCAGATACACCTCGCCTTCCTGATCGGCCCGATTCTCGATTCGCGCACCGAGAACCTGCCGCTCTGCTCTTACCCCCTGGCTTGGGTCGCCAGCCCGCAGCTGTCCATCGGCCGTGAGCCGGTGCCACTGAAGGACGTGGCAGCGCGGCCCATCATTACTTATCCATCGACCAGCAGCCCCTACCTCACGGTGCGCGAAATGCTGGTACGCGCCGGCATCGAGGCGCCGCGCATGTATGGCAGCGCTTCGCTGTCGATGATCGTCAGGATGACGCTGGACTGCATAGGCGTGGCTGTGATCACGCCGGTCTTCCTCGACAAGGAACTGACTTCCGGTGCATTACGGCTGCTGAATGTGCAAGCAGATCCACTGCCCGAACTGTCGTTCACCGCTACCTGGATCTCGGGTCCCGAAAGCTATGCGGCCCGCGTCATCGCCCAGCTCGCGCAAAGCATCGCAGCGCCGGCACGAGCCGCTTCCACGCTAGGGGTATAAATTTTTCTTATGTATTGCATCCGAACACACAATTGGACGGCGATTTTCCTTGTGTGATTGAATCTGCAATATCGCGTCGGCAGCCAAGGTAAAAATTGCGTGATGATTGCGGCGGGGTCGTGCGTGACCCGCCGCATAGGTCCACAGGCAGGCGGTCGATGAATGTTTTGTCCACAAGGAGACTTCCAGATGAAAAAGCAGCTTGTCCTCGCCGCTGTTGGCGCCCTCGTAGCCTGCGCTGCTTCGGCCCAGGAATACCCGAAGACCAACCTCAAGGTGGTCGGCGGCCTGTCCAACCTGTCGCCTTATAACGATTACGAAAAGCCATTCTGGACCAAGACCATTCCCGAGCTGTCCAAGGGGCAGGTCACGGCCGACATCAAGGGGTTCAACGAGATGGGCCTCAAGGGCCCGGAGCTGCTGCGCCTGATGGGTTCCGGCGTCATCGAGTTCGGCACTGCGACGCTGTCCTACTTCGCCTCCGACAATCCGATCAATGAGGCGGTTGACCTGGCCGGCCTGGCGCCAGACGCCAAGACCGCACGCGCGATCGTCAATGCCTTCGAGCCGGTCTACGCAAAGTTGTATGGCCAGGGCGGTTCCAATGTGAAGCTGCTGGGCATCTCGACCTACCCTGCGCAAGTACTGTTCTGCAATGCGGACATCAAGGGCCTTGCCGATATCAAGGGCAAGAAGGTGCGTACCAGCAGCCGCACCCAGGCCGACTTCGTCGAAGCGCTCGGTGGTTCCAGCGTGACCATGGCATTCGGCGAAGTGGTGCCGGCAATGCAAAACAAGGTAGTGGACTGCGCCATCACCGGTTCGCTATCGGGCTACGCGGCGAAGTGGCATGAAGTAGCCACCCACCTTGTCGAACTGCCGGTTAACTGGAATCCCCAGATTCACGCGGTGAACCTCAAGGCCTGGGACAAGCTCAATCCGAAGGTGCGCACCCTGATCGAGACCAACTACAGCAAGATGATCGATGGCATCTGGGACGCCGCTGCGCGCCAGACCCAGGAAGGCTACGACTGCAACACCGGCGCGCCCGCCTGCACGAACCCGGTCAAGGGCAAGATGACCCTGGTGAAAACCAGCGACGCCGACCGTCAGCTGCTGAAGAAGATCACGCAGGAATCGGTGGTGCCCAAATGGGCCGCGCGCTGCAGCGCCCAGTGCGTCGCAAGCTTCAATGAAACGATAGGCAAGCAGCTCGGCATCACTGCCAGCAAGTAAGCCGTTCCGGAAAGCGGGCCGGCTGGCCCGCTCCGCTCCTTTTCCCTGTCAGGAAAGATGTCCTGTCCATGACGCAATCCTCTCGTTTTCCCCTATTGTCCGCGCTGTATCGCCGCGCGGAGGGCCTGTCGCGCGCCGCGGTGCTGCTGGGCGGTGCCATGACACTGGCCAGCGTGCTGCTGATCTGCTTCGACGTGCTGGCCCGGAAGTTCCTCGGCTTCACCACCGGCGGCGCCGATGAGGTGTCGGGTTATACGTTCGCCATCAGCACCACCTGGGCGCTGGCTTTCACGATACTGCAGCGGGCCAATGTACGGGTCGATGTTCTCTACCAGATGCTGCCGGTGCGCCTGTGCGGCGTGCTCGACTGGCTGTCGCTGGTGGCGATGGCAGTGTTCATCGGCAGCCTGACCTGGTATGGCTGGGACGTAATGGCCACTTCGTGGACCCAGCAGGCCAGGGCCAACACGCCGCTGGCAACGCCGCTTTGGCTGCCGCAGGGCCTGTGGGTCGCCGGTCTGATCTGGATGTGCGTGGTGCTGGCGTTGATGCTGGTGCGGGCGTCTGTGGCGCTGGTCACCGGCGACATCGAGGCAGTCAGGGAGCTGGCCGGCGTGCGTTCCGCCGTCGAGGAGGCCAGCGAGGAAGCCGCGGCCGGCGAACGCATCGTGGCGGGAGAACGGGCATGATTGCAACCACAATGATCCTGCTGCTGGTGCTGATCGGCTTAAGCATCCCGGTCGGCGCCGCGCTCGGCGTGCTGGGATTGATCCTGGACCCGCTGTTTTCCATGCTGCCGCTGGCGCGCGCGCTGGGCGAGGTGTCCTGGGGTACCAGCACCGAGTTTCTGCTGGTGGCCATACCGCTGTTCATCATGCTGGGCGAAGTGCTGCTGCGCGCCGGCTTTGCCGAGCGCATGTACAACGCGATGAGCATGTGGCTGGCCTGGCTGCCTGGCGGCCTGATGCATGCCAACATCGGCGCATCGACACTGTTCTCGGCCACCTCCGGCTCCAGCGTGGCGACCGCCGCGACCGTCGGCACGGTTGCCATTCCGCAGATCAGGCGCTATGGCTATAACGAGCCGCTGTTTTTGGGCAGCATCGCAGCCGGCGGCACCCTGGGCATACTGATACCCCCATCGATCAACCTGGTGATCTACGGCGTGCTGACCAACTCTTCCGTGCCCAAGCTTTATCTGGCGGGCATCATCCCCGGGTTCGCGCTGGCGTTGCTGTTCATGGTGACCATCGTCATTGCCTGCCTGCTTCGGCCGTCATGGGGCGGGCGCAAGGTCAGCGCCAGTTGGGCCGAACGCATCGCCAGCCTGGTACACCTGCTGCCGCCCATGGGCATCTTCCTGCTGGTAGTCGGCTCCATCTACGCCGGACTGGCGACGCCGACCGAAGCGGCTGCGCTGGGCGTGCTGGGCGCGCTGATCCTGGCAGCCATACATCGTCGCCTGACCTTTTCCATGCTGCGCGAAGTGCTGGAAGGCACCATGCGTTCGACCGCGATGATCATGCTGATCGTGATCGCCGCCGCCTTCCTCAATTTCGTGATGTCGGCCACCGGCCTCACTACCGCGCTGACGAATTCCATCACCGGGCTTGGGCTGTCGCCGGGCTGGATGCTGCTGGTCGTCATTGTCTTTTACCTGGTGCTCGGCTGCTTCATGGAAACGCTGTCGATGATGATCACGACCATACCCATCATCGCGCCCATCATGATCGCCCTCGGCTATGACCCGATCTGGCTGGGCATCGTCATCGTGATGCTGGTGGAAGCCGCGCTGATCACGCCCCCGGTCGGCATGAACCTGTTCGTCGTGCAAAGCCTGCGCAAGGCCGGCTCGATGAATGCCGTCATTATCGGCTCGCTGCCTTTTGTCACCAGCCTGTTCGTGCTGCTGGCGCTGATCAGCTTGTTCCCTGACCTCGCTCTATGGCTGCCGCGTGTATTCGGCAACTGAAGGCAGGCGCATTTTTTCACTTTATACAGGATGAATTCATGAACATTACTTTCCAGGTCGAACAGGATGGCGGCGTCCGCCAGATCGACGTATCGCTGCAGAACGTGGTGGTGGCCGGCTGGGCTGGACGCGACCTCGATGCGATCGAACACCACATTGAAGAACTGCTGGCACTGGGCGTGCCCCGGCCCAGCGCGGTGCCCCTGTATTACCGTGTCGGCGAGAATTTGCTTACCCAGGCGCCGCGAGTGCAGGTGGTAGGCCCTGACACCTCGGGCGAAGTCGAGACCTTTGTTTTCACATTCGAAGGCGAGCTGTATGTCAGCATCGCGTCCGACCATACCGACCGCAAGCTCGAAACTCATAGCGTTGCGCTGTCCAAGCAAATCTGCCCGAAGCCGGTCGCACGCGGCGCATGGCGTTTCGCCGATGTCGCCGACTATTGGGATGAACTGGTGATTCGATCGCACATCGAGGAAAACGGCAAGACCGTGCTTTACCAGGAAGGCACGCTGGCGACGCTGCGTCCGCCGCAGGAACTGATCGCCGGCTATGCGAACGGCGCGGCGCTGCCCGAAGGCACCGGCATGACATGCGGCACCGTCAACGCCATCGGCGGCATACGGCCGGCGGCATCGTTTTCGATGGAGCTGTTTGACCCGCGCCGCGGCCGCACGCTGTCGCACACCTATGCGCTGGACATCCTGGCGGAAGTTGCCTGAGCCTGTCCTTGCCATTTTATTACCGGAGAAGGAAGCCATCATGCCTACCATACGCGAACTTGCCGCCGACCTTGCGGCTGGCCGCAGCACCAGCGTAGAACTGGTCGAACAGGCCCTGGGCCGCATCCAGGCGCATCGCGGCGCCGGCGGCCATGCGTATATCAGCGTCGATGCCGACCGCGCGCTGGCGAGCGCCCGCGCCAGCGATGCTGCGCGCGCGGCCGGCTATGTGCCGTCGCCGCTGGCCGGACTGCCGGTGTCGATCAAGGACCTGTTTGATGTAAAGGGCGAAACGAGCGCTTCCGGCTCCCGGGTGCTGGCCGGCGCCGCGCCGGCGGCGAACGACGCGCCGGCGGTGTCCCGTCTGCGCGCCGCCGGCGCCGTGCTGCTGGGCCGTACCAACATGAGCGAGTTTGCTTTCTCAGGCCTCGGACTGAACCCGCATTACGGCACGCCGGCCAATCCCTTCGATGCCAAGCGCATCGCCGGCGGTTCCAGCGCGGGTGGCGCGGTGTCGGTCGCACTCGACATGGCGGTGGCGGCGCTCGGCACCGATACCGGTGGGTCGGTCCGGATCCCTTCGGCGTTTTGCGGCCTGACCGGCTTCAAGCCGACTGCGCGCAGGGTGCCGCTGGACGGGGCGGTGCCGCTATCGCGCTCGCTGGACTCGGTCGGTCCACTGGCGCGCTCGGTCGACTGCTGCGCGATACTGGATGCGGTGTTATCGGGCGAAGCGCTGGACACGGAGGCGCTGCCGCTGGCGGGCCTGCGTTTCGGCGTGACCAGCGACTATGTCGGCGCCGACCTGAGCCAGCCGGTGCGCGACAGCTTCGAGCGCGCATTGGCAATGCTGGCCGCAGCCGGCGCTGTCATCGATCGATTCGACTTTCCCGAACTGCTGGAGATTCCGCAAATTAATAGCCGCGGCGGCCTGGTTGCCGCCGAGGCGTATGCATGGCACCGGCAGCTGCTGGAAACGGGCGCGGCGCAATACGACCAGCGGGTTGCACAGCGCATACAGCGCGGCAAGCTCCAGGGCGCCGCTGACTATATCGACCTGCTGGATGCGCGGCGGCGGCTGCGTGCCGTCGCCAGCCGCCGCCTGCGCACGTTCGACGCCTGGCTCATGCCGACGGTCGCGGTTGAGGCGCCGTTGCTCGCGCCGCTGGAAAGTGACGATGACGCTTTTTTCGCAACCAATGCACTGGTGCTGCGCAATCCTACCGTGATCAATTTCCTCGATGGCTGTGCGCTGTCCCTGCCTTGCCATCGGGCAGGCGAGCCCGCGGTCGGGCTTGCAGTGTGTGGCCTGGCTGGCGACGACGCGAAAGTACTGCGGATAAGCCGCTCGGTGGAAGCCGCGCTGGCGGCATGCTGAAGCAGCCAGGACACGCCATGCGGCCATGCTGCTGATCCGGCTGCTGCTCGTACCGGCGCTGGTCGTGCTGATCACCCTGGCCGGCCGGCGCTGGGGGCCGGCGGTGGCTGGCTGGCTTACCGGGTTTCCGGTTGTCGCTGGCCCCATATTGCTGGTGGTCTCGCTGGAACAGGGTGCGCCCTTTGCCGCCGGTGCAGCGCTCTGGGCGCTGACCGGGGTGATGGCTAATGTGAGTTTCGGCGTCGCCTATTCGTGGGCCGCCACGCGCGCGCCGTGGTGGCTTTGCCTGTTCGTCGCGACCGTGGTCTTCAGTGTGACGGCGCTTGCCCTGACCAGTTATCCAATGACACCGCTGGCTGCGCTTGCCATTACGGTGGTCGGCCTGTGGCTGGCGCCGCGCGCCTTTCCCCATGTACCCATCGAGTTGCCGGGCAAGGCGCCGCCGCGCGGCGAACTTGCCGCACGCATGCTGGCCGGCACCGCCATGGTGCTGGCCGTGACTTACTTCGCCAAAGGCCTGGGCCCGCATCTGAGCGGCGTCGCCACTGCATACCCCGTAATGAGCCTGGTGCTGGCAGTCTTCTCGCATCGCTTCTCCGGCGCTGGGTTTGCGATCCACTTGCTGCGCGGGGTGGCCGGCGGCCTGTATGCGTTCGCGGCGTTCTGTTTTGCGGTATCCACGCTGTTGCCGCAGTTGGGTACCGCTTACTCCTTCCCTTTGGCGATGGCTGCCGCGCTGGTGGTGCAGGGCACGACCTTCTGGATCAGGTACAGGCGCGCCGCTGTCAGGTCGCGGACGGGCTGATGAACTCCATGCAGTATTTCGTTCACCGCAGGCCTTGCTTCTTGCTGGACCCAGTGGCCGGCGGGAAAATTCAGGCATTTCTGTTCTGCCTGCGGCGCACACCTTATGTCCGAGCGGGTCGCTCATCCCCACGTTATCGTGCGGGTAGCTATGTTGGATGAAGACCCTGGTTCCAAGCCAGTCATGCACATATGGCGTTCGCACGACGTATCCTGGTTGCAGGACGAAAGCAACCTTCCTTCTTATCCAGAATGGCAAGCCGGTCGATAGTGGTGTAACGCCCACCGCTGCGGCCAATGGAGCGACCGAAAAACGGTGCTTCTCCATACCTACGCGCTTGGCCTTCCAGCAGTGCTTCAAGGCTAGCGTTGAAGGTCAGATTCGAGTTGCATCCGGTCCTTCGGGTTGAGCAGCAGCCGGCCAAAACCAGCCTTCGCGCGGGGCAACGCAAAAGACTGCTCCGTGGCCGAAGGCAGGCATTTCTATAAGGGCTGGTCGTTGTTCCAAATATCGGCAGCAATGCGCCATTTGCCGTCGGTGCCTCGTCGCCACACCAACATATCTTTGCCTTGGATCTTTCTTTCTCCCAGCGTCACGACATAGCGGCTCATCTCGATGGCAGTATCGCCAAGCGTCTGCACTTCGATGGGTGTCTTTTCTATATGAGAGAGTCCCTGGTTGAAGCGGGCTTGCCAGAAAGATTGGATTCCTGCCCGGCCTGTCAGCATGGGGACGTTAAACGGCATGAGCCGGGCGTCTTCGGTATAGACCGTTGCAAGCGACGCCGCATCATGTTTGTTGAAGGCGTCCCGAAAGGCCGACATTCCCTGTTGCACTCCTACGTCTGAACGGTCCATCGACGCGCATCCCGACAGAGCAAGCAACGCTGCTGTTAGAGCGAATTTCGTGAGCATGGTAGGCCTCTCCGCAACACGGTAATTGGAAGCTGCTGTGGCATTGTTTCAAGAGATGGAGATAACGGTAGTCTCCCTTATTTCTGCTGCTCTGAGAAATCTCAACACCTCTCGTGCGGGCCAATCGGCTGGCGTTTTTGCAAAGCGGGCGTCCATCAAGATCCAGTGAATTTCTGCAGTGGGTCGTTTCGCGACCTTGATACGCGCAGCCTCCGCTAAGCTTTACCGAGAAAGGAGCTGCACGTGCGATGTATCGTTCTGTTCATGGAATGAGCCGCGCAGCGCGCAGTTGGGCAAACAGATCGAAAAACGATTCGTCAGTTGCCTGGTACGAGCAGAAGCCAAGCTTTCGGCTCTTTGCCATGTCGGTCATGACTTCAATCGGCCGGCCCAGATCAAGATCGGTGTGCCAGGGCGATGCCAAGCGGTCCAAATCGGACTCAACAAGCCCTTTGCGTTCTGCGATCTCACGCCATACCGCATGATCATTCTGCATGGCTGTTTCCAGCGGTTGAACGCTGCCGCTAAAGCCGGCTGACTGCACGCCGAACCATTCGGCCAGCTTGCCCCACAGCCAGCTCCAGCGAAACACGTCGCCGTTCACGATATTGAATGCCTCGTTTCGCGCCGCATCCGTGTTGGCCGCCCATACCAATTGCTTCGCCAGCATGCGGGCATCAGTGACATCGGACAGCCCGCTCCATTGCGCCTGCGAGCCGGGAAACTGGAAGATGCGACCAGTCTCCCTGCAGATCGATGCATAAACCGCCAATGTGGTGCCAAGGTTCATCGCGTTGCCAACCGCCATGCCGATCACGGTATGTGGCCGATGTATCGTCCAAGTGAACCGGTCGCGTTCCGCAGCGGCATATACCTCGTCTTCCTGGGCGTAGTAGAAATTTTCAACGGAAAGACGGGGCTGGGTTTCGTGTAGCGGTGTTTCAGGCAAGGTGCCGGATTGCGCATAGGCTTCGAACGGACCGAGGTAGTGCTTCAGTCCCGTAACGAGGGCAACGTGACGCAGCGTCTTTTTCACCGCCAATGCGGAGAGCAGGTTACGAACCATGGCCGCATTGACGCGAATGTTTTCCGCCTCCGTCGCATTGCGCATCCAGGTAGTAATGAACACATGCGTCGGAGACATATCGGCTAGTGCGCTCTTCAAGCTTTCTGCATCCAGCAGATCGGCCGCGACGGGGATCACGGCACCCGAATACTGTTGCGGGCGGCGAGCCAAACCGTAGACAGTCCATCCATCGGAAACGAGTTGTCGAGCGACATGGCTGCCGCCGATGCCGGTAACGCCGACGACCAAAGCAGTTCTCTGCATGCGTTTTCTCCAGTTTCAATTCAGCAAGCGGAAGCTTGTTTCGGTATGGGACAACACATCCCCAAGAAAATGCCCTTGATCCGATAAATGCGTCGAAATGCTGTTTGGGCGGACCGGTTAATCCAATCCATGCATTGATGACGACATCGAATCCGGCTTCGCTCTTGGTCGGCGCGTTGGGAAGCAGTTAGCTGCACGTTGCCGGTGTAACTCCTAGGGCATGGGGTTTCCCCGCCTTGACGTGCGGGAGTGCTGCCATTGTGTTGACAAGCATCGTTTCCACTTGCCCGCCAGGCGTATCGTTGAGTGCAGCCCTTGCATGGGCGTTTTCAAACCGTTCAATCGGATTTGCCGGATAGCGTCCGTACGCTGCCATTACCGCGCCCGTCACCGTTATTACGATTGTCAATGTTGAAACTGACAACTAATTCTTGCCGTTGGGTATTGATCGAAACGACACTGCCTGCTTGAAGAAACGCAACCAATGCCTTTTCTGAATAGAATCTTGTGTATGGAAATAAACACAATCGAGCCAGGGTCATTCCCGGACTGCGCAAAAGAGCCCATTCATATTCCTGGCGCAGTTCAGCCGTTTGGCCTGCTGCTCGGCGTCGACTATCCGAGTCTGCGCATTCACAATGCCAGCCTGAATTGTCAGGAGGCATTCGGTATCAGGGCAGAGGAACTGATCGGCCGTTCACTCGCAGAATTCATCTCGGAAGAGCAGTTTCCGCTGTTGCAGGAATATCTGGCCAGCGAGAGCGTACGCGAACAGGCTGCATTCGATCTCACTCTCTGTCTGCCGTCTTCGCTGCGCAACCGTCATTGGGAACTGACGGCGCACAGGCATTCGGGCTGCCTGCTTCTTGAACTTGAGCCTAGCAGTGCGGGAAACCTGGACCTGCTTTCCTATAACCGCAGACTTGGCACCGCCGTGCAATTACTTTATGCGACCGGCAGCCTGAAGCAACTGTGCGACGTCGCTGTGCAGCAGGTGAAGGAAATCACCGGGTTCGACCGGGTGATGCTTTACCAGTTCACGGAAGACTGGCACGGAAGGGTCGTCGCCGAAGCGTGCGCGCCGCATATGCATTCCTACCTCGGCCACTACTTTCCCGCGTCCGACATTCCTCCCCAGGCAAGGGCGGTCTTCTTGCAAAACTGGCTGCGCATGATTCCCGATGTGGGGTATGCGCCTGTCCCGCTTTATCCCGGCATGAATCCCCTCAACGGGGCGCCGCTGGATCTGAGCCATGCCGCGCTGAGAAGCGTTTCGCCGATTCATCTGGAGTACCTGCGCAACATGCAGGTCAAGGCCACGCTGACCATCTCCCTGCTCGACGACGGCAAGTTATGGGGGCTCATCGCCTGCCATCACGCAACGCCCCGGCTGCTCGATACCAGCAGCCGCGTCGGCGCGCGGATGGTTGGCCAACTCGTGTCTTCCCAGATCCACCTGAAACATTCGCTCGACGACACGCACTACAGAGCCCGGCTGCGCGCGGTGCACCAGTCGCTGCTGCACTACATGGGGCAGGAGGAGGACTTGGTAGCCGGTCTGGTCAAGCATCAGCCCAACATGCTTGACCTGGCCGCCGCCCGGGGCGCCGCAGCGGCGGTCTACCATGACAATCAATGGACGATCGTTGGCGATACGCCGGACCTGGTAGACATTGAAAAGCTGGTTGACTGGCTGAGCCAACGGCCCAACCGCAACGAGCTGTATTTCACCAATCAGCTGAGCAAGCACTTCCCCCCGGCCCATGGCTACAGGAATGTGGCAAGCGGACTGGCGGCCATACCGATACCCAAGTCGGAGCGCAATTACATCCTGTGGTTCAGGCCGGAAGTGGCGACGACGGTGGTCTGGGCCGGCAATCCGGAAAAGCCGGTCCGGCAGGCGGGCGATCATCTCACCCTGCATCCGCGCGCTTCGTTCAACTCCTGGCTGGAAACCGTCGAGGGCGTTTCCCTGCCGTGGAAAAAGGTCGAGATCGATGCGATTACGGAGCTGAGGAACAGCATTCTGGCGCTGGACCTGGAGCGCGAATTCCACAAGGAGCAGTACGCAAGAGCTGCAGCCGAGAAGGCAAGCCTGGAAAAGGAAAACATGGTGCACGTTGTTTCGCATGACTTGCGAACGCCGCTCAGCATTATCAAGATAAGCCTCGAGATGATGCAGCGTAAGGAAAACGCGTTGCCAGACTCGGTGCATTCCCTGCTGCAGCGCGGCTTGCGCGCCGCAGATGCCATCGACCGCCTGGCCAGCGGCGTTCTCGACCTGGTCAAGGTGGAAAACGGCACGGCCAAGCGCCATTTCACCAGGGTGGCAGCCGGCGAACTGGTACGGGATGCATTCGAACTTGCCATGCCGCTCGCCGAAAGAAAGGCGATATCGCTGCTGGAATGCGTGGAGGAAGCTGACAGCGAAGTATGGTGCGAGCGAAATCGAATCGATCAGGTATTGGGCAATCTGATCAGCAATGCACTGAAATTCACGCCGCAAGGCGGGCGTATTACCGCCTCGGTCAGGAAACTCGGGGACATGCTGGTTTTCAGCATAGAGGACACGGGAGTAGGCATTGCGCCGGAAAACGTGGAGCGGGTCTTTGTCCGGTTCTGGCAGGAAGAAAAGGCGGATGCCCAAGGCACCGGCCTTGGACTGGCGATTGCGCGGGAAATTGTGGAACAGCATAAGGGCAGCATCTGGGCGCGGAATATTCCGGAAGGCGGGAGTGTTTTTTCATTCACGCTTCCCCTGGCGACCGACGCCGACATCCACGAACGGGTACAGGCGAAATAGAACATGGCGCTGCATTCAATGAATCCCGGTGATTCCACCAACGCCGATCGTCTGAAAGGTATTCGCATCCTCTACGTGGAAGATGAAGCAGATGTCGGCGCATTATTTTCCATCCTGCTGGATATGATGGGATGCAAGACACGGTGGGTGTGCAGTGCCGATGCAGCGCTTCAGGAGTCCATCCAGGACTATGATTTGCTGTTGTCTGATGTGCAGATGCCAGGCTCGATGGACGGCGTCAGCCTGGCCGAAAACATCGCCAGGCAGCGGCCCGAGTTGCCGATCCTCTTAATAAGCGGCTACATCCCGTCGTCGGAGCGCCTGCAGCACCTGCAAGCCTATGTCCTTTCCAAGCCGATCGGAATTGCCGCCCTGCGCGACGCAATACTCCAATGCATTTGAATCGGCACGGCCTGACAAGGTCGCCCTGGATGCAAGACCGGTTTCTAGGGTTTTTCAATCCGAAACGCCGTTGCCGGGCCAGGGATGGCCGGCGGCCATCGAGCGAAAATGAATTTGGCTCGACCGGCTCGAAAGCCAATAATTAGGCGGTTATCTATAAAATATGCTTGTTAGGGATCAAAAATAGGCTTTTAAAAAACCAAGACAGTCGCTTTAAGGCTACACTTTCCTTCCCGCCCTTCATCGCCTATCCCACCATGCTTGACTTCGGCTTCGCAAGTGAACAGGAAATCCGGCTGGAACTCGGCAGGCGCCTGCGTGCCCAGCGACTGGCGCAAGGTCTGTCCCAGGTGGAACTGGCAGAGCGCGCCGGGATCGGCGTCAACACACTGAAGCTCCTGGAAGGCAAGGGCAAGTGCACCTTCGAAAATTTCATCCGCACCGTCCTTGGTCTCGGCCTCGCGGATGAACTGCAGTCGCTGCTCGTGCTGAAGATCGACTCGATCGCCCGGATGGAACGGGCCGAGCAGGCCAAGCGTATACGCGCGCCGCGCGCCAGGCGCCGCGCCGGGGACGGCCAATGAAAAAGCTGGACGTGTTCTTTTGCGGCTGGGGACAGCACTGGCCGCTGGCCACGCTCGCGGAGAGCGGACAGCACCTGCTGTTCGAGTATTCGCCGGAAGCCTTGCACCGGGGCATCGAACTGTCGCCGCGGCATCTGAAGCTCCGGACAGGCGCTTATGGCGGCTTCCCCGCATACCAGTCAAGGCTGCCGGGCCTGGTGGCCGATGCCCTGCCGGACGGCTGGGGCCTGCTGCTGATGGACCGCTTCTTCAGCAGGCACTTCGGGCGCCAGCCGCAGCAGGTGTCGCCGCTGGACCGGCTTGCCTTTCTGGGCGACCGGGCGATGGGCGCGCTCACGTTCGAACCCGCGATGGACAGCGCGCTGGAAACGCCGGACCTGGAACTGCTGGCGCTGGCCAGGGAAGTGCAGGCGGTGGTGGCAGACCGCGACACCGCGGCGCTGAAGCAGCTGCTGGTGCTGGGCGGCAGCCCGCAGGGCGCCAGGCCCAAGGCGCTGGTGCAGTACGATGCCACCGCCAGCGCGGTCAGCACCCGCAGCGATGCGCCAGGTACGCCGTGGCTGGTGAAATTCCCCGGCAGGCACGAGCACCGCGAAGTCTGCGCCATAGAGGCCTGCTATGCCTGGCTTGCGCAGGCGTGCGGCCTGGACATGCCGCGTACCCGCTATTTCGACCTTGGCCCGCGCCATGCAGCCTTCGGCATCGAGCGCTTCGACCGCGAGGACGACATGCGCGTGCCCATGCACAGCCTGGCCGGCGCCCTGCATGCCGACTTCCGGCTGCCGGGCGTGAGCTACCAGACCCTGCTGCGCGCCACCCGTCTTTTTACGCACAGCGAGCGCGAGGTGGAAAAGGCCTTCGAGCGCTGCGCGTTCAACGTGGTCTTCCACAACCGCGACGATCATGCGAAAAACTTTTCCTTCCGCATGGACCAGACATGTTCGTGGAAGCTTGCGCCCTGCTACGACCTGAGCTATTGCGAAGGTCCGGGCGGCGAGCACCAGATGGATATTGAGGGCGAAGGGCGCGCGCCCGGCCGGGCACACCTGATGCGCCTGGCTGCGTCCAACAGCCTGGACGCCGCATGGGCCGCGGCCACGATCGATCGCTTCGCCGCCGTGGCCGGCGAATTCAGGACGATCTGCAAGGACTATGCGATACGCCCGGCCACCCGCCAGCAGATGGCCCGGGCTATCGAAGCCAACCGCGGGCGCATGGCCTGAGGCGCCTGCAGCGCTGAATACTGCGCCCGATCAGGTCATTGCCAGGGCATCGGGTTTCTAATTGTTATCCGGAGCAATCAAGCGCCAGCGCAAATGCCGTCCATGCTCGCCAGACAACGCCAGCCGGGAGCAGAACCCGGCGCCGCAAGCCGGCCCGTGCCGCGCCGGCTTGCCTGTCTGCTGCCTGCCTTGGCTGCGCTGCTGTGCGCCTGCAGCGACAGCGGGCCGTCGTTCTACCAGGGCTATATCGAGGGCGAATTCCTGTACCTGTCTGCGCCGCAGGCAGGTTATCTGAAGTCGCTGGATGCGCTGCGCGGCAGCCGCGTGGCGCCTGGACAGGCGGTGTTTGCGCTAGCCGGGGACCCGGATGCGGAATCCCTGGACGAAGCACAGGCCAGGGTTGGCGCGGCCAGGGAGCGCCTGGCCAATCTGGCGGCGCCGCGCCGCCAGCCGGAAATCGCGGCGCTGGAAGCGAATGTCCGGGCGGCACAGGCCGGCCTGTCGCTCGCGCAAAGCCGACTCGGCCGGCAGCGGTCGCTGGCGGAGCGCCATTTCGTTTCCCCGGCCAGCCTGGACGAAGCGCGCAGCCAGCGCGACCAGATGCAGGGGCAGGTGGAAGCGGCGCAGCAGCAGCTCGCCACCTACCGCGCGGCGCTGGGCCGCAGCGCCGAGGTGCGCGCGGCAGAAGCGGACCTGCTGGCGGCCCAGGCACAGGCGGCGCAGATGCGCTGGCGGCTGGAAAGCAAGACGGTCAGGGCGCCCGCTGCCGGCGAGGTCAGCGAGACCTATTACCGTGCCGGAGAATGGGTGGCGGCGGGCGCACCGGTGGCCAGCCTCCTGCCCGACCAGCGCCGCCGCCTGCGCTTCTACGTGCCCGAAACCGCGCTCGCCCGCCTGCAGACCGGGCTGGCGGTCGAGGCCGGCTGCGACGGCTGCGTCCAGCCGATCCGCGGCACCATCGACTTCATCGCGCCGCAGGCCGAATACACGCCGCCCGTGATCTACAGCCGCGGCAGCCGGGAAAAGCTGGTGTTCCGGGTAGAAGCCGCGCCGCTGCCGGAACAGGCCGCGCGCCTGCGGCCGGGCCTGCCGATCGACGTGCGCATCGCGGAGCGCTGAGATGACGCCGCTGGCGATCGATGTGGTCGGCCTGAACAAGCATTTCGGCCACCGGCACGTGGTGAAGGACCTGGCGCTGCAGGTGCGGGAGGGAGAAATCTTCGGCTTCCTCGGGCCCAACGGCAGCGGCAAGACGACGTCGATCCGGATGCTGTGCGGCCTGCTTGCGCCCGACAGCGGCAGCGGCACCTGCCTGGGCCTGGACGTGATGACCGACAGCGTGCTGATCAAGCGCCAGGTCGGCTACATGACCCAGCGCTTCTCCCTGTGGGAAGACCTCACCGTTGCCGAGAACCTGGACTTCATTGCCCGCATGTTCGGCATGCGCGGCCGGCGCGCGGCGGTCGATGCGATGCTTGCGCGGCTCGGCCTGGCGGACCGGCGCGGCCAGCTGGCCGGCGCGCTGTCGGGCGGCTGGAAACAGCGGCTGGCGCTGGCCGCCTGCCTGCTGCACCAGCCGCGCCTGCTGCTGCTCGACGAGCCGACCGCCGGCGTCGACCCGCGTGCCAGGCGCGACTTCTGGGAGCAGATCCACGGTCTCTCCGCCAGCGGCGTCAGCGTGCTGGTGTCGACCCATTACATGGATGAAGCCGAACGCTGCCACCGGCTGGCCTACATCGCCGACGGCCGGCTGCTGGTCTCGGGCACCGCGCAGGAGGTGGTGCAGAGCCGGCGCCTCTGCACCTGGGAAGTCAGCGGCGAGCTGCCGCCAGGCCTGGCGCAGTCGCTGCGCAGCCTGCCGGGCGTGGAACTGGCAAGCAGCTTCGGCGCCACGCTGCATGTCGGCGGCCGCGACGCTGCCCGCCTGCAGGCCAGCCTGGAACAGGCCTTGCGCGGCACGGGGCTGGCGATGAGGGAGATTCCCGCATCGCTGGAAGACGTGTTCATCGACCTGATGCAGGGCAGCGCCGGCCCCCAGGGCGCAGCCCGATGAAGCGCCATGCCATGGCCTTTTCCCTGTCGCGCTGGCTGGGCATCGTGGTCAAGGAATTCATCCAGTTGAAACGCGACCGGCTGACCTTCGGCATGATCGTCGGCATTCCATTGATCCAGCTGCTGCTGTTCGGCTTTGCCATCAATTCCGACCCCCGGAACCTGCCCACCGCGGTGGTGATGGCCGACCCCGGACCCTTCGCCCGCTCCTATGTCGCGGCAATGGCGGCCAGCGGCTACTTCCGCATCGTGGGCAGTGTCGACGAAAGCCAGGCGGCGCGGCTGCTCGACCAGGGCCGGGTGCAATTCGTTGTGACCTTTCCGCCCGGCTTTCACCGCGACCTGGTGCGCGGCAAGCCGGCGGTGGTGCTGGTGGAAGCCGATGCCACCGATCCGATGGCAACCGGCGGCGCGATCGCGGTATTGAACCAGCTCGGACCCGGCCTGTTCGCGCCCGATCTGCCCGGGAGGCAGGTTCAGCAGGTCCAGCCGGCGCTGCCGGGCCGCACGCTGGAACTGCGGGTGCATCGCCGCTACAACCCCGAAGCCATGACCGCCTACAACGTGGTGCCCGGCCTGCTGGGGGTGATCCTGACCATGACCATGGTGCTGATGACCGGCCTGGCCATGACGCGGGAACGGGAACGCGGCACGTTCGAGAACCTGCTGGCGACGCCGGCCACGCCGCTGGAAGTCATCACTGGCAAGATCATTCCCTACGTGCTGATCGGGCTGGTCCAGGTCAGCCTGATCCTGCTGGCGGCGCGCTGGATCTTCAACGTGCCCATGCATGGCAGCCTGCTCCTGCTGTATGGCGTGGTATTGCTGTTCATCTGCGCCAACCTGACATTGGGCATCACCTTCAGCTCGATCGCGCGCAACCAGCTGCAGGCGATGCAGATGACCTTCTTTTTCTTTCTGCCCTCCATGCTGCTGTCCGGCTTCATGTTCCCGTTTCGCGGCATGCCGGAATGGGCGCAAGCCGTGGGCAGCCTTCTGCCCTTGACGCATTTCCTGGTGCTGGTGCGCGGCATTCTGCTCAAAGGCAATGGCCTGGCGCTGCTGTGGCCACAGATCTGGCCGCTGCTGCTGTTTACTACGGCGGTGCTGGGACTAGGTCTGAAGACCTACAGGCGCACAATGGACTGAGAGCAGGCGCATGAAAAAACCCGCTCTGCGAGCGGGTTTTCAGGAGCGCGGCTTTGCTTACGCCTTGCCTGCCGTGCGACGGGAGGCCGCGATGCCCGGCAGGCCCAGGCTGAACAGGGCCACGGTTCCCGGTTCAGGCACTTTGCCGCCAGCGCCGCCGCCGGCCGGGCCTTCGAGCAGGGTGTAATGGCTCAGACGCCCGATGTTGCAGTGGTCGGCGCCGCAGCCGCCGGTCGGGAAGTTGACCTGGTCGTTGGAAATAACCAGCTTGTCGAGCTCGCCGACATCCCTGCCGGCGTTTTTCGCCATCCACCGAGGAAGCTGCAGAAACAGGGAAGCTATTGCACGACACCCAGCTTCCCGCTATGGCTGCCCATATACCAGAGCCTGCCCTTTGCATCGACAATCATCTTGCGGATGCCCTCATTGCTGGTAGGCAGTGAAAACACCTGAAATTTCCCGGTGAGCGGATCGAGCAGCGACACGGTATCCACCGAGATTTCATTCGCCCATACCTTGCCGGCGCCGTCGACGGTCACCGCATAGGGATTGCCCTGCGGCCCGGCAGGCATCGCATAGGTTTTCATAATGGATTGCCTGGCTGCATCGATATGCGTCAGCTTGCCATCGCCGTAGCGCACGACCCAGAGCGTGTTGTCGGGCGCAGCCGCGATGCGGCGTGGCAGCGAGCCGGCGCCGAGGTCGATTTCGGTGATCTTGCCGGAGCGGACATCGATGCGGCCGACCCGCTGGCCGCTGGCCTGGCAGAACCAGACGTTGCCGTCCCGGTCGATTGCAAGGCCATACGGGCCGTCGCGCGTGCTGAATTCCTCCATCCTGCCGCTGCCGCGCTGGTAGCGGGTGACCTTGTTGGCAGACTGGTTGGTAAACCAGAGCGTATCGCGCCCGTCGAACACGATGGTGTGCGGCGTGCCGCCGGAAGGCGTTGGGTGCGCTTTCATCGCCTGGGGCTGGCCATTGCTGAACGGTATTTCCAGCAAGGTGCCATTGCCGTTACCTGTCATCCAGACCGTGCCGCGCTCGTCGACCACCAGGCCATGCGGCCGGGTGCCGGCGGGCAGTTCCCATTCCTCGAAGCGTTCCGTAGCCGGATCGAAGCGCGCCAGCCGGTTGCCCGCCATCACGGCTATATAAATACGGCCATCGGGAGCGGGCGCCGGGTCGCGGGCGAATTTCGGCGTTGGCACGTTCCATTCGCGGATCTTTCCGGCCGGTCGCGACACGCCCGGCGCCACGGTGTAGTTGGAGCCGCCTGCCACGGCCAGTGCCGGCAGCAGGGCGCATAACAAGAACCGTTTCAGCATGGCTTGATTTCCTTCATTTGCTGTCGTCTCCAGGGCGCTGGCATAGCCGGCGCCCGACCGACGCAGCATCTATGCTCCCAAGCCTCATGATTTTCCGCTTGCCCACAGCAGCTATGACCATGTGCACGGCAAGCCCGTTCTCGCTACCCGCACCAAGTTCTGTAAAATCCGCCTGCACGGCGGACATGGTGGCGCGTACCGCCAGCTTGCATCACGCCAAGGCATCTCCCTTTTCCATCTTCCCTTTTCCCGAAGCCGCATGCATACAGAGCAAGCCCTAGACGCGATCATCGTTGGCAGCGGCCCGGCCGGCGCCATCGTCGCGCGCGATCTGGCGCGCCGCAACTGGCGCGTGCTGCTGCTGGAACAGGGCAGCGCCGCGCCGCTGCAAGGCACCTTGCGCCAGATGGCCGCCATGGCGGCAGTGCCGGGCAAGGGCGCATTCATCAATGCGGACGGTTCGCTGCTGGTGCGCGGCGTGACGTCCGGCGGCAGTTCGGCGATCAACTTTGCCACCGCCATGGCGCCGCCGATGCCGATGTTCGCGAAATACGGCATCGACCTGGAGCCGGCGCTGCGCTCGCTGCAACAGGAAATACCGATGGCGCCGCTGCCCGGCGCGCTGGTCGGACCCATGGCCGCACGTCTGGCGCAAGCGGCGCGGGCGCTTGGCCATGACTGGCACAAGCTTGACAAGATGATCCTGCCCGACAAGTGCCGCACCGGCTGCTGGCGCTGCGTTTATGGCTGCCCGTTTGGCGCGAAATGGACGGCCCGCAACATGGTCGAGGAAGCCGTCGCCGCTGGCGCCGAACTAGTTCCGGACGCAACGGTGCAACGGGTGATCGTGCAGGGCGGCCGCGCGGTCGGCGTGGAATTCGTGCGGCATAAGCAGGTGCAGCAGCGCTTCGCCGGCGTCATCGTGCTCGCCGGCGGCGGCATCGGCAGCCCGCGCCTGCTGCATGCCTCCGGCCTTGGCCCGGCGCGGGCTAAGCACTTTACCGACCCCGTGATTGCCGTGATGGGCACGGTGCACGATATCGACGGCGGCGCCGAAGTGCCGATGGCGGCCGGCATGCATTTGCCGGAAGAGGGCATCACCCTGGCCGACATGACTTTGCCGCGGCCGATGTACCAGGCATTCGCCGCCCAGGCCGGTCGCATCGACCGGCTTCTGGCCCACCGCCGCACGCTCACCGTGATGGTGAAGATACGCGACGAGATAGGCGGCGCCATCGGGCCGCGCTGGATCAGCAAATCCCTGCAGCCGGCAGACCGCCGCAAATTGCGCGACGGTGTCGGCCTGGCGCGGCGCATCCTGGCGCAGGCGGGCGCCCGGCATATCTTCAGCAGCGTCCACTTTGCCGCGCATCCGGGCGGAAGCGTCAGGATAGGCGAGGGCGTCAACGAGCAGCTGCAGACATCGACGGCGGGCTTGTTCGTTTGCGATGCTTCCGTGATCCCGGAAGCATGGGGCCTGCCGCCGACGGTCACGCTGCTGTGCCTGGGACGGCGCCTGGCGGAACATCTGGACGGCATGTAGCCAATCGGCGTAATCGCAGCGAAGAAGGCTGTTGCATTTACGGAACGCGCAAATTTGCCGGTGAAACTTCACCAGGAAGGCAGCAACCTTTAATGCCCGGTATGGCGCCAAGCTTCGGCACCCTTTCGTCGCCGGAGCATGGCGCCCTGGGCTGCGCGGCAGGCCTCCATGCCTGTCCACCCCTCCTGTTCACCCTCGTGAGGTCGCAATCCCACATTACGTTACAAATTCCCGACTATTCTCGCTGGTCTTATGTCTTATATAAGAGTTGTTGATGTACAATAGCGGAATTCTGGAATCGCTGGCGATTCCCTTGTCCTTTAATCCTTTATCTAGAGAGCACTCTCATGCTAGCTGCGTACCGCTCCCACGTCGCCGAACGCGCGTCCCTGGGCATTCCTCCGCTTCCGCTTTCCGCCGCACAGACCACCGACCTGGTTGAACTCCTGAAGAATCCGCCTGCTGGCGAAGAGGCTTTCCTGGTCGACCTGATCACCCACCGCGTTCCGGCTGGCGTGGACGATGCCGCCAAGGTCAAGAGCGCCTTCCTGGAAAAAGTCGCCAAGGGCACCGAGACCAGCCCGCTGATTTCGCGCGAACTGGCTACCCGTCTGCTGGGCACCATGCTGGGCGGCTTCAACATCAAGCCCATGATCGACCTGCTGGACGACGCAGTCGTCGGCGGCGTGGCCGCTGAAGGCCTGAAGAAAACCCTGCTGATGTTCGACTACTTCCACGACGTGAAGGAACTGGCCGACAAGGGCAGCGCCAACGCCAAGGCCGTCATGCAGTCATGGGCCGATGCCGAGTGGTTCACTTCGCGTCCGGAAGTGCCGCAGAGCCTGACGCTGACCGTCTTCAAGGTCACCGGCGAAACCAACACCGACGACCTGTCGCCGGCGCCGGACGCCACCACCCGTCCCGATATCCCGATGCACGCGCTGGCCATGCTGAAGAATGCCCGCACCGGCATCCACCCGGACGAGCCGGGCAAGGTCGGCCCGATCAAGCAGATCGAGGAACTCAAGGCCAAGGGCAACCTGGTTGCGTATGTTGGCGACGTGGTCGGCACCGGTTCTTCCCGCAAGTCGGCGACCAACTCGGTCCTGTGGTTCACCGGCGAAGACATCCCCTTCATCCCGAACAAGCGCTTTGGCGGCGTTTGCCTGGGCAACAAGATCGCGCCGATTTTCTACAACACGATGGAAGACGCCGGCGCGCTGCCGATCGAACTCGACGTGTCCAAGATGGACATGGGCGACGTGATCGAACTGCGTCCGTACGAAGGCCTCGCGCTGAAGAACGGCGACGTGATCGCCGAATTCCAGGTCAAGTCCGACGTGCTGTTCGACGAAGTCCGCGCCGGCGGCCGTATTCCGCTGATCGTCGGCCGCGGCCTGACCGCCAAGGCGCGTGAAGCGCTGGGCCTGGCGCCGTCCACCCTGTTCCGCCTGCCGCAGAACCCGGTCGCATCGACCAAGGGCTTCTCGCTGGCGCAAAAGATGGTCGGCCGCGCCTGCGGCCTGCCGGAAGGCCAGGGCGTGCGTCCCGGCACCTACTGCGAACCGAAGATGACCACCGTCGGTTCCCAGGACACCACCGGCCCGATGACCCGCGACGAACTGAAAGACCTGGCCTGCCTGGGTTTCTCGGCCGACCTCGTGATGCAATCCTTCTGCCACACCGCCGCGTATCCGAAGATCGTGGATGTGAAGATGCACAAGGAACTGCCCAACTTCATTTCCAACCGTGGCGGCGTGGCGCTGCGTCCGGGCGACGGCGTGATCCACTCCTGGCTCAACCGCCTGCTGCTGCCGGACACCGTCGGCACCGGCGGCGACTCGCATACCCGTTTCCCGATCGGCATTTCCTTCCCGGCCGGTTCCGGTCTGGTCGCCTTTGCCGCCGCCACCGGCGTGATGCCGCTGGACATGCCGGAATCGGTGCTGGTGCGCTTCAAGGGTGAAATGCAGCCGGGCGTGACGCTGCGCGACCTGGTCAATGCGATCCCGCTGTACGCGATCCGCCAGAACCTGCTGACGGTGGAAAAGAAGGGCAAGAAGAACATCTTCTCCGGCCGCATCCTGGAAATCGAAGGCTTGCCGCAGCTGAAGGTCGAACAGGCATTCGAACTGTCCGACGCATCGGCCGAGCGTTCCGCCGCCGGCTGCACCGTGCATCTGGATAAGGCCCCGATCATCGAGTATATGAACTCGAACATCACGCTGATGAAGTGGATGATCGCCAACGGCTACCAGGACAAGCGTACGCTGGAGCGCCGCATCCGTTCGATGGAAGCCTGGCTGGCCAAGCCAGAGCTGCTGGCGCCGGACGCCGACGCCGAATACGCAGCAGTCATCGAGATCGACCTGGCCGACATCCACGAGCCCATCGTCGCTTGCCCGAACGATCCGGACGACGTCAAGACCCTGGCCGAAGTTGCCGGCGCCAAGATCGACGAAGTCTTCGTTGGTTCCTGCATGACCAACATCGGCCACTTCCGCGCCGCTTCCAAACTCCTGGAAGGCAAGACCGACATCCCGGTCAAGCTGTGGATTGCGCCGCCAACCAAGATGGACCAGCAGGTGCTGACCGCCGAAGGCCACTACGGCACGCTCGGCCGCACCGGCGCCCGCATGGAAATGCCGGGCTGCTCGCTGTGCATGGGCAACCAGGCGCAGGTGCGCAAGGGCTCCACCGTGATGTCGACCTCGACGCGTAACTTCCCGAACCGTCTCGGCATGGATACCCAGGTCTACCTGGGTTCGGCTGAACTGGCCGCGGTATGCTCGACGCTGGGCCGCATTCCGACCCGCGAAGAGTACCTGGAGCACACCGGCGTGATCGACAAGAATGCGGCGGATATCTACCGCTACATGAACTTCGACAAGCTGGAAGAGTTCAGCTCGGTGGCGGATACCGTCAAGGTATAAGCAGGGCACGGCGGGATGGGGCGCTTCCCCTCATCCTGCTGATCGAGCCCGGTGCTGCAAGCGCAAGGCAAAGGCTTCCCGAGGGAAGCCTTTTTCAATGGAGCCAACGTCAGCGTCGTCCGACCAGCGCATGCCGCAGGCCGCCTAGTGCCAGCAGCATGACAGCTGCCCAGATCGACATATAGGTCGGCCACTGCTGCGGCGCGATACTCTCCCCGAGCACAAGCGCAACGCACACGAGGAGCACTGGCTCCACGTAGCCAAGCAGGCCAAACAGCGTCAATGTCAGATAGCGGCTCGACACGATGTAGCAGGCCAGTGCCGCGGCGCTGATCAGCCCAAGTACAGGAATCATCAGGAGCAGGGTAGGGCGGTGCTGAAACGTGGCCACAACGTCCGGCCGTTGCAGCACGAACCAGGCGGCCACCGGCATCATGAGGCCCATTTCGAACCAAAGGCCGGTCAGATGCGCCATGCCATGTTTTTTGCGCAGCAGGAAATACGCCGGATAACCCAGCGCCACAAGCATTGTTTCCCAGGACAGGCTGCCCACGTGATACAGCTCGTTGCCCACGCCCGCCGCGGCAAAGACGATCGCCGCCCTTTCCAGACCCGATGGCCGTTCGCCATAGAAGAGCCAGCCCGACAGCACCATTGTCAAGGGCAGCAGGAAATAGCCCAGCGAAACCTGAAGTGCGCGGCCATGTAACGGCGCCCACATGAAGAGCCAGATCTGTATCGCCAGCAGCGTCGAAGTAACGAGTAGGACGAGCAGCACGCGCGGCGCGGTAAGCATTTTCCGGAATAAGCCTGCCGCAAGCGTCCAATCGCCGAATCGCCACATCAGCACGGTGGCGAACGGAAACGTGAGCAACATCCGCCATCCGAAGATTTCCACACCCGTCAACGGAGTCAGGCGCGTTGTGTAAATACATGACTGCAAACAGCACCGAAGCTGTGACCGATAGCAAGACGCCAATGTGCAACGCAATCCCTTTCGCAGCGTTCACCAGCGGCACAGTGCCCCGGCGAAGCCACTTTATAAACGGAAAGCGGCGCTGCTTCCAGCGTTTTGATGACGCGGCAACGAATTGCTCAGCAGGAAAGGGGCAGGATCTGGTTTGTCAGCGTTTGAGCGGATATGCTCGGTGAGGTGCCCTGTGGCTGGATGCAGCCAGATCGATCATGCGGGTGAATAGCCTTTGATATCCGCCTGACCAGCCCGATCTTGCTGCCCCTTTGTTCAGCGCATTTCCACAACCGCGCAGTTCACCGTGCGTTCAGAAAGGTTTGTTGGCGCGCAGCCACATTGTCGGCGACTTGCTGGCTCCCGCCGGGACGGAGAGAGGCTCGCCACTGGTACGCCACGCGAGCGATGCTCTCAGATCGGCACCGCCGAGGACAGCATTGAAACCCAGGCCCATGCCGCTCAAAGTGCGCTTGTTCGAGGCTGCTGAATCGAATGCTTCCCGATTGATCGAGACGGAGCCTGTGTCGTAGAAAAGCGCTGCCTGCAAGACCTCGCTAAAGTTGTGGCGATATTCGATCGATGCCAGATACCCCTGATCGCCGATGCCTTCACCTTGTGGATAAGCACGAACCCCGCTGGCCCCGCCAAGTACGAACTTTTCAGAGGAGTCCAGGTTCTTGCTTGCCCACTGGGCACTCAGTGCCAGCCAAAGGGAGTCATTGTCGGAAAGCCGTTGCAGCCGGTTTCCGGTGACGGACACCTTCCTGTAGGTGCCATTGGTCTTGGCAGATATTTCATCGATTGCCAGGGCCACTGGAGACTCGATCGACAGTTTGCCGAAATTGGTGGCGACGTCGAAATTACTGAGCCCGCCACCGCCGAGATCATCCCGATAGGAGCCGCTCAGCCCGAGGCCAACTACCCTTGCTTTCTTGTCATTGACAGTGCCGATTGCATCAATCCGGTCGCTCAAACGCCTCGATTCGAGGCTAACTGAACTCGTCAGATTTGCCCGCTGGGTGCGCACAACAGGATAGGTAGCGTAAATGCTCAGGTTTTTGGCAGTACCGTGAGCGTCCAGCACGGCAAACTCACGCGCCAGTTCGTATTTGGTTGAAGAAACAAAGGTGCCTACACGCAGGCCGCTTCCACCGACCGGGACGGAGTAACCCACTCTTCCGTATCCAAGCTTGCGGTCGCTAAGCAATCCGCTGACGACTGTTTGGTCTCCTATGCCAACCAGATTGTTGACGTATAAAGTGCCGGACAAGCGTTTTTCCCCGGTATAACGGCTGCCGTAATTATCCAGGCCGACGCTGCCGGCGACCCGCGAGCCAGCCTCGACGTCCACCACCAGATCGGATGTTCCCACTGAGGCGCCAGGTTGCAGCGTTGCGCGTACAGCACCTACTCCCGGCACATCATTCAGTAACAGCAGGGCCCGATCGATTTGGTCGGAGCGGATCGCACTGCCGGCCACAGCCTGATTCAAAAATGCCTGAGCACGCTCGTCGGACAAGGATGACGTATTGCGCAACTGGAGCTGCGCAATGTTGCCTTCAAGGATCAATATTTTGATTTTGCCGCCCTGTACGTCCTGAACGGGAAGATAGGCACGCGCCACGAGGAAACCGCGTTCCCGGTAAAGTGCAGTGAGCCGGGAGGCTGCGGCTTTCAAATCAGAAAGGCTGAGCTGACGCCCGAGTTGTTCCGTCAGCACGTCTTGCAGATCATCGGTCGAAATGGATGTATTGCCTTCAATATCAAATCGAGTCACTGTAATCCGAATATCATTACCAGTGCTCTCTTCGACTTTATCCGGAGGACTGGCCGGAGATAATGACTTTGCTCCCCCCGGACTTGTCTGCCTCAGTTCACGCATGATCTGACCAGCGTCAGGGATGGACTGGGCCAAGGAGGAAGTCACATGCGCAAACGCGAGTGAAAGAGTGGTCAGGGTAAAGGCTCTGTAATAACGGAAGGATTTTGTCATTATTATTTTAAGAGTAATGAGGTCTTTATCTCTGCTAAGTCTGACGTCAGTCGTCGCTGTGATAGCGGCGGAATCTTTTAAATTTTGCCTGCAAGATCGCGTTGATCGTATTTTTGAAGCTCTTCAAGCCGTTCTGTTTCAGGCATCTAAATTGGTCTCTTAAAATCTCTTGTCAGGAGCATGCGGCGCAATTGGTCAACTGCGTTCCGCAGCAGGTCGGCAAAATCCGGCTTAAGCGTCATAGGCACAAGTCACACGGTTGGGTACAAGCACTGCTTATGGAGAAGTCGCGGGTTTCTGGAATCGAACGTAACGACTGCTGAGTAAGAAAAAGTCCTGCCTAGTTCCGAACAGACAACTTATTTCAGACGACAAACTTTCATCCAGGGGCGCTAATGCACACCTAAATGTTCTTTTTAGAAACTGCGGTGGAGTTGGTGTTGGAGCAGGCGAGTTAAATAAAACGCTTCAGTTGTGCGATCTGCACGAGAGGTGGTTAGGCATTGCTAAGATTGCTCGACACAGCGAGATTTCAATTAATCTTCTCGGCAAAGCTTCCTAAGCGAGCAGCAACGGAGCAGGGAATGGCAACAGCGCGAAACCCATGAGGCATGGCTTTCGCCTCATCTGGCCTACTTTCCTCCCGGCTCGTAAAGCCCACCACTCCATAGGTGTTGGACAGCTTTCCTCGGATCAACATCGGTTTCATACTCAGGAAGTTCATGCCTATTCAGGCAGGGCATGGATAACGATGCTGAGGTGTTCTTCGTACACAGATACAGTGGTTATTTTGCCGCAACATCAAGACCCAGTGCAGAAAAGCAGTTTTATATGACTGACTGGAAGGTAAGCAGCGAAGCTTACCAATTGCCTCTCTCGGTGCTTGCAGCTGTGCCGACGATAACGACTGCTGTTACATCTCTAGATCCTTGCGGGTACGTACGTGCGTACGTACCCGCAGATAGGCAGGCGGGTAGCAAGGTAGCAGGGTGCCAGAATCCCATGAATTAACGCTGCGACGGCATGTTGGAGATGCAACTATCGAAAAGCCCGCTGGAATAAGCCACGCCGCTTTTCGCTAGTCTTCCATGTCGTGGCTCATCGTGATGGGTGCCCGCCTGGAAAAAATATCTAGTTGCGCGGGAGCTTGCTGAAACGAGCAAATCCGCTATCGACCAGCATGAATTCGCCGGTGGTTTTAAGTGCACCAGTGCATAGCCAATAAGCTGCCTCGGCCACATCTTCAGGCTCGATTGTGCTAGCCAGAGGCGTCGCTGACTCATACGCTCTCTGTCTGGCCTCAAACTGCTCTTGACCCAACCCATTTTGCAGCCACGGTGTTTCGACCATGCCTGGGCCGATTGCATTCACCCGTATCTCTGGCGCCAGCGACCTCGCTAAGCCAAACGTCATGGCATTTAGCGCGCCCTTTGAAGCCATGTAAGCCAAGCTGGAGCCGACCCCCATGACCGATGCGACTGACGAGATGTTAACGATTCCTGCGCTCGGCGATTTTTTCAATAAAGGCACAAAGGCCCGGATTATCTGGTAAGCGCCTATGACGTTAACGGAATAGATATCGTGAAAGTCTTGCGCCGAAAGCCCTTCGAGGTTACCCGCGGCGACAAACTTCGTCGTACCTGCATTGTTCACCAGGGCGTCGGTGCGACCCCACCGCTGATTCACTGCATCTGCCAGCGCTCTGCATTGCGCATCATCCGCTATGTCCGCCTGAATAACCAAGGTTTCAACGCCGTATTCCCTGCAGTCGGCGGCCACGCTTTCAGCCGCATCTGCGTTCCGTGAGAAATTTATAACTACATTGTAGCCATGACGTGCAAAGAGACGGGCAGTAGCGGCGCCAATACCCGATGATGAACCTGTAATTACAGCAACTTTCTTTTCCACTTTTTCTCCTCCTGTCGAAAACGCTAAGAATGGCCGTTGGACCAGAATGTGTCCGAACATCAGCAAGACATTATGAAGCCTCTGTCTTCTGATCAAGCCACATTTCGACAACCGCCGTCGAAAAGCAATTTTCGTATTAACGCCAAAGGGTTTTTGCCGAGAGCAAGTGCTTGTTTTACCAGATTTCGAGGTGAAGGCTAGTCTCGTGTCTGTTTCGCGCTTTAAAGGGTCTTTCAGATCTAACCTTCGGAGTGGTTCCAATGTACACATCGCGCGTGGACAAACGGCGTTTGGCGTTAATTCGGATATTGCTCGTGTTTGCTTTTGATGCTTGCGTTGATGACGCTTTGAGGGTTTCCGGTGGAACTGATGAATCGCAAAACCTTGTCGCCTGCGCTGCTTAGAGTAGATGGGGAAGTTTGCCTTGTTGGAGAATCGGAGCAAGGCCATGCGGCTGATGGTCAGACATGCGGAGGAACATTGATCGCGTTGGCGGTGCCTGATCAGGTCTCAGGTTTCGGCGCACGTATCGCCGTCTTAGATGAGAGTGGATAACGCATGCTTTTTCGCGTTTGGAACATTGTCCCTGAAGCTATTCAGGCGCTATCGAGATGGGTTCCGCTTCCGAAGAGTGTTTCTGCCTCCGGCACAGCGCCGTGGGAACCAATGCGCTGTAGCGGTAATGCGTAGTGCGTAGTGCGTTTGGTAAGTTGTACTTGGCGGCGTCGCGCCGGTTTGTCGTACTAACCGTGCCGTACGCCAGGACGCTAGCCGGAGATCGTCACGCTCATTTTTCTCGGACGCTCCTGGAATGGTTGTCTTTAACCGGAGGTGATGATGGCCTCTCTAGATTCGGGAAGCACTGTCTGCGCGACGGCAATACGCCGGTTGCACGGTTCAAGCTCGGCTGTGGTTGCCGCGTTTGTGTCGGCTGGTCGGTTTCACGGTCGCATGCTTATGAAAAGTCACTGCGGCTTCCTGTGCGCCTTTCTGCTCCTTATCTCTCCTGTCGGCAGCGAAGCCGCATCCCTAGAAGAGGGGCGAGGAGAAATGCTGTATCAGAATCACTGCGTCGCTTGTCATACGACTCAAGTACATTGGCGGGACCAGCGTCTCGTGAAAGACTGGGCTTCGCTTCGTGCGCAGGTGCGCCGGTGGGAGCGCAATACCGGCTTAACGTGGAGCGAGGAAGACATTGAAGCAGTGGGTCAATATCTGAACCAGCTGTATTATCAGTTTCCCGATCCGCCGAAAGACAAGGCGATCTCGATGTTCAATATCCAGCGCCGCGAAAACGAAGAGCAGGGTGCCGCTCTCTTTTTCCAAGGCATTTCGGCTGGGGAATAGGATGAACGCCCCGTCAAATATCCTCGTACATATTCCAGTCGATGGACTGCAGGTGGAAGGCATGCTTCAAATGCCTGCGCATGCAATTGGACTGGTGTTGTTTGCACATGGGAGCGGTAGCAGCAGGCTGAGTGTGCGCAACAATCATGTCGCGGCTTTTCTCAGGGAGGCTGGACTTGGCACGCTTCTTATTGACCTGTTGACCGTCGACGAAGATCGCGATTATCAGAACAGATTCGACATCGATTTGCTGACGCAACGTCTTGACGCCGCTGCCACATGGCTGAGGGCGCAAGAATTCGCTCCGGCACTGCCTTTAGGCCTGTTCGGCGCGAGCACGGGTGCCGCTGCAGCGCTTCGAGTTGCCGCCAGGCACCCACAGGAAATTCTCGCGCTGGTAACGCGCGGAGGACGTCCTGATCTTGCAGGGAACGAAGCTCTTGCCGCGGTTCGGGCGCCATCTCTGTTGATTGTCGGTGGCGACGACCTGGAGGTGATCGAACTAAATAAGACGGCTTATGACTTTCTGCCTGGTGAAAAGCGGCTTGCAATCATTCCTGGTGCGACGCATCTTTTCGAGGAACCGGGCAAGCTCGATGAAGTGGCGATGCTTGCAGCAAATTGGTTCGCATTCCATTTCCGGGAAATCGCAAGGCAGCGAGCAGGGCGCGATTGACGACATCGATGGCACAGTTGGAAGGATTGCCGATCACGCCGACATTTTCTAGTTAACATAACGTAAATTATCAGGCATCAGCCTATTACGGCAAAGTTGAGATGACCGCTTTTCTCTGACGCAGCGCATCGTGGCAGCCTACAGGGATCGCGCCATGAATCAAGCCGGGAGTATTACGATGCCCATGCGGGCCCTGGATCGGCCGAAAGTGATTCAACGGGTCGCCGACGGCAATTTGAAGCCTGGACAGGCAGCCAGCCGATTCGGGTTGACTGTTCGCCAGGTCTGGCGCTTGGTACGACGCTACGAAGCGCAAGGCGCTAACGCTCTGGTGTCCCGACGCTGCAATCGGCCCAGCAGTCATCAGCTCGGCGAAGAGTTCGCGCAGGTTGCCTTGACGATTGTCCGGGAATGCTAGGCCGATTTCGGACCGACCCTGGCATGCGAGAAACTGCGTGAGTCACACGGCATTGACTTGTCGAAGGAAACCGTCCGCTAGCTCATGTCGGCCGTCGTTTATGGATTCCACGTAGCCAGCGCCCGGCACCAATCTACCAGCCGCACAACCGCCGGCATTGCCTGGCGAGCTGGTCCAAATTGACGGCAGCGACCACCATTGGTTTGACGAACGCGGTCCGTCCACGAATATCCCGACGGGCGCATCGAACCGTGGGCCGATGGAGCCGCCCTACTCTACACCGCCTACAACCGTCTTTCTGAAATCAGCAATGAGGCGATTGTCGAGAACAAGCGGCTCGGGCACCTCCTCCAGATTGCCCGGTTAGTCCAGGACCAACAAGATAGCCGGCCCAACAAGGCATCACCATCGCGCAGCCATCGGGGTATTGGGCCGATCTCAAAGAAGCTTATGCCCGACACAAAGTCACAATGATCGCTGGCAGCAGCAGACATCGCGATGGCGATTGAACAGCTCGCAAAGCGCAAAGCGAACGGCCTGCGTAAAGAAGCTGCAGAATGATTCTAGGACATCAACATAGCGATTCTTCCGCTAACGCAGCTGCATTTCTGAAGAGTTCAAGAAACAAAATTACTTGGCAAAAGCGGACATTTCAACTTCACCGGGAGGCGAGTATCTGGACTTTGCTTTGCCATATGATGCCTCAGGCTCGAGCAACATTTACCGTTCTATCCCTCGGTAGGCGCTGCACTTCTCAACATGAACCGTATCTCTCGCAAGCCTTGAATTAACAGGCCTCACGGTCATCAGGCATGCCAAGCCAACCGCGCGGCGCGATTGTCGCTTTTCAGAAATCCACGCATGCTGCGTTCCCGGCATTTCGGCTGATCAAAGCGGTTCCGCCTGTGCCGCGTCGACCTCGTTGACCGGCATTACCAGCGGCAGCACCTTGCTGCGGATGGCGGTGAAAATGGCAATGCCATCATCCACGGAGAAGCGCTGCGCATGACGCTCGAAACACTCGCGCGCCTTGGACGACTTCGCGTCCTTCGCCTGGTAGTCCTGATAAGCAGCGATCAGTCCATCGCAGGCATGGACGATCTGGTCCGCCGATCCGTGGCCGATATAGGCGCCCAGCGCCTGCAAACGGTGCAGCGCGTCCGACAGCCACATCAGGTCTTCACGCTGCCTGGGCCGGTCGCCGTTGTCGGACCTGAGCGCATAGGCGCTGCATACACCGATGGCGGCCGCTACCTTGCCCGAGAATTCGATCAGCCGCGCCAGTTCGGGCGTCAGGTTCACCGCGATCGGCTCGACTGGCGATTCGGCATTGTCCCGCTTGAAGTTCAAGGCACCAGAAGCCAGCCAACCTAATGCGCCAAGTACCCCGGCTGACAGAAAGACCTTTCGTGCGTTGGACATCGCAATATTTCCTCTTGGGTTGAATGCTCCACTGGAATGCAGAATCGCATCCGCAATCACGGGCGCTTTGCTAAGGCTGTGATTCTAACGCCTGTCACCCGAGGCAGATGCCTGTCTTGCAAGAAATCACTCTGCAGTTTTCATTGGAATGAAGCAGCGGTCCTTACCTGTTGCGGGAGACCGCGGTGATGCCGCAGTGTCCGGACCAGCGGCCAGGGTGGGCGAGCGGGGCGCAATCTGTGGCGCGACAACTCTCCGGTTCGAACCCGAACGCAGTCGCTACAAGGATCCCGGATCGGTTATTGCCTGTTTGGAGAATGCGTAGAAGAGCATGACGGCGGCCGTCACAGCACCGCCTTGATCAGCATGTAGCTGCCGATGACCAGCATCCAGATCAGGAAGAAGCGGCGGAAGGTGTCCGGCTGCATGCGGTGGCGGATGCGCTGGCCGAGCATCATGCCGGCCATTGCCGGCAGCAGCGCCAGCAGCGATGTCCAGGTGACCGACATCTGCATCCGGCCGCCCATCATCAGGCCGAGGGTCAGGCCGATAGCGCAGGCGCTGAAAGTCAGCCCGAATGCCTGGATCAGCTCTTCCTTGTCCAGTTTCAGCGAGCCCATGTAGGGAATCAGCGGGATCACCGCCAGTCCCGTGGAGCCATACAACAGCCCTGACAACAGACCCACCACCGGCGCCAGCGGCCGTTCCAGCCGCGGCGGCACGTGGAACTGTGGCGCCAGCAGGCCGAAGGCGCCATACACAGCCAGCACGGCACCCAATATGCCGCCCGCGAAGCCGGCATCCGCCAGCATGGTGGAACCGAGAAATCCACCGGCCGCCAGCGTGGCCAGCAAAGGCGCGAAGCGGCGCAGGAGCCGGCCCAGGCCGGGGCCGCCCAGCAATTGCCAGGTATTGGTGACCAGGGTCGGCAGCGCCAGCAGCGCAACCGCTTCCGGCGTGCCCATCAGCAGGCCGAGCACGCTCATGGCAACCGTCGGCAAGCCCATGCCGATGACGCCCTTGACCATGCCCGCCAGCATGAAGGCCATGCCGATCACGGACAGCGTGAGGGGCGTGATCAGCATGATGGCCGCAGGCCGGCTGCGCGGGGATGGGGACTCATGCCTTCTTCTTCGGCACCCAGGACACGCTGATGCTGCCTTCCAGCACGAAGGTCTGGCAGGCCATGCGGTAGCCCTGGTCCAGGTCTTCCTGCGTCAGGTGCTTGCGTTCCTTGTCCTTGACCTGGTCGGTATATTCGATGCCCTTCTCGATGCGGCACTTGCAGGTGCCGCACTTGCCGCCGCCGCACAGGAAGGGAATGCCGCCCTGCTCGCGCAGCGATACACGCAGCAGGTTGCTGTTGTCCGGCGCGGTGGCGACCTTGTTGTCATTGGTGATGAATGTGACTTCGATCATGTCGGTATTCCAGGATGTGGGCGCCGCCTTGTCAGGCGACGCGCACCAGTTCGATTTCCAGCGTGCCGAAGCCCGCAAGATGCTTCAGTTCGCTGCGCGCCTGCTCGATAGTGGCAAAACGCGGCAGGAACTTGGAGGGTACGTGATTGACAACGCCGCCCTCGCCTTCCTCGGTGATCCTGACCTTGCCTTCGGCGGTCATTTCGGCGAGCACGAATTCCGCCCTTTTCTTGCCGCACAACAGGTAGTCGTACTGCTCTACCGGCCGCATGCCCTGCGCCGGCTCGGTGCGGTATTGTCCGGGCTTGCTGGTCAGGATGATGTACATGGCGCTAGCTCCTCGCGGGTCAGATAGTGCGTGTGAGGCCGTCGCTGCGCGCTGCCAGCTCCGGATCGATGTTGTCCTGGCTCAGCTCGATGTCATGGTTGATCCAGAGCTGGCAGGCCAGGCGGTAGCCCTGGTCGAGCCGGTCGCCAAGCTGCTTCTTTTCCTTCCAGTTCGGCGCCGGCAGGTGCTCGCCGCCGGCCAGCACGATGCAGGCGCACCTGGCGCACTTGCCCATGCCGCAGCTGTAGGACAGGTTCGGGTAAGGAAACTGCTTGATGCCGGCCCGCACGACGAGGTTGGTGTTTTCCTTCACCTCACCCTCGTGGACCTGGCCGTTCTTGTGCAACAGGATTTTCGGCATGACGATGTCCGCGTCTGGTTGATCGTTGGTTTGTAAAGCCAGGCTCAGGCAGCCAGTGGCTCGCCCGACAACTCGTGGGCGAAGCTGAAGCTGTCGGCGTAGATATGGTCGGCGCTGGCGCCGTTGGCCAGGAACAGCTGCTTTGCGTCGCGCACCATGGCCGGCGCGCCGCACAGGTAGAGCGCATGCTCTTCCAGGCTGCCATGGTCCTGCACGACCGCCTGCTGCACATAACCCGTGCGGCCGGTCCAGCCGGGTCCGGGGCGCGACAGCACCGGCACATAGCGGAAGTCGTACAGCCTCTCGCCCCAGGCCCGGATTTCGGCGTCCAGGTACAGGTCGGCCTCGTTGCGCATGCCCCAGTACAGCGTGACCGGCGGGCAGTCCGGGTCGTCCATCAGCGACTGCAGGATGCTGCGGATCGGCGCCAGGCCGGTGCCGGTGGCGACCATGATCAGCGGCCGGTAGTCCGCGCTGCGGTAATGGAAGCCGCCGAGCGGCAGCGTGATGTCAACCCGGTCGCCGGCGCGCAACTCGGCCAGGCGGCGGTCGGTGAAGCTGCCGCCGGGGATGCGCCGCACATGGAAGTCGATCAGCTTGCCATTGGGCGCGGACGCCATCGAGAAGCTACGGGCACTGCCGTCTTCCAGATGCACGTTCATGTACTGCCCGGCCAGAAAGACCGGCGGCGCATCGCCTTCGACTTCCAGCAGCAGGTGGTGGACGCTGTCGCACAGGCTGCGCACTTCGCGCACCACGGCGCTGCGGCGCTCCGGTTCCGGCATGGCGGCCGACGCGCCCGGCTCGATCACCAGGTCGCTTTGCGGCCGCGCCTGGCAAGCCAGCGCATAGCCTTCGGCCGCTTCTTCCGGGCTCAGGCCGAAAGGCTCGTCCTCATACGACACCGTGCCGTCGAGCAGCTTCACGCGGCAGGTGCCGCAGCCGCCCATGCGGCAGTCATGCGCCAGCGGCACGCCGGCGCGGATTGCGCCGTCCAGCACCGACTCGTCGTCCTGCACCGTGAAGCTGCTGTCCGTATTGAACAGAATTACCTGGTATGCCATCGTCCACTCCATCCGTTCCCGGCCAGGCCGGGACTGCCTTATTTCTTGATGTCCGCCTCGACCATCACGTCATAGCCCTCGCCTGCCAGCGCGTCCTTGAGCGCCTGCAATGCCGCCAGGCCGCAGGCGGTATCCTGCTCGCCGTTGCCGCCGCTCAGGCCCACGCCGCCGATGACTTCGCCATTGACCACCACCGGGAAGCCGCCGACGAATACCGCGAACTTGCCGTCGAAGCTCCACTGGATGCCGAAGGCTTCATTGCCGGGCAATGCCGGGCCGTTGGGCGCGGTGTTGAACAGATGAGTAGAGCGCTTGTGGCCGGCCGCCGTGAAGGCCTTGTTCCATGCGATCTGCGGGCCGGTGATGCGGGCGCCGTCCATGCGGTCCATCGCGATCGGATAGCCGCCGTCGTCCACCACGCAGATGGTTTCCAGCACCTTGATCTGGTGCGCCTTTTCCATGGCGGCCGCGATCATCAGGCGCGCTTCGCGCAGTTCCAGCTTGATTGCCTGTTTCATGTGTATTCCCTTGTGCTTGTTGGCGGCGCTCAGGCGCCGCGATAGACCGTCTTGATCTGGGTGTAGAACTCCAGCCCGGCGCGTCCGGACTCGCGGAAGGTCGAGGTGCTCGACGACTTCAGCCCGCCGAACGGCGCATTGATCAGGTTGCCCGTGGTGGTGCGGTTGATCTTCACCGTGCCGGCCTGGATGTCATGCGGGAAGCGATGGCTGTAGCGCGGATTGCTGGTGACGATCGCGGCCGACAGGCCGTACTCGGTGTCGTTGGCCTTGGCGATTGCGTCCTCATAGCTGTCGACTTCGATGATGGCCAGCACCGGGCCGAAGATTTCCTCGCGGGCGATGCGCATCTGCTGGGTGACGTCCGTGAACACCGCCGGCGCGACGTAATAGCCGCGGGCGAAGTCGCCGTCCTGCAGGCGCTCGCCGCCGATCAGGTGGGTCGCTTCCTGCTTGCCGATGGCGACATAGGACAGCACGTTTTCCATCTGCTTCTCGCTGGCCAGCGGGCCGATCTCGGCGCCCGATGCGCCGCTGCCGACCTTCATCGACTTCACCTTCGCCAGCAGCTTCTCGGTGAACTGTGCCTTGACCTGCGCCATCACCAGGATGCGGCTGGTGCCGGTGCAGGCCTGGCCCGACAGCGACAGGCCGCCCTTGACCGCCAGGTCCACCGCACGGTCGAGGTCGGCGTCTTCCATCACGATCAGCGGGTTCTTGCCGCCCAGTTCCATCTGGGTGCGGGTGGTCATGCCCACCGAGCGGTGGATATGCTGGCCGGCCGCGGTGGAGCCGGTGAAGGAAATGGCGCGCACTTCCGGCGCCTCGGTGATGGCGGCGCCGATGTCGCCGGCGCGGCCGGTGATGAAGTTCAGCACGCCTTTCGGAATGCCTGCCTGCACCAGCGCCTCGGCCAGGCGCAGGCCCGACAGCGGCGCTTCGCTGGACGGCTTGAATACCACCGTGTTGCCTGTGATGAGCGCCGGCGCGATCTTGCGGGCCGGGATCGAGACCGGGAAATTCCACGGCGCGATGACGGTGACCACGCCCAGCGGCTCGCGCTGGCTGTAGACGATCATGTCGGCATCGTCCTGCGGATAGGTCTCGCCGCTGAAGGACTGGCCTTCCACCGCATAGAAGCGCAGCGTCTGCGCCGAACGCAGCACTTCATCCTTGGCCAGGGCCAGCGCCTTGCCTTCCTCGCGGGTCAATTCCTCGGCAAAGCGCTGGGCGTTCTGCTCCAGATACGCGGCGGCGCTGTTGAGGATGGCGGCGCGCTTGGAAATCGGGGTCTTCTTCCAGCCGTCGAAGGCGGCGGCGGCGGCCTTCACGGCCTGGCGCGCATCGTCGGCGCTGGAGGCCTGGAACAGGCCGACCAGGTCGCTGCTGTCGGCCGGGTTGCGGTTTTCGAAGGTGCGGCCGGTCACGCTCACGGTCCATTCACCATCGATGTAATTGGAAAACTGCTGTGGATTGCTCATTGCATGGCCCTGTTGAAATGGTGCTGAACTGCCGGGGCGCCGCGTTGCATCGCATGCGGCGCCCCTGCCCGCTGGACTCAGGCCGCGTTGGCCAGGGCCGGGGCTTCGCCGCGCTGCTCGACATAGTCGTGATACAGCGCGGTGGTGTAGAGCAGGCGCATGCGGGCGCCCAGTTCGCAGATCTTCAGGCAGCGCTGCTGCAGCTCGACCGTGTTGGCATGCTCCAGCACGATCTGGTAGCCGCGCTCGCCGTGGATTTCATCGGACGAGATATGCAGGTCGAAGAATTCGACTTCCTCGTCGGTGAAGCCGTATTTCTCGCGCAGCGTCGGCGTCTGCTTGCGGTAGATCGACGGCACCTGGGATTCCAGGCCGACCACCAGGCCCGCCACGGCGACGATCGGGTCTTCGCGCATGGCCACCGCGTAGCACCAGCTCTGCAGGCCCAGCGTGGTGGGCGACATGTTGTCCGGATCGACCACGCGCTCGCGGGTGGTGCCGCAGGCTTCGGCGAAGCGGATCAGCAGGTCGGTGTGGCGGTCGCCGCCAATTTCTTCCTCGTACATGTTGGCCAGCAGGAAGTCCTTGGCTTCGGTGTAACGCTCCGGCATGCGTGCATAGAGATAACCGAGGTAGTCGGCGAACGGGCCGACGTAGTGGTAATGGTTCTCCGCCCAGCGCGCAAGGTGCTCGCGGCTCAGGGTGCCGTTGGCCCAGGCCAGGCTGAACGGCGAGGTGTTGGCGCTGCGGCCCTTGATCGCGTTTTCAAGCGCAGTGCGAAATTCATCCCGGTTCATTAATGCAGTCATGGTCATCTCCAATTCAAGGTTGGGGTAATTAAAAGCGCCGGTACTGCGCTGCGCTTGAACATCGTTTCCAGCTTGGCCTGCGGATTGCCTTGGCGGGCTTCGCCGTGTTTTTAGAATTTTCAGTATATTGTATACCGTTCTTTTTGTTTGTCTATCCCGTATCGCGGTTTTTTTACAGTTGTTTGAATTTGCGATTCGGGCGCTGCCGAGCGCCGCTGCCGAAGCGGGCGCTGCCGGCCCAGGACACGCGGCGCTGTCGCCATGCTGGCGTTTGGCACGTGCGCCGGGCCGAGCCGTCTCCTGGCCACTTCCACCAGGCTTTCAGCCCGGCCGCCGCGGCAGCATGGCGCGGGATACCATCGCCGCCATGCCAGCCAGTAACGGCTTACCAGATCATGGTGGACGCGAGCGTCGCCACGGCCAGCCCGATCAGCACCGGCAGCATCAACATGCGCACCGCCTCCAGCACCGGCACCCTTGCGAAGCCGGCTACCGCAATCAGCGACGACCAGGCGATCAGGGTGCCGCCACCGGTCCATATCGCGCCCATCTGGCCGACCGCGGCGAGGGTGGCGGGATTAAGGCCGACCACCGGACCCAATGCACCGGACAGCGCGCCCGTCAGCGGCAGGCCCGAGAATCCCGAACCGTCGATGCCGGTGATCATGCCCACCAGCAGCACGCCGAATGCGACGAAGATACGGCTGTCCGGAATGAAATCCTTGCCGGCCTGCACCAGTTCAAACAGCAGGCTGGGCGCCTTGTCGGCCGTTACGCCCAGGACCTGGGCCGCGGTTTCGCTGGCGCCCAGAAAGAAGAAGCCTGCAATCGGCAGCACCGAGCCCATCGCCTTGAAGGCGAACACCAGGCCGTCGGTCACATGGTCGGGGCAGACGTCCAGCATGCGGCGCGGCCCGACCGACACCAGCGTCACCAGCATCATCAGCAAGGCCGCCACGCCGCCCACCAGCGCCGCCGCGTCGCCGCCCTTGAGGTCGGGCAGCCCGGTGCCCATCTTCGGCAGCACCATCACCAGCACTACTGCCAGGAAGGCAAGCGGCGTGACCACGGCGAAGATCTTGGACCAGCGGTTGCGACGCTGGCTCTGCAGCATCAGCAGCGCGTCGATGTCGGACTCGGTGGCCAGCGGCGCGCGCTCGGTGCCATGGGCGATCTCGGCCTTTTCAAAGGTGCCGGGACCGTCCAGGTCCGCCGTGCCGTTGGCGCTGGCAGTGGCCTGCCATTGTTCCAGATGCAAGGGGCTGGCCGATTGAAACGTCTTGCGGGTCATCAGATAACCCAGGCCCAGCGCGATCACGCCGGTGATCAGCGACAGGAACAGTGCCCGGTCGGCCACCAGCGCGGCACTGACGCCGGCGCCGGCTGCCTTGGCGCTGATGCCGGGCGCCACACCAATCACATAGTCCGACGACAGCGCCATGCCCTGCCCGGCGATGGCAATCGCCATCGCGCCCGCCAGCGGCGGCAGGCCGGCGGCGATCGCTGCCGGCAGCAGGATGGCCGACACCAGCGGCACCGCCGGGGTCGGCCAGAAGAACAGCGAAATCACGTAGGTGATGGCCGCCAGCATGAAGTAGGCGACATGGCCGTTCTTCATCACCAGCCGGAACGGCTCCACCATGCGTACGTCGGACTGTATGGTTTTGAGCGCGTTGAGCAGCGCGGTCATGAAGGCGATGACGAGGAAAATATTGAACAGTTCCTTGGCGGCAACCAGGCTCGCGGTGAAGATGCCTCCCAGTGCGGTGATGAGGCTGCCCGATAGCGCAAGTACGACGAAGAATGTGGCGACCACCGAGGGTACGACCACATTGGCCCGGAAAATCATGGTGACTACGACGGCGGCGACCCCTGCCAGATAAAACCAGTGAGCAGCGGTAAGGGTAATGGCATTTTGCATTGCTTCATCCCAATTAAATAGTTATAGATAAAACTGTCTCCTTCCAACTTGGTACACTGTATACCGTTTAATCTCGACCGGCAACAAGCAAGTTCGAAGAAAAATGAGGCAGCGGGTGATGCACTGATGAGCAAGAAGCGTTCCCACTACGAAGGGGGCGGCGATATCGCTTCGGGATTGCGTACAAAAGCGCAGAATGAGCCAATAGGTGTTCTAACGGTATACAATATATCGAGAGCTGATTTTAATGATGGGAGGCAAGGTTGGGCGGCCATGCTGCTCGCCACCCGAACAGGCATGGAACACGCGCTACCTGCCGCTTTTGGTGCAGCGCAGCCCTGTCGAGGTGCGGCTGGCATACAATGTTCTGTATCCCATTCCTGTAAGCAATCTCATGTCCAACTTTCCTTTCATTAATTCCGAATCGCAGCCTTTGCCCGGCAAGCTGGCCGACCAGCATGTCTCGCTGGGAGAGGTGATCCGGGACACATTGCGCGCCCGCATCCTGAGCGGCGACCTCAAAACGGGCGACCGCCTGGTGGAGGGCAAGCTGGCCGATGAGCTTGGTGCCTCGCGCATCCCGGTGCGCGAGGCGCTGCGCGCGCTGGCCTCCGAAGGGCTGGTGACCATCGAGCCGCGCCGCGGCGCTTCGGTCGCCTTCCTGTCCAATGAAGTCGCGCGCGACCTGGTCGAGGTGCGGGCCACGCTGGAAGGCCTCAACGCCAAGCTGGCCGCGCAGCGCCGCAACGACAAGGCCGTCGCCGACCTGCAGGCGGTGCTGAACATGGGCATCGAAGCCGCCAGGACCGACAAGGTCGCGTTGCTGGCCGACCTGAACAACCGCTTCCATGAACTGCTGGCCACCGTGGCCGGCAACGACGTGCTGACCGACATGGTGCGCTCGCTGCGCACCCGTACCGTAATGCTGTTTGCCAATGCGGGCGCGCAGCGAGCGCGGCAGAACTGGGAAGAGCATGCCCAGATCCTGCAGGCGGTCATTGCCGGCAACGCCGAACTGGCCGCCCTGCTCGCCGCGCAGCATGTGCACAACGCGGCCAACGCCTCGCTGCGGCCGCCGGCCGCACCCTCCCCCTCCACCTGACGAAAGGAAGTCCCTTGATCCATATCACCGATGCCATGATAGACAGCCACGTGACGGCTGCCGATGCCGAAGCCGCCATGCGCGATGCGTTCGCCAGTTTCGCCGCCGGCGACGCCGCCATGCAGGAGCGCATCCGTACCGAGGCGGGCGGCGTCAAGCTGTCGACGCTGGGCGCGGTGATTCCCGCGCAGGGCGTGACCGGCGCCAAGGTCTATACCACGATCAAGGGGCAATTCCAGTTCGTGATCCTGCTGTTCTCCACCGAGACCGGCCGGCCGCTGGCGTCGTTCGATGCCGGCGCCATCACCCGCCTGCGCACTGCCGCCTGCTCGGTGCTGGCCGCGCGCCACATGGCGCGGCCCGAGTCGTCCGTGCTGGGCCTGTTCGGCGCCGGCGTGCAGGGCATCCAGCATGCGCAGCAGTTCGCGCTGGCCTTCCCGCTGCGGCGCATCCTGGTGTGCGATCCGTATGCGCCGGCCGGGCTGGCCGAGCGCCTGCAGGCGCTGTGCAACGTGGACGTGGCGATTGCCCAGCCCGAGCAGCTGGTGCGCGAGGCCGACATCGTGGTGACCGCATCGCGCTCGACCGAGCCGCTGTTTTTCGGCGAATGGCTCAAGCCCGGCGCCTTCCTCGCCGCCGTAGGCTCGAGCCTGCCCCACACGCGCGAACTGGACGACACGACCCTGGCGCGGGCCGCGGCCGTGGTGGTGGAGTGGCGCACCCAGACGCTGCGCGAGGCAGGCGACCTGGTGCGGGCTGCGGAAGGCGCGGTCGATGCCGGCCGCATCCATGAACTCGGCGACCTGGTGGCCGGCAAGGTCACGCTGCGCAGCGACGCGGATGACATCCTGATCTACAAGGCGGTGGGCGTGGGATTGCAGGACGTGGCATTGGCGGGGCTGGCATATCAGCGCATCACTGCTGCCGGCACAGCCGCCTGAAGGGGCGATTTTCCTCTTGTATACTTTATACGCAGAGGAAATGGACAGCGGGCTGTGAAGCGCCATTCCCGGACCGACGGGGGCGCTAGGCATTACCTATCCGTCCCGCACGGTGACGACGCCCTCGTGCGGGTAATACTTGTTCAGGGACCGGCCAGCGCCCTGCCCTCCCGCATCAAAGGCGATCTCCATCCGTATCGCATGGCCATGCCGGGTCACATGCATGAAATGCGCCGATGCTTTGCAAGGATGATGGCCAGCCTTTCCACGCCATATGCCTCCTTGAGGTTCCGGTAATGCCCTTTCAGGCAGAGGGAAGCGCTGGCCTGGTTGCAAATCGAACCGCAACTGCCTTGGGCAGCCCGATACCGGCTGCCCAAGGCCCCTCGCGGAAATCCGGTCAGGCCTGTGAATGGAGTCGTGGCAGCGGACTTTTCCTCCCCCTGCAGGCCCCTGTGCCCACGTCAGGGCGCTCGCTTCACGCAAGCAGCATGGCGACTATTTAAATAGTGGGTTTGCGCACTGGCCGGCGGGCCGCACCCCTTTCCCGACCACGGGAGCGGGCGGCTTGCTGCCGCCCATGCCGCGCCCGCCCGCGGCTGGCCGCCTCTGCGGTTGCCCGACTTAAAACTCGACAATTAAGCGGGTGGATTAAGGGAGGACATGGACCTGCGCGCGAGGATTAATGACACGACAACATTTCCTCGAGCATTTTCGCCCTGCTTTATCCACTGCGAAAGCACGCCTGATAACACTTCGCACCCACGTTCGACTACCTTTTGGTCACGCACGAAACCCCTTGAAAAAGCGGCTCTGCAACCTCATCTTCGATGGAGACGAAAAGCACTGCCAGAGATTTTATTTTTATTTAGAAACAGTGCTTTATGATTTTCTTCCAATGTTTTACCTTGTGACTCCCTGCTGATTTTTTCAGCAAACACTACCGGAAAGGTATTGCAATTGGTCGCAGATTTGGTTAACATATGCACTGTGTTTATATACAGTTCATTTCACAATCACCGATCGGCAGACACATGCCGAACTTTCCTTCATTAATTACGATGGCAGCTCTGCCTTAATGCTGCCTGAATTGCCGTCCGTGGCTGTGGCGTTTGCCCCCGCCTGTCAGGCCGTCGTCGTGTCGTTGAGCGCGGTCGGCGGCAGGTTGGCGCGCGGCGCTGCCAGTTGCTGGCGCAGAAGATCCAGCATCAGCTCGCGCGCGTAGTCGGGTTGGGCGCGGAACAGGGTCAGCGCGGTGTCGAGGAACAGTCTTTCGCGTTCATCGGCCGGCGGCGCGGGCCGGTCGTGTTCCCGGTCCATCCAGCCGTGCGGCAGGTTCAACGCGGTTTCGATCGCGCGGGCCACGCTGTTGCCGATGTTCTTGCGCTGGCACTTGATGTGGCTGAGGTAACGGTCGGACAAGCCCAGCTGCTGGGCGAACTGCTTGAGCATGCCGCGTTGCGGCTGGTCGGGATGACGGGCGATGTAGTCGTTGAACAGGGCGTGGAAGTTCTTGTGCCTGATCTGGCTGCTGTTCATCGACGTTCTCCCTCGCTATGGATTCTTCACGAATGGCGTGCGGCGCCCGGTCCGGGATGGTTGCCACGAATGCCGCCTAGTGTAGCCGAGGACCCCGGATTTTTCGTTGTTGTATTGCAACCAATTTAGGCGTTTTTTGTGCTGGCACAAGAGCCGCCGAGATTCATCCGATCACTGAGGAAGGTTAAGCCTGGAGTGCCATGAAAAAGCTGAGAGTTCGTTATTCCCAACCGATCAATTCGGACACATTCGAAGTCAGCCCGCCCGTCCAGGCGCCGCAAGGCGTGCTGGTGGACGCGATACTGGTGACCTCGGAAATCTGCGGCCAGACGCTGTCGGCGGCTGCCGCCAGGATACTGGCGGGTGACCTGGCCGACTTCGACGAGACCGCGATCCTGGGCGCGCTGTCGCGCTGCCGGATGGAAGTGCAGGGACGGCTGAAGGTGTCGGACATCGTCGTGCGCATTGCCGACGGCCGGCCGGATGCCGAGGAAGCCTGGGACATGCTGCCGCGCGACGAGACGGCATCCATCGTCTGGACCGAGGAAATGGCGCGTGCCTGGGGCCTGGCGCTGCCGCTGCTGGAAGCTGGCGACGTCGGCGCCGCACGCACGGTGTTCGGCGACAACTACGCCAGGGCGGTGCAGCAGGCCCGCATCAAGCGCGAGCCGGTGCGCTGGATGCCTTCGCTGGGCAGCGACGTCAAGGCGCGCGAGGCGGCGGTGCTGGAAGCGGTGCGCAAGGGCCGGCTGACGGTGACGCAGGCCAGCGCCCTGCTGCCGCCTGGCGACCTGCTGCCGATGGCGGCGAACGACGCCCCGGCGCGCGCGCGCAAGCTGCACTGAGCTTCACCGACGTAAGGCCGGCCCTGCGCAGCAGCGCCCGCAGCAATTATTGAACTACCTTTTAAGTCGCTCTTTAAGCCACATCGGGCAGCAAGGGAGGTGACATGGACGAGCAGGACAGTAGTGACGATGGCGGCATGCAGTGGTTCGAGGAAGTCGGCCGTCGGCAACAGATGCAGGAAACCCAAACTGAAAGGAAGAGAGTCATCATGGCTGGATTTGAAATTCATCGTGCTACAAAGCGCCGCGCCAAGCTCCGTCTGGGCATGTCCGGACCGGCCGGCAGCGGCAAGACCTACTCCGCGCTGCTGATCGCCGGCGGTTTGGGTGGACGGATCGGGATGATCGACACCGAGCACGGCAGCGGCGACCTGTATGCCGACCTGCTGCCGGAAGGCTACGACGTGCTGCAGCTGACGCCGCCGTACACCCCGGCCCGCTATGTCGAGGCGATCCATGCGCTGGAAGATGCCGGCGTGCAGACCATCATCGTCGACAGCCTGACCCATGCCTGGACCGGCGAAGGCGGTTCGCTCGACCGGCAGGGCAAGATCGCCGACAAGTCGGGCAACAGCTGGCAGGCATGGCGGCAGGTCACGCCGGAGCACAATGCGCTGGTGGAAGCGCTCCTGCAGAGCAAGTGCCACATCATTGCGACCATGCGCGCCAAGACCGAGTACGTGCAGGAAAAGGATGAGCGGACCGGCCGCCAGACCGTGCGCAAGATTGGCCTGGCGCCCATCATGCGCGACGGCATCGAGTACGAGTTCACCACCTTCCTGGAGCTGGACCTGCACCATATGGCCTTTGCCGGCAAGGACCGCACCCGTCTGTTCGATGGCTCGATCTTCAAGCCGGACATGGAAACCGGCCGCCAGCTGCTGTCCTGGCTGGATGCGGGCGTGGATGCGCCGGTCAAGCGCACCGTGTCGGAAGAGCAGAAGGCCGAGATGCGCCAGGCCATTTCCGGCGCCGTCACGCTGGACGACCTGTTCAAGGCATTTTCGGCGGCCTACCGGGTGGCGACCGCGCTCTCGGACAACGAGACCCTGGCAGACCTGACCGCGCTGAAGAACGAGCGCAAGGCCTGGCTGGAAGCCCAGAACGAAGAACAGCTGGGCATGGCAGCATGAACCCGGTGTTCGAAGCCTTCGAGCTGGCCGCGCAGTACCGGCGGCTGGCCGAGATCCTGGCCGAGCAGCATGACGATCCGAAGCTGATCGCCGACACGCTCGACAGCATCTCCGGCCCGCTCGACGAGCGCCTGGAAAACCTGGCCAAGATGGTCCGCAACGTCGAGACCGCCGCCCGCGGCGTGGAACAGACCATCGCCGCGCTGGAAGCCCGCCATGCGGGCCTGCTGCGCGCGGCCGAGCGCGGCCGCAGGCTGGCGCTGGACCTGATGCAGACTGCCGGACGGGACAAGGTAACCACCGCCCTGTTCTCGCTGGCGGTGCGCAAGAACCCGCCGCTGGTGGTGATCGACCAGGAGGAGGCATTGCCGCCGCAGTTCCTGGTGCGGCATGAACCGCCGCCGCCGACGCCGGACAAGAAGGCGATCGCGGCGTCGCTGAAGGCCGGCATGGCGGTGCCGGGCGCCCACGCGGAACAGCGCGTGCGGCTCGACATTCATTAGGCAGTCAAGCAGTAATCAACAAGCAGTGAAGAAGCAGTCAACAAGCACGCATTACGCACCCTGAAGGAGAATCGCATGAGTACCTTGAACAAAGTCACCCTGATCGGCTATCTCGGACGCGACCCGGAAACGCGCTCCACCGCCGCCGGGGACAGCGTCGCCCAGTTCACGCTGGCCACCACCGAGACCTGGAAGGACAAGGCCACCGGCGAAAAGCGCGAAGCCACCGAGTGGCATCGCGTGGTGCTCTACCGCAAGCTGGCCGAGATCGCGGGACAGTACCTGAAGAAGGGTTCGCTGGTCTACGTCGAAGGCCGGCTGCAGACCCGCAAGTGGACCGGCAAGGACGATGTCGAGCGCTACGTGGTCGAGATCATCGCCGACGACCTGCGCATGCTGGGCGGCCGGCCGCATGGCGACGAGTCGCACGAGGCCGGCAAGGCGGGCGCCGATGCGGCAAGTTCCACTGCCACCACCCGCAAGTCCAGCCAGCCGGCGCTGTCGGAATTCGAACTGGAAGACGACGCGATCCCGTTCTGACCTCCCTGCCGCCGCACCGCGTGGCGGCATGACACGGCAGGTCCCCTGCGCCGCCCGGATCGTGAAGACCGGGCGGTGTTTTCATTGGCCGATTTCACCCGCTCTCATTGTTTCCCTTCCATGGACCAGGTCGCAGGCATCCTTTCTTCGCTCGCCGTCTACAACGACAAATGGGGCCGCGGCAACGTGCGCCTCGATGACGGCAAGCGCCTGACCTGCGTCGGCGAGGCGCTGGCCGGGCTGTCGGCCGGCAACCGCTACCGGCTGGCCGGACGCATCGTCCATCATCCGAAGTACGGCCCGCAGATCCTGGTGGCGGCCGCCACGGTCGACCTGCCGTGCTCGGCCGAGGCGCTGACCGCCCACCTGAAGGCCAACTTCCGCGGCTGCGGCGCAGCCACCGCGCAGAAACTCGTTGCGCACTACGACGGCCGGCTGCACGAACTGCGCGATCTGCTGATCGAAAATCCGCATGCGGTGGATTTTTCCCCAGTCACCCGGCGCCGCGTCGCGGCCGCCGAGGGCCTCGACACCGCCGCGCTGATCTGCCGCGACCTGTCGGGCCGGGTCGGCGCCACAGGCATCAGGCCTGCCGTGCTGCGCCGCCTGGCCGACTGGCTGCTGCCGCTGGTGGCCGATGCCGCCGAGCCGGTGCGCCAGGCATGGAGCGTGTTCGGCGCCGATCCGTATGCGCCGATCCGGCAGGTGGAAGGCTATGTCTTTACGGCGGCCGACCGGATCGCCCTGACCTGCCTGGCCTTTCCGCGTTTTCACCAGTCCAGGATGGCGGCGCTGGCCACCCATGCGCTGCGCGGCGGCTGCGAGCGCAACGGCCACAGCTTTCTCGATGCCGACGCGCTGGCCGAACGCATTGCCGCCTGCGATCCCGACGTGCCACCCGGCGCGGCGCTGGACGCGGCGCAAAAAAACGGCGAACCGCTGGTGGTGAAGGACGGCTGCCATTATCCAACCCCGCTGTATCACTGCGAACAGGCGCTGGCGCTGCACCTGGCGCGGCGGGCGCTGCGCATGGCCGCACCGATGGTGGCGCTGGACGCCGCTGTGCTGGAGGCGGAAATCAGCGCGGCCGAGCAGGCCGTGGGCCACGACTTCGCGCTCGACGCCGGGCAGCGCAAGGCGCTGCAGCGCATGCTGACCTCGTCGCACCTGGTGCACACCGTGACCGCCGGCCCCGGCTGCGGCAAGACCGCGATGATGGAAGTGCTGGCCCATGTGGCGCGCGAGCGCCGCATCCTGTTCTGCGCGCCGACCGGCAAGGCGGCCAAGGTGCTGTCCGGCCGGGTGCGGCGCTACGGCTGCGCCGCCGTCACCGTGCATAGCCTGCTGGGCGTGCGGGACGAGGGCTATGTGCATGACCAAGCGCAGCCGCTGGAGGCTGACATCGTGGTGGTGGACGAATCGTCGATGCTGGACCTGGTGCTGGCCCGCGCGCTGTTCGATGCGCTGCCGCCCGACTGCCACCTGATCCTTTTGGGCGACACCGGCCAGTTGGCCTCGGTCGGTCCCGGCGACGTGCTGGCCAACGTCCTGCTGCTGCCCGGCGACCATCACCGGCTGCACCAGGGGCATCGCAACGACGGCGGCATCCATGACCTGGTGCAGCAATGCCGCCTGGGCGCGGTCGACTGCCATGACCGGCCAGGGGTGCGCTTTTCGCGTTCGCTGCCGCCGCCGGACGATGTCGGCCTGTCCCGCGTGGTGCATGCCTACCTGGACGCGGTGCGGCGCTGCGGCCTGGAACGGGTGGCGCTGCTGATGCCGCGCCGCAAGGGCGAACTCCATACGCCCGGCTGGAACACCACCTATGTCAACGAAGCCCTGCGCCAGGTATTGAACCCGTCCGGCAAGCGCATTCCCGGCACGGCGCTGCACGTCGGCGACCGCGTCATCATCCGCCGCAACCTGGCGCTGGACGACGAAGGACTGGCGCTGGTGGTCAACGGCGACACGGGCACCGTAACGGGCTGCGAGGTGGACGACGCCGGCACCAGCGTGCTGCACCTGGCGCTGGCGCTGGACGATGGCCGCGAGATCCTGTTTCCCGGCGGCGCGCTCGACAGCCTGGCGCTGGCCTATGCGCTGACGGTGCATGCGGCGCAGGGCTCGGAATACCAGGAAGTGATCGTGGTCTGCACCACCGGCTCGCCCGCCTTCGTCCATCGCGGCATGCTCTACACCGCGTTTTCCCGCGCCCGCGAGCGACTCACCGTGATCGGCGACCCGGCGGCCATCAAGGCCATCTGCGCGCGGCCGGCGCCGCGGCGCAATGCGCGGCTGGTGGAATGCACGCGGCAGGCGGTGCGGCGCATGCATCATGCGGGGCATCGCTGACGCGTCTTCCGAAGCCGGCAGGTCCGGCCAGGCGAACCGGCGCAAAGCGCCGCGGCCGGCGCCGGGGTAGCATGGGCGACGTTTTTCCACCTCAGCCCCACCTCAGCCGGGAGACATTGCCTTGAACCAGGTCCGAACCCATCACTCACCCGACGCGCTGCAAGGCAGCGTGCAATGGCTGGTCGCCTTCGCCGCCGGCTTCATCGCGGTGCTGGCGCTGCATCAGCCCGTGCTCGGCCTGCTGGCATCGGCCGGCATCACCCAGGCCACGCCCTATGCCACCAAGGCGGTCGGCCCGCTGGCCGTGCCGCAATTCATCTCGGCCGCGTTCTGGGGCGGCGTCTGGGGCATCGTGCTGCATGCGCTGAGCCGGCGCTGGCCGGTGACGCCGTGCTTCGTCGTCAAGTGCCTGCTGTTCGGCATGGTGTTCCCGACGCTGGTGGCCTGGTTCGTGGTCGCGCCGATCAAGGGGCTGCCGATGGCGGGCGGCTTCAAGCCCAACAACATGCTGACCGGCCTGTGCGTCAATGCCGCCTGGGGCCTGGGCACCGGTCTGCTGCTGGCGCTGTACCGCCGGTCAAGAAGGTAGGCCGGGCGCGGCGTCATTGTCCAGCGTCTGCCCGGTCAGGCGCTCGGCCAGCAGGTCCACCACCGCCGACACCCTTGGCGCCAGCGCGCCCTGCCGGTAGAACACGGCCCACACCGGCTGCGACCAGGCCAGCGTGCAGTCGGGCAGCACCTCGACCAGGCGGCCGGCGTCGCGGTCGGCCCGGGTCAGGAAGTCGGCCAGGCAGACGATGCCGGCGCCGGCCAGCGCCAGGTGGCGCAGGGTTTCGCCGCTGGAAGCGGCAATGGCCGGCGTCACCGGGTAGCCTTCCCTGCCGTCGTGCCGCAGCGGCCAGATGTTCAGCGAAGCCGGAGCGGTGAAACCCAGCACCCGGTGCCTGGCCGCGAGATCGGCGGCAAGCAGCGGCATGCCCTGCCGCTCGAGGTAGCCGGGCGCGGCCAGCAGGCGCAGGCGGCTGCTGCCCAGGCGCCGGGCATTCAGGGTGGAATCGGCCAGGTTGCCGATGCGGATGGCCACGTCGACCCGTTCCTCGATCAGGTCGACCAGGGTTTCGCCGCTGACCAGTTCCAGCCGCAGCCCGGGATAGCGCTCCAGCGCCTCGGCCGCCAGCGGCGCCACCAGGTGGTCCAGCACCGGGCTGGCGGCGTTGATGCGCACCAGCCCGGACGGCTGGCGCAGCCTGCCGGCCAGTTCGTTTTCGGTCTCGCGCAGGTCGGCCAGCACCTGGCGGGCGCGCGCCAGCAGCCATTCGCCTTCCGCCGTGAGGTCCAGCCGGCGCGTGGTGCGGGTGATCAGCGTTACCCCGAGCTGCGTCTCCAGCCGCGCGATGGTGCGGCTCACGCCGGACGGCGTCTGCCCCAATTGTTGCGCCGCCGCTGAAAACGAGCCGGCATCGACCACGGAGACAAAGGCAAGCAGCGCATCGATATTGAGCATTCGTGACTCCGGGGCAAAAGTGTATCGTAGTCAAGCCGGTTTTTCCGCGTGCCTTCCTGCCCCAGACTACGGCATCGTTCACACCAAGGGAATCATGATGCCTCTCGCACTCTGGGCGCTGACACTCAGCGCATTCGCCATCGGCACCACCGAATTCGTCATCGTCGGGCTGCTGCCCACCATCGCTTCCAGCCTGTCGGTGTCGCTGCCCTCCGCCGGCCTCCTGGTCAGCCTCTATGCGCTCGGCGTGGCGGTCGGCGCGCCGCTCTTGACCGCCGCCACCGGCCGCATGCGCCGCAAGCCGCTGCTGCTCGGGCTGATGGCGCTGTTCACCGCCGGCAACCTGGTGGCCTGGCTGGCGCCCGGCTACGGTGCGCTGATGGCCGCGCGCGTGTTGACCGGCCTGGCGCATGGCGTGTTCTTTTCCATCGGCTCCACCATCGCCACCGGCCTGGTGCCCAAGGAAAAGGCGGCCAGCGCGATCGCGCTGATGTTTTCCGGCCTGACGGTGGCGCTGGTGACCGGCGTGCCGCTGGGCACCTTCATCGGCCAGACGCTGGGATGGCAGACCACCTTCCTGGCCGTGTCGGCGCTGGGCGTGCTCGCCTTCCTGGGCAGCCTGGCGCTGGTGCCGGCCGACATCCCGACACCGCCGGCGGCGTCCGTCAGGCAGCAGCTGGCGGTGCTGAAGCAGCCGCGCCTGCTGCTGGTCTATGCGATGACCGCACTCGGCTACGGCGGCTCCTTCATCGCCTTCACCTTCCTGGCGCCGATGCTGCAGCAGGTCAGCGGCTTTTCCGCCGCCAGCGTGAGCTGGGTGATGCTGGTGTATGGCGTGTCGGTCGCGGCCGGCAACATCTGGGGCGGCAGGCTGGCAGACCGCAAGGGTCCGGTGCGGGCATTGCAGATCGTGTTCGGGCTGCTGGCCGCGGTGCTGTTCATCCTGACCTTCACCGCGTCGCAGCCGTGGCTCGCGGTGGCCACCGTGCTGGCCTGGGGCGCGGTCGCATTCGGCAACGTGCCCGGCCTGCAGGTATACGTGGTGCGGCAGGCCGAACGCCATGCGCCGCAGGCGGTGGACGTGGCGTCGGGCCTGAACATTGCCGCCTTCAATGTCGGCATCGCCGGCGGCGCCTGGGCCGGCGGCCTGATCGTGGCGCGGCTGGGCCTCCTGGCCACGCCCTGGATCGGCGCGCTGGTGGTGCTGGGCGCGCTGGCGCTGACCACGCTGGCGGGCCGGCTGGACCGGCGCGGCGCGGCGCAGCTTCCCGCACGCCCCGCGGCGGCGGCGCGCCGGGAACAGCGGGTGTGCTAGCAACGGCTGCGCATGAAGGCGGCTGATTTTCCTTGCACTGCGCCGGCTCCCGGGTTGCGCTCAGGCTGGATCGGCCGCCACCCGGAAGCCGCAGTTTGACGCGGTGCTGGAGGGCGTGTTCGAACCGCGCGCCGCAACCCGGTAGCGGTTGCAATAGGATTCGTGGCACAGGAAGGAGCCGCCGCGCATGGACCTGGCCGCGGTCGGCATGGCCTGCCGCGGATCGCGCGCCGCCGGGTCGCGGTAGTAATCCGGACTGAACCAGTCGGCGCACCATTCCCAGACATTGCCCGCCACGTTGTACAGCCCGTAGCCATTGGGCGCGAAGGAACGCGCCGCCGTCGCACCCGGCTGCCAGCCCCCGGCCGGCCGGTTGGGGAAGTCGCCTTGCCAGATATGGCATTGCGCCACGCCGCCTGGTGCGAGTTCATCGCCCCAGGGATAGCGCCGGCCTTCCAGGCCGCCGCGCGCCGCATATTCCCATTCGGCCTCGGTGGGCAGGCGCACGCCGCGCCAGGCGCAGTAGGCCTGCGCATCGTTCCATGACACATGCACCACCGGATGGTCGGGCCGATGATAGATATGCGAACCCGGTCCCTCGGGACGCTGCCAGCAGGCATGCGGCAGGTCCAGCCACCACGGCAATCCCGACGGCGCCGCCCCGGTCTGCACCCTGAACCGTTCCGGCGCCTGCAGGTAGAACACGAAGGACGAGCCGAGACGCTCGGCCTCGGTCACGTAGCGGGTGGCGCGCACGAACTCGGCGAACTCGCGGTTGGTGACCGTCGTGGCCGCGATCCGGAACGGCGCCATGTCCAGCCGCAGGCTGGGGCCTTCGCCATCGGCGGCGAAGCCTTCGGTGCCGTCGGTGCCCATGGCGAAGCTGCCGCCCGGGATGCACAGCAGTCCGGCCGGGGCCGCCTGCCCTGCCGGCATGGCCTGCTGCAGCGGCGGCGGCGCGCTTGCGGCGGCCGGCACGCAGCAGGGCTTGCGCGGCGCGGCGGCGCTCATGCCTCCTCTTCCTCCCAGAAAGCGGCCGGCTGCTGGCGCATCAGCTCCAGGATCTTTTCGCGCGGGATTACGCCGCAGCGCTCGGCCCATTCCTCGTAGCGCGCGCGCATCTCGGCCACCCGCTCCGGATGCTGCGCCGCCAGGTCGCGGGTCTCGGTGCGGTCCTGCGCCATGTCGTAGAGTTCCCACGCTTCCGGATAGCGCCGCACCAGTTTCCATTTGCCGATACGCACCGCGGCGTTGCCCTCATGCTCCCAGAACATCGGCGCCCGCTCGGCGAGGTCGGCCCGGAATGCCGGCGCCAGCGTCACGCCTTCCAGCGGCGGCACCGGATTGCCGGCGCGCTCGCCCGGATAGTCGGTGGCCGAGATGTCGAGGATGGTCGCCATGATGTCGGGCAGGTAGCCCGGCGTATGCCGCACGCCGCCCTTTTCGGCGATGCCGGACGGCCAGTGGAAGATCAGCGGCGTGGCGATGCCGCCTTCATGGATCCAGTGCTTGTACAGCCGGAACGGCGTGTTCGACAGGTTGGCCCAGGCCGTGCCATAGCTCTGGTAGGTGTCTTCCGGCCCCGGCATGATGTCGGGCTGGTTGCCGAAGCGGACCTCGGCGCCGTCGCGGGTATGGGAGCGGGCAATCATCAGGTTGTTGACCAGCTCGTCCACCGGCACGCTTTCCGGGATGTCCTCGGCGCAGGCGCCGTTGTCGGACATGAAGATGACCAGCGTGTCGTCGAGCTGGCCGGTCTGTTCCAGCGCCTGCAGGATGCGGCCTATGCCCTGGTCCATGCGGTCGATCTGGGCCGCGTAGACTTCCATGCAGCGCAGCAGCCAGGCCTTGTGCTCTGCTTCCGGCCAGGCCGGCTGGCTGGGGTCGCGCCCGGTCAGGGCCCAGGCCTTGTCAAGGATGCCGGACGCCACCAGGCGTTCCAGCCGCGCCTCGCGCAGCGCATCCCAGCCGGCGTCGAAGCGGCCCTTGTATTTCGCAATGTCCTCCTCGTGGGCATGCAGCGGCCAGTGCGGCGCGGTGTAGGCCACGTACTGGAAGAAGGGCTGGCCGCCGTGCTGCTGCGCATGCTTCCTGATGTTGGCGGCGGCCTGGTCGCTGATGGCGTCGGTGTAGAAGAAGCCTTCCTGCCTGGCCTCGTGCTCGACGTTCTCGTTGCCGCGGGTCAGGGTGTTGGGATCGTAGAAGCTGCCGGCGCCGATGATGGTGCCGAAGAACTCGTCGAAGCCGCGCTGCAGCGGCCAGCTCGCGGTCGGCTCGGTCAGGTTGGCGGCGACGTGCCACTTGCCGCTCATGTAGTTGCGGTAGCCGCCGGCCTTCAGGGCCTCGGGTATGGTGACGCAGCGTTCGTTGAGGTCGCCGGCATAGCCTTCCGGCCCGAAGCTGTAGGTCAGCACGCCGATGCCGGTCTGGTGCGGATGCAGGCCGGTCAGCAGCGAGGCGCGCGACGGGCTGCAGCGGGCGGTGTTGTAGAACTGGGAAAAGCGCAGGCCGTTGGCGGCCAGCCGGTCGAGGTTGGGCGTCTGTACTTCGCCGCCGTAGCAGCCGATGTCGGAATAGCCCATGTCGTCGTTCAGGATCAGCAGGATGTTAGGCTTCTTGCTCATTTCCGGTCTCCATGTCGTTGATGTTGTTCTGGCGGCTGCGCTAGGAGCCTGGTCCTAGAGCCGCAGTCCGCTGGCGCTGTCGAACAGGTGCGCCGCCGCCGGGTCGAAGCGCAGGAATACCGGCTGGCCTTCGGTCAGCGCCTGCGCATTCGCCGCGCGTAGCTTGACCTGCTGCCCGGCCAGCTGCAGCAGCACGACGGCGCTGTCGCCCAGGTCCTCGATGAATTCGACCGTGGCCGGCATGCCGTCCGGCGCGATGCGCAGGTCGCCCGGCCGCACGCCCAGCGTGACCGCGCCCGACTGGCCGCCCGCCTCCGCCACCGGCAGCCTGGCGCCGGCCACTTCCACCATGCCGGCCTCCAGCCGGGCCGGCAGCATGTTCATCGGCGGCGTGCCGATGAAGCTGGCCACCGCGGCGCTGGCCGGGCGCTGGAAGATGGACTTGGGCGTGCCGACCTGCACCACGCGGCCTTCCATGAACACCGCCATGCGGTCGGCCACGGTCATTGCCTCTTCCTGGTCGTGGGTCACGTAGACCATGGTCACGCCCAGCGAGCGCTGCAGCCGGCGCAGCTCGGCGCGGGTCTCGATGCGCAGCTTGGCGTCGAGGTTGGACAGCGGCTCGTCGAGCAGGAACAGGCGCGGCTGGCGCACGATGGCACGCGCCAATGCGCAGCGCTGCTGCTGCCCGCCCGAGAGCTGGCCGGGCCGGCGCGACAGCAGGTGCGCAATGCCGACCTTGGCGGCGGCGTCCTGCACCGCGGCGCTGCGCGCGGCGGCCGGCGTGCCTATCATCTTCAGCGGAAAGCCGATGTTCTCGGCCACCGTCATGTGCGGATAGAGCGCATAGCTCTGGAACACCATCGCCACGTCGCGCGCGCCCGGTTCGGCATGGGTGACGTCGGCATTGTCCAGCAGCACCCGCCCGGCATTGACCGATTCCAGCCCGGCCAGGATGCGCAGCGTGGTGGTCTTGCCCGAGCCCGAAGGCCCGAGCAGCGCGAAGAACTCGCCCGGCCGTATCTCCAGGTCCAGCCCGTGCAACGCGGTGAAGCTGCCGTGCTGCTTCACCACCCCTTCCATGCGTACATTGCCTGATTGCTTCATCGGCGTCCTCCTCCCTTGACTGCGCCCACGGTCAGGCCCTTGACGATATGGCGCTGCGCCGCCAGGCCGATCAGGATGACCGGCGCCATTGCCAGCATCGCCCCGGCCGCCAGCCGCGCCCACTGGGTCTGCTCGACCGAAATGAAATTGAACATCGCCACCGTCACCGGCCGCACCTTGTTGCCGCCCAAAACCACCGCGAACAGGAACTCGTTCCAGGCATTGAGGAAGACGAAGATGGTGGTCACCGCGATGCCGCCGCGCACCTGCGGCAGGATCACGTACCAGAGCGTGCGCAGGCGGCCGGCCCGGTCCAGCAGCGCCGCTTCCTCCATCTCGTACGGGATGTCCTCGAAGTAGGACACCATCAGCCAGATCGCGAACGGCAGCGAGAACGACAGGTAGAGCGCGGTCAGGCCGCTGTAGGTGTCCAGGCCGCCGATCTTCTGCAGCACCAGGTAGTAGGGAATGATCAGGCCCATCGGCGGCAGCATCTGCGTGGCCAGCACATAGAAGCCGGACGCGCGCTTGGCCGGGTAGTTCAGCCGCGCCAGCGCATAGGCCGCCGGCACCGCGAACAGCATGGTCAGGAGCGTGGCGCTGCAGGACACCACCATGCTGGACCAGAGGTTGGGCAGGATGGAAGACGCGCCGAACAGCACTTCGCGGTAATTGGCCAGCGTCGGCTCGAACAGCCACACCGGCGGATAGGCCAGCACGTCGCGCTCGGACTTGAACGAGGTCAAGAGGCCCCACAGCACCGGGAAGGCCCATACCGCCAGCAGCAGGCCGGCCACCAGCCACAGCATCGCGTGGCGCAGCGCATGGCGCTTCATCGGCTTCTCCTCAAACGGAACATCAACCAGGAAATCGCCAGCGTGATCCCCATCAGCACCATGGCCAGCGAGGCGCCGTAGCCGATATTGAGTTCGGAGAACGAGGTCCGGTAGGCATACAGGTTCAGGATCTCGGTGGCCGAGCCGGGGCCGCCGCCGGTGGCGGCGAAGATCGCGGCGAAGGCCGACAGCGCCGTCATGGTGCGCATGATCACCACCATCACGATCGCCGGCCGGATCAGCGGCAGCGTGATGTAGACGAAGCGCTGCCAGGGCCGGGCGCGGTCCAGCCGCGCCGCTTCATACACGTCCGAAGGCAGCGTCGACAGCGTGGCCAGCATCACCAGGAAGGCGAACGGCGTCCATTGCCAGGTGTGGATCGCGATCACCGAGATCAGCGCCAGCTGCGGGTCGCCCAGCCAGTTGTAGCTGCCCAGGCCCAGCGAGCGGGTGACCAGGTCGACCAGGCCGACGTCGGGCGCCAGCACCAGGGTGCGCCAGAACAGGCCCACCACCACCGGCGCCAGCACGATGGGCAGAATGGCGCCGATGCGCAGCAGGCCCTGTCCCCTCGGGATCTGCAGCACCAGCAGCGCCAGCGACAGGCCGACCACCACCTGCAAGGCCACCGTGCTGCAGGTATAGACCACGGTCAGCCAGAGCGAGCTCCAGAAGCGCGGGTCGTTGCCCATCTTGACGTAGTTGTCCAGTCCGGCAAAGCCCGACAGCCAGGGCATGCCGAGGTCGATGCGGTGCAGGCTGTTCCACGCCAGGTAGACCAGCGGGATGGTGGTGGTCAGCAGCAGCAGGACCAGCGCCGGCGCCAGGAGCGCCAGCGCGAAGCGCTGCTCCTGGCGCGCCAGGGTCACCGGCCCGGCGTCCCGCGCCGGCGCCGCCGTCAGGGTATGGGCCATCTAACGGCCCTAACCCTTGAGGATCTGCTGGATGCGGCTCTGCGCCTCGTCCAGCGCTTCCTTGGGCTTCTTCTGCCCGGTCAGCGCGGCCTGGATCGCGGTTGCCATGGTGTCGCCGATGGCGGGCCACTGCGGCACCCGCGGCCGCCAGTCGACATCGGTGTCCTGCTCCAGCGACTCCAGCGCGGCAGGGATGAAGTTGTCGCCCATGCCCTGCATCGCACTGGCGAACTCGGGCGAGCGCCACAGCGAGCTGCGGTTGATGCCGGAGCGCTTGGCCGGCCCGGCGAACTTCCACGAGGTGCGGGCCTGGGTCTCGGCCGACGCCGCCCAGCTGATGAAGAGCCAGGTCGCCTTCTTGGCGCGCTCGCTCAGCGCGGCATTGATCGGGAAGCCCCAGTTCCAGATCGAGGTCACCCGCTTGCCGCTTGGCCCCTTGGGCCAGCGCGCATAGGCGATCTTGCCGATCACCTTGGACTTCTCCGGGTTGTTCAGCACCGCCGCCGAGGAATGGGCGTCGATATAGCAGGCCAGGTTGCCCTGCGAGAAGGCGTCGGCGATGTCGGGCCAGTTCCAGTTGCGCACCGCGGGCGAGGCGTAATTGCCCAGCGCATCCACATACCACTGCAGCGCCTGCACCGCTTCCGGCGTGTTGACCGTGACATTCTTGCCGGCGAACCAGCTGCCGCCGAAGCCGCGCAGCAGCGAGGGATAGATGTACATGTTCTGGCCGGCGCCGGCGAAGCCGCGCAGCGCAAGGCCGTACTGGCGGTTGGGCGCGTCGGTCAGCGCTTTGGCGTTGGCGAGCAGCTCGTCATAGGTCTCGGCCGGCTTCAGGCCCTTGGCGGCGTACAGGTCCTTGCGGTACACCTGCACCGTGACTTCGCCGTCGTAGGGTATGCCGTAGGGCTTGCCGTCGACCGAGTCGGCGTCGCGCCAGGCCTTGAGAATGTCGTCGTAGCGGAACCAGGCCGGGTCAGTCAGGGCCGGGTCGTTCAGGTAGCGGTCCAGCGGGTCCACCCACTTGTTGGCCACGTACAGCGGGTAGTACATCGGGTCGGCCGCATGGGTGGCGTAGGTCGCGGTTTTCGAGGACAGGTCCAGCGTCGCCTTTTGCCGGATCTGGCCCGGCGGCACCTTCTCCACCCGCACCTTGATGCCGGTCAGCGCTTCGAACTGCGGCAGCAGCGTGGCCAGGTTGTCGAAGTAGCTGGCCGGGATCACCGCCACCGCGATCGATTCGCCCTCCGCCTGGCGCCAGTTGATCTTGGCGCTGCGGTAAGGCGCGAGGTCGTCGGCCTGGGCCTGCGCATTGCGCATCATGGCCGGCGCGAGGGTCCATGCGCCCAGCGCCGCGGCGGCGCCCACCAGCTTGCGTCTGCCCGGCTGCGCCGGCGCGCTGCGGACTGTTTTCTTGTTCATGCGGTCGTCTCCTTGATGTCCAGCGATATCGCCGCCCTTTCGCCGCGCCTGGGCGCCAAAGCGCCCGTCGTGCCAGGGTCGGTCCTGCCGTGTGTTTCTGAACCTGCGGGCCTGCCACTGCGGAAAACATGCGTATCGATTTATTCTCATGTAATCGATTACACGGATTCAATGTAACATTGAACATCGGCCGCCACAACAGGGGCGAACCAGAATGTTTTTGCATTTACTTATCGGTTTTCTGAAATCGATATCATCATGGCTTCGAAGGAGAGCCCGCCGCCCATGAAACCAGCAACGCCCCAACCCAGGCCGGAAGACGGAAAGACGCGCGCCGGCGCCAAGGACGTGGCGCGGCTGGCCGGCGTCTCCACCGCCACCGTGTCGCGGGTGATGAACACGCCCGGGCAGGTCGAGCCGGACACCCGGCGCCGGGTGCTGGAGGCGGCCGCCAAGTTGCGCTACGTGCCGCATGGCGCGGCGCGCTCGTTGCGCAGCCATCGCAGCAAGATGGTAGGCGCGGTGGTGCCCTCCTTCGACTACGCGCTCTATGCCCGGACCACCAGCGCGCTGCAGCAGCGCCTGGGCGAGCGCGGCTATTCGCTGGTGCTGGCCGAGCATCATTACGACCTGGCGATGGAACTGAAGATGGCGGGCCAGCTGATCGAGCATGGCGTGGACGCGCTGGTCTTCGTCGGCCTGGACCACGATCCCAACCTGTTCGGCCTGCTGGAGGATTACGGCCGGCCCTACGTGCTGACCTGGGGCGTCGACCCGTTCCGCCGGCATCCCAGCGTGGGTTTCGACAACCGGGCCGCGACCTATGAGATCACGCGCCACCTGCTGGCGCTGGGCCACACCCGCTTCGGCCTGATCAGCGCGCCGGTCGAGGGCAACGACCGGGCGCGCGCCCGCGGCGCCGGGGTGCGCGATGCCCTGGCCGAGGCCGGGCTGGCGCTTGACGCGGCCTGCGTGCAGTACGCGCCGATCTCGCTGCCGGCGGCGCAGGCGGCGATGGCGCGCCTGCTGGCGCTGCCGCGCCCGCCCACCGCGGTGGTGGCGACCAATGACGTGTTCGCGGTCGGCGCCATGGTCGCCTGCCGCGAGGCGGGCGTCCGGATACCCGAGGACATCTCGATCACCGGCGTCGACAACACCGACCTCGGCGCCACCCAGACGCCAGGCCTGACCAGCATCCGCACGCCCATCATCGAGATCGGCCATGCGGCGGCGAACCAGGTCATCGCCCGGCTGGAAGGCCAGCCCTACGAGCCGTACGAAGCGTTTCCGATCGAGGTGGTGTACCGCGGAAGCACAGGCAAGCCGGCGTCCTGACGGCGCGCCGGCTTGTATTGGCTCGGGAATGAAGCGCCGCCGCGGGAGGCGGCGGCAGGGTGGGCCTTAGTCGACCTTCACATTGGCCGCTTTCACGACCTTGGCCCACTTGGCGATCTCGGCCGCCTGGAACTCGGCCAGCTGCTGCGGCGCCATGCCGGACGGGTCCACGCCCAGCTTGGCGAAGCGCTCCTGCACGTCCGGCTGCTTCAGGATGGCCGCCACCTCGGTCTGCAGGCGCTGCACGATGGCGCTCGGCGTGCCGGCCGGCGCGAACATCGCCTGCCACGACACCACTTCATAGCCGGGCACGCCGGCTTCGGCCATGGTCGGCACATCCGGCAGGCTGGCCACCCGCTTGGCGGAAGTCACCGCCAGCGGCCGCACCTTGCCGCTCTGGATGAAAGGGCCGGCCACCACGGTGGTGTCGAACATCAGCGGCACCTGGCCGCCGATCACGTCCTGGATCGCCGGCGCGCTGCCCTTGTAGGGGATGTGCACCATGTCGATGCCGGTCATGGTCTTGAACAGCTCTGCCGACAGGTGCTGCGAAGTGCCGTTGCCGGCGGAGGCAAACGACAGGCTGCCCGGCTTGGCGCGGGCGGCGGCGACCAGTTCCTTCACCGACTTGAACGGGCTGGAAGGATTGACCACCAGCACATTGGCGTTGGTGCCGATCAGCGTGATCGGCGCGAACGACTTCAGCGGGTCATAGGACAGCTTGTACAGGCTGGCATTGATCGAATGCGAGCTGATGGTGCCGCCCATGATGGTGTAGCCATCGGGCGCGGCGCGCGCCACCAGTTCCGAGCCGATGTTGCCGCCGGCGCCGGGACGGTTGTCGATGATGACCGTGGTGCCCAGCGCCGGGCCGAGCTTCTGGCCGATCAGGCGGGCCAGGATGTCGGTGGTGCCGCCGGCCGGGAATGGCACGACGTAAGTGATGGGCTTGCTGGGCCATTTGTCTTCGGCCTGGGCCGGCAGGACGATGGCGGAAAGCGCCAGCGCCGACAGGGAGGCGGCGATCAGGGTGCGGCGTGCGACTTGCATGGATGTCTCCTTCGTTGGTCTTGTATCGGTAATCTTGTATCGGTGGCGATGCGGCTGCGCCCGCGCTCAGGTCACCGGCGCCGGGTTGAACAGCGTCAGCGCGTTGTGCAGCTTCCACTGCTCGGCCCAGGTCTTTCTGCCGCTGGCCACGTCGAGCAGCAGGCGGAATAGTTCCCAGCCCACGTCCTCGATGGTGGCTTCGCCGGTGGCGATGCGGCCGGCGTCGACATCCATCAGGTCATGCCAGCGGCGCGCCAGGTCGGAACGGGTGGCGACCTTCACCACCGGCACCGCGGCCAGGCCGTAGGGCGTGCCGCGCCCGGTGGTGAACACATGCAGGTTCATGCCGGAGGCCAGCTGCAGCGTGCCGCAGATGAAGTCCGAGGCCGGCGTGGCCGCATACAGCAGGCCCTTCTGCCTGGCCTTCTCGCCGGGCGCGAGCACGCCGGAAATCGGGCTGGTGCCGGACTTGATGATGGAGCCCATCGCCTTTTCCACGATGTTGGCGAGACCCCCTTTCTTGTTGCCGGGCGTGGTGTTGGCGCTGCGGTCGACGCCGCCCTTCTTCAGGTAGTCGTCATACCAGGCCATCTCGCGGATCATCGCCTCGGCCACCTCGGCGCTGACGGCGCGCGAGGTCAGCTGGTCGATGCCGTCGCGCACCTCGGTCACCTCGGAGAACATCACCGTGCCGCCGGCGCGCACCAGCAGGTCGGTGGCATAGCCCAGCGCCGGGTTGGCCGTCACCCCGGAAAAGGCGTCGCTGCCGCCGCACTGCATGCCCACCACCAGGTCGGAGGCCGGACAGGTCTCGCGGCGGCGCTGGTTCAGTTCGGCCAGCCTGCGCTCGGCCATGGTCATGATGGAATCGATCATGGACTGGAAGCCGACATGGGCGTCGTCCTGCAGGCAGACGGTGTTGGACGGCTCGTCGCCGCGGATCGGGATGCTGCCGGCCGGGAACAGCCGCGCCGGCTGCAGCTTTTCGCAGCCCAGGCTGACCACCATGGGCTGGCCGCCGAAATTCGGATTGCGGCTGATGTTTTGCAGCGTGCGGATCGGCACCACCGCGTCGGGCGCATCGATGGCCACGCCGCAGCCATAGCTGTGCTCCAGCCCGACCACGTCATCCACGTTGGGGTAGCGCGGCAGCAGCTCGGTCTTGATGCGCTGCACCGCATGCTCGACGACGCCGGCCACGCACTGCACGGTGGTGGTGATGGCCAGGATGTTGCGGGTGCCGACGCTGCCGTCGGCATTGCGATAGCCCTCGAAGGTATAACCCTCCAGCGGCTCGACCTTCTGCGCCGCGCGGTTGGCGATGGGCAGGTTGGTCAGTTCGCGCGCCGGCGGCATGCGCACCACCGATTCCTCGATCCAGCTGCCCTGCGCGATGTCGCGCATTGCATAGCCGATGGTGACGTCGTAGCGCCGGATGGCGTCGCCCTCGGCGAGGTCGACCAGCGCGATCTTGTGGCCCTGCGGCACCCGCGTCTTCAGCACGAACTCACCCGGAAACTCGGTGCCGGCGGGCAGGCCGCCGTCGTTGACGACAATGGCGACATTGTCGTTCGCATGCATCTTGATATACAGCGGCTTGACCGCCGCCGCGCCCTGCTCTGAATCGGTGTGCCGGATTTCCATGGGATTCCTGAAAGATTGCCGCTGCATTGCATGCCAAGCCGTTAACGCGCCCAGGCTGCCGTATATGTCGGAACGTGTTGCCATGATGCGCTGACGGTCTCGTCATCAGTCATCAGACAACCTATGACGGAGTATAATTAGCCCATCCGAAATTGGCAACCATTAAGCGATTCACCTTCCATCCAGGCCGACAGCATGAATACCGTCCCCTTCCCGCCCGTCGCATCCCGCAAGCCGCGCAACCTCGCCCAGGGCGTGGTCGCCTACATCGCCGACGGCATCCGCAACGGCACGGTCAAGCCCGGCGACAAGCTGCCCACCGAGTCGGAGATCATGCGGCTGATGGGCGTGAGCCGCACTGTGGTGCGGGAAGCGATTTCGCACATGCAGGCGGCCGGCATGGTGGAAACGCGGCACGGTATCGGCACCTTCGTGCTGCAGCCCGCGCCGACGCCGACCCAAACGCTGGGCATCGACCCCAGCACCGTGGTCACGATGCGCGACGTGCTGGCCATCCTGGAACTGCGCATCAGCCTGGAAACCGAAGCCGCCGGCCTGGCGGCCAACCGCCGCACCGCGGCGCAGCTGCAGGCGCTGCGCGACGCGCTCGACCGTTTCCAGCTGCAGGTGCGCAACGGCGGCGACACCGTGGCGGCCGACCTGGAATTTCATTTGGCCATCGCCCAGTCTTCCGACAACCGCTACTTCCATGACATCCTGGGCCAGCTGGGCACCAATATCATTCCGCGTTCGCGCCTCAATTCAGCCAAGCTGGCCCAGGACGATCCGGTGGCCTACATGGAACGGGTGATCCGCGAGCATGAGGATATCTTCAACGCCATCGCGCGCCAGGACCCGGAGTCGGCCCGGGCGGCGATGCGCACCCATCTATCCAACAGCCGGGAAAGGCTGCGCCAGGCGCAGGAACGGGCGATGCCGAGTTGATGAAGGCTTGAACAGCGTGTGGATCAAGCCTGGGGGCGGCATTCGTCGGCAGTCGTTCAGCGGGTAGACAACACGGGGTCGCCTTGGGTCTGGTTGCGGCCAGAAGCGGACGTTGCTGAAATGACGACTTGCCTGCATAAGCATTCGGCGCTTATTACAGCTGGCAGTGGAGCATTTGACCGACAGATGCGTGTATCAGGGCCTAGCATCATTGGCTGTTTCAAGGCCACGCCGGTTCATTACCAATGCCCTTCATCCAATCGATTTTTTTGTCCATGTAAATCAGCAACTGCTGCAATTCAATGAGACGTTCATGAAGACGCCTACGATGCGTTTCCATCAATCGGATTCTGCTTTCGTTTGGCCTTTTCCCAGACCGCTGGTTTACGATAAAAAATTTTATATCCGCAAGTGACAAGCCTAGCGCTTGACCGATTCGAATCCCTGCTGCAATCCGCACTTCGCCTGGTCCGAACTCCTGATACCCCCGGAGTCCGCCCTTGTTGCTGCGCTTTGGGGTTAGTAAGCCCTGGCGTACATAAAATCGTACCGTATCGACACTCAGCCCCGACGCTTGGGCGAATTCAGAAATCAGCATGTTTTAGTCTCACAAAATGATGTTCGCGCTCCTTGACCATGGAGTGCACTCCAGCCTTATATTAAGTTGAATATCACCGTCTGGAAACAATGATGATTGAACCAGTTCCACTTCTCTTTCTACCAGGGCTCATGAATGATGCCCAAGTCTGGCAACCCGCCATTGCTACGATGGCCGGACACGAATGCCGAATCGCCGACACGTCCAAGCATGCTTCCGTTGCGGAACTAGCCACCGCAGCACTTACGGATGCTCCCTGCGGTCGTTTTGCGCTCGTTGCGTTTTCGCTTGGCGGTTATGTTGCATTTGAAATTATGAGGTTGGCGCCGGAGCGCGTAGCGGCCCTGGCATTGATCAGCACGAGTGCCCGTCCAGATTCACAAGAGACGATGGCAATGAGGGAGCGCATGATTGCCGCGGTAAGTAGTGGGACAGCGGATTTCAACACGGTCGCTTCCGCGTTCCTGCCTCGCGTCGTACATTCCTCACGGGTCGAAGATACGGCGCTTAACAACGTGCTGATATCGATGGCCCGAAACGTCGGCGCAGATGGATTTATGCGGCAGCAGCGCGCCGCGCTGGGACGCCCTGACAGCCGCCCGTTATTGAAGCAGATTCGTTGCAAGACCTTGGTTGTATGCGGTAGGGAAGATCAGGTCACGCCGCCAGATTGCAGCGAAGAGATGGCATCTGAAATTGCGCAGGCGGAACTGGTCATCCTGGAGCAATGCGGGCATATGGCACCTTTGGAACAGCCGAAGATTGTGAATGAAGCACTTTCCCACTGGCTGAATTCTGTCTAGGTCCGCCAACAATATTCGGAGGGAAGCGCAACCGCACTGTATAAAACGGCTTTCCGTCGGCAAGCTTGCGCGGCTTAACTCGACAATTCAAAACGATTCTTAGGCCAAGCATAGGTCTGCTTAGGGTCGATTTTTCCCGTTCCAGATAAAGCTACAGCCGGGCGTCGTAGCCGGCATAAGTATCAAACTTGCCGCCTCGCTGCAGCGGGCTGGACCTCTTGCGATAGCGCCGCAGCACATAAAAGAACTGCCTCTCCATAGGCGAGAACCACATTGGCAGAGCTAGCGAGAAAACTTCTTCGCGCCGGCAACACACAAGATAATCCCCGCCGTAACTGCAATCATGTGGCCTGATATCTGTTCATGAAGGAACGTCCCCGCCAGCACGAGGCCGAAGAACGGCTGGAGTAACTGAAGTTGTCCTACCGCGGCCGTACCGCCTAGCGCCAGCCCGCGGTACCAAAATACAAAACCGATCAACATGCTGAAAAGGGAAACATAGGCAAGCCCTATCCAGGCGAATGGGCCTATGTCTGCCAATGAAACCGGCATTTCGATCAGAGCCAATGGGAGCACGATGGGCAGCGAAATGACGAGAGCCCAAGAAATGACTTGCCATCCACCAAGCGCCCGCGATAGCCGTGCGCCTTCCGCGTAGCCAAGTCCACAGACGATAATAGCGGCCAACATGAGCGCGTCGCCGACCGGGGAAGCAGACACACCCTGGGCAACCGCAAATCCCACCACTAAAGAACTGCCCAGGAATGAAAATACCCAGAAGCCAAGCGACGGGCGTTCCCCGCCACGGAGCACCGCGAAAACCGCGGTCGCTAACGGGAGCAGGCCAATAAAAACGATGGAATGTGCAGCGGTAATGTGCCGCAGCGCGAGCGCAGTGCAGAGTGGGAAGCCAACGACGACGCCGCTGGCGACGATGGCCAAAGAGAATAACTGGCTGCGGTTGGGACGTTTCTCCCTCCCAAAGAGTAGCAAGCATGCTGCTAACAGACCGGCGATTGTGGCGCGCGCGACAGTCAGAAAAATTGGATCAAAGTCCAGCACTGCAACGCGGGTTGCAGGAAGCGAGCCACTAAAGATGACTACGCCTGCCATGCCGTTCCACCACCCGCGCCGCACCTGATCCATTTCCTCTCCTGTTACCGCTTAATCTGTTGGCTTGCTTAAGGAATGCGCGACGGTAGCATAGGATTGCTTATTTGTTATGCAGAGTTTGCATAGCGCTACGGCGCTTGGCGGTGCAGTATCAAGACTCATGTTGAATCGCTTATCGGCAACAAGGTAGTAAATGAGAGTGCCTGGAACGTCGATGGAGCGCCAAGCTCACCTTGCCATTCGCAGCAGCGGGCTGCAATCTCGCCTGCCCGGGTTCGGGGGATGTTGGTTAAAGCATGGCAAGCCATAGCGATCATCATGCAGCAAAGCTCAGCCTTTGAAGTCGCCGGATAAACTTGCACTGCTGTTATTTACGCTGACCTCGTACTAAGGTTAGCCATGGATGTTCATCCTTGTATGGAGCTTGATTAGCCGGTGACCTTGGTCCTACGGTATTTTCCCGAGCGATCTCGCCACCCATACCAATGCAAATCCCTAATAGATTGATGTACCTCACCCACCTACCAGGCGCGCGCGCTACCCTCGTTTTGAGTTTGTCGAATAACAAACAGCGTATCGGCACCGTCGGTGCGCCTCAATGTAATCGCTAAGGGAATCCTTTATACCCGCAAGCAATGAATTAACTCATTTGGTTGTGTTCCTAAAGGAGCATCATAATGCGCACATTGAAGACTTTGGCAATTTGCGGAATGTTTGTCATTCCTTTATCGCTGTTGCCTGAAACTGCTTCTTCTTCTCCAGATTCTCCACCTTCGCCACCAAAATCCAATCACCCATTTTTTTCTGTACGAGCTGATCAGTTTTTCAACGCAACAGGAATACTCGCTGCACCAGGCGAATCATTTCTCGTCCGAGCCAAGCCTCATGACGTCGTTGATCTTTCTACACTTAATGGAGGCTATAAGACATTCAGTGATGGAACAATAGTTGTCACGCCGACATCTGATTCTGGTGCATTCCAATATTTCCGCGACAGAGCTGGCCCGATATATAGCGATCCGGTTGCCGGTTCACGTAAATCGCTGCTTCCACTTGGCGAACAACTACGTGGGCATTTGCCTGGTGCACCTAATGGCGCACTGGTTGCCGGCTTTTCAGCATCGGCTTATCCCACGTCATTTAATGATTTTCCCTACGGCTTTGTGCTGATCAACGACAGGGGCATTGCGAGAGCGCCGTCTACAGGGGAATACCGATACCTGTTCCTTGCCGTGAACGATATCAACAACCCTTTAGGAGATAATGCAGGGGAATTTAGAGTGCGCATCTACAGGCTCGGCGAAGGGGTGGGTGATCCAGGGATGAAAGAGGGAAATCCTTCTCAAGCAGATGATTTTGCTGAATAAGCCGTAAAGGCTACCCATTCCATTTAGAAATTGCCCCATTATTTCAAGGGCTTGCATATGGAAGGGCCATGATGGACGAAGCGGAGAAGATTTTGATCGCTCAACCAATGCTGCCGTTATTGCCTTCCACCAGAAGCTTGGCTATCAAATCGATGAAGTCATCAGCATGGGTAAGCGCTTGATTCCTGATTGATTCGGAATTCTTTCTCACGAATGTCCGCATAGGGTCGCGTGCGATACTGCAGCGCTGGGGGGCAGCTGGCCAAAACCGGAGGTTATAGTTGCGGCACGAAAGCCTTCCGGCTATGCGCCAAGGCAATCGTGTTGGCGGTAGCTAGCGCTATAGCGGGTACCATCAACAATATAAAAGCACCAGCCCCACCCAGCCCTGTACTTGCTCCAATACCCAGTACAAGGAAAATTGCAGCCGCAATCATATTCAACAGAATGGCAATAGGGACAAAGGGCGACGGGTGAGCGGAAAATAAGCAGGTGACTGTAGCAACGTACGGCAGGCTCAATCCGAGCAATGTCAGTACAGTAGATGTGGAGAATGCCGAAGAATGGCTGTAGTAGAAAGCACCAACTCCAAAGGCCAATAGAAAAACAAGTACGAAGCCGTTTAGGAGAATTAATAACGATTTCATAGCGCGCTTCATGATGGACCCGTTTTGTTAGCAATAAGCTTGGCTACCTTGCCTATATTGTCCCACGTAAATCTTGATGAGGTTGGCGGTCAGCCAAACATCGTTCTTTCGTATCGACCCTTGCAAACAGCACAGTATGGCTTGATGAGTGACATGGGAAAGGCCGCTTTGAGTCGAGTGCGGTCCACCACCCATCACAGGCCGATGAGTGGCCCACAACGGCCATCGAAATCCCGGGCAAATTGTCAGCATGTAAACCCGGCATGCCTTCATGCATGGCGCCGGAAATCATTCGTCCGAAACCCCTCAGCGCGGATAGGTAAAGCCAGTGCGAATATCCATAGGCACCAGACGACCGCCCTCGCGCACCGTCAGCCGCTGCGGCGGTTCATCACCGGCCAGCGCGCGCGCCGTGGCGGGCAGTCCTTCGCCCTTGCGCAACATGGCATCGCAACGTTCGTAGACATTGGGGCACCCCGTGGCCTTGAGGAGCGCCTGCACGACGGGCACCTTCCACAGGTCGACGCCTCCGGCATTGAACTGGCAGATCAGATAGCCGCCGGTGCCGCCATAGCTGTGCACCAAGAGGCCCGGCAAGCCGTCCTTTTCGCCATCGATCAACTGCACCAGCGCCTGCGGATCGGCGCTGCGCAGCGCATCGGCACGGCGCAGCACGGCGGCCTGTACGCGGCGCTTGATCATCGCGTGGTCGACCGGCTCGTCCTCGCGCAGCGTCCAGACGCGGGCGGCGATCTGCGACTTGGCGTTGTACGCCGCACGCGCCAGGAACTGGCGGGACGACGACTGCACGATCGCCGTGGCGCCTGGCCTGTTGCGCTCCTGCGGCTTGCCTTCGACTTTTTCGACAGCGGAGACGTAAATCCACGGGTCGCCGGCAAGCAGGCCTTTTTCCTTACCCTGTTTGATGGTGATGATGAGCATGTGCGGCTTTCGTTTTGGGGACAGCGATGATACAGCAAGCTGCGGGCGTGCCCTTCCGTTGCCTGCCGCGCCTGTCCAGCGCATGGGATGCACTGGACAGGCGCGGCAGACTCTGAGGCAGCACAGCCAAGCGCCGCAGCGGCTGTGCGAGGCAGCAGCCCACACGCCCGTTATGCGCAGAAGAAATGAGAAAAGCGAAACAGGCAGCAGCCGGCAATTAGGCAAGTCTGCGTACCCTGGCGGTCACTGCCGTTTTTTCAGCTTGCGTCATCACAGACCATGTTGTACGATGACTGATAACGTAACGCTTGGCTTCCTTTTCCATCTTGCGTTCCCGTGTTGCTGGCCCTTTAACCTTTAACCGTGCCCCTGCTCATGATTACTCCACAAGACCTGAAACAAACCCTGTCGTCCGGCCTGCTGTCCTTCCCGATCACGGATTTCGATGCCAATGGCGATTTCAAGGCTGGCACTTATATCGAGCGCCTGGAATGGCTGGCGCCTTATGGCGCGACGGCGCTGTTCGTTGCCGGCGGCACCGGCGAATTCTTTTCGCTGACGCCGGAAGACTATTCCCGGGTGGTGAAGACGGCGGTGGAAACCTGCCGCGGCAAGGTGCCGATCCTGGCCGGCGCCGGCGGCCCGACCCGCACCGCCATCGCCTATGCGCAGGAAGCCGAGCGGCTTGGCGCGCATGGCATCCTGCTGATGCCGCATTACCTGACCGAAGCCAGCCAGGACGGCCTGGTGGACCATGTCGAAGCCGTCTGCAAATCGGTGAACTTCGGCGTAGTGGTGTACAACCGCAATGTCTGCCGCCTGAATGCGGAGTCTCTGCTGAAACTGGCCGACCGCTGCGCCAACCTGATCGGCTTCAAGGACGGCGTCGGCGAGATCGAATCCATGGTTACCATCCGCCGGCGCCTCGGCGACCGCTTCAGCTACCTCGGCGGCCTGCCCACCGCCGAAGTCTACGCAGCCGCCTACAAGGCAATCGGCGTGCCGGTGTACTCCTCGGCCGTGTTCAACTTCATCCCGAAGACCGCGGTGGAATTCTATGAAGCGATCCGCACCGACGACTATGCCACCACCGAGCGCCTGATCGACGATTTCTTCCTGCCTTACCTGGCCATCCGCAACCGCAAGGCCGGCTACGCGGTCAGCATTGTGAAGGCAGGCGCAACCCTGGTAGGCCGTGGCGCCGGCCCGGTGCGCCCGCCCCTGACCGACCTGACTGGCGAGGAATGCGAGCAGCTGGATGCGCTGATCAAGTCGCTCGGTTCGCAGTAAGCAGGATGGGGGACGGCGCCGGCTGTTTCCCGATCTGCCGTTAATCGGGATGCGGGAGCGTCCCTGCTTCGGTCCCTTCCTCGCCGCCTGTTAAAGGCAGCGAGGAAGCGTACTTGAAAAAGAAGCCTTCGGGACGTCTATAAAAAGCGCTGGATTTCCCCGGCGAGGATTTTCTCGTAATTGACCATGGAATAGTTCGCAAACGCATGTTCCCGCGCGTTGCTGCCCTGCGCGGCAACCTTGGCCTGGTCGTGAATATAACCGTCGATGGCTGCGACGAACCCTTCAAAGTCGTCTATTCCGATTAAGGCGCCGGTATGCCCGTCCAGTATGGTTTCCGACGGCCCTGCCGCTGCGGATGCGACAACGGGCAGCCCGCACGCCATGCCTTCCACGATCGCCAGACCAAAACTTTCGCGGTAAGCGGCATGGACCATGAGGTCGGCCGCCTGATAAAACGGGGCCACGTTGTCCTGGCGGCCGTAAAACCGGAAAACATCATTCAGGCCAAGTTCCGCCACCAATTTCTTCAAGTCATCGATAAGCCCACCGTCGCCTACGTAGAGAAATTTGATCTGGCGCTGCGGATTGCTTTCCACGATGCGTTTGGCTGCGCGGATAAGAAAATCGATCCGTTTTTCCGAGCGCGCTTGCGAGACGCATATGACGACGAAATCGCGCTCGTCCAGATCCAGCCTGCGGCGCGCTTCGGTCTTGTCGCCGGGCTGAAAGCGATCGCAATCGACCGCATCGGTCAGCAGCGCCAGGCGCGAACGCGGAATTTGGGAATAGGAAGAAAGGAAGCGGTACTGCGATTTCGCATTCGCCAGATGCAGGTCGTGAAGCTGGCGGCCGAGAATTCGCCGCGTAATGAATTTAACGGCCTTCTTGATCAAAGGATCTTTTTTCCTGTGATCGAAGCTGTCATTTTCGGTATTGAGGGTCTTCACGCCAAGGCGCCGGAAAAAACCCAGATCAACGGTGCTCGGCAAGGCGCTCATGAAAACGATCACCTTGACGCGATTCTGGATAATGAAATTGGACAGGGCTGCCTTTCCGGTTGAAGACATGTCGTAGCAATCGAGTTCGACCGGCACGATGGATTCGTGCGGGAACGATGGATTGCCGGTCAGCCGTGAATAGGCGATAAAGCAATTGGCATGCTCGCGTAGCAGCGCACCCGCCCGTTCCCGACCGAGGGCGATGGTATTCCAGACAAACCCGGTATCGTCCGGATAACGCATCGTGAAAAGCACACCCGGCAAATCGGTCTTCAACAGCATTTTCGGGTACTGGTAAATCCCGGAATCGTGTTGATGCGATGCCTGGGAACGAACTGAATCATTGGGTGGAATCATGAACAATGGTGTGTTGCCGGTAATATTTTCAACAGAGTAACAGGCTCGACGAAACACCCCGGAAAGTTCACACGCAACGCTTGCGGAATGTCAGCGTATGCAGGACGATTTTTCATAGATACGCCATTTTCCCGCGGCCTCGACCAGGGCAGGTTGACATGCGACGCCCTTGAAAAAATCGGCATTCACTTCGCCGGATTGCCGCACAATGAAGTACCGATACTGACCAGCGTCGTATTTTTTCCAGTCGAATTCCGTGGGGACGAAATTGATATCGACCGGACTGGCGCGGCCGGGCCTGAACCTGACGATTTGCGGTGGAAACCACGCGAAATTGAAGTCGACAAATCCCTTGTGCTCCGCCTGGTACCAGCTTGCGTAATTGGAGTAAATGGTCGGATTCCTTATCACATCGCTTTCCGGCGAAAAGATTAATGCAAGCGCCTTGCTGCCGGGTTCGATGCGTCCGATCATGGCGTCGATCTCCTCCGATTCCTTCGCGAAACGGCATGCGTCCACGGTGTACGAGCCCAGCACCGACCAGCAGGCCAGGATCATCAGCGGCACGACGACGAAACGTCCAGTCTTGTTCCATGCTGCCCCATGCAGGCCAGCCTGGCGGCCCATGCTGCCGGCTGCGAACGCCAGCGCATAGGCCGGCAAGAAGAACACGGCAAACCGTTGATACAGCAAGGCGGTTTTCAAGGCAAAGTTGGGGACGAAAAACGAGATGAGAACCACAACCATCAGCATCACCCAACTGCTCTTGTTACGCCACTGCGGGCGCAGCCCAAGCATCCATGGAGCAAGAAGCAGGATGGCCGCCGCGAAGATGAACACTGGTCTGGGTGCAATCCCGAAGGCATGCAGCACGGTTTCGTGCAGGCGATGTTTGCCCAAAGCCCAGCTCACATGCGCGCCGTATGGAGCGGCCAGTTCAGCTTCTGTCATGCGGCTTCCAATGAAATACAAGCCGCAAGCGATGGCAAGGCCCAGGAAAGGCCAGAGATTGGCCAGGAACCCTTTCACCGACCTGGCATTGATCAGATAAATGATTCCACCGACACCACAGGCGAAAACAAACGCCAGCCCATGCGATGCCAGCAGAAGAAATCCGATACCGAAAACGGCGAGCCCTTTCCTGCGCGTCGGATCGACCGCGTATTTGGAACAGTACAGTATCAGCAGCAATGCGATCGGGGCCGAAACGAGAAATGTAAACAATCCCCAGTTATAGGCAAAGCCGAAAAATCCGAGCAAAAACAGCCAGTCGAGGCGCTCATCTCCTCCATATCGCCGGCGTAGCGCCATCGCCGCCATGACGAAACAGATAAAGGCGGCCGACAGGACGATTTTGATCGAGGTAGCTACCGGAAACAGGAAACTGAACGGGAAAGCCAGTCCATAACCCAGGAGATAGGGGGTGAAAAGATTCACCCTTACCAGATCGCTCCAATTGGAGCGACCTATTGCCAGATCGTGCAACAGGGAAATTTGTCCCGCATGTTGCGGCAAATCGACCATGGGCGGGTGTGGCGCAAACCAGAAGATTGCGGCGCCCCATATCACGGAAATCAGGAATAGTATTTTTGTAACGGAAAAACGGGGCATTCTCTGTTTTCTTTTTGAAGATGAGTGTAGGTGGAAAATGGACGCAATCGCCGAATGAAACACATGTCGCGGATGGCGTTGCATGGCGCCGGATATAAACCCGCATGCACATGGAGGTTTCAGGAGTTGCAGAAACTTGAAAACCTCGCCCAACTGGAGGAGTTTCAAATCGGCTGGATGAATATTCGCAGGTCAATCAGGTGAATTCGGCATAAAGAGAAAAACGTTTTGGTAGCAGGTGAAAAGCTTGGCCATTATGCAATATCTGCTCCACCTTGCGAGGAGTTTCTCGCGTTTTCCAGATGCTTCCGCATGTGGGTGAAAAAGACGGTCGATGGGAAATAAGTTCTTTTAGTAGATGAATCGGCGCATTGGGCTGCCGCTTGAGCAGTCAACGCGCAGCGACTTTCTCCGGATACCGCATGTGCCACCTACCGCTCCGTTTCCGGCATTTTCCTTTCCGCACTGCCTCATACCTTACTGCTCGGCCGAGGGAAGACGCAGCACCGGGGAGCCGCGTTTCCATAAATGAGAAAGACCGAACTGGAGTGAGAACTGCCTTGATCCAGCCAAGGCGCACGTTTCATTCGCCAAAGTCCTATCCCGCAAATAGGCTATGCACCACATGGAAATTTGATGCTATAAGACAACTTTCTTAGTATTTCCGATTTGGAACGGAGCCCACTCATGGCAAGAAGTAAAAAGACCAGTCCCGCCGAAGACCTGCTGTTGCTTGTGGCACTACTTCCGTGGTGGGCGGGCGTCGGCCTGGCGGTATTGAGTTACGCCGTCCTGCATGCGCTATCCGCGCCAGGCGCCGCACCCGTCGCGCCACCCGGTCAGATCGGCCAGTTCGCGGTGCAGATGCTGGGCCGGCAGTTGGCATACTACGGGCAGTTCATCCTGCCGGTCTTATGCCTCGCGGGCGCCGCGGTATCGGCATTGCGCCGAAGGCAACGCCGCGCCCTGGTCGCTGCGGTCACGCAAAATCCCGCGGCCAGCATGCTCGACAGCCTGTCATGGCGGGAATTCGAGCAGCTCGTCGGCGAGGGTTTTCACCTTCAGGGATACCAGGTGATGGAATCCGGTGGAAACGGCCCGGACGGCGGCGTGGACCTTGTATTGAGCAAGGGCGGCGAACGGTTTCTCGTCCAGTGCAAGCAGTGGAAGGCATACAAGGTCGGCGTGGAGGTGGTGCGCGAGCTGTACGGCGTGATGACGGCCAGGGGCGCGGCCGGCGGATTCGTCGTGACGTCAGGGCAATTCACCGAGCCTGCGCGCGAGTTTGCGAAGGGCCGCAATCTGACGCTGGTGGATGGGACTTTGCTGATTCGCCTGCTAGGGCCAGTGCGGACGGTTCAGCCGAAGACAACAGCGCCGCCGGCCCCCGATGCTCCTGCCGGCGTACCGGCCTGCCCGGCTTGCGGGAAATCGATGGTGCGGCGCATTGCCAAACGCGGTGGGCAGGCTGGCGCGGCGTTTTGGGGGTGCGGGGGTTATCCGGGGTGTAAGGGGACGCGGGCGGTTGGGTGAGTGGGATGACGTTGATTGTGAACAGGGCCGGGGAAGGAAAATGTATGTGGCGTTTTTTGGACGGGACGCGGGATTGAGTGATAGTGGGCTTTAAGGTGATTGTTCAAGGTTTTAATTGGACTGATAGGGTTGTTCTTGAAGAGTTTTAGACTGATAGCGGATCTTCGACAAGGTTTTCTGAACGGGCAAAATCGGCCAATAGCGGCCGTTGAGGTTGCCCAATGGTGGAAGCCTGGCCAAGCTCAATCAGGCGTTCCCATTCCATATAATGCTTTTGAGCTGGTTCTATAACATTAGAATTCATCGCAAAGGAATGCTTTTGGCACAATTATCTAAATTCCCTATTTCAGTTGTCGCCGCAGAGGCCCCGCCTCGCACGAAACCGTCCAATTATCCCGAACCATTTGCGTCGATGATGAACGGGCGCATCAAACGTCCATTAGGCGATCTGTTTGGGTTGCAGAGTTTTGGAGTGAATCATGTGACGCTTCCGGCGGGCACGATGTCGGCGCTGTTTCATTGCCATTCCGTGCAAGACGAATGCATCCTTGTCCTGAGCGGTGAAGTAACGCTGGTCCACGACGATGGTGAAACACTCCTTGCTCCGGGTATGTTTGTCGGCTTTCCAAGGAATGGTGGTGCTCACCAGCTTATTAATCGCTCGACAACGGAAGCGACTTACATTGAAATCGGCGACCGCCAGTCGGACGACAGGGTGTCTTACCCCCGGGATGACCTAGTGGCGGTGCGCGACGAAAACCGCTGGGCCTTTAAGCATAAGGACGGAACATCCTACGAATGAAGGCTGTGAGGACCGCCTTGGCTCGTTTTTCCCTTCTCAAGCGAAGGCAGCGGCCGGCCAAGAACGGATCTTCCGCCAAGAATCACAGCCGGGCGCTTGCATCCCAACAGTGTCCATTATTTCTTTACGCCTAGGATGGTAGGCTGCTATTGAAGAGCGCCGTCGAAGAACCGGTTCAGTTCTTCCGCCAATTTCTTCTGAAATGCGGATCGGTCAAAGCCTTCGGGGTTAGCGCGCAGATCACCATCCGGCAACGGGATGGGTATGCTCGGCGTGTCCATGAAAGCGTAGTGGCCGGCATTGGGAATCGCGTGGTACTCCGCCTTGGCGATGTTCTGCCTTAACCACTCGGCGTGGTAACGGGGTACCAAAAAGGTGTCCTTGTCGCCAGCATAGATGGTCGTCGGAATACTAATCGTGGCGAGCGATTGCGCACTGAACATGACACCCGCCGGCGCCAGTGCGGCGACGGCGCGCACGCGTGTGTCCCGCAATCCGTCGAACGATATTTTTTCGGTTGGCACGTTCGTTTCCCGCCGTTTCATCGAACAGAAAATGGGGTCTTCGCTGCTGGTTCCGCAATGGCTGGCGATGCGCGACAGATCAGGGATGCCGCCAGCCAGCGCCAGGACCGTGTAGCCACCGGCCGAGTGGCCTAGGGCGCCGATCCGCGGGCCGTGCGCATCGGCCTTGATACGCGCTCTCCATCCAGAATCACGCAAAATCGCGTCGATCACCCGTGACGCCTGTCTAGGCCGCTCGCTAAAGTAATAACCGCCCGGCACGCTAAGCAGCGATTGGTCTTGCCAATTGTCACGAGGATGCCGTAACGCAGCGACCAGGTAACCATTTTTCGCCAACGATTCAGCAAGACTGGTGTGCCCAAGCTCGGAGCCGCCGGTGCCATGACTCAGCAGTAACAAGCCCTTGATGCTTGCATCCGGCTCGCCATTGATGGCAACTGTCGGGGTGAAAGGTCCCATTGGAACAGCGGTAGCGCTGTCTTGCGTCGGATAGTAAAGAACAACATGAATGGCCTCCTGACTGCCGCTGTCGGCGGGCGCGTCGAATCGCCTGAAGCCAGCTTCGGTCGCCAGTGTTGTGCCAGCCGCCAGCAGCACGCCTGCGGCTACCAGAAGGGAGGCGAAGCCACGTTGGGAAAGTTTGGTTTCCATTGAGGTTCCTTTGAGGGTGGGGTGGAGTGCAGGCAGATCATGCTGGACCGAAGGCGGTTAAGCACCCATTTTGCGACGAGAGGAAGGATTTGGTTCGTGAGTTGGCTTTAGGGAGGATGAGGGGGAATTGGCAGGTGCTGGAAGTAACCAGCCTTCATAGCTCGTCGCAATACAATCTGAAAATCAAACCCTCAATCTGCAAAGGATTTAATGCCCAGTTAAAGCGGCACTGAATCATCAGCGTTTTTTGCCGCTCTGTTGGATAGCCGGGCTTGCTGTAATCCAGAACCGCTCGGCTGACCTTCTAACAGTCGCAAGTCACCTTGCCAGTGCGAGGAGGACCGGCATCCACGCCGGTATGCGCATTGCTACCTAAATACCGCTTCTGACCGTTATGACCATGCTCATGTCCGCACTGCGCTTACTGTCCTGGTCCTTGATCCAGGAGGGCGACACAATGAGGGCTGAGTCTGTCTTTATGCCTTTCTCAGGCAGCAGCCCCTGCCCCCTTTAAACCAAGCAAATGTCGTCGTCCTCGCAGTCTTCACTATTTGGCGATTTTAAATTGTTACCAACTATCAAACTTATCGTTAAACTATTGCCTTTTCGACACAACGAAAGGCAGATGACATGGTCGGACTCTCCCGCAGCAACAACCAGGCAATATTCCCCAGTCGCATCCCTACCTTCCTGCTAACGCTCGCCATCGCCATGATCAGCTCAGGCTGCTCGATCATGGCGCCGCCGTACTCTCCCTCCCCGGAAAACCTGCAATTGCTGCGTGACGGCGGCAAGTACACCGCACGCGTGGCCGAGTTTGGATCACAGCCGGGTGAGCAGAACGAGAATCCTATTTCGATACGCGGCAACACGATCAATTCGCCCTACAACGGCAGCTATGCCGGTTACCTGGCCGAGGCATTGCGGCAGGAACTGGCGATGGCAGGGAAATGGTCGCAGTCGGCGGAGACCGCGGTGACGGGCACCGTGCTGACCAACACGGTCCATGCACCGCCAGCGAGCACCGGAACCGTCGATATCAAGGTGCGGTTTGCCGTCGTGCGCGGCAGCCGGAAATCGTACGAGCAGGACAAGAGCGTGCATCACGAATTCCCGTCCGAATTCGCCGGACCGATAGCCATACCCCGCGCCATTCAGGAATACCAGTTCGCGGTACATAAACTGCTCGCCGAGTTGTACCGCGACCAGGCATTCGTCGCCGCCCTCAAGTCCCATTAACCAACCGTCAAGGAGGCATCATGCATCTCGTCAAGTTCATCGCCGCTTTCGCTACCGCCGCCATCCTCACCGGCTGCGCGCATCCCCTCGTCATCGCCCCCGACACCACCAAGCTCGAAGCGCCAGCCAAAACGCCGAAGCACAAGGCGGTGGTGGGCTATTACATCAGCGACGAGCAGCGTACTCAGGAGTTCGTCTCTCCGGGCGGGGGTGGCGACAAGGTCTCCTACTTCCCCTATCGCGACATGGATCTGGGCTTGTTCAAGATCCTCGGCAACTGCTTCGCCGATGTGGTGAGGCTGAAGTCCCGCAACGACGCCGCCGCAGTCAGCGAGCACAGGATCGCCTATATCGTCACGCCGCAACTGAAAACCGACTCCTCCTCGCCCAGCCCCTTCACCTGGCCGCCAACCGAGTTCAAGGTCGATTTGAGCGCCAGTATTACCGACAGCCTCGGCAAGCCAGTGATGACCAAAACCGCGCAAGGCGTGGGCCGCGCGGAGTTCGATGAATTCAAAACCGATTACGCTCTGAGCGGCAAGAAAGCCATGCAGGATGCGCACCAAAAGCTGCAGCAACTGCTGTTGGAGGCAAGAGAATTAGATAACTAGTAGCTCGTCTTAAAGACTCTGAAGGGGTCATCGGGTCGCCTGTTGCACTGTTTCTTCTCGACGGTTGATTGCGAGAAAGGCGGACATCCATGCACAGGCAGACCAGGAATGGCGGCACCCGATGGACCCCGCTTTCTCCACCGAAGCCGACCTTCTGAAACGTATTCGCATCCTTCGGTTGGAGATGAAGCGCACGTTGGCGCACTGGTTTGCACCTGCTGGATACGATGGGATGCAAAAAGCGGCCCGACCCGCACCGCCATCGCCTATGCGCAAGAAGCCGGGCGACTCATCGCGACTTCCTCCTGCCTTACCTGGCCATACGCAACCGCAAGGCGGGCTATGCGGTCAGTATCGTTATAGCTGGCACAAGCCTAGTCGGCCGCAGCGCTGGGCGGGTGCGGCCGCCGCTGACCGACCTGATCGGCAACGAATGCGAACGGCTGGATGCGCTGATCAAGCTGCTCGGATCGCAGTAGGGGCAAGGCTGGAGAGCGGCCAGGCTGTCATCCCGCCTTGATTGCCGGCAGAAGCGCCGATGCTTCGGCGCTTGCCGAGAGTTCGACCGAAGCATCGCCAACGCAGTGTCCGTTCTGCTGCGCAAACCACAAGGCAGCATAGCTCTGGCCCCTGGCCAGCAATTCGGCATGGGTGCCGCGTTCGACAATACGGCCGTGGTCCATCACCAGGATCTGGTGCGCATGGATCACCGTTGACAGGCGATGCGCAATAATCAATGTCGTTTTCTTTTGCGCCAGATCGTCCAGCGCCAGCTGGATCGCCTGCTCCGACCTGGAGTCCAGGGAGGACGTCGCTTCGTCGAAAATTAAAATTTCCGGATTCTTCAGCAAGGCACGGGCGATGGCGATGCGCTGCTTTTCTCCGCCAGACAGTTTCAGGCCGCGCTCTCCCACCATGGTTTCATAACCTTGCGGCAGGCTCATGATGAATTCATGAATATGGGCGGAACGCGTCGCCGCCTCGATGTCATGCTGACCTGCCCCCACCCTGGCATAGGCGATGTTGTGCCCGATGGTGTCATTAAAGAGCACCGTATCCTGCGGAACGATGGCGATCGCCTGTCTCAGGCTGGCTTGCGTGACCGAACGAATATTCTGCCCGTCGATCAGGATCTGTCCGGCTTCGACATCGTAAAAACGAAACAGCAATTTCGCCAGCGTCGACTTTCCTGCGCCACTATGCCCGACCACGGCAACGGTATGACCGGCCGGAATCCTGAATTCGAGATGGTGCAGGATTTTTCTTCCGCCAGGCTGATAGGAAAAATCCACCTGCCTGAAATGCACTTCGCCTTTCTGGCATTGCAGCGGAAGTGCCGAGGGCTGATCGGTAATCTCCGGCGGACTGTTCAAGATCGCGTACATTTTCTCCAGGTCGATAAAGCTTTGCTTGATTTCACGATACGTAACGCCTAGCGAACTCAGCGGCGAATACAATTGCACCAGAAATGTATTAATCAGAACCAGATCACCCAGGCTAAGGCTGCCCTGAACCACTCCATTTGCGGCGTACCAGAGGAGGAAAATCATCGCCACAACGATAATGAATTGCTGGCCGGCGCTCAGGAATTTGAACGAATGCAGGACCCGGCTTGCGGCATCTTCCTTCTTTTCCAGAATGGCATCGTAACGGTTCTTCTCATATATCTCGTTATTGAAATACTTGACCGTTTCAAAATTTACCAGGCTATCAGCCGCACATGCCGCCGCCTCCGCATCCAGCTGATTCAATTCCCGCTTGTATTGTGTACGCCAATTGGTGACAACGATGGTAAAGGCAATGTAAGCGGCCAGGCTGATTGAAATGATGACAAAAAATAAGTACGGGTAATGCCATGCAAGATAGGCAAGTACCAGGGCGATCTCGATAATGAGGGGCAATATGGTGACCAGAAGACGGCTCATCAATGTTTTAATGCCAGCCATTCCAAGACTGATTTCCCGCGTGATTCCCCCGCTGCGCCGGCTGAGATGAAAGTTCAGACTGAGGCTGTGCAAATGCTCAAAGGTTTTTGATGCGACAATACGGGCGACCGCCCTGTTGACGTGATCGAATAATGCATCACGCAGACCGGAAAGGATATTGACTGACAGGCGCAACAGGCCATACGCGCATATCAGGAAAACGGGCACGACCAGGAAGGTGGATTGAGAGGGCTTGTCGTGGAAATAATCGATAATGTGCTTGAATGTCACCGGTATCGCCAAGCCGGCCAGTTTCGCGGATACCATGCAAAGCATCGCGAGCAACACGCGCTGTTTGTGCATCCAGATATAGGGCAAGAGAGCACGAAGAATGATCCAGCCGGAATAGTGCTCGCTGCGCTTTTTCAAGAACATATTTTTGTCCTGACTTATCATGGGTAGCTTTCTCGGAATAAAGAAAGATTACCTATGCATTTAATGTAAATGTCCTCTTTCCGAATTGATATGGCGTCGTTGTAGTTCTTGGAAATAAAAAATATCCGTCTCTTCAAAAGAAGAGACGGGCACGATGTATTTGGGTTTAGCTATATTTCGAAACTGGTGAGGCGGCTTTCATCTTTTTTTGCACCCACTTCGAAAGACGCCTGATGAGTTTTTTTCTGGGGGCAGGCGGGGAGTTGAGTTGGCATGCGAGCAACCGGTCCTGCAACTCCGCCATAGTCTGGGGACGCCGCTCTGGTTCCAGGCACATACACCATTCAACCAGGCCGAGTAAATCGCTGGAATACATCTTGCCCAGGGCTCTGAGAGATTGAGGCAATTGGTCTTTCACCAAGCGTTGCTCTGCTGTCTGTGGGGCATGACCACACAGACACGCAAAAATGGTGGCGCCTATACTGTACGCATCGGTCCATGGTCCCATCAATGATTGTTGCTTTTTAACCAACTCTGGTGCAGCAAAACTTCGGGTTAATATCCAACTTAACTCTTTTGGGTTTTTCTCCGACGTGCGTCGGACCGCCCCGAAATCGAGCAAAATTGAAGTTCCGTCATGGCGCAGGTAAATATTCGCGGGCTTTAAGTCAAGATAAAGAAGTTCCTGGTCATGCAGCATGCTTATTCCATCGATCAGCTGAGAAAAAATTCTATTGATCGATCGCTCTCCAATAACCTGACGCGATCCAATCAATTGCTTTTTATAGTGACGATAGCGAAGATAAGCGTTAAAAAGTGAATCCTTATTGCGAAACATCCTGTTATCGACGCGGCGCCGGATGAACTCCTTGAGCGAAGACCCGGGTGCATAACTCATGACGATATAAAATGTGTTGTGCCCACGGAAGAAGTCGATGACACGCACGATCCCTGGATGCGTCACACACGACAAGGTACGACATTCGGAAACGAAACATCTCAAAAACTTACGAAATTCCTGGCGTTGCTCGGGCGAAATGGTAAGGTCCAATTTTTCTTGTTCGCGTAAAAGCAATTTCTGCGGCATGTATTCTTTTATTGCGACCAGTTGTTTTTTGCTGTTTTCGGCGAGATAGACGAATGAGAAACTGCCACGCGCAATAACTCTTAGAACGTTGTATCTAATCAACGCGGTATTTTCCGGTAATGGTGCATTAAGAATTCGCTTTTTTTCCATTATTCATTGCCCCGTTGCCAAGCTCATTTCAGCCTGATTCCAGCAATCCAGTATGAACCGATCGTCTTATTTTTTCTTGAGAGAAAAATTTTTGAAAACAATTCAGATACGAAATTACGGTGTCCACCTATGCGGACACCGTAATTATGTCAAGCTAATATGCTTACGGCTCCTCTGACTCACTATTATCAGCTGGTCCAGACCTCTGCATGTCGTCATCAGCTTGCAGCAGTTTTTCTTTCAGAGCTTCTTTCATACCCAACACTTTTTTAACGAATGCAGACATGGTATTACTCCCTGTAATAAAGTTTTTCACAAAGCAACTTGCTTAGTGAAAGGCTGCGAAATCAATCACAACCTTTTGCTAAGGTATCTGCCCATTAAAATGTTTCAAACAATTGTTAATCACATTTAATAATTTGCCGCAGTGCCACTACCGTAATTGCGCATTAACCTGGCACGGCGATGATTCATCAGCGATGAGCAGTGAAACCAGGAAACACGTTGTACTCATGCTTTTCAGAACGATAAATTTTAAATAACGATTGATTGAATAAATCTGTTCATTTTTTTCCAATTCTTTTCGCTCATCGATACCAATTCAACGCAATCTAATCATTCACTTCAATTTTCGCACCCGTTTTCCCAATTACCCGTTACATCACGTTTATCCAAAAAAACATCAGCGTAAATATTGAAATAATTCGCCCACTGTTTCCATTGGCAATCCGAGTCAGGGTCATTGCGCTGGGCGCGAGCGCTGAATTCAAATCGTCCAGGCCGATGAAATATCGATGGCTGCGTATTGCACCGCGCTGCGTCCGCCCTGGAATGTTTCCCTGCACGCAACGCAGGCTGATGCTGTTGCTCGCTTGTGGCCAGATGCATCCGGCTGGCGAAACGCGCATGCATGCATGTGAAGTGAGCCGAAGTCGTCTCGGGTGTGCGCGGAAGGCATCTTTGCGGTTAATGATGAAAATGAGGCAGGAAACTGGGAAAGAAGGGATGCCTTGGGATGGATCGCAGCGAGGCCAGCAACAGTACTGCAAGCTGCCGGCATGCCAGGGGGAGAGGCAAAAAAGCAGGGAGGAAAGCAGTCTGGCCAGCGTCGGCAGGCTGGCCAAAATGAAAGCGGTTCAATCCACGGGGAAGCGACTACCTGAAGCCGGCTTTTCCCGGCAGCGCGCTCACATCCTCCTGGCGCCTTGGGAGCATGTGAGCAGCGGACAGCTTGGCTACATCAGTGCTATTACAACGTCGCAGAAAGGGAAATCACAACTGATCCTCGATCAGCCCCTGTGGCAGATGCTCAAGCTGGGCCGGAGGGCTTTCCAGGGATCCGAAAGCGCTGAAGTCGTCCTGCTCATGTGCAAGCGTGTCTTGTGTCGCGGCGATTTGCGTGAAGTGGTCAAACATGGTTGCTCCTTAATGTCGGTTTACGACTTGTAGGTTACTCATGTCTGCTGCGGCGCACCATTCCGCTATATCTCTTCTGCGGGTAGGCATGCGCCGACACGTTGCAGGCAGTGGACGCAGCACGCAAGATGCATACTGCTGCACTGCAATAAACGACCCTATGCGCAAGCCATGGCGAAAAATTCGCAAGCTTGGTACGCAGCCCCCACGGATCAGTGACGACGATTTATTTCAGGCAACTTTAACCGGCGATCAAGGCCTATTGCCGCGACGCCGAATTGCAAATGCCCCAATCCGCACCCGCAAGGCCGCGCCCTGCAATCCACCCATCAGCCGAGACCCCGACACGCACGGCGCGCTTAAGCTCGCCTCCCCCGCTGCGCCGAACAAGAGAGACAAGCGACGTGCCTTTTACAGGCAGCCGGGGATGCAAACCGATGCTGCCGTCATCCCCGGCGCATGCCCGTCCTACGCCAAGACCTGAAACCCAGCCTTACGGCTTCGCGTTGAGCAGAGAAGGCTGAACGCCCTTGACACCAGCCAGGCCCAGGATGGTCAGCAGCACGTTCTGCGGGCCCGCATGCGCATTCACCGGCGCCCACCATTCATTCTTCGCGGAATGGATGCCGGAGGACGCGCCGCCGCCGCTCATCGTGATCGATGGAATGCCCAGGCTCATCGGCAGGTTGGCGTCGGTCGAGTGGGCGCTGTCGAGGGCAGGCTTCCTGCCCTGTGCCGATGCCGCGGCGAGGGCGATCTGGACAATGGGAGACGTCACCGCCATCTTGCCGGCAGGCCTGTCACCGATCAGCACGGCTTCCACCTTGATTGCGTTGCTGTTCCAGCGCTTGTTGGTTTCATCCGCGCCCTGCTGCACCGCGGCCAGGATCTGCTTTTCGATCGTCTGCAGCGCTGTCTTGTCCTCCGAACGCATGTCGACCAGCATCGATGCCGCGCCCGAGATGGTGTTGACCGACTGGCCGCCTTCGATCACGCCCACATTGAACGTGACCTTCGGATCGGTGGGAACGCGCAGCTCGTCGATATGGGCGACTGCCCTTCCCAGCGCATGGATCGCCGAAGGCAGGCCGAAGGCTTCGTAGCTGTGGCCGCCGGGTCCCTTGAAATTGAACTTGTAGCGCCGGCTGCCGGTTGCCAGGTAAGTCACCGGCTCGCCTTCGTCGCCGCCCAGGGTGGGCTCCAGGCCGACGAAGGCCTTGATCTCCTTGTGCTGGGCAAAGAGATGCTTGACGCCCTTCAGGTCGCCCAGCCCCTCTTCGCCGACGTTGCCGCAAAAAATGATGTCGCCTTCCGGCTGGATATTGGCCGCCTTCATCGCTTCGGCGATGGTCAGGATCGCCGCCAGCGAGCGGGCGTTGTCGGCGATGCCAGGTGCGTACAACCGTCCGTCTTTCTCCGACAGCGTGAGATCGGTGGCCATCGGATAGACCGTATCGAGGTGGGCCGCCAGCATCACCGTCGGGCCGCTGCCGCTGCCTTTCAAGGTTCCCATCACATTGCCCGCTTCGTCGATATGCACCTGCTCCAGGCCCAGGGCCTTCAGGCGTGCAGCGAAGTCGGCGGCGCGCTTGCCTTCTTCAAAGGTCGGCGCGGGAATCGCATTAATGGCCTTGGTGTTGGCTACTGTTTTCGACTCGTTCTGTTCGATGAAGTCGAGTGCCTGCCTGACCGAAGGCTGCTTGGCAAGCTGGCTCATCGGCGCATTGATGGCCGGCGCAAGCGGCGGAGCGGCCTCGGCGGACATCGCGAGGGGCGCGGCCGAGATGCCGATGAAGAGAGGAAGTAGACGAAGGCTGGAATGCATTGAGTGGTTCCCGTTCAGTATGTTGGTAAGCGCGTCAGTCAAGCGCAGCCACGCCAGTCACGCCAGGCGTGCGATGTGAACTGCTGCACATCGACCGTCAATGCCTGCGGCGCGGCCTGCCGATTGTACGGGCCGGCATGCACGGCCGGCCGGCTTACGCGGCCGTGACGAGGATTCGGTCAAAACCATCGGCAGGCCGCGGTGGATGGCATTGTTCACCGGCTTTTGCATCGACCGACCCGGATGCGATTGCGCCCCTGGGCACGAAGATGTCGTTTCATTCCAGCACCTCGAACTCCTCGAAGCTGGTCTCGGCCAGCGTCGGCACGCCCGGCATTGCAACCATGCGCTTCGCCGAACTCACGGCCAGCGCACAAAGCTTGTATGGGCGTGGTTTTTCCGGCGTTTCGGCCTTCCCGGTGTCTGCTTCCCTGTGCCACGCTCCGGATAGCGGATGCGACATCACGATGGCCGGCATCGGCGGTTGCCATCACATTCAAGAGTTGATCCGTCTGAAGGGGTATTTACCGTTTAGCAGCAGGTTAACTATGGGCCGGAAACCGCAGTCCTGGACTGATGAGAAAGCCTTAAATCTTCGCAATTCTTTATTGCCGTTTCAACGCTGCCCACCGGCTTATACAATTTTTCAACAGTCTGATCCCGATCGCGCGCGCCGAATGGCACCTTCCACCTCGCCACCAATGCGTAATCTGCTTCAAGGTTGACACCAAATCCGCTTAATACGGACGCATCTATTTTGGTTCTTCCTTCGAGATCCTCGAGTATCCATGCATTTGCTAATTGTGTGCACGGGACATGTCTGAGCGCTTCTTCCATCACCGATTTGCTTCCCGGGTAGCCGCCCACGAACCAGGCAAGACCCAAGCCTTTCGCGCCTATGGAAAACAATGTACCGGGCGAGGTGCCCGTCAGGTCGATGACAGCTTGACCCGGCGGCAACATCGCCGTCTGCAAGGCAGACTTCATTTTCTTCAAAAAGACGTTCTGGAACGGATTAAAGAAAAGAACCGACTGACTGGTCCCGATCTGAATTGGACTGGTAGCTGCTCTTAATGCAAGGGCCTGGCGATAGGGATGTTCCGCGGCCATTACAAGCAGAAATAATGAATAAGCACCCGTGGCGACAATGTAGGGGAACAGGAACATCCGCCCGATTACCCTGTCTTTTAATAACGGCGATATAAAAAGGAGGCCTGACACAACCCAGAAAATTCCGGCAGAACTGGCTTGAAAAAAATAATCATTATTCGTGCCGAAAGCGTATATGTGAGGCAGAAGAAGAAGGAAAACGGCGAGGAGTAAGCGATTTCGGCCGATCTCGGACACCAGCTGGTATCGATTGCTGGCAGCTAGAAGCACGGCGCCAAAGAATAGCGACACCAGAAGCATAGCCTGAACATATGCGCCCTTATAATCTTTCCCGAGCAATGAAATTTCCAGGAAAATAGCCAAAATCAACATGACGCCAAACAATAATGAAAAGAAAACAGGGTGTTTTTTCAAATCCCTTACCCATGCCAGAAAAAGCAAGAAAACAGCACCGCTGATAACGATTTTAAGATATGAACTTTTTGGGAAGGAAACCAGCCTGGATAGGGTCTCAGTCGGGCTATATCCGCTGTTTTGAAGCGATGCCAATTTCAAGCTCAAGGCGATTCTGTCGGCAAAGTTAAAAATCGAGCCATCTATCCATACTGCCGCCATCCCGATTAAAGCAAGCGCCGTCGATAGCATGACAGCGATGCCATACGGTCCGGTTTTTCTGGTGACAAGCAATAGAAAAAGTATTATCGGAGCCAAAATAACTGCTGAAGAGAACTTTGCCAGAAACAACAGGCTACCGCCTGCAGAAATGGCCAACCACCCTGCCAGAGAGAACCGGCGTGCTTCCCGGAGGCACAGGACGACGCCAGACGCGATGATCAGCAAGCTTCCCAATGCCATGCTGTTATAACTGGGAGAAGAAATCCATTTGCCATGGAAGGAAACGATGAGCAAGGAGGAAGCCGACAGCGATGCAGTCATTGCACATACTGACTTGCGGCCGTAGGCGCGCAGGTCGAAGAAACAATGAAACAGTAAAGCAACGAACAAAAAGGAAAGGATATAAGTACTTATTATATTAAACGCTCTTAGCCAGGCAACATTCCCACCGAGCAGACGGAATATGGGGTTGTAAAAATAACCGAACTGAGATGACGAGGCGATGTAAGCCCGGGGATCTGAAATGGAAGCGAGATAAAATCCTTCATCCGAGAAATCAATTCCCTTGTTTGTTAGCCACAAAGAATAGGAAATCGCGGATAGAACGATAAGAAAAATACAGGAATTGAACAGGAAATCAAATTTTTGCCAGTCCGCATTCCCCGGTCGCACTTCTGGGCTAGTTTTCACTTAATCCCCCCGGCCGCTGTTTCAGCTGATTAAACAAGATGATGACTGGGACGAAAGCATATCACTCAATCGTTGCATTTTTAATGCACCCGTTTTAAAAATAGCAATGCCTGATCGGGTCGACATAACTTTCAGTGCTGCGGCATCTTGCCATGGGAATGAAACGGTATCCGGCAGCATCGTCCTTCGGTCAAAATCCCAGGACGTTCGGGCCCTTACCGCATTCGCTGTTAATTGAAAAACGGCGGCAGGGTTCATCATTTACTTTGGCGGAACCTCAAGGTTCTTTTCCGAAGCTTTCTGGCACACCCAATTCGTGTACGCTTTCAAGGGACTTATCAGCAAGTGTTTGATTTCTCAGGGCATTCACAAAATTCGGTGCGCGTCCCGGCATAGTTCAAACGACGTGGGGCATCATTAACGTTGGCAGAAATGCGCGATGGATCTGTTTCAGAGTTGAAAATACCGTCGAAGACAGGGCCGTAACGGCTCTTAAAACGCCATGATTCCGGCTCCTGATCGCCGCCAGCGCCGATATCAAGTCGGTCCCGAGCCATGGTTTAGCGTTTTCCTTCTCCGAAAGAAGTTTTCAATTGGCATGGTGGACCGCATTTTCGCAGAAAAACAATGACTTTGTTGCTTCTTTATTATTGATAATTGTCAGTTTGGAATTGCTAAATGTTGCACAAATGATTACAGTGAATGACCACTTTTTCCTCATTTCAATAATTTCCTTCATCACTCCTCCCGATTAGCTTTTTGGCATTAATTAATGGAAATGTATTCCACTGGATCAAACAAGCCAGCGCTGAGCATTGTCAGCACGATGTATCGGTCACGGCAATTTCTTGACCAGTTTCTTGAACAATGCCTTCAATCAGTCCGCGACATAGGCTGCACGGAATTTGAAATTGTTCTCGTGAATGATGGGTCGCCGGACGACTCGCTGGCTTATGCCCTTTCAAGGAAGCATGACATTCCGGAAATCGTTGTCGTTGATTTATCTCGTAATTTCGGACATCACTACGCGATGCAGGCAGGCTTGCGGCACGCGCGCGGGGAACACATCCTGCTGATCGATTGCGACCTCGAAGTGTCGCCCCTGGTGCTACGGGAATTCAAGGAAAGGATGGAGCAAACCGGCTGTGATATGGTCTACGGCTACCAGGAAATGCGTAAGGGCGGCATGTTCGAGCGGGCCAGCGGGGGCTTCTTCTACAAGGCTTTCAATTCACTCAGTGATATCAAGATTCCGGAAAACATCGCTACCGAGCGACTGATGACCAGACGCTATGTCGACGCGTTGATGCAGTTGGGAGATCACAATCTGTTCATGGCCGGGATGATGAGCTGGGTTGGTTTCGACCAGATAGGCATGCCCGTCAAGAAGAGACAGCGGGAGGGGAAAAGCAGTTATACCTTTCTCAGGCGGCTGCATCTCATGGTGAACGCCATCAGTTCCTTTTCTGCAATGCCTCTGATATGGATGTTCAACATCGGTATGTGCATCACAGCAGTCAGCTTTGGATACCTGTTCTATCTGTTTTTTCGGAAAATCGTCTTTAACGACGCCATGATCGGCTTCACGTCAATGATGGCAGTCATGACGCTGAGCCTGGGCATCCTGACCACAGGACTGGGAATCATTGGCATCTACATTGGGAAGGTATTCAAGCAGGTGCAGAACCGCCCGACCTACATCGTCAAGGACATTTATCGCTAGTGCGTTACGCTGACCAGCATGGCCGGGCGAGGACGTTATGTGAAGGAAAGGGAACAGCATGCAGGTACTGGTTTACGGATCCCGTGAGTTCGCACAGACAGTAGCGGAACTGATTGTCGACTGCGGCCATGAAGTCGCAGGCTTTATTGATGATTTCTCGCATGGGCCGCACATCCTTGGAACGCTGGACCAGGTGCGGCGCAGCCACCCGCCCGCCCAATATGGCATCGCCATCGCGATTGGCTATAACAATCTGCCAGCCCGCTGGGAGAGCTGGCAGCGGGTACGCGCGCTGGGTTACCAGGCGCCTGCCCTCATTCATCCACGCGCCTATGTCGCCAGGTCCGCCAGTGTCGGCGAGGGCAGCTTTCTGATGGCCGGCAGCCTCGTGGACGTGCGCGCCAGGCTCGGCGAGCTTGTGGTGGTGTGGCCCGGGGCCGCTATCAGCCACGACTGCATGATTGGCCACAACAGCTTTATTTCGCCCAATGCAACGCTGTGTGGCTACGTCACGCTGGGGAACCATTGCTTCGTTGGCGCCGGGGCGGCGGTCGTTGACCATTGCGAGGTACCGCCGCTGACGCGCATCAAAATGCAGTCAAGTTACCTGAAGGCTCAGGCATGAAGAAAGTGGTTGTTCTGCAGTCCAATTACATTCCCTGGAAAGGCTACTTTGATCTGATCCACGATGCGGATTGTTTCGTGTTCTACGATGACGTGCAGTACACGAAAAACGACTGGCGTAACCGCAACAGGATCATCATGCCAGGCGGCCCCAAATGGCTCACCATCCCGACTGGCATCGATGCCCATCGGCTCATCTGCGAAGTTGAATTGCCGGACGCTTCCTGGCAGGCAAGACACTGGGAAACCATCCGGCAGTCTTACCGCCGGGCGCCGTACTTCAAGCACTACCGGCCATTTTTCGAGGACATCTACCTGGGACGCGAATGGCGTACGCTGTCGGAACTGAACCAGCACATGATCAGGCAGATCACTCACGATCTTCTCGGCATTGAGACCCGATTTGATGATTCGCGGAATTACACGCTCACGGGTCGGCGTATGGACCGGCTGCTGGATCTGGTGACCCAGTGCGGCGCCAGTCATTACATCTCCGGACCCGCCGCGAAAGACTATATCGACCCCAGGCGCTTTGATGCAGCCGGCGTGCAGTTAACCTGGAAAGATTACGCCGGCTATCCACCCTATCCGCAAGGCCATTTGCCGTTCGAACATGGTGTTTCCATCATCGATCTGCTCTTCAATGTGGGGCCAGCAGCGCCGGACTTTATTTGGGGATGGCGCAATTGACTGGCTTGCCAATAAAAAACACAGTCGTGCAGGCCATGCGTTTTGCAGTCGTTGGCATAGCCTCGAATGCACTCGGCTTCTGCTGGTACCTGCTTCTGACATGGCTTGGAATGGGGCCCAAAACGGCGATGTCCTTGCTTTATCTGATCGGCACGCTGCAGACCTTTGTCTTCAACAAGCGGTGGTCTTTTCAGTACCACGGCACCGACAAGATGGTTCTGGTGCGCTATCTGGCGACATATGGCTTCGGATATGCGCTGAATTTGGTGATGCTGATCATCCTCGTTGACTATGCGAATTTGCCACACCTGATCGTGCAGGCCACGATGATCGTCGCGGTTGCAGGCCTTACGTTCATTCTCCAGAAATTCTGGGTATTTGCCCCTTCCAATGCTCCCTTGAAAAATTCTCATTATGACCGTTCCATTTAACAAGCCATACATGACAGGCAAGGAACTCTGGTTCATTGCCCAAGCCCATGCGAATGGCCACCTGGCGGGCGACGGTAATTTCACCAAACAATGCGCAGGCTGGCTGGAAAAGCGAACCGGCTCCGCGAAAGTGCTCCTTACGCACTCCTGCACCGCTGCACTGGAAATGGCCGCCATACTCGCCAATATCGGGCCCGGCGACGAAGTCATCATGCCGTCATACACCTTCGTTTCCACCGCCAATGCATTCGCCCTGCGCGGGGGAACCCCTGTATTCGTCGACATCCGGCCTGACACGCTCAATATCGACGAGAGCAGAATCGAGGCAGCCATCACGGCACGCACCAAGGCGATCGTGCCAGTCCATTACGCCGGCGTGGGCTGCGAAATGGACACCATTATGGACATCGCTCGCCGTCACAATCTGCTGGTAATCGAAGATGCGGCGCAGGGTGTCATGGCCAGCTATAAAGGACGCCCGCTTGGCAGCATTGGGCACCTGGCAGCATTCTCCTTTCACGAAACCAAGAACATCATTTCCGGTGAAGGAGGCGCATTGCTGGTTAACGACCCGCGCTTCATAGAACGGGCCGAAATCATCCGCGAGAAGGGAACCAATCGCAGCCAGTTTTTCCGCGGCCAGGTTGACAAATATACCTGGGCAGATTGTGGCTCGTCCTATTTGCCCGGCGAACTCATTTCCGCTTTTCTGTGGGCGCAGATGGAAGAAGCCGACTCCATCACCGATCGCCGCCTTGCAATCTGGCATAAGTACCATGCGGCATTCGAATCTCTCGAAACGGCAGGCAAATTGCGTCGGCCGGTAGTCCCTTCTGATGTCGCCCATAATGCGCACATGTATTACCTGTTGCTACCCAGTCTGGACGAGCGCACGCGGTTTATCGCCGGCCTGAAGGAGGTTGGCATATCGACCGTCTTTCATTATGTGCCGCTGCATTCTTCTCCCTATGGCAGTGCCATCTCGAAAACCCACGGCGACATGACGAATACCGACGACCTCAGCAATCGGCTGGTGCGCCTCCCTCTTTGGTTAGGCTTGGAATCCGCCCAGGACGATGTGGTTTCGGCTGTGCATACGCAGCTTGGTACGCTGTAAAAGCCGGTTTTTCAGGCTGAGCCAAAAAATGAGGGATGATCCGGCGTTCGGATAGCGGCGCAAGTGTCCATCCTGTCTTTCATCATTTTGGCATCCCGGATGCACGGCACAATAACCCGCGTGCGGCCACCCTTCCCAAAAATGTCTGGTGACAATTCCGACCTTGCAAAACCACTGGTTCGCCACGCATGGCGAACCGGACCTGGAGTACGGAATTACTTCATTTGGCAGGGTCGAAAAACCAGAAATCGATGAAATCTTCCCCCGCTATCTCACGGCGCTGGGCGATTAAAGTCAATTCCCCTTTTGCATCGCGACTAGACAAATCGAATCGGTGCCATTTGACGGAGGCGTCTCTCAATTCGCTTTCCAACAAGGCCTTGTCCCCAATGAATGCAGTATAACGGAAAGGTGAAAATATCTTCGGCTCAAAGGGAAATGGAAATTTGGCACCGCTTGCAAAGAACGCAATGCTCTTTTGGGACGGCCCAAGCGGCACGGAAATAGCGCCGCAGCTGACACCCTTGGGCAAGATTACCCGCACCCGCTTATACGACGTCTCTATCCGAACCGATCGGGAATCGCAAAAGGAATTTGAGACTATCCTTGCATGCCTGCCCGGCATTGCCGTTGCAGGGTAAAACGATTTCAAACCCAATACCACTATCCCAAATATTGCACAAAGAAGGAAAAGCGCTGCCGCGATATTGGTGGTTTTAACGCCAGATGACCGGGAAACTCCGGCGCTTTGCTTGGCCTTTTCGGGAAATAAGGCGACAGCAGCCAGGATCGAAAGTGCAGGAGCGATAAGTACACTGTAGCGCGGCTGTACCTCGCCGAGACCCAGAATCATCAGTGTAAAAACGCTCAACCAGACCATCGCTACCAGTGCAGGGCCATGTAGTTTGCTCCTGATTAACGCAAAAAAACTCAGCGCAATATAGAACGTCACTGCTGCCGTCATCCAGGGAAGTGCACCAGGAACAGGAGGGACTGTACTTTTTGGAACTGTCAGTACAGTGTCCGCATTGGGACCGAATTGGGAAGACGAGAAATAGTGGTATCCGGTTCCAGAGAAAAATATCTCTGCTTTTTTATACAAATAAAACGGAAACTGATCAAATCCCCACGCCAGCTCCAGTAGCGCCTTGCTCCAACCGACAATACTTCTCGACTCGGGCGGTACGGCTAGCCAGAAGTGCTCAGACCATTGATAGTTTATGGAAAAATCCTGTACCGTTGAAAAATCAATAGCGGATAAGTACTTTATGAACTGGACAGGCTCGACGGGAAAAGATGGCGTGAGCAGACCTGAAATCGCGTTAAGGATGAAATACAGCCCGAGAACGGCAACGCTTCTGACGGCTATTGTGCGATTCCATTTTTCCAGCAAGCTGAAGCAAGTCATTAATATAATGGTGGCCATCAATACCAGACCCACTGTCCGCAACTGGTTAGCGGCAAACATGACGAAAGGCAGCGTGGCTATTATTAATGCGCTACAGGATTTTTTTTGAAGCTGAGGAACCAACAGGAAAAAAGCGGCAATGAAAAATATTGCTGCATTATCTGATGTGATTAATGTAGTGGTGAACCACCATTCTGGATACAGCGCCAGAAATAATGTGGCGACTATGGCCACTCGGGGACCGAAATAATAGCGTAGGCCAAAAAACCATATCACTATCGTAGCAACATGGAAGCTGGCGTTGTAGAGCTTGAACGCAGTGTAGTTTGGACCTGCGAATATTCCGAACGGAATGGAATATAGTAGCGATCGAGACCAGTAAATCAGATTGGCATGCAGATAGTTGGACTGACAGGATGCCATCCAGTCCAAAACGCTGTCATGCTTCTCAATGCCGCAACGAAAATAGACCCCGAAGTCACTCGGCTGAATGGAATCGTATTTCAGCGCCCAGACGTAGTTGAGGAGACAAAGAAAAGCGATGACCGCGACGCCGGTTATATCGGCCCTGTGGTCTTTCACCTTTAACGGATCAGACTGATTTCTCCTCGCATAGATAAGCACTACCGCGGCAAATGCTATCGTGATATATGCTATGGGCCTTGATTCAGCATTTCTCATCAGAGCAGCAAGCATGCCCAGAACAAGAACAAATGCTGACCATCCCCTGAAAATGGATTCTAAAAGCGTGGTGGGATACAAACAGGCAGGAAATAAAGCACTTTTCTTCATTTCCGTATTTTATCAGGCATCAATTGCCGGTCCGCCCGGCAATTGATACTCCCTCCCGGTCCTGTCGCCTCAAACAAGGTACTTTCCCACTGATCCGTTCTCTGGCATCGAGTTGCTGGCATCCGCCCGCAGCGCGGTGACGCCGCCGCTGCCGGATCGCCAAGCCGCGCCAGTACAATATTTGAGCATTGATGCGCGACCCGGCTGAACCTGTTTTCTCCGAACGTCCTTGAAGGCCAGATTGGCGGGCATGCCCTCAATCAACCGTGATGTGATTGCTCTTCACCAGCCCCGCCCAGCGCGTCATTTCCGACTGCACGAACTTGCCGAATTCCTCCGGCGTGCTGCCGACCGGGTCCAGGCCCAGGCCCTGCAGCTTCTGGCGGGTGGCCGGGTCTTTCACCGCCGCCTGCACTTCCTTCGCCAGCCGCGCCACCACGTCATTGGGCGTGCCTTTGGGCACGAAGAAGCCGTTCCATTCCAGCACCTCGAAATCCTTGAAGCCGCTTTCGGCCAGCGTCGGCACGTCCGGCATCGCCGCCATCCGCTTGGCCGAAGTCACCGCCAGCGCGCGCAGCTTGCCCGACTTCACATAGCTCATGCCGGACGCGGCATTGGAAAAATAGGAATCGACCTGGCCGCCCATCAGGTCGGTCAGCGCCGGCGCGCCGCCCTTGTAGGGCACATGCAGCAGGTCGATGCCGGCGCGGGCCTTGAGCAGTTCGCCGATCAGGTGGGCCGCGCTGCCGGCGCCATAGGAGGCATAGGTCAGCTTGCCAGGGTTCTTGCGGGCATAGTCGACGAATTCCTGCACGGTCTTGTAAGGCGCGTTCGGCGGCACCACGAAGATGTTGGGCACCGTCACCGCCAGCGATACTGGCACCAGGTCCTTCGCCGGGTCAAACGCCATCTTGCGCAGCGCCGGGTTGACCGCGAAGGCGGAGGCGTCGTACAGAACGGTGTAGCCGTCCGGCTCGGCCTGCGCCACGGCCTGGGCGCCGATCATGCCGCTGCCGCCGGGACGGTTGTCTATCACCACCGTCTGGCCCATCGCGGTGGAGAGCCGGGTGGCGAGGATGCGGGCGGCATTGTCGGCGCCGCCGCCCGGCGAGTACGGCACCACCAGCCGCACCGGTTTGGATGGGTAGGACTGGGGCTGGGCCAGCGCCACGGCCGGCGCGCAGGCCAGGACCAGCACGGCGACCAGTTTCTTGAATTTCGACATGGTTTTCTCCTCGGATGACAGCTTGTTCAGACGGTGGCGATGGGGTTCACGGGCGAACCTACCGCGCCGGGCAGATACAGCGGCGGCGCGGTCAGCAAAAAGGCATGGCGGCCGCGCTGGCGCAGCCAGGCTGCCAGTTCGGACAGGTACCACATCTCGCCCAGCGGCAGGCCCAGCTTGAACAGGCAATGCTCGTGCAGCGGCAGCAGCGCGCCGCCGCGCTCGTCCGGCAGCGCCTGGCGGCGTTCCTCCACCGCGTAGTTGTCGGCGGCGATGGCGGCGATGCCGGAGGCGCTGATCCAGTCCAGCAGCGCTTGGTCGGTGCCGTCGAGCACGGCGCAGGCATGGCGCAGCGCCTGGTGGTCGTCGCCCGGGCCCAGCTTCAGCGCCATGTCGGCCAGGCCGGTATGCAGGCACAGGATGTCGCCGCTGCGCACCGTCACGCCGTCGCTTTCGAGGATGCGCATCAGCTCGTCATGGCCCACCGCGCGCCGCGCGGTGCCGACATGCCGGTGCAGGTCGACCAGCACGCCCCTGCCCTGCACGCCATGGCGCGCCGGCGGCGCGACCGACAGCGCCTTTGCCCCGGTGTAGGCCCCGGCATCGTCGCCGGCCGCGATGGCGCCGATCGAAAAGCCGTTATAGCCGACCGGCTCGGCAATGCCGTCGCCGTCGGCGTCGAACAGGTGGCAGACATGGGCCAGCGCGTCCCACTGCGTGGAGTACTGCGGCGACAGGGTCACGCTGTCGTCGCTGATCACGTCGGTGGCGCCGGGGATGTTCTGCCCCAGCGCATAGCTGAAGTACGGCGCGCCATTGTGTTGGGCCGGCTGCAGCAGCGGCGGCCGCCGGCGCGGGTTCAGCGCCGGCTGGCGCGGCACGTCGAGCGGCAGGCTGAGCGAGAACGACAGTCCTTCGCACACCTCGCGCACGGCCGCCAGTCGCTGCGCCTGGCCGATCAGGTTGAGCCTGCCGAGCTGGTCGTCCGGCCCGAAGTCGCCCCAGTTCGAGCCTGGCGGCCTGTGTTTCCAGCGCTTGCCCGTCATGGCCTTACTCCGCGCTGATCTGCTTTTCCTGGGCGATGGTGCGCCACTTGTCGAGCTCGCGCTTCACATAGGCGGCGAACTGCGCGGCCGTCACGCCCGTGCCCGGCTCGGCGCCTTCCTGGGCAAAGCGCTCGCGCATCTCGGGCGTGTCGATGATGGCGCCGATTTCCTGGTTCAGCCGCTCCACCACCGGGGCCGGGGTGCCGGCCGGCGCGAAGATGCCCCACCAGATCTCGACCTCGTAACCGGGTACGGTCTGGCTCAGCGTCGGCACGCCCGGCACCAGCGCGGACGGCTTGGGCGAGGTCACCGCCAGCACCCGCACCTTGCCGCTCTTCATCTGGCTCGTGGCCGAGGCCGGCGAGGCCACCATCATCTGCACCTGGCCGGCAATCATGTCGGTCAGGGCGGCCGCGGCGCCCTTGTACGGCACATGGATCATGTCGACCTTGGCCATCGAGTTGAGCATCTCGGCCGACATCTGGTTGATCGAGCCGATGCCGGCGGATGCGTAGTTGATCTGGCCCTTGCGGGCGCGGGCGTCGGCGATCAGTTCGGCCGCGGTCTTGTAGGGCGTCTGCGCACCCACCGTCAGCAGCATCGGGCCGGTAGCCACCAGCGACACCGGCGCGAAACCCTTGATCGGATCATAGGGCAAATTTTTCTGCACCGCCGCCGAGGTAGTGAAGGTGGAGGACGTCAGCATCAGCACCGAGCCGTCTGCCGGGGCGCGGGCCACGAAGCTGCTGCCGATCACGCTGCCGGCGCCCGGCTTGTTGTCGACGATCACATTGGCGCCGATGCGCGGCCCGAGCTTCTGCGCGATCACGCGGGCGAAGGCATCGTTGCTGGCGCCGGGGCCGAACGGCACCACCAACGTAATGGTCTTGGGCAGCGCCACCGGCGCGGCGGCCAGCACGGGCGCTGAGGCCAGGCAGGCGATGCCGGCAACCAGGCTGGCGAGGAAGGTTCTGCGGGGATGGGTCATGGTGTCTCCTTTTGTTTGTCGTGTGGTGCGGCGCTTCTCATTGACCGAGTACGCCAAGCGCCTGCAGGCGTTCGATGTCCTCGCGGCTGTAGCCATGCTGCTCGAGTATGGCGACGGAATGCTGGCCCGGCAGCGGCGCGGCGAAGGCTGTAGGGCCGGGCGTGTCGCTGAAGGTGATCGGCTTGTTCAGGCCGCGGTAGCTGCCCACCAGCGGATGCGGCAAGGTGGCCACCATATCTTCGGCCAGCACCTGCGGATGGTCGAACATGTCCTCGATGCTGCGCACCGCGGCGCACGGCACCCGCTCTCCGAAGACCTCTTCCCATTCCAGCGCCGAGCGCGCCGCCAGCGCTTGGCGCAGGCGCGGCACGATCTCGCCGGCCGCTTCGGCGCGCTTGCGCACGGTGTCGTAGCGCGGATCGGACGCCAGTTCGGGCATGCCGGCCAGCTCGCACAGGTCGCGCCAGAAATGCGGCGTGTTGGCCGAGAGGTAGAGGCTGCCTTCCCTGGTCGGATGGATGCCGGTGACGCCGCCGGAGCGCATGTCGCGCGACACGTCGCGCTCCTCGCCCTCGGCCCAGATGAAGCGCGCCGACTGCATCGCCAGCGCGCTGCGCAACAGCGACACGCCCACATGCTGGCCGCGCCCGGTGCGCTCGCGGCACAGCAGCGCCGACGACACGCCGAAGGCCAGCATCGAGGCGGCATAGTAGTCGACGATGGAGCCGTAGGCGATTTCCGGCGCCTCGGCCGACTTGCCCTGCAGCGCGCAGATGCCGGTCATGGCCTGCAGCACCTGATCGTAGCCGGCCTTGTCCTTCAGCGGGCCGGTCTCGCCGTAGCCAGTGACGGCGCAGTACACCAGGCGCGGATTGACTTGCTTCAACTGCTCCCAGGCGATGCCAAGCCGGGCCGGCACGGAGGGCCGGAAGTTATGCACCAGCACATCGGCCTGCAGCACCAGCGTCTTCAGCGCGGCCAGGCCCTCAGCCTTTTTCAGGTCCAGCACCAAGCCGCGCTTGCTGCGGTTCACGCCGAGAAAGGCTCGGCTTTCCTGGGCCAGCGTGGACGGGTACTTGTGCAGCGTATCGCCGGCCGGCGACTCGATCTTGATCACCTCGGCGCCCAGATCGGCCAGGAGGGTGCAGCCGTAGGGACCGGCGATATAGCTGGACAGGTCCAGCACGCGTATGCCCGACAGCGGGCCGGCCATGTCCGCGCCGGGCGCGTTGGATGTGTTGGACGCGTTTGACTGATTCATCATGCTTGTCTCCTTCCGGTTCAAAGCGCGGCGGCGGGCAGGAGGCCGAGCTGGCGCGCCATCGCGACGATGGACTGGGCGCGCAGCGCGAACGGGATGTCGATCATCCGGCCGTCCACCAGCAGTGCGCCGGTGCCTTCCCTTTGCGCCGTCTCCCATGCATCGGCCACCCGCACGGCGCGGGCGATCTCGTCGTCGCTTGGGCGGAAGCTCTCGTTGGCCAGCGCCACCTGGCTGGGATGGATGCAGGTCTTGCCCATGAATCCCAGGCGCCGCGCCTGCGCCGCCTCGGCGCGATAGCCTTCCGGGTCGCGCACATTGGCATAGGCGGAATCGAGCGCCGGCAGGCCGGCCTCGCCCGCGGCCAGCCGCACGGCGAGCTGCAGCTGCTGGATCGCCGCCGGATTGTCGCGGGCGATGCCGAGCGGCTCCAGCAGGTCGGCAAAGCCCAGCTGCAGGCCGACCACGCGCGCATCGGCGCAGGCGATCTCGGCCGCCAGCCGCAGGCCGCGCGGCGACTCGATGTTGGCCAGGATGCCGATAGTCCTGGCGCAGCCGTGCGCTTCTTCCCAGCGCGCCAGTGCCTGCGCGGTGCGCCGCACGTCGTCCGCCGATTCGGCCTTGGGCAGGTTGATCACGTCCACCGCCGGCCAGGCGCAGGCTTCGATGTCGCGCTCGAAATGCGGCGTTTGCAGGCCGTTGATGCGCACGATGATGGTCTTGCCATGGCCGCTGGCTTGGTCGGAGCGCAGGAAGCGGCAGAGCGCCTCGCGCGCCTCGTCCTTCCTCTCTTCCAGCACGGCGTCTTCGAGGTCGATGGAAATGGCGTCGGTGTCGCCGGCCAGCGCCTTGGCGAACAGTTCCGGGCGGGCTCCGGGAACGAACAGCTTGCTGCGGATCAGCGGCAGCGGCTGCGGATGGGTCATGAAGGTCTCCTGCTCTTGTGGTCGGCTTGCCGGACGCGCGGCGTGCGCATCGTGGCCGTGGCCGCCACTATAGCCCCGGCCAGGTCCATGAAAAACTATACAATCCTACTTTCAAAAGATAGTTTTCCTATTGTCTTCATGGATACCCGATTTCTGGAAAGCCTGGTCGCGGTGGTGGAACAGGGTTCGATCGCCGAGGCGGCGCGGCGCCTGAACCTGACGCCGGCGGCGATCACCCAGCGCATCCAGGCGCTGGAGCGGGAACTGGGCACGGCGCTGCTGATGCGCTCGGGCCGCACGGTGCGGCCGACCGAGGCCGGCGCCCGCATGGTCGAGCGCGGCCGCGGCCTGCTGATGGAAGTGCGCGACCTGAAGGCGCATGCGGTCGATACCGGCACGGCCGGGGAATTGCGGCTGGGCGCGGTCGCCACTGCACTAAACGGCATGCTGCCCGACATCCTGGCGGCGCTGGCGCGCAGCTATCCGCGCCTGACGGTGCACATGGTGCCCGGCACTTCCGACTTCCTGCTCTCGCAGGTGCAGTCCGGCGTGCTGGACGCGGCCCTCATCGTCGAGCCGGACTGCGGCCTGGCCAAGACCTGCGGCTGGCGGGTGCTGCGGGAGGAGCCGCTGGTGGTGCTGGCGCCGCGCTCGATGGCGGGCGAGGATGCCCATGCGCTGCTGCGCGAGGCGCCCTACATTCGCTATGACCGCAACACCTATGGCGGCCGGATCGCCGACCGCTACCTGCGCGCCCATGACATCCTGCCCACGGTGCGCTTCGAACTGACCTCGCTGTCGGCCATTGCGCTGCTGGTGGACCGGGGCCTGGGCGTGGCGCTGGTGCCGGACTGGCCGCCGCCGTGGCCGGAAGGCCTGTCGCTGAAGAAGCTGCCGATCGCCGATGCGTCCTGCGTGAGAAGGCTGGGCCTGTTGTGGTACAAGGCCTCGGCCCGGCTGCGGCTGGTCAATGCGCTGCTCGAGCAGGCGGCGCGGCCGGCCGGGCCTGGTTGAGGGTGGCGCCGGACGCCTTCACCAGTGCGGCCAGTCCCGCATGAACCCTGAAAGACACCACGATGTCCAGAAATGAAAACGCCTGGCTGAACTGCTTCAGCCAGGCGCCAGACACCAACCGCATCGCAGAATGCTAATACTTCGCCGAAGTGAACCGCCTCGACGTCGACATTACCCGCAGTTGATTGTCGACCCCGGTCACGCCCTGCACCGCCGCCGCCACCTGCTGCGCCGCACCGCGTTCGGCATCGCTGATCACGATCCCCTGCAGGCTGACCTGCCCGCCATGCGACTCGATGGTCACCTTCGTGTCGCGGGTGGCTTCGTTGTCCTTGAAGGCGGCACGGATGCGCGCCGTCAGGGTCATGTCGGCCAGCATCGCGCGGGATGCCTCGGTTTCCTGGAACTCCGGACGGCGGGTCAGCTGCGTGATCAGTTCCACGCAACTGGCCACCGAGACCCGGTCGGTGTTGAGCACCAGGTCGTACAGCAGCGGATCGCCCCAGGTCACGCCGAACTGCTGGTGCATGCGCGCGGCATGGGCTTCGTCGCTGCGGCGGATTTCATCCTCGGCGAAGCCGCGGTCGTCGGTGCCGAGGTTTTCCATCAGCCAATCCACCCGCTTCTCGAACGAGCGCGTGATGCGCACGCCCACCACATGCGGCACCGGCCGCAGCATGCAGGTGGCGCCCCAGCCGCGCAGCACGATGTTGCCCCGGTTGGCCAGCTCGAACACCTCCTCGGCCGAATAGACCGCGATCTTCTGCCGGTCGGCGGTGAGGCGTTCGACGATGCCGGCCTTGCCTTCGCGAAGACGGCGGATCACGCTTTTCGGCATGTTCATCTTTTCCGAAAGGCGCTCCACCACTTCATGGCGCATGGTGTCGAGCTTCAGGGAGTCGGCCAGCTGCATGCCGACATCCTTGGCCAGCGACCCCATTTCCTGCGTGATTGCGATCACAGGCATGGCAGCCTCCTGTTCAGTCGACCGGCTGCTGCGCAGCTAGCGTGTTGACCGGCTCCGGACGGATCTTCCGCAGCACCAGGGAGATCAGCGGCCAGAACAGCAGGATCATTGCCAGCAGGGTGATGCCGCCCACCAGGAAGTTGGACCACATGATGGACAGCTCGCCCTGCGACACAAGCATCGCCTGCCTGAACGCATCCTCGGCCTTGTCGCCCAGCACCAGCGCCAGCACCAGCGGCGCCAGCGGATAGTCGAGCTTCTTGAACACGTAGCCGATCACGCCGAACAGCAGCATGAACCAGATATCGAGCATCGCGTTATGCACCGTGTAGGCGCCGATGGCGCAGATCACGATGATGATGGGCGCAATGATCGAGAACGGGATGCGCAGGATGGACGCAAACAGCGGCACGGTGGTCAGCACCACGATCAGGCCAACGAGGTTACCGAGATACATGCTGGCGATCAGGCCCCACACGAAGTCCTTCTGCTCGACGAACAGCAGCGGACCAGGCTGCAGGCCCCAGATCAGCAGGCCGCCCAGCAGCACGGCGGCGGTAGGCGAGCCGGGAATGCCCAGCGCCAGCATCGGCAGCAGCGCGCTGGTGCCGGCCGCATGCGCGGCGGTTTCGGGCGCAACCACGCCTTCGAGTTCGCCGGTGCCAAACTTCGCGCCGTTCTTGGAGGTCTTCTTGGCAATGCCATAGCTCATGAACGATGCCGGCGTGGCGCCGCCCGGGGTGATGCCCATCCAGATGCCGATCAGCGAGCTGCGGATATAGGTCATGAAGAACCTGGGCAGCTGCTTCCAGGTTTCGAGCACGACCTTGGGGCTGATCTTGGCCGACTTGCCGGAGAAGGCCAGGCCTTCTTCCATCGACAGCAGGATCTCGCCGATGCCGAACAGGCCGATCACGGCGATCAGGAAGTCGAAGCCGCGCATCAGCTCAGCCCAGCCAAAGGTCAGGCGCAGCTGCCCGGTCACGGTATCCATGCCGACCGAAGCCAGCGCGAAGCCAAGCGCCATCGATGCCAGGATCTTGAACGGCGATCCCTTGCCCATGCCGACGAAGCTGCAGAAGGTCAGCAGGTAGACGGCGAAGAATTCCGGCGGACCGAATTTCAACGCGAACTTGGCCACCAGCGGGGCCAGGAAGGTGATCATCACCACGGCGACGAAGGCGCCGACGAAGGACGAGGTGAAGGCGCCGGCCAGCGCTTCGCCGGCCCGCCCCTTCTGCGCCATCGGATAGCCGTCGAAGGTGGTTGCCACCGACCACGGCTCGCCGGGGATGTTGAACAGCACCGAAGTGATTGCGCCGCCGAACAGTGCGCCCCAATAGATACAGGAGAGCATGATGATGGCGGTGGTGGGGGACATGCTGAAGGTCAGGGGCAGCAGGATCGCCACGCCATTGGCGCCTCCCAGCCCGGGCAACACGCCGATCAGCACACCCAGAATGATCCCCACGAACATCAGGACCGTATTCATCGGTGTCAGAACGACCGCGAAGCCATGGAACAGCGCGCTGATTTCTTCCATAACAAAACTCCTTTAATTCCGTTTCACGGGCGCGCCATGCAGGCCGCGCCGCGCCTGTGGGGATCAGTAGCCGAGGAAACTCAGCGGATCGTACATCCCCTTGAACAGGGGTACCTTGAACCACACCTCGAACAGGCAGAAGAACAGGATCGCCACGGCCAGCGCCAGGATCACGCTGCGCACCCAGGAATACTTGCCGAGGATGACCATGAACAGCGCGATATAGATCGCGGAGGCGACATAGATGCCGATCACCTGTATGGCCAGCACATACACGGCGGCCGGAATCAGCACCGACATCACGCGCTTGAACTGCTCGCCATCGACGAAGATCTCGGTGTTGCGGTTCTTGCCCATGAGGGCCTGGTACAGCACGCCCAGACCCGAGATGGCCGTGATCAGCCCGATGTAGAAAGGGAAATAGCCGGCGCCGGGACCGTCCGAGGTCCAGCCCGAGCCCAGCTTGCGGCTGCCGAAAATGACGACCAGGCCGGCGATCAGCACCAGCCCGGCGACGACGGCTTCAACTACATAAGTGGGAACGCCTGTGCGAGCCCCCTCGTCGGCTTCCTTGATTTGCTCCATGTGTATGCCCCGATAAAGTGTTTGGACGGCGAAACCGGATGCGGCAGGACGCGGGCAGGCCCAAGCGCCTTTCCCGCGTCCGCGAGCCCCGTTACTGCACCAGGAAGCCTGCTTCCTTCATCAGGTCGCGGTGCATGGTCTCGGTCTTTTCGAGCCACTTGGTAAACTCGGGGCCGGTCATGACGGTTTGGTTGAAGGCGCCCTTCTCCATGTAGTCCTTCCAGTCGGGCGTCTCGCGCACCTTCTTCAGCAGGTCGAGATAGAACTCGGTCTGCTCCTTGGTCACGCCCGGCGGCATGAAGATGCCGCGCAACATGGTGTAGCTGGTGGGGATGCCGCCTTCCTTGCAGGTCGGGATATCGGCCCACGACTGGGTATCGGTCACCTTTTCCTTGTAGTCCATGCGCTTCTCGTCGAACACGCAGAGCGGACGCAGCTTGCCGGCGCGCCATTGCGCAACGGCCTCGATCGGGTTGTTGACGGTGGAATCGATATGGCCGCCCACCAGCTGCACCGCCACTTCGCCGCCGCCCTTGAACGGCACGTAGATGAACTTGGTGCCGATGGCCTTGCCCAGGCCCACGGTCAGGATCTGGTCTTCCTGCTTGGAGCCGGTGCCGCCCATCTTGGTCTTGTTGGGGCCGGCTGCCTTCACGCCAGCGGCAAAATCCTTCGATGTCTTGTAGGGCGAATCGGCATTCACCCACAGCACGAACTGGTCCAGCGCCAGCATGGACAGCGGCGTCATGTCGTGCCAGCTGAAGGGAACGCCGGTCGCCATCGGCGTGGTGAAGAGGTTGGACAGCGTGATGACGATCTTGTGCGGATCGCCCTTGGCCCCCTTGATCTCGAGGAAGCCTTCGGCGCCGGCGCCGCCTGACTTGTTCACCACGATCATGGGCTGCTTCATCAGCTTGTTCTTCACGATGATGCCCTGTATCAGGCGCGCCATCTGGTCGGCGCCGCCGCCGGTGCCGGCCGGGACCACGAACTCCACCGGCTTGGTCGGCTCCCATGCCGCCGCGGGCGCGCTCGCGAATGCGGCCGCCACTGCCAGCGCGCAGCCGGCAAATTTCACAGAACCGCTGATGACCTTTGATTGCAATGTCTTACCCATTTCAGTCTCCGTCGTAGTTATATTGTTTAACCAGCAGGGTGCTGGCATTGCCATTTGCCGCTTGAGAAGCTACCGGCCTTGTCCGGATATCTTTCCGGTTCATGGATGGGTACAAAAATACTGGACAACTTTGCTTGAAATTCAATTGACCGGCGTCAATTTTTCAAATCTTCCCGCCATGTGGCCGGCTTGCAGGGAAAGCGCAGGCACTGCCTGATCAGGCTGTTTCGTCAGTACGGTCTGCGCCTGGCGCCTGGCCGTGATGCAGCCTATCCATCCTGCCTGCCGGCTGCGGATGCTGATCCCGAGCGCGCTATCTGGCGCGGCCGGCCCGGTTCGTCAGGTGAAGGGTGTATGCGGGCCAAGTCGCGGCGAAGGCGATGGCATGCGGAGCGAACAGATGGCGATCGCTATGGCGATGGTGTTACCGGGCTGATTCATGAACTTGGTCTCCTCGTTCAATGCGAGGCGGTGATGGCGGCATGATGCCGCCTGCAAGCCGCCCTTCCCGCTTGGCCGGCTTCCACAGGAGGGCGTGGCAAGGATGCGTGCCCGTATCGTGGAATGCCGATGGTGTGCCTGATGGCTTCTGGTAACTTGGCACCGATTTTCAGAGAACGCTTCCGCTTTCTCCTTGATCGCGGTTAAGTTTCCAAAATTCCGCAAATTTAATGCGCGCCAGCGGCGGCCTGATTTCAGGGGGTGGAAGCGCCGATCTCATTTCAGCCTTTGCCTGCGGGCTCTTTTCCTTTTTTCCGACGTTCTCACGCGCTTGCCCTGTCCAAATCCCGGGCAAAAACTCATGTTCTCAAACTTGACCCTGGTCAATGAGAAAAAAGCCGGGCCATCGCTATGATGGCCGCAACCTGACCCCGGGGCACCCTGCGGCGCGGGTCGGCAGACAAGCTGCCTGGCCATGTCCGTTCATGGCGAGCGACACGCATAAAACCATACAGAGGAGAACGCATGTCTTCAGTACTGAAAAAGACCGAGACCGACGAGACCACCTTGCTGGCCACGCAGGATCAGGAGCCGATGGAAGCCGTTGCAGAACAGACCGACGGCTTCCACGTACTGCTCGACGCATTGAAAGCCAATGACGTCGAGACCATCTACGGCCTGGTCGGCATCCCCATCACCGACCTGGCCCGCCTGGCGCAGGCCGAGGGCTTCCGCTTCATCGGCTTCCGCCATGAAGCCAACGCCGTCAACGCCGCCGCCATCGCCGGCTACCTCACCAAGAAGCCCGGCATCGCCATGACCGTTTCGGCCCCGGGCTTCCTGAACGGCCTGGTCGCGCTGGCCAATGCCACCGTCAACTGCTTCCCCATGATCATGATCTCCGGCTCCTCCGAGCGCGAGATCGTCGACCTGGCGCAGGGCGACTATGAAGAGCTCGACCAGCTCAATGCCGCCAAGCCCTATGTCAAGGCTTCCTACCGCATCAACCATATCGAGGACATCGGCATCGGCGTGGCGCGCGCCATCCGCGCCGCCGTCTCCGGCCGCCCCGGCGGCGTCTATCTCGACGTGCCCGCCAAGCTGCTCGGCCAGGCCATGGAAGCCGCCGCCGCCCAGCGCTCCATCGTGAAAGTCGTCGACCCGTCGCCGGCCCAGATCCCCGCGCCCGACGCCATCGCCCGCGCGCTCGACGTGCTCAAGAAGGCCAAGCGCCCGGTCATCATGCTCGGCAAGGGCGCAGCCTACGCCCAGGCCGACGCCGACATCCGCGCCTTCGTCGAGCGCACCGGCATCCCTTACCTCGCCATGTCCATGGCCAAGGGCCTGCTGCCCGACAACCATCCGCAGGCCGCCATCGCCGCCCGCTCCTATGCGCTGAAGGAAGCCGACTGCGTGATGCTCATCGGCGCGCGCCTGAACTGGCTGCTCTCGCATGGCAAGGGCCCGACCTGGGGCGGCAAGGACCACAAGGACTGGGCCCAGAAGACCTTCGTGCAGATCGATATCTCGGCACAGGAAATGGATTCCAACGTGCCCATCGACGCGCCCCTGGCCGGCGACATCGGCTCCACCGTCTCGGCGCTGCTGGCCGCCATCGACCAGACCGGCTTCGACAAGCCCGATGCCGGCTGGACCGGCGCCATTGCCGAGAAGCGCGACGCCAACATCGCCAAGATGGCCAAGACCCTGTCGGCCAAGTCCGCGCCGATGAACTTCATGACCGCGCTGTCGGCCATGCGCGATGTGCTGAAGGACAAGCCCGAGGTCTATCTCGTCAATGAAGGCGCCAACACGCTGGACCTGGCGCGCAGCGTGATCGACATGTCCGTGCCGCGCAAGCGCCTGGACTCCGGCACCTGGGGCGTGATGGGCATCGGCATGGGCTATGCGATCGGCGCGGCCGTCACCAGCGGCCAGCCGGTGGTGGCGCTGGAAGGCGATTCGGCCTTTGGCTTCTCGGGCATGGAAGTCGAGACCATCTGCCGCTACAACCTGCCGGTGACGGTGGTGATCTTCAACAACAACGGCGTCTACAAGGGCTGCGACGTCAACCCCACCGGCGGCGCCGATCCGGCACCGACGGTATTCGTCAAGGGCGCGCGCTACGACATGCTGATGCAGGCCTTCGGCGGCGAGGGTTCCACCGTGAACACGCCCGAGGAACTGTCGGCGGCGCTGGCGCAGGGCATCAGCTCAGGCCGGCCCACGCTGATCAACGTGGTCATCGATGAAAAGGCCGGCACCGAGAGCGGGCGCATCACGCACCTGAACCCGCAGAGCGCGGCCAAGAAGAAGTAAGCACGCAACGTATCGAAGAACATCCGAGAACATCCGGGAACAACCGAGACCAACAAGGAGAAAGACACATGGACAAACCACTGCAAGGCCTCAAGATAATCGACTTCACCCACGTCCAGGCCGGCCCGGCCTGCACCCAGATGCTGGCCTGGTTTGGCGCCGACGTGATCAAGGTCGAGCGTCCGGGCGCCGGCGACGTCACCCGCAGCCAGCTGCGCGACATCCCCGATGCCGACGCGCTGTACTTCACGATGCTCAACTCCAACAAGCGCTCGCTGACGCTGGACACCAAGAAGCAGGAAGGCAAGGAAGTGCTGGAGAAGCTGATCCGCGAGTCCGACGTGATGGTGGAGAACTTCGGCCCCGGCGCGCTGGACCGCATGGGCTTTACCTGGGAACGCATCCAGGAGCTGAACCCGAAGATGATCCTGGCCTCGGTCAAGGGCTTCTCCGAGGGCCACCACTATGAAGACCTGAAGGTCTACGAGAACGTGGCGCAGTGCGCCGGCGGCGCGGCCTCGACCACCGGCTGGTGGAAGGGCGAGAACTCCGAGCCGACCATCTCGGCGGCGGCGCTGGGCGACTCCAACACCGGCATGCACCTGGCCATCGGCATCCTGACGGCCTACATCGGCCGCCAGAAGACGGGCAAGGGCCAGAAGGTGGCGGTGTCGATGCAGGATGCGGTGCTGAACCTGTGCCGGGTGAAGATGCGCGACCAGCAGCGCCTGGAGCGGGTGGGTTATCTGGAAGAGTATCCGCAGTATCCGCACGAGATGGAAGCGTTTGCCGACAAGGTCACGCCGCGTGGCGGCAATGCCGGCGGCGGTGGCCAGCCGGGTTGGATCCTGAAGTGCAAGGGCTGGGAGACCGACCCGAACGCGTACATCTACTTCACGGTGCAGGGCCATGCGTGGGAGCCGATCTGCGACGCGCTGGGCAAGCCGGAATGGAAGACCGACCCGGCCTACACCACGCCGAAGGCACGCCAGCCGCACATCGACGAGATCTTTGCCACGATCGAGGACTTCATCAAGGACAAGACCAAGTTCGAGGCGGTGAACGTGTTCCGCAAGTTCGACATTCCGTGCGCGCCGGTGCTGTCGATGAAGGAACTGCTGGTGGACGAGTCGCTGCGCAAGTCGGGCTCGATCGTGGAAGTGCAGCATCCGGTGCGCGGCTCGTACTACACCATCGGCAGCCCGATCAAGTTCTCCGACCTGAAGCCGGAAGTGACGGCCTCGCCGCTGCTGGGCCAGCATACCGACGAAGTGCTGGAAGAGCTGGGCTACAGCTCGCAGCAGATCGCCGCGATGCACGAGGCCAAGGCGGTCTAAGCAGCTTCCTGGCTTAATTCCGGAATCGCGTCCGGCTTCCGACAAGGGGCCGGACGTTTTTTTGCTTTTTGGACGCGCGCCAACCCGGCCCGACGCGGGCGACACGGAGCGCGCCCACCTCGCTTTCCTTCCAACAATGTCCCGCGCCTGATCCTCATCCCGTCCGACGCGGGGCATTGTCGCGGCGCATGCCGCATTCTCCCGTGCAAGGTAAGATACTCGACGGTACCGGGGTGCCATTGCCCGAAACCGGCGACACGCCTGCCATGCGGCACACCTGACCGCACTGAAACGACGTCCGCCAGCGCGGTCACGCACGCCCCTTTCAACGTTCCTGTCTACTCCATGCGCACCAGTCATTCGGCCACTTCCTCCTTTGCCAGATCGCTTGGCGACTCGCCCGGCGCCCTGGCGATACTGGCCCATGACTGGTCGGCAACTTCACTCGGCCCGATCAATGCGTGGCCAGGCCATCTGCGGCTGGCCGTGTCGATGCTGACCCGCTCGCCCACGCCGATGGCGCTGCTGTGGGGCGAGGCGGGCGCCCTGCTCTACAACGACGGCTACGCCCGGGTGCTCGGTGACAAGCATCCGGGAGCGCTCGGAAGCAGGACGGCCGATGTCTGGCCGGAAGCGGCCGACTTCAACCTGAACGTGCTGCGCAGCGTGCAGCAAGGCCAGTCGCTGAGTTACCGCGACATTTCCTTCCTTCTGGAGCGCGACGGCGTGCAGCGCCGCTCCTGGTTCGACCTGGACTACTCGCCCGTGTTCGACGACGACGGCAACGTGGCCGGCACGCTGGCGGTGGTGATCGAAAAGACCGAACTGGTGCTGATGAGCCAGGCGCTGGAGCAGGAGCGCGAGCAGTTCGTCGCGCTGTTCGAGCAGGCGCCGACCTTCATGGCCATCCTGCGCGGCCCGGAGCACAGGATAGAACGCATGAACCCCGGCTACGCCAGGCTGGTCGGCCATCGCGACGTGCTGGGCAAGACCGTGGCCGAAGCCCTGCCGGAAGCCAGGGAACAAGGGTATCTCGACCTGCTCGACCAGGTTTTTTCGAGCGGCGAAGCGGTTGCGGGAACCGGGGTGCGCTACACGTTGCAGTCCGGACCGGACGGCTCCGTCACCGAGCGCTTCCTCGACTTCGTCTACCAGCCGCTGAAGGATGCGGCCGGCGCCGTGACCAGCATCTTCGTCGAAGGCGTCGACGTCACCGACCGCGAGACGGCGGCCGCGGCCAAGAAGGAGTCCGATGCCAGGAACCGCCAGATCCTCGACAGCGCGATCGACTACGCCATCGTGGCCTTCGACCTGGAAGGCCGCGTCACGCGCTGGAACGAAGGCGCGTGCCGGGTGCTGGGCTGGACGGAAAGCGAGATGCTGGGGCAGGAAGGTTCCTGCTTCTTCACGCCGGAAGACCGGGCCAACGGCCGCCTGCGCACCGAAATGCGCTGCGCGCTGGCCCAGGGCGCAGGCAATGACGAGCGCTGGCATGTGCGCAAGTCGGGAGAGCGTTTCTGGGCTTCCGGCGAAATGACGCCGATCCGCGATGAACGGGGCGTGCCCATCGGTTTCGTCAAGGTGCTGCGCGACCGCACCGAGCAGCATCAGGCGGCGCATGCGCTGCGCGAGTCGCGGCAGCGGCTGGAGAAGGCGCAGGCCGTGGGCGGCGTCGGCACCTTCACGGTGGACCTGGCGAGCGGCATGCTGCTGGGCACCAGCGGCTTTCACCGGATTTTCGGCCTGCCGGACCACGAGCAGATGCCGGTGGCGGCGCTCGAGGCGCTGGTGCTGCAGGAAGACGCGGCCGTGCCTTCGGCGGCATCGATGCGGCGTGGCCAGCCGGTGCCGATGAATGCCGAATACCGCATCCGCCGCGCAAGCGACGGCGCCCTGCGCTGGATCGCCGGCAAGGCAGAATTCGAGTGGGACGAGGCCGGCCGCACCAGCCGCCTGGTGGGGGTGGTGCAGGACATCACCGACCGCAAGGACGCCGAGCAGGCGGTCCAGGAAAGCGCGGCCCAGTTTCGCCTGCTGGCGCAGGCCATGCCCAACCACGTCTGGACCGCTGCGCCCGATGGCAAGCTGACCTGGTTCAACGACCAGGTCTATGAATACAGCGGCGCCGCCGCGGGCGCGCTGGACGGCGACGGCTGGACCGCGACCGTGCATCCCGAGGACAGGGCGGCCGCGGCGGCGCTGTGGCAGCAATCCGTGGCGCTCGGCGTGCCGTACGAAACGGAATACCGGATCCTGCGCGCCGATGGCCAGTACCTGTGGCATCTGGTGCGGGCATCGCCGCTGCGCGGCGCCGATGGCGCGGTCAATCTCTGGATCGGCGCCAACACCGATATCCATGAACGCAAGCTGCTCGAAGCGCAGAACACGCGCGAGCGCAACCGGATCTGGAGCCTGTCGCAGGAGCTGATGCTGATCTGCGATTTCCAGGGCGTCATTTCCGCGGTCAACCCCGCCACCACCCGCCAGCTTGGCTGGTCGGAACAGGAAATGATCGGCCGGGTGCTGGGCGACTTCCTGCATCCCGACGACCTTGCCAGCACCGCGGCCGAGGTCGGCAAGCTGAGCACCGGCGTCAAGACGCTTGCCTTCGAAAACCGCTATCGCCACCGCAACGGCGGCTATCTGCTTCTGAGCTGGACCGCAGTGCCCGACGGAGGCATGATCCACGCGGTGGCGCGCGACATCACCCGCGAGCGCAGCGCCGAGGACGCGCTGCGCCAGTCGCAGAAACTGGAAGCGATCGGTCAGCTGACCGGCGGCGTGGCGCATGACTTCAACAACCTGCTGGCCATCATGCGCAGCTCGATCGACCTGCTGCGGCTGGTGCAGCTGACCGACGAGCGCCGGCGGCGCTACATGACCGCCATTTCCGACGCGATCACCCGCGCCACCAAGCTCACCGGCCAGCTGCTCGCCTTCGCGCGGCGCCAGGCGCTGCAGCCGGTGGTGTTCGATGTCAGGCACAACATGGAAATGGTCAGCGAGATGGTCGGCAGCATCACCGGCGCGCGCATCGCCAGGGACGTGCGGCTCGATGCCGACGACTGCCTGGTGCATGCCGATCCGAACCAGTTCGATACCGCCATCGTCAACCTGGCGGTCAATGCCCGGGATGCGATGGACGGCAGCGGCCGGCTGGCGCTGACGGTGTCGCGCGTGTCGGGCATTCCGGCCGTGCGCGGCAACCCGCCGGTCGCGGGGGAATTCGTAGCGGTGTCCATTGCCGACACCGGCGTGGGCATCCCGCCGCAGTTTCTGACGCAGATCTTCGAGCCCTTCTTCACCACCAAAGGCACCGGCCAGGGCACCGGCCTCGGCCTGTCGCAGGTGTTCGGCTTCGCCAAGCAGTCGGGCGGCGAGATCCTGGTGGAAAGCGAGGTCGGCGCCGGTACCGTATTCACGCTCTACCTGCCGCGCGCGGTACAGCCTGCGCAGCAGCCCGACATGCCGGACGCGGACAGCGCCATTGCGAAAGGACCGGGTGGCCGCATCCTGATCGTCGAGGACAATCCCGACGTGGCGCTGTCGGTCGAGCGGACCGTGGAAGAACTGGGCTATGTGCCGCAGGTGGTGGCCAGCGCCGAGCAGGCGCTGGCGGAACTGGAGCGGGATGCCGCGCGCTTTGCCGCGGTGTTTTCCGACGTGGTGATGGCCGGCATGAACGGCATCGACCTGGGCAAGGAGGTGCGCCGGCGCTATCCCGCCCTGCCCTTCGTGCTTTCCAGCGGTTACAGCTACGTGCTTGCGATGAACCCGGACCACGGCTTTACCCTGCTGCCCAAGCCCTATGCGCTGGAAGAACTGGCCTCGACGCTGGAGGAAGCAATCGCCGGCGCCAGCACGCCAACACGACAGGCGGGGCCGGCCGCGCCGGAATGGCATGCGCCGGAACAGGCCACCAAGCCGGAGCTGCTGCGCCAGGCGCAACTGGATGCCATGCAGGTGCTCGACAGCGACGAGGAAGAAGCGTACGACGAACTGACCCGGCTGGCGGCCAGCTTCTGCGATGCACCGATCGCGCTGATTTCGCTGCTGGACAACGACCGCCAGTGGTTCAAATCGCGCGTCGGCACGCAGTTGCAGCAGACGCCGCGCGAGCATGCGTTCTGTGCGCATGCGATCCAGTCGCCGCAGCAGGTCATGCTGGTCAACGACGCCAGTGTCGACGCGCGCTTCGCCGACAATCCGCTGGTTACCGGCGAGCCCAACATCCGTTTCTACGCCGGCGCGCCGCTGGTGACGTCGGACGGCCATGCGCTGGGCACGCTGTGCGTGCTCGACAGCCAGGCGCGCAGCCTGCAGCGCGGCCAGCTAGAGATGCTGCAGTTCCTGGCGCGACAGGTGGTGTCGCGGCTGGAAGCGCGCCGGCTGGCGCGCGGCGCGGGCGGCGCCGGGTATGGGGATGTTCTCACCTGAACCGGGACCTCACCGGCACCATGCATCGCGCACGGTGCAAGACCGCGACCGTGGCGCGCATCGGGAATGGCGTCGACCGGAAGCTAACAAACGTGGCGGGGGGAGTTGGATTCGAACCAACGAATAACCCCAACCCTAACTAGTCAGGTGCCTTTACCGCTTGGCTACCCCCCCACATGAATCGCCTGCTTCAACCCTTACTTCAACACGCGCGATCGCGCTTGGCTGATGCACTCGCTTACCCATCGGCGAATTGACTGGAACAGGGCTGCATGAAAACCGCGCCAGCCAGAACGCGCCCGCTGCCCCCATCTGCCTTCGTCAGTTCTGGATGTCGGGCGTTTAGGCAGCCAGCGATGCAAACGCCTTCAATGCACTTCCCTGGCATGCGAACGCAGTTCGGAAAGGGAACGCGCCGGATTGCCGACCACGGTGCTGTGCGGATCGACATTCTTTTTGACGACCGCTCCCGCGCCGACCGTGGCCCATGCGCCGACATGCACCTTGGGAAGTACGGTACAGGAGAGCGCCATGAAAACGCCTTCGTCGATCGATGCGCCGCCTGCAAGGTGGGCCACCGCGATGTGCGCATAATCGCCTACGAGACAATGATGGTCGACGCTGGCCTTGGTATTGAGTATGACGTGCGAGCCGATACGAGCGCCAGGCTGAACGATGGACCCGGCACAGATGACCGACCCGCGCCCGATGGGAACGTCAGGGTGAACCCAGGAAAATGGATGAATGATCGTTGCCCATTCCATGTCGATTTTTTCCGCGAATTTTTTTCTCGCTTCATTTGCGCCTATCCCGATAATCGCATGCGAACAATCAGCCGATGTTATTTCGCTGACAGGACCGATAATGGGCGCGCCCGCGAGGCTGTAGCCCCACAGGGACGGGACGTCGGCATAAAAGCCGGCAATGGAATCACCTGAAGCGAGAATCACACTTGCGACCACTTCCGCGTGGCCGCCCGCTCCAATAATTGCGATATGGCGTTTGGTCATGAAATTAACTCCCGTTCAAGCTTCAAAGGCAATTTACGGAAATGCCCCTGAAGAAAAGATGTTCACCGCGACAATCGGAGGCCGGGACATTGGCACGGAATGACGATCAAAAATTGCAGACAAAGCGGGACTTCCGAACCCATTCTATTTTTCGGGAAGGATATGTAAATCGGCATCCCGGTCCATTTTGGTCTGGGTCAAGCCCATTGACATAAAGGTTACCGGCACAGCGCAAAGGGAAACATTGACGAAAAGAGGCGCTTTTCGAAAGGTCGCTGGCGCCCATGCCGCCAGGACGCAGGGCGGCCCCACGTTCTCGCCAATCCGAGCCTTTAGCGAACAGAACACGCTTCCACAGGTAGTTGTCCCCCGGCCTGCTGCGTGCGTTTCAATTTGAAATGCGCCGATGGGAAGAAGGCGTGCTGACCATCGACGGACGCATCGGCATAGGGGAAGATCAAGGATAACAATGGCCGACTTATCGGCGCAGTGAATAACCTGAACTCATCCGGCAAGGCTATGGCTATTCGTTCGGGCGGACCTGCACCAATATGCTGACATTCAGGGCATTTTGCAGCGCGCATATGATGGCTGCCATATTCCTGCTTGTGGGATTTCCCCGCTTGCTCAACATCCGGTGCAGGCTTTTGCTGCTGATGTGAGTGCGGCGGGCCAGTTCCCCAAATCCAATAGTGAGATTAACCAGATCCCTGAACAGCATGCGTGAGAATTCCTCATCGACGTCGTTTTTGCATTGATAGTGCAATTCCAATGCCTTTTCAAAAACCTCGATTGGCTGGAAGGGATCGAAACCGGCGAAATTCGGTGGCAATTCACCTGGCTTGCTCATCCCCATCCTTTCATGTCCCACAATTCCATCCCTATCGGGTTTCATTTCGGGCCACATATTTCCTAAAGACGGCTTCCCTTCGGAATGCACGCTCCGCGGGCGGCACATCGCCGGCCACTTATCTATAAGTCAGAATCACGGGCTTCACAACCTGATCGGACCGCCAACGACCGGCTGCTTGGTATCGCTCAAGTTTTCACTGTTTGCAAGGAGAGTCCACGGCAGGCTGGCATTCGTGGATCGTGAGAATCAGTTTTGGCCTCAGGCATCCAGCGCACACAGCGTTTCGGCTCGTGCAGCGTGCCGGCGCTGAACAATTCCACCATTCAATCGGCCAGGAAAGGCGTACGGCAGCCCTTGAAGCATTGAACCGTACATCATCGGGCGCTGCTTGTCTCCTGCTCCTGCGCCAGCGGCTATGCCCGCGGCGCGGTGTGCGGATAAAAGCGGCGAAAGAACCATTGCTTGATCCACTCCGCAATGAACAGGTAGCAGAGCAATACGCCTGCAAGGATCACGAAAAAGGACGGCGGCGGCGCGACGAAGCCAAGCTGCGCGCCCGCAGGCGTGAACGGCAGCAGTGCGGCCACTGTCACCGTCAGCAGCGCACAGGCAATCAGCCACGGATGGGGACGACTCGAAAGCGGATTCCTGCGGGTGCGGATGATGAAGATCACCAGCACCTGGGTGGCAATGGACTCGATGAACCAGCCCGTGTGAAACAGCGGCGCTTGCGCATGGAAGATCTTCAGCATGATGCCGAAGGTCAGGAAGTCGAAGAATGAACTGACGGGACCGAAGACCAGCATGAAATTGCGGATGAAGTCCATGTCCCAGCGCCGCGGGTAGCCAAGGGAGTCCTCATCCACGCGGTCGAGCGGAATCGGAAGCTCGGACAGGTCGTAGAGAAGATTGTTGAGCAGGATTTGTATCGGCAGCATCGGAAGAAAGGGCAGGAACAGCGATGCCCCGGCCATGCTGAACATGTTGCCGAAGTTGGAACTGGTTCCCATCATGATGTACTTCATGGTGTTGCCGAAGGTGCGGCGGCCTTCCAGCACGCCGGCATGGAGGACGCCCAGGTCCTGCTCCAGCAGGATCATGTCGGCCGCGGCCTTTGCCACGTCCACCGCGCTCTCCACCGAAATGCCGACGTCGGCCGAGTGCAGCGAGGGCGCGTCGTTGATGCCGTCGCCGAGGTAGCCGACCACATGCCCCTTGCGCTGCAGCGCCAGGATGATGCGGTTCTTCTGCGCCGGCGCCACCCGGCAGAAAAGCGTGGTCCGCTCCGCGCAGGCAGCCAGCGCCAGGTCATCCATGCGGGCGATGTCGGCGCCGGTCAGCACCCCGGTCACCCCAAGGCCGAGCTGGGCGCAGATATGCCGCGTGACCAGTTCGTTGTCGCCGGTAATGACCTTGATGGCGACATGGTCGGCTGCCAGCTTCGCCAGCGCCGCCCGCGCGCTTTGCTTGGGCGGATCGAGAAAGGCGGCAAACCCGGCGAACACCAGTTCGGTTTCATCGCTCACCACCGCATGGGGATGCGCCCTATCCACCGGACGGGTCGCGACAGCAAGCACCCGGAAGCCTTCGCTGCCAAGCGCTTCGAACCGGGCCTGGATTGCCTCGCGTGTCGCATCGCCCATGGGACGCGCGCCGCATCCATCGTCCAGGTCATAGCTGACCGACAGGCGAAGGATGTCTTCGGGCGCGCCCTTGACGATCAGCAGGCGGGACGCGCCGTCGTCAAGCAGCACGGACACCCGGCGCCGCTCGAAATCGAAAGGCACTTCATCGATCTTGCGCCAGCTTGTCGCGTCGATCTCCGCGTGCTCGAGGATGGCGTCGTCCAGCGGGCTCTTTAAGCCGGTCTCGAAGAAGCTGTTGAGATAGACCAGTTCCAGCACATGCCGGCTGTCGTGGCCAAGCGGGTCCACATGTCGTTCCAGGTGAATGCGCGCTTCGGTCAGGGTGCCGGTCTTGTCGGTGCACAGCACATCCATGCTGCCGAGGTTATGGATGGCGGCCAGGCGCTTGACGATCACCTTGCTGGCGGCCATGCGCAGCGCGCCACGCGCCAGGGTAACCGAGACCACCATCGGCAGCAGCTCGGGCGTGAGGCCCACGGCCAGCGCCACCGCAAACAGGAACGACTCCAGCCAGGGGCGGTGGAAGAAGGCATTCACCAGCAGGACGAACAGCACCAGCAGGATCGTCATGCGCATGATCAGGATGCCGAAACGCCGGGTGCCCTGCTCGAAGGCGGTAGGAGGCGCCTTTGCCAGCAGCGTGTCGGCGATTTCGCCGAGGGCGGTAGCGCCGCCGGTGCGGCACATCAGAACCTTCGCCGTGCCGCTGACGACCGACGTGCCGAGCAGCACGGTGTTGCCTGCGGCAAGGATGGTGGTCTGCGCCGGCACATCGCCGGGCGTCTTTTCCACCGGATACGGCTCGCCGGTCAGCATGGCCTGGTCGACGAAGAAATCCCTTGCCTCGAGGAGCCGGCCGTCGCAGGGAATCAGGTCGCCCGCTGCCAGCAGCACGACATCGCCCGGCACCAGGTCCGCTATCGGGACCTCGGCCTGCCTGCCGTCCCTCAGCACCCTTGCATGCACCGCCACCGACTGGCGCAGCCGGTCCGCCGCCTGCCCTGCCCGGTATTCCTGGAAGAAATCGAGGCTGACGCTGATGAACACGATGGCTGCGATGATGAAGAAGCTGACGGCATCCCCGGTGAATGCCGACAGCCCGCTGGCAACCAGCAGGATGATCACCAGGGGATTGCGGAATTTGGCCAGGAACTGTAGAGCCAGCCCAGTCCTGCGTTCGCCATGCACGGCATTCGGGCCGAATCGCGCCAGGCGCGTGGCTGCCGCGGCGGCGCCGAGTCCGTCCGCACTTGCATCCAGACGGGTCATCAGCGCCGCGAGGGGCTCTTGCCAGAATGCGGCATCCTTTTCAACGGCGGGCGCGGGCATCGGATCTCCCTTCCTGACGGCGAGTGACGGCCAGACATGTCCGGGCGGGTTTTCCTGCCTGCAGCAGGCATCCGGCATGCAAGGGCAGGCCATGAGCCTGCCCGACTACTGTCGCAACTTGCCGCGCCGCTGCCAATGCTCAAGATCAAGGGGCGAGCAGAAGCCGATGCTCGGCGCATGCCGGCCCGGCGCGGCAGGTCGCCAGCAACGGGAACCAGCGCCGTGACAAAGGACGACGCCTATTCCCTGCCAGCCGCTGTGGGACCCGCGCCGTTCCTGGCCGGCGCGGAACCATGCCTGGACACGATGCCCGACAGGCTGCCCGCCATCAGCGCGGTAATGTCCAGCATGATTGCCGGCAATGCCAGTCCGCCCGGCGAGGCCAGGTACAGCGGCCGCCAGACTGGATCGAACTTCTGCTTGTAACGGCGCAGGCCTTCGAAGTTATAGAAGTGCTCGCCGTGCCGGTAGACAAAGGTCCCGACATGGGACCAGAGATCGCGCTGCGAACCGGCCTTCAGATTGGACAGCGGCGCCATGCCCAGGTTGAACCACTGGTAGCCTTCGCGCCGGCCCCACAGCATCAGTTCGCAGAACAGCAGGTCCATCGTGCCGTTTGCCGCGGTGGGCAGGTGCCGCATCAGGTCGATCGACAATTCCTCCCTGCCCGCGCCCAGCCAGAGATTGGCGAAGGCAATGATGCCGCCATCGGCTTCAATCACCGCCACCGGAAATTGCGAAAGATAATGGCTATCGAACGAGGCATTGGAAAACCCTTTCTCCGCCACGTTCTTCGCCGCCAGCCACGCATCCGACACGGCCTTCAGCGCAGGCAGGACAGCGGGGACTTCCTCACGGGACAGGATGCGGAAGCGGCAGCCGCGACGCGTCAGCCGGGAACGCGCTTCGCGCAGCTTCTTGCTTCCCGGTTTGTCGAGGGTGAATTCCGGAAGCGGCACGCGCGCTTCCTCGCCCAGCGGCGTCAGCGCCAGGCCCAGCTCGGCACACTGCGACCGCCACTTCTCGCCGACCTCGAACAGCACGCACCAGCCGTCGAAACGGTCAGAGAGCGCATGGAATTGCCAGATCAGTTCGCGGGCGCTCTGTTCCGGCCCGATCGGCTCCCCCAGGGCAATCCAGCTGCGGCCACGGCGGCCATACATCAGGAAGGCATCCCCCGATGCGCTGAAGAGCAGCGCCTTGTCGCCACGCAGCGCGAGATTGGCATTGGTCGCCCGCGATTGCTCCACGATCGGGCGCGCCCTTGCCAGGGTGGCGGCGTCCGGAATCTCCAGCGGCGGCCTGACGGGCCTGAGCAGGCGGTAAAACGCAAAGATGGCGATCAGCGCCGTCGCCCCGACGGTGGCGCGCTGGGAGCGTGGCGCCTCGGCATGCAGCGCAAAATCCCACCAGGCCATCTGGTTGATGGGCGTCTGCTCATGGGTCAGGAACAGCAGCAGATAGGATGCCAGCAGCACGGTCAGGATCGCTGCCGTCCAGCCGCGGGTGAAGGGCTCGCAGAGCAGGGAGGACCGGCGATAGAACTGGCCGCGCAGCGGCAACAGCGCAAGGCATGCAAGGCCCAGCAGGGTGGCTTCCTCGACATCCTTTCCCTTGAGCAGGGACAGCAGCGCACCCACCGCGAGCAAGGCCAGCGCCAGCTGCCAGCCGGCGTCGAGACGGCGCCCCAGCGCATGGGCGAGCAGCAATAAGGTTGCGCCAGCCAGGCTGGCAAGGAAATGGGAAGCCTCGATATAGGGAAGGGCCAGGACGCGATGCAGCGCCTCCAGCCGACCGCTTGCCGCCGGAACCGCGCCCGAGAACAGCAGCACCGCGCCGGCGATGAATACCAGCAGTGCAACCAGGCGGGGCGCGGCGGCGAAGCGCTGGCTCACGATGGGCGCTTCAGCCAGCCGCATCGTGGGCAGGCAGCTGCCTTAAGGCTCCTGCCGCAGCAGGCCTGGAGGCATGGACAGGCAGCGTCCTGAAAACGCTGCGAGGGACTGCAGGACAACGTTGCCCGCACGGGGAAGCGCCATCCGGGAAGAAAAGAAGGAAGCCACTATGCCCTCATGCCGCAACCGGGTCTCGCCTTGCGGCAAGGTGCGCCTCCTGCAGCCTTGCTGCAGGAATCATGTCGATGCGGCCATCCGGCTGGAAACCAGGCGCCGGGTAAACGTCCTCGCTGCCCGGAACGGCCAGCATTTCCAGGCGGAGCAGGTGCAGGTCCCTCAGCACTTCCTGCATGGTGCCCAGCAATACGGACTGGTTCCTGGTCTCGTACCGTTGCGACGTCATCGTCGCCATCCGTTCCTTCAGGCTGCTTATTCTTTGCTTCAGCTCGCCGATCTGGCAGTCCAGCGTGATCAGGTCGATTTGCTCGCTCAATTTCCCAGCCATATTTTTCTTTTCCGGATGTGGTGATGAATGACGCAGATATTGCCGTATAACCACTTAATCAGGGCAGTTGCGCTATTGATGCGGCGCAATAAAGCAGCGTGCAGGCGCCGACAAGCTGCTTGTGCGGTCGGATCGGCGTAGCCCGGTCGTTGCAGGCAGTCTCCTGTTACTTCAGTTTTTCATCCTCGCTCTTGGCTTCGGCCATGGCTTCGGGCTCGAGTTTCTCCGCCATGCCGTTCATTCGCACGAAATAGCCCCAGGCGGCAAGCAGCACGCCGACGGCAACCAGCAGCACCGCCGCATAGACAAGCTGCGTGGGATCCTCGTGCAGGGCCTTGAAGGTCGCGACCAGGCCTTCGATCGCAAGCGCGACGATGACCACGACGAAAAAGCGCGACAGGAAGCGCCTGACCCGGGTTGGCGCGCTGATGTCGGCGTCGCGCACCACCTCTTCTTCGACGATGGTTTCCGCGATCTGCAGCGCCACCACGGCGGCGGCGACCAGGCCAACCGCTTCGATGATGCCCAGCGCCGCGGCGCCGTCGAAACCGGCGGCGATGGTATCCCACCCCATGCGGGCGCCAATGCCGATCAGCAGCAATGCCGCGCAGGCGAATAGCAGCGCCATCGCGCAGTGCACGAGGCGAAAGAGATTCTGTATGAGTTTCATTGGCGAATGATGGCATAGCCGGTGCGACGGCGTTTTGCTGTAACCGGCCTCCAGGAAGGGATTCGAGATGTCAGCCGTCCCGCCATCCCGGCCCGCTGCGCATCATCGGCAGCCGGCAGGCACAGCCGCACGGCGTCGATTTCCTGCTTGCATCGAACCTGCCCTTTTACAGCATCTCAACTAAAAAAGCGGCGGGCGTTTCCACGCACCGCCGCAAAGGGCATCCCCGGATGCCCTGCCTGTTGTCGCGCAGGTCAGCGTGCCGCCAGGTTCGCTCCCGCGATGCCTGCATCAGGCTGCGCATCCCAGCCGCCGCCCAGCGCGCGGATCAGCGCCACGGTGGTGACTGCGCGGTCGCTGCGCAATTGCACGGCGCTGCGTTCCACCGCCGCCAGGTTGCGCTGGGCGTCGAGCAGGTCCAGGTAGCTGGAGCGGCCTGCGTCATACAGCTTCTGCGCCAGGCCGGCCGAACGGCGCGCCGAGGCCAGCGCCTGGTCGATTTCCACGGTCTGCTGCGCCAGGATGCGCAGCCCGGCCAGGTTGTCCTCGACCTCGGCAAAGGCCGTCAGGACCGTCTGGCGGTAACTGGCGACGGCCTCTTCCAGCGCCGCCTCGCTGCGCACGATGTTGTTGCGGTTGCGGCCGCCGTCGATCAGCGGCATCGACAGCGCCGCGCCCAGCAGCCAGGAGCGGCTGCTCCACTTGAACACGTCGGCAAGGGCGCCGGCCACGCCGCCGCCATCGGCGCCGATGGTCAGCGCCGGGAACATCGCCGAGCGCGCCACGCCGATGCGCGCGTTGGCCGCTTCCATCGCGCGCTGGGCAGTGGCGATGTCGGGACGGCGCTCCAGCAGCGCGGACGGCAGCCCGGCCGGGATCAGCGGCAAGGCCGCCATGGCGAGCGGGTCGTCGGGCTGGCTCACGCTGGACGCCGGCAGCCCCAGCAGCACCGCCAGTGCATGCTCGGCATTGGCGCGCTGGCGTTGCAGGCCGATTGCATCGGCACGCACCGTCGCCAGCTCGGTACGGGCGCGCGCCAGGTCGAACTCGCCGATGTCGCCCTGCTCGAAGCGGCGGCTGTTGATGCGCACGTTCTCCTCGCGCAGCCCCACCGTGCGCGCCAGGGTAGCCAGTTCGGCGTCGAGCCCGCGCAGCCGGAAGTAGGTCTGCGCCACGTCGGCCTGCAGCGACAGCAGCACCGAGCGCAGGCTGGCCTCCACCGCGCCGGCGTCGCCGCGTGCCGCCGCCACGCTGCTAGCCACCCGGCCGAACAGGTCGACCTCATAGCTTGCGCTCAGGCTGGCGCGGTAGCTGGTGACGGGCGCCACCGCAGTGCCCTCGCCCTGGCGCGCTTCCAGCGGCGACACGCGGGTGCGCTGCGCGCCGACGCCCGCGCCCACCTGCGGCGCGCGGGCGCTTTCGGCAATGCCCGCGATGGCGCGCGCCTGCCTCACGCGCGCCGCCGCCACCGACAGGTTCTGGTTCATGGCCGTTGCCTGTGCGATCAGGCCATCGAGCCGGACGTCATGGAAGGCGCGCCACCATTCCCCGCGCGACTGGCTCTCCGCCGGCTGCGCCGTCTTCCAGGTGGTGCCGTCTTCGGCACGGCGCACCTGGTCCGGGGATGCGGCCGGCATCTGCGGTTCCCTGAACGCGGCCGGGACGGCGACGCCCGGCTGGTCGAAAGCGGGCGCGGCGCAGGCGCTGAGCAGCAGCGCGCCCAGCAGCGCTGCCAGCCGCGGCATGAAGGCCGGGACGGGCCTGGCCCGTGCCGAGGCCGCGAGCGGCACTGCCGGCCTGGCGACGAAGGCCAGGTCCAGCGCTTCGTCGATGTAGCGACCCGGTTTCAACGACGCACTTGGATGCGAAGTTGCGTGCATGGCCGCAAGGTTTGGATGCAGGTTCTTCATTTGACGGTTCCTTCCAGTTCGGCATTGGGGTGCGCCACCGGCCCGGCATCGGCAACGGGCCTGGCCATGCGCATGGCGAGGGTGCGCAGCAGGACGTAGAACACGGGCGTGAGGAACAGGCCGAACAAGGTCACGCCCAGCATGCCGGCAAACACGGCCACGCCCATCGCATGGCGCATCTCGGCCCCCGCGCCGCTGGAGAACACCAGCGGCAGCACGCCCATGATGAAAGCGATCGAGGTCATCAGGATCGGCCGCAGGCGCAGGCGGCAGGCTTCCAGCGCCGCTTCCACCACGGTGCGGCCGTGGTCCTCGAGCTCGCGGGCGAACTCCACGATCAGGATCGCGTTCTTCGACGCCAGCCCCACCAGCACGAACAGCGCGATCTGGGTAAAGATGTTGTTGTCGCCACCGGTCAGCTTGACCCCGATCAGCGCGCAGAGTATCGACATCGGCACGATCAGGATCACCGCCAGCGGCAGGGTCCAGCTCTCGTACTGCGCGGCCAGCACCAGGAACACCAGCAATACGCACAGCGGGAACACGATCACCATGGTGTTGCCGGCCAGGATGTCCTGGTAGGTCAGATCGGTCCATTCATAGGCGATGCCCTTGGGCAGCGTCTCCTTCAGGATCTTCTCCATCTCGGCCTGCGCCTGTCCCGAAGACACGCCGGGGGCCGGGCCGCCATTGAGGTCGGCCGACACGTAGTTGTTATAGCGCTGCACGCGGGCGGGGCCATAGGTGTCCCGCACCTGCATCAGCGAGGACAGCGGCAGCATCTCGCCCTTGTTGTTGCGCACCTTCAGCTGCGTCATCTGCGCCGGCTGCGAGCGGAACTGGGCGTCGGCCTGCACCCGCACCTGGTAGGTCCGGCCGAACTGGTTGAAGTCGTTCACGTACAGCGAGCCGAGGTTGATCTGCAGGGTCTGGTAGATGACCTGCAGCGGCACGCCCAGCTGCTTGGCCTTGACCCGGTCCACATCCGCGAACAGCTGCGGCACGTTGATCTGGTAGCCGGAGAACACGCCGGCCAGCTTCGGGTTCTGCCAGGCCTTCATCTGCACCGCCTGCACTGCCTTGTACAGCGCGTCGTAGCCGACATTGCCGCGGTCCTCGATCATCAGCTTGAAGCCGCCGGTGGTGCCGAGACCATTGACAGGCGGCGGCGGCAGCACCATCACGAAGGCGTCCTGCACCACGCCCATGCGCTTGTTGACCTCGGCGGCGATGGCCTCGGCCGTCATGGATTTGTCCTTGCGCTGGTCGAAGGGCTTGAGGCCAACGAACACGATGCCGGCATTGGGCGCATTGGTGAAGCCGTTGATGGACAGGCCAGGGAAAGAAATCGAGTTCTCCACCCCCGGTATGTCCTTGGCGATGTCGGACATGCGACGGATTACGGCGTCGGTGCGGTCCAGCGAGGCCGCATCGGGCAGCTGAGCAAAGCCGATCAGGTACTGCTTGTCCTGCTGCGGCACGAAGCCCGGCGGCACCGCCCTGAACATGAACAGGCCCGCCACGCCCAGCAGCGCATACACCACCAGCGAGGCGCCCTTGTGGCGCAGCACGCCCTTCACGCCGCCTTCATAACGATGCGCCGAACGGCCGAAGAAGCGGTTGAAGCTGGCGAAGAAGCGGCCGAACACCCGGTCCATGCCCCGCGTCAATGCATCCTTGGGCGCAGCGTGGCTGCGCAGCAGCACGGCCGACAGCGCCGGCGCCAGGGTCAGCGACACGAAGGCCGAGATCACGGTGGAAATGGCAATGGTCAGCGCGAACTGGCGGTAGAACTGGCCGGTCAGGCCGGAGACGAAGGCGATCGGCACGAACACGGCGCACAATACCAGCGCAATTGCAATGATCGGGCCCGATACTTCCTTCATCGCCTGGATGGTGGCGTCGTGCGGCGACAGGCCATTGTCGATGTTGCGCTCGACGTTTTCCACCACCACGATGGCGTCGTCGACCACGATGCCGATCGCCAGCACCAGGCCGAACAGCGACAGCGTGTTGATCGAGAAGCCCAGGCCCAGCATCACCGCAAAGGTGCCGACGATGGACACCGGCACCGCCAGCAGCGGAATCACCGAAGCGCGCCAGGTCTGCAGGAACACGATCACCACCAGCGCAACCAGCAGCACCGCTTCCAGCAGGGTATGAATCACGGAATCGATCGACTCGCGCACGAACTGGGTGGGGTCGTAGACGATGCTGTACTCAACCCCCTCCGGGAAGTCCTTGGACAGCCGCTCCATCGTGGCCCGCACGTCGGTCGAGAGCTGCAGCGCGTTGGCGTTGGGCGCCTCGAAGATCGGGATCGCCACCGCCGAGCGGTTGTTCAGCAGCGAGCGCAGCGCATAGGAGTTCGAGCCCATCTCCAGGCGCGCCACGTCCTTCAACAGCGTGGTGGCGCCGTCGGCATTGGTCTTGACGACGATGTCGCCGAACTGCTCCACGGTCTGCAGGCGGCCCTGGGTATTGACGGTCAGCTGGAACTCGGCGCCCTTGCTCGGGCCCTGGCCGATCACGCCGGCCGCCACCTGCACGTTCTGCTCGCGGATGGCGTCGACCACGTCGCCGGCGGTGAGATTGCGCGCCGCCACCTTCTGCGGGTCCAGCCAGATGCGCATCGCGTAGTCGCCCGAGCCGAACAGCTGCACTTCGCCCATGCCATGCAGGCGCGCCAGCTGGTCCTTCACATTGAGCACCGCATAGTTGCGCAGGTAGAGGTCGTCATAGCGGCCGTCCGGCGAGTTCAGGTGCACCACCATGGTCAGGTTGGGCGAGCTCTTCACGGTGGTCACGCCGATCTGGCGCACCTCTTCCGGCAGGCGCGGCAATGCGCGCTGGACGCGGTTCTGTACCTGGGTCTCGGCCTGCTCGACATTGGTGCCGATGGCAAAGGTCACGGTCAGCTGCAGCGCGCCGTCGGACGTATTTTGCGAGGACATGTAGAGCATGTTCTCGACGCCGTTGATCTGCTCCTCGAGCGGCGCGGCGACGGTCTCGGCGATGACTTTCGGATTGGCGCCGGGATACTGGGCGCGCACCACCACCGACGGCGGCACCACGTCCGGATATTCGGAAACCGGCAGCCTGAAGATCGCGATCAGGCCCGCAACGAACACGATCACCGAAAGCACCGCCGCGAAGATCGGCTTGTCGACAAAAAAGCGTGAAAAATTCATGGTCTACTCCTTCGTGCCGGCAACCGTGCCGGCCATGGCGACTTCCTTCTTGTGCTCGCCATCCATCGGGACCATCTCCGGCGCCAGCGGCGCGCCCGGGCGCACCCGCTGCAGGCCGTTGACAACGATCCTGTCGCCGGTGGCGAGGCCTTCCTTCACCACCCGCAGGCCGTCGATGGCCGGACCGAGCTTCACGGGCCTGTACTCGGCCTTGTTGTCCTTGTCGACCACGAAGACGAACTTGCGATTCTGGTCGGTGTTCACGGCGCGCTCGTCGATCAGGATGGCGTTCGTCATCGCCGTGCCGCCGCCGAGCTGCACGCGTGCAAACAGGCCCGGCACCAGTACGCGGTCGCGGTTCTCGAAGGCGGCGCGCATGCGCACCGAGCCGGTCTGCGTATCGAGCTGGTTGTCGACGAATTCCAGCCTACCCTCGTGCGGGAAGCCTTCCTCGTTGGCCAGGCCGATCTTCACGGCCACCGGCTGGCCCTTGTGGCTCTGCGGGCCGACGCGCAGGTAGGTCGATTCGTCGCCGCTGAAGCTGGCATAGATGCGATCCAGCGACACCACCGACGTCAGCACGGCGGACGCATCGACCAGGTTGCCCAGCGTGATCTCGGCCTTCGACACCCGGCCGTCGATCGGCGAGGCAATCCGGGTGTAGGCCAGGTTCAGCCTGGCCGCTTCGTACTGGGCCTGGGCGGCGCGCGCGTTGGCGTCCAGTTCCTTCTGGCCCGAGGCGCGCTCGTCGTATTCGCGCTGGGCGATGGCGCGGTCGCTCAGCAGGCGCTCGGCGCGGGCCAGTTCCAGGCGCGCCAGGTCCGCCTTGGCGCGGGCGGATCTGGCCGCCGCCTCGGCGCGGTCGGCTTCGGCCTGGTAGGGCCGCGGGTCGATCACGAACAGCACGTCGCCCTTCTTCACTTCGCTGCCGGGCTTGAAATTGACGGCGGTGATGAAGCCCGATACCCGCGGCCGGATCTCGACGCGCTCGATGGCCTCGAGGCGGCCGGAAAACTCCTGCGTCTCGCTGATCTGCTGCTCAAGCACGGCGCTGGCCGACACCGGCGTGGCGGCTGGCGCCTGCTGTGTGGTAGCGGCCTTGCCGGTGGCGTCCGAGCAGCTGGCGAGGGTCGATGCCAATGCGGCCGCGCCAAGCGCAAGCACCAGCGGCCGGGCTCTCGTCTTTAGTGTGGTGAGGATGTTCATGCAGGTTCTCCGTGTTCTGACAAATTCATTCGGTGATTCGGTGATTCGGCGCATTGCTGTCGCTGATGGTGGCGCGCAGGCGGCGCGTCCCGGTTCTTCGGGAAAAGCGGGTCCTCCGTGCCGGCCGGCACGTCCTCTTCCTTCGTAAGCGTTTAATGGCGCAGGGGCGTTTCAGCGGCCCGGCGGCGGCTGGCCGTCGAGGCCGGCGATGAAATTGGCAATCTCGTACAGCGCATGGCCGGTGCAGGCGCACTCATTGCGGGCATTCGGCTCCTGCAGCTGGGCCGCCGCCAGCCGCCGCACTGTGGTCGGGACACCGGCGGCGATCAGCCTGGCGGCATACGCCTCGGCCTCGTCGCGCAGCGGATCGTCATCGGTCGACAGGATCAGCGCCGGCGGCAGGTTCTTCAGCCGGCTCGACTGCAGCGGCGAGGCGTACGGATGGCTGCGGTCGGCCGCATGCGGCAGGTAGCCGCGATAGGCGGCGGCGCATTCGTCGGCCAGCCTGGCCTTGTCCGGGCAACTGGGCAATTCACGCATCGAGCAGGTGGACAGGCCGGGATCGAGCATAGGCATGATCAGGATCTGGCCAGCCAGGCGCGGCGCGCCGCGGTCGCGCGCCATCATGGCGGCCACGGCGGCGATGTTGCCGCCGGCCTCGATGCCCGCCACCAGCATGCGCTTGCCGGTCCAGCCCAGCTTGGCCTTGTTCCTGCTTGCCCAGGCCAGCACCGCATGCGCATCCTCGACTGCCGCCGGGAAAGGCTTGACCGGCGCCAGCGTGTAGGTAGACGACAGCACCACGGGATAGCCGCTGGCAATGGCCAGGCTGCGCAGGAAGCCATCGGCTTCGTCCAGGTCGCCATCGACGAAGCCGCCGCCGTGGAAGAACACGATCAAGAGGTCGCGCCTGCCATCGACGACGGCCCGGTACAGGCGCCCCGCGAGCGGGCCTTCGAAACCCGCGACTTCCAGTTCGCGCGACTCGAGTTCATGCTCGCCGTCGCCGGCCGCTCTGGCCTGTTTCGCGTCCACGCCAGCCGTGCTCATCGCATCCACCCGCCAGCGGCGCGCACCGGGGCCGTGCCCAGCGCAGGCGCACGGCCTGCAAGAATCCTGTCGCGATATGTCATGGCTCACCCCTGTTTCCGTCCCGGCTATCGAACAAACCTGCCGTGCCGACAATATAGACATCGACTAGAATTTAATAAATCGCGTAATTGCGAATCCATTATTCAGCAGATTGAACAATCGAGATCATGAACAACAAGTTCCAGGCCATGGAAGTGTTCGTCCAGGTGGTCGACACCGGCAGCTTCACGCGGGCGGCAGACATACTGCAACTGCCCAAGGCCACGGTTTCCACCCTGGTGCAGGCGCTGGAGGCGTCGCTATCGGCCAAGCTGCTGCACCGGACCACCCGCCTGGTCACGGTGACGACCGACGGCGCCGCCTATTACGAGCGCTGCGTGCGCATCCTGTCCGACGTGCGGGATGCCGACGAATCGCTGTCGCGGTCCCGCGTGTCGCCGAGCGGGCGGCTGCGGGTGGACATGGCAACCGGCCTGGCCAGCGAAGTGCTGATCCCGGCCCTGCCCGCCTTCTTCGAGCGCTATCCCGACATCATGATGGAACTGGGCAGCACGGACCGCCCGGTCGACCTGGTCGAGGAAGGCGTGGACTGCGCGATCCGCGGCGGCGAGCTGGGCGACGTCAACCTGATCGCGCGCCGCGTCGGCGTGATCAACTTCGTGACGGCCGCCTCGCCGGCCTATCTCGAACGCTACGGCGTGCCCGAGCATCCGCGCGACCTCGAACGCCATCGCTGCGTGAATTACTTCTCGGCCAAAACCGGCAAGACCTACGACTGGGACTTCCGGCGCGGCGAGGAGCGCATCGACATCGCCATGCGCGGCGTGGTAGCGCTGAACGACTCGAACGCCTATGTGCAGGCCGGGCTGGCTGGCCTGGGCGTGGTCCAGATGACCGATTACCTGCTGCTGCAGCATGTCGCCGCCGGGCGCATGGTGCAGCTACTGCCCGACTGGACCAGCGAGCCGCTGCCGGTGCATATCGTCTATCCGCAGAACCGGCACCTGTCGGCCAAGGTACGGGTGTTCGTGGAGTGGGTGTCGGACCTGTTCGCCAACCATCCGCAGATGCGCATGCGGCCCGCGGACCAGCCCGCGCCGCTGGTGTCGGCGGCTGTGGTCGACGCCGTCACTGCAGCCTGACCGGGCTGGATACAAAGCCGTTGCCGTTGCCGTTGCCGTTGCCGTTGCCGTTGCCGTTGCCGTTGCCGTTGCCGTTGCCGTTGCCGTTGCCGTTGCCGTTGCCGTTGCCGTTGCCGTTGCCGTTGCTTTTGCAGTGGCCGTTGCTTTTGCAGTGGCCGTTGCTTTTGCAGTGGCCGTTGCTTTTGCAGTGGCCGTTGCTTTTGCAGTGGCCGTTGCAGTTGCAGTGAAGTCCCGTTGAGCGCGCCGTGTCAGCGGTGCCCGGAGCGGGAAAAGGTGCGGCGTCTGTCTGAGCCAAGCGCAGCTTGGCGAGTTTAGCCGCGCCCCGCTCCGGGTACCGCTGACACGGGAACCCCGCGCAGCGGGGCGCGATCACCGGGTCGCCTTTTTTTGGTTACTTTTTTTGGCGAAGCAAAAAAAGTGACCCGGCCGCCGGGACGGATTCCCGGCTTGTCTCCACGGCAGTGCAGCCGCCTTGCGTCACCCGGCAAGGCACAGGCAGCACTGTCGTCTTTGCTTTTGACGTTTTTCGGCAAACTTCAAACTTCAAACTTCAAAAGCAACTGCTGCTTCGCAGTGACGTTTTTACGGCGGGTGAAACAACGCGAAAGCACTATCGTCATGACCAGGCCGGGAGTTCGCCCCGGCGGGCGACCTACTTCTTTTGCTTCGCCAAAAGAAGTAGGCAAGAAAAGGCGACCCGGTGATCGCGCCCCGCTGCGCGGGGTCCCCGTGCCGTCGATGCATGGAGCGGGGCGCGGCTAAACTCGCCAAGCTACGCTTGGCTCAGACAGACGCCGCACCTTTTCCCGCTCCATGCACCGACGTCACGGCGCGCTCAACGGGACTTAAAGGCAACTGCAACAACAACTTCAAAAACAACTGCAGCTGCAACGGCAACAGCAACTGTCGCTGCGCGTGCTTTAGCTGCAACGGCAACTGCAACTGCAACGGCGTTCCACCGCTCCCAACCCCATCCCATATCCCGCATCCGCCTGGACCGGAACAACAATCTCGACAAATTCCCGCACGCTCCTTCAATGCCAATCCCGCCAAGCCGCCCGATGCCGGCTAAACCGCAAAAGCCCAGATGAAGAAACGGCGCCCGCAGGCGCCGTCTCAGGGTCTGCCGCCTGCCTCAGGCAGCGCGCGGACGGTAGCGTTCCCGCAGGCCGCCAATCACCGACCAGACCAGGCCGACCACCGCCAGCGTCATGATGGTGCCCACCAGGCCGTTGTTCCAGAAGATCCCCAGACCGCCCTTGGACGCCAGCATGCTCTGGCGGAACGCATCCTCAGCACGGTCGCCCAGCACCAGGGCCAGCACCAGCGGCGCCAGCGGATAGTCGAGCTTCTTGAACACATAGCCGATGATGCCGAAGATCAGCATCAGCCAGATGTCGAACTGGGCGTTGTGCACCGTGAAGGCGCCGATGGCGCAGATCACCAGGATGGCCGGCGCGATGATGGAGAACGGAATGCGCAGGATGGCGGCGAACAGCGGCACCGACGCCAGCACGATGATCAGCCCGGCCAGGTTGCCCAGGTACATGCTGGCGATCAGGCCCCAGACGAAGTCCTTCTGCTCGACGAACAGCAGCGGCCCCGGCTGCAGGCCCCAGATCATCAGCCCGCCCAGCAGCACGGCAGCGGTGGCCGAGCCGGGAATGCCCAGCGCCAGCATCGGCAGCAGCGCGCTGGTGCCGGCCGCGTGGGCCGCGGTCTCGGGCGCCAGCACGCCTTCCACGTTGCCCTTGCCGAAGGTTTCCGGGTTGCGGGAAAACTTCTTGGCCACGCCATAGCCCATGAAGGACGCGGCGGTGGCGCCGCCGGGCGTGATGCCCAGCCAGCAGCCGATGGCCGAGGAACGCAGCAGCGTCATGAAGAAGCGCGGCATGCCGGCCCAGGTCTTCAGCACCACCTTCAAGTCAATTGCCGCATGCTTGCCCTTGAAGGCCAGGCCTTCCTCCATCGTCATCAGGATCTCGCTGATGCCGAACAGGCCGATCACGGCCACCAGGAAGTCGAAGCCGCGCAGCAGCACCGGCAGGCCGAAGGTCATGCGCAGCTGGCCGGAAATGGTGTCCATGCCGACCGCCGCCAGCACGAAGCCGATGCACATCGAGATCACGATCTTGGCCTTGGGCTCCTTGCCCATGCCGACGAAGCTGCAGAAGGTCAGGAAGTACACCGCGAAGAATTCGGGCGGACCGAAGCGCAGCGCGAACTTGGCCACCAGCGGCGCAAGGAAGGTGATCATCAGCACGCCCACCAGCGCGCCGATGAAGGAGCCGGTGAAGGCGCTGGTCAGCGCCTCGCCGGCCTGCCCGCGCTGGGCCATCGGATAGCCGTCGAAAGTGGTCGCCACCGACCAGGCTTCACCGGGAATGTTGAACAGCACCGAGGTGATCGCGCCGCCGAACAGCGCGCCCCAGTAGATGCAGGACAGCAGGATGATGGCCGAGGTCGGGTTCATCGTGAACGTCAATGGCAGCAGGATCGCCACGCCGTTGGGGCCGCCCAGTCCGGGCAGCACGCCGACCACGATGCCGAGCAGGATGCCGATGGCCATCAGGCCGATGTTCTGCCACGACAGCACCGTGGCAAAGCCGTTCATCAGCAGGGATAAGTCTTCCATCGCAACTCCTGTCAGTAGCCAAACAGCGCTTCCAGCGGACCCTTGGGCAGGGGCACCTGGAACATGATTTCAAAGATCCAGAACAGCGCGCCGCTGATGCCCAGGCCCACCAGCGCCGACTTGAGCCAGCCGAACTTGCCGACGAAGCGCATGAAGGCAGCGATGAAGATGGCCGAGGCCACGTAGATGCCGGTCAGCTGCAGCACGGTCACATAGGCAATCAGCGGCAGCAGCACCGTTGCCACCAGGCGCAGCTGCGCCTTTTCGACGAAGGGCTCGCTGTCCTTCTTCTTCCATGCCTGGAAGATCACGAACAGGCTGCCAAGGAAGATGATGACGCCCATGCGCAGCGGGAAGTAGCCGGCCTCGGGGCCGTCGCTGGCCCAGCCGGCGCCGAGCTGGTAATTGCTGACGATGACGACCGCCGCCATCACGGCGATCAGGATGCCGACGGCGATCTCGGCCGTGCGGCGGGTAATGGCGGTGTCGTTCCCGTCCGCCGGGGCGTGGGTGTCGTGTGGTGCGCTCATGATGTAGGGGATGAAATCGGTGGCGAAAAAAACCGCGGCGCCGCATGCGCAGCGCGCATGCGGCGAAAGAACCAGGCTTACTTGGCCATGAAGCCGGCGAAGCCCATGATCTCCTTGTGCGCCTTCTCATCCTTTTCCAGGAAGTCCTTCAGCGCCGGACCCACCGCCACCGTGGGCTTCAATGCGTTCTTCTCGACATAAGCCTTCCACTCCGGCGTGGCCACCACTTTCTGGAACAGGTCTTCATAGAACTTCACCGCCTCGGCCGGCACCTTGCCCGGCAGCAGGAAGACCCGCACCATCTCGTATTCCACGTCCAGGCCCTGCTCCTTGCAGGTCGGTATGTCGGACCAGCTCTGGGTCTCGGTGACCTTTTCCTTGTAGCTGCTGCGCGTCTCGGAGAACAGGCACAGCGCCCGGTGCTGCCCGGCGCGCCACTGGCCGACCGATTCCGACGGATTGTTGATGTTGGAATCGATGTGCTTGCCCGACAGCTGGGTTGCCGCCTCGCCGCCGCCCTTGTACGGGATGTAGGTGAACTTCACGCCGGCCTTCTTCTCGATCATCGCGGTGATCATGTGGTCTTCGCGCTTGGAGCTGGTGCCGCCCATCTTGAAGGTGTCCGGCGCCTTCTTCACCGCGGCCAGGTAGTCGCCAGCCGTCTTGTAGGGCGTGTCGCTGTTGACCCACAGGACGAACTGGTCCTGCGCCACCATCGCGATCGGCGTCAGGTCGCGCCAGTTGAACGGCAGGCCGGTGGCCAGCGGCACCGTGTACAGGCCGGACGAGGAAGCCACGATCTTGTGGGCGTCGCCGGTCGAGGCCTTCATGTCCAGCAGGCCTTCCGCGCCGCTGGCGCCGGCCTTGTTCTGGACCACGATGGCCTGCTTCATCAGCTTGTGCTTGGTGATGATGCCCTGGATCGAGCGCGCCATCTGGTCGGTGGCGCCGCCGGCGCTGAACGGGACGACGATTTCCACCGGCTTGGTGGGCTCCCAGGCATGCGCCGCGCCGGCGCCAGCCAGGCTCAGGGCGGCCAGCGACAGCGCCAGGGCCGACTTGACGGGACGGGATGGGATGAAGCACTGGTTGGTACGGTCAGGCACTGTTGTCTCCTCATCGGCTTTGCGCCGTATGTTTATTGATATGGAATTTCTTGCACCCAGGCACTGCTGCAATGAACCGTGCCGAAATTACATTTTGAATACAATATACGAAATGCCAGCTCAGTCAAGCAATTTCTTGTTTCCAAAGAGCATCCGATTCAGCCAAATCAGACCGCCGGCACGCGCGGCCGCTGGCTGCGACGCCAGCCGAAATGCTGCGACAGCAGCAGCACGCCGGCCGCTCCCATCAGGATGATGGCCGCGGTGCCGCTGCGCTCGACCAGTCCGCCCGCCACCGCCACCCCGACAGACTGCCCCAGGTAGAAGCAGGAAGCGAACGACGCCACCGCCGCGCCGCGGCGCTCGGGCGCCATCTGGGTGGCGTTGATCTGCAGCGTGTTGTGCAGCATGTAGAAACCCAGGCCGGACGCCAGGCAGCCTGGCAGCGCCCACCACAGGTTGGGCGCGATGCCGATCAGCAGCAGCGACCCTGCCAGCAGCAGGCCGCCCCAGCGCGCCAGTCCCGACTCGCCCAGCGCCGCCACCACGCGGCTGGCGCTGCCGGCAAACACCAGGCCGCCCATGCCGAACAGCATCACCACGGTGCCGGCCGAGGAAAGCGACATGCCCAGCACCCGGTGCAGGTGCGAAGCGATGAAGGCAAAGGCGCCGTACAGGAAGGCGCCTTCCAGGAACACCGTCAGCAGCACTACCCGCGCCCAGGGCTTCTTCAGCACCTCGGTGAATTCGCTCATGGTCCGGCGCAGCACCGGACCGTCGGCGCTGCGCGTCTGCCGCGCCGACGCCGGCAGGCGCCGGTTGGTCGACAGCAGCAGCGCGCCGATCACCACGAACAGCAGCGCGATGCCGATGAAGGGAACGCGCCAGCTCATGTGGTCCGCCGCAAAGCCGCCCACCAGCACGCCGGACGACAGGCCGAGGATCTGCCCGGTAAGAAAACGCGCCAGCACCGGCTGCCGCTGCTCGTAAGGCACCACGTCACCTATCCACGCCATCGACAGCGGAATGATGGCGCCGGCGGTGGCGCCGGCCAGCAGGCGCGCCGCCAGCAGGGTCGGGTAACCCGGCGCCAGCGCGCAGGCCGCCGCGGTTGCCGCGCAGGCCATGCAGGCCCAGGCCACCACCAGGTATTTGCCATGGCGGTCGCCCAGCGGCCCGAAGAACAGCTGCGATACGCCATAGGCGATGGAAAAGGTGGTCACGACATAGGAAGCGCCGCCCAGCGACACGCCGAGTTCGGCCGCCAGGCGCGGCAGCTGCGCGTCCGTCACCCGCAGCGACAGCGCGCTGCCGAAGGAGGCCAGCGCCAGGTACATCACCGCCGCCAGCGGAAAGGCCGGCTCCCCTTGCGGCTGCGTCGTCATGCGCGCCGCCCGCCGCTCACGCAGCCGCCCCGGCCGCCGCCTTGCCGACCAGTACCGCGTTGTCGCTGACCAGCTGCGCCACTTCGTCGCCGGAATAGCCCAGCTCTTCCAGCACGGCGCGGGTATGCTCGCCCAGCATCGGCGCGGGACGCTTGCCGTCGCTCTTGCCGCCGGAGAAGCGGATCGGCAGGCCGATGCCCTTGACCGGGCCGGCCGCGGGATGCTCGGTCTCGACGATCATGTCGCGCGCCAGCGCCTGCGGATGCGCCAGCGCGTCCGGGATCTCCAGCACGGGGCCGGCCGGCAGGCCGGCTTCATCGAACAGCACCATCCATTCGTCGGTGGTGCGGGTCTGCAGCCGCCCGGTCAGCAGGTCGACCAGCGCCTCGCGGTTGGCCATGCGGTCCGGGTTGGTGCGGAAACGCGGGTCCGCCGCCAGGCCAGGCATGTCCAGCACTTCCACCAGGCGCTCGTAATTGGCCTGGTTGGCCGCGCCGATATTGATCCAGCCGTCCTTCGAGCGGAATGCCTGGTAGGGCGTGCTGGTGGAATTGGCCGATCCCATCTTGGGCAGGATGGTGCCGTTGCCGAAGTAGTTTGCGGCCGGCCAGTACATCTGCTGCAGGCCGGCCTCGAACAGCGAGGTGTCCACCACCTGGCCCAGGCCGGTGCGCAGCTTTTCCGCGTAAGCCGCGGCAATGCCCAGCGCGGCCAGGATGCCGGCGTTGATGTCGGCCACCGGCGAGCCGGCCTTGATCGGCGGACGGCCTTCCTCGCCGGTCATGCTCATCAGGCCGCTCATGCCCTGCGCGATCAGGTCAAAGCCGCCCTTGTCGGCGAAGGGGCCGGTGCGGCCGAAGCCGGAGATGCAGCAGTAGATCAGGCCGGGATTGATGCGCTTCAGTTCTTCATAGCCCAGGCCGAACTTCTCCATCGTGCCGCCGCGGTAGTTCTCGGTGACCACGTCGGCATCGGCCAAAAGGCGCGCCAGCACCTCGCGGCCGCCCTTGGTCTTCAGGTTCAGGCCGATGCCGCGCTTGTTGCGGTTGACGATCATGAAAGAGGCCGATTCGCCGCAGTCCAGCACCGGGGCGAAGCGGCGCGAGTCGTCGCCGTCCGGGGTCTTTTCCACCTTGATCACATCGGCGCCCATGTCGGCCAGCATCATGCCGCATACCGGGCCGGACATGATATGGGCCAGTTCGATTACCCGCATGCCGCTAAGTGGTCCTGCCATCTTGATTCCCCTCTTTCCGTTATCGATTGCGGCGTGACGCCGCTTGTGTCTGCTTGTGTCTGCTTGTGTCTGCTTGTGTCTGCTTGTGTCTGCTGGTATCTGCCGGCTCAGGCGCCGGTCCAGACCGGCTTGCTCTTGTTCATGAAGGCTTCCACGCCGGCCCGGAAGTCGCTGCTGCCGTAGCACAGGCGCACCAGGTCGTCGCCATCGGGCAGGCCGGCGGCGACGATGCGGCGGATCGCTTCCTTGGAAGCGCGCATCGTGACCGGCGCGTTCTTCAGGAGCCGCCCGCACAGCGTCGCCGCCTTCGCTTCCAGTTCGGCCGGCTCGGCGATCTCGGTCAGGAAGCCGCAGTCCAGCGCTTCCTGCGCGCCCACGGTATCGGCCAGCAGCAGCATGCGGCGCGCGCGCGGCGCGCCGAAGGAAGCCACCACCCGCGCATAGTTGGCCATCGACAGGCAGTTGCCCAGCGTCCTGGCGATCGGCACGCCGAACGAGGCATTGGGCGTGGCCACGCGAAAGTCGCAGGCGGCCGAGATAGCCAGCCCGCCGCCGATGGCCCAGCCCTCGACGATGGCCACGGTGGGCATGGGCAGGCGCTCGATGGCTTCGATCATCGCGTCGATCTTCTTCTCGTAATCGATGCCGTCCTCGCCGCCCTTGAAGGCCAGGAACTGCTCGATGTCGGTGCCGGCGACGAAGGCTTCGCCGCCCGCGCCGCGCACCGTGGCGACCCGCACCGACGGATCGGCGCTGATCTGCCGGCAATGCGCCGCCAGCTGTTCATACATGGTCCAGGTCATCGCGTTGCGTGCCGCGGGCCGGTCGATCAGGATGGCGGCCACGCCGTCGTTGATGCTCAAGTGAACTTGTCCGGTGCTCATGGTTGGGTTTCCTTATTCGTGTCAGGTGGCTCAGGCCACGTCCCGCTGCGCCGGCGGCGTGCGGTTGATGTAGTCGGTGGTGATGCGCACCGTAGTGTCGAGCACATGCGCCCGCAGCAGCTCGCCCAGCAGCTTGCCGTCGCGCTGTTCCAGGGCGGCGACGATCTGCTCATGCTCGTCCAGCGCCTTCTTCCACTGCTCCTCGGTCTTGCCCGCGATGAAGCGGATGCAGTGGATGCGGGTCAGCAGCTGGTGGTACATGCCGATCAGCGTGGCGTTGCAGGTCATCTCCAGGATGGCTTCATGGATCAGCCGGTTGTTCTGCAGGTAGGCCGACTCCTCACCGGCCTCGTAATGCGCCACCATCTGCTTGTGCAACTCGCGCAGCCGCGCCACCTGGGCCGGCGTGGCGTTCCTGCAGGCCTGTTCGCCGGCCACCGCTTCCAGCGCCGCCATGATCGGGAACAGTTCCTCGATTTCCTGCGGCGTGGTCTCGGCCACCACCGCGCCGCGGTTGATCACCAGCTTCAGGACGCCTTCCGCCGCCAGCACCTTGACTGCCTCCCGCATCGGGGTCCGCGACACGCCGAAGCGCTCGCACAACTTCTGCTCGGGCAGCTTGTCGCCGGGCCGCAGGTCGCCGCGCATGATCAGGTCGCGCAGATGGCTGACCAAGGTGTCGTGCAGGCTGCTGCGCACGATGCGCTGCGATGCCAGTTCATTGTCCATTGCGTTCTCCTCATCCTCTCTTCACGCCGACTGTTCGACCATGGGCGCCGGCGCCGCCTTGCGCCGCCGCAGGAGCCCGAACAGCGGTAGGCTCAGCAAGCCCAGGCCAACCAGCATCATCGTGGTCACCAGCGAATTGGACCAGAACACCGACATCGAGCCGTCGGACGCAATCATCGCCTGGCGGAAGGCATCCTCGGCCTTGTCGCCCAGCACCATGGCCAGCACCAGCGGCGCTAGCGGATAGTCGAGCTTCTTGAACACATAGCCGATCACGCCGAAGGCCAGCGCCATGTAGATGTCGAATTCCTTGTTGGCCACCGTCAGCGCGCCGGTCAGGCAGACCACCACGATGATGGGTCCGATGATGTTGAACGGAATGCGCAGCATCGCGGCGAAGAACGGCACCGTTGCCAGCACCAGCACCACGGCGATCACATTGCCCATGTACATGCTGGCGATCAGGCCCCAGACGAAGTCGGGCCGCTCGACAAACAGCATCGGCCCCGGCGACAGGCCCCAGATCATCAGGCCGCCCATCATCACCGCCGCCGTGGCCGAGCCGGGAATGCCCAGCGCCAGCATCGGCAGCAGCGCGCAGGAGCCGGCCGAGTGGTCGGCGGTTTCCGGCGACACGATGCCCTGCGGCGCGCCCTTGCCGAAGCTGTCGCGGTTGCCGGACATGCGGCGCGCAATGCCGTAGCTCATGAAGGACGCCGCGGTCGGGCCGCCGGGCGTGATGCCCATCCAGCAGCCGATGGCGCTGCTGCGCAGCAGGTCCTTCCAGTAGCGCGGCAGTTCCACCAGCGTCGCCATGATGTCGCGCAGACGCAGCTTGGCGCGCACGCCCTGGAACCGCGCGCCCTCCTCGATGGTCAGCAGCAGCTCGCCGAAGCCGAACAGGCCGATCACCGCGATCAGGAAGCTGATGCCGCCAATCAGGTTGTCGAACTCGAAGGTCAGGCGAGAAGCGCCGGAGACGGTATCCATGCCGACCGCGGCCAGCGCGAAGCCCAGGCCCATCGACACCACGGTCTTGAACGGCGCGCCGCTGGACATGCCGATGAAGCCGGCAAACGCGATGAAATAGACCGCGAAGAATTCCGCCGGCCCGAACTTCATCGCAAAGCCGGCCATCCAGCCCGACAGCAGGGTGATCACCAGCACGCCGGCCAGCGCGCCGAAGCCGGCGGAGGCAAAGGCCAGCGTCAGCGCCCGTCCGGCCTGGCCGCTCTGCGCCATCGGGTAGCCGTCGAAGGTGGTGGCCACCGACGACGGCTCGCCGGGAATGTTGAACAGGATGGAGGTGGTGGAGCCGCCGAACAGCGCGCCCCAGTACATGCTGGTGAGCAGGATGATGGCCGACACCGGGTCCATCGTGAAGGTCAGCGGCAGCAGCAGCGACACGCCGTTGGGCGCGCCCAGGCCGGGCAGCACGCCCACCACCAGGCCCAGCAGCACGCCGGCCACCATGATGAATACATGCTGGTAGGTCAGCGCGACACTGAAGCCATCCATCAGCGATTGAAAATTACCCATGATTTCCTTTCCCTTGCCTGGTCGGGCGCATCAATAGAGGCCGAACAGGTTCAGCAGCGGCCCCTTGGGCAGCGGCAGCTTGAATGCATATTCGAAGCAGACATAGAAGAACAGCGCCGCGCCCAGCCCCAGCAGCACCGCGCGCGCCGGGCGCAGCCTGGCTTTCCAGAGCGTGACGGCCGGCAGGTATAGCGCAATGCCCACGTACAGGCCGAGCAGGCTCACCAGCACCGCGAAGACGACGATGGCGGCGAAGAAGGCGGCCACGTCGCGCACCCGGCCGGACTCGATGAAATGGCCGGTCAGCCGGCGCCGGGCCAGCACGGCCTGCGCCAGGTTGACCGCGCTGCCGATCAGCACCATGCAGCCGATATAGAACGGAAAGAAGCCGGCTTCCGGCCCCTGCTCGTTCCAGGAAATGCCGTGCCTGGCGGAGCCGACGCAGATGACCAGGCCCAGCAGGGCCGTGAACAGCGCGGTCGCCGCTTCCATGGCAAAGCGCGTATTGAACATAAAAACCTCGTGCGGTGGGGCAGGCTCGATGCTGCCTGTCAGTGGCGGGTGGTACCGGTGCGCGCCGCTACTAACGACCAAGGCGCGCACCGCATGGTGCTTAACTTAATGCAGCTTAACGCGGCTTAATGCGGCTTAAGCGGCTTAATGCGACGACCAGCCGTTGCGGCTGAAGATCTCTTCGTAGCCGGTCTTGTCGTTGGCGATGAAGGAGCGCAGTTCGGCGTCGGCCATCACGGTCGGGATCGTCACCGAGCGCTCGATATAGGATTTCCATTCCGGCGTCTGGGTCACCTTGCGGAACAGCTCCTTGTAGAACTCGACCACGCCCGGCTCCATATTGGCGGCCAGCCAGATGGTGCGCGGCTGCTCGAACGGACGCACGTTCAGGCCGGCTTCCTTGCAAGTCGGGATGTCGGCCCAGGACTTGCCCTCGCCCACCACCGCCTTGCCCGGCATGCGCTTGGCGCTGAACACGCACAGCGGACGCTGCGCGCCGGCACGCCATTGCTCCATGCTCTCGGCCGGGTTGTTGACATTGAAGTCCAGGTGCTTGCCGGCCAGCTGGCCAGCCACTTCGCTGCCGCTCTTGTAAGGCACGTAGCGCACGTTGATGCCGGTGGCGCCCTTGATCAGCGAGACCAGGGTTTCATCGGCTTCCTTGGCCTTGGCGCCGCCGGCCTTGAAGCCGTTCGGGCTGGCCTTGCCCTTTTCGATGAAGCTGGCCACATCGGTGATGCCCGACTCCGGATTGACCCACAGCAGGAAGGGGTCGAACAGCATCGAAATCACTGGCGTCAGGTCGGATGGCGCATACGACAGCTTGGAACCGATCGGCAGCAGATACACGTCCTGGGTGCCGAAGTAGACCTTGTACGGGTCCTTGGCATTGGTCTTGGCATAGACGAAGGCTTCGGCGCCGCTGCCGCCGCCCTTGTTGCTGACGATGACAGGCTGCGACAGCAGCTTGTTCTTGTTGATGGCCGACTGCACGGTGCGGGCAAACACATCGGTGCCGCCGCCGGCGCCGGCAGAGGCGATGAATTCGATCGGGCGGGTGGGCTGCCAGTCCGCCGCATTGGCGATGACGGGAACGGACGAAGCGCAGACGACGGCCGCGGCCGTCAGCAAAAAGGTTTTCATGCAGTCTCCATGTTTTATCAAGGCGGGCCGCTTCGTGATCGAGCGGCGTCTGGGCATGATCTTGCCGAACATTCTGCATAATGTCTATTACATTTTGTATTCAAAATTATGAATTATGTGTTCCGCGAAGAAAGCGACCCAAGGTAGCCGCATGGTGAGCGGCGCCGCATTCCGCGAAAGAAGCGGGCTGCCGATGCCATTCATTGCTAATATCGAACGGTTCGTGCATTAACTTGCCCTTTTTAAACAGGATGCTCTCCGGCGTCCGCGCCTTTTCCCTACGCCATGACTCAACAACGCTGGTACTTCGGCTGGAACATCGTCGCCGCCGCCACCCTGCTCACCCTGCTGACTGTCGGCATGCGGCTGGGCATCGGGCCGTTCTTCCTGCCGATGTCGCAGGACCTGGGATTTTCCCGCAGCCTGCTGGCCGGCATCATTGCCATCGGCATGCTGTGCTATGGCCTGGCCATGCCGGTGGCTGGTTATCTGGTAGGCCGCATCGGCACCCGCGCCGTGCTGCTGATCGGCACCGTCATCGTGATCGGGTCTTCCGTCTGGGCGGTGATGGCGCGCGGCCCGGTCGGCTTCCTGCTGTCCTTCGGCGTGCTGCTGTCGATCGGCCTGGGCTTCACCAGCCCGGTGGCGCTCACGCCCGTGATCAGCCGATGGTTCACCCGGCAGCGCGGCATGGCCCTGTTCTTCCTGTCCACTGGCTCCATGGCCGGCATGGCGCTGATGACGCCGCTGCTGACCTTCTTCATCGAGCGGGCCGGCTGGCAGGCCACTCTGCTCGGCTTCGCCGCCGCCTTCGCGCTGGTCACCGTGCCGGCCGCGCTGTTCGTCATCCGTGAGGAAGCGCCGCCCGGCACCGACCTGCTGCCGGAGCAGATCCGCCAGCGCCAGATGGCGGGCGCGGCGGGCACGGTGGACGCGGACACCCTGCGCTTTCGCGAGGCGGTCTGGACATCGCCGTTCTGGAAGATCGTGCTCGGCCTGTTTGCCTGCGGCTTCAGCATGAACCTCTTGGGCACCCACGGCGTGCCGATGCTGATGGACCACGGCTACGATGCGATGACCAGCTCCATGGGCGTGGGCATCATCGGCCTGGTCGCCATCTTCGGCACGCTGGTGCTGGGCCGGCTGTCGGACCGGCTGCCGCGCAGGAACATCCTCGGCGCCATCTACCTGATCCGCGGGCTGGGCTTCTTCGCGCTGCTGGTGGTCGGCACCCATTGGGAGCTGTACATCGCCGCGGCCATCGGCGGCCTGGTCTGGGCCGGCAGCATCGCCAGTTCCTCGGCCATCCTGGCCGACATCTACGGCGTGCGCCTGGTCGGCCTGATGTACGGCATGGCCTACCTCGGGCACCAGGTCGGCGCCATGCTCAGCACCTGGCTGGGCGGATGGGGCGTCGAACGCTTCGGCAGCCACTGGCCCGCCTTCGGCAGCGCCGGCGTGCTGCTGCTGATTGCCGCCGGGGTGTCGATCAGCCTGCCGGCCAGGGGGTGGCGTTTGGCGCGGGTGGGTGCGGCGGCTTGAGGTGGGGGGATGCTGGATGTTGCTGACGCGATGGCGGGGGCGATGCTGTCATGGATGGATGACGGCATCGCGGCGGGAGGGGATGGTCCGCTTCAGGTCAGGCGGTGTGCTGGCAGCGTCATTGGCGGTCCTCAGGTTCTTGATTTGCGCTCCTGATTCCTTGTCAGCAGGGAACCGATGGTTTCGAGTAGAGCTTCGTCTATCTCATCGTCGTTACCAAACCAAAGCTTGGCGAGGCTGGTATTGATCTTTAGCCCCTCCAAGAGCGATTGCGCTCCGGCAGCGCCGATCTGGTTGCTATAAAGATTAAGTGTGGTGAGCGCGCCATTGATCTTCAGCGCCTCTGACAGCGAGTGCGCTCCGGCAGCACCGATCTCGTTGTCACTAAGATCAAGCGTGGTGAGCGCGCCATTGACCTTCAGCGCCTCTGACAGCGAGTGCGCTCCGGCAGCGCCGATCTCGTTGCTATAAAGATTAAGCGCGGTGAGCGCGCCATTGATCTTCAGCGCCTCTGACAGCGAGTGCGCTCCAGCATTGCCGATCTCGTTCAACCCAAGATCAAGCGTGGTGAGCGTGCCATTGACCTTCAGCACCTCTGACAGCGAGTGCGCTCCGGCAGTGCCGATCTCGTTGCAATCAAGATTAAGCATGGTGAGCGCGCCATTGACCTTCAGCGCCTCTGACAGCGAATGCGCTCCGGCAGCGCCGATCTCGTTCCGCCCGAGATCAAGCGTGGTGAGCGCGTCATTGACCTTCAGCGCCTCTGACAGCGAGTGCGCTCCAGCATTGCCGATCTCGTTGTAATGAAGAACAAGCGTGGTGAGCGCGCCATTGACCTTCAGCACCTCTGACAGCGAGTGCGCTCCAGCATTGCCGATCTCGTTGTAATGAAGAACAAGCGTGGTGAGCGCGCCATTGACCTTCAGCACCTCTGACAGCGAGTGCGCTCCAGCATTGCCGATCTCGTTGTAATGAAGAACAAGCGTGGTGAGCGCGCCATTGACCTTCAGCACCTCTGACAGCGAGTGCGCTCCGGCATTGCCGATCTCGTTCGACTCAAGATCAAGCGTGGTGAGCGCGCCATTGACCTTCAGCGCCTCTGACAGCGAATGCGCTCCGGCAGCGCCGATCTGGTTGCTATAAAGATTAAGCGTGGTGAGCGCGCCATTGATCTTTAGCGCCTCTGACAGCGAGTGCGCTCCAGCAGCGCCGATCTCGTTCGACCCAAGATCAAGCGTGGTGAGCGCGCTATTGACCTTCAGCCCCTCTGACAGCGAGTGCGCTCCGGCAGCGCCGATCTCGTTGCTATAAAGATTAAGCGCGGTGAGCGTGCCATTGATCCTCAGCACCTCTGACAGCGAGTGCGCTCCGGCAGTGCCGATCTCGTTGCAATGAAGATCAAGCGTGGTGAGCGTGCCATTGATCCTCAGCGCCTCTGACAGCGAGTGCGCTCCGGCAGTGCCGATCTCGTTGCAATGAAGATTAAGCGTGGTGAGCGTGCCATTGATCTTCAGCACCTCTGACAGCGAGTGCGCTCCGGCAGTGCCGATCTCGTTGCCACCAAGAACAAGCGTGGTGAGCGCGCCATTGACCTTCAACGCTTCCCACAGCGCTGCGCTGAAACCATCAACGCCTACGTTATTAAGCCAGATTTCAACCACATCGCAACCCGGCTTCGTTAACAACACCGCTATCGCATCCATCGTTTCCTTGTCCTGATACATCCAGAGCGCCAGTTTCCCTTGCCTCACCAACCCGGCAAGCCGCTCCACCTCAGGATTCAATGCCACCAAGTCCGCTGGTGATAATCCGATATATACCGGACGCGTGGTCGTGAGGGTCGTGGTAGTGGTAGTGGTAGTGGTGGCTGTGGTCTTACTGGCCTTGGTTGCCATCCCACCGCCACTCGCCACCGCCCCTGCAGCGCCACCATCCTGCGCAACCGCCCCCACCACTGCCTGCCCCTCCCCACGCAGGCGCTCCCACACCGCTTCATGCCCTTTGCTCGCCGCATGGTTCAGCGCCGTCCAGCCCTCCTGGTCCGCCATCTGCACGCTGGCCTTCTTCTCCAGCAGCAGTTCCACCATGGCCAGATTGCCGCGACGCGCCGCCAGCGCCAGCGGCGGCTTGGCCAGTACCGTGCCGCCATCAACCTGCGCTCCCCTGTCGATCAGCAGCCCGGCCGTGGTCAGGTGCCCGCCCGCGGCGGCCTCGGCCAGCGCCGTGCGGCCATGGTGGTTGCATAGCTCCGGATTGCCCTTGCGCTCCAGAAGCAGCGCCACCACGTCGTCCTTGCCGCCTGCCGCCGCAAGCAACAGCGCGCTCTCGCCGCGCGTGTTTTGACGGTTCACGTCCGTCACTGGCATTCCCTTGGTAAGTTGAAACACCACGTCGTCATCGCCCCGGCTCGCGGCCACCATCAGCGGCGTCAGCCGGGTGTCGGGGTCGATCGCATTCGGGTCGACCTCGCCGGCGGCCAGCAACCGCTTGATCGTGGTGGTGTCGCCCTCCCGCACCGCCTGCAGCAGCGCTTGCTGCGCTGGCTCGCTGCGCAGCGCCGGCTTGCCGGCCTGGGTGCTGGCGGATGAGGGTGCTTGTTGCGTCCCGGCTGCGTGGGCATTGGCGGATTTATTGGACGTGGCTGTGGTGGCTTGCATCGCTGTTGGCCTCTCGATGTTGTGGCGGGCCTGGATCGCAAGACCGGCCGGGTGGATGGGGCGGCTAGGTAACGAGCGGCGAAATAATGTGCCGGCGCCCTTATCGGACGCCACCCCAGTGCTGGCTACCGGCCGGGCCACACCAGACGCGAGGCGGCATTGCTGCGGCTCCTGTCAGCCTGCCGCCATCCACGACTGTGCATCCGGCAGGTGTTTGTTGAAAGCATGATCAGCCGTAGAGCCTGAGGCGCGCCTGGTTTAGGTTTTTCCGGAACCGCGCCGGCTTGGGCGTAGCTAGTCCATTGCCTGTAATTGATGCGTCCTTCCACGCTGGATATACCGCTTTATCGCCGGCTGGCCCACCAGCCACAGCGATGTTGTCTCCGACGTCGCATTACCTGGAAGTCGTGCCTCTGCCTGAGGTCAAGCCAGCGCCTGACAAACCAATTTCCATGTCCGCAAAATAGCGTTCGTCAACAGAACGTATTCCACGCTCCATATTTCCCACCCATTTCCCCTCTGTAGCCCTGCCTTCCGACCCCAGCCTTAATCCTGCCTTTTCCCACCGCTGTTCCCTTACCGCCCGCTATTTGCACGCCGCCGCTAAAGTCTCGGCCGCATCGCCGGAATAACTCCGTATGTTCCCGGCGCGTGCAGCCCAAGCTGCCGCCGGTGGCCATTCCTCACCTGGTGCAGCGCCCCTGCCTGCCCACTTCCTGGCCCGAACGCCGCCCGACGATGCCTGCCTTACCGGCCCGACCTCGTCGTGTTCCGTTTTTCATTGACAGGAATCCACCATGGTCGCTCTCGTCGCCGGCAACAGTCTTGGCCTCAATCTCACGTCCTTAGCCACCCTCGGCGCCCGCGGCGTCGCCGGCACTGCCACCCTGGGCCGCGGCACCGACCGCGTCACCGTCAATGTCGCCAACGGCAACCTCATCCTCCAGAACCAGGACGACGCCCTCGCCGGCTCCGGCCTGTGGAGCGCCAGCCAGCGCACCTACAACAGCCAGGAACACCTCGCCGGCGACTTCCGCCTGCCCGGCTTGCAGCCGCCGCGCCTTGCCACCTTCGGCGCCATCGGCCAGCGCAACAGCAGCATCGTCAGAAAGGATGCCGACGGCAGCGAGGACCGCTATGCCTACGACGCCACCCGCCGCCTGTATCTGAGCACCAGCGGCGCCGGCGCCTACGACACCCTGCGCTACCGCGACAACCAGCTGGTCTGGACCGATGGCGACACCGGCACCACCGAGTACTACGCCCGCTACCAGGACCAGTGGCAGCTGGTGCGCCGCCAGGACACCGACGGCAATGCGCTGGCCTTCCTCTACAACAAGGAGGGCCAGGTGCAGTCGGTGGCCAACAGCAGCGGCGAAACCGTCTATTACGATTACCGCAACCGCCTGCTGGCCCAGGTGCGCAGCGTCACCATCGATGCCAATGGCACCGCCCAGACGGTGCGGGTGCGCTATGGCCATGACAGCTTCGGGCGTCTCGACACCGTCACGGTCGACCTCACGCCCGAGGACGGCAGCATCGCCGATGGCCGCGTCTATACCACCCGCTATGGCTACGACGGCCCGAGCGAGCGCATCACCTCGATCCGCGAGAGCGACGGCAGCAGCCTGGCCATTGCCTATGTCGGCAGCGGCAATGACATCCGGGTAGCCAGCGTCACCAACGCGCTCGGCGAGACCATGCGCTTTGCCTATGACACCACCAACCGCCGCACCACGGTCACCGATGCGCTGGGCCTGGCCAGCCGCTATGACTACGACGCCCAGGGCCAGCTGCTGCGCATCACCGGCCCGACGATTGCCGGCGGCGCGCAGGTGCAAAGCTTTCTCTACAACGCCCGCGGCGACGTACTCCAGGTCACCGACGCCGAAGGCCATGTCAGCGCGATGGAATACGACGCCAACGGCAACCAGGTCCTGCAGCGCGACGCCGCCGGCAATGTGATAGCGCGCAGCTTCGACGCCCAGAACCAGCTGATCACTGAAACCCTGTACGTCGCGCCCGACCCGGACAGCGCCGGGCCGGCCCGGGCCAGCCTGCCGCAGACCACCCACACGATCTACGACGCGGGAAAACGCAACCATGTGCGCTTCATCGTCAGCCCGGAAGGCCGGGTCACCGAGTACCGCTACAACGCCACCGGCCAGCGCATCGTCGCGCTGCGCTATGCGGCGGCGTATCGCGACAGCAGCGCCTGGCAGGTCGCCTATCCGCAAGCCCTGCCGCCCACGCCGCTGGGCCTGGGCGCGCCGGTCTCGGCCGGCGGCTACACGGGCGCGGCGCCGACCGAAGCCATGCTGGCAGCCTGGGCCGCGGCGCAGGATTCCAGCCAGGTGGTGCGCACCGACTATCGCTACGACTTCCGGGGCCAGCTGCAGCAGCAGCTGCGCTACCCGGTGGTGCCGGACGATGGCAGCCTGAACGTGGCCACCGCCGGCGGCGCCAATCCCAACCTGTATGCCAGCACGATAGGCAATGGCAACAGCGTGGGCAACGGCACCGGCAATGGCAATGCGAATGGCAAGGGCAATGGGGTGGGCAACGGGGTGGGCAACGCCATCGATGGCGCCGTAGGCAACGGCATTGGCAACGCTAACGGCAATGGCAATGGGAAGCCAGGCGCCGCCGCCGACATCACGCAGTATGTCTACGACGCCTTCGGCCGCCTGCTGCAGACCGTCTCGCCCAACGGCGGCGTCACCAGCTATGCCTACGATGGCCTGAACCGCCTGCTGGCCATGCAGGACGCCAAAGGCAACTTCACCGCCACCGGCTACGACGACGCCAGCCGCCGCACCACGCTGCGGTCGGCCAATGGCCTCTCCACCGTCAGCGCCTTTGATGCCGCCGGCCGCCTGACCAGCCTGATGCAAACCGATGTCAGCGGCCAGCCGCTAGCCGTGACCACCTACGACTACGATGCCGACGGCCGCCTGCGCCACAGCACGGACCCAACCGGCGTGGAACGCTGGATGCTGTACGACGAGGCTAGCCGGCTGGTGGCCGAGATCGATGGCAACCGCAGTTTGATTGAATATGTGTACGGCCATAACAACCAGCTGCTGCAGACTACCCGCCATGCCACGCCGGTAGTGGGCGACTTGCAGGCCGTGCTGCCGCCGGATGCGCTGGCCCGCCTGCGCCCGCCCGCGCATCCCGACGACAGCCGCAGCTGGCGCCTCTACGACGCCGCCAACCGTCTTGCCGCCGAGATCGACGCCGAAGGCCTGCTGACCCGCACCGAATACGACGGCGCCAGCCGCGTGGTCCGCACCACCGCGTATGCCAATGCAATCGACGTATCCACCCTGACCGCGCAAACGACGCTGGCCCAGCTGCAGCCCGCCGCCTCCACCGACGACCGCGTCACCCGCCGGCTGTACGACAACGATGGCTTGCTGCGCGCCACGCTCGATGCCGAGGGCTATTTGCAGGAATGGCGCTACGATGCCGCCGGCCAGCAGGTCGCGCAGATCCGCTACGCCACCGCCACCGATCCCGCACTGCGCTCCAACGGCACCCTGTCGCAGCTGCGCCCCGCCGCCAGCGCCGCCGACATCCTCACCCAGCGCATCTACAATGCCTGCGGCCAGCTCACCGCCGAGATCGATGGCGAAGGCTATCTCACCAGCCACCGCTACGACGGCAATGGCAACCGCACCGGCAGCACTCGCCATGCCCGCGCGCTCACGGATACCCAGCGCGCCATGCTGGTTGCCGGCGGCATCGCCGCAAGCTGGCGTCCTGAACCCGGCAGCGCCGATGGCATCCAGACCTGGCGTTACGACCTGCTCGACCGCGTCATCGCCAGCACTGACTACAGCGGCACCGTCACCCGCTACCAGTACGACAGCATGGGCCGCCTGGTGCAGACCACGCTGGCCGCCGGCAGCGACGAAGCGCGGGTGCAGACCCGCCGCTACGACCTGCAGGGCCGGCTGCTGGCCGAACTCTCCGGCGAAGGCAATGCCGCGCTGGCGGCGCTGGCCAACCCGAGCCCGGAACAGACCGAGGCGATCTGGCAGCAGCATGCGATGCGCTATCAATACGACGCCGCCGGCCGCCTGCTGACCCGCACCGATGCCAACGGCAACCGCGACGTGTTCTATTACGATGCCGACGGCCAGCTGCGCTACGCCGTCAATGCCGCAGGCGAGGTGCAGGCCCACCAGTACGACGCCCTCGGCCGCGAACTGATGCTGACCCGTTATGCAACACGACTTACCAGTACGCAGCTTGCCAGCCTGCAGGGCGGCCTGCTCGATGCGCCGCGCAACACCGGCATCCCAACGATGATGGCATCCCTGGCCACGCCCGGCGCCGACAGCAACACCATCTACCGCTACGACCGCGCCGGCCGCCTGCTGGAGATCACCAATGCCCTGGGCCAGCGCATCGCCAGCCGCTACAGCACCTTTGGCCAGCTGATCGGCAAGACCACCATCGGCACCGAGAACGGCGACATCGTCGAGCAAAGCCGCTACGACCGTCGCGGCCTGCTGACCTCCACCCTGCGCGACGCCACTGGCCTGCGCGCTGCCACGCGCACCGAGTACGACGCCTTCGGCCGCGCCATTCGCCGCACCGATGCCAACGGCAACCTGCGCGAGCAGCGCTACGACCGTCTCGGCCGCATGGTGCAAACGGTGGATGCCACCAGCGCCGTGTTCGCCACCGGCTACGACGCCTTCTCGCGCACCATCAGCCGCACCGATGCGCTGGGCAACACCACCCGCATCGCCTACGACCATGCCGCCCGTTCCAGCACAGTGACCACGCCTGAAGGCATCACCGTCACAACGGTGATGAACCGCCATGGTCAGACACAGCGCGTGGTGGACGGCAACGGCAATGTCACCACCTCTACCTACGACCGCAATGGCAACCTGGTCTCAACTGCCACAGCACTGGCAGTCACCACGCAACGCTTCGACGCCGGCGACCGCCTGATCGAAACCGTCGATGGCAATGGCACCCGCACCGTGCTGGCGTATGACGCCGCCAACCGCATGCTGTCGCGCATCGTCGATCCGGGCGGCCTGGCGCTGGCCACAACCTATGTCCATGACGCGCTGGGCCGCATGGTGCGCAGCACCGATGCCAATGGCATCGCCACCACCTACCACTACGACGCGCTTGGCCAGCTGCGTGAACAGGTACTCGACCCCAACGGCCTGGCGCTCACCATCCGCTACCGCTGGAACAGCCGCGGCCAGCAGCTCAGCGTGACCGACCAAAACGGCGTCACCACTCGCTATGCCTACGACAATCTCGGCCGCCGCATCAGCGAGACGGTCGACCCGGACGGCCTCGCCCTGACCACCCGCTACGCCTATAACGCCAATGGCAACTTGGTGACTAGGACCGATGCCAATGGCCAAATCAGCCGCTATGCCTACGACGGCGAGAACCGGCAAGTGGCCAGCGTCGATGCCAAAGGCGGCGTGGTTCTCACCGCTTATGACGCCAACGGCCGCATCGCCAGCACGGTGGCCTATGCACAAGCCATCCCTCTCGACGGACTGCCGCTGGCCGCACCCTTGGCCAGCATCACGGCACGCCTTTCTGCCAACGCCAACGACAAAACCAGCCAGCGCGTCTACGACCGCGACGGCCGCCTGTCCGCTACCGTCGATGGCACCGGCGCAGTGGTGACCTACCGCTACGACGGCAACGGCAACGTCGTCGAGCGCCGTTCCTATGCCAGACCGATCAACCTGGCCAACTGGCGCCCCGGCACCGTACCCACCGTGCAGCCCGACGATGCGCATGACCTGCGCCTGCGCACGCTATACGACGCCGCTAACCGGGCCATCGCCAGCATCGACGGCGTCGGCGCGCTGACGCTGCAGCGCTACGACGCTGATGGCAACCTGCTGTCGCGCACCGCTTATGCCACACCGGTTGATCCCGACCTCGCGCTTGCCTTGCTGGGCAGCGATGCTAGCCAAATCGCCGGCGCGAGCAAGAGCACCGCCGACCGCGCCGACCAGTACCGCTACGACGCCGCCAATCGCGTCACGCTCCATGTCGACGGCGTCGGCGCCGTAACCTGCTATGCCTATGACGCCAACGGCAACCTGCTGCGCAGCATTGCCCACGCCACCGCGCTCGCAGTCGGCCAGAACCCAGTCACCGTTGCCGCCAGCGCCGCTGACCGCATCACCGACCGCGCCTACGACGCGGCCAACCGCCTGCTGTGGGAAGTCGATGCGTTGGGCGGCGTCACCGGCTGGCAGCGCGACGCCAACGGCAATGTGCTGCGCACGATCCACCATGCGCAGCCAGTCACGCCGCCCTCGACCACAATGCCACCCTGGTCGGCCGACGCGCTGCGCCAGGCCGTCCAGCCCGATGCCACGGCCGACCGCATCAACCGCCAGGCCTATGACGCGGCCAATCGCCTGCTGTTTGCCATCGATGCCGAAGGCGCCGTCACTGCGTACCGCTACGACAGCCTGGGACAACGCATCGCCAGCACCGCCCACGCGAACACGCTGGATAAAGAAGCGCTGGCGGCGATCGATACGCAGACCAGCACCTCGCCCGGCAGCGCCCAGCAAGCCAACGGCCCCGTTGCTATCGCGGCGCGCCTGGCCGCCATCGCCAGCTGCCTCGCACCCGATGCAACGCAAGACCGCGGCAGCCGCCAGTACTTCGATGCCGCCGGCCGCGTGACGGCCAGCGTCGATGCACTGGGCCATGTCACTTCCAATCGTTATGACGCCCTGGGCCGCCTGCTGCAGCGCGCGCAACTGGCCCAGCCGCTAGACTTGAACACCAGCGACCTGCCCGCTGCGCTGGAAGACCTGCAAGCCCTGCTACGCCGCGATCCCGCTGCCGACCATGTCGAACAGCAAATCTGGGACGCCGCTGGCCGCCTGGCCAGCAAGACCGATACGCTGGGCCAGACCGCCTCCTGGACTCATGACGCACTGGGCAACCAGCTCAGCTACCGCAATGCGCTGGGCGCGGTCTGGACCTATGACCATGATGCGGCCGGCCGCACGATTCGCGAGACCACGCCTGAAGTCGATTTGCTCAGCACCATCCCCACCGACAACGGCCTGGCGCTCGATGCCCTCCCTACGGACCGCGCCGCCATCGTCACCGCGCTGGCCTACGATGCACTGGGCAACCTGATCGTGCGCACCGAAGCCCTGGGCCGCTCCGAGGAGCGCAGCACCCGTTACGACTACGATGCGCTCGGCCGCCAGGTCCGCACCACCTTCCCGCCGGTGGGCGTCTACGCCGCCGAGCTTGACGACCCCGGCAGCAATGGCCGCATGGGCCTGGCCGCCCGCACCGAGCGCATGGATACCCTGTACAGCGAGACGCGCTACGACGCCCTGGGCAATGCCGTGTCCGGCCGCGACGTCACTGGCGCCATCAGCTACAAGACCTACGACCGCCTGGGCCGCCTCGACTACGAGATCGATGCGCTGGGCCAGGTCACTGGCCGTCAATACAACGCCTTCGGCGACATCACCCGCCTGTCCCGCTACCAGTTCGCCATCACGCTGCCGCCACAGGCAAGCAGCATCGCCAGCGCCCAGGTGCGCGCCGCGCTGCAAGCCAGCGACGGCGACCGCGGCCTGCAACAAGACTATGACCGCGCCGGCCGCCTGCTGCGTAGCGAGCAGACCGCCATCGATGCCTACGACAGCAGCGCACCCGACGGCCAGCAAGCCTTCCATGCCGGCCTCATCACCACGCAGCGCTACAACGCCTTTGGCGAGCGCATCCAGAGCCGGCAATTGAAGAATCCGCTGACCAATGCCTGGCTTACCAGCGCCACCTGGTACGACCGCGCCGGCCGCGACATCGCCAGCCTCGATGCCGCCGGCTATCTCACCACCCAGACCTGGGATGCGTGGGGCAACCTGCTGTCGCGCACCGAGTGGGCCGAGCCGCAGGGTGGCATGGCGGCATCATCGTCCTCGTCGTCGCCCGCCATCCAACCCGGCTCCGACGACCGTCTCACCCTCTACCGCTACGACCAGGCCAACCGCCTCATCAGCCAGACCCAGGCCAACATCCTGTTCACTGACGCCGACACCGGCATCAGCCAGCGTGGCGACGCCACCACCGCCTACGGTTATGACGCGCTGGGCAATCCTACCCGTACCACCGATGCCCTCGGTGCAAGCACCTATACCTATTACGATGCACTGGGACGCATCGCCGCCGTCGCCGCACCGGCGCGTCCCGGCCCCGATGGCGCAATGCTGATCCCCCTGACCCGCTTCGAGCGCGATGCCCACGGCAATGTGCTGCGCCAGACCATCCATGCGCTGGGCGCCAGCCGCGCCGACGCCACTGGCTATGCCGCAGCCAGCAACTCCAGTGCCGACCAGGTCACCCTGAACCGCTACGACAGCCACGGCCACCTGCTGCACACCCAGGATGCCGAGGGCGTTTCCCGCTACCAGTCCTTCGATGCCCGCGGCCAGCTCGCCAAGCGCTGGCAGAGTGTCACCGATGGCCAGAGCACGCGCACCCTGTGGCAAGCCTGGCGTTACGATGCGCTGGGCCGGCAAATCCATGCGCTGGAAGCGCTGAACAATGACGGTGGCACCATCGACCGCGCCACCGCCTGGAACGCCTTTGGCGAAGTCATCGCCCAGGGCACCGACGGTCGCTGGGAAACCTATCACAACCGCGACGCGGCTGGCCGCGTCTGGCGCACCAACGAGCAAGGCGGCCTGGCGCACATCGCGCTCTACGACCTGCAGGGCAATGCCACCGCCGACATCAGCAGCAACGGCTACACGCCGCTGTCGGCCCAATCGCCGCTCGACGCCCTGCAAGCCATTAACGTCCGTCGCACCGACACCCGCTACGATGCGTTGGGCCGCGTGATCGGCCGCCTGCAACCCGAGCAGAGCATCGATGTCCTGCAAACCGATGGCCAGGACGGGCTGCGCTGGGCCCGCCTGAGCGACGCCGCCCAAACCCTGCGCCTGCAGGCCGCCGGTAGCGCTGCCTGGCTGGACGTCACCATCGCCGACGCCGGCCAGGGCGAATCCACCGCCAGCATCAGCGACCTCGCCCCCGGCAGCTACCGCTATGAACTGATCCGACACGATGCCAGCGGTCAGCCGCAACGCGCCACCGGCACCGTGCAGATCGACCCGGGCACGCCAGCCCGCCAGGTTGACGCCGATGGCCTGCCAGGCATCGGCGGTATCACGCTGCAAGCCAGCAGCCTCGGCGGACGTGCCAGCACCGAGGACGCCGCGGCCTGGATCGTCTGGCAAGGCATCCCCGCCGGCAGCCAGCAGCAATTCCGCTATCGCCTGGCCGGCAGCCAGGATCCCTGGGCGGAGCGCACCATCACCTCCCGCGGCAACGGCTATTTCGGCGTGGACCGGCGCGGCATCGGCGGTGGGCGCTACGAGTACCAGCTCATCATTACCGCCGCCGATGGCGCGGCACGCACCGTGGCTGGCAGCCTGATGCTCAAAGACTACCAGCCCAGCGGCCAGACCCTGCTGCTGCGCGACGCCAGCGGCAATGCGCTGAGCAGCCAACCCGCCGTGCTGCTGCAATGGGCGCTGCCCGTGCCCGGCGTGGTTGCCGGGCTGGCAGTGCGCATGCACGGTGGCGACGAGTGGACCGAACTGGCCGTGCAAACCGAAGTCCTTGGCAGCAATGCCGATGGCAAGCTGGTCGGCGTGCAAAAGGCCGGCCTGACTCAGCTGGCCGTGGGCACTTATGACGTACAGCTCAGCTTTTATCGCGACGGCAGCCTGATTGCCCGCTCCAGCGGCCTGCTTGATTTCGCCGCCACTATCAACCAGTCGACCTATACCGAAGCCATCCCCGACGACTACCAGCCCGGCTACACCATCCCCGCGTCCGGCCCGCGCGCCACCATCACCACTGACCAGACCACGCGCCCCGAGCTGCGCCAGAGCCTGGACCGCTGGGGCAATGTGTTAGCGGTCAATGATCTGCGCTCGCTGCAATGGATCACGACTGCCCGCTACAACCGCTTCAACCAACTCGTCGAGCAAGTCCAGCCCGAAGTGGATCTGGCCACCGGCGGCAGCACCCGGCCCGTCACCCGCTTCCAGTACGACCTGCTGGGCCGCCAGATCGCCAGCATCGATGCCAACGGCAACCTCAACCGCCTGCGCTACGACGCCGCCGGCCAGCTGGTGGAAGAGCGCCATGCCGATGGCGGCATCGTGCCCCACCACTACGATGCCTTCGGCAACGCGGTCGCGCAGATCGACCCCAACGGCGACCTCACCCGCCATCTCTACGACCGCCTCAATCGCCGCATCGCCACGGTGCATGCCGCCGTGCAGGTGGCAGCCGTTACCGAAGGCCCGCCGAAGACCGTGACGTTATCGGGCTCCAGCGTGCGCCGGCCTTCCGGCCCGGTGCTGCAAGACCTCGGCCTGCAAACCACCACCGACACCTTCACCTACGACGAAGCCGGACGCCGCATCGCCACCATTAACGGCAATGGCGAAACCACCCGCAGCCGCTACGACCTGCGCGGCAACCTCATCGAGCTGATCCAGCCCATGGACCAGCGCACCTTGTACGCCTACGACGCCCACAACCGCCAGACCGCCCTCACCGACGCCAACGACCGCACCGCCATCTGGCGCTACGACGACTTCGGCCGCCTGCTCGCCCACAGCGACATCGGCAGCGCGCTCTATGCTTACCAGTACGACCATGCCGGCCAGCTAATAGAGCAAGCCAACAGCCGCGGCCAGCACCTGCAATACCGCTACGACCCGTCGGGCCTGCTGCTGGCGGTCGACGACATCGCCACCGACAAGCACATCAGCTACCGCTACGACGCCGCCGGCCGCCGCATCGCCGAACGCACCGAGCAGGAAGGTGTGCTCTATCAGGACAATGCCCTGCGCTACGACAGCCTGGGCCGGCTGGTACAGGTCACCGACAGCAGCGTCGGCCGAGCCGAGGTGCGCATCGGCTATGACGCCATGGGCAACCGGGTGCGCATCCAGACCACCATTGACGCCGGCAACGTCGACCGTCAGGACGACGGCTGGTACCGCTACGACAGCATGAACCGGCAAGTAGTGGTCAACGCCATTAACGCCGACGGCGACCTTGGCCAGCAAGGCCGGCGCATCATCTACGACCTGGCGGGCAACCGCATCAGCGAGACCTGGTGGGGCAGGACGGTCGATCCCGCCGGCACCAGCCTCGACGGCAGTTTCACCGGCCTGTTGGCCAACCTGGTCCGCGTCCAACGCGCCGGCGAGGGCTACACCACCGCCACCTACGCCTACGACGCCCAGCACCGCCTCATCGCCACCCGCCGTGACGGCGCCGCCGTCGAAGTCCGCCACTACGACGCCGCCGGCCGCGTCGTCATGCAGGGCGCCGGCAACCTGGACAAGGACATTGTCGATGCCCTCAACGCCGGCGTGCCCGACACCGACGAGGTCACCGTCAACACCGTCCTCAACCGCTACGACGCCAACGGCCGCCTGACCTACCAGCACGCCCGCGGCCTGGATGGCGAGCCCGACTACAGCCTCGACTACACCAACGGCTATGACGCCCTCGGCAACATCCTGCGCTACCACATGATCAAGCATGGCGACAACGGCTACATCAACACCTTCACCCACCGCTACGCCCAGTTTGAAACCGACGTCATCATCGCCACCAATGGCAGCAGCGATGTCTTCAAGTCCGGCAGCAACCAGCGCCAGTACGACGTCAACGGCGACCTGACCGGGATCACCGACCGCACCAAGCGCGAGAACAACCGCATCTACGTCAATGACGCCCTCGGTCAGGCGCTCTTCCTGCGCCAGGGCAGCCACGCCGCCCATCAGCTCATCGCCCGCGGCGAAGTGCTGGGCCGCTACGGCGACATGGTCGACCCGGCCGACCCGAAGAACGACGACGGCGACCCGCAGTTCGCCACCGTGTCCGACCTGAACTTCACGTACCAGCCGATCAATCCTACACACCCCGGCACGATACTTACCACCTACCGCGTCCAGCCCGGCGACACCCTGCAAACCATTGCTCGCCAGGTCTACGGCGACAGCGCCTACTGGTACCGCATCGCCGACGCCAACGGCCTCACCGGCCGCGATGCGCTGCAAGCCAACCAGCAGCTCAGCCTGCCACCGCTGGCCAACACGACCTACGACCGCGCCGACAGCATGCGCCCGTACGACGCCAGCGTGCTGATTGGCGACACCACGCCCAACCTGCCGCCGCCAGACAAGGGGGGCTGCGGCTTCCTGCAAATCCTGGTGATCGTCATTGCAGTGGTGGTGGCAGTCGCCTCGGCCGGCGTCGCTGCAGCCGCCATGGGCGCCGTCAGCACAGCGACCGGTGCCACCGGGGTAATGAGCCTGGGCGCTGCCGCCATGACCGGCGGCACACTGGTTGGCGCCGCCACGGCAGCCGGCGCGGTCGGCGCGGCGCTGGGCGCCGGCATCGGTATTGCGGCGGCGGCCATTGGCGCCGCGGTCGGCTCCATCGTCAGCCAGGGCGTGGCAATCGCGGTGGGCATTCAGGACCGTTTCAGCTGGAACAGCGTGGCCCTGTCCGCAGTCAGCGCCGGCGTGACTTCCGGCGTCGGTGCCACAGCAAGCGGCTGGCTGAGCGGCACCACGCTGGCACCGACCGTAACACGCGCAGTGATTGCCAATGCGGTGACACAAGGCATCGGCGTTGCGACCAGGCTGCAGGCGCAATTCAGTTGGCGCAACGTCGCTGCAGCGGGGCTCGGTGCCGGCGCCGGTTACCTGATGGGAGAAGCACTGGGCATGCAGACCCTGGCCTACCAAAACGCCGGCTTCGCTGAAAAGCTGGCCAAATCCACGCTGACCGACCTGGCAGCGGGGGCCACGGCGGTGCTTGCGCGGGGTGGACGGGTGACGGTGCAGCAGGTGGCGGTGGATGCGTTTGGCAATGCGTTGGGTCAGTCCATCTTGGACAACATGCGCCCAGCACAAGCGGTACTGACAGGACAACTTGGGAGTGGCACATACAACATTGACATTGAAGTGAATGATTTGCTGTCACCTATGACCGGTGCGAACACACAACTTCAATCCTCGACATCACAGTTTGGTCAACTGGGCAGCGGCACATATCACTTTAACAACGATTTTCTTGGATATGGTTTTATGACTGTCGACCCGACTCAACCACTATCTAATCCTGCCAGCAATGACGAATCTGGTCTCACGACGCAGCAGCAAGAAGCATTGACACGTGCCAAGGCCAATGGACTTATGCGGTCAGATAGTGAAAGCATTCCAATTTCACGAAAAATTGCAATGCAATTTGGGTATCCAGAAGAAGGAATTGTCCCCACAGCCAATGAGGAAGGAACTGAGTGGATGAATGGCAGAAACCGTACTTCGCCATTTTCGCCCACTCCTTCTTCACTGAATCTCTATCCTGATTATGATTTGAGTACCAAGGATGGAATGCGGCAGTTCCTTGATGACGTCTCGTGGAAAATGAGCATTAAAGACAACATATCAGTTGCTGAGCTTAGCACCGCCAAAACTTTGCTGTCATCCTATTTCGGGGTCAATAATTCTTCATTAAAAAATGGCATGAGCAAATGGGATAGCCTGACAATGTCCCAAGTAAATGACAGGTTGGAGGCTGTTCAGAATAAATATGCCGCTTACAACATGATTCCAGAGGAGCATTATGTCGCCACCGCAAAAGACCTGGGAGTTGATGTTGCATCGATTAAGGCTGTGGCTGAAGTTGAGAGTAAAGGGCTCGCATTTGTGAAGGAAGACATGCCCGTTGTACTGTTCGAAAGACATCGCTTTAGTGCGAATACAGGTGGCATTTATGACAAAAATTATCCCGGACTTTCAAACGAATCTCCGGGTGGCTACGGACGAACCGGGATCCATCAGTATGAGCGTTTAAATGCAGCAATCGGGCTGAATCGCTCCGCTGCACTCATGTCTGCCTCATGGGGCCGTTTCCAAATCATGGGTGAAAATTATGGGCAGGCAGGCTTTTCAAACGTGGAAGATTTTGTATCCGCATCAAAGGAAGGGGCAGCGCGTCAGCTGGATATTTTTGCTACTTTTATTAAGAATGATACGCGCCTGCTAGATGCCCTTCGCGCTCAGAAATGGGAAAGATTTGCGCGCATATACAACGGCCCAAATTATCGAATAAATGCTTATGACACAAAACTTGATACCGCATATAAAAGTTTTAGTAATTAGAATATTGGTTGCTTTCTTGTCGTGGATTTTCTGGGGCCACTCATTCGCCTTGACTATGAGCAAGAAAAAGGATGTGGCTCTTGATCAAGAATTTTGGTCGACCATCGGGCCATTGACTGCTGAGCGTCATGTGAAAATCTATAAAAATCAAAGTTTCACGCTGAAGGAGTTAAATGTGAATTTTTTCGCGGGCAGCATCACCGGAGGTTTTCTGCCCGTTAAGCCAGATTGCTTTGTTTACGTAAAAAATAGAAATGGTGAAGGAAAGGCTTTTTTCGTATCCGCAAAAGCAGATAAATTATGGACGTGTGTTGGCTTGCCAGCATTAAGCGCCAGACAAGTAAATGGCGCAGATGTCAATTTGTTGATATTTTCAACATTCACTTATCAGGCTCCTTCAGGAGATTTTTTTAATCTTCCTTTAATCATTCAATCGAAAAAAAATGGCGGTTTTGAAGTTGGCCAAGTTGATGAATGCGTAACCGATAAAGCCCAGAGTGTGAAAATAAATAAAATTGTACAGCTTTACAAATTTGCGGATGAATGTGTTGTAACGGGAAAGAGATAGCCGCCTTGGCTTGACTACGCTTTCATGGATGCTCTTTCGCATAGACAGCTTTGGGACTGCCTTAGCCAATAACATCGCTGCGATGAGTCGCTGCAAGCTAGCGCGATAGGCGGTGTCGTACACACCGGAAGAGCAGGCGACAGATGCATTTGGTAATACGCTGGTTCGGATTTACCATGCTCAAGAACGTAAAGCACCTCCGTATCATCGCCACGAGAGCGGCCCTGCAAAGGGCGTTCGAAGGCGAAAGGAATTCCCGCTTGCGCGGCAATACCGAGTTTTGGCAGCTTGCGTGAATACTTTCACAGTCTCTTTCGCTCAACCCAGGCCACATCACCTGAAACAAGGATTCCGGAAAAGCCGCACCCTGCCTGCTCACCCGCCAGGCAGGGCCAGCCGTGATTGCAGGCTTTCAAGCATGCGCCCGACGCACTCGCTGGCTGAGAGAACACTGGTATCGAGCACCAGATGCGCCGACGTCGGCTCTTCGTAGGGCGCGGATACACCTGTGAAGTGAGAGATTTCTCCCTGCCGGGCCTTGCGATACAAGCCTTTCACGTCGCGGGTTTCACACACCGCCAGCGGGCATCGCACGTAAATTTCAAACAGGTTTTCCGGGCCGACAATGTCTCGCACCCTGGCCCTGTCTTCCTCGAACGGCGAGATGAATGCGGCGAGGGTGATCACCCCGGCTTCCATCGTCATGCGTGCCATCTCGCCCACACGGCGCAGGTTCTCATGCCGGTCTTTGGCGGAGAACCCGAGATCCGAGCACAGCCCTTGCCTGACGTTGTCGCCATCCAGCACCAGCGTGCGCCGGCCCTGTCGGTGCAGTTCGGCTTCCAGCGCGTTGGCCAGCGTGGTCTTGCCGGCGCCCGACAAGCCGGTAAACCAGATCACGATGGCCCTGTGTCCGTTCAGCCGCTCGCGCGCTGTCCGGGTCACGGATGGCGCCTGGTAGAAAACATTTTCTGTCATGGTTGGGATGTTACCTGCTTCCAGAGCCGCGGCCAGGCGTCGATCCAGCAGCAGCGATGATCAAAGCCAGCCATCACCTGCACCGACGGCCTTGGCTCGACATGGCGGGCGGCGAAGTCGAGCGCCAGGCGCGGCGGGATGACGTCGTCCTTTTCGCCGGCGAAATGCCACTGGCTCATTCGCCGGGGAAGCGGCGCGTCGTCGGCCGGGTTCAGGGAGCCGTTCAGGGGGTCGAGCTGATGCAGCGTCGTCCAGGCGCGATGATCGAGGTTGCCGGCGACACTCACCACGCGCACCACGTCCGTGCGGCGTGCCGCCACCAGCATGGCCACGGCAGCGCCGCCCGAATAGCCGACCAGCGTGAGCTGCCGGGTGCCGAAGCGGACCTTCAGCGCATCGATGGCCTGGCTGGTCGCCGACACGACCTCTGGCGCGAAGCGGCGCGAAGTCCAGAACGATTCCTCGCAGGTGTCGGCCGCGAATACATACTGGCATGGCCGGCCGAGATAGGCTGCCGCGCCGGCAGGCTGCGCGAGCGCCAGGCGCAGTGCCAGCGGGTCGATGGGAGTCGGGTCGGCGGAGGGGTGCGCCGGCCCTGTCCATGCCATGCCATCGCCCTCGAGATAAAGGGTGAGTTCCGAGGCTTGCGTGCTTGCTGGCGGGAGGAAGGCGGCCAGCGGAAAGGGGCTTGCATGAATCGTCTGCATGGTCCAGCCGCGCGGCGCCGCGAGCGCCTGGGCATGGGTACTGCGCTCGGCGGGCGACGGCACGGTCGCACAGCCGCCAGAGAAAAGCAGCGGCGCGAGCAGCCAGAGCGTCAATCGTTTCTGCATCTTGTTGAAGTCGACGGCGAATGCAAATGAAACAGGGGCCGCAGAACTTCCTGCAGCCCCTGGCGCTTAGCACTCGTGCATCAGAACGCCCAGCGTGCCTTGATCGAGGCAGTCTGGTTGTTCAGGCCGGTACGGTGCTCGAGGTCGTAACGGGCCGTCAGGTCGACGCCGTTCTTGACCTGGTAGACATAGCCCAGCCCTGCGCGGGACACCACGCGGCCTGCCTCGATGCCGGACAGCGTGAAGGCAGCGCCGGGGTTGCCGGCGAAGGTCGACACGATGGTGTTTTTCTGGTCCATCGTGTCGTAGCCCAGGCCCAGGTTGCCAACCAGCGTGCCGCGGTCGCCGACACGATGCTGCACCCGGCCATCGACGCCGATCACGAACGACTTCGTGGTACGGCCTTCCACCGAGAGGTTCAGCGCATCGGCGCCGTTCTCGGTATAGCCGCGGTCGCGAATCCACGTGTAGTCGGCGCGTACCGACGGCGTGAACGTGGTGCGGTCGGACAGGGTCAGGTCGCGGCCCAGCGCAGCGCCGGCGTGCGCCGTGTTGCTGCTCGAGTCCGATTGCGCCCGCAGGTTCGCGAACGAAATCTGGCGATGGCTCTTGTTGTCGTTATGACCGATGTCTGCCTGCCAGTTCAGGTCGGTGCGATTGCCCAGGTTGACGCTGCCGTAGCCGATCAGCTGGTAGGAATCGACGTTGGAACCCTGCGGCGCCACCGAAGAACGGCTGTCCACGTCGATGCGCGAATAGGCAAACGCGGCGCCAACCCGCATGGTCTTCGACACGTCGGCGTCCACGCCGGTGACGAGGCCATAGCTGCGCGACTTGAATCCGGCGACGCCGTCGCGGTCGGCCTGGTTGGCCCATGATCCGAACGGCTTGACCCAGGCGCGCTGGTCGGCGATGAACATGTCGCCGGAGGACATGCCGCGCGCCGAATCCATGCGGGACTGCACGATCTGGTTGACGTTGGACAGGGTGGAGCGACTGACATTGCCGGAACCGGCCGCGATCAGCGGCAGGGTCTGGGTGACTGCCTGCGACACCTTCTGCTGGTTTTCCAGGGGCACGAACATCAGCGAGATGGCGCTGCCTGGATTGGCGAACAGTACTGCGTCGAGAACACGCGCCGCACTGAAGCCCGGTGCGTTGTTGTTGGCGACTGCCGCCGCGGTCACGCCGCTGTAGCGCACCGGCTGTGGCGCGGGAGTTTGAACCACGCCGCCTGGCGCGTCCGGGACAACCTGCACCGGATCGGCGGGTGCAGCCGGATTCACAGGGACGACCGGCGTCGGCACCACGGGAACCGGCGCGAGTTCCAGCTTCAGGTCCACGCCCGTTGCGTTGTACACAGGCTTGAAGTTGAACAGCACGCTGTTATCGGTCGTGGAAGCGAAGGTGCCGGCAACCGTCGCGCCGGTGATCACGCCAGCCACGACGCCATTATGCGTATTGGCGCTGGTGACGCCGGCGGCATTGACGACCAGGCTGCCGCCCAGGGCGACTGCGCCGCTGGCCTGCAGCCGGCCTGCCGCATTGTCCGACACCGCGGTGGCGAAAACGCCCGAGGTGGCGAAGTCGCCGTTGACGACCAGGGTTTTTCCGGCGGGGATGGTCACCATGCCGGCATTGGTCAGGTTGCCGTTGAGGGTCGCATCGCTGCCCTTGAAGATGCCGTTGCTCTTGACGTCGATCGAGCCGGTGAGCGCTGCCGTATCGGCCAGCGACAGGGTGCCTGCCTCAACCGACCAGCTGGATGCGCCCGTGCCGGATAACGTCCATTCGCTGTTGCCTTCTTTCTGGAAGCTCTGGAATCCGCGGTACTGCGCTGCATTGCCGATGCTGGCCAGGTTGAAGTTGTTCCCGCCTGCAGCATTGACGTCGCCGCCCAGCGCCAGCGTGTCGCCGCCATTGCCTGCGCTGCTGCTGACGACATTGCCGTTGATGACCGAGCCGGCTTCGAGCACAAGCTTGTTGCCGCCATTGGAAAGTTGAATGGCGTCGGCCCGTGCGCCTGATCCGCCATCGGCGAAGCCGCCGGAGATGGTGCCGGCGTTGCTGATGGTCGAATTGCCGGTGGCGATGATGCCCACTCCGCCGGCGCCGCCGCTGCCCATGCTGCCGGTGACCAGGCTGGTGCTGCCTGCACTGCCGGCCGCGCCAGCCGTGCCGGCACTGGATGCCACGCCGGATCCATAGGCGAGGCCGCCGAGGCCGGCATTGCCGCCGGCGCCTGCCGCTCCACCCGCGCCAGGCGTACCCGCAAGGCCGCCTGCGCCGCCGTTTCCGCCGCTGATGCTGCCGCTATTGAAGAGAGTGAAATCGTGGCCGCTCACGGCTGCGCCACCGCTGCCACCGGCGCCGCCATTACCTGCTGCCCCGCCAGCGCCGCCAATGCCGCCGGCACCGCCATTTCCGCCCTTGCCACCCACACCATAGGTCTGGGGACCGTAGTAGCCACTAGTGCCACCCATGCCACCCTGACCGCCGGCGCCGCCCATGCCGCCCGCACCGCCGGTGCCGCCCATGCCGCCAGCACCGCCTGCGCCGCCTGCGCCGCCGACAAGGTTGCCAGTATTGTTGAGGACAAAATTATTGCCGGACACCGCAGCGCCACCGGCCCCGCCTGTTGCGCCGGTGGCGCCCGCACCGCCGACGCCGCCCGTCCCGCCGGCGCCGCCGAGGCCACCCGTTGCGCCGTCGCTCGCTTGCACGCCGTAGTAGCAGCCGTAGCACGTATTGCCGCTGCCGCCAGTGCCGCCGGCACCGCCGACGCCGCCAACGCCGCCAGTGCCGCCGGCACCGCCGGTGCCGCCCATGCCACCAGCTCCCCCGGTGATCGTGCCGCTGTTGAGCAGGGAAAATTGTGAACCACCAATGCCGTTGCCGCCGGCAACGCCGGCACCTGCGACGTTACCCGTCGCGCCGGCACCGCCAGCAGAGCCGGCCGATCCGGGATTGCCAGGCATGTACTTGCTGCCTGCAATACCAGCCATGCCAGCCTGGCCAGCCAGGGCCGGGCTGCGAATCAGTCCGCTGCTGCCCGCGGCACCGACTGCGCCATTCAATGCGCCGGTATTGTTGAGCGGCAGGGAAACCGTTTGTCCGTTTACGGCGACAGGCGCGCTGGCGAGAATCGTCAGCGGTGCGGTGATTTCAGGCAGCGCTGTCGCGAGCGTCAGCGAAGTGACCGACGGGTCGATAACGATGGTGCTGTTTGCGTTGGCATTGGCACTGGTGATGGCTTCACGCAGGGACCCTGCGCCGCTGTCTGCAGACGAGGTCACGCTGTAGGTGGATGCCCATACCGGCGCGCTTGCGCTCAGAGACAGCAGTGCGACGCATACCGCGTGCGAGATGCGCTTGGGCTGGGTTCGCAGCGTTTCCTGTTTGCGCGCAGCACGTTGGGATGTGGAATGAAGATGACCAGTATTGCGAAGGGTGTTCAAGTTTTCTCCGTTGATAAGGCATGGGATACCAGCCAACGAAGCTTAGCGGAATTAATTTCCTGAGCGAAATTATTTTCTATGGGAAATATGCGGCGCTTTCAATCATGTTACCTTCGCGCCACATTATTGCAAAACCGGCATCGTGAAATGCAGTGCCAAGGGGAGTCCCTCACTGCTTGCAAGGACATGCCCGGTGCAGCAGTTTTTCGAGGAGAGCTGCAGCGAGTCAAATGACCTGAACGCCATGCAGATTGGCCTGCGGGTGAAGCCAGAAAGCGTCATTGCCAAAGCGGTTGAATACATCGGGCGGGAGGACCGTCTGCCGGGGGATGGCCTCGATTTTCGAGCGGACCGAATGCAGGCCGGGCGTGCCGGCGCGCATGTCGAATTCATCGGCCTCGTAGGCCACGTTATTGAAGTCGTGTGGATAGGATGCCTGCCCCAGATGCCGGTACACCGCTTCCAGCACGCGTGCAGGGTTGGTCACCAGGGTTTCATATTGCACCAGCAGAAGCTTGTTCGCGTGGGGCCCATAAAAGGCTTCTTTCAGGGCGTTATAGGAAAAGCCGACGAGACCATCGCCATTGGCAAGCATCTCGGCGCGTGAGTACACGGTGCCGCTCGTCTGGTAATTGAAAATGCCCGACGGCGAAAGGGCGTTTCTCTGCGCAAGTCGTTCTATGCTGTCGACGATCCAGGACACGTTGCGCACGCAGGCAATCACGCGGCTTTCCGGAAACAGCGCATTGAGTTGCGGCATCCAGGCGCACCAGCCCCGGTTCGTGTCGATGATGACCTGGGCCGTGTATTCAGGGCCGTAGTAGTTTTCGACGATGCCGCGCAACACGCGCAGCCTCTGCTCCGGCTTGATGAACACCGCGTACTCGTTGGCCGCGCTCATGTCCCGCAGCATGGAAGCCGCCATGCCATGGACAGGGCTGCTCATCGAGGCGTGGAAGGCCGGGTTCTGTTTCAGCAGCGCCGATAGCAGCGTTGAACCGGAACGTGGCAGTCCCGAGATGAAATGTATGGGGCGAATGATGGTGCTCCGTGAGGAATCAGGAAGGATGGTGGCCGGCATCGAACGGCCGGTGCCAGATAGAGCGTCCGTGCTGGTCCGCGCCCAATCGCTGAAGGCCCAGGTTCTGCATGTGCCCGATCGATCCGGGCAATTCAAGAGCGGCATTTTCAATGATGGCCGCGACACCGGCCGGCGCGCCCCGCTCGGTCCGGTAGTACTGCGCAAGCTGTTCAAACGACGCGCTGAAAATCTCCATCGCAATCCGGGAACGCCTATGCGCCTTGCCGACAAAGGTCCGGTACATCCAGTACATCGCACCGGAAGGCGTCAGCCTGTCCATGAAGAAGGAGCTGACACCCACGATATTCCAGTCCTGGTCCACCGCGATGCATCCCACTTCAAAGCTGCGTCGCCATGCTTCGCTGTCGTCGGCAATGGCGCCGTTCTCCATCCAGAAGCGCTGCAGTGCGGCCCTGATGCCAGGCGTCATTGCACCGTAGGCCCACAAAAAGGAGATCTGGCCGGACCGCGCAACGACAGGGAGTGTTTGCATGAGAAGTGTCGGGATGGATAACGTTCTTCGGGCGCCCTATCCGGCGCCCATCAAAGCGGCCCATCTTAGGTATCGGCATCCAGGTCTGTCAATGCTTGTGTTTTGCATAACGCTCGACTGGTGCAGACGTGAAGTAACCACCGCAGGCGGGCCGCTGCGCTGAATTTCCCTCTGCCTTTAGAGCGCTTTCGGTCTGACTGGCTTAGGCGAGACCGAGGCAGTGGCCCCGGAACAAGGGGTAGGCAGGGGTTTCGCAAAGCATTGCTTTGCGCCTGCAGGCGCAGACGCGCCCAGCAAGGGTGGGAATGAGTCGTAGCGGTGCTACGGCGAAGAGCCACAACGCAGGGCCGGGGCACTGGCCGGTATCGACAAGCTGGTCAGGCCGAGAGCGCTCTGATGTTCAGGTCATCGATCGCCAGGTCGGCTGTCATGCATGGCCCGCAGTTGCCCGTGCACGATGCAGCGCTCCAACGGAGCGGGAAGCATCGCCGGCTTCCTTCGGCTTGCAGGTCGTTGATGTTTGAGGTTCACACCCGGTGTGGGTGCTGCCGGCATGACGATGAATGCATCAGGCGGGCAAGCGTCACGCGTCGATGTCCGCCTGCCCTGCACTACGGCTGCTACTGCTACTGCGTCAGCGGCGCACCAGGCGCCGGGTTGGCTGCCGACGCCTGCGGCTCGGCCTTGCCTCGCCGGGCATGCTTGACTGGCTCGGCCTGGATGTTCGTCGTCTCTCCCATGATCACGCTGATCAGCGGCGGATAATCGTATGCGGCGCCGGACCCCGTATCGATGGCGGCGCCGATCACGCCGCCGAAAATGATGTTGCCGAATGCCATGGGCTTGGTGGTGGACTTGACCGTGGCCATCCCGGGTTCGCTGTTTTCCTTCTCGCACCTGACCTTCATGTCGTCATACGCCCGATGCACGGTCACGGTGCCCGGCGTGGTGACGTAATACACGCCCTTGCCGTTTTCCAGCTTGCAGGAGGCGCCTGGCACCTGCTCGGTCTTGTTCCTGGCCTCCACCGACACAACCTGGTTGGTGCCGCTAACGATGGATGCGCACCCGGTAAGTACCAAAGACGCAGCAATGACGACGAGCGCCGCCAGGCGCATGGATGACTTCATGAACATCACTCCCTGATTGCGGCAAGATGGTGTGCCGTTGCACCTTTAATTATTGTCGGCAGTAAAGCATGCAGGGGGACAACAAACCATCCCATATCCGCGGTAATTTTTCCGCGACTGGCTAGGAGCGCGAGGGGGAAAACATTAGCTCAGGCCGACGGCAGACAGCCCGCCGGCAAGATGTCAGGCAGCATCCTGAGGATGCGTCAAGGATGACCGGCGGCATCCATCACATGGCTGCAATGGATGCCGCCGACATGGAGGAATACAGTGTCACGGGAATGTCGGTATATGCGCCTCCTCGCCGCGAAAATGCATTTCCGGATGCCGCTGTGCAAGCAGGGCTTCCAGTTCATCGACCCGGCCCGACGGCACGTCCACCATCAGCAGGATGCTGCCCTTCTGCAATTCACCGTCGAAGGCTGCCAGGCGCGAATTGGGCAGGGAAGCGCCCTGCATGCTGGATGCCCAGGCGCCGAACAGGATGCCGACCAGCGTCGCGGCGACCATGAATGCGGCCTTCATGCCGGCGCTGGCGATGTCGAAGTAGTACAGCAGGCCGACGCCGGCCAGGAGGCCGAGGGCGGCGCCCAGGGCCATGCCCATCTCGGCGCCGCGCACGACGTCGGTTCTCTGCATCAGGCTGGCGCCAGGCAGGTCCGGCGGCAGCGGCTGGCCAGCGCTCAGGAAGCGGATATACCGGGCCTCGATGCGCGCCAGCAGAAGGTCGTTCATCGTGGCGCGGGCGGCGGGAAGGTCGGGCAGCAGGTAGTACAGGCGATGTCTCATGATGGTCTCCTTCGCATCGTGGCCTGCGCCTGACCCTGGGCGGGCTGCCCCGGGCGGCCCAGGCTGCTCACTGTGCATGCGTAAGACCAGTATAGAAAGCGCGCCAGAAAAGTCCCGGATTCTTTCGGGACTTTCGCCAGCCTATCGCTCAGGCAACGGCTACACGCTACATGCCGACCGGATAACCGTCCTTGCGGTGGTCCGATGCCGCCACATAGCCGCCTTCTGTGCGCATGGCCACCTGGGCGCAGCCGAACTCGGTGTCGAAGCGCGGCGCCACCTTGACCGTGTGGCCGCGCTGGCGCAGCCCCTCGATCGCCTCGGGCGGGAAATTCCATTCCACCGCGATGGTGACGTTGTCGTCCATCACCCGCCAGCGCGGCGCATCGCTGGCGGCCTGCGGGTTCTGGCCGTGGTCGGCGAAGCGGGCGGTCATCTGCAGATGGCCCTGGGCCTGCATCGAGCCGCCCATCACGCCGAAGCTGGCCAGCGGCGCGCCGCCGCGCATCAGGAAGCCCGGAATGATGGTGTGGAAGGGCCGCTTGCCGGGCGCCACCTGGTTGGGATGGCCGTCCTTCAGGGTGAAGCCCCAGCCGCGGTTGTGCAGGGCGATGCCGGTGTCCGGCACCACCACGCCCGAGCCGAAGCCCTTGAAGTTGGACTGGATCAGCGAAATCATCATGCCGTTCTCGTCGGCCGCCGTGAGATACACGGTGCCGCCGGAATGCGGGTTGCCGGCGCGGGCCGGCGCCGCGCGCTGCGGGTCGATCAGCTGGGCCCGGCGCTTCAGGTAATCCCGGTCCAGCAGATGGCTGGCGGTGACGGTTTTCATCGCATCCGGGTCGGCCACGTATTCGGCCATGTCGGCAAAGGCCAGCTTCATCGCTTCCAGCTGCAGGTGGACGGTGGCGGCGGTGTCCAGGCCCGCGGCCTGCATGTCGAAATGCTCCAGCATGCCCAGCGCCATCAGCGCGCCGATGCCCTGCCCGTTCGGCCCGATTTCCAGCAGTTCGAGGTCGCGGTAGCGCATGCCGATCGGGTCGACCCAGTCGACGCGGTGCGCCGCGAGATCGGCTTCGGTGAGCGCGCCGCCGGTATTTCTGGCATGCGCTGCGATCGCCGCCGCCAGTTCGCCATGATAGAAGTCGTCGCCCCTGCTGGCGGCGATGCGCTCCAGCGTGCGCGCCTGGCCGGGGCAGATGAAGCGCTCGCCCGGCAGCGGCGCCCTGCCCTGCGGCGCGAAGGCTTCCCGGTAGCCGGGCTGCGGCAGCATGTCGGCCACCTGGGCCTGCCATTGCCGGTGCACCGTGGGCGAGACCAGGTAGCCGTTGCGGGCATAGCGCAGGGCCGGCTCGAACAGGTCGGCGAAGGGCAGCTTGCCGAACTTGTCCGACAGCGCGCGCCAGGCCGAGACCGTGCCCGGCACGGTGACGGCGTCCCAGCCGCGCATCGGCATGCTGTCGCGGCCGGCGAAATAGTCGGGCGTCCATGCGCCCGGCGCCCGGCCGGAGGCGTTCAGGCCGTGGATGCGGCTGCCGTCCCACAGGATGGCGAAGGCATCGCCGCCGATGCCGTTCATGCACGGCTCGACCACGGTCAGCGCGATGGCGGTGGCAAGGGCGGCGTCCACCGCGTTGCCGCCGCGCGCGAACATCTGCAGGCCGGCGGACGCGGCCAGCGGCTGCGAGGTGCTGACCACATTGGCCGCCAGCAGCGGCATGCGCTGCGAGGTATAGGGATAATCGAGCAGCGATGCCGCCAGGTTGTTCTGCATGTCTTCCTCCGTCTTGTTGGTTGCGCTGGCGCGGCGGCTTCATGCGGATGCATGCCGCCTGCGCCATGGGCCGGCCAGCATAGCGGCCCGCGCCGGAGTCGGCAATGGCGCCTGGCCCGAATGCCGGCGTTAGTTCAGTCGAGCTTGACCTTGGCGGTTTCCACCACCTTGCCCCAGGTGCTGAACTCCTGCTCCATCATCTTGCCGAACTCCGGGGCGGGCGTGAATTTCAGCTCGACGCCCTGCGCCTCCATCGCCTCGCGCACGCCGGGCGCGGCCACCGCGCTCTGGATCGCGGCCGACAGCGCCTTGATGGCCGGGGCCGGCGTGCCTTTCGGCACCACGAAGCCGAACAGGTTGTTGGCCTCGAAGCCCGGCACGCCGGCTTCCTGCACGGTGGGCACGTCCGGCATCGACGACACCCGCTTGCCGGATGCCACCGCCAGCACCCTGAGCTTGCCGGCCTTCACGTGCGGCATCGAGGCCGGGATGCTGTCGAACATCATCGCCGAGCTGCCGCCGATCAGGTCAGGCAGGGCCTGTGAGCTGCCCTTGTACGGCACATGCAGCACGTCGACGCCGGTCTTGATCTTGAACAGCTCCGACTCCAGGTGCGACAGCGTGCCCGGCCCCTGCGAGGCGAAGTTGTACTTGCCGGGCGCCGCCTTCAGGTAGCTGATCAGCTCGCCCACGTTCTGAGCCGGGGTCGACAGCGGCACCACCAGCATGTGCGGCACCGTGCCCACGCCCGCCACCGGCACGAAGTCGCGCAGCAGGTGGGCCGGCTGGGCCGAATAGGCCGCGGCGGCGATGGCGGCATTGGTGACCGCGCCGAGGTAGATGGTGTAGCCGTCCGCCGGCGCGCGGGCCGCGGCGATCAGGCCGATGTTGCCGCCGGCGCCGGGCCGGTTTTCAACGATGACGCTCTGGCCAAGCGCTTCCGACATCTTCTGGCCAATGGCGCGCGCCAGCACGTCGGTGGCGCCGGCCGGCGGAAACGACAGCAGCAGGTGGACCGGCTTGTCGGGGTAGGCGGCATGCGCCGGTGCGGCCAGCGCCATGCCTGCGGCGAGGGCGAGAAGGCCCGCTTTGGCCACGACGCGGGAGAAACGGTGAAATGGCTTGCGGACGGCAGGAGAGACGCTTGCGTTCAAATTCATGGTTATGCCCTGAGCGGTTGGTCGTTTGAATAAAGAGTTGATGTGAGACGGCGGCGCACGCGGCCGCCGCAAGTCATTTCCCTCATGCAGCTTTCATGCCTGCATTGCTGCGCCTTGCGCACCGTCCATAGTCAGGCGAAAAACCTTGCGCCCTGCGTTCCATGGCCGAACACGCACCACAGTGAACCATCGACTGCATTCCAGGGCAACACTCTTTTTTGCGATCTTTGCCTGCCGTCATGTTGTGCGATATTCGTACATCGTATACGATCTACGAAATTGATAACAAGCCGAAGCACGAAAACGCCATGCCCCTGACCATGCCCTGGACCGAAGACAGCCCCGCCGGCACCCTGCTTTCCCAGGTACGCGACGTGCCGCTGGCGCACCTGGTGCGGGACGAGATCCTGGCTTCCATCCTGCGCGGCGAGTTCAGCCCGGGGGAGCGGATCACCGAACCCACCATCGCCTCGCGCCTGGGCGTGTCACGGGTGCCGGTGCGCGAGGCGCTGCGCGACCTGGAGCACATGGGGCTGGTGGAATCGAAGAAGCATGCCGGCGTGCTGGTGCGCCAGCTGTCCAACCGCGAAACCCGCGACCTGTACCAGCTGCGCTCGGTGCTGGACGCCTTCGCCGGCCGCGAAGCCGCCGCCAGTGCCGACCCGGCGCTGCTGGCCTTGCTGGAACAGCGTCTGGCGGCCATGGATGCCGCGGTGCAGGCGCGCGACGTGATGGCCTACTACGAAGCCAACCTGCGTTTTCATTGGGACATCATCCATGCCAGCGGGAACCGCGAGATCTGCGACATCTATCGCGGCGTGGTGCAGAAGCTGCACATGGCGCGGCTGCGCAACCTGTCGACCGACGTCGGCATCCTCAATTCCATTAAAGAGCATCACGCCATCGTCGATGCCATCAAGAACAAGCGGGCCGACATCTGCGAAGCGCTGATGGCCAGCCACGTGAAAGCCGCCGGAGAGCGGCTCCAGAAAATACTATTCGAAGGAGACAATCATGAAAAGAAGACTAGCCCTTAAGACATTTGCGCTGACGCTGGGCGTCGGCGCGCTGGCCGCGCCGCACTGGGCGCTGGCGCAGGAAGCCTGGCCCAGCAGGCCGGTGAAGATCGTCGCGCCCGTGGCGCCGGGCGGCGGCGTGGACCTGGTGGCTAGAACCATCGCCGACCGCCTGACCAAGCCCTTCGGCCAGAGCTTCATCGTGGAAAACCAGAGCGGCGGCGGCGGCGTGATCGCTTCGCAGAACGTGACCCGCGCCGCGCCCGACGGCTACACGCTGATGCTGGGCTATGTCGGCACCCACGGCACCAATCCGGCGGTGCGCAAATTGCCCTACGAC
>NZ_JBDFLX010000004.1:0-14210 GCF_047237965.1 Noviherbaspirillum phoenicis | reverse complement strand
GGTTTATTAAAAACCAAGGACAGGAGACGGGATGCAGGATTTCAAATTCGGACCGGTGCAGATGCCCTCTGGCGTAGACCTTCTGCGCCAGGAAATCAGGGCATTCATCGCTGACGAAGTAGCGGCTGGTACCTTCACACCCAAGCGCAATTCATGGTCATCGTTCGACGCCGATTTCAGTCGCAAATGCGGTGAGCGCGGGTTCATCGGCATGACCTGGCCGAAGCAATACGGCGGAGGCGAAAAAACTGCGCTCGAACGCTATGTGATGACGGAAGAAATGCTGGCGGGTGGGGCGCCGGTGGGGGCGCATTGGGTGGCGGACCGTCAGAGTGGCCACCAGATTCTGCGCTATGGCAGCGAGCGTGCCAAGCAGACCATCCTGCCCAAGATCACTACGGGCTTATGCTTCTTCGGCATCGGAATGAGCGAACCGGACTCCGGATCTGATCTGGCGGCGGTACGCACTCGTGCTGTCAAGGCTGATGGCGGATGGCGCATTCACGGCACCAAGGTCTGGACCAGCAGCGCACACCGCGCTAACTACCTGATTGCCCTGGTGCGTACGTCAGCCAAGGAAGAGAACCGGCATGCGGGCCTGACTCAGTTCATCATCGACATGGCCGAACCTGGGGTCACGGTGCGGCCGATCTATAACCTCTACGGTGGCCACGACTTCAATGAAGTAGTGTTTGACGATTACTTTGTACCGGATGACATGGTAGTAGGCGAAGTCGACGGCGGTTGGAAAATGGTGACCGGGGAACTGGCCTTTGAGCGTTCTGGCCCGGACCGCTTCCTGAGCACCTACCAGCTGCTGGCCGAATCGATCAGAGTGCTAGGTAGCGAGCCGGATGACCGCGCCGCCAACGAGATTGGCCGTTTTGTCGCGCATCTCGCTATCTTGCGAAGAATGTCGACCTCGGTGGCCGGCATGCTGCATCGCGGACAGCAGCCGTTGGTCGAGGCGGCGCTGGTCAAGGATATCGGCACGACATTCGAGCGCGAGATCCCGGAAGTATTCCGGCACCTGATTCCGACCGAACCAACCATGGGCAGTGGCGACAGCTATGCAGAATTGCTGGGCATGACGATATTGCGCGCACCCGGCTTCACGATCCGGGGCGGCACGAGGGAAATTTTGCGAGGCATGATTGCGAAGGGGCTGGGACTGCGATGAACGAGATGACCGATGACCTGTTGCACACAGTCGACCGACTGTTTGATAGCGCATGCACAAGAGAGGCCCGTGAAAGCTCGGAAGCCGGCATCTGGCCAGCGGCCATGTGGCAGGGGTTGGAAGATACCGGCCTGACCAAAGCCGCTCTGCCTGAATCAGCAGGCGGGCCCGGGGTGACATTCGAGGATGCGATGGCCGCACTCAAGCGCAGTGCTTACCATGCAGCACCCGTGCCCCTGGCAGAAACCATGCTGGCGGGTCGCTTACTATGTGCCGCAGGGATCGATGTGCCGGAAGGCGCGCTGACCGTGGCATCCGAAACCGGCAACGCCACGCTGGCGCTAGATAAAGTTGGCCTTCTGTCTGGTACGACGCAGCGAGTACCTTGGGGCGAGCACTGCCGCGCCGTCGTTGTCGTGGCCAATTGCGCCGGAGTGGAGACAGTCTGTCTGGTGTCAACCGAAGGGGCCAGCCGTAAAACCGAAAAAAACCTCGGTGGCGACCCGCGCGTCCAACTGGTATTTGAAGGCGTGCCAGTGCTGGCCGCCGCCCCTCTACCCGATGCCCACAATAGACTCTTGGTTGAAGGCGCGTTGTACCGCGGCATACAGATGGCAGGTGCGCTTGAACGTATTCTGGGCTATTCACTGCAGTATGCAGGCGAGCGGGTGCAATTCGGCCGCCCGATCGGCAAGTTTCAAGCGGTGCAGCACATGCTGGCGCTTCTGGCCGGCCACGCTGCCGCATCAAGCGCCGCGGCGGATGCGGCTGTGGAGGCTAGCGTCGACCAGCCCAACGAATTCGCCTCTGCGGTAGCCAAAGCGCGCATTGGTGAAGCCGCCGGCAAGGGCGCAGAAATCGCGCACCAGATTCATGCGGCAATGGGCTACACCCGCGAACACAATCTGCATTTCTCCACCCGACGGCTGTGGGCCTGGCGCGACGAATTCGGTAACGAAACCTTCTGGCAAATGCGCCTCGGCCGGATGGTAGCCAAGCAGGGGGCGGATGCTTTATGGCCAATGCTGACGACACTTTAAGCCAGGCAGTGCTATATCTCGAGGTGCCAACATAAACTATAAATAAATGATGGAGACGAAATGAAACTAGCAAAAATTGCATTGCTTGGACTAATGGTACTGGCTCCCCTAACCTATGCACAGACCAAGAATTTCCCCACCAAGACGGTAACTATTATTGTCCCTTTCACGGCAGGCAGCGGCTCCGATACTTCTGCGCGGTTCTTCGGCGAGCAGCTCGCAAAAATCCTTAATCAAAGCTTCATTGTGGAAAACCGGCCCGGCGCCAGCGGCATCGTCGCGGTCACAGCGGTTAAAAACGCGCCTGCAGACGGCCACACCGTCCTTTTGGCCAGCAATTCGCCGATCGCAGTCAACCCCGTCACCATCAAGGATCTGCCGTACGATCCATTAAAGGACCTGAAGCCGATTTCGGGTGTCAGTCGAGGCATGAATGCGCTGGTCGTGGCACCAGGTTCGCCGATCAAGACCATCGCTGACCTGGTGGTCCAGGGAAAGGAAAAGAAGCTGTCGGTCGGGACCTATGCGGACGGATACCGGCTGGCTTTGGAATGGTTGTCAAGCCAGACCGGCGTTAAATTCATGAATGTGCCGTACAAGGGTGGTGCCCCGGTATTTACCGACGTAATGGGCGGCCACCTGGATGTGGGCATGGTCGACCTGGGTGGGGCCGCGACTACACTCAAGTCCGGCAAGTTACGCGCCCTCGCCGTATCGGGCGAGGCACGGCATCCCGACTTTCCCGACGTACCGACCGTCAAGGAAAGCGGCTATCCAGAATATGTGAATTACTCATGGACCTCCTTCTACGTGCGTTCGGAAACGCCCGACGATGTGACCAAGACTTTGGCCGACGCAATGCAGAAAGCGCTGCACTCGGACGCAGCCAAGAACTTTGTCAAGAAGACCGGCGGCGAATTGATGCCCTACACGGCAGAAGGGATGCGCGAATACCAGAACGTGGAAATCGCACGCTTCCGCGGCATCGCGGACTCCGCCGGCATCAAGGCGCAGTAATCATGTTTACCAACAACCTCCTCGCCGGCAAGCGCATATTGATCACCGGCGGCGGCACCGGCCTGGGTAAGAGTATAGGGCGACGTTATGCTGAGCTAGGTGCCAGCCTGGTCATATGTGGACGCCGGGGAGCGATGCTTGCACAGGCTGCCCAAGAGTTACGTGATGAACTAGGCACGCACGTCGAAACGCATGTCTGCGACGTTCGCGACGCCACAGCGGTGGAAGCAATGATGAGTACCATCTGGCTTGGTGGGCCACTGGACGTGCTAGTCAACAATGCCGCCGGCAACTTCCTGGCGCGCACCGAGAGGCTGTCGCCGCGCGCAGTGGATGCGGTGATCGATATCGTGCTCAAGGGTGGCGCCTACTGCACGATCGCAGCAGGCAGGCGGTGGATAGACGAAGGCCGTTCTGGGACGGTGCTGTACATACTGACGCAGTCAGCGCTGGTAGGGGCGCCGTTCACAACGCCATCTGCGATGGCTAAGGCCGGGCTGGTGGCCATGATCAAGAGTCTCGCTGTTGAATGGGGACCGAAAGGCATACGCCTGGTCGGCGTGGTGCCCGGCCCATTCCCGACAGAGGCGGCCTGGTCACAGTTGATGCCGCCGGAGCGGCACGGCACGCCGCCAGAGGCCGGCGTGGCGCTGCGCCGCCTCGGGAGGCACCATGAACTAGCTGACCTCTGCACCTTTCTGGTATCGGACAATGCAGGCTTCATTACCGGTGAAACGGTGCTCATCGACGGCGGCAAGATGCTGCAAGGCGCAGCCGGCACATCGGCGGCCACCATGCAGGGCTGGCCTGATTCAATCTGGGAATCTATTCGACAACGAGGTAAGGAATGACTAGCAAGGCAGAAATTGACCGTACGACCGCGGATGCGGAAGAGGTCAACAACGGGCCACTAACCGGCGTGCGCATACTGGATCTGACGTCAGTGGTGCTGGGACCGATCGCAACCCAGATATTGGGGGATTATGGCGCGGAAATCATCAAGATCGAGAACTTGGATGGCGACCTGATGCGTTCTAATGGGGTATCGCTGCATCCCGGCATGAGCTCGATCTTCCTGGCGGTGAACCGCAACAAGCGCTCACTTGCGATCAATCTGAAAACTGCTGAGGGCGTGGAAGTTGTAAAGCGGCTGATTCCAACGGTCGATATCTTCATACACAACATGCGGGTTGGTGCTATCGAGCGACTGGGACTGGGATATGAGGCAGTTTCTAAAATTAGCCCCGACTTGGTGTACTGTGCAGCACCGGGGTTTGGGCAGTCCGGGCCAGATCGGGACAAACCAGCTTTTGACGACATCATTCAGGCAGCCTGCGGCATCGCCAGCCTCAACAGCGTAGGTCGGGAACGACCGGATTATGCGCCTACATTGGTGGCCGACAAGACTGCCGGCATGGCTGTGGTGAATGCAGTGCTGGCTGCCCTCTTCCACAAAACGCGCACCGGCCGCGGCCAGTATGTTGAGGTGCCGATGTTTGAAACTATGGTGGCTTTCACACTGGCTGAGCATTTGGGCGGACTGACGTTCGATCCGGCGCCAGCCAGGGCCGGCTACGCGCGACTGCTGTCAGGCGGACGACGACCGGCGCCAACCGCCGATGGCTATATTGCGATACTTCCCTATACGGGCGACCATTGGGCAGCGTTTTTCAAGATCAGCGGGCGTCCTGATCTTGCGGAGAAGTTCAGTGTAGATGACCGGCAGGCGCGCAATAAGCTGATTACGGAGATGTACAGTGCGCTGACCGAGATCACGCGCAAGCGTACCACTGCCGAATGGGTGGAGATCTGCGCTGAGCTTGATATACCAGTGACGCCACTATATGGCATCGACGACCTCATCGATCATCCACATTTGAAGGCGGTCGAACTGTTCAGTAGTGCCGACCATCCGACTGAAGGCCCGATACGCTTTGTACAACCACCAACCCGCTTTTCCGCTACGCCGGCACGCGTGCGGTTCCATGCGCCGGTGTTAGGGCAGCACAGCGAGGAAGTGTTGAGGGAAGCCGGCTACAGCGAGCAAGAAATCGTCATGCTCCGCGAACGCCGGATTGTGGGCGGCGCAGTCCCTAGGCTCGAATGATGAGTGGTTGCTGAACCTATGGCTTTGTCATCAAATGCGGGCGCCCAGGCATTGCCTCCGCTATGGATAATAAGCCTGCTGCCAGGGCTCGGGTTATTCGCTTCAGCAGTACATTTTCCTTCTATCCCTGCCATGGCCGCCGATTTTGACGTAGGGTCCGGCGAAATTCAAGACACCATTACGGTGTATCTGGCCTCAATGGCACTGTTTTCACTGGTTGTTGGCCCAATGAGCGATCGACTCGGGCGGCGCCATGTAGGGCTCGCCATGCTGTTTGTCTTCCTGGTCGGCAGTATTGTCGCACTGATGGCGCACAGCGTGCCCATACTATTGGCAGGGCGAGTGCTGCAGGGCATTGGGGCTAGCGGCGGTCTGGTGCTTTCGAGATCGATGGTAAAGGATGCGCTAGTTGGGCCGGCTGCAGCGAAGGCGGCTGCGCAAGTTTCGATGGTAGTGGCAATGGCCCCGATGCTTGCGCCGATGTTCGGCGGCTATGTGCAACAGCATCTCGGGTGGCAAGCGAACTTCGTAGTTGTCGTTGGGATGGCGCTGGCGCTGTTCATCTTGGCTGCTCAAAGGCTAGTAGAAACGCTACCCGCTAACAAGCGCAATGCCAACGATTTTCTATCGATGGCGACCAGCTATGTCGGACTGCTGAGAATGCGCAAGTTCCAAGTGCATACCATCCCGGTAATGTGCGGAGCAATCGGGCTGTTCACTTTTCAGACTGGGGCGCCAGTGCTGTTGATAGGGAGCATGCAAGTGGCGCCAGAAGATTATGGATTGTTTGCAGCCATGCCGGCAGCAGGTTTCATGGTAGGTACCTTTTTAACTACGCGCATGGCATCGCGAGTAAGCGAGAAATCCCTCATTGAGGGTGGATGCCTGCTCTTCATTGCCGCCGGCACGCTCATTACCTTGCTGGCGTTGGGCTTTCCGCCTACGCCGTGGTCGGTTGCATTTCCGATGCTGCTGTTTGGAATCGGTAATGGCCTATTGATGCCGACCGCTACACTAGGCAGTATGAGCGCTGCGCCCTTGCTAGTGGGATCGGCTGCTGCGCTCGTGAGTTGCCTGCGCATAGGCGCTGGCTCGATGGGCAGTCTCGTCATTACCATGCTGCCATCCAACACTGCGCTCTCGCTTGGATGTGTAACGTGCTTTGCAGGATGCTCGGCATTCCTTTCCTGGGCTTGGCTAGGAAAGGGAAATTGACCAGGGTTATCAGTTGTGCTCTCCGGTGACCACTGAAGCATAATTTGTTCTGACTTGCGTTATTAATGGACTATAAACTCGGGAACTGCGGAGCAAGCAAAGCAATGGGATGGACTCCTCCTCCCCCTGAAGGCACGCAAGTGCCAAACTGGAGTTTCCACACTACCGGTTTGAAAAGAAGGAGTCCGTCATGAAGCTTATCCGCGTTGGAGTCGACTTGGCAAAAAATGTCTTTCAGATCCACGGTGTTGATCGTTATGAGAAGGCGATATGGCGATGCAAGCTCGGCCGGGGCGACTGGATCAAAGCGCTGACGGACCGAATCGAGCCTGGCTGCGAGATTGGCATGGAAGCGTGCAGTGGTGCGCATCACTGGGCTCGGTTGCTGCAGGCGCGAGGATATACCGTCAAGCCTGTTGCCCCTCAGTTCGTCAAACCCTATGTCAAGAGCAACAAGAACGACGCCAACGATGCCGAGGCGATCTGCGAAGCGATAAGCCGGCCGAACATGCGCTTTGTAGCGGTAAAAGCCGTCGAACAGCAAGATGTTCAGGCTGTGCATCGGGTCCGAGCCAGCCTGATTGATCAGCGCAAAGCCAAAGGCAACCAAATTCGAGGATTAACGTCGGAATACGGTCTCGTGGCACCGAAAGAATTGCTGCACTTAAGAGCGGCAATCCCACGATGGCTCGAGGATCAAGAGAACGGTTTGAGTGAGCGATTCCGTCGGCTTTTACGCGGACTATGGCAAGACCTGCTGGCATTAGATGAGCGTGTCCAGCAACTCGATCAGGAAATCGAGCAGATCGCTCGACAGGATCCGGTGGCTGTACGGTTGCTGCAACTGCGCGGAATTGGTGCGGTGACTACGACAGCATTATTAGCCACCGTCGGTGACGCCAGCCAGTTCGCCAGCGGAAGACAGATGGCTGCTTCGTTCGGGCTCGCGCCCAAACAAAATAGCTCGGGAGGAAAGGAGCGTTTGCTCGGCATTAGCAAGCGTGGTGACGCGTATCTGCGGAGTTTGCTCGTGCACGGGGCCAGAGCAGTCATTCGCACTGCTCAAGCTAAGACTGATCGATTGAGCACCTGGGTGATGCGAATCGCAACAACGCGTCACCCGAACATCGCCGCGGTGGCATTGGCCAACAAGACAGCACGCATCGCCTGGGCAATGATGACTAAAGACACTGATTACCAACCGGAATTGGCATAAGCTCAGCAGCAGAAGTACCATTACAGGAGTATCCGAACCACGATTGCATGACAAGCCGCATGATGGCCAACAGGTCGAACCGGCGCTGACAGAACCCGTAAAGGTCTGAGGCTACCAAGCCCGTCAAAGCGATAGGGAGTCAGCGCGCGAATAGCCCATCAGGATCTAGCATCTGAAACAGATGCAGCAGTGCGAGACCGGATATACGTGAGCAGTCGTACCCCATGGCCTGAATTCGGATTGTTTGCAAACGAGGAGGAGTCCATATACGGACCTAAACCTTACCAAGCCAGATAGTCAACGCTTAGTCTGCTCCACTCCCCGATCAACGCTGTCTAGCGTCTGATTTGTCTAATCGGCTTTGTTTCTTGCTTCGACAATGGCATGAGAGGCTTGCAACTTTGCGTATAGCTCTTGTGCTTCTGTGTCCGGTAGTACCGCCTCAAGCGTGACAGACTGGACATAACTATGTGCGGCCCAGGCTAAATCGGTGATTTCGCATTCTTTTCCGTCGGAAATATCGATAATCATTTCTAACAGAAGAAGGGAAATGTTCAAGCGACTGCATTCGTCTTTGGTCATAGTGCCCCCGATTCAAATGAGAAAATTTAACCATAAGTTAGTTAATTTATACCTTTTGGTAGATTTGTTGAAGTGATGAAATACAAAAACGCTCGCTAAATCATCAAATCGTCCTATCCTGCGAAAGGGGGTCGACGACAGTTTCTACCTTGCGATCATGTGGATTTCATCATGTACACAGACTTTGCTCAGTGGGCGCGAGTACGAGAGTTAATATTGTTGAAGGGCAAAACAAGAACCGCCGTTAGCGCTTCAGAACACATCGGTATCAGCACGATTCGGAAAATGCTTGCCTATGAAAAGCCGCCGGGCTTCAGATACAAAGAAGGTTTGCAAAATGGGCGTCCAAAAGTTCACAACGATATTGTAGAGAGGCAAATAGCAGACAATCACCGCCTACCGGAAGCTTCACGTCTTTCGACGACTGAGCTCTATCATCAGATGCAACGCGACGGTTACAAAGGCTCGTTAGGTTCAGTGTTCCACTACCGTAAAATTTATGAAGATGCGGATGAAGGGCACTTATGGCAGACAGTCCAGCACATCGTTCGCAGGTTGCCGGATGAGGAAGGTGCCAAATTTATTTCGTCACTTTTCCCGCGGGATACATTAACTGGAAGCAGCCAAGCAGCTGTTGAACGGCGCCGAAAAATCCACAACAAATCGACTGCTTTGGCGAAGCCTCTCATAAACCGCGAATATTGGTTGCGTGCAGAATGGGATCGATGGCTAGCCGACCTCGAAAAAACGGAAAGATACGATTCCAAAGTTTTTTCAGAAGCAGATACACAATATTTGCTTGATAAATTGTTTCCTGAAAGGAAGACCAATAAGAAGACTAATAGGAAGAAAGTATTGTTTCTGCTCGCCCAAGATCAAAACTGGCCTATTAATTGTCTCATCAAGTTCTTAGGTATTAGTCTTCGCACTGCGTGCAGTTACCTCAAGGCTAATAAGCTTGGCGGTGTAAAAGGCGTCTTTTTGTCTCAGCCTCGGCTTAAGAAAGAAAATGACTCCACGCTCAAGAAGACGATCTTTTCCCTGCTGCACGAACCACCGTCGCTTTCAGGGATCAACCGTACTTCCTGGCGCATGAACGACTTGGAAAAAGTCTTAAAAGCCAAAGGACTCTCTACTTCTTATGGCATATTGCGTAAAATAATAAAAGACTCAGGATTCAGGTGGAAATGCGCGCGCAAAGTGCTTACCAGCCACGATCCCAATTACAAGCTAAAGGTGGCGCATATCCAAGACATCCTTGGCCACTTGAAAGACAATGAACGCTTTTTCTCCATTGATGAGTACGGCCCGTTTTCCGTAAAAATGCAAATGGGACGCTCGTTGTCGCCGATTAAAGGGCAGCGTATTGTGCCTCAGTTTCAAAGGTCCAAAGGCAGGCTGATTTGTACAGCGGCGCTTGAGCTTTCTCGAAACCAGATTACGCATTTCTTCTCGCCTGTTAAGGATAGCGCGGAGATGATCAAGCTGGCAAATGCATTGATTGAGAAGTACCCAACAACAGATAAGCTATATTTATCCTGGGATGCGGCGAGTTGGCATAAATCGAACAGCTTGCTGAACTTTGTGGAAGAACACAACGCGGCCGCTCTATCCACGCATCTGCCTCTTATCGAAATTGTTCCGCTACCGGCTGCCGCACAATTTCTGAACATTATCGAATCAGTCTTTAGTGGCATGTCAAAGGCGATCATCCATAACAGCGACTACGCGACGAAGGAAGATGCTATGCATGCGATTGACCTTTACTTCGCAGAGAGGAACCAGCATTATCTTGCACATCCCAAAGCAGCCGGCAAGAAGCTCTGGGGATTGGAGCGCACCTCGACCCAATTTTCTCCAGAAAACAATTGCAAAGATCCGAGCTTTCGTTAGTTAGTTCACAATGGAAACGTGCTGAAGGTCTAGTCTTTCAAAACATTGTTTCCAGTTAATTCCTTTTAACCACCTTTTCCAGAATCCTCTATTTGTGGTCTTTTTAATATTTGAATAACAAATCTAATAGTTGTAACTTAAACGACTGGTTTTGGCCGCTTCCGGGCGGACTGGGTGGCCGTACCCGGCCCAAACCAGTCAGTTGGGATCCTCGAAAGCGGACATAGCCGTTTTGAATTTCAACGTTTGACATGAGCGGCGGCCCTTGGTCTGTCGTGCGACGTCTTCTCGATGGAAAGGTTAGGCCTTGCCTACGCAAGCATGATTACGCTTTTGCGAACCGAAATACATAGTTATCGCCGTTGAGTTCGGTAACTTCCCCAATAAGTTCAAGCTTAGCATCAAAGTCCTTCTTTACCTCGCTTGCGTCGCTACCGGACTGAACATGCTCTGTTTCCGGTGTGCTTACAACAACCAGCCTTACCTTCCTGCGCTTTGAAAAGGCTTCAGCGATGTTTCTTCGGAACTCAGCATTCCCCGGCCCTTTCCAACGGTCTAGAGAGTCTGCGTACTCCACAGTGCCTGGTGGACCTTTTCTATAGTGATGAGCCCACAGGCTCACGACTAGTGAGCCGTCTGGAGCCCAAGCCGATACGGACCATTGAACGTTGTTCAGCGTAGCACCGTACTTCGCAAATGCGTCTTTGATTCCAAGCCGTGGCATAGCGTTTTTCTCGTCGATGAATAAATGATACGGGTCCGGATATCCGGACACGGTCGTCCGATAGACGCCGTACGAGGCTGATATCAGTCAACCACCGCCCATCGTGCCATGAGGAAATTGTCAAAGCAACATTTAATTCACTGGATAGCTGAATGACCGCTCTTGGCCGAACCCGGTCGATCGGACAGCTGAAAACGCCGATCAAATCCAGTACTCGCTGCATAATCAAGGCTGAACTATGCATCTGCACGCGGCGTGCCATCGTCATGCCGCGTGCGCAGGTGGCCTCGGGCCTCGGGCTTCGGGCTTCGATGCTATTCCAGCTTGATACCGGCCTGCTTGACGACTTTTGCCCACCGGTCCAGATCATCCCTGATCAATATTGCCAGCGCTACCGGTGTACTGCTCTCCAAAACCGCGCCCTGGGCAGCCAGGCGCTGGCGCAGTTCCGCCGATTCCAGCGCCCTAGCTACATGGGTATTGAGGACCTGCACAATTTCCTTCGGGGTACCAGCAGGTGCCAACAAGGCAAACCAGTTGGCCGCGTCGAACCCCGGTACGCCGGCTTCGGTGATGGTTGGAATGTCTGGTGCAAATGTCAGCCGTTTCGGGCTGACCACGCCCAATGCCTTCAGTTGTCCTTTCCTCACCAAAGGAAGCGAAGAAGTCACGCTGTCAAACAGCATCGACACATTTCCTGCCAGCAGATCGGTCATGGCATTGCTACTGCCCTTGTAAGGCACATGGGTCAACTCGACGCCAGCAGCCAGCTTGAACAGTTCGAGTTCCATATGCGACAACGTGCCGTTGCCCTGCGACGCCACATTCATTTCACCAGGCTTGGATTTTGCCAGGGCAATTAGTTCCTTGACGGAATTGGCCGGGACGGTTGGATTGGCGACCAACATGTGCGGTACATGGCCAACCAGCGACACCGGGGCGAAGCTTTTCGCAGGATCGAAGGGAAGCTTCTTGTAAAGGTTCGCGGAGATGCAAATTGAGCCGGATGCAAGCAGCAAGGTATAGCCATCAGCTGGCGCGCTGGCAACCTGCTCTGCACCGATCGTACTGCCGGCGCCGGGGCGGTTCTCAATGACGACCGCCTGTCCCAGCGACTCGGAGAGTTTTTGGCCCAGGGCGCGGCCAAGAACATCCGTGGCGCCTGCAGGGGGGAAAGGGATGACGAGTTTAACCGGCTTGCTGGGATATTGCTGCGCAAAAACAGTCATGCTTGCTGCGCAGAGTGATATGGTAATGGCTAATCTGGTGAATCGCTTCATCAAGGTCTCCTACCGGGTCCACCGGTTCATTTTTCAAATAATTCTCATAGGTTAACCTAGCCGTGGATAGAGCAGGCGAAAAACGCATCTACACTCGCAGTCATTCCGACAAGTAGAGCATGACGGCGCGACTTGTCCCCTGCGCCCGACGCATTGCGCGTCTTACCTGCGAAACCTCGCTTATCGAAAGATGAGAGGTGAGCTTCCGCAGGGACTTTTAATGCCTAGCCAGCAAGGGCTGCCCTTGCGGCAGAAAGCAGCCCAGAGTTAATTCGGCTTCTTTCATCCCGTCCAACAACATCTATTTTTTGGTTGTTCGCCGATTTGAGGGAGACAAAAACCGTTACGGGAGGGACAGTTGTGTATGGGATGGGAACGCGGAAAATCGACCCAAAGCTGCCGTTGGCAGACAGACTAAATCACTCCCCACCACATCTGACGAGTTCCGAAGGCTGGCATGAGATCGTCCGCCACCGCCGAAACGGTGTCGAACGAGGCGTTTGCCTCAGCAGGCTTTTTGTCCTGCATTGCAGCATAGCCGGCGGTACTGCGAACCGATCGTTTGAAAGACTCGAACTCTCGAAAATCCCAACATGCGAACGACCAAGTCCCAGCAGGCAGCACATGCGTAATGACGTCCATGTCCCACCTATAGCAGAGACGCAGTCGTAGTCTATGAGCTAGGCAAGGTAAACCACTGTCGCTGGATGAAAGCCTGAGAAGTCCGACCAAGCCGATTTCAAGGCGAGTTCCGCGTCCGTGGTCGGTTACGTCCTCATAGCACGCGATTCCGTCGCCATGCTCAGCAAGGACGTCAGAGAATCGGCTGGTGCGCCAAAACTCTTCCATAGCGTCGAGCGCGATTGGCACAGTTAGGGCTGAAAGCTTGAGAGACCTAGAGCGGAGAAAAGCTCGGAACTTTTTTTCAACCTGGGAGGAATCTTTTAGACGCATTGGCTATTAGCAAAAAAGAGGCTACTCCGGCAGTCCACGACAGTCCGGTTTTGGCCGGGCAGCGCCCATTGTGGTGAAAAGACACCTGCCGGCCTATCGCTAGATTTCTGTCTGCTCGGCTATTTCGAGCGCATCATCAACCTCGATTCCAAGATAACCCACAGTGCTTTCAAGCTTGGTATGCCCGAGCAGCAACTGAACGGCTCTCAGGTTCTTCGTGCGCCGGTAGATCAGCGTTGCTTTCGTTCGCCACATGGTGTGGGTGCCATACGAAGCATCATCCAACCCGATGGAGCCCACCCAGGCGGCCACGATGCGTGCGTACTGTCGGGTGGACAAATGAGGCGACTTCGCGACCCTGCTGGGAAACAGACACTGATCTGCTGCGAGATGAGCCTTTTCGATCCAGCTAGCGACTGACTGTCGCGTTTGTTCAGTAATCTCGAACTGCACTGGACGATGTGTCTTGCGTTGCATGACCACTGCGCGCGGGAAGATGCTTTTACCCTGCGTGATGTCACAGACTCGCAGACTGACCAAATCGCAGCCGCGCAGCTTGCTATCGATGGCAAGATTAAACAGCGCTAGATCTCGCACCTTGCCTGCCAGCTGCAGCCGAATGCGGATCGCCCAGATCTCTTTCAGCTTCAGGGGCGCCTTCTGCCCAACCAAACGGCCTTTGTTCCATGGCACAGGGACGATGGGATTACCAGAATAGGATTCCATGAGATTCTCCTTTGAAAAAAGGAGTCCCATTTTCTTCTTGCGAGGGACGCTTGCCGCCCCAAATCGGACATCGACAATGGGCGTCGCCGTCATGTCCTTAACGAATGAGTCTTTTGCTGCAACGCTCAAGCTGCCATCAACCAATCCGAACAACAGTTGTCCGTAGTTCAACTCAGCTATCAGAGAGCGATGTGCAGCGACACCGGCCATTGCACCATCGGCCACAGCAAACGCGACGTTGCCGGCAGGCCGCGCCATGTCGCCGCAACTGAACAC
>NZ_JBDFLX010000003.1:0-759665 GCF_047237965.1 Noviherbaspirillum phoenicis | reverse complement strand
ACTGGGACTGGGATATGAGGCAGTTTCTAAAATTAGCCCCGACTTGGTGTACTGTGCAGCACCGGGGTTTGGGCAGTCCGGGCCAGATCGGGACAAACCAGCTTTTGACGACATCATTCAGGCAGCCTGCGGCATCGCCAGCCTCAACAGCGTAGGTCGGGAACGACCGGATTATGCGCCTACATTGGTGGCCGACAAGACTGCCGGCATGGCTGTGGTGAATGCAGTGCTGGCTGCCCTCTTCCACAAAACGCGCACCGGCCGCGGCCAGTATGTTGAGGTGCCGATGTTTGAAACTATGGTGGCTTTCACACTGGCTGAGCATTTGGGCGGACTGACGTTCGATCCGGCGCCAGCCAGGGCCGGCTACGCGCGACTGCTGTCAGGCGGACGACGACCGGCGCCAACCGCCGATGGCTATATTGCGATACTTCCCTATACGGGCGACCATTGGGCAGCGTTTTTCAAGATCAGCGGGCGTCCTGATCTTGCGGAGAAGTTCAGTGTAGATGACCGGCAGGCGCGCAATAAGCTGATTACGGAGATGTACAGTGCGCTGACCGAGATCACGCGCAAGCGTACCACTGCCGAATGGGTGGAGATCTGCGCTGAGCTTGATATACCAGTGACGCCACTATATGGCATCGACGACCTCATCGATCATCCACATTTGAAGGCGGTCGAACTGTTCAGTAGTGCCGACCATCCGACTGAAGGCCCGATACGCTTTGTACAACCACCAACCCGCTTTTCCGCTACGCCGGCACGCGTGCGGTTCCATGCGCCGGTGTTAGGGCAGCACAGCGAGGAAGTGTTGAGGGAAGCCGGCTACAGCGAGCAAGAAATCGTCATGCTCCGCGAACGCCGGATTGTGGGCGGCGCAGTCCCTAGGCTCGAATGATGAGTGGTTGCTGAACCTATGGCTTTGTCATCAAATGCGGGCGCCCAGGCATTGCCTCCGCTATGGATAATAAGCCTGCTGCCAGGGCTCGGGTTATTCGCTTCAGCAGTACATTTTCCTTCTATCCCTGCCATGGCCGCCGATTTTGACGTAGGGTCCGGCGAAATTCAAGACACCATTACGGTGTATCTGGCCTCAATGGCACTGTTTTCACTGGTTGTTGGCCCAATGAGCGATCGACTCGGGCGGCGCCATGTAGGGCTCGCCATGCTGTTTGTCTTCCTGGTCGGCAGTATTGTCGCACTGATGGCGCACAGCGTGCCCATACTATTGGCAGGGCGAGTGCTGCAGGGCATTGGGGCTAGCGGCGGTCTGGTGCTTTCGAGATCGATGGTAAAGGATGCGCTAGTTGGGCCGGCTGCAGCGAAGGCGGCTGCGCAAGTTTCGATGGTAGTGGCAATGGCCCCGATGCTTGCGCCGATGTTCGGCGGCTATGTGCAACAGCATCTCGGGTGGCAAGCGAACTTCGTAGTTGTCGTTGGGATGGCGCTGGCGCTGTTCATCTTGGCTGCTCAAAGGCTAGTAGAAACGCTACCCGCTAACAAGCGCAATGCCAACGATTTTCTATCGATGGCGACCAGCTATGTCGGACTGCTGAGAATGCGCAAGTTCCAAGTGCATACCATCCCGGTAATGTGCGGAGCAATCGGGCTGTTCACTTTTCAGACTGGGGCGCCAGTGCTGTTGATAGGGAGCATGCAAGTGGCGCCAGAAGATTATGGATTGTTTGCAGCCATGCCGGCAGCAGGTTTCATGGTAGGTACCTTTTTAACTACGCGCATGGCATCGCGAGTAAGCGAGAAATCCCTCATTGAGGGTGGATGCCTGCTCTTCATTGCCGCCGGCACGCTCATTACCTTGCTGGCGTTGGGCTTTCCGCCTACGCCGTGGTCGGTTGCATTTCCGATGCTGCTGTTTGGAATCGGTAATGGCCTATTGATGCCGACCGCTACACTAGGCAGTATGAGCGCTGCGCCCTTGCTAGTGGGATCGGCTGCTGCGCTCGTGAGTTGCCTGCGCATAGGCGCTGGCTCGATGGGCAGTCTCGTCATTACCATGCTGCCATCCAACACTGCGCTCTCGCTTGGATGTGTAACGTGCTTTGCAGGATGCTCGGCATTCCTTTCCTGGGCTTGGCTAGGAAAGGGAAATTGACCAGGGTTATCAGTTGTGCTCTCCGGTGACCACTGAAGCATAATTTGTTCTGACTTGCGTTATTAATGGACTATAAACTCGGGAACTGCGGAGCAAGCAAAGCAATGGGATGGACTCCTCCTCCCCCTGAAGGCACGCAAGTGCCAAACTGGAGTTTCCACACTACCGGTTTGAAAAGAAGGAGTCCGTCATGAAGCTTATCCGCGTTGGAGTCGACTTGGCAAAAAATGTCTTTCAGATCCACGGTGTTGATCGTTATGAGAAGGCGATATGGCGATGCAAGCTCGGCCGGGGCGACTGGATCAAAGCGCTGACGGACCGAATCGAGCCTGGCTGCGAGATTGGCATGGAAGCGTGCAGTGGTGCGCATCACTGGGCTCGGTTGCTGCAGGCGCGAGGATATACCGTCAAGCCTGTTGCCCCTCAGTTCGTCAAACCCTATGTCAAGAGCAACAAGAACGACGCCAACGATGCCGAGGCGATCTGCGAAGCGATAAGCCGGCCGAACATGCGCTTTGTAGCGGTAAAAGCCGTCGAACAGCAAGATGTTCAGGCTGTGCATCGGGTCCGAGCCAGCCTGATTGATCAGCGCAAAGCCAAAGGCAACCAAATTCGAGGATTAACGTCGGAATACGGTCTCGTGGCACCGAAAGAATTGCTGCACTTAAGAGCGGCAATCCCACGATGGCTCGAGGATCAAGAGAACGGTTTGAGTGAGCGATTCCGTCGGCTTTTACGCGGACTATGGCAAGACCTGCTGGCATTAGATGAGCGTGTCCAGCAACTCGATCAGGAAATCGAGCAGATCGCTCGACAGGATCCGGTGGCTGTACGGTTGCTGCAACTGCGCGGAATTGGTGCGGTGACTACGACAGCATTATTAGCCACCGTCGGTGACGCCAGCCAGTTCGCCAGCGGAAGACAGATGGCTGCTTCGTTCGGGCTCGCGCCCAAACAAAATAGCTCGGGAGGAAAGGAGCGTTTGCTCGGCATTAGCAAGCGTGGTGACGCGTATCTGCGGAGTTTGCTCGTGCACGGGGCCAGAGCAGTCATTCGCACTGCTCAAGCTAAGACTGATCGATTGAGCACCTGGGTGATGCGAATCGCAACAACGCGTCACCCGAACATCGCCGCGGTGGCATTGGCCAACAAGACAGCACGCATCGCCTGGGCAATGATGACTAAAGACACTGATTACCAACCGGAATTGGCATAAGCTCAGCAGCAGAAGTACCATTACAGGAGTATCCGAACCACGATTGCATGACAAGCCGCATGATGGCCAACAGGTCGAACCGGCGCTGACAGAACCCGTAAAGGTCTGAGGCTACCAAGCCCGTCAAAGCGATAGGGAGTCAGCGCGCGAATAGCCCATCAGGATCTAGCATCTGAAACAGATGCAGCAGTGCGAGACCGGATATACGTGAGCAGTCGTACCCCATGGCCTGAATTCGGATTGTTTGCAAACGAGGAGGAGTCCATATACGGACCTAAACCTTACCAAGCCAGATAGTCAACGCTTAGTCTGCTCCACTCCCCGATCAACGCTGTCTAGCGTCTGATTTGTCTAATCGGCTTTGTTTCTTGCTTCGACAATGGCATGAGAGGCTTGCAACTTTGCGTATAGCTCTTGTGCTTCTGTGTCCGGTAGTACCGCCTCAAGCGTGACAGACTGGACATAACTATGTGCGGCCCAGGCTAAATCGGTGATTTCGCATTCTTTTCCGTCGGAAATATCGATAATCATTTCTAACAGAAGAAGGGAAATGTTCAAGCGACTGCATTCGTCTTTGGTCATAGTGCCCCCGATTCAAATGAGAAAATTTAACCATAAGTTAGTTAATTTATACCTTTTGGTAGATTTGTTGAAGTGATGAAATACAAAAACGCTCGCTAAATCATCAAATCGTCCTATCCTGCGAAAGGGGGTCGACGACAGTTTCTACCTTGCGATCATGTGGATTTCATCATGTACACAGACTTTGCTCAGTGGGCGCGAGTACGAGAGTTAATATTGTTGAAGGGCAAAACAAGAACCGCCGTTAGCGCTTCAGAACACATCGGTATCAGCACGATTCGGAAAATGCTTGCCTATGAAAAGCCGCCGGGCTTCAGATACAAAGAAGGTTTGCAAAATGGGCGTCCAAAAGTTCACAACGATATTGTAGAGAGGCAAATAGCAGACAATCACCGCCTACCGGAAGCTTCACGTCTTTCGACGACTGAGCTCTATCATCAGATGCAACGCGACGGTTACAAAGGCTCGTTAGGTTCAGTGTTCCACTACCGTAAAATTTATGAAGATGCGGATGAAGGGCACTTATGGCAGACAGTCCAGCACATCGTTCGCAGGTTGCCGGATGAGGAAGGTGCCAAATTTATTTCGTCACTTTTCCCGCGGGATACATTAACTGGAAGCAGCCAAGCAGCTGTTGAACGGCGCCGAAAAATCCACAACAAATCGACTGCTTTGGCGAAGCCTCTCATAAACCGCGAATATTGGTTGCGTGCAGAATGGGATCGATGGCTAGCCGACCTCGAAAAAACGGAAAGATACGATTCCAAAGTTTTTTCAGAAGCAGATACACAATATTTGCTTGATAAATTGTTTCCTGAAAGGAAGACCAATAAGAAGACTAATAGGAAGAAAGTATTGTTTCTGCTCGCCCAAGATCAAAACTGGCCTATTAATTGTCTCATCAAGTTCTTAGGTATTAGTCTTCGCACTGCGTGCAGTTACCTCAAGGCTAATAAGCTTGGCGGTGTAAAAGGCGTCTTTTTGTCTCAGCCTCGGCTTAAGAAAGAAAATGACTCCACGCTCAAGAAGACGATCTTTTCCCTGCTGCACGAACCACCGTCGCTTTCAGGGATCAACCGTACTTCCTGGCGCATGAACGACTTGGAAAAAGTCTTAAAAGCCAAAGGACTCTCTACTTCTTATGGCATATTGCGTAAAATAATAAAAGACTCAGGATTCAGGTGGAAATGCGCGCGCAAAGTGCTTACCAGCCACGATCCCAATTACAAGCTAAAGGTGGCGCATATCCAAGACATCCTTGGCCACTTGAAAGACAATGAACGCTTTTTCTCCATTGATGAGTACGGCCCGTTTTCCGTAAAAATGCAAATGGGACGCTCGTTGTCGCCGATTAAAGGGCAGCGTATTGTGCCTCAGTTTCAAAGGTCCAAAGGCAGGCTGATTTGTACAGCGGCGCTTGAGCTTTCTCGAAACCAGATTACGCATTTCTTCTCGCCTGTTAAGGATAGCGCGGAGATGATCAAGCTGGCAAATGCATTGATTGAGAAGTACCCAACAACAGATAAGCTATATTTATCCTGGGATGCGGCGAGTTGGCATAAATCGAACAGCTTGCTGAACTTTGTGGAAGAACACAACGCGGCCGCTCTATCCACGCATCTGCCTCTTATCGAAATTGTTCCGCTACCGGCTGCCGCACAATTTCTGAACATTATCGAATCAGTCTTTAGTGGCATGTCAAAGGCGATCATCCATAACAGCGACTACGCGACGAAGGAAGATGCTATGCATGCGATTGACCTTTACTTCGCAGAGAGGAACCAGCATTATCTTGCACATCCCAAAGCAGCCGGCAAGAAGCTCTGGGGATTGGAGCGCACCTCGACCCAATTTTCTCCAGAAAACAATTGCAAAGATCCGAGCTTTCGTTAGTTAGTTCACAATGGAAACGTGCTGAAGGTCTAGTCTTTCAAAACATTGTTTCCAGTTAATTCCTTTTAACCACCTTTTCCAGAATCCTCTATTTGTGGTCTTTTTAATATTTGAATAACAAATCTAATAGTTGTAACTTAAACGACTGGTTTTGGCCGCTTCCGGGCGGACTGGGTGGCCGTACCCGGCCCAAACCAGTCAGTTGGGATCCTCGAAAGCGGACATAGCCGTTTTGAATTTCAACGTTTGACATGAGCGGCGGCCCTTGGTCTGTCGTGCGACGTCTTCTCGATGGAAAGGTTAGGCCTTGCCTACGCAAGCATGATTACGCTTTTGCGAACCGAAATACATAGTTATCGCCGTTGAGTTCGGTAACTTCCCCAATAAGTTCAAGCTTAGCATCAAAGTCCTTCTTTACCTCGCTTGCGTCGCTACCGGACTGAACATGCTCTGTTTCCGGTGTGCTTACAACAACCAGCCTTACCTTCCTGCGCTTTGAAAAGGCTTCAGCGATGTTTCTTCGGAACTCAGCATTCCCCGGCCCTTTCCAACGGTCTAGAGAGTCTGCGTACTCCACAGTGCCTGGTGGACCTTTTCTATAGTGATGAGCCCACAGGCTCACGACTAGTGAGCCGTCTGGAGCCCAAGCCGATACGGACCATTGAACGTTGTTCAGCGTAGCACCGTACTTCGCAAATGCGTCTTTGATTCCAAGCCGTGGCATAGCGTTTTTCTCGTCGATGAATAAATGATACGGGTCCGGATATCCGGACACGGTCGTCCGATAGACGCCGTACGAGGCTGATATCAGTCAACCACCGCCCATCGTGCCATGAGGAAATTGTCAAAGCAACATTTAATTCACTGGATAGCTGAATGACCGCTCTTGGCCGAACCCGGTCGATCGGACAGCTGAAAACGCCGATCAAATCCAGTACTCGCTGCATAATCAAGGCTGAACTATGCATCTGCACGCGGCGTGCCATCGTCATGCCGCGTGCGCAGGTGGCCTCGGGCCTCGGGCTTCGGGCTTCGATGCTATTCCAGCTTGATACCGGCCTGCTTGACGACTTTTGCCCACCGGTCCAGATCATCCCTGATCAATATTGCCAGCGCTACCGGTGTACTGCTCTCCAAAACCGCGCCCTGGGCAGCCAGGCGCTGGCGCAGTTCCGCCGATTCCAGCGCCCTAGCTACATGGGTATTGAGGACCTGCACAATTTCCTTCGGGGTACCAGCAGGTGCCAACAAGGCAAACCAGTTGGCCGCGTCGAACCCCGGTACGCCGGCTTCGGTGATGGTTGGAATGTCTGGTGCAAATGTCAGCCGTTTCGGGCTGACCACGCCCAATGCCTTCAGTTGTCCTTTCCTCACCAAAGGAAGCGAAGAAGTCACGCTGTCAAACAGCATCGACACATTTCCTGCCAGCAGATCGGTCATGGCATTGCTACTGCCCTTGTAAGGCACATGGGTCAACTCGACGCCAGCAGCCAGCTTGAACAGTTCGAGTTCCATATGCGACAACGTGCCGTTGCCCTGCGACGCCACATTCATTTCACCAGGCTTGGATTTTGCCAGGGCAATTAGTTCCTTGACGGAATTGGCCGGGACGGTTGGATTGGCGACCAACATGTGCGGTACATGGCCAACCAGCGACACCGGGGCGAAGCTTTTCGCAGGATCGAAGGGAAGCTTCTTGTAAAGGTTCGCGGAGATGCAAATTGAGCCGGATGCAAGCAGCAAGGTATAGCCATCAGCTGGCGCGCTGGCAACCTGCTCTGCACCGATCGTACTGCCGGCGCCGGGGCGGTTCTCAATGACGACCGCCTGTCCCAGCGACTCGGAGAGTTTTTGGCCCAGGGCGCGGCCAAGAACATCCGTGGCGCCTGCAGGGGGGAAAGGGATGACGAGTTTAACCGGCTTGCTGGGATATTGCTGCGCAAAAACAGTCATGCTTGCTGCGCAGAGTGATATGGTAATGGCTAATCTGGTGAATCGCTTCATCAAGGTCTCCTACCGGGTCCACCGGTTCATTTTTCAAATAATTCTCATAGGTTAACCTAGCCGTGGATAGAGCAGGCGAAAAACGCATCTACACTCGCAGTCATTCCGACAAGTAGAGCATGACGGCGCGACTTGTCCCCTGCGCCCGACGCATTGCGCGTCTTACCTGCGAAACCTCGCTTATCGAAAGATGAGAGGTGAGCTTCCGCAGGGACTTTTAATGCCTAGCCAGCAAGGGCTGCCCTTGCGGCAGAAAGCAGCCCAGAGTTAATTCGGCTTCTTTCATCCCGTCCAACAACATCTATTTTTTGGTTGTTCGCCGATTTGAGGGAGACAAAAACCGTTACGGGAGGGACAGTTGTGTATGGGATGGGAACGCGGAAAATCGACCCAAAGCTGCCGTTGGCAGACAGACTAAATCACTCCCCACCACATCTGACGAGTTCCGAAGGCTGGCATGAGATCGTCCGCCACCGCCGAAACGGTGTCGAACGAGGCGTTTGCCTCAGCAGGCTTTTTGTCCTGCATTGCAGCATAGCCGGCGGTACTGCGAACCGATCGTTTGAAAGACTCGAACTCTCGAAAATCCCAACATGCGAACGACCAAGTCCCAGCAGGCAGCACATGCGTAATGACGTCCATGTCCCACCTATAGCAGAGACGCAGTCGTAGTCTATGAGCTAGGCAAGGTAAACCACTGTCGCTGGATGAAAGCCTGAGAAGTCCGACCAAGCCGATTTCAAGGCGAGTTCCGCGTCCGTGGTCGGTTACGTCCTCATAGCACGCGATTCCGTCGCCATGCTCAGCAAGGACGTCAGAGAATCGGCTGGTGCGCCAAAACTCTTCCATAGCGTCGAGCGCGATTGGCACAGTTAGGGCTGAAAGCTTGAGAGACCTAGAGCGGAGAAAAGCTCGGAACTTTTTTTCAACCTGGGAGGAATCTTTTAGACGCATTGGCTATTAGCAAAAAAGAGGCTACTCCGGCAGTCCACGACAGTCCGGTTTTGGCCGGGCAGCGCCCATTGTGGTGAAAAGACACCTGCCGGCCTATCGCTAGATTTCTGTCTGCTCGGCTATTTCGAGCGCATCATCAACCTCGATTCCAAGATAACCCACAGTGCTTTCAAGCTTGGTATGCCCGAGCAGCAACTGAACGGCTCTCAGGTTCTTCGTGCGCCGGTAGATCAGCGTTGCTTTCGTTCGCCACATGGTGTGGGTGCCATACGAAGCATCATCCAACCCGATGGAGCCCACCCAGGCGGCCACGATGCGTGCGTACTGTCGGGTGGACAAATGAGGCGACTTCGCGACCCTGCTGGGAAACAGACACTGATCTGCTGCGAGATGAGCCTTTTCGATCCAGCTAGCGACTGACTGTCGCGTTTGTTCAGTAATCTCGAACTGCACTGGACGATGTGTCTTGCGTTGCATGACCACTGCGCGCGGGAAGATGCTTTTACCCTGCGTGATGTCACAGACTCGCAGACTGACCAAATCGCAGCCGCGCAGCTTGCTATCGATGGCAAGATTAAACAGCGCTAGATCTCGCACCTTGCCTGCCAGCTGCAGCCGAATGCGGATCGCCCAGATCTCTTTCAGCTTCAGGGGCGCCTTCTGCCCAACCAAACGGCCTTTGTTCCATGGCACAGGGACGATGGGATTACCAGAATAGGATTCCATGAGATTCTCCTTTGAAAAAAGGAGTCCCATTTTCTTCTTGCGAGGGACGCTTGCCGCCCCAAATCGGACATCGACAATGGGCGTCGCCGTCATGTCCTTAACGAATGAGTCTTTTGCTGCAACGCTCAAGCTGCCATCAACCAATCCGAACAACAGTTGTCCGTAGTTCAACTCAGCTATCAGAGAGCGATGTGCAGCGACACCGGCCATTGCACCATCGGCCACAGCAAACGCGACGTTGCCGGCAGGCCGCGCCATGTCGCCGCAACTGAACACGCCGGATACAGTAGTAGCTTTCATCGTGTCCGTCGTCACAAAGTCTCCAATTGGACCCTCTTCCACGGCACATCCTAGTTGTCCGGCCAATTTACTCATGCCCTGTGTACGTGATGCAACGAACAAACCTTTCATTGGAAGCAAGCGGCCATCTACGAGCTCCACGTCGGCTACGTCGATAATCCGTTTGACATGTGTTTCCTCCAAGGTTACGCCACGGCGAGCCAGCGCTGCGCGCTGCGCGTCGTTGAGAATGAATGTCCCATTAAGGAAAAAGGTGACAGAGCCCCAATCGGGCAACATCAGCGCATGATGCATTGATATTTCTCCTACCGAAAGTACGCCAATTTTCCCACTACCAAGTTCATAGCCATGGCAGTACGGGCAATGAAAAACGCTTGTGCCCCATCGCTCGGCCAGTCCGACGACCGGGGGAAGCACATCTACCACGCCAGTAGCCAGTACCAGGCGCTGGGCAGTGGCGACGCCGCCATCGGGAAATTCCACCTCAAAGCGCCCTTTCTCGCCGCCAGCCGAGACAACCGTCTCGTTAGCCCAAGCCACATTTGGATATTCCTCTAATTGAGCTCGGCCGACTGCGGCAATGCCTGCAGCAGTGCTGCCGTCCTGGGTCAGAAACCCATGGGAGTTCTGGGCAAAGCGGTTGCGGCGTCTGCCGTTGTCGATGATCAGTATTCGGCGCCGCGCGCGGGCCAGTTGCAGCGCGGCAGACAGACCAGCGTAACTACCACCGATGACAATGACGTCGAAGTCAGGTGGCTGGATTGAGGTGGGCATGTAGATGCTCTCCATATTGGGCATTGAAGCGGTTCGACAGATCAGCCAGAGTAACGTCGGAAAATCGGGCGATCAGTAATGCCTCGGCTTCGTCGAAGGCGGTGGTGAGCGAATCGTTGACGACGCGCTCAACCAGGCATTGCGGGTGCGGGTCCCGGTTGCCCATCGCGAACACGGCGGGTGATCCGACGCTGGTGTAGATGTCACGAAGAGTGACTCGGTGCAGGTCGGCGGTGATGATCCAGCCGCCGCCGTGACCTTTCTCAGAACCTACATAACCCCGTTCCCTCAGTCCCGCCAGCGTGCGACGCACGAGGACAGCATTCGTCTGCAGAAACGCTGCCAGTTCATCGGACGTGAGTGGCCGCTTGCTGTGCGCCATGTGCAGGAGCAGATGGAGGATGGAAGAAAGTTTACTGTCGCGTCTCATGTAACTTATGTTAGTACATAAAAATCATAAGTACAACGGTTGTGTGCAAATACTTCCGCAAAGGAGGGAGCAATGCGCCCCAGAGTCTGTGATGGGACTGCTCTAGTATGCCGTCGGGCAGTGACCGCTTTTGGCCGATCACAGCATGACAGCAACTGGCACTTTCGACCCATAACGGTCATCTGCTAAGGTAATGGCGGAAGTCCAGATCGGACTCTTAACTTTTGCATAAATCCGCGGTCTCGACTGTTACCACAGGATGCACCTATGAACGACCAAACCTCTACCGTATTGCGCACCGAGCACACTGGGCTCACAGTCGCGTCGATCGATGGCGTACTTGAATTCTGGACTGAAGTTCTCGGCTTCCAACTCGTGTATCGCAAAGAGCTTGGCGGTGGGCACGTGATGGAACAAGTGGTCGGTGTGTCGGGGGCTTATTTAAGGAATGCTCTCCTAGAAGGTCCCGATGGATATAGAGTTGAGCTAATTGAGTACGATTCACCGGAAGACCGCGTGATTTTGAAACAACGTCCATGCGATGTCGGTTCGGCTCATTTGACGTTTGCTGTGACCGATCTGCGCACAATGCTAGATCGCATGGCCCCCTATGGATGGAGGGCAACCGGCGAACCGCAAACCGCGCCTAGCGGAACAATCATGGTCTACACCCGAGGACCTGACGGCCACACTATTGAACTTATGCAACATCCGGAGTGAACTGCCTGTCGGTGAATACCTTATCTTGGTTGCCACCTGCCGTCTCAATTCGGAACCCGTAGCAAGACAACGGTGGAGAGTATGCCCCGATCGCGTGCGTCACAGCTGCGCGGCTTAACCAAAATCTGTTCCAAAATTGATTGCCCCGAAATAGCCGACTGCTGCCGATCTGAACGACCAAGTCCGCTGCCTCCAAGCCCTTTTGGTTCGGCGTCAAGGCCCTATAGTGAACGCCCGGAACTCGCGGTACGCGTTGCATAGCTTCGGCTCTGCCTGCCATCTACGGCGCCCACTTCAGCGATACAAACGATGTTGCCTCAATCTTGCGCACACCGGCGGCCACAAGCTTTTCAATGAAACTGATCCTGGTGTTAACATCAATGACCTGCTTCTCGTTTTGCAACCCGTCACGCGGGCTCACTTCAACTTTTTTGACAGCTGCAGCCTTTATCTCAATTGCTCTTAAAAGGAGGGCGCCGGACACGTCGTCAGGCACTGCCACTGTTACTAGGCGATTACTTTGACAAGAGCCGGTACGATAATCACTTTGGTTTAGTCGCCGATAAACTACGCACGAATATTGAATCTAATCGTGAGGGAAACGTCCGGACCAGAAAGGGCGAAATTGCATTGCATTTATAGGGTTCAGCCCTATCATGGCTGTAGGGCGCTAGCGGCCACATCAAGGAAGTTCTGCAGGGCTGGCGTTTTGTTTTCCGGTTGCCACAGCAGGTACGCGCTTGAAAACGCCTCCGTACCTCCTATGGGGACGAAGCTAGTGCCAGCTATTTTAGACCGCGCAATGGATCGCGGCACGAGAGATACTCCTAACCCGTTGGCTACAAGGGCAACGATCGTGAGCCACTGGCGGGCAGCAAACCGGGTTTGGGGTTCAAAACCCGCTTGCCGGCACACACTAATCACATTATCATAATTTGCTGGAGAAATCTCCCGCATAAACATGATAAAGGGATCTCCGGCTAGTTCAAGCAGATTGACCTTAGTCTTTTCTGCTAATGGATGGCTCTCAGGCAGGCAACAAACAAACGCATCCTTTAAGAGGGCGAGTCCCTGCAGACCGTCTGGAACAAAGGGCAAGTTGACGAATGCTGCGTGCAGTTGACGATGTAACAGTGCGTCGACCTGTTCAGCAGAGGCCATCTCTCGTAATGTGACCTCAATTCTTGGGTGCTGCTCGAAGAAACGAGAAACGATCTGGGGTACCTCACGGTAAACCATGGATCCGGTAAAGCCGATATCGATTCGCCCTAATTTGCCTGATGCAATCGACCGTGCTGTCGCATTCGCATGCTCCATCCGGTCCAAAATGGCCCGAGATTCCACGAGGTATGCGCGACCGGCCTCAGTCAAGCTAACACGCTTGTTGTCGCGAACAAATAACTGAGCATTGAGTTCTTGTTCCAAGGCTTGAATCGCAAAGCTCAGTGGCGGTTGGGTGATGGACAGCCGAAGAGCGGCACGACCAAAATGGAGTTCCTCAGCGAGGGCAACGAAATAACGAAGATGCCTCAGTTCCATGTTGGTTCAACTTGCTTTCACGCAATCGCTCAACCAATTTGGCGCACGCTTTTCCAGAAAAGCGCCGACCCCCTCTTTTCCTTCTTGCGAAGCTCGAACGTTGGCAATACGCAATGCGGTTTCATTTATGACGTTCGCAGTAATTGGTTTCCTTTCAACCCAATCAAGCAACCCTTTTGTTGTAGAAATGGCGACTGGTCCAGCGGAGAAAAAGGCGGTAGAGATCTTCTGAATTGCATCATCTATACTGCCACGTTCACTGAGTGCATGGACAAAGCCCAGCCGATATCCTTCGGCCGCGGGCATGCGTTCACCAGAAAGCATATACCGACGGGACTGGTGGGAGCCCAAAGCCCGAATGACATATGGCGAAATGGTCGACGGGATCAGACCAATCTTCACTTCTGACAAACAAAACTCTGCATCCGGCTCAGCAACAATGACGTCGCAGGTACATGCCAGCCCCATCCCGCCCGCGTAGGCTGGTCCGTGCACGCGGGCGATGGTGGGCTTTTTCAGGTGGTAAAATGTGTAGAGCATATCCGCCAGCGCCTGTGCGTCACGAATATTTTCTGCGTCACTGTACCCCGCCATTTTTTTCATCCAACTGAGATCCGCGCCCGCACAAAATGCTGTACCTCGACCGGCCAGCACGACAACGCGCACACGATCGTCCTGTTCACATGCCCTAGCAGCTTGGGCGAGTTCGGAGATGACGATCTCATTCATTGCATTACGAACTTCAGGCCTATTTAACCAGACCGTGCCAATACCGTTCGTAACTTCCAACTCAATCGTCTGGTAGTTCATTTTCTTCCTTATAGACTAATATGACTTTGGCAAGCCAAGCACTTTCTCGGCAATGAAGCAAAGGATGAGTTGAGGACTCACAGGCGCCAAACGGGGAATCCATGATTCTCTTAAATACCGCTCGACGTGATATTCCTTGGCATACCCCATCCCCCCATGTGTGAAAATAGCGTTCTCGCAGACGTGAAAACACGCTTCGGCCGCGAGAAACTTGGCTGAATTGGCTTCGGCTGCGCACGGCTTGCCGGCATCATAAAATGAGGCAGCCTTGAAGACCATTAAATTGGCTGCTTCAAGCTCCATATAAGACTTCGCGAGAGGGTGCTGAATACCCTGATTTTGTCCGATTGGCCGATCAAACACAACACGCTCCTTGGCGTACCGTGCTGCCCGAGCAAGCGCGACTCGACCAAGACCAATAGCTTCAGAGGCGATCAAGATTCGCTCAGGGTTTAGTCCATGCAAAATGTAGCTGAACCCCTTGCCTTCGTCCCCGATACGGTCCTCGACTGGAATGCGCAAACCGTCAATGAAGACCTGATTGGAATCGACCGCCTTGCGACCCATTTTTTCGATGTTCCGCACTTCAACGAAGCGGCGGTCGAGATCCGTGTAGAACAAGGACAAGCCTTCCGTGCCTTTGGCCTCCTCTACCGGCGTCGTGCGCGCGAGAAGAAGCATCTTATTAGCAACCTGTGCAGTCGAAATCCAGACCTTCTGCCCCGTCACTATATAATGGTCACCTTCACGCACGGCACGGGTCTTAAGCTTAAGGGTATTTAATCCACTGTTTGGCTCAGTAACAGCGAAGCAAGCCTTATCGATTCCTTGGATCAATGGCGGCAGCCAGCGTTTTTTTTGTTCGTCATTGCCGAACACAACGACGGGGTGCAAGCCAAATATATTCATATGGATGGCGGATGCTCCAGACAATCCAGCGCCTGTGGCCGAGATCGTCTGCATCATGAGCGCAGCTTCGGTAATGCCTAGCCCAGCCCCACCATATTCTTCCGGCATGGCAATGCCCAGCCATCCTGCGTCACCTAGGGCCTTGTGAAAATCGTGCGGAAAGGTGCCTTCACTGTCCTTGCGATGCCAGTAATCATCATCAAACGGCTCGCAGAGCCGCTCTATGGCGTTCTTAATGTGCTCTTGTTCTTCAGTAAATGTAAAATCCATGACTTACCTTTGCTTTCGTATGCGGATTTTCAAAAGGCGGTCGGGACGCGAAGCGCCAGCAATGTATCCTTGGTTAATCAAACTTGCTCAGAATTAAACTGCGGCACTGCCCGCTGTCACGCGCTCGGCTATCATGCGTTCAATTTCCGCTGGCGCGTATCCAGCTTCAAGCAACACCTCAATGGAGTGCTGGCCGAGACGCGGCGCAGGATCTGCCTCAGGGTCCAGCGGCGTGTTGGACCATGAGGTGGGATTGCCAATCGTGTGGAGTTCGCCTTCCGTCGGATGCTTGGTGTCCCGAATCAGCCCCACTGTCTGCAGATGTATATCATTAAGCAAATCTTGCGGCGAATTCATTGGCATGTTTGGAATATCTGCAGCATCTAGCAACGCTTCCCATTCTGAAACAGTACGTTCGAGCATGATTCGTCCGACTTCGGCATAGACCTCATCGATATTTGCAGCCCGGGCGCCGTGAGAGGAAAATCGTGGATCGAGCATAAAGCGATCAGCTTCGCCGATCGCTTCGAAGAAGTTGCGCCAGTGCTTGTCGTTATAAATCAAAACGCATAAGTAGCCGTCTTTGGTTTTGTAGGGACGCCGGTGTGAGGTTAGTAGTCTTGCATAGCCTGCATCACCAGCAGGTGGATCGAATGAGAGTCCCGCCATGTGGTCGCCCAACACGAACTGCGCCATGACTTCGAACATGGGAACGACGACTGCCTGGCCTTCGCCACTTTTTTCGCGAGCAAAGAGCGCACCGGTCACTGCATACACTGCATGCAGTCCGGTGACGCGGTCAGCCAAGGTGACTGGCGCATAGCATGGGTCTTTTGCGCCGTAGCGTTGCATGAGCCACGGCACACCAGTCGCTCCTTGAATTAGGTCATCATAGGCTGCCTTTGCAGCATAGGGGCCGTCCTGTCCGAAGCCGCAGCAGCTGACATGAATAATTTTCCCATTGCGCGCCTTGACGGAATCGTAGTCCAGATTGAGACGTGCCAAAGCCTGGGGGCGGACGTTTGTGATCAGTACGTCGGCTTGCTCCACCAGGCGCAAAACAACCTCCTGCGCTTCCGGACGTTTCAGATCCAAAACAATACTTCGCTTACCCTGATTGGCGTGGAGGAAGATATGGCCCATGCCCGGGTTTTGCATCGGGCCGACATGGCGCATGTTGTCGCCATCCAGAGTTTCAATCTTAGTTACCTCAGCGCCCATGGAAGCCAAGATCTGGGTTGCATACGGTCCCATGATCACTGAAGTCATGTCGAGGATCTTGATGCCCGCGAGCGGGCCTGAGCGTTGTTTCATGGTCTTATTCCGGTTGAATGCCTGCCTGCTTAATGAGAGTGCGCCAGTGACCTAGCTGTCGTTCCACATATTCCGCGAACTCACGCGTGCTAGCTGACGGTCCGACCTGAAAGCCTTGTTCAGTCAGCTGATCCTGAACATTCTTATCCGCTAATACGGCAAGGATTTCTGTGTTAAGTTGCTCAACGATAGGCTTAGGAAGATTAGCAGGCCCAAAAATGCCGTTCCATGATGTCAGATCGAAGCCAGTAATTGTCTGGGCGACTGGGGGCACGACTGGCAACAGCTTGGATGGGGCTTTCGTTGTGACGGCGAGAGTTTTGACCTTGTCGGCCTTAATCATCGACATGCCGGAGCCAAAATCTACGACATAGAAGTCAATTTGCCCGCCGATCAGGTCCGTCATGGCTTGCGGACTGGATTTATAGGGTACCTGCAGCAAATCGATGCCGGCCAGACGTTTGATGGTCTCAGTGGCAACCAACGATGTGCTATTGGGGGTGCCATACGTTAATTTTCCGGGATTTGCTTTGGCGTAGTCGACGAATTCCTTCATGGTCTTCACAGGAAGTTTGTTATTCACGACAACGGCGAAAGGAAGTTCACCAACCAGGGTGATCGGCGTAAATCCTTTGATCGGGTCATAGCTCAGCTGTTTGAAAAGGCTGGGATTTGCCGAGTGGCCGGTGTTTGTGGTCATGAGAAGCGTATAACCATCCGGCTTCGCATTGGCCACAAAATTGGTCGCAATCTGTGCACTGGCGCCCGGTTTGTTATCGACGATGATAGTCTGATTCAGCCGCTCCCCTAATTTCTTCGCAAGTACTCGTGCAACGGCATCGGTGCCACTACCGGCCGCGAATGGAACAACTAATGAGATGGGACGGGACGGATATGACTGTGCGCTTGCGAGTGCGCTTGTGATACCAAGGACGGCAGCCAGCATGAAGGTAATGGACTTCATATGTATCTCCAATAGTTTTAATTCGACTCTATAGCGCGAGACGATTACCTCATCTTTCACCACTGAACGATACATGTCCAATCGTAAAAACATCTCGTACGATACAAAAAAAAGATCATAAGCTCGTTTATTGGCGCTAGTACAATCCGCGAGTTGACGAGTCAACCCTCTGGACCGCCATCTCAGGTGCCATTGAGGATGCGCAAGTGAGACATAAACCCTAAGAGCGAAGGCCTGTTGTGAGCAAAAGCTATTTCATCCGTATGGAAGACGTGAAGCCCTACCATCCTGCCAATCATCATGGAACGAGCAATTACCGCTTGATCTCAGCTGAGACAGTTGGAGCAAAGCATGTTGAAGTGCTGATTGGGGTGATCGAGAAAAACCACGGCGCACTGCCGCACGCCCATCCTGGCATTGAACAGGTTTGTTATCTGTTGGAAGGCACTGCAGTGGCTGAAGTCGGTGGAGAGCGCAAGGAAATGGTGCCAGGAGACTGCTGCTTCTTCCCTGCCGATATCCCGCATGTATTTACGGCGACAAGTGACACCCCAGTCAAGCTGATGGTTATTTACTCACCGCCTTATGGCGAGGACCCGACCAAAGTTATTCGGTAGCAGCATAGTCAGACCGCCGAAATTTGGAAAAAAGTGCCCAGAATAGGTTTTGCCAAGTATTGGCTAGATCCCATTTGGACTGTCGTTCCTGATGTTTTTGCGGCTGTCCTTAGCCGGGACAGAACGGCGGCTTATAGTATACAAGCGATTAGTTGTAGTCGCTGTTAGAAGGGCAGCTGTTGGCCATTTTTGACCGTTCAAAAAACCTTGTCGAAGGTTTGTATATGGACTCCTCCTCTTTTGCAAACAATCCGTTTTTTGGCGTTAGGTACGACTGCCCACGTATATCCGGTGTCTAACTGCTGCACCTGTAGTGGTGCTCGACCATAATGGGCTATTCGCGCGCCAGTTCCCTGTCGCTTTTTCGGGCTTTTCTGCCACAGACCTTTTCGGGTTCTACCAGCGCCGGTTCGACCTGTCGGCCATCAACGGCTTGTCTTGCAATCGTGGTTGGACACTACTCCTCGTTAAACACTTCGATTCTGCTGCTTAAGCTGTCACCCTGCCAGGCTGGTAGTCCGAACCTTTCATAATCATGGGCCAGGCAATGCGTGTAGTCTTGTTTGCCAGTGCAACCGCCGCGACAACCGTGCGCCGTGTATTGGCAAGGCGCAAGACCCATTGGCTAAGCCGGTCTGTCTTTGACCCGGCAGTTCGGATTATCGACCGTGCGCCGGGAATCAAGAGCATGCGTAGGTAAGCATCGCCCCGCTTGCTGATACCAAGCAGGCGCTCCTTGCCACCGGAACTGTTCTGCCGCGGTGTCAGGGCCAGTGCGGCTGCCATTTGCCTGCCATTGGCGAATTGTGTCGCGCTGCCGACCGTGGCCACCATTGCCGTGGCAATGATTGGGCCGACTTCCCGAAGTTGCTGCAGCCGACTGGCGACTGGATCCGTTTCTGCAATCAGCGCGATTTCGGCATCCGGTTCCTTGAGCCGTTTATCAAACCCTAGAAGATCCTCCCAAAGGCCTGTGAGCAATCGGCGAAACCGGCTGCTCAAGCCATTTGCCTGGTCTTCTAACCAATACGGGATAGCCGCACGCAACTGCATTAATTCTCGCGGAGCGGCTAGTCCATATTCCAAGCATAAGCCTCGAACTTGATTGCCTTTGGCAGGGCGCTGCCTGATCAGTTCAGCCCGGATACGGTGCACAGCCTGAATATCTTGCTGCTCGACCGTCTTAACTGCTATGAAGTGCATGCTAGGCCGACCCATCGCTTCAGAAATGGCTTCAGCATCGTTGGCGTCGTTCTTGTTGCTCTTGACGTAAGGTTTGACGAACTGTGGCGCAACCAGCTTGACGGTATAGCCATGGGCCTGCAACTGGCGCGCCCAGTGTTGGGCGCCACCACAGGCTTCCATGCCGATATCACAGCCCGGTTCAATTCGCTCCAACACCGCCTCTAACCAGTCAATACGGCTCAGCTTCTTGCGCCAGACAGGCTTCTCGGTGCGATCAACACCGTGGACCTCGAAGACATTCTTTGCCAAATCGACCCCAACGCGAATAAGCTTCATGGTGGACCCCTCTTTCACGGCTGGTTGTGTGGAAACTCCAGTGTGGCACCACGGTGCCCTTTCGGGGAGGAGGAGTCCATTCCATTGCTTTCAGTCTCAGTGCTCGTTTTAGTGAGCGGACATTCACGGCGGCGCTTCGAACGGCGATAGTCGACTGTGGATTCAACCCATAGCCTACATTGGTACGACTTTCAAAAGGGCCGTCAACTCCTTGCGCGAGGCTTTAGGCGGAAGCTGACGCCAAGCCGGTTGATCGCGTTCATGGCCGAAATGGTCAAGGTCAACTCGACTAAGTCCTTCTCGCCGAATACAGCCAGAGCAGATGCGTAGGCCTCGTCAGATACATGCGTTTCGCTTACACGTGTGACTTCCTCAGACCACGCTAGAGCAGCACGCTCGTGCTCGGTGAAAAGATACGCAGCTTCGTGCCAGACCGGGACCAGTACAGCCTTGTCGATCGAAACACCCTCTCTAATTAGGTCGCGTGTGTGAATATCGATGCAGTGAGCGCACCCGTTGATCTGTGATACACGCAGGAAGACAAGATGGATAAGAGTACTGGGCAGGTTCGTGTCTTTAACAACATAGTGATGCAAGGCACCGATTACCTTTGCGCCCTCAGGAGAGACGGCGAACCAATTCGCGCGATTCATGATGTTCAACCTTTCAAGATGGAGGTCTTCGACGGCCAAGAAATTGACCTATCTCACCGAAGACGGATGACTTCCGCGCTTTGTGACAGATCCCAATCAGAATTTCATTGAACTTCTTGTTTTGGGCTAAGTGGCAGGCGTAGCGGTCGGGTGGATAGCCAACAGTCAGACCTTCAGCTGTGAAAACGCTCTAACGCATAACGTCGGGGTCATGGTGAAAAGTGCTGAGGTGCACTCGAGAGCTTGTCTGGATTGCGTACGATGAAAACAGCTACTATTCGACCGTCCTCGATGCAGAAGGACTGCGCTGACTCAATTGTGCCATTGACATAGCGTAGCAAGCCCGGTTCACCATTGATCCGGGCCATTCGATACTGCACGCACCCGGGATACAAGTTTTCAATCGACCAGAACACGCCGGCAATACGCCCTGCACCGCGTAGAATGCGATGAAAGGACGGCGTTTTTCCACCGCCGTCGCTGATGAAAGCAACATTCGCCGAAAGCAGCGCCTTCATCGCCTGTCGATCACCGCGGCCCGCAGCCTGCATGAAGGCGCCGAGGAGCTCTCGATGTGCTTCAGGAGTCGCCTGGAAACGTGGCCGCTCGTCACGCAGTTTTTCCTGTGCGCGATGTACAAGCTGCCGGCAACTTGCTTGGCTCTTGCTTAGCAACGCGGCGATGTCAGCATAATCCTGGTCGAAGGCCTGTCGCAGAAGGAAGGCAGCACGCTCTTCGGCGCTCAGCCGTTCGAGCGCCCAGAGCAAAGCAAGTGATACGTCGCTTGCCAACTCCGCTGCTGTCTCCGGCGTATTCTCGTCCACTTCCACCAACGGTTCGGGCAGCCACCATCCCGGATAACTTTGCCTTTCTGCCTTGCGTTCGCGCAGCCGGTCAAGCGCCAGCCGCGTAGTGACCGTCACTAGCCATGCCTCTGCCGATTGTAAGTTTGCATGGTCAGCGCTTTGCCAGCGCAGCCAAGCATCCTGCACTATGTCCTCAGCATCGGCGCGCGATCCCAGCATCCGGTAAGCTGTTGTAAACAGACGCTTGCGCAGTCCGGCAAACACGCCATCGGGACTGATACTGTTTTGTGCTTCCATCTTGATTGGCTTTCTGATGCTTCCTCAATCAAATTTTTAGAATCCCGGAGCCGGTACGTCTGGAATAGGATTGCGGAGGCTCAGATTAAGAGTATTCCACGCCCTGATTGTAGCCACTGCGTAGCCAAGCTCAACAATTTCGGTATCGGAAAATTGCGCTCTCACGAGAGCGAATTCTTCATCACTGGCGTTGGAATGGGGCTGACCGTTGAGAATTTCTACCCAGCGCAGGGCAGCTCGCTCACGCTCAGTGAAAAAAGGCGCCTCGCGCCAAACGGCAACGGCGTTGACATGGCGGGGCTCTACTCCCTGGCGGATCAGGTCGCGCCAGTGCATATCGACGCACAAACCACAGCCGTTAACTTGGGAGACACGCAGGTTAATCAGCTCGACCAGCCGCTCTCCCAGTGAACTTTGTTTTACCGAGGTGGACAGATTGAACAGTGCTTTGAAGTTGGCCGATGCGTGCTTGGCAAGGGAAATGCGGGCAGCGAGTGACATGGAGAGCCTTTCTATTTACGGGGCAGCGCCCAACGCGCCGCCCTTGATCAATAGACGTATGGCCATGTAGTTTTGTGACATATAGAGATAGGCATACCGATAGCGGCGCGTGCAGGGGCATCAAATCAGTTTTCAAGCTCTGGAGAGCAACCGCAATTTCGGGCTTGGACAGCTTGCCTTCACTGCAAGACATGGCGACGCGAAACTAGAGGAGGCAATCCGCCCGAGATCGACAGGCCAATGGAAGCGAACAAGCTGTAATGCTGCGTCAATGCCAAAAGCCGATCTGCGCAAGATTTTATTCTGTGCGCAAAAACTCGCCGGACCAGCAAGCCAATTGGTTCCCGCAACTTACTGGTAGGCTTGCTAGCTCCGGCAAATCTATGGGGCATCCTACCGTCAGGCATGCCCGCAATCTTAGAAACTCGACGTGATTCATGAGCTGCACTTGGCTCCCAATGCTGTTTTTCGCCAATGTAGGCAGTTCATTGACATAGAGAAAATGTCCGCTATCAGTCTTAATTGTGAGTTTTTTGTGAGAAGTTTCTATATTGCCCGGTTCTTGTCAAAGGGCGTCCTTGGCCTTCAGCAGGTTGATAAGTAGAATCTCCTATTCCTGCTTAACTTGTAGATGGCCTGGTCCAGGAGCACTAGCCTGATCGTCCTACTAACGCCAAATGGCTTACTGGCTGAAGGTAGAGGAGCGGTTGTAAACTACAAAGGAAATGCCGTCGCCGCCGCGTTGCTTGACCTCATACATGCATGTATCTGCAAAACTGATGGCCTCTGTAACGCTAGATGGCATGGATACGAATGTAGCGACCCCGATGCTACAGGTAATTTCGCGAAAAGGAATTTGACCGGTACTGAATTGCTTGTTTAGACCGTCCAGGAGCATTCTCGCCGCATGATGGTCTGTGTCGGGCAAAGCCACCGCAAATTCATCTCCCCCTAGTCGGCCAACAAGATCTGTGCGCCGGCGATGTTTAAGAAGGCAGCTTGCAACTGCGTTCAACACTGCATCGCCAGCCTTGTGCCCCGCGCTGTCGTTTATCTGCTTAAACTTGTCGACGTCAAGGTACACTAGCGTGATAGGTGAGCGTTGCCGCCGCGCCAAATTAAAAATCAGTTCTAACTGTTCAAATAACGCGCGCCGGTTCAAAACACCGGTGAGGTGGTCCGTGCGGCCCAGAATTATTTCGTGTTCTAGAACCGCTTTAAGACGAACGAGAAGGCTCGAAACCACGCAGAAAAACACTACATGGGCAATTCCACCCCATATCATGACAGCCGTCGTTTGCCACCCTTGCTGGGCGACCAAGATCGTCAAAGTGCTGCACAAGACAGAAAGTAAAAATGCAGGAAGAAGCCTTCCGTACCAAGCCGTGATCGAGATAGGGGCTAGGTAAAAGATTCCAAGCGAGATTTCTGCGCCGACGAAATAGTCAGATAAGACCGTAAGTACAGTCAAGCCCAAAACCAGTAGAGCTAAGAGTGACGGCGACAGTTGGGATAAGACCCCGTTTAATATCTTCCCCACATTCAATCCTTTAATCCATTGAGACCCTACACTAAGTTATTGTCGAGCAAGGTCCATCTCATTAAAGCACCAGACTTAGATATCCTTGACGTTGCGTAATGTCTAGTCCAGCGTGATGCCTCATGGCAGCAATTCGGTGTGTTTGACTTTACCGGCAGGATCAAAAGCATTTACCGAAGCTCATTGGCGGGACGAAAAAGGTTCTTTGTCGATTTTCAAGGTGATTAACAAATATAGGGCGGCCTTCTGCCACTGTAAAAGAACCTTTAAAGTACCTCCATATGCTGCTTAATTGACGTCGAGAAAGGTCCGTTATCAATCTATATGCAGAGATTCCTGATGGCTGGCGGATGGCAAAAATCGACCCAAATCCGTCGCTTCACCGAAGTTCATAAATGGCTGAAGTACAGGGGAAAGCGGTTACCGCTTGTAATGGAAGATGTCGAAACGCTAGAGGTATCATCATCATCACGACAGGCAGTCACTTTATAGCCTTCTGCACTCTCGCAGTCTGCGTAAAGAATCCTTTCCGGCTCTGTTGCCCCTTTCCGTAACCGCGCCAACAATATGCGTCTCGTCTGCGTATAATTCCACGTAGAAACACGGAGGCAATGCGTAATGAAGAAATATCTTAGAACTTTGAAGCCACCCTCAAAGGGCTTAAGCAGATACTGAGGCCCCGAAAATTCACATCCAGAATCTGGAACATAAACACGAACGCGACTTGCTCGCTGAACACTATTGCGCGGCGATAGCAAAATGCGATGACCTGGAAGCCGGCATGAGAGGCTTGCCAGCGCATAATCGATCACGACAGTTAAATCAGCATCCATGCGCCGCTATATCCTTTTGCAATACATGCTTGGTCAAAAGGCTGATGATCCATCAAGCATCGCCGGTACATCCGACGATCTCCGGGAAGCACAGCTGTAGTTGGAAAAGATTGCACGACGCCATTAAGATCATCGACACCGACGACTGGACTTCGCGCTTCAATAAGCACCATCCGATTAAACCGTCATGCGCCGCTAATCCCGGCATTGTTCCGTCAAGATGACATGTTTTGAACTTCCTAAGGCTGGCAGCTTTATAACCGCCGATGGGTTCGAGTAGAAGCACCCCGCACGATCTTGAATGCAAGGTGCTTCTCATAAAGGGGTTATAGAATTATGGCAAGATTAATAGTGGAACCGCCGACTTCTGGAGCACTTGCTGGGTCGTGCTTTCGCCGAATACGGTATCAATCACGCCCATCTTCCCGCGTGTAGCCATGACAATCAAGTCGCAGTGCATCTTCTGTGCTGTATCCACTATTTGAATGCTAGGGTCTGCCGACAGCAATACAATGGTTTCGCAATTAATACCTGCTTCTTTGATCGCAACTCTTAATTCATTCATTATATGGCTGGCAGCGTCGAGATGCATGGTTTCTGCAGTATCGCCCGATTCGATGGAATCAGAGTCAGAAGCTCTAAAAAGGCGCGGCTCGGCGACCGACAACACCACGACTTTTGCCCGCGTCAACCTTGCCAAGTTCGTTACCGCATCCAGTGGTTTGAGCGACAAGGGTGATCCATCGACGGGCCATAGTATCGAGTTAAACATGGGTTTTTTCCTATTTTCTTCGAACATGAACAAGCCGTGCGGACATGGGGCGCTGCGCGCCTCAATCGCGTAGGCAAGGGACGTGGCAAGATCAGTTCCTGCCATGCATGCGGAGAGTTCGAATGTTCAACCGCAGGGAGGCGGTTTGAGCGTAGGAAGAATAATTGACAGAAAAGGGACGCTGGCCATCCGCTGAGCAGTAACAGAATGAAGCGCCTGTGCAATAGATGAATCAAAAACAATGTAATCAGACAATTCTTCAATCGTAGAAGAAACTTTCAAGCCATCAGTATCGTTATCAACGTCTACAAATTTCATAACAGTAGAAGCCTGCTGATTTTCCAGCTGTAAAGCAACTGCCACTTCCTTCCCGATAGCCACCGTAGCACCTTGGAATGAAAAAATGAGCAGCAAAAAGACGATGAGCAGGTTTTTCATGAATCTAGGATAGCACTGAATGCTTGAAACTGATATTCGGACTTCAGCTCTGTCGCGAGTACTGTTTTGATGAATTTCATTGCTTGCACAGGCTTCATTTTCTTCGTGACGCGCTGCTTAAAGTGCGAATTTCTAAGGATGCTTCAGGCCGGCTTTTGCCATATCTACGGTGCAATCAGCCCGTGGCGCGCAATCCTTAGCGAAGAAAGCAAGCTCAAAAACTTTCCTGCAACGGGTGCCGGTTCCTTATCGATTATTGATACGCTATACCGATGAATCGAGATAACCTGATTTCAATGCATCAAATCGCTGGGCACTCCTTGCAGCCCCTCTCGCGAAGACACGGCAACGCTTTGAAAAGATTCCTGGGCGACTGGGAATACTTGCTCGTAGCAGGCGCTCTCAGTCAGGTTTGTCGCGCCCGTTATAGCAGAGAGAATGAAAAACGGGTTATCCACCTGTGCGGACAACCCCCGTTCATCATGCTGTCGGCTCAAGCGGCCTTGCCATATTCCAGATCAAAACGATCCAGGTTCATTACCTTCGTCCAGGCCTTGACGAAGTCCTGCATAAAGTGTGATTCCCCGTCGGCTGCCGCATATACCTCGCAGAGGGCGCGCAACTGCGCATTGGAGCCGAAGATGAGGTCAGCCAGGGTTGCGGTCCAGCGCCGCTCTCCGGTTGTCCTGTCGGCGCCTTCGAACACGCCTGCGGCGCCTTCGACCTTCTTCCACGCCGTGCGCATGTCAAGCAGGTTTACGAAGAAATCCGGCGTCAGGGTCCCAGGGCGCGTGGTCAGGATGCCATGCTGCACACTGTTGGCGTTGGCCCCCAGCGCCCGCATGCCGCCAACGAGCACGGTCATCTCGGGCGCGGTCAAGGTCAGCAGGCTGGCTTTGTCGATCAAGCCTTTCGCCACATGATCTTCGCCTCCCTTGCGGACGTAGTTGCGAAATCCGTCGATGGCTGGCTCCAATACCTCGAAGGAATTGACGTCAGTCTGTTCCAGCGACGCATCCGTACGCCCGGGAGCGAATGGCACGCTGATCTGGTGTCCGGCTTTCCACGCAGCCGCTTCCACTGCGGCGCACCCCGCCAGAACGATCAGATCGGCCAGTGAAATTTTCTTGCCGACCGAAGCGGAGCCATTAAAAGCTATCTGGATCTCTTCCAGCTTGGTAAGCACTTTCGCCAGTTCTGCCGGCTCGTTCGCTTCCCAGTCTTTCTGGGGTGTTAGCCTGACGCGTGCGCCATTAGCGCCGCCACGCAGGTCGCTGCCGCGAAAGGAAGAAGCGGAAGCCCATGCCGTCTTGACTAATTGCGGCACCGTCAGGCCCGAGTCCAGTACTTTTCTTTTCAGCGCCGCGATGTCCGCCTCGTCTACCAAGGGATGATCGACTGCCGGCACCACATCCTGCCAGAGCAAATCCTCCTGCGGTACCAGGGGGCCGAGGTAGCGGACCTTGGGGCCCATGTCGCGGTGCGTCAGCTTGAACCAGGCGCGGGCGAAAGCATCGGCGAACTCCTGCGGGTTGGCCATGAAGTGACGCGATATCTTCTCGTAAGCCGGATCGATCTTGAGCGCCATATCGGCCGTGCTCATCATGGGCTGATGCAGCTTGCCAGGGATGTGCGCGTCGGGCACATTGCGACCCGTATCCCCCTTGGGCTTCCACTGGTGGGCGCCCGCCGGGCTCTTGGTCAACTCCCATTCATGGCCGAACAGCGTCTCGAAATAGCTCATGTCCCACTGGGTCGGGGTCGGCGTCCAGGCGCCTTCCAACCCGCTTGTAATGGCGTGTGCGCCGACGCCGGTGTCATAAGCGTTCTTCCAGCCGAAACCCAGCTCTTCGATGTTCGCACCTTCCGGTTCATGGCTGACATGATGGGCCGGACCGGCGCCATGGCACTTGCCGAAGGTATGTCCGCCGGCGATTAATGCCACCGTCTCGTAATCGTCCATGGCCATGCGACCGAAGGTGTCGCGGATGTCATGTGCGGACCTGGCCGGATCAGGATTGCCGTTCGGGCCTTCCGGATTCACGTAAATCAAGCCCATCTGCACTGCGGCCAATGGCTTGGCCAGTTCGCGTTCGCCGCTGTACCGCTCGTCCCCCAACCAGGTCGATTCCGGACCCCAATCGACGGGTGTCGGTTCCCACACGTCTTCGCGACCGCCACCAAAGCCAAAGGTCCTGAAGCCCATGGATTCTAGCGCGACGTTGCCGGCCAGAATCATCAGATCGGCCCAGGACACCTGTTTGCCGTACTTCTGCTTGATTGGCCACAGCAGGCGGCGAGCCTTATCGAGGTTCCCGTTGTCCGGCCAGCTGTTCAATGGCGCGAAACGCTGCTCGCCCGATCGGGCGCCGCCACGGCCGTCGAAGATGCGGTAGGTGCCGGCGGAGTGCCAGGCCATGCGGATGAAGAAGGGGCCGTAATGGCCATAGTCGGCAGGCCACCAGTCTTGCGAATCGGTCATCAGTGCGTGCAGGTCTGCAATGACGGCCTTCAGATCGAGATTCTGAAATTCTTTCTTGTAGTCGAAATCCTCAAGCATGGGATCGCCCAGCTTTCCGTGCTGATGCAGAATGCCGAGGTTTAACTGATCAGGCCACCAGTGCGCATTCGTACGAATCTGCTTTTTCTCATGTGCGACCGGGCATTTTGCTTCTTCAGACATAACGCGCTCCTCTAAGGTGTGAAGTTCATTTACAACTTCGTGAAGTTTAAGTCGACGACCTGCATACTCAAAACAAATTAAAACAAACCATCCGATAGAGATTTTCTATAATCTACGTTCGACTGTGAGCGCAGGCGATAACACGGTTAAAAAGCATGGTCATGGTGCTGGTCGTCACTTCGCTGGACGCTTCCGCAAGCCTTCGGGGAACGAATGCGCTGCAGCCTGTGACCTTGCCCGCGATGGTGATTCGGATTGCGTCTTCCCGCTGCGGCCCGGGAATGCCGGCGCATCTCCTACTTGCTTTCGTTGCCGTAGGGAGCAAAAGATTTCCAGTGATGCTCGTATCAATTGTCCTTAACTTCAAACGCACCCAAGCAACTACGATTCCTTTCCATGGCGCCCCCATTAACCATCCAGCAAGTCTTTTCATCCACTAGATTGGGTGTCCACATCTTGCGTTATTCCGAACGAATTGGCTTGCTCAGGCCAATTCCGCGTACGGGCAATAAACTTCGGCCGTATTGGCACAAAGACTTTGACTAAAATATCGCACGTTGCGGCGCGAAAGGCTACGCTGGAGCAGCATACATCGGGCGTCGCTTGGCGGCTGCCGTCGGTGGCTGAAACGCTGGACTATTTTCCTACCACACCCTGCTCGGCCTTGTGACGTCGACTAGCTTCTGAAAGTCGAGCTGGTCGAATAGTGTGATGGGTCGAACGAGCAGGTTCGACCCGAAACGGTCCTTTCGATCCATCAGGGTATGGTGTCACACGACGTTGCTATTTAAGGTTTAAGCGCCGATTGCCAACGCGCCGAGCACAATTACTAGGCAGGCGAGTATTTTCCCAGCGTTCAGATGCTCGTTGAGGAAAGCGCGTCCTAGCAAGGCCGCGAAGAACACGCTGGTTTCTCGCAGCGCTGACAGCGCTCCCATTGCGCCGTTTTGCATTGCCCAAATGACGATGCCGTATGCCAGAGCCGAGATCAGCCCTCCGGTTGCAAAGGTCGCCACGTCCTTTACAGGTGCGAGCAATGCCACCATGCCGTGCCTGAACACGTATATTGCCGGTGTCAAAAAGAAGAGTAAAAACAACCACGCGGTATAAGCTGCTGCTGCTGCGGTTGTGCCGCCCGCTTGTCGCACTCCCATTCCGTCCACAACGGTATATACGGCGATGGTCGCCCCGGTCAAAAATGCGGTGACTGATCCGCGTCGTGTTACTCTGCCGCGCTGCAATGCCAATACGACGATGCCTGCAGACACAAGCAGGATTCCAAGCGTGTGACGCAGAGTCAAGTCTTCATTTGCAAACAGAAAGGCGCCGGATGCCACTAGTAACGGTGAAGAGCCGCGTGCAATCGGATAGGCCGTGCTTAGGTCGCCGTTTTCGTACGCCCTAATCAGAAAAAGGTTGTACAACACGTGCACGACGCCGGAAATCGCTATGTATGGCCAGGAAGAGATTGTGAGCAGCGGCAGAAAAAAGATTGCAAGGGCCGCACTGAAACTCATTGTTAGACACATCCACGACATTGAAAGATAGCGGTCTTTGCTTCCATGCAGCATGGCGTTCCACCCTGCATGCATTAAAGCTGCCAAAAGGATGAGGGCACCGACTTCTGAATACATCGTGAGGGCAGATATTTGATGGACTAAAGGCGTGGGGAACAAATCATCGCAGGCGAGACATGCGGAAAATTTTTGAGCTCCTCGGTGAACGAGTATGGTTACAGCGAGTGAGGGCTTCTAAACGTTTTTGCCCTTTACAAAAAATCAACGATGGTCTGCTATCAATCTGAACTACCGATTGCGCAAGCAGACGGTCGCGGTGGTTTGGCGAACGGTGAATTTCGACCAATTGCTGCCATCCTGCCCAATAGATTGCCGCGGGCAGCGTCGCATTGAGTGTGCGATACCCCGGGCTCTGTCCCGGATTGCAAAGCAAAAAGCCCTAGATCTTCGCTGCTATAGCAGCCCACAGCTCGCCTTTCTTACTTTCCGCTCGGCTTGATGAATTTGAGGATGAACGCATCCTTGGGCTGCGGCGGTTCCGGCATATTTTTGTCACGCAGGTCAGAGGGATTGTGCAGGAAATTTCCCTCTGCCGCCAGCACGAATCCCGCAGCTTCGACTTCTTGCCGCAAAAAGGTTTCCTCGATCCGATGCACCGTTCCCGACTCCGAGATCCCGGTTCCAGGACGACCCGAGTGATCGGCAATGACATACACGCCTCCCGGCTTGAGCGCGGCAAACACTGCTCTATTCAACCGCGCACGGTCTACCTGAAGGTGCCCCATGTCATGATAATTGAACATGAATGTCACCAGGTCCAGTCCATTGGACGCGACTTCGGGCGGAAACGGGTTGTCGAACGGCCTGACGATCGGAACGATATGACTTAGCGCAGAATTCTTGGCACGTTCGGCTAATGTAACGGGGGATGGGACTGAAGCCGGGCGCGGTGGGGCCGTCTGAGCAAGATTGGTTGCAACACCCACCTCGGGAGACGCCGGCGGCGCAGCGTTTGGATTGCGCGGCGCGCTTTGCCCGTACACCTTGCCGCTAGGACCCACTGCGCGTGCGAGGAGTTCCGTGGTATATCCTCCTCCGGCGCCGAGGTCCATCGCGGTAATGCCTGTCCGTAGGCCAATGAATTCCAGGACTTGTTCGGGCTTGCGACGTTGGTCGTTAGCGCGATCGGCGGGACGCCGATCCGGGCTAGCCACGATGGCAGCTATTCTCTCCTTCGAGATTGCAGCGCTTTCCGGGGCAGCATGCATGTCACCGATTTGCGCGCAAGCGCCGAGCATGGACGTGACAGCGAGCAAGATGACGGTCAGACGGGAGATGCTTCTGGTGCAGACTTTTTCCTTGTGTTGCATGTAGCCTCCTATTAAGAACAAGCGATCATCGCCGCGAGAGGGGTGAGCTTTCCCCTTCACTACGATGGCTTCCGCCTGGATGCAGACACGTCATGGCAACGCCGTGTCGGGCCTACCGATTACAGCCGCCTCAGCGTGAAATGCATTTGATCGCCCCGCCACTGCAATTGCATGGTAGGCGCAAAAGAACTCTTCTGCTCACACCATTTAGCTAACCAAAGTGGCATTCGTTCATTTTGCGAGTGACGGCTCCTGGCGGTTTGCTACCGTAGCTGGAACTGGAGAAGTGACTGATTACAGCGGCTTTCCGGGTCAGCGTAGGGCCGTTGATGAATCGCCCCATGCCGCGCGCAACTACCTCGTCGGCACACAGGCTACTTTCCCATCATTTCCAACATGCGAACGGTCAAGTACAGCCTGGGCGCCACGCTGTCCAGGTCGGCCCATTCATCCGACGAATGGATACGGTCGCCGACGATGCCCATGCCATCCAGCACGACCGGCTTGGTGGACTTCGGATTGTAGGCGAAACCGGCGTCGGTGCCGTAGCGCATGGCCAATGGTTTGATCGACTTGCCTAACTCCTTATAGATGCCATCGGCCATGGCGGCTAGGCGGTCGCTGTCCGGGTTGCGGCTGAATGGCGGACGGCGGTTTTCTACCCTTACGCTTACCTCAGTTTCAGGTATCAGCTTTTTCTGAATGATCGCGTCTGCATCGGACTGCACGCGCCCAATCTCGCCGAGGTCGGACATGCGCATGTCAGCTGTAGCACTGGCTTTTTCCGGAATGATGTTCACGCGGTCGCCAGACTTTACCACTGTCCAATTAACAGTCGTCCCCTTGGCGCTGCTACCCAAGTCTTTGAGTTGGATGATCTGGTTCGAAAGTTCGACAGCGGCATTGCGCCCGGCTTCCGGCGCGGAGCCGGCATGAGACGCCTTGCCCTTCACATCGAGGTGAACGTAGGCAATGCCGTTGGTCGCAACGGTGACCACGTCCGATTCAGGCGGCTCATAGACCAGCACGTAGTCCTGTTCAGCAGCCAGTTTGGCGATCATGTCACGCGAACCGAGCGAGCTTTTTTCTTCATCCGGATTAAAGAGCACGGTCAGCGTCTTGTAATCTCGAAAACCCCGTTCGCGAGCGATATCCAGCGCGTGGACGATTAGCAGCGCCCCGCCCTTGGCATCGGCCACACCAGGACCGTAAGCCCTGTTGCCCTCGACCCTGAACGGACGTTTCGCAGCTTCACCCGTGCCGAAGACCGTGTCGTAATGAATCATCAGCATGATGTTCCTGGCGCCAATGCCCTGCATTTTTCCAATCACCATATTGCCCGCGGCCGGCGGCGCCGCGACGATTTCGACATTCGCGCCGACTTCCTTCAGCCGCAGCGCTAGCATGGTCTCCACCTGCTTCAGACCCTTCGCGTCGTCTGTGCCGGAATCGAAATTGACCAACGTGGCAAGGTCCTTCATCAAATCATCCTTATGGCTTTGCGCAAGTTGCAGCAGTGCATTATCCGGATTAGCCGTCTGGGCCACGCAAACCGAGGAAGCGGCGCACATCATCACGGTAATGACGGAGACCAACCATTTTTTCTTCATGTTTTTCCGATCAATGATTTTTGAAAGACCGCCTGCAAGCACACATCAAACCGAGGGTGCAAAGGGGGAAGATCGCGTGCCACCGTTTCGTTCTCACATCCCGCAAGTAAATAGGATGTTACTTGATTTCAGACCACCCAAGAGTTACAAAAAGACCCACCTAATTTTCATTTAATAGCTTGACGCGTTCATCGGTATTTTCAAAAGTGCAGTTCTTCCTCTATCGGCCAAGACAAGACCTTATCTGCTAGGCTGGTTTTGGTCCACTACTGTCTTTTAATCGTTATCGTCGACCTCTGCTTTCAGTCTTGAATAAACGCAGTGGTGGCGTATGCAACGGCAATGGGAGGGCAACGACACGAAGAGGCTCCCGCACGGTGGCACGCGCTGGTATTTCAGCGACTTGCTATCAGCGTCGGGCCACGATCTGTTCTCCAGGCTGCTTGAGGCAGCCCATTTAGCGCTCCACCAAGCTACGCCAGCGGTAACGTCACCGTTCCATTTTTCTATCGTCCACCCAAGGCAGGCGCGTAAATGGACGGAACCTCACGCGCCCGAACTTCGCGGGATACATTTCCGGTTGCTGCCGCGGATTCGCTGGTGGAGTGACGAGCCAGGTTTAAGTCGCCGTTCTCAGATGCGGCCTGTCACAGCACCTCAGCAATTGGCAAATCAGACATCTTTCAGACATTGAGCACGGTCGAGCAGACGTCCGCTCGACTACCTTTACACGACCGTATTGCATAGACACGCATAACTACGCCGTTGCTTATCGTCAAAACCGCTTAGTCAACGTCGAGATTTAAGTTTATGGGCGCAATGACTAACTTGGAACGCTCAAACATTTAGAACGCGGCGATGCCGGTTTGTTCGCGGCCCAGGATCAGCGCATGGATGTCGTGGGTGCCTTCATAGGTGTTGACCACTTCCAGGTTCACCATGTGGCGGATCACGCCGAACTCGTCCGAGATGCCGTTGCCGCCCAGCATGTCGCGCGCGATGCGGGCCACGTCCAGCGCCTTGCCGCAGGAATTGCGCTTCATGATCGAGGTGATCGAGGTCGCCGCCGTGCCTTCGTCCTTCATCCGGCCCAGCCGCAGGCAGCCCTGCAGGCCCAGCGTGATCTCGGTCTGCATGTCGGCCAGCTTCTTCTGGATCAGCTGGTTGGCCGCCAGCGGCTTGCCGAACTGCTTGCGGTCCAGCACATACTGGCGCGCGGTGTGCCAGCAGGCTTCGGCCGCGCCCAGCGCGCCCCAGGCGATGCCGTAGCGGGCCGAGTTCAGGCAGGTGAACGGGCCCTTCAGGCCGCGCACGTCCGGGAAGGCATTCTCTTCCGGGCAGAACACGCCATCCATCACGATCTCGCCGGTGATCGAGGCGCGCAGGCCGAACTTGCCGTGGATGGCGGGGGCCGACAGGCCCTGCATGCCTTTTTCCAGAATGAAGCCGCGGATCGCGCCTTCGTCGTCCTTGGCCCAGACCACGAACACGTCGGCGATCGGGGAGTTGGAAATCCACATCTTCGCGCCGGACAGCTCATAGCCGCCGTCGACCTTCCTGGCGCGGGTGACCATGGAGCCGGGGTCGGAGCCGTGGTTGGGTTCGGTCAGGCCGAAGCAGCCTATCCATTCGCCGCGGGCCAGCTTGGGCAGGAACTTCTGCTTCTGCTCTTCGGTGCCGAATTCATAGATCGGCACCATCACCAGCGAGGACTGCACGCTCATCATCGAGCGGTAGCCGGAATCGACGCGCTCGACTTCGCGAGCGATCAGGCCGTAGCTGACATAGTTCAGTCCGGGGCCGCCGTACTGTTCGGGAATGGTTGGGCCGAGCAGGCCGAGTTCGCCCATTTCACGGAAGATGGCCGGATCGGTGGTTTCATTGCGGAAGGCGTCCAGCACGCGCGGCTGCAGCTTGTCCTGGCAGTAGGCAGCCGCGGCATCGCGCACCATGCGCTCTTCGTCAGTAAGCTGCTGGTCCAGCAGCAGCGGATCGTCCCAGTGGAATTGTGCTTTTTGGCTTAAAGTTGGCATAGTTGGTCTCATCATATTGGCAGGGTGTGCGACATAACGCCGTTTCAGTCCGCATCCGGTGGGGCAAGACGGTAAGTTGCGGGCGTGCGGCTCAGCTTGATTGGCGATCCAATGCCGGTATAGCCGTCCGGCATGCGTACCACCATCTGTCGATGCTCGGTATGCGGATGCTCGAGCGCGCTTTTTACGTCGAGAATAGGCGCGCTCGGCACGCCTTCCTGCATTAGGTGCTCTGACAGCGCCTTGCCATCCACCTCCTGCAGCAGCGAGACAAGCCTTTCGCGCAGCGCAGCGCGGTTGGTGGAGCGCGCCTTCGCATCCATGAATTCCGGCTTGTGCGCCAGCGCAGGCTCGCCCAGCACCATGCATAAGCTGGCAAACTGCCTGTCGTTGCCTACGGCTAGGTAAATGGGTTCGGTCTTTGTGGGAAATGCGTCGTATGGATAAATGTTGGGATGCGCATTGCCACTGCGTTCGGGCGTTTTTCCACTCAGGAACCAGTTTGCCGCGTGGGGATGCAATAGGGACAGGCCGCTATCGTACAACGCTGCCTCTACGAATTGTCCCTTGCCGCTGTGCTGGCGTTCCTGTAGAGCCAGCAGCACGCCGATGACCGCATTCAGTCCGGTGACCATGTCGACAACTGGCAGACCGACACGCAATGGATCGCCAGTTGCTTCGCCATTGACGCTCATAATCCCGCTCATTGCTTGAATTGCCGCATCGTAGCCGGGAAGCCCGCCAAGCGGCCCATCTGCGCCGAAGCCGCTGACACGGCAATGAATCAGGCGCGGAAAACGCTCGGATAACGTGTTAAAGCCCAGTCCCCACTTTTCCAGCGTACCAGTTTTGAAATTTTCGACCAGCACATCCGCCTCAGCTAAGAGTTCCAGTAGCGTCTCACGGCCGGATGGCTGAGTCAGGTCGAGCCGCATACCGCGCTTGTTGCGGTTCAATCCCAGGTAATACGAGGCCACGCCGTTGCGGAACGGCGGCCCCCATGCGCGGGTATCGTCGCCCTGCGGAGGTTCAATTTTTAGCACGTCGGCGCCATGGTCGCCCAGTACCTGCCCACAATAGGGGCCGCCAAGGACACGGGAAAGGTCGATCACGCGTATGCCGTTCAGGGCACCTGCAGTCAATGTTGTCATGGTGGTTATCCTGTTGAGGTGGTTAATCGAGCTGGGCGCCCGAGTACTTGACTACCGTCTGCCACTTCGTGATTTCGTTTCTCATAAATGCGCGCAGATTTTCCGGATCGGTGCTGGTCGCCATTTCCAGACCCTGTTCGGCAAGCATTTTTGCCAATTCGGGTTTCTGCAACGCCACCGCGAATGCGTGGTTCAATTTCGCTACGACCTTGGGCGGCGTGTCCGCCGGCGCTACGATGCCGAAGAACACGCTCACATCGAATCCTTTCACGCCCTGTTCCGCAATGGTCGGCACGCCCGGCAATGCCCGCGATGGCGTGGCGGTGGTTACCCCCAGTACCCGCAGCTTGCCGGTTTTGATGAAGGGCAGCGCAGTAAGCACGTCGGTAAAAGCCATGGAAACATGGCCACCGAGCAAATCGTTCAGCGCCGGGCCGGTGCCCTTATAGGGAACATGCTGAAAACTGGTACCTGCCACGCCGTTGAACATCACCCCAGCCAGATGGGAAGAAGCGCCGTTGCCCGATGACGCATAAGTCAGCTTGGTGGCATTCGCCTTGTCATAGGCAATCAGTTCACGCACGTCTTTCGCCGGCACGCTCGAATTGACGATCAGCACATTCGGCAGGTAACCGATGTTGATGACGGGCGTAAAACTGCGCAGCGGATCATAATTCAGCTTCTTGTAAAGGCTGACATTGATGGCCAGCGGCCCGGAGGTGCCGAACATAAGCGTATAGCCGTCGGCCGGCGCCCGCGCCACGAAGTCGGCGCCCAGATTGCCGCCCGCCCCCGGCCGGTTTTCGATGATGACGGGCTGATCCAGCGTTGCCTTCGCCTCGTTGGCGATGGCGCGCGCCATCGCATCAGTCGGCCCGCCTGGCGGGAACGGGACCACCATCGTAATCGGTTTCGCGGGGAAGTCGTTTTGCGCATGGGCGGGCGGTGCGGCAGCCACCAGTCCCAGAAGCAGTGCAGAAAGGAAAAAAGTTGGTTTCATTGTCGTCTCCTGTTATGTGTTACCTATGAAAATCATGGGTGCAGCAGGTTTACTTGGGCCGGGTTAATCCCTGCCGAGTCTTCGTTGAACAAGAGATCCAACCCATCGCCTGAGTCCGCCTGCAGCGGATCACGCGGCATGAGCCGGTGTCTTGCCACAAGTTGCGCCATTGCCATGCGACGCGCCGACCTGGTTGCCGATGCTTCCCATGCCATCGCAATTGCGCTGCTTGCGTGATAAAGGCCGGACGCGGCTTGGCGGGCCAGACCATCGCTGCCTGCCTGGGTTGCCATCTCGGCGAGGCGACAAGAGCGGTCAAGCAGCTCCGACAGCTTTGCTTTCACCGACACATCAATTTCACTGCGATCCAGTAGGCCACTCAAATGTTCACGCAGCACGACGAGGGAGGACTCACGTACGATGGCACGGATCACATCCTGGGCGACGATATTGCTGGTGCCTTCCCATATCGATCCGAGGTGCGCATCACGCACCAGCCGAGGGTCACTCCACTCTTCAATGTAGCCGCAGCCGCCACGCACTTCCATCGCATCGCCAGTAACCCGGCGCGCATCGCGGCACGCACGAAACTTGAGCATAGGCGTAAGGATACGCACCAGTGCATAGGCAGTCGCATCGCCGCTGTCCGAGCGGCGTAACGCTTCCGCGGCCTGGAACATCATGGTGCGGGCCTGCTCGCCCGGCAAAATGATCTTGGCAAGCTGGCGCTGCATCAGCGGCATGTCGATCAGCCGGCGGCCGAAGGCCTTCCGATGGCGCGCAATGTAGAGCGCCTCCGCGGCGGCACGGCGCATCATGCCGGCGGCGCGCACGCCATTCGACAAGCGAGAATTATTCACCATGTCAGCCATCTGGACGAAGCCGCGCCCAAGTTCGCCCACCAGGTAGGCGGTGGCACCCTCCAGCCGGATCTCGCCACTGGCCATCGAGCGCGTGCCGAGCTTGTCCTTCAGCCGGATGATGTGGTAAGCGTTCGGCTTGCCATCCTCCAGCATGCGCGGCAGCAGGAACAGCGACACGCCCTTCATGCCCTCTGGCGCACCCTCTACCCGCGCCAGCACCATCGCCAGCGCCGCATCCGGATTTGAGCAAAACCATTTGTCCCCGGTCAGTTTCCAGGCCGCGCCATCGGGACGCGCCAGGGTCGAGGTGGCGGCAATGTCAGAGCCGGCGCCCTGTTCCGTCATAAACATCGCCCCCTGGGCCAAGCTGTCGAGGTCTTGCGCCAGCAAGGCCGGCAGGTAACGCTCGACCAGTTCGGGCGAGCCGAACTTGCGCAGGGTTCGGGTCAGCGAATCTGTCATCGACAACGGGCAGCAAAGACCGAATTCGGCCTGGACAAAAAGATAGGTCATTGCATATTTCGCGGCGGCCGGCATGGTTGCCGGCCAACCCAGCACGCCTGCGCGATGCGACATGGCTGCCAAGCCAAACTCGGCGAATGCCAAGCGCTCCATTTCCACATAAGCAGGATGCTTCAGGATGCGCTGCTGGTCGACGCCGGTTCGCGTGCGATGCTCCAGTGTCGGCGGATGATGGTCCGCGGTATTGGCCAGCGTATCCAGCGTCCCGCCTGCCAGCTCTCCTAGGCGATGCAGGTGCGGGCGCAGATGCTGCAACAACTCCTCGGGCAGATAGTGGCGTAGCAGCGCTTCGAATTCTCCGTCTTCTTCGAATGCGTTGACCCCGAAACGATCGGGGATTGGCAAATCGACGGCGGCATTTGATCCAATATCCATGGCGGTCTCCTGAAATAGTGATGCCATGTTAGATGTTCATGCATAGCAGTCAAATATTGATTTAAAATAGACCGATACTTAATTTTAATGGTTGCCGGCCTATGGAATTCCGACACCTGCGCTATTTCGTGGTGCTGGCCGACGAATTGCATTTCGGCCGCGCGGCCCAGCGCCTGTCTATCTCGCAGCCACCATTGAGCATCAATATCCAGCAACTGGAAGGATCGCTGGGCGTTACCCTATTTGAACGCAACAGCAAGGGCGTGAAGCTGACGCCAGCTGGGGTAGCGTTTCGGGAAGCGGCCCTGCGTTTGCTCGCAGAGACCGAGCAGGCCCAGGATATCGTGCGCCAAGTGGCGAAAGGAGTGCTTAGCCGGGTGCGTATCGGTTTTGTCGGCTCCATGCTGTATCGCGACATGCCTGAGCGGCTGACCACATTTCAAAAAGCCCAGCCGCGGGTGGAAATCGTGCTCACGGAACTGAACTCGGCGGAACAAATCGATGCATTGTTGCGTGGCCAAATCGACCTTGGTTTTGTACATACCGAGCGGGTGCCGCGGGAACTAGAGAAAATGCTGTATCGGTCAGAGCCGTTTGTCTGTTGCGTGCCAAAAGGACATCCCGCAGTAGGAGAAAAAATGGTGATGTTACATGCCCTGTCCGAAGAACCATTCGTGCTGTTTGCCCGCGATGCTTCGCCCGATTACTACGAACGCATCCTTGCGTTGTGCGCCGAGCAGGGCCTTCAACCGCGTGTCAGACACGAAGTCCGACACTGGCTCAGCGTGGTGTCGCTGGTCTCGAAAGGCATGGGCATTGCGCTGGTGCCTCGCGCTTTGGCTGATTCAGGCATTGCCGGTGTGCATTTTTTGCCAATTCCACAATCAAAATATGTTTCGGATGTCTATTGCGTATGGAATGAACGGGAGATGCCCTCGGTGCTACCTGCACTGCTGGACACCTTCCGTACGTAGGGCATTGACGCTGCTTCCTTATCAATCCAGATTGGTGTCCGATTGGGCTTATTGCAGTATTTGGAAGGCTAGAGGCGTAACCGTTCTTGATCCGGCAACTGTCCTTTAAAAAGCTATCATCAACGTCTGCTTTCACAGGTCAAAGATGTCATCAACACCTTCCGCAACGACGATAGTTCGCGCTGCACGTTCATCATGGATGGCGGGTCAGTAGGCACCCTGGGTCTCATGCAGAACAACGTTGTCTTTGGTGCCGGCAGTGTAATCACCCAAGCCAGCGCCTTCAACAAGACCGACTAACGTGCTGTGGCCGTGGCTTTCGTACCAGAGCGCTTAGCAAAGCATTGATTTATGCTAGTGCACAGCGCTGGACACCTTTTGCCGAATCGCCCCTCATGTTCGCAAAGAATTCAGTTTCCGACGGAAATGAACAGATAATCTTCTGTTGCATCTGAGATCAGCACAGAAGAATTAATAGTTACTCCAAAATACGTTCATTTTTGGAACGAAGGAAAACGGCTGTCAACTTTGAAGCCAAACCAGCTGTACGCTAACACGATTTAAGCACTGGGCAGAGGTGATAATCCAATAGCTTTTCTCTCAGGGAAATTTCACTATCGATTCAAAGCAGTTGTCCAACCGGAATATTTGAATTACGCTAGTTTTCCCAGACTTTTCCAGGCTTTTTGAAATTTCTTTTTACCATACGGTGATAGATTGGGACCTTTTACTCAGGAAGCTCATCGGCTAACAATTTATTCATCAGACCGATCAGCTTCAATCGGTGTTGCCCAATGATTGAATGGGCTCGACGACGTATATACTCACTTCGACATTTCATGAGCAAGGGTTGTTAGAATGAATTACGGAAACGATGAGGTTTGGAGCGTCCGCGTTCTTTTGGCTGCCGCGAACCGGCTGGCTGTGTATGACGACCTGGAAGAAGGTATAGATAACCATTTCACAGCGCGCGTTCCGGGTAAGGAAGATCATTACCTAGTACTCCCGTTTGGCCGACACTGGTCCGAAGCGAGGGCGAGCGACTTGATTGTATTCAACGAAGCTGGCGACGTTCTTGAAGGAAATGGAACCTTGGAACTCAGCGCGCTGAGTATTCACGCTCCTCTTCATCGAATCACCGGTGCGAATGTGGTCCTGCACACTCATCAGACTTGGGCTTTAGCGCTGAACATGATGGAAGACAACCGTCTGCTTCCCGGGAGTCAGACCGCAGCGTTCCTCACGCCACAAGTTGCTTATGACGACGGCTACGAGGGCTTGGCTGCCTCGCTGAGCGAGGGGGAGCGACTTGCTGCCATTCTAGGTACCAAGCAAATTCTTTTTATGAAAAACCACGGCGTTCTCGTGATCGGCGAAACGATCGCGCAGGCTTATCGACGGTTGTATAAGCTAGAGCGCGTTTGCCGCGCGCAGATACTGGCGATGTCTACCGGGCGGCCGTTGGCGCTACTTGACGAGACCACTGTGGAGAAGGTGAGCCGACCAAATCCTCGTAATAGTCATTCGCAGGAAGAGCGTGAGGCGCTCTATTTTGCGGCTATGATGCGGGTGTTGGATCGCGAGATGCCCGGCTATGCGGATTGATGACAAAGGCCAGGCGATTGGTTCTGGCTAGTCTAGTTGCCCTTACTTACGACGTCGACTCCGGCGATGAAGCTTCAGGCCTCGTGCAAGGGCGTCTCATCCGCAAATGGAACGCTGATAGGAAATTTGATCGACGAGGATTGCTACTCAAGAGAGATGCGGCCCTGGCTTCGTCGTAGCTACCGGATTCGGCATTCAGCTACCACTTTCATTTGTGGTCAACAGTGATGCGCGCTCTACACCACAAGAATCTACCTGCACGCCACTGACGAAGCTCGACATTGGGATACGGTCAAGCAACCCCGCACGGGTTGGGCAAGAGTAGCTTCCGCTATCGAATAAAGGCAACCGTCCGCTTTTGACCAGCTGTTGCCGTAGCCTGAACGAAAGAAATCGACCCCCAGCCGCCAGTCGATTCCTCAATCAATGTATGCCAGCTTCCTACATAAAATTGCCGGCTGTAATACTTGCGCCGCGGCCCCGTTCAGTGGGGTCGTCGAGCCTTACAATCACCGGTCCGTCGACAACGGCTTCGATCAAGGTTAGCCGTGAACGCTGGCTTGCTTCGAGGGCGACCGTTTTGCACGGTTGAGCACACGATGAAATCGCTGGAACTGGGAGCATCCGGCCAAGTTCATGACGCGCAGGCAGGAAGCAACGGTGCATGTACCAACACCCAGGATGGCGCTAGCCAGCAATGTCTGCGCTGACTGCCATGCGCGCTTGAAAAACAAGGATTCGGTGATCAAACCCGGTGAAGCTAGCTTGAGGAAGGATTCGCCGTGATCAGCCTCTGATGCCTGAGCTGTCATATGATGATAGAACCTTTCAGGCTTGCCGTCTCGCTCGCATATAGAGGGAAGTCCAATCTTTGGCGAAGCAAATAAGCGTGTTGGTTGCCGGGACGAACTCCGGGCTACTCACCACAGCAGTGAGCGAAGCAACGCTTTATCCGCCAAGCAACAGCAGCAATGGCGCTCTGCCTTAACGGTACCCACGCCGAAGCCCCTTCTCCACCATCGCAAAGCTACTCACGCACCCGACAATTTACTTGCCCCATCGCTACTCACTGGCAAACCATCAAGCTTTCGCTAGATGCCGCCACAACCTCGCTTGCACCGCGGAACTTACCGATGAGTTAATCATTCTGTGAGAGATGTACCAAACAACAGGAACTGCGCTTAGCCCCACCTCCAGCCGGTCGGCGGTCAGTTCCACGCCCCCATGGTCACTCACCGCTCAGCCGTTTCACTAGATCACAGGAAGCAACTCTCCATGGACCACTTCGCCAACATTAAAATTTCAAGGCGCAATATGCTTATCACTAGCGCGATATCGGCAACGGCCTTGGGCGCACCCGTAGTGCCTGGCGCACAGGCCGCGACGCCGCCCGGCAACGACTTGGCGCCGCAGACAGTAGAGGTCTCGCTCGAGGTCAACGGCGAAACCCATCAGCTGGATCTCGACACTCGCACCACGTTGCTCGATGCACTGCGCGAGCACCTGCACCTGACCGGCACTAAGAAGGGCTGCGATCATGGCCAATGCGGCGCCTGCACCGTGATCGTCGACGGCCAGCGCATCAATTCCTGCCTGAGCCTGGCGGTCATGCACCAGACGTCCAAGGTTACGACCATCGAAGGCCTCGGCACCGCCGGCGAGCTGCATCCGATGCAGGCCGCATTCATCAAGCATGATGGCTACCAGTGCGGCTACTGCACGCCGGGTCAGATCTGTTCGGCCGTGGCGACGCTGGACGAAATCAAGCAGGGCATTCCCAGCCACGTGACCGACGACCTCAACGCGCGCCCCTTGCTGAGCGCCGCTGAACTGCGTGAACGCATGAGTGGCAATATTTGTCGATGCGGCGCGTATTCCAACATCGTCGACGCCATGACCGAAGTTGCCGGAGGTGCCGCATGAAAGCCTTTACCTATCTACGAGCAGGCACGGCAGCTCAGGCCGCTGCGGCTGCGCAACAAAATCCACGCGCCCGCTTCATTGCTGGCGGCACCAACCTGCTGGACCTGATGAAGCTGGAAATCGAAACGCCCACCCAGCTGATCGACGTCAACGGCCTGTCGCTCGATAAGATGGAAGCGACGCCAACAGGCGGCTTGCGCATCGGCGCGCTGGTGCGTAACACCGAGCTTGCGGCCAATGAGAACGTGCGTCGTCATTACGCGGTGTTGTCGCGTGCGCTGCTGTCAGGCGCATCCGGGCAACTGAGAAACAAGGCCACCACTGCCGGCAACCTGCTGCAACGCACGCGCTGCCCGTATTTTTATGACACCAACCAGCCCTGCAACAAGCGCAGCCCCGGCAGCGGCTGTTCAGCCATCAATGGCTACAGTCGCCAGCACGCCATCGTCGGTGTCAGCGATGCCTGCATCGCGACCCATCCGAGCGACATGGCCATTGCCATGCGCATCCTCGATGCGGAAGTCGAGACAATACGGCCTGACGGCACGACCCGCGTCATACCGATAGCGGATTTCCACAAGCTGCCAGGTACGACGCCGCATATCGAGAATGCCTTGGCGCCCGGCGAGCTGATCACCGCGGTGACCCTACCGCGGCCAGTCGGCGGCACCCACATCTATCGCAAGGTGCGCGACCGCTCTTCGTATGCGTTCGCGCTAATCTCGGTTGCTGCCATCGTGCAGCCGGACGGCAGCGGCAGGGTTGCCGTCGGCGGCGTGGCGCACAAGCCATGGCGGGTGGAATCGGCGGAACAGAAAATGCCTGACGGCGCCAAAGCGGTTGCCGAAGGCTTGCTGGCCGATGCCAGGACCACCCCTGAAAACGCATTCAAGATTCCCCTGCTCCAGCGCACGTTGCAGTCGGTGCTGACAGAAGCGAAGAGAGGCTGAACCAATGAAATTTACGACCCCCGCAGGCACTAATCCGATCGACCAGCTCAAGGTCATCGGCAAGCCTATCGACCGTATCGACGGCGCAATGAAAACCACCGGGATGGCCCTCTATGCTTATGAGCAGAACAAGGTCGCGCCGAATGCGGTTTATGGCCACGTGGTCGGCTCAGCCATCGCCAAGGGCCGTATCGTATCCATGGACACCAGCGACGCCAAGCGCGCGCCGGGCGTGCTCGCCGTCATCACGGCCGAGAACGTCGGCAAACTGGGCAAGGGCAGCAAGAACACCGCTAAGCTGCTTGGCGGGCCGAACATCCAGCACTATCACCAGGCGATTGCGCTGGTGGTGGCAGAGACCTTTGAGCAGGCGCGTACCGCTGCACAGCTGGTGCACGTGAAATACGCAGCCGAAAAGGGTACCTACAGCCTGGCAGATGCAAAGGGCAAGGCGACCAAGCCGAAAGGCGGAGACAGTCCGCCCGACAGCAAGGCTGGCGATTTCGCAGGCGCGTTCGCCGGCGCGCCGGTCAGGCTTGATGCGACTTACACCACACCCGACCAGTCGCACGCCATGATGGAGCCGCATGCATCGATTGCGTCCTGGGACGGCGACAAGCTCACTGTGTGGACATCAAACCAAATGGTGGGCTGGGGCCACGATGACCTGGCCAAGACGCTTGGCGTCGCCAAGGACAGGGTGCGCCTAGTGTCGCCGTTCGTCGGCGGCGGCTTTGGCGGAAAGCTGTTCCTGCGCACCGAGGCGCTGCTGGCCGCGCTCGGCGCATGGACGGTAAAGCGCCCGGTCAAGGTGGCGCTGTCCCGCCCGATGATGTTCAACAACACCACGCACCGCCCCGCAACCATCCAGCGCATCCGCATCGGCGCCGACCGCAGCGGCAAGATCAGCGCGATCGGCCATGAAAGTTGGTCCGGCGACTTGCCGGATGGACAACCCGAGACTGCGGTCATGCAGACCCGCCTGCTGTATGCCGGCGCGAATCGCATGACCAGCATGCGGCTTGCCGTGCTCGATCTGCCCGAAGGCAATGCAATGCGTGCACCAGGCGAGGCGCCGGGACTGATGGCGCTGGAAATCGCCATCGATGAGATGGCGGAGAAGCTCAAGATGGACCCGGTCGCCTTCCGCATTCTGAACGACACTCAGGTCGACCCTGAAAAGCCAAGCCGTCCGTTTTCCCAGCGCAAGCTGGTGCAATGCCTACGCACCGGTGCCGAAAAATTCGGCTGGAACGCGCGCAACCTGCATCCGGGCCAGACCCGTGACGGCCGCTGGCTGATCGGCCATGGCGTTGCAGCGGCATTCCGCAACAATCTCGTGATGAAGTCCGCTGCACGCATCCGCCTGGACCGTAACGGCACGGTCACGGTGGAAACCGACATGACCGACATTGGCACAGGCAGCTACACCATCATTGCCCAGACCGCTGCCGAAATGATGGGCGTGGGGATGGACAAGGTAGTCGTCAAGCTGGGCGACTCGTCTTTTCCCGTATCTGCCGGATCCGGCGGCCAATGGGGCGCTAACAGCTCGACCGCCGGCGTCTATGCCGCGTGTATGAAGATGCGCGAGGCAGTGTCGAAGCAACTCGGCGTGGATGCCGCCACGGCCGAGTTCGTGGGTGGCATGGTGCGCGCGGGCGGACACTCGATGCCGCTGGCGCAGGCGGCAGAGGGCGGCGAACTCATCGCCGAAGACCAGATGGAATATGGCGACCTGGACAAGAAGTACCAGCAATCGACATTCGGCGCGCATTTTATCGAAGTCGGTGTCGATGCCGCCACCGGTGAGACTCGTGTCCGGCGCATGCTGGCAGTGTGCGCCGCCGGGCGCATCCTGAACCCGAAGTCGGCGCGCAGCCAAGTGATCGGAGCGATGACTATGGGTGTGGGTGCAGCGCTGATGGAAGACCTGGTGGTGGACAAGCGCTACGGCTATTTCGTCAATCATGACCTGGCCGGCTATGAGGTGCCGGTGCATGCCGACATCCCGCATCAGGATGTGATCTTCCTTGACGAGACGGATCCGATTTCATCGCCGATGAAGGCCAAGGGTGTAGGTGAGTTGGGCCTTTGCGGCGTGGCGGCGGCGATTGCGAACGCGGTGTATAACGCCACTGGCGTGCGGGTGCGGGACTATCCTGTCACGCTAGACAAGCTTTTGGCGAAGATGCCGGCGCAGCTGTAAGGGACTGGGCGCTGTCGCGGCGGAATGCATGTGCCGTTGCCCGCGCAGCGACACTTGCAACTAGCTCCGCGCAGCGACAGCTGCAGTTGCGTTTGACGTAAATTTTCGTTAGATGGCGACGCGTCGCCAGGGACTCAAATGGATAAAGCAGCGTCGTCTGTCTGAGCGCAACGAGTTTCCGACGCTTCCCGTTTCAGTTCCTAGCGACGCGGGCAGTCCGCGTAGCGGACCGCCATCGCAGGCCACCTTTTTCGCCCCATTTTTTTCTGGATTTTCTCCATTTATGCCGCGTAGCCCAAGGTATCGATAAGGTAGTCGAACAAGGGACGTGGGATTTGCACCATATCGGGTGGTTTATCCGATATCCATAAATCTTCGCTGCTCCATAGATGCCGGGCACCAACGCAATGGTGTTGGAGAAGGTTGCGCTGTCCTTGCGATACAAGGCAGTTTGTCCGATGGCCGCATTGCTTCTGCTCAAGCAACTCTTTGCCTAACAAAGTCACCATCGAGTACAGCGCCAGAATGACCGGCGTGCTGCGCTCAGTGGCATTGTCGGACCAATGGCGCTGCGTCTCCAGGCCAAGATGGGCACGCGCTTCTTAAAACGTCACCTCGATTTGCCAGTGCTTGGAAACCAGCTCAGTATTTGGACTGGCGTGGTGTTCTGGTCAGGACACAGGAATGCTTGGGTTTCAAGCTCCTACAGAGGATCACGCGCCATTGACCAGCGCAACTGCACCACTGGCTTATCACCGTGGTACCACAAAGCAGTGCCGGTAGCGACTTCTAATCTTCATTTCCCTGCACATCAGCCTTTAGTATGACTGGTCAACGGCACTAGCGAACGGCATGAATTAGCCGAAGGCAGGCGTACATTGTATTTACGCTCACATGAGAAGCGGTATGGTTACGCTAAGTTTCGAAGAAGGAACGGCAAGATGGCAACGGTTGAACTAGAAACATATCGTGTTGCAGCCCCTTTTCGGTGGGGGCTGCAAGGCGCTCTTATCATTGGCACAGCGATAAAAATATGGCCGCTCCTTTTCGCTTTGCACTCGCCTAGCAAGACTATTTTCTTGGTGACCCTTACGATTTTTGTTTTATGGTTCTTACCTTGGTTAGTTCTGCGCAAAACGACGACCACCGCATTACTTGACGGCGACAATCGAAACCTGTGTAAAGAAACACGTTTATTGGGTTACGTTATACGGCAGCATGTCGTCGATCTTTCCCGCTATTCGTGGGTTCGAGCGCGGCTTAGCGGCGAAGAAAAAACGTTTATTATTATTGAGGCCGGCAATTCTGGATTTGAGACTTATCCATTCGTCCTTGTTCCTTACGGCGATGGGGATGGCGTAGAAAAATCCACTGCTCTTTCTGCTAGGGCAGCAGCCATTTTAAAAATGGACGATAAAGGATATTGTGGGCTGGCATGACGGCGCTCTATGGCGTCATGCTTTCTGGCTTTCTATGATCAGGCAGCAATTTAACGCGGACAATGCGCTCACACCTTTTCGTGCGCCAATTTTAACGAATAGAATGCGCCTTCGTTAGCAGAGGCACTTTTCAGCAAAACTTGGCATACCATTCCTGAAAAGTACAGCCGATTGGCGCCGGCTATAAAGATCGCTCCCGGCCTTCTCCATGCTCTCCCCTTGCATGCGTGTAGTTACCTTTAAGTACGAGTAGCCACTGCATTGTCGTTTTCAACGATAGCCGTCAGGCCAGTAACAGCTTGACCAATTTCGCGTGAAAGCCTTCCGTATCGGCTCCTAGATCTATTCTCTCCACAAAAGCAGACTACCTCAGACGACATTTGCCTTCCAGAGGATCGCCACCTCAAGTTCACAATTTGCTCGGCCTTGTTGCAGAAATAAAATAAGGACGAGTTAGCCCTGCTATAGATGGATTTATGGCATAGCCACCGTAAGGGACATCCCAGGCGCGTGAAGCGATTCGGCACAGCATTGTGGACCTGCAATTCAGCGACCTGACGATTAAAGTTACGTGCCATGAAGCGTTCCCCAAGCAGCCTGAAGCAGCGCATTTTGGTCTCGACCAAACGTCGCCGGTGGTAGCCACTCCATTTCTTCCAGATCGTTCGCCCGAGTCGGCGTGTATCTCGTAGAATTTCATTTCGCGCCGCGGCACCAGTGCGATTCGTCTCCCCTGGCCTGACGTTCTTCCGGATGGAGATGATGGCCTCAGCTTGACGTAGGGAGATGGCTTGATGGCAGCCTTTCGTATCCTAAGCGCCATCGCCAGTGATACTGGCGAGCTGCTCCTCCAGAGGAGTCCGACCCAGTAGATTGGACAGCATAGGCACATCGCCGATGCTGTTGTCGATTACTTCTATCGCGCGAATCTCGAGAGTGGCCGCACCAATGCCGAGATGGACCTTGCGCCATTGGCGCCGGTAATCTGCGCCATGCTTCTTGGTCTTCCATTCGCCTTCACCCAGCATCTTGCTACTAATGCTATCGACCAGCAGGTGCAGGCCGGTTGTGGTCGGCATGACTTCGATGGCGACGCGCAATGTCTTTTGCCGGCGGCTCACCATGCTGCAGTCAGGCACGGGCCGATCGAGGCCTGCAGCAAGCTTTGTGTCATGTCCCTGGCTTAACGTAGCGGCAAGCGGAACAGGCATTTGATGCTCAGGCAGAACTGAATAGCTCGGTCACTGAAGATAGGACTGCGTCCCCGTTTACCGTTGGTCGTGCCATGCCAATTCTTGGCGGGATCGAGCCAGATGAGCAGCAAGCCACGCGCCTTTAACGCAGCGTTGTACCCTTTCCAGTTCGTCGTTTTGGTCCTTCTGAGGCGCGGGTGTCATATGCCCAGCCTATCCGACCTGCTGCCAATGTGCTTGGACTGCCAGTTTTATGCAACAAAGCCGTTACGACGACAACGTTGACCCCGGCTGCGACGCTTGGAACAAGTTCACGCAAATCCCCGACCCCATTTGGTCAGCGTGCACGCGTAGATCGACCCGCTTGACGGCCAAGCTCGGGAGTGGATGACATGAGATTGGTATTAGCGAAGCCATTCTTGTTTACCGCCTTCAGATGACGAGCACGGAGTCAAATATTGCCATTTCCAAAAAAGGTGTCGCTGATTGTCACGCTCATTCGGAAAAAGCAATTGACTCTGCGTCGAGCGTTGTGCCGTACCGCGTCTTTACCACATCCCCCCATGCATGAACGAAAGTGCCTGGAGTTAAGTAATCGACTAATTCGCTTGCTGCATGTGGTGCCATACGTAAAGAAATGCCATTTTCCAGTAAGGCGCCCCGTAACTCGCCCTTGGGACCGAAAAGCGACAGCATCACCCGTCCCGTAGCCTCTCCTGGCTTTCGTCTACCCTCGATTGGATGCATTCCGTGCGACGTTTCACCCGGCCCGTTATCAATAATTACCGCATTATCTTCGGCGGTCAGCGAAACTGCCGCTAGCACATCAGCGCCTCGTGGTTTTACGCCCCGTACGCGTACCGTTGAGCCCACGCTGACATGACGGGCAACTTGCCGGCCTAAATGCGGAGGAAAGTGTACGAGAAGCGAGCGACCAAGTATCAGACCGTCGAGTTCACCATGTGGGTTGACAAGAAACTGGCTCACTTTGCCTTTTTTCTCTGGCAGAGAAGCGGGGTCTATCCAATGCATCACAGCCCTTTCCGAAGCACACTGACTACAAGAGGCACATACAGCCACGCAATATGATTTATCAGGCAAGGGAGGATGTGAATAGTTCAGCAAAACGTCCCTCTCTCTTGAAAAGACTTGCAAGTTTTTAACTTGCAGAGACAGGGTGAATGAATCAACAGCCGTTTACCAGAGGCTAGCAAACGCTCTGCGGCACCGTTTATGAAGTGAAGGCGCTGTTGGCTATCGACATGACGCACTGGCAAGCTGATGGCGGTGAGCGCCACTTGGAGGCTTAGTGCCTGTTTATGAAGGGCAGCCATACGCCAGTGAATTTTCGCAGCGCGCATCAAATGGGGTGTAATAGCAACGATCAGCGATTGATCTTTCTCAACCAAACCTTGCGGGCCTTGGGGCCTTGGCGCATTAGCGCGTTAAAGACAGACCGGTGTCGGCTGCGACATGGCCCCTTTACGCAGGGCGGATTTTCCCGGTCAGCGTGTAAAGTTGATCGGCAAACGACATGCCATCGCAGCCTGCCATGATGAACTGACCTTTGCGAATCATGTGCATGAGTTCGATGCCGGCCAAGATCGCGCGCGACTTTCGAAACGATTTGAAACCGAGCATTGGCCGCGTGAGGCGGTTAATCGCGCGGTGATCCTGCTCGACAGTGTTGTTGAGGTATTTTACCTGCCGAATCGTGATCGGCACTTTGCGTTCCTTGTTCAGCTGCTCCAGCGCTGCTTGATTGGCGCCGCTCTTGTCCTTCGTTACCTTGTTCGGCACAGCATTGCGGCGCATGGCCTTCTCAAAGAAACGCCTGCCGGCGGCTGCATCATGCTTGGAAGTTGCCAGAAAGTCGACTGTCTGGCCCTGCTTGTCCACAGCTCTGTCCAGCTACTTCTAGGCGCCGTTGACCTGGATGTACGTCTCATCCATCCTCCAGCTGGCCTGACGACGTGCTTATGCTTTCGAATTGCTTTTTCTAGCATTCGCAGAAACTGAATTGCCCAGCGGTTGATTTAGGAATGGTCGACCAGTACGCCGCGCTCCTGCATCCTCTCTTCCAAGTATCGGCAGTTCACCGGATAGGCCGCGCACCAGCGAATGCCAACCAGAATCACGTCGACCGGAAATCGCACCCCTTTGGCATTTAGCGTGGCCGCCTGCTCATCATTCGAAAATAGTAGTCTACCGGATGACGGAGGCGGCCTTGCTCAATGCGACATAATCCAAATTGTTCCCTCATTGAACAGAGTCGATGTTTCGATCTTAGTAGACTTCTGAAGTGTTCCAAACAAGACCGCTTTATGCCGGTTGCTTCACCATAGAACACTTGGATGCGGACAGCGGTTGCGACGCTTCGCTGCCAGGTAAAGTGCGCCGGACATGATAGTAATCCCAAGGTACCTTGGATTCTCCAGGTTTTTTAACCTCCATCACGTACACGTCGTGCACCATTTTATTGTCTGCGCGGATTTTGCCGTTGCTGGTGAAGACATCGTTGATCGTCACTTTCTTCATTTGCTTGACCACATCGGCTGGCGCATCGGTCCCTGCAACCTGCACGGCCTTGAGATAGGTTAAGACTGACGAATAGGTCGCGGCATGGACGAAATTCGGCATCTTCTTCTGGCTCGAAAAGAAGCGCCGGCTCCAGGCACGGGTACGATCATCCAGATTCCAGTAAAAGTCTTCAACAATGACCATGCCCTGCGTAACATTAAGCCCCATTGCATGGACGTCGATGATTGAGGCCACCAAGGCAGACAACTGCTGTTGTTTTGTTATTCCATATTCGTTGCCTGCTTTCACCGCATTGACAAGATCAGAACCCGCATTGGCCAAGCCTATGACTTGCGCCCCCGAACTTTGGGCCTGCAACATGAATGAGGAAAAGTCTGATGCACTGATTGGATGTTTGACTGTTCCCACGACCGTTCCGCCATTGGCTTTGATTGCTTCAGTTGCATCCTGCTCTAGTGAACGTCCCAACGCGTAATCGACTGCAACAAGATACCAACTCCTCCTTCCTTGCTCCGCCTGGGCCCGCACATGACCATTGGCAAATGTTCGGGTATCCCATCCGTAATGAATCGTATTACGGTTGCAATCTTCGTTGTGCAGCCGCGTCGTGCCAGCACCGGTCACCATAACCAGCTTGTTTTTATCTTGCGCGACTTTCGCCACAGCCAGCGCGACGCCTGAGTTGATCACATCTGTGATCATGTCAACGTGCTGCACGTCATACCATTCCCTTGCCCGACTCGCACCGATATCCGCTTTGTTCAAGTGATCGGTCGATATAAGCTCAATCTTGAATGTTGGTTTGGACTGCTCCTTAAAATCGTCGATAGCCATCTGCGCAGCAGCTACCGATCCGGAGCCGGCCAAGTCAGCAAAAATCCCCGACATGTCGGTCAGTATCCCAATTTTTACCGTATTCTGGGAAAAGCTCTCATTGTTCTGCGCAGACGCATTGCTGCTTGCAAACAGTGCGACAGCGCCCACAGCCATAACCGCGCAATGGTACGTTTTCGACATCCTTTTCATTTTGTCTCCTCTTGGCCCAGTTAATGGCAGCAATGCCATGCCAGTTTTATGCAGCGGCAGAATCATGGCGTCCCTTACGCTTTATAGAGTCCGTCTGATTCTGTTCTTGTGTGGTTATGCCGCTACCGATTGCCTTATCGCTCCACGTTGGCGTAGACGGGCCCAAGCAGCGAACTCGTCCACGAACTCGCGCGCCTCGGGCAGGAACGAAAACACGGGAAAGACGTGGACTGAGTCGTCCACCGTCTTCACGGTGACATCGACACCAGCCGCTTTGGCATGCGCCGCGAGCCGGGTAGTGTCATTGAACAGCACCTCATTGGTCGCCACACCCAAGAACATGGGTGCCAGGCCGTGCAGGTCGCCAAACACTGGCGACACGAGCGGGTCAGTCGGTTCATGTCCCTGGAAATACGATGACGCCAAATATGACAGCATGTCCCGGTTGGCCGCTGGGTCATCTCCGTGAAATTGGGTCAGGCTGTCTGACGACAGTGTCAGATCGGCGAACGGACAAGCCGCTACAATGCCCGCCGGTTGCGGCAATCCCGCATGCCGCAAAGAGATGGCCAGTGCCACTGCCAAGCCGCCACCAGACGATTCTCCGCTCAAAAAGATATCCGACGCGGCTATTCCACTGTCGAGCAGGCCGCGATAGGCGTTGATGGCGTCGTCGATGGCTGCGGGGTAGGGGTGCTCTGGGGCCAGCCGATAGGCGACTGTGATGCATTCACCATCAACTGCCTCCGCCAATCGGCCTGCATACTCGACAGATCCCTGCGCGGAGCCGATCACGTAAGCACCGCCGTGGAAATGTAATACCGTCGAGCCAGGCCGTCGATGCTTGGCCCCTACTCTCAGGCACGCCACACCGCCCATTTCAATAGGCGTTACCTGCATAGTCGGCGGTGCCGGGAAGTTCGTTAGCAGCAAACGGTCATAGGCTTCCCGCATGCCGTCGTAGCCACGCGCAACGTCTTCTTGAGAAAACGCGTTCTTCCACAAATCAAATGCGCGCTGGCTCTCAGGGCGCTGCATTTTCGCGCCCTCGCGCGTGGCGGCCAATCCGAGCACATTGCCAGACGGTTCGTCCGCGGCCTGGATCACGTCGTAACCCCAGCAGAAACTCCAGGTGGTTTGACCCAACGGGTCGATCCGAGCCATACCTTTCCAACGACCGTTACGGGCATTAATGCGGCCCTGATCTGCTTCATGCACAAGCTTAACCATGCTGCGAGCGGCAGCCTGAACACGCGTGGTGCGGGGGCGGCGACGGTCTTCGTATTCGAGCAGACCACCGTTGATAGCATTAGCACCGTGGCGAGCAAGGCAGCGTGCCAGCACCCACGCGTCTTCGATTGCCTGACATGCACCTTGGGCGAGGTAAGGCACCATTGCATGCGCGGAATCCCCCATCAGCGTGATCCGGCCTTCAGTCCATCGGGTTAATGGATCACGGTAATACATTCCGGTAATAAATGCGCTGTCGATAGATTCGAGCATGCGCTGGACCCGTGGCTCGGCGCCGTGGAACGAACGCAGGAGATCGTTGACGTCGCCACTGTCGGCCCATGATTCGCGATGGACCTCAGTTGCCGGAACAGATGCCAGAAAACTATACAGTTTTTTCGGACGTACCCAATAGGAAACAATACTACGTCCAGGACCAACCCAATAGTTGCCGCGCTCTTCCAGATTGCAATCCTTTATCCGCTCAGCCGGAATTAGCGCGCGCCACACGAGCAGGTTGGCAAAGCTTGCTTCGGCTGGGCCGTACAGCGTTTCCCGAACGACTGAATGAATCCCATCTGCACCAACAATCGCATCCCCGTGAATTATTTCTCCCGACTCTAGCTTCACCCAGGCGCCATCTTCACTCTGGCCGATTGTGGCGCAACGCGCATTGAACTTGATGCATTCCTGCGGCAATGCGCTCGCCAGCATCTCAATCAGATCAGCACGGTGCACGTTATATAGGGGCGCTCCATAAAGTTCTGTCGACTTCTGACCGGTTGGCCACGATACCATCGGCTTGCCAGATTCCATGTCGCGGTATTCCAATGAAACTGGCTTTACCGACATGGCATCAAGGCCCTTTTCCAGTCCAAGGCGGCGTAAAACGAGCGCGCCGTTCGCAGCGATCTGCACGCCGGCACCCACCTCCTTCAATGCTTTCGCCTGCTCAAGCACAATTGAATCGATACCATGTTCTCGCAATGCAAGTGCCGCGCAAATTCCACCTATACCGCCGCCCACGATTATGATGCGCATTCGCCTGTCTCCTATTTAGTTATGGAAAGGGCTAACCCCGGTCCTCAAAGCAGACTTTCTTCGAAAACCGCTTAGTTAGGTACAATGCCTTAATTAAGTCTACACACTTACCTAACCATGTCAACAACGAAAATCAGGCGATCAGACGGCATCGAAACTCGTGACAAACTAAAGTCGGTGGCCCGACGGTTATTTGCGCTGCACGGCGTGGACAGCATCTCGGTGAAAGATATTGTTTTAGGGGCGGGTCAGCGAAACAATGCTTCAGTGCAATATCATTTCGGTTCGAAAGAGGCTCTCGTTGGCGAACTTTTGATCGATGGCGCACGCCAGGTAGACCAGCTACGTCAGGTAATGATCGACCGTATGGTGCAGGATGGCGGCCCCCGTGACGTACGCGAGGTTCTTGAAGCTCTGGTCCGGCCCGTCAACCAAATCACTGAAGGCGAGGAACAGGGCGGCACTTACATCCGCTTTCTTTCAGACGTGCAGATGAATCATCGCGAACTTGTCCGGCAATACCTTGGTGACCGATGGAATAAAGGCTATCGCCAGTGCTTGGACCACTTGCGCGGCTTGCTCTCTCATATACCGTCGCCGCTGCTTGAACAAAGGATGTCCATGATCGGAATCTATGCAAATGCTATTTTCGCGGCGAAAGAGGCTGCAAGGGATGCATCACCGACACCAAACCGTTTTTGGGCGCCACCCTATACGATTGAAAACATTATCGACAGTTTGCAGGCAGTGCTGGAGTGGACGCCTTCTGCAGCCACACTGGCCTTGAATGGGGACAGGCAGAGTTCTGAGCCACTGCCGTGGAATAGTCGACTTTGAGGCTTTGAGGTAGCCTGCCTTTTGTCGCCACTCCCGTCTGATGAGCGCAATCAATGGAAGGAGGCATGACAAGAACCGATGTGAGGACTACCCCGGTTTCAAAGCGAAGCGGGCAAGGTGGTGCTAGAACAGGGACTATGCCTAAAAGCAGCGGCGCAGCGGCTTTTGGTCCCCCAAAGGAACGCTGGCAAACTGGGTCAAAGCCTCAAGACGCAGGTCGACGACGCCGACCTGCGGAAGGTGTCTTGTACTTACTTACCCATTGCATGCAGCAGCGCTTCGACCTTACCGGCTGTTTCCCGAAGCGCCGGCAAGCATTGCCTGATAATCTGTTTCTCAGTACGGCTTCCCAGCACCATGCTGACACCGAGCGATGCAATCACGTGTCCGTCACGCTCCCGCAAGGGCACGGACAGTCCGGCTAGCCCGTCCACCATCTCGCTGATCAACAGACTATAGTCCTCTGCGCGTACCTGAGCCAATTTGCGTTCCAATCCGCCGCGCGTGCATGTCGTGAATTGGGTCAGCTTTTTCAACTCGGTGTTGGCCAAATACGCTTCCCATCGGTCGGCGTCCAGAAACGCCAGCAACGCCCGGCCAAGCGAGTGGGCATAAGCCGGCATGCGCCTTCCGACCGTCATATCCAGCCTGACCATCTGCTGCGGCTCTTCTCTCGCGATCAACACGATTGACGAACCGTCGAGTACTGCGAGCGAGCAGGTTTCGTTAAGCTGCTCGGCCAGCAGGCGCATGGGCTTGCGCGCAAGCGTGGGCAGGTCCATGGCGGCAAAGTAGGCGTAGCCAAGCTCAATCACCTTGGGAGTCACCCAAAACGCTTTCCCCTCCTGCATCACATACCCGTGATGCAGCAGCGTATGCAACAAACGGCGTGCTGCGGCCCGGGTCACGTCAAGCTTTTCCGCAACTTCTTGTATCGTCAGACTAGTTCCTTCCGATGCAAACAGCTGCAGCAGGAACAGACCTTTGGACAGGGAATCGAGCAGCTCTTCCCTCTTGTCTTTTGCTTCCTTCTCCATACCCTCTCCCAAGCCCATCCTCACTTTATTTGCATGCGAAGCGCAGTTGCCACTCCGCATAGCTTATCTCGTTTGCGAACAATTGTTCGCTAATTTCTGCTAGCATCACATCCGATCCAAAAGGCGACCCTTAGATACTGCCCTTCATAGAGACCGAGACAATGACACATTTTGATAGCATCAAGAACGCATCTGCAGTACCCGCACCAGCCACCGCGTCACGACGAATTTCTTGCAGGCGAGCCGACCGTATTCACAAGCGCCTTGTAGTAGCGGCCCTGCTTTGCGTCGCCGCCGGCGGCGCAGCGGCGCAAGGTTATCCCGACCGGATGATCAAACTGATCGTGCCCTTCCCACCTGGCGGCCCGACTGACGTGGCCTCGCGCATCATCGGCCAGAAAATGAGCGAGGGCCTGAAGCAGCAGATCGTGGTGGAAAACCGCGCGGGAGCGTCTGGCATGATTGGCGCAGAGGCAGTAGCCAAGAGCCCCCCCGATGGCTACACCTTGATGATGCTGGCCACGCCCACGCTGCTATTTCCGCATCTGAGCAACTATAAGGGCACCGATCTATTCAAGGACTTTACCCCAATCGGCAGCGCGTACGACCTGCCCATCGTCATGGTAGTCAATCCTTCCAAGATGCCTGACGTAAATAATCTGCAGGACTTGATCGCCAAAGCGAAGGAGCAACCGGGCGCAATGAATTACACCAGCGCCGGCAATGGCAGTTTCGGCCATCTCTCCACCGAACTGCTGAAAAGCCTTGGTCAGTTTGATATACGACATGTGCCTTACAAGGGTAGCGCACCAGCTATCCAGGATCTGTTAGGTGGAACAGTGCCGATGATGTTTTCGGACATGATCGCGGCGCTTCCGCATATTAAAGCAGGCAAGCTCAAGCCGATCGCCGTTGGGTCTGCGAAGCGCGTTACATTTACGCCTGAGGTCAAAACGGTTGCGGAACAAGGCTTTGCCGGTTTCGACGCCGTGGCATGGGGTGGCCTGCTGGCCCCTGCAGGCACGCCGAAAAATGTCGTCGATCGCCTTAACAAGGAACTTCAAGCCGCTTTGAGCGATAAGGATGTGCAAGCCAAGCTGCTCGGTGCAGGCACCATTGCCACCTATGAACCTCCCGAGAAGATGAAAGGCCGCATGCAAGCCGATTTCGACCGTTGGGGCAAGGTGATACGGGACAACGGGATAAAGAGCGACTGACCTTCCCGAGCTTCAAGCCGGCAGGCCGGTACGGAAATGCCCTGCCTCATTGCCCATTCCGGCCGGCTCATGCGAGCCGGCCTCCTCATTTGTACTGAAGATCATGGCACGCCCTCTACACGACCGTTCCTGGCCCAAAGGTTATCCTGCGCAACTCGACACGCCGGCCACGACCTTATACGACAACCTGGCTGTCTCGGCCGCTCGCTACCCCGCCAAGGCGGCCATCGTGTTCTATGACAGCATCGTCACCTATGGTCGGCTTAAAAATGAGGTCGATGCAATGGCCGGCTATCTGCAGCAGCGATGCGGTATCAAACATGGCGACCGCGTTATCCTTTTTTCGCAAAACTGCCCGCAGTTTGTCATCGCCTATTATGCGATCCTGCGCGCGGGCGCCGTCGTCGTGCCGGCCAATGCGATGAGCCTGACGCCCGAACTCGAGCATTACATCAATGACAGCGGTGCTCGGGTGGCATTCGCAGCACAAGAGCTGTTCGGGCGCCTGGCGCCGTGCCTGCACTCGGGCGCGATTGAACATGTCATCGTGCACTCCTACGCCGACTACCTGACAGCGCCAACCACCTTGCCGCTGCCAGAGGCGCTGCAAGAGACTTGCGGTGCCGTCGTTAGGCCTGGAACAACGGAGTGGAATGAGGCATTGGCCAGCCGGCATGCGCCGGAAAGGAACGACTTAAGGAGTGACGACCTATGCGTCCTGCCTTACACCTCAGGCACTACCGGCAAGGCCAAAGGGTGCATGCACACGCACCGCACGGTCATGCACGCGTTAATCGCTGCACAGCTATGGCGGCAGCTGCAGCCGTCGTACGTGTTCCTGTCGGTAGCGCCGCTGTTTCATGTGCTGGGAATGCAGAACGGCATGAATGTCCCCATCCAATTGGGCGCGACCATCGTCATGCTGTCACGCTGGGATCGCGCGGCAGCGCTGACCCTGATTGAGCGCTACCGCGTCAACTTCTGGGCCGCGCCGCCCGCCATGGTGCTCGACTGCTTTTCCGCTCCTGAATTGACCAGCCATGATCTATCCAGCCTGGCCCTGCTTTGCGGCGGCGGCGCGGCGATGCCGGAGGCGGTGGCCACGATGCTGCAGGATGACTTCAAGGTGATCTATAGCGAAGCCTATGGCCTGTCGGAGACGGCGTCTTTCCTCCATAGCAATCCTCTGCACCGGCCCAAGCGGCAATGTATTGGCGTGCCAACGTTCAATGTCGATTCCCGCATCATCGATCCGGAGACCCTGGAGGAACTGCCGGTTGGTGAAGTCGGCGAAATTATCACGCATGCACCTCAGGTGATGCTGGGTTACTGGCGTAATCCCACCGCCGATGCTGAGAGCTTCATCGCGCTGGACGGGAAGCGTTTCCTGCGGACTGGCGATCTCGGTCATGTTGATGAGGAAGGCTACTTCTTTATCCGCGACAGGCTTAAACGCATGATTAATGTTTCCGGCTACAAGGTCTGGCCAGCGGAAATAGAAAGCCTGATGTATCAGCATGATGCAGTGCATGAGGCCTGCGTGATTCCATTCAAGGATAGGCAAGGCAACGAGAGAGTGAAAGCGCTGCTGGTCCTCAAGCCGGGACGGGAAGGATTAGTCACGGCTGAGCATATGATCCTATGGTGCCGCGAGCGAATGTCTGCCTATAAGGTTCCGAGCCTGGTCGAGTTTCTGGGGAGCCTGCCGAAATCGAGCAGTGGAAAGATCTTGTGGCGCAGCCTGCAGGAATCGGGACCCAGCCGGTTAAGTTCATAACGACAGCCATGACACTGACTGGTGGATGCAGCTTGGCTGCTTGGCCTGTCAAGCGTAGCCCAAGACAGAGCGATCGCTTGGGCATGCCGGCACCGCTGCCGCCTGAAGGCTGTCCTGTTTGCCGACAATAAAGTCTTGAACGAAAGAATAAAGTGTTGAACTCGGGGGCCGATACTTCCGTACGCGACCCTTTGCAGGCATTCGCTTTGAACGTATGGCTGACTCCTATTGAGAACAAAGAAGCCAGTCGGCATGACGAATTGAAGAAGACAGGGCTGTGGCTAGGGGATCTCACAAGAAAAATATTAATCGGCTTTCTCATGCGGCCTCTTCCTGGAACGCCTCCTCGCGCTTGGACTTGATCGACGGCAGCGCCACGATCACCACCAGCGCAGCCGCCGCCAGCAGCAGGCCCAGCGAGATCGGCCGCGTGAAGAACACGCTGAAATCACCGCGCGACAGCAGTAGCGAACGGCGGAAGTTCTCTTCCATCATCGGCCCCAGCACGAAGCCCAAGAGCAGCGGCGCGCCTTCGCAGCCCAGCTTGATGAACACATAGCCCAGCACACCGAAGCCCGCCGTCATGAACACGTCGAACACGCTGTTGTTGACCGTGTAGACGCCAATGCAGCAGAACACCAGGATCGCCGGGTACAGGTAGCGGTACGGCACGGTCAGCAGCTTGATCCAGATGCCGATCAGCGGCAGGTTCAAGATCACCAGCATCGCATTGCCCAGCCACATCGACACGATCAGGCCCCAGAACAGGGTCGGGTTGCTGGTCATGACCTGCGGACCCGGCTGAATGTTGTGGATCGTCATGGCGCCCACCATCAGCGCCATCACCGCGTTGGGCGGAATGCCCAGCGTCAAGAGCGGAATGAACGAGGTCTGCGCCGCGGCGTTGTTGGCCGACTCGGGACCGGCCAGGCCTTCGATAGCGCCCTTGCCGAACTCGGCGCTGTTCTTGCTGACCTTCTTTTCCATCGTGTAGGCGCCAAACGAGGCCAGCGCCGCGCCGCCGCCGGGCAGGATGCCCAGCATCGAGCCCAGCGCGGTGCCGCGCAGGATGGGCGCGGCCATGCGCTTGAAGTCGTCCTTGGACGGGAACAGCGTGGTGATCTTGTTGGTGAAGACTTCGCGGTGCTCTTTCTGCTCGAGGTTGGTCATCACCTCGGCAAAGCCGAACACGCCCATGGCCACCGCGGCAAAGCTCACGCCGTCGGACAGTTCGGGAATGTCAAAGGCATAGCGCGACACGCCGGTATTGACGTCGGTGCCGATCACGCCGCCCAAGAGGCCCAGCACGATCATGGCGATGGCCTTGATCAGCGAGCCCGAAGCCAGGACGACGGCGCCGATCATGCCCAGCACCATCAGCGAGAAGTACTCGGCCGGGCCGAACTTGAAGGCCACTTCGGCCAGCGGCACCGCGAAGGCGGCCAGCAGCAGCGTACCGACGCAGCCGGCAAAGAACGAGCCGATGGCGGCGGTCGACAGCGCCACGCCGGCGCGGCCGCGACGGGCCATCTGGTAGCCGTCGATACAGGTCACAACAGACGAGGTTTCACCCGGCAGGTTGACGAGAATGGCGGTGGTGGAGCCGCCGTACTGGGCGCCATAGTAAATGCCGGCCAGCATGATCAGGCCGCCCAGCGGGGGCAGCGCATAGGTTGCCGGCAGCAGCATGGCGATGGTGGCGATCGGGCCCAGGCCCGGCAGCACGCCGATCAGGGTGCCGATGAGGGCGCCGATGAAGCAGTAGGCCAGGTTCATCGGCAGGCTCATGGTCAGGCCGAAGACCGAGAACGGCTCCAGGGCCAGCACCGCGCCGAAGCCGGTGGAGAGGTTGGCAATCAGGGTTTCCATGTGTGCTCCTTAGGCGCCGAGGAAAGTGGGCCAGAGCGGAAACTGCAGACTCAGGGCATAGACGAAGACGAACAGGCACAGCAGGACCAGCACGACGGTGTTGATCAGTGCGGCGCGCCAGCCGAACTCATGGCTGGCATAGCTCGATACCAGCACCACGGTGACGAGGGAAATGATCAGTCCCAGGCGCGGCAGGAACAGGCCGAAGAGCACGACCGAGCCGAGGATGAGAATGATGGTGGACCAGGAAAAGCGGTCGACCTTGTGCGCTTCAGCCTTGGGCGAAAGCGCCATTAAAGCGATCACGACACCCATGATGATGAGGATGACGCCGAGTACGGTGGGAAAGTAGCCGGGGCCCATGCGGGCGGCCGAGCCGAAGGTGTAGCGGGTACCAAACCCGGCGAAGAAAAGGCCGAAGGCGGCGAACATCACCCCCGACCAGAAGTCCTTCTGGTTCCTGATAAGCATTAAGGTCGTCTCCATCCATTTTTTGATAGCGGCGCGTAGACCAGGCACCGTCCAGGCGTCCAGGCAGACTGCACCCGGACAAGCCACTACCTTTTGCTCATTCCAAATAGCGCTCTTACAGGCCCTACAACCTGATTTTGGATATCGGCCACGCTGGAGGAGGACACCGTCGAGGTAAGCGCCAACGATGAACTGGAATGATTTTGACTAATGGCTTGGAGCGAAGAATAAATTATGAATCCTTGCTTAACACCTGGACGATTCCACTGGCTGGAATTTAGCTTTTTACAACATGCAGTGACGGTGCCGGTATCGTGCTTCACGTCAGCATCTCTGCTCAGGGCTAGTATTCCTGAAGTTGCATGAGCACGGTGTCCCGGATTTTGGCCCGCAACTCCAACAGCGGTGAACTCAGTTCGTTGACGACCGACTCCGGAGTGTCCTTGCCGGTGACACTCATGTTGACGACATAGATAGGATAGCCGGGGATTTGCACAGGCGAGGCCAGAGCGAAGACTTCCGGCTGCCATGATGCCGTGCAAAACCCTTGTGTGCTCACCTGCGCTATCGCTTCCCTGATTTCCTTGTCCAGGGCCTCAGAAGCCGTACTAGATCGAGTAGCGTTTCTCGCTCTTAATGTCGTCAGGAATTCGTTACGATTCTCTTCCGGCACCACTGCCAAATAGGCGCGTCCAAGTGACGTCAACTCGATCGGAACCCGCTGGCCTGAGACTACCGTGCGCAACACCCCTCTCCGGTTGTAGCGGAATGACTCCAGGTACACCATTTCGCTACGGTCTACCGTGGCCAGGCCGACATTGGCGCGACATTTTTCAGACGCCGCCCGCATCAAAGGGGAAGCAACCTGTAGCACAGGGTTGCTTGAGCGCATCGCAAGGGCCAGGCTCAGGACCTCTACACCAAGACGGTAGCCACGCGCCTTACGGTCGTAGTCCAGCATGCCGGACATTACAAGGGTCTGTGTGAGACGGCTCACTGTCGCCCGGGCAATGCCTGTTCTGTCTGCGATCTCGCCATTGCCAAGCAAGTCCGAGCCCGGCCGGAAAGCTCTCAGAATTTCAATACCACGCTCCAGGGACCTATTCTGTGCACCCTCTGCCTGCCGACTGACATTTAGCGATGGGTTCGCAAGTGATTTCACCACACGCTCCTTGAAGGCTTTCAATTCCATCAGGTGAAATTGTGACATGTATCGTGAGCATCTTACTGTATACGATCGATTCATGTTCTTACGCCAGTACACAAGACTCGCAGGAAAGAAGCAAAACACGCACGGTCAAATCGCACCGGCCGGAGCAACACCCCTTGGAGCTAATTTGAAGCAGCCAGAAAGCGTCAAGAATTGCGGCGGGCACTAACTCGAAGCGTTGACGGCACCAAGGCCCAGATGAATTCGCTGGTCCGACCCAAAGGCTGACACAAACTTCGGCGTTCTGAACCCTTTCGATACGTTGTGGCAATGCGTCTTGACGCCCTGGCGGTGCATCCCTGACAGGGATTCCGAAGTTTGAATGCAGCAGGAAAGATATGTTTAGTTTCTACCTCAGATTGACCAATCTGGCCGACGTCAGCTAGAAGTGCCAATTCCATCACATGGAATTAAGAGGGTGCGCTTCAACAGCTTGCAGCATAAGCTGTCTACATGCTTAGCGGCACGGCAGCAAGAAGACGTGAAATGCCTGAACACAGGACGGCCATAACATTAAAGGAGACAGAAGGTATGGACAGCAATAGTCGCCAAGCGCAAAAGCCCAAACGGGCCTTCACCCTCCCTGATCGGAAAAGCCTGGCGTACCGCCAGCGCAGAGCGTCCACCAGACTGCACGCATCCAAAATCAAGCTTTTTTGAAGCCATTCCAGAAGCGGGCGACAGAAGCCCAATGTAGAGCGACATCCTGTCGCTTACCAACACGCTTACTTATTTCAAGGAATTCCAAGATGACTACCAATTCGCTGATCGATCTGCAGGTCGAGTCCGGGATAGCAACGCTTTATTTCAACCGCCCTGAAAAGCGCAATGCCATGAGCGATGACATGCGCACAGAATTTATCGCGGCACTCGAACGTGTCGCAGGCGACAAGGCAATCAAGGCACTCGTCATCACCGGGAACGGCAAGGGATTCTGCGCTGGTGGCGACATATCAGGCATGGAGAAACGCATGCAAGCCCCGCAAGGCGAGATTGCCTTCAATGGCTGGCATCGGCAGCAGCGCGTACACCATACCCAAACGCTGCTGCATACCATGCCCAAGCCCACGATTGCGGCAGTCAATGGCGCTGCGTCGGGTCTGGGCGCAGACACGGCCCTCGCCTGCGATTTCATTATGGCCAGCGAGAGCGCCAGCTTTACATGGTCTTACATCAACCGCGGCATCATTCCTGATGGTGGCGGGATGTACTTTCTGCCCCGACGCGTGGGTTTGCCCAAGGCAAAGGAATTGATTTTTTCCGGCCGAAAGGTCGACGCCAATGAAGCGCTGCAAATCGGGATTGCCGATCGCATCGAGTCCGCTGACGGCCTGGTTGCCGCTGCTCAAGCATGGGCCGCCGAATTAAGCAAGGGCTCCAGCACCGCGCTGGCGCTCGGCAAAACCATCCTCAACCAGACTTTCGAACTACCGGCAAATCAGGTGTTTGCCATGGGCAGCCAAGCTCAGGGCATTTGCTACACAAGCACTGAACATCGTGAGTCGGTCATGGCATTTCTTGCGAAGAGCGCTGCGAAGGCGGAACGATAGAACCGCAAACAAGCACAATTTCCAGGAGAACTTGACCATGCATTCCCTTTCCAGCCTCTTCCACCCGCGCAGCGTCGCCGTCATCGGTGCCTCCGCAGATGCCAGCAAAACCGCCGGACGGCCTGTCGCCTATCTGCGCAAACATGGGTTTTCCGGCGCTATCTATCCGGTCAATCCGCGCGTAGCGAGCATAGATGGCTTGCCGTGTTATTTAGATATTGCGTCGCTGCCTACTGTCCCCGACGTCGCCATCGTGGCGCTCGGGGCAGACCGTGCCAATGTCGCGGTTCGCGAGCTTGCCGCCCGAGGGACGGGCACTGCCATCGTGCTGGCCAGCGGTTACGGCGAAACGGGTGAATCCGGCGTCAGGCGCCAGAAAGAACTTGTCGAGGCGGCCGGCAACATGCGGCTGCTCGGCCCCAACACGATCGGTCTGGTCAACGTCACTGACAACATTCCTTTGTCAGCAAGCGGCGCTCTGGAAATGGACGAGTTTCCCTCTGGCTCCATCGGCGTCGTCTCGCAAAGCGGCGGCATTCTTGGGGCGCTTCTGTCGCGCGCCGCGGCGAGAGGGATCGGCATGTCGAAGCTCATCTCCACCAGCAATGAAGTGGACCTGGAACTGGCTGATTTCATCGACTACCTGGCCGAAGATGACGCCACGAGGGTCATTGCGCTTTACATTGAAACCGTCCGCAATCCTGAACGGTTTCGGGCCGCCTGCCTGAAAGCCGCAGGCGCGGGAAAACCCGTGGTCGCGTTCAAGATCGGGCGCTCCGAAGCGGGCGCCAGAGCCGCTGTGTCCCATACCGGCGCGATGGCGGGAGCAGACCGCATGTACGACGCACTATTCAAGCAGGTGGGAGTCATCCGCGCGCAGACATTCAGCGATCTGCTGGATATTCCTGCAGCACTGGCCAGCAGCCGTGTACTACGCGGCAATCGCGTTGCCATTCTCACTTCTACCGGCGGCGCGGGCACCTTGGTGTCGGACGCCCTTGGTGTGAATGGCTTCGATGCCCCGGCGCCTGATGCCGAGACCGCCGCTCGACTTCGCGCATTGCAAACAGGAGATCATGCAGCATTGGACCGTAACCCGATCGACGTTACCTTGGCTGGCTTGCAGCCCGATCTACTGCGTGGCGCGATCAACGCCTTGCTGGACAGTCCCAGCTATGATGCACTGATCATCATTGCCGGGTCGTCCAGTCTTGCGATGCCGGAACTGATGGCGGGTGCCATCAAGGACTGCATGCCCAATAGCGATAAGCCGATCCTGGCCTATATCAGTCCTCATGCGCCCGAATTAGCGGAGCACTTCAATTTGAAGGGTGTTCCGGCCTACGTTGCGCCGGAGAGCTGCGCGGCGGCACTTGGTGCCATGCTGCAGGTATCCCGCTGGAAGGCGCCGGTTGCAGCGTCGCGCGCACCGGACAACGTCTCCATTGCCGACTTTGCAGCCGGCTCTCTCGACGAAGCGCAGGCCAAGGCGCTGTTTTCCCGGTTCGGCATACCGTGTGTCCAGGAAGCGATCGTATCGACGCCGCAGGAAGCCGAGGCGGCAGCAAAGCAGTTCGGGCCCCGGGTGGCCCTGAAGATTCTCTCGGCTGAAATCACGCACAAAAGCGATGTTGGCGGCGTTGCGGTCGGAGTGCCTGCCGATCAGGTTGCGCAACGCTTGACCGCCATGACTTCAGAGGTCGAAGCGAGAGCCGGCGTCGTTCCTGAACGCTTCCTGGTACAGGAAATGGTCAATGGCGGCACCGAGCTCATTCTTGGCATAAACCGTGATCCACTGGGAACTGCCGTTCTCCTGGGAATGGGCGGCGTCACCGCCGAGCTATTCAAGGATACGGCGATGCGTCTGCTTCCGCCGAAAGGCGGGCTGTGCCGGGAGGAAGCGATGGAGCTCCTTCGCGAACTGAAGACGTGGCCCTTGCTCGATGGATTTCGCGGGCGTCCCAAGGCAGATGTGGATGCGCTGCTGTCAGCCATTGTTGCTTTTACAGGGATGGCATCCCAACTGGGCGACCGTCTTGTAGAAGCTGAAATCAACCCGGTTTTTGTCCTCCCCGAGGGACAAGGCGTGCGGGCGGCAGATGGCGTAGTCGTGCTTGCGGACTGACGACAGCTCAGCGACGCACCGGGCCACGGTCTAATGTCGGCAAGACCGGTTCGTCAGTGCACGGCACAGGACTGCCTTGAGCCCTGTGCGCCCACAGGCGTTCTTCAGGCAAGCAAGCTGCAACCGCCATGAGGGCGTTTCCAAAACAGAAACACGAATACTGCACAGATTGCCGGGCAAGCGGACGCGCTCGCCGGGCAAACGCTTTGCACGCTTCTGGAGGACAGAAATGACAGAACAGATCCAAGTTGAAAAAGATGGCTTTGCCGAACGAGGGCCCGCGCAACATCCCGATGTCGAAGGCGTTGTTATACGCCGTGTTCAAAGTATCGCGATCATTGGTGCCGGCACGATGGGCACAGGCATTGCCATTGCAGCGCTGGATGCCGGATTCCACGTCCTGTTGCTGGAACGGGAAAAAGAAGCATTGGAACAGGGCGAGCGCCGAATTGGCGACCATTACGCGACTCGCGTCAGTAAAGGAAAAATTTCTGCTTCGCTTTCTCAGGAACAGCTGGCACGCTTGCAAGGCAGTATCGATTGGCAGCTGCTTGCAAGGATAGATCTGGTGATCGAAGCTGTCTTCGAGGACCTGGCAGTCAAACAGGATGTATTCCGCCGGCTGGATGGCTTGCTGCGGCCTGGATCCATACTGGCCTCAAACACTTCCTATCTCGATCTCGACAAAATCGCCAGCGCGACCTTCCGTCCTTCCGACGTGGTTGGCTTGCACTTCTTCAGTCCGGCAAACGTCATGCGCCTGGTCGAGGTGGTGGGCGGTGCCGCCACCGCTCCGGAGGTACTGGCAACGGCTGTCCACTTTGCCAAGCGGATGGGCAAGCTGCCTGTCATTGCGGGCAATGCATTTGGCTTTATCGGCAACCGGGTCTATTCGGCCTACCGGCGACAATGCGAGTTCCTGCTCGAAGAAGGTGCCTATCCTGAACAGGTCGACGCCGCACTCGAGGCCTTTGGTTTTGCCATGGGTCCATTTGCGGTAGCCGACATGTCCGGCCTCGATATTGCCTGGCGAATGCGCAAGAGCCAGGCAGCCACGCGTGATCCTGACGCCCGCTACGTCGACATCCCGGATCGGCTATGCGAACTGGGGCGTTTGGGCAAAAAGACGCTGGCCGGGTATTACCTTTACGAAGCCGGCAGCAGAGAGCGAAAAGTTGACCTGCTGGTGACGGAACTGATCGATCGCGCACGCAGCGAAAGCGCTCGCCCATCCCGGCCCCTTGCCGATGAAGAAATTCAACGCAGGGCTTTGCTGGCGATGGCGAATGAAGCCGCCTTGCTGCTAGCAGAAGGCGTGGCGCAACGACCCGATGATGTAGACGTCGTTCTGGTCAATGGATTTGGCTTTCCCAAGCGGGAAGGCGGTCCCGTGTGCTGGGCCCGCAAACGCGGCCAGGAGGCGCTTGAAAACGATATCGGCTGGCTCGCTTCGCGCTCGGGTCCTGGCTTTGTGCGGGGCAATCTGACTTACCTTTGGAAAGGTGAGGACTGACATGTTTGCTACTCAGGTTCTAGCCGAGTTCGGCGCGGCATTCCGGCTGCAGTCCTTGCCTGACGATGTCGCCCACCACGCAAAACGGGCCGTAATTGATTGGTATGCGTCCGTGTTTCCCGGGTTGGATGCCGCTCCGGTGCAGATGCTGGAGCAGGCGCTGTCCGAGGACCTGGACCATGGGTCAGCCCGACTTATTCTCGGCCGGCGCGCTACCGCGCGTACCGCAGCCCTCATCAATGGCGCCGCGGCGCACGCGGCCGAAGTTGACGACAGCTTTCGCGACGCCATGTACCATCCTGGTGCTGCAACGATCGCGGCTGCCTTGGCGGCAAGCCAAGACATCAGCGCAAGTGGGCTGGATTTCCTGCGCGCGATCGTAGCGGGCTATGAAATTTCAACGCGTATTGGCGTCGTGCTGGGACGCCCGCACTATCAGTATTGGCATAACACCGGCACTGTCGGGGCATTCGGGGCGGCTGCTGCAGTCGCCTGCCTGTATCGCCTGGACGGCGCCGCGTTTGCTCATGCATTGGCCACCGCTGCCACCTTCGCGGCAGGGCTGCAACAAGCTTTCCGCATGGATTCGATGTCCAAGCCACTCCATCCTGGACGCGCAGCGGAAGCTGGCATTCTCGCGGCCATGCTCGCAAAGCGGGGCCTGACCGGATCACTTGACGTGCTCGACGGCGACGCTGGTTTTGGCAAGGCCATGAGCAAGGACGCGGACTGGTCATGCATTGGCGCGACGTTAGGCCAGGCATTCCACATCAAGTCGTTGACCTTCAAAAATCATATCGGCTGCGGGCATACCTTTGCCGCAATCGATGGCGCGCTGGCGCTGCAGCGACGACACGCACTCAAGCCGGAAAACATTGCACGGGTGCGAGTCGGCACGTACAAGCCGGCACTCGATATCGCCTGCTATCAAGATCCGCGAACTGCAAACGAAGCACGCTTCAGCCTCAAATATGTCATTGCGACAGCGCTAATCCATGGCAGCGTACGCATGGCGGCATATGAGCCAGTCCGCCTGGACGATCCTGTTGTACGTGCATTCATGCAGCGTATCGACGTGACGGTGGACCCAGAACTTGACGCCCTGTTTCCACGACAGCGCGCGGCACGGGTCGAGATTGAAACCAGTAACGGCAAACGCCTTCATTACTTGCAGCCAAATCGCAAAGGCGATCCGGAATTGCCCTTGAGCGACGAGGATATCAGCGGCAAGTTCATTGAACTGGCTGGTCCTGTGATCGGTGAAGCGCAAGCGAAACCGCTGCTGGCGCGACTGTGGCGGGTTGAACAAGCACCACAGATCGATTGGTGAATGAAAGGCACTACCTGCCAAAAGCCCCTTCTTACTATCTGGAGTAAATGATGATGCACCAAGCCTTTATCTGTGACGCCATTCGTACCCCTTTCGGCCGTTTTGGAGGTGCGCTTTCTTCTGTTCGGGCCGACGACCTTGGCGCGGTGCCGCTGAAGGCGCTGATGGATCGAAATCCAGGTGTTGACTGGGAGGCCATTACTGACATCATTTTCGGCTGTGCCAACCAGGCCGGGGAAGATAATCGGAACGTAGCGCGCATGAGCGCACTGCTGTCCGGCATGCCGGTGAGTATTCCTGGTTCAACGGTGAACCGCCTTTGTGGCTCAGGTCTGGATGCGCTCGGCACAGCGGCCCGCGCCATCAAGAGCGGAGAGGCGGCGCTGATGATCGCGGGGGGTGTTGAGAGCATGAGTCGAGCGCCGTTTGTAATGCCAAAAGCGGCAAGTGCATTTGCACGCGACAACGCACTCTATGACACCACCATCGGCTGGCGCTTTGTCAATAAACTCATGCGGGAACGGTACGGCGTCGATTCAATGCCAGAGACCGCAGAAAATGTCGCCAGGGACTTTGGGATTGACCGGCAATCGCAGGATCGGATGGCCGTTGCGTCTCAGCAGAAGGCATTGGCTGCCCAGAAGAATGGCTTCTTCGACGCAGAGATTACGCCTGTTGCCGTTCCACAGAAAAAAGGGGACCCGACGATGGTCAGCAAGGACGAGCATCCTCGCGAGACAAGCCTGGACGCATTGGCAAAACTGAAGGGGGTGGTCACACCAAATGGTTCGGTCACTGCCGGCAACGCAAGCGGCGTCAACGACGGGGCATGTGCCTTGCTCCTGGCAGACGAAGCAGCTGCAACCCGTCATGGCCTGACACCGCGCGCACGCGTTGTCGCCATGGCGACCGCAGGCGTCGCGCCACGCATAATGGGCTTCGGTCCTGCACCCGCGACGCGCAAGGTACTGCAACTCGCTGGACTGACGCTTGATTCCCTGGATGTCATCGAGCTTAACGAAGCGTTTGCAGCACAAGGCCTGGCAGTGCTTCGCGACCTTGGTCTTTCAGACGATGACCCGCGCGTCAACCCAAACGGTGGCGCGATTGCGTTAGGCCATCCCTTGGGCGCATCGGGAGCCCGGCTTGCCACAACCGCCGTAAATCAATTACATCGCGTCGGCGGTCGCTATGCGCTGTGCACCATGTGCATCGGCGTGGGCCAGGGTATCGCGGTCGTGCTGGAACGCGTATAGCCGAGTTCAGATCGGGAGACAGACTGCGAGGCAGGCCGCATGTGGCACGGGACACAAACGCTTCCATGTTCGTCCGAAGACGCCTGCCCGACTTACGATCCCAACAGGACGGGATCATCTATTTCCATTGGATGGAATTAGCTCACTTTGGATGCGCCGCGTTCCGAATACACTGTTCCAAACAAAAACAGGAAAGCCGCGGATCGCCAATTCGGGCATTCGCTTCGTTTCAGCCCATACATCTACAGAGACATGCCATGAACAAATCCATGAAGTCATTCCTTCGCCAGTTTGGAGCGATCGTGACGCTTGCTGCAGTAAGTGTTGCCGCTTCGCCGTCGTTCGCCGCTTATCCCGACCGGACCGTACGCATCATTGTTCCCTTTGCGCCAGGTGGCGGCACGGACCTGATCGCCAGGTCGATCGGGACCGGCATGTCACAAGCGCTCGGTCAAAGCGTGATCGTTGAAAACAAGCCCGGCGGTGGCACGATTATAGGAACGGACGCGGTGGCAAAAAGCCCCGCCGATGGATACACCTTGCTGATTGCAACGTTTGCCCACGCCGTCAATCCGAGCCTGCAGCCGAAACTGCCGTACGCAACGGACAAAGCGTTTACCCCTGTGATTTTGGTCGGCCGTTCTCCTAACATTCTGGTGGTCAAGCCGGACAGCCCCTATAAATCGGTGAAGGACCTGATAACAGCGGCCAAAGCGGCGCCAGGCAAGCTCAACTTCGCTTCGCAAGGTAACGGCACATCAGCCCACTTGGCTGGCGAGCTCTTTAAAAATCTCGCAAAAGTGGATCTTACCCACGTTCCTTATCGAGGCGCTGGCCCGGCGATAACCGATCTGTTGGGTGGCCAGGTGGATATGATGTTTGCCACGGCCGCTGCAGTAACGCCGTTCCTCCAAAGTGGAAAGCTGCGCGCATTAGGCGTTACAACCGCCCAGCGCTCACCGGCATATCCCAACGTCCCGACGATTGCCGAGAGCGGCGTTTCAGGGTATGCCGCCGAGAGTTGGTATGGCCTGTATGTGCCGGCGGGTACGCCTTCCGATGTGATCAGCAAATTGAATGCTGCCGCCAAGAAGGCTGTAGAGAGCGATACATTTCGCAAGCGGGCACACGATGAGGGTTTGATCGTTTCTGCGGGCGATCCGACTGAACTTGGCAACTATGTTCGCGCGGAAGAGACGCGGTGGACAAAGATTGTCAAGGACAACAATATTACGCCGGAGTAAGACTGGCAGCTGAAATTGGTGAAGCAACGGGCAGTTGGCGTACCTGCTGAATGGCATTTATATGATGCACTGGCAATGCTAATAACAGAACGAATGACTACGCTATTGCCCTGCTTACACCATTCTGTGTCTGCTTCTGGTCTTGAAGCAGACTGGAAGACCAGGCAACTGACAGGCTGGTTTTGGCCGGCTGCCGTCGTAGCCCGAACGGGTGAAATCGACCCATTGCTGACCGTCACTCCAACTTGTCGTAAGGCTGCGATAGCCCCTATACCAGCCTTTGCCAACACTCTAACGCCGTAGCGCTTGCTACTGGCCAGATTGGGCCGGTTTTGAGCACAGGCATGCCGCTGGCGATTGCCTAGAATTGGTTCGGCTTGCCGCCGTCCCAGCTTCAGCGATGCAAGCCCGCATCCGGCCAACCGAAGGAGGATATTCCACCATGAAAGTGCCGCAGACATCGCATACTGAGATCCAGGTCGAAAACACCATTTACCGCTTCGCCAGTCCGTGCGAGGCGGCGTCTTTCCGGGATTGCGTCGCTAGCCGCTCATTGCAGGAGTGCATGGTTTCTCATGCCTCGATTGAGACCCGTCCTGCGCCCCCGGGACCGTCGCCGCAGGAATAGCGCCGGCCGCCTTCCTGGACCGCATGCCATCCGCTTACGAGCAGTCCGGGAAGGCGTGGAAATCAGGAAGCGACGATGCGTGCATACTCCCCGGTGGGCAGGCGGGGCGACTTCGAAACCCTGCTTGGAAACGCGCAATGATCGGCTGCGAGTCGAGCCTTTTCGATCAAAATAACAAATGACCGTCGCTGAAATAGAGATTGGAATGCTCTAGGAAAGCAATTCACTCTATATAAACTTCTTCTTTTTCGAACTAAATCATCGATAAACTTCGGTTTATATATTTTCTTTTTTGGTTATCATTGCCCTTTAAACACAACAGCTCACCAGTATCCAATCACATGAAACGTGTCATTCTTTTCCTTGCCACCAACCTTGCTATTATGGTGGTCCTTGGTATATCGGCAAGTCTGCTGGGTGTAAACAAATACCTCACGTCCAATGGACTGAACCTTGGCACCCTTCTAGCCTTTTCCGGGTTAATGGGATTCGGCGGCGCATTTATCTCCCTGTTTCTGTCCAAGCCGATCGCAAAATGGTCTACCGGCGCACAAGTCATTGAGCAGCCAAGCAACTCTACTGAGCTGTGGCTCATGGATACAATCGCCAAGCAGGCGCAAAAAGCAGGAATCGCCATGCCAGAAGTGGCTGTGTATGAGGGTGAACCGAATGCTTTTGCAACTGGTGCGACAAAGAACAGTTCACTAGTAGCCGTCTCCACTGGGTTGCTAACATCGATGACCCGTGAGGAAGTGGAAGCCGTACTCGCGCATGAAGTTGCCCATATTGCTAACGGTGACATGGTCACACTCACGCTTATCCAGGGCGTGGTCAACACTTTCGTGACATTCCTTGCTCGAGTTGTTGGCTACGCGGTTGATCAGTTCCTGCGCAAAAACGATGAACAATCATCTGGTCCCGGCATCGGCTATACCGTGACAGTGATTATCTGTGACATCTTATTCGGTATCCTTGCAAGCATCATCGTGATGTATTTTTCGCGCCAGCGTGAATACCGGGCCGACCGTGGTGCAGCGCAGCTGCTCGGCACTCCTCGTCCAATGATTGCGGCCCTGCACCGTCTTGGAGGCTTAGCCCAAGGTGACCTGCCGAAGAATATAGCTGCTTCCGGTATTAGCGGTAATGGCGGATTGATGTATCTGTTTAGCAGCCATCCACCAATTGAAAATCAGATTGCTGCCTTACAAAGCTGACTATCTGGCAAAGGTTGCTACTACTTAATAGCGCCGGTTATTCTTTTGATCATGAGAATAACCGGGCATGAAAGGGGCCGGACAACACATCTACCTCTCTTAGCATTTCAGTAAATCCGCCTCTGTATTGCACTCACACATTCGAGAAGTTATAACTCCGTTGCCCTTTCTGTTACCTGCGACTCGGGGTCTGTCGCCTTGGAGACAAGCAGTCGATCAATACGGTGCCGGTCCATGTCCATGACTTCAAACCGGTATCCGCTCCACTCAAAATGATCTGAAACGTTGGGTATGCGGCCCAGCTGGGTGAGCACGAAACCGGCCAGCGTGTGGTAGGCGCCCGTTGCCTCGTCCGGGAAGCGCACGTCCGGGCTGAACAGGTCACGGAAGCGGTCTAGCGACACGCCGCCGTCGATCAGCCACGAGCCGTCTTCACGCTGCACTGCGTCGGCTTCGTGCGCTTCATCATCGATCACCGATACATCGCCGACCAGGGCGCCCATCACGTCGCTGAGCGTGACCATGCCTTCGATGTCGCCGTATTCGTCGACGACCAGCGCGATCTCGGCACGGTTCTTCTTCAGCGTCTCCAGCAGATCCATCGCACTCACGCTCTCGGGCACATAAAGGGCCGGCTTCACCGACGCCTCGATATTGATGGCGCCCAAGCCGTTGTTGCGAATTGCCTGCTCGAACAGGTCGCCTGCATGGACGATGCCGAGGATGTTGGAGCGGTCGCCGCGGCACACCGGGAACCGGCTGTACGGACTGTCGGCGATTTTCGCCAAGTTCTGCTCGACGTCGTCCTCGAGGTCGATCAGCTCGACGTCGGTGCGCGGCGTCATTAGTGCCCCGAGCCGCTGGTCGTCCAGCCGCAGAGCACGGGTGACGATGTCATGCTCGGTCCGCTCGAAGACACCGGCATCAGCCCCCTCCCGCAGCATGCCCGTGATCTCTTCTTGAGTTACCGCATCTTCCTTCGGCTTATGGAGCCCTAGCAAGCGGATGATGGCGTCGGTGGCGACCGACAGCACCTTGACAAAAGGCGACACGATCTTCGACAGCCCCTGCATAGGTGCAGCAATCAGGGTGGCTACCGTCTCAGGATATTGCATGGCAATCCGTTTAGGTACGAGTTCGCCGAGCACAATGGAGGCAAAAGTAATACCCATGACAACGATGCCAAGCGCGATTTCCCTTGCATACTCGGCGAGCATGGAAACACTTGCGATCTGCGGTGTCAGCCGCGCCACTAACGAGGCTTCGCCGAACGCACCGTTAAAAATGCCAATTAGTGTGATACCAACTTGAACGGTGGAAAGAAAACGGCTTGGGTGATCGGCAAGTTGCAAAGCAGCTTTTGCGCCCCGGCTTCCGTTATCAGACAAGTTTTGCAAGCGGATTCGTTTTGAGGACACGACAGCCAGTTCAGACATGGCAAAGACGCCATTGATCAGAATGAGCGCCAGGATGATTAATATATCCACTCTTGCGGAACGACACGGTTTTCCCGCTGCTCCTGTTGTTTAAGGAAGGTCATTGTACTAGCCGTCAATCGCAAGTCAGCCGTCAGCAACTTAACTGATACCGGACGTTGACCTTTGTCACAGGAATGACTGAAAGTGGCCGGTTGCAGACATTGAAGCCAATAGTTTATTTCTACGCACCTTGATCTACGTAATTCTCTGGGAAAAAATGGCGCTCAATTAGTTCGATAAGGATATGAAGTATTTTGATGCGAAATTCTTGTACTCGATCGGCAAACTTGCCACCGGGCGTATTAACATATATGTCGCTCATTTCTGCTAGGGCTGAATTCTGTTTGCCGGACAGTATGATCACATGCATCCCGAGAGACTTTGCAGCAGTTGCGGCTCTAAGAATGTTTTTACTGGTTCCGCTTGTGCTGAGTGCAACCAGGCAGTCTCCAGGGCGACCATGAGCATCAATATAACAGGAGAAAACTTGTTCATATCCCAAGTCATTGCCTACACATGTCAAATGTCCTGTGTCACTGATAGCAGTGGCCGCCAAGCCTCCACGATCAAGCCGGTAGCGTCCGGTTAGTTCTTCAGCAAAGTGCATTGCATCGCACATCGAACCGCCATTTCCGCATGCATAAACACGGCCACGCCTTGAAAAAACGTCGATTAGTAATGTCGCAGCCTCTTCAACCTTCTTCAGTGCATCAGCATTTTTTAGCAGCGAATTCAAGGCAGATTGTGCCTCTGACAAGCTAGCCATTATGTGTTGCTTCAATTGACACTCCGAAAGTTATATTTATGCTAGTTTACAAGATGCTGTGCATTGAGCTGCCTATATCGACCCTATGCAGACATCCGTGGCGAGGAATTCCGAATCAATCAAGAATCAAGCGCTTACCCATGCTGATGACTTCATCGATTTCATAGCCAAGCGTTTGGTAGAAGGCAATAACGGCAGCATTGGTTGAGCGAACCTGCAAATTGATTTTCGGGCACCCGCGAGCGATCAAAAGCCTCTCCGCTTCGTCCATCATGGCCCTTCCATATGCAAGCCCTTGATGCGTAGGTAGAACGCCGAGGTAGTGCACCCATCCTCTATTGCCATCGAAGCCGATCATCGCAGTAGCCACGAGCTTGTCTCCTTCTATCCCTACGAGGAACAGCTCAGGCTGAGTTGTGAGCTTTCGATTGATATCGCTTTTTGGATTATTCCAAGGGCGAGTCAATTCACATTCTTGCCATAGTGCGATGACAAAAGTTTCGTCCGATTCTTGGTACGGTCTGATGTGCATGCTGAAGATGTTTGCTGATCGAAAAGTTGCTCATAGCATAACAGAATGAGCATATAGCAAAGGTCCGCTTTTCGCGAGCGGTCCTAGACTGACGCGTGGTTGTTAAATTCTTCAGCCCATATTGGATCGTGTTGGATGCCGTATATAAATTTCCTATGGATGGCTTGTTCAAGCCTTTATTAGTGAAAACACAGCCAACGGCACAAAGGAGCGCTGGGTTGTTCAATACTTGAACCGCTATCGGTTCGTGATAGATGCTGCATAAGGCTTTGACTTTATATGAATAGCCGTTCAAGCCTTTATTGGCAGGAAACATATCCGCCGTCGCTACGGGCGCGGATGCCGAGGCGTAAGATGATTGCCGCAATCCATTTCTTATAGCACCAACACAACAACAAGGAGACTTGCATGAGAACCACCCACCGCCTCTTCGTAATGACGATACTCGCTTCGGCCGCATTGAGCGCCCGGGCCGAATACCCGGAAAAGCCGATCCGGTTCATCGTGCCCTATGCAACCGGCGGCACGACCGACCTGGTGGCCCGGGTAGTCGGCGAGAAGGTTGCGGCCCGCCTCGGCAAGCCCGTGGTGATCGAGAACAAGCCGGGCGCAGGCGGCAACATCGGCATGGATGCAGTGGCCAAGGCCGCCCCCGACGGCTACACCGTCGGCATGGGCGCGATCTCCACCAACGCGCTCAATCCTCATGTCTACAAGAGCATGGCGTTCGACCCGCGCAAGGACTTCACGCCGATCAGCATGCTCGGCACTTCCACGATCGTGCTGCAGGTGACGCCGTCGTTGCCGGTGAATAACGTGGCGCAGCTAGTCGAGTACCTGAAGAAAAACCCGGGCATGACCTACGGAACGGCAGGGACCGGCACCTCGATGCATCTGGCCGGTGCGCTGTTCTCCCAGCGCACCGGCACCAGCCTTGACCATGTCGCCTACAAGGGTAGCGCCCCGGGCATTAACGACATGCTGGGAGGACATATTTCCATGATGTTCGACAACCTGCCTGCTTCGCTTCCACATATCAAGAGCGGAAAGCTGCGTGCGCTGGCGGTCGCCGGCAAGAGCCGCTCGCCTTCGCTGCCCGACGTGCCCACCATCGCCGAAGCAGGCGTCAGGGATTATGCGGTCGAGCCATGGTTTGCTGTCTATGGCCCGGCTGGGATGCCGCCAGCGGTAGTGCAGGCCTTGAACAAGGCTTATATCGAAGCGCTGGCCATGCCCGAGGTGAAGGAAAAGCTGACCCAGGCCGGATTCACGCCGCGCGGCTCGAGCGCTGCCGAGCTGGCCGCGCTGGGCCAGTCGGAGTACGAACGCCTGGGTAAGGTGGCGCGCACCGCCGGCATGAGCATGGACTGACGGGATGGCGGCATGCGTTGCCGCTCGCCCTGTTGCAGGTGCCCGGCCGCCGGGCATGCTGATAAATCTTCATCACGACCCGGTCGTTGTGGGAATGGGTAAGTGCTTGCCGTCTTCAGCTGGTAGGTAGCGTCGTTGACCGCCGGTTCGGCACTGCGGCCGCCCGGCACGCCGCTTTTTGCAGGACCAGGCATGCGCTGGAATGTTTATTGCTATGCATTCCGGGTTTGCACGCCGCGCAACTTCAATATGTCTTCGTGCCGACCGCCAGCCACATCCATCAAGGGGCTTCACATGGGTTTTGGGCAATCAGCATTGAGCCCGGCAGAAGCCGGGCACCTCGCCAATTTCGATACAGGCAGGGAGGACACACTGTTGCAGGAATGGCGCAGCCGGGCGCTGGCCATGGAGGAATCGGTAGGCCGCGCAGTAATTGGCCAGTCTGAGCCCATCAGGCTGATCAACGTCGCCCTGTTCGCTCGCGGCCATGTGCTGCTGGAAGGCGATGTCGGCGTCGGCAAGACCACCGTGCTGCGCGCTTTCGCCAGGGCTGTCGGCGGCAAGTTCGAGCGCGTGGAGGGGACAGTTGACCTGATGCCGGGCGACCTGGTCTATCACACTTATGTGGATGCGGAGGGGCGGCCGCGCATCGACCCGGGGCCGCTGCTTCGCCACGGCGAGGAACTGGTCACTTTTTTCTTCAATGAAATCAACCGCGCACGGCCACAGGTGCAATCGCTGCTGCTGCGGGCCATGGCAGAGCGCACGGTATCGGCTTTCAACCGCGAATACCGTTTTCCTTCGATGACCGTGTTTGCCGACCGCAATCGTATCGAACGGGAAGAAACGTTCGAACTGGCCTCCGCCGCACGGGACCGGTTCCTGTTCGAAGTCCAGATGAGCACGCCCACCGCGCGCGAGGTGCGGCGCGCGCTTGCGCTCGACCCCGTTTTTCATGATGCCGACGCACTGGTCGACAAAGTCGAGGCTGGCATGCTGCCATGGACCGAGTTGAATGCGGTCGCGGCGCTGGTGCAGCGCCGGGTGTCGGCCAGCGAGGCACTGCAGGATTATGTGCTGGATCTGTGGCAGGCCACCAGCGCGCCGTCCCAATACGGCATACGGCTGGAAAGCGTGGACATGGACAGGCTGATCCTGGCCGGTGTGAGTCCGCGCGGCATCAGCGCACTGATACGTGCTGCCCGTGTGACGGCCTGGCTGAACGGACGGTTGTATGTGACGCCCGAGGACGTGCAGGCAGTGCTGCGGCCGGCATTTTCTCACCGCATCTTCCTCACGCCCGTGTACGCATTGCGCCAGGCGGAAATTGTGGATGCACTCCTCGGCGAGATGATTTCCCGCATCGCCGCGCCTTGAGACCAGGCGGCAGGCATGATGGACGATATCGGTTTTATTTACCGCATCCCTGGACGCAGCGGCGCGCACCGGCCGGGCGCCCACCAGGCCAGCACCAACGGCGCAGGCAATGCCTTCCACAGCCACGCCCGGCTGTTCGACCATCCCGATCCCCGTCGGCTGGACGTGCGCGCCAGCCTGCGCGCGGGCCGTGGCGAATGGCTGGTGCGTGCCTACCGGCAGCGCGCAACCGTTTCGATCCGGCTGGTGGTGGATGTTTCCGCTTCCATGCACGTGGGCGCGCCGCTGCGCAAGCTCGACATTGCCGCCCGATTCGCCGAGTCCGCCGCATACAGCGCGTTTGGCGTCGGAGACACGGTCGGCATGCTGGCGTTCGATGCGGCGCACCGGGAAGACCTGTACTTTCCGGCCATCCACAGCCGCGGCGCCGGACAGGCGATGCGCTCGGCCCTTGCCGCTTGCAGGCCGGGACGCGAGGCCGGTTGCGGCCTGGTGGAAACCGCGCGTCAACTTGCCGGACGACGCGAGCTGGTCTTCCTGGTATCGGACTTCCACTGGCCACTGGCGGCGACGGCCGAAGCGATGAACATGCTAAGCCATGCATGGGTGGTGCCGCTGGTGGTGTGGGATCAGGCCGAGATGGCGCCGCCGCCAGTGGACGGCCTTGTCACCCTGCGCGATGCCGAGACCGGTTCCGCGACGCCGGTCTGGGTCAATGCGCGGCTGCGCCAGCGCTGGACGGCGCAGATTGCAAGCCGTCGTCACGCGCTCGACCAGCTGTTCGGGGCATGCAGCCTGCTGCCGGTTTATCTGCATGGCGGCTATGACGCGCAAGCGCTGTCGCGCTATTTCCTGGAGCTGGCACCATGATGCGCCGACGGCACACCGCCCTGCTGGCTGCGGCATGTGCGGCATGGCTGGCGCTGTCAGCAACGGCCACGGCCGAGGACCTGCCGCCGGCGCCACGCACCTTCGGCTACACGCTGGGCGACATCATCGTTCAGCAGGTGCCATTGGTGCGCGACGGCAAGGATTTCGAGCTTGAGTCCTTGCCGCCGCCAGGCCGGGTCGGACGTTCATTCTGGCGCCGCGCAGCGCGCACCGCGCAGGATCCCGAGGGCCGCCGCTGGCTGCTGGTGGAATACCAGATCATCAATGCGCCGCCAGCGCTGGAAGTGTGGTTCCTGCCGCCGCTGCAGCTCAAGGGCGTCGGTGCCGGGGTGCTCGATGTGGAGCCATGGCGGTTTTCCATCGCTCCGCTGACGCCACCGGAAGCATTCGACGCCCCCGGCCTTGGCGCCATGCGCGACGACCTGTTACCGGCGCCGGTGCCGCTGGCGCCGCTGGTGCGCCGGACCTGGCTGGCTGCCGCTGCGCTCGGGATGACGCTGCTGCTGTGGGGGACAGCGCTCTACTGGCGGCGCCGGTCGCTGCGCGACCGCCTGCCGTTTGCGCGCGCGCTGCGTGATCTGGCGCACATGCCCGACGATGCGCCGCAGGCTTGGCGCCGCCTGCAGCACGCACTCAATGACGCAGCCGGGCAAGTTGTCCGGAGCGGCAATGTCGACCGGTTGCTGGCAAGCGCGCCCTATCTCGCGCGGGAACGTGACGCCATCGAGCAGTTTTGCCGCGAGGCCAGCGCCCTGTTCTTCAGCGGTGCGGCGCCTGCGCCGGCAGGAAGTGTGCGCGCGCTGGCGCGGCGGCTGGGACGCCTGGAAAGGCAGTACGCGGCATGAGCGGCGTCGGCTTCGTCCAGCCATGGTGGCTGCTGCTGTCGCTGCTGGCTTTGCTTCCCTTGCTGCGCCGGCCGCAGGATGAACAGTTGTTTGCCTGGAACGCGCTGTTGCCGCCCGATCCGGCCGGACGCTGGCGGCAGCGCCTGGAAAAGTCGCTTGCCGTCGCGGGCCTGCTGGCGCTCGCGCTGGGCATGGCGGGCATCGGCCTGCCGAAGACCACCGCCACGCGCCAGGGCAGCGGCGCTGAAATCCTGGTATTGCTGGACCGCAGCGCCAGCATGGACGCAGCCCTGGTGCCACGCGGGCAGACCCCACGCGCAGATAAGTATGCTGAGCCGAAAAAACGCAAGATTGCACGCCGCGCGCTGGCGGAATTTGCAGCCGCCAGGCCGCATGACGTGTTTGCGCTGATGATGTTCAGCATCAATCAGTTTCAGGTGCTGCCCTTCAATTCACAACCGGAAATGATACAGGCCGCCATCCATGCCGGCGGCGTCGGCTCCGGACTGAGCGACACGGATATCGGCAGCGCGCTGCTGGCGGCGATTGCCCGCTTCGACGACCGGCCCGTCAATGGCAACCGTATCATCCTCCTTGTATCGGATGGCGGCGCGCCGATCACGCCGCAGGCCCGCGAGGAAATTGCCGCCAACCTGCGGCGCAATAACATCACGCTGTACTGGATCTACCTGCGCTCTTTTAACCAGCCGCCGCTGGCCGAAAGCGCCGACCCCGCCTATGACCGCAGCGTCGAAGTGGCCATGCACCGCTTCTTCAGCAAGCTCGGCACACCGTATCGTGCGTTTGAGGCAGAAAGCCCGACGGCAATGGAACAGGCCGTCGCAGAACTGAGCCGCCAGCAAATGCTGCCCATCAGCTACCAGGTCAAGGTACCGCGCGCCGATGGCGCGTGGCTGGCCTTTTTGTTCGCCGCGCTGGCGTTTGCGCTGCTGCTGGCGCTGCGGATGCGCCACCTGCCGTCGCTCACCCGGCTTCACCCCCCGTCGCCACCGTCATGAAGACCCGAACCATACACTGGATCTTTGCCGTGCTGGCCCTTGCCTGCATTGCAGCACTGGGCCAGGCGCTGCTGGCGCAGCGTACGGCCGCTGCCTTCAACCAAACGTTGGCTGACCCGCAGCCATCTGACGGCGTTTCGCCCGCAGCGATGCTGTCGCGCGGCGTGCGTCTTGCCGCCGCCGGCGATGTGAGTGCTGCGCAACACGCATTTCAACTGGCCTTGCAGCAGGGTGACGCCGCGTCGCGCCGGATGGCGCGTTACAACCTGGGCAACCTGCATTTGCGTCAGGCGCTGGCCATGCGGCGCGGCGATGTGGAAGCGGTCCCGCTGGTCGAACTGGCCAAGCAATACTACCGGCAAGTGCTGGCCGAAGAACCATTGCATCCGGATGCCCGCTACAACCTTGAGCGCGCGCTCTGGCTCCAGCCCGAAAGCGTGACCTGGCGCAGCGTCAAGGACAAGGCGGAAGCCCGCGAACGCCGGGTGACGGCATCCAGGATCGAACCGGGGGAGCTGCCATGAGGGCATGGTCGCGCGACTGGCTGCTGGCGCTGGCCGTGCTGCTGCTTGCGCTGGCTGCGCTGCTGCCGCCGGTATCCATGGAGCGGCGGGTCTTTTCGCATCTGCTTGTCTTCGATATTACCCAGAGCATGAACGTGGCTGACCATGCTGTCGACGGCGTCAGCCTGAGCCGCCTGGCCTGGGGCAAGCGCCTTGCCTCGCAGGCATTGGCGGACCTGCCTTGCGGATCGCGGCTCGGCTTGTCGGTGTTTGCCAGTCGCCGCACGTTGATGCTGCTGGCGCCGGTCGAAGTCTGCGCCAACTACGATGAACTGGAGCAGGCCATCAGCCAGGTCGACAGCCGCATGGCATGGACCCAGGCCAGCGTCATCGCACGCGGACTCTACACCGCCATCGAAGCGGCGGCCGAACTGCCGCAGCCGCCGTCGCTTCTGTTCATCAGCGATGGCCATTCCGCGCCGCCGGTGGACGAGGATAACCTTCCCGAATTCTCTGCGCCGTCGGCATCCATCCGTGGCGTGGTAATGGGCGTGGGAAGCCTGACGCCCCAGCCCATACCGCGCAGCGACAGCAGCGGCCGTTTCATTGGCTGGTGGGAGGCTGCCGACGTGGTGCAGCGCCACCGCAGCGAGGATGCACCGGACAGCCAGGAGCATCTCTCTGCGCTGCATGAAAAGCATCTGCAGGGGCTGGCCCGCGTCACCGGCCTGTCCTATGCGCGCATCGATTCAGCCCAGGCATTCCGGCGCGCCTCCCAAGACCCTGCCCTGGCCCAAACCTTGCGCGTTCCGACCGACGTGCGATGGATTCCGGCTTTGGCCGGCGCGCTGCTGCTGATGGTTTTCTTTATGCCCCAACGGAGCCCTGCCTCTGCCTGGAATGAATAAGGTAGAAATTGTCTTCATTTCCATTAGCCCAAGCGGCCGGGCGAAGCCGGTGGGAAGGATTTACAGGCGGGACGCAATAAAGCGGCCAAGCGCGCCAGCGTGATAAAACGGGTCAGCATCAGGAAATAAAGCACTTTGCGGGCACGACATTCCTGCGGAGGACGCGCGCAACGCGACATCGAACGGCATCTGCAGCGAGTGCTACCTGACATGCGTGAACGGCTTGAAGAATTGTTGGGCGTACCCGGCCGCCTCCTGCAGCAGCGCCCCAGGGACGGGAACAAGGTGGACGGGTGGGGTTAAATGCCTGGCCCGCACCTAGCGGCACTCGGCAGTTCAAGCTTGACTCAAACTCTCGAGAGCAAAGCGACTCATTTTCGCATCCGACCTAGAGATATCCGGTTAAGCGTGGCTCTGTGGAATCCGAGTGCCTTCGCTGGGTTTACCCTTCCCCGGCTGCACAGCGCGCCACGTTCGCGATATCGAGATAAACCTTGCGGCGCCGGCTTACGTCGAATTCAACAGCCCTGCCGGCCTGGCCGATACCCGTAGGCCAAAATATCTGTCCGGAGCACCGTGCCGACTGTCTTCAACGCCTCGTGGCGCGTCAACCGGTGGATAGCTGGTGTGGGAAGTGAATAGACAAAATGAACGCGCACAAGCTTTTCCTTAGGTGTTCGCGCTTGACCAGCGCATAAAGAGTTGCTGCGGCATTCGAGCGTAATCCGGTTTCCATGCGTTTAAATTTGTTTCCTTCTTGCGTCGGGAGGTAAGTCCGGTAGCGCATGGGCTTCCTGTCGTTTTTAACGCCACCGATGGAAGACAAGGCGTCAGGAGAAGCTCCGCGCCGCAGGATGTCGGCAGTCGAACGTTCGATATCCATCATGAAACCATAGTAAAGAACAAGCTGCTTTTACCGGCTCAGGCAAGGCCATGCCTTTGCTCTTTCCGCTTGTTCAACCACCTTGCAATCGCCTCACTAGCTGCATTACAAACTTGGGCAAGGTCATGGTTCCCCATGCATTTGCTGGAGGTCATGGAAAGCGCAGGTTGCACTTGCCTGGACGATCGCTTGGGATACGCTAATGAACTCGTTACCGGGAAAACGCCATGGACCAACATATTCAGTGGAAAACCGAGGAATATCATCAGCATGATATTCATGTCCTGACGCAGCACCGCGCGCTTGAGAACCCAGACCTTCCTGGCCATGGAGCCCAATGGGACTTCACCGTAAAGGTAACGCTACACGGACTTGGACATGAAGCCGCTGGCGCGGAAAGCTTCAGGTCGGATCCGGATATCTTTTATTCCACACAAGCCATTGCAGAAAACATGGGTTTTCTGAAAGGGCGGGAAATCATCGACGGCCGTGTCAAGACTAGTGACAGTGCTGGGCACGGCGGCCAGACACTCTGACCGAATCTTTCCACGAGATTTCTTGCCCATTGTGACTTTATAAACATGCGGCAGCGTCATATTGGCGACGTTGTCCCATGTGTTGGATTGATCACTTTGCTTGAGCTGATTCAACATCATTGCCTTGCCAGAGGCCACGGCCGTCAGTGCAGCAACCTCACTTGATGATGGCGACGATTTCTTCGAGGAGCTTGACTACGTGCGGCTCTCCGACATGCATTCATAACCCAGGGCTCGCAACAGCCCATTGTCTGAAATTCAACCAGCCTGGAATAAGACAGGACCCTGATGTCGCAAAGAGACAGGGCTTAAACGGTTGTTGACGGCATAGCGCGGCAGGCTTGCGTTGTGGGTCAACTGCAAGCGCGGCATTCTTCTCCAACCTTGTCCCTGCCCGCCAATAATTGCTTAATGTGAAACGACGCATTGACTGACAAGACGTTTATTGCGAACGAAGAACCCAATACAATGGGTTCATCGATGAGCACACAGCCAAACCGGTGCGACTCAGCGAGGACCCGACGGGCAGCACTTTCGCCTGAACCGCCGAGCCCGCAGTCCCCTTCTAACTTTGGAGAACATTATGAACGCCAAAAATCTGATCGCCGCTGTTGCCGTGTTTGCCGCTGCCGGCTCCGCTTTTGCCCAACAAACTGAATTCGTCGCTCCTGACGCAGGCTTCCAATCCAGCCTGACCCGCGCAGAAGTGCGCCAGGACCTGGCTCAAGCAGCCGGACAAGGCGCAATCGTACAGCGCCAGCATGACGGTCAAGACACTGTCTATGCAGCGGGCGGACGCAATCGCCAGGACGTACGCGCCGAAGCTATCCGGTCGGCCCGCCTGCACCGCGCAGGCGATGTGAACGACCTGTATTTCGGCGCCTGAGCCGGGTTCTGCTACAGGCAGAGCAGTTGGAATCTTTAGCGCTTGTTAAGTGGGCGCTTGTGAAGTGGGCCCCTGTTATTCACGATTTGCATATGCTATATGCGCAATCGAAATTGGTGCCATACAGCAAGGTCCGATAAAGTAACACCTGTCTCCTCCACCCTCCCAAAGGATGGATTTTAGCCCTCTCCAAACGAGAGGGCTTTTTTTTGTCTGGCATTCAGGCGGAAGAAATCCCGTGATCTTTCGATGCGGATTCACCAGACGCCTGGACATTCGGATGGATACGGATTCTTGTGCTGCGACGACAATATCGACGTAGTGCTCATGCTGACAATGTTGCTTGAAGCAGCCGGGCATAATGTGCTGATGGAGCATGGCGCCTATGGCGTGTTGGAACGCGCCAAATTCGAAAGGCCCGAGGTCTGCCTTATCGATATCGGCTTGCCTGATCAAGATGGCAACCAGCTGGCCCAGCGACTGCGAAGTTCGCCGGAAATGGGCAAACAGGTCTTGATCGCAGTAACAGGATATGAGCAGGAGAGTGATCGAAAAAATGCCTTGGCTTCCGGGTTCAACCACCACCGGGTCAAGCCGGTGGATATCAGGCGGCTGGCTGGAATACTGAACGACATCGCGATCGGGTGAAAATGTTTCATGGACTGGTTTTTTCGTTCAAGCTTCGTAGACGGTCGGCTACGACGGGACAGGGAGACAGTGATATTTCCGAGGCAAGCTGGATTGGTAGCAGGTAATCCCCACGCCAGATGAGCGTAGCGAGGCTGGAAACGGATATCCCATGACCTATGGCCGCGTTCAGACTGTTACCTGGCTTTCACATCAACGTCAGCAGCATCGCTTGAACGCCAATGCGCTCGCCGTCCTATCTGAAAGGCGCATGGTCGCTGCACGATTCGGATTCTGAGCGCCTGCTTGGCCCATTCGTTCTGCACTGTCTATGGCGTGAGGCTTGATTCCGGCCTAGGCGATTTGGCACACCTGGTTGCGTCCCGCTGCTTTGGCCGCGTACAGCGCCTTGTCAGCGGCGGTGACGAGCGCCTCGCGGGATGATCCATCCTGGCCAGGGCGGCATGCGGCGGCACCGATGCTGACTGTCACCACGCTTTCAGGATTGCCGGCGTGGGTAATGGCCCGTGCAAGTACGGCATGGCGAAACCTTTCCCCCATGGCGACCGCCCCTTCCTCGTCCGTGTCAGGCAGGAGGACGGACAGCTCCTCTCCGCCATAGCGCACCGCCACATCGCCGGGCCGGCAGCCGGACTCTGCCAGCGTCTCGCCGAGCTGGCGCAGACACTCGTCCCCGGCTGGATGGCCATAGAGGTCGTTGTACCTCTTGAAGTAGTCCACATCAATCATGAGCAGTGCAAGAGGCGTTCCCGCACGCCTGGCCCGCTGGAATTCGTCAATGAGCGCCGTGTCGAAAAGGCGGCGGTTGCCCAGGCCCGTCAGGCTGTCCTGCAGCGTCAGTTGCTCAAGGGACCGATTCATCTTTTCCAATGAGGTCTTTGTCTTGCGAAGTTCGATTTGCGCGCGCTCCCGCTCCCTGATCAGCCGAACAAGCCTGTAGCCCAATACGCATAGCAGCATCAGCAGCAGCGTTTCGACGGCGACGATCCGGATTGTGTCGCGGCGCCAGTCTGCCAGTACATCGGTCAGGGCCAAGGCGCTTGCCATGATGAGCGGATAGTGCGCCAGCTGCTGGTAGGAGTACATGCGCGTGATGCCATCGATCTTCGCCGTCAACACGGCGCTGCCTTCTTTTCCTTTTGTGAGGTAGGTCCGGAAAACGGGGCCGCCGCTGATGTCCAGGTTGACCTGGGACTCGGTGAATGGCCGGCGCGCGATGTTCCTCCCCGCACCGGACATGAGGATGATCGTTCCATTCCGGCCGATGTCGAAGCTGTTATGAAATTCCTGGAAATACGCCAACTCGATTGTGGCGACGGCGACGCCGCCGAAGGAACCGCTTGCATTGTTGAGGCGCCGCGATACCGGCAGGATCCAGCGCCCGGAAGTCCGGCTGCGCACCGGGGAGCCGATGTGAACTTCACGGGTCGCGTTGCCAGCGTGATACTTGAAATAGTCGCGATCGGCGATATCGAAGGTACCCGTGACCCGCATCCGGGAAGTGATCAGCCCACGGCCCCTGCTGTCATAGACTGACAAGCTGTCCAGGCCGGGTCCCTTGTCGACAGTGAGGCGCAGCACGTGATGTAGACGCGCCAAAGAGTCCGTATCCGTCCCTTGATTTTCGGTGTGGTGCACGACGCTCACCAGAGCGACTTCCGCTGCCCGAATCGTGTCATCGGTATGCTGGGCAAGGGCGCGGGTCATGTTGCCGGTGGCGACTCGGGCTGTCTCGATTTGCTTGTCCCGTGCCTGGTACAGGCTCCAACCCTGCAGGCTCACGAACGAAACAACGACCAGCAGGACAAAGACGACAGTGGCCGCTTGAATGGTGCGCGGACGAAGAAAGCGAAGGCGGCGCAGCAAGGCGAGAGGAAAAACCATAGGTGAAAGGGAAGCCGAGACAGCGCCTGCGTATAGTCAAAAAAGACTATGAATGTACTTTCGGCAAATAATTTCCCAATTTCCACAAAAACATATAAAAAAATTGGAAAACATCTCAACGCTCGTGAAGCAAGCCTTTCATGGTCGTCTTTTCCATGTGTCAGCGAGAGTTGCTCCCTACACTCAAGACTAGAGCGAGCTAATAGAGTACTGGATCACAGACCGATGCCAGCGACACGGGCTTGTCGGGCAAGAGCGCTTCCCACCCAGGCAGTGGCTGAGGGCAGTTGCCCAACAGATCTGAAAGGCCTGAACCCGGGCGACCATGAGGTCAAAAGCTCGATTACGTCTGACAATCGCAGTCAAACGTGGTTTGAGCCACTTCACTTCAAGCGCTAGGCTAGCCGCTTTTGCGTTGATTGACCCACTCCACCAGGGTCTGCGGGGCCATAGGTTTTGCAAAGTAATACCCTTGCGCTTCATCGCACCCGATCGAGCGCAGGAAACCCAGCGCTTCGTTTGTTTCCACCCCTTCCGCGACCACGCGGTAATCGAGATCGTGCGACAAGTCGACCATCGCCTTGACAAGCATCTGCTTGCGCTGGTCGATGAACAGGCTCCGGACGAATGTCTGATCGATCTTCACAACGTCGGCTGGCAGGCTCTGCAGGTAGGCCAGGCTGCTGTATCCGGTACCAAAGTCGTCGATAGCCAACTTGATGCCGGCGGCGGAAATCGCCTTGAGCGTTGTCTGTGCTCTGTCCGGCTGAAGCATGATGGCGCTTTCGGTCACCTCCAGTTCCAGGCGACCGGGAGCAACGGCATATTTGTCCAGCGTCGCCATCAACCTTTGGACGAAATCAGGCTCGGTCAGATTTGATGCCGAGATGTTGATCGAGAGCTGAATGGAGAGCCCTTCCAGTTGCCACCGAGCGAGCTGTGCAATTGCAGCGTCGAGCACCCATGCGGTGGTCTCACGCGCCATTGAGCTTACTTCAACAAGGGGGATAAACTCGGCTGGCGAGACGGACCCCAGTTCAGGATCGGTCCATCGCAGCAAGGCTTCAGCGCCGATGCATGTCCCGGATACGATATCGATACGTGGCTGGTAGACCAGGCTCAGCTGCTGCGGAGCCTGCAGCGCGTCATTGAACTTGCTCAGCAGGGAGAATCGCCTGAAATGCGCCGCATCCTGCTTGGTCGAATAGACACTGACATTGGCATCCGTCTGAAGTGCTTCCTGGGCCGCGCTGTGCGCCATGCGAAGCAGCTTGCCGTAGCTGATTTGTCCGGGCACGAACGGCACGATGCCAACCGACGGCGTAACGACAAGGCGGGCACGGTGACGGTCATGACAGCTCCGCAGATACCAGGCAACCTTCTCGCAATACGCATGCACCTCCGCACCAGACGGCGCAAAAAATGCGAATTGCGTTTCGGCGACGTGGTAAAGAGTGCGCTCCTTGCCTAGAAAGCCGCAAAGCAGTTTGGCAACCTGGCAAATGTACTCCTCGATCACGGTAGCGCCCAGTACACGCACGCTGTCGCCCAATTCCTCGTACTTTGCCAAATTGACCATGACCAGCAGCCGCTGCTCGCCGTTGCCGCCATCCCGGACAAGATCGTCCAGGTCTTCCTTGAACTGCTTGCGATTGGGTAGCCCGCTGATAGGGTCAATGCGGCCCAGCGCGTGCTGAAGCTCAATCTGCGACATGACCATGCTCGCCAAATCACTCAGTGTGGCGACTTCCCTGGCGCTTACCTCCCGCGGCTCGGTGCCAAGGACACACATTGCGCCCAAGCTCAAGCCACTGTCCGTCATCAGTGGAGCCCCCGCATAAAAGCGAATCCCGCTTTTCGCCAGATGACTCTCACAATAGAAATCATCCGCCAGCAAGTCAGGAATGATCAGCACCTTGGCCTGTCCTGCCACCTGTGAGCAGGGAGCCCGCTCGCGCGGGATCGACGTATGCGGCACCCCTACCCGGGATTTGAACCATTGCCTGTCTATATCGGTAAGCGACACCGCTGAAATCGGCAGATCAAAGAACTGCGCAGCAAGGCGCGTGATGCGGTCGAAAGCTTCAGACGGCGCAGTATCGAGCAGATTCAGCTTGTGCAGCGCTTCTATGCGCTCAGCCTCATGCGTTAGGGCGAAATGGTTTGCCTGGTCAGATGCGGACATAATGGTCTTAATGTTAAGGTCTAGCTGAGCAAACCCGCTGCCCGGTAATGGCCCTGGACGAAACGGTGTTGCAACTTGCTCTCGCAACGATAACAGAGCTAAAGGGTGACCGCTCGATGTTGCGTGCTGACCGGCTGATTAACCTTGAGGACGATGGTCCGCAACGCTGGAGTCCTGCAATTATAATGCACAAAGGAAATATCGGCGGCTGGCATTCAGGCGGTAAACGCGGCGAGCCTGACGCAATTGCTTTTGTAGTGCGTAACAATCGGAGGACTCTCAATAGCGCTGGGACCGAATGTGTTGAGTCCCGGTTTCTCCCGAGCCTCCCGCAGAGTTTGGGGCAACGTATTTTTTGCGGCGAGCCTATACGAAGCAAGAAAACGAAGGCGGCGCGGGTGACATGGCTGGCTGCCATCCTCCGGAGAGCGGGCAGGAACGATCTGGAAGGGCCGCCCGGGATGCATTGAAAAAGGTTCTTGGCCTTGCAGTTCTATTTAAAACTATCCGGTCTATTCTTTTTTATCAGCAGAAGGAGTCTGTAACATACGCTCCATCGTCTCGGCGAGCACCGGTGCCAAAAAGAAGAAACCCTGTCCATAGTCGCATCCGGCATCGGCTAATAATCTTGCTTGCGCTTGCGACTCAATGCCTTCCGCAATGACTTTCATCCCCAGCTTGTGGGCCATCACAACGATGGTCTCGACGATCGTGCGGCTGTCCTGGTCCTTGTCAATGTCATGAATGAAAGACCGGTCGATTTTCAAATAGTCAATCTTGAACTTCTTCAGGTAAGCCATGGATGAATAGCCAGTGCCGAAATCGTCGATGGCAATCTGGATGCCGGCACTGCGGAATTCGAGAAGCCTGTCCATTACGCGGGAAGAGGCATGCAGCAGCATGCCCTCCGTGATTTCAATGACCAGGCTATCGCAAGGAATATTCATGTTTGCAAGATAGGTCAGCCAGTCGCTCTCGATATCGCGCTCCATGAATTGCACCGGTGACTTGTTGATACTGACCTGGAAGTTCTCTCCGGTCAGCTTGCTCCATTGCCTGGACTTGAGCGCCGCTTCCTGAAATATCCATGTACCAATCTGGCCGATGAGGCCATTTTCTTCGGCGAGCGGTACGAATGCTGATGGCATGATGTCCCCCAGGCTGGGATGCTGCCAGCGAAGCAGCGCCTCGGCTTTGGCGATGCGGCCATTTCTCAGATTTACAATCGGCTGGTAGTGGATCGACAGCTGGTCCAGAGGGAGCGCGTGGTGCAGCGCGTTCGACATGCGCAAGCGCGTGTGGGCGGTTTCATCCATTGCACGAGTGAAGTAGCAGAACTGGTTTTTTCCTGCTGCCTTGGCGGCATACATGGCGTGATCTGCCTTGCGGCCCAATTCATTGCCTTCCAGGCCGTCGACCGGATATAGCGCAATGCCGATACTGGCGGTGACATGGGCAGAGTTGGCACCGATGTTGAAGGGCTGTGCGAGTACCGTCAGTATTTTTTCGCAGAGGAAGTCGAGGTGGCCCTGGTAGTCCAGGTTGCTTAAAACTACCGTGAACTCGTCGCCCCCCAGACGTGCAACGATGTCGCTTTCGCGTACGCATCCCTTGAGGCGCAATGAAGCTATCGCCAGCAGTTGGTCTCCGGCCTCATGGCCGAACAGGTCGTTGACCTGTTTAAAGCCGTCCATGTCGAGGTAAAGCACTGCCAATTCCTTGCCGCTTCGATGCGCCTTGCGTATCTCGGCATCGAGCTGATCGCGAAACATTCTTCGATTCGGCAATCCCGTAAGCGGGTCGATATTGGCATGTCGCCATATTTGTTCCGCCGACTCTTTCCTTGCAGTGATATCGCAGATCGTGCCCGTCATCGCTGTAGGAGCACCACTACAGTCCCACGCAACCACGACGCCGCGCCCCAATACCCACTTCCATCGATCTTTTGTGTCCTTCAACCTGAATTCGCATTCGTATATGCGCGTTTCTCCCCTGATGCAGGAAAAAAGTGCGGCGTTGACGCGGCGGAAATCATCAGGATGAATCAACTGGCACCAATTGATATGTTCAGTCTCGTGATCCGTGTCCGTCCACCCGAACATGTGCTTGAGACTGTCGGAAACCGAGTATGTATCGGCGACCAGATTCCAGTCCCAGATGCCTTCACCAACGCCTTCTATCGCGAGCTTGAGCCGTTCGCTGGTAATGCGCAGCTGGTCCTGCAGTTGCTTGTGCTCGGTAATGTCGCGCACGGTGATCTGCACGGCGGGCCGCCCCTCCCAAACCACTTTCCCGAACGTCGCCTGAATATAGGCATGCTCTCCATCCGCTCGCTTGGCAGCCAGGGTTGCCAACGGCGCCTCCAGGCCCTGCTCCAGCAGCAGGTGCAGGTTCTCATGCAATGCTCTGGCAGCTTCGGGCTCGAAAAAGTCGGCAGCGGTGCGGCCGATCAGCTCGGACACTCGGCCGACGCGAAAAATGCTGGCCGCCGCATGATTGGCATAGGCACAGCGATCTTCCTGGCATACCAGAATGCCGTCGGGATTCAAGTCAGTGAGCGCGCGGTATCGTTGCTCACTGGCCTGTGCCGCCTCCTCGGCCTTTTTCCGATCGGTAATGTCGACGGAAACACCCGTCACGCGAACAGGATTTCCATGCTGGTTGAGAACGAATGTCCCGCGCACGAGCAGCCACACGATGCGGCCATGACGTGTCCTTACCCGGTACTCCAGGCTGAACGGCTGATCGGAGTCAATGAAAGCGGTGACGGCACTCTCCACGAAAGGGAGATCTTCCGGAAGGATCATCTTCCGCCATTCGTCTGCGTGAAGTGAAGCAGCATGCGGGGGCAGATCAAGCAGTCGCGCCATCATGGGACATATCGTCACCACGTCGGTAGCAAGCACCCGGTCCCACGCTCCCACGCCGGCAGCTTCGATTGCGAGCTGATAGGTAATGGCATCCGGCTTCCAAACCAGATCCTCGCCTGCCTTCGTATAGTCAGCTGAAAAACTGCCCGTTGCGCCGGCCGGCGCATCGTCGGGGCTGGACAGCACGCCACCTCTGATGCGCTTGGAATTAGACTTTTTCATTGGCTTATTGATATTAGCTTCGTAAGCAACCGTACGACTCCGGACAAACAGAAAATTGTTATCACTCAATGCCACGGAGGTTTCACAAAGCGGCTTTGCCAACATGTGTCAAGGAAAGGTTCTACGCCGATCCGGCGGTTCGTGGGGCACGCAGCGCTCGCAATCTTTCTCAGCGAAAGCGGGAAGCTCGATCCATCTCGCTTCAATTCCATGACAGCCATTGGGTTCATCTGATTGAGGGTCGCGAACTACACGGTCCGCTGCATATATCAGTCAGCCGCGCCATCCACAGAGACGCCCTGTTTCTGCTAGCAGGAAATCTCTTGGTGTACCATTCCGACTTCGCGCTGACTGCACCATGCTGTCGGGCTTGACGTATTCCACATCGCTCTGCATTAATACAAAGCTTCGCCCTTTTAAAGTTTCCTGATGAACAAAACGAACAAATTCAACCCTGCGAAGAAAGGTCGCCAGAAACACAAGAAAACCCATCTCAGGACCGGAAAACCCGCCCGGCAACCGAGTCTTGCGCAGCCAGTTGGGACAATAGAAGCAAAGGCATTCGCTGCCACGGCGTCCCGGGCCCCGGTACGACGCACGCAGGGCGACCCATTGAAGGATGAGGGAAAGCGCAAGCTGTGGGACCAGAAACAGGCGCTCCTTGAAGCGCGATGGCTAGAGGCCCAAGAACGCCAGAAAGAGGAACGCATCGCTTATAGGCGCAAGTTACGCATTGCCTACAGCGTCGCTGGTATCGCTTCCATCCTGCTGCTGGGCGCCATCGCCTGGAATTATGCGTAAGCAGCGCCTCAGACCTTGAATGGATCGTCGCCGTCGTCCAGACGGCGTAAGCAGCAGCCGCTGGATAATTTTCTACGCAATTCGGGCTATGCCCTACCGCGATTTCGTTCGGGTGGGGGCCGCACATTCCAGTGCACATTCCCGCGCGCCTCACGTTCCTGTAAGGCGGTGCCGCAGCGCTCACTCGGTTCCCGGCAGCCAGCCACAGCCTTGCAAGGCCAACGCGCCCGACAGACGCAGCACCCGGCATCTGGCGCTGTAAAGCGCGATGGCGGTCCGATGCGTGATATTTTTCCGTATCGGCCTGCCTGAGCTCAGTGCTTCTCTACCTGTTCTGGCGGCATGGAGCAGGCTGACATCGCGGCAGGCGCGGGTTCGACAGGGAACTGGCGGAATCGCCTGGTGTGTCCATCAATGTGCTGCACCTGAATTTTCCCGAGAACGCGCCACACGTGTTTGAACGTACTTTATCCCGCGGATCATTGCAGCAATTTCAGCGCCATGCGGAGACGGTTGGAAGGAGACCTCACGAGAATTTTGAACCAGCGTTCCGTTGTCACAGACGGTATAGGACGCGCCCCAGCGGCGATCGCCAGAGAGAACTGAAAGAGCAGAAATGGTATGCCCATGAAAAGTCACAATCTTCAGCATGCAGGCCTCGGCGATTTGAACGGTTAAAGCGCAACGCATCTATTGACAATGCGGCAATAGTCGAGAGTGTAAGTGCGCGCGATTTCTATATATACGAATACATCAAATGTGTGACAGCTTCAGGAGAAGGATGGAAAGACTTCCGAGCCGCCGCCGTCATGAAGCCTAAACGGAAACCGTTTTCAAGGCGCGCGTGCAAGTATGAAAGATCCGCATCATGAGCGCAGTCGTCGAATGTGCTGACCGGGCAAATGCAGCCATTGATTCCCGTCGCCATGGACTTTTGCGACATCCCCATATTGGCGCAGTCCCCAAAGCGCGATACCAAGGTGGTCGATGCTGTCGACTCGCGGCTTCGCCAGGCACAGCCTAGCCCAATGCGCCGGTTGCGGCCTCGTCGTCATCCCGCTTCCGCGGGATTGCGGAAGATGAGGGAGCACATGCGGGAAAAATCAATGTAAAGCGCGTTTCATGGGAGTCGCTGTGAACGGACACGCTGCCGCCGTGCAGCTGCGCAATGGTGCGGACGATTGCCAAGCCCAGGCCACCGGAATCGCCACGCTGGTTGCGTGACGCGTCGCATCGATAGAAGCGCTCGAACAGGTGCGGCAAATGCTCCGGCGCGATCGCATGGCCCTGATTGCTGACGCTGATTTCCACCTGGCCATTTCGTAATGCACTATCGATGAGGACCGGCGTTTTCTCCGTCCCGTAGCGCAGGGCGTTGGCTAGCAGGTTGGCCAGCGCCCTGCGGAGAAGCTCCGGGTCGGCGCTAATCATGCCTTGGGCGCGGTTCATCAACCGCATCCCGCGCTCCTCGGCAAGGCCTTCGAAGTAGTCGCACAACTGTTCTCCCAGATCATGGAGATCAATGCCGCTGCACCTGGCCACGACGGTAGGCTGCTCGCTGCGCGCCAGGAACAGCATGCTGTCTATCATGCGCGCCAGACGTTCATATTCTTCCTGATTCGACGCCAGCAGGCTCTGGTATTGATCGACGGTGCGTGCGCGCGCCAGGGCCTGCTGGGTCTGTCCCATGAGGTTGCCAAGCGGCGTGCGCATCTCATGCGCCAGGTCCTCGGAAAAACGCGAGAGCTGGCCGAAGCCTGCCTCCAGGCGCGACAGCATCTGGTTGAAGGCGGCCCGCAAGGCGCGCAACTCTGTCGCTTCACTCGCTTCGTCCAGCCGCAAATGGAGATGCTGCGAATCGATGGCGGCCGCCCGTTCAGCCAGTTCGCGCACCGGCCGCATCCCGGTCAGGCTGATAGACAGGCCCAGCCCAAAGGCAAGCAGCGCGCCCGCGCCCAGTGCCAGCCACAATTTCATCCGGTACACGGAAAGCATCTGGTTCCTCTCGCCCAGCAGCTTGCCGGCGATCAGGGTCAGGCTGCCTTCGCGACCTGGCACGCGCATCCAGGCGAGCCTTGCCGGCATGCCCGTGCGCTTGGTTTGCCAGCGTACGTCCGCGTCCCCGCGCGGCAGCGCCGGTACAGGGAGGCCGGCCGGATTGATTTCGATGTGCACCTGGCCGCGATCGTCGACAATCCACAGCATGCTGTCGCGATTGCCGAGCATGTTGCCATAGAGCTGGGGGCGGCTGCGCAGCGCCTCCAGGCTCTCGGTGTCATCGATCAGGGCACGCATGCGGTCGACGTGTCCTGCGAGCGCCTGATCATCGCGCCAGGCGATTTCCTTTTCCAGGGACTGATAAAGATAGAGTCCGATTCCGCCCAGCAGCAGCCCGCTACTCAGCGCGAACAGCAACGCGAGCCGCAGGCTGAGCGCGCCTGGCCAAAGCTTCAAGGCTGCACCTCGAGCGTATAACCCACCCCACGCACGGTGTGGATCAGCTTCACCGGATAAGGATCGTCAATCTTGGCTCGCAGGCGGCGGATGGCGACGTCGACCACGTTTGTGTCGCTGTCGAAATTCATCTGCCAGACTTGCGAGGCGATATAGGTGCGCGACAACACTTCGGCTTCGCGCGATATCAGCAGGTGCAGCAGCGCAAATTCCTTGTTCGTGAGCGCTATACGCTCGCCCTGACGTGTGACGCGCCGCCGCAGCACGTCCAGGTGCAGATCGGCGACCTGGAAAAGCTCGACCGCGCGCGGCGGGCCACGGCGCAACAGGGTGCGCACCCGCGCCAGCAGCTCAGCATACGAAAACGGCTTGATCAGATAGTCGTCCGCTCCGAGTTCAAGTCCCCGTACCCGGTCTTCCACTGCATCACGGGCAGTCAGAAAAAGCACCGGCACGGACGACTTGCGTCGAATGAGCGGCAGCAGCTGCCACCCGTTTAGCCCCGGCAGCATCACGTCCAGGATGATCAGGTCGAATTCCTGCTCCTGCACCAGGTGCTGGCCATCGGGCCCGGTCAGAGCCACTTCCACCAGGTAACCGGATTCGCTGAGGCCCTTTTGCAGATAGTCCGCCGTCTTTTCTTCGTCTTCAACAACCAGAATACGCATGAGTTCTTCCCAATGAAGCAACGCAGCTTACCTTGCCCGCCCTGTTTTTCCCATTACAAATCTGTAATGCAAAGGTAACCGGATTGACGGGACGAAGCCGATAGCATGGCGCCACTACGTCAAGTCATCCGTTCAGCCAGGGGAAACCATCATGTCATTCTTATCAGTACGCCTGTTCACAGCCGGGTTGGCCTTCGGCATGTCATCGGCTTTTGCCGCGTCTTCCCCGCAGCCTGCGCAGCCGCTGCAGCATTCGGAGGTATCGCTGGCACTGGCCATGCAGCTGGTCGACGGTGCGCTGGCGGCCTGCCATGCAAAGGGCCGTACTGCCGTGGCTGCGGTGGTCGACCGCGGCGGCAATCTGGTGGCGCTGCTGCGCGACGACAATGTGGGTCCGCATAACACCGCCGCTGCACAGCGCAAGGCCTATACCGCGCTGTCGACCAGGACCACGACACGACTGCTGGCCGAGCGTGCGCGCAACGATGCCGACAGCGCCAACCTCAATACCATCGATGCATTGCTTCTGCTCGGCGGCGGCGTGCCCCTGGTCGCGGAAAGGCAGGTGATCGGCGCCATAGGCGTGGCGGCGGCGGGCGGCGCCTCGATGGACGAATATTGCGCGATGCAGGCAATAGCACAATTTTTACCTCCCACAAACTAAGCAAGGAAGACCTCCATGAAACCTATCTATTCAGTGATCGCTGCTGTCGCCCTGTCGAGTTCGCCGGCCCTCGGGTTTGCAGCCGCCGCCACCGCAAGCAATCCATTGAGCGTGCACGTCCTCAACCTGCAGGACGGACTGCCGTCGCCCGATGTGGACGTTGTGCTGGAGAAGCAGAACGGCACGCAATGGGGCACATTGAACAGCGGCGTGACCGATGCGCAAGGCAGGGTGCCAGCGCTTTATCCGGAAGGTATGAAGCTGGAAACCGGCACATACCGGGTCACGTTCAAAACCGGGAAATGGTTCGCCAGCCAGAAGGGCGTGACCTTCTTTCCGGAAATTCCCGTGATCTTCAGCGTGGATGGTTCAGTTGCGCACTACCACATTCCTCTCTTGCTGAGCCCTTACGGCTATTCGACATATCGTGGCAATTAGTATGGATTGAAGCCTGTCAAGGCGATGGTTCCCCATCAGGGGGAGGCAACGCCGAGCCGTTCAGGGGTCGCCCGCCTTGCAGCCAAACCTGGTGCATGGCCCGTACCGGCGGCAATGTCGATGGCATGCATGCAGCTTTGGCGTGGCGTCATTGTGCCTATCGGGGCGCCGTTGAAACAGGTTCAGGCCTGGCATCGGTCAGCCGCTCTCCCCCCATCGCGACAAAGAACTGCGCCGTGTCAGCGTAGCGCTGCCCGCTTGCGCGGGCCATCCCGAGACGCGACTCAAGGTAGAGCCGCTGCGCCGTCAGCAGTTGCAGCAGGCTTGCCTGCCCCGCCTCATAGCTCTGTTGCGTCAGGCCGAGCGTGGCGCGCGCGATTTGCAGCGCCCTTGCCTGTGTGGCCAGCAGGCTGCCATCCTGCTCCAGCGCTTCCAGCCGGTCGGCCACCTGGCCGAATGCCTGGAGTATTGCCTGCGCATAGTTTTCCAGCGCCGCTGCATAAGCATGTATCGCAGCGTCGCGCTGCGCCGCAAGGGCTTGGCCATTGAACAAAGGGGCCAGCAGATCCGCGGCCACGCTGGTGAAAGACGCGCCGCCGAACAGCCCGGCCGGGCTGTTGGCGGTCTTTGCCCACGATGCATGGAGCGTGACGTTTGGATACAGCTGCGCAGCGGCGACGCCGATTGCCGCGTTGGCTGCCTGCAGCAGCGCTTCCGCGCCTTGTAGATCAGGCCGGCGCCGGACCAGATCGGAAGGCAGCGACAGTGGCAGCTTGTCTGGCAAATGCAGCATGCTGAAGTTGAACTCCGGCGGCGTCCACTCACCAGAGGTCTTCCCCGCCAGCACCGCCAGCGCATGCCGCGCAATGCTTGCCTGCTGCAACAAGGGCGCCAGCAGCGCCTGATCGGCGGCAAGCTGGCTGCTGGCGGTCAGCACATCAAGCTGCGCCGTTTTCCCGGCGCTGGTGGAAATGCGGACCAGTTCGAGATTTCGTTCGTCGACCGCGACGATGTCCCGCACCGCGGCAATCTGCTCCAGCGCCGAGGCCAGCGCAATTGCCTGCAAAACGAGATTGGCGACCAGGCTGAGCCGTGCGGCTTCCCACTGGGCCTGCTGATAGGCAAGTTGCGCCTGCGCCAACTCGATACGCCGCCGCGTGCCGCAAAACAGATCGGGAAGGAAGCTGATCGCCGGCCCGCTGCTGTAGCGGTTGCCCTCCGTGCCTCTTGCGCTCGCCGTCATATTGCTGTGCTGCCCGCTCAACGTGAACTCCAGCACTGGATACATTGCTCCGCGCGCCGCGTTCAGGAGGCTGCGCGCCTGCTCCACCGTGGCGCGTGCGCTGTTGACAGTGGGACTGGCCGTCAGGGCGGCGGCCACCAGGCTGTCTAGCTCGGCCGATCCGAAGGCTTGCCACCATAAGGAAGGCATCGTGATATCGCTTCGTATCTGCTGCGCCGGCGCGTCGCCGGCCATGATCTGCCGCTGGTCATCGGGCGTGTAGCGCATCTGTACCGGTGGCGCGGGCGCTTCGTAGTCCGGACCGACGGCGCAAGCCGACAGCATCAGCGCCGCGGCCATGACGGCGGCAAGGATGTTAATGCGGGAGGCCCTGCATGCAACGGCTTCATTCATAGCGCAGCGCCTCGATCGGATTCAGGCGCGCCGCCTTGCGCGCCGGGTAGTAGCCGAAGAAGATACCGACCAGCACCGAAAACAGGAAGCCGCCGGCGATCGACGCCGGCGAGATGAGCGTGGGCCATTTCGCCAACGTCGAAATTATTATGGTTGCCGCAATGCCGGCAAGGATGCCAGCCAGGCCGCCGACCACACTCATGAACACGGATTCGGCCAGGAATTGCAATAGCACATGGATGCGGTGCGCGCCGATCGCCATGCGCAGGCCTATCTCGCGGGTGCGTTCCGTGACCGAGACCAGCAAGATATTCATGATGCCGATGCCGCCGACCAACAGCGATATCGACGCCACCATGGCCAGGAGCGCCGCCATGACCCTGCTGCTGCCTTCCGCTGCATCCGCGATCTGGCTCAGGTTGCGCACGTTGAAATCCGGCGTGTCCCCCGGCCTGATGTGGTGCCGGCGTGTCAGCAGCGCATTCACTTCGGCGATGGCGGCCTTGAGCTGCAGAGCGCCCACAGCCTGGACCTGGATCTGATTCACATAGCCGGTCAGCCGCGGCTGCAGGCCGAACGGATTCGCCGCTTGCGGGTACTGCGTATTTGCGGCAGAGGAGGTGCTGGGCGTGGCCACGCCCAATACCCTGCGCTCGGCGGTGCTGAACGGAATCATCACCACATCGTCCTGGTCCTGCCCGAACGCGGTCTGTCCCTTTGCCGCGTAAAGCCCGACCACGCGCAGCGGAATGCCGCGCACCAGGATGGTGGCGCCGACCGGGCTGACCGCCGGTCCGAACAATTGGCGCCGCACGGTCTCGCCGATCACGGCCACCAGCCTGGCTAACTGCTGGTCATCGTTACCCAGCATCCTTCCTTCGGCGGCGTGCCAGTTGGTGATGGGCGGATAGGAAGGGGTCACTCCCTGGATTGCCGTTGTCCAGTTCTGTTCCCGAAACTGCACCTGGCCCGACTGGCGGATCAGATAGCTGACCGCATGCACATTGCGGCTTTCGCGCAATATCGCATCGGCATCGGCGACCGTCAGCGTCGACGCGCTGCCGAAGCCGCCACGCACGCCGCCGCTCAGGGCCGCGCCCGGCACTACCACGAACAGATTGGTGCCCAAGCTTTCGATCTGCTTGCGCACTGCTTCCTTGGCGCCCTGCCCGATCGCAATCATCGTGATCAGTGCGGCCACCCCGATGAAGACGCCGAGCATCGTCAACGCCGAGCGCGTCTTGTTGCGTCCCAGCGCCTGCATCGCCGCCGATAGGATCATCATGGCGAATGCCCGATGGGAGGCAGCGCGTCCCGCCGGGCGCTCCGCTGCCTCTAATGCCTGGCCGGCCGGCGCCTCCTGCCGTTCGTCCGCAGCGCCGCCTTCCGTTCCCACCTTGCGCTGGTCGGATACGATGGCGCCATCGCGCATCGTGACGACGCGCCGGCAATAGCTGGCAATGTCCGGCTCGTGGGTCACCACAACCACGGTGACGCCCTCCTCCCGGTTCAGCCGCAGCAGCGTCTGCATGATCTCGCGCGAGGTCTGCGTGTCGAGGTTGCCGGTCGGTTCATCGGCCAGCAGCACCGCCGGCGCATTGATCAAAGCGCGCGCGATCGCTACCCGCTGCTGCTGGCCGCCAGATAATTGTGCCGGCGTATTCTGTTCCCGTGCTGCCAGGCCCAGCATGGCCAGCATCGTGCGTGCCCTTGCAGTACGCTCGGCGCCATCGGTAACCGAGGACCCGGCATAGAACAGCGGCAAGGCGACATTGTCGATGGCGCTGGTTCGCGCGAGCAGATTGAAGCTCTGGAATACGAAGCCGAGCCGCTCGCTGCGTATCGTGGCCAGCTCCGGCTCCGTCAGGCGCGCCACGTTGATGCCTTCGAACCGGTAGCTGCCGCTGTCCGGACGGTCCAGGCAACCGAGTATTGCCATCAGCGTCGACTTACCCGAACCTGAAGAACCCATGATGGCCACGACTTCCCCGTGCTCTATCGTCAGGCTCACATCGCGCAGCGCATGCACATCGACATCGCCGACATGGTAGGTGCGGCTCACATTCTTGATCTCAATGCAGGCGGTTTGCATCGTTTCACCTTGCGGGCGCAAATATACCGGCTGTCGGCGGCCTGCCGCCAGCAGGCAGCGTCGGCTGCTCGGACAAGATCACCTGCTGGCCCTCCTGCAATGCGCCGCCTAGTACCTGGCTGTACTGGTCGTCATCCAGCCCCAGCTGCACAGGGACGCGCTTTGGATGGCCATCGGCCAGCACCCAGACCGTGCCGGTGCGCGCCCCTCGCGTCCTGCCGCCATCCTCGGCGTCCGCGGCATGCCGCGTGTCGCCATGACCGGCGCCGGCATCTGCGGCCTGGGATGCCTGCGCCGGCCGGAACCGCAGCGCCTGGCTCGGGACCCGCAGCGCGTTGTCCACCCGGTCGGTGACGATGCGCATCGACGCGGTCATCCCGGGTTTCAACGTCAGATCCGGATTGCTCACGGCCACCACCACATCGTAGGTGACGACGTTTTGCACGGTCAGCGGCGCTTGCCGTACCTGCTGCACCCGGCCCCGGAACTGCCGGTCGGGATAGGACTCCACGGTAAAGGCGGCCTCATTGCCGACCGTGATCCTTCCAATATCGGATTCGCTGACGTTGGTGTCGACCTGCATCCTGGTCAAGTCAGCGGCGATGAGGAATAACGTCGGCGTCTGGAAGCTGGCGGCGACGGTCTGGCCCTGGGTCACGTTACGTGATACCACGGTGCCGTCCACCGGCGAGGCAATGTCGGTATAGCCCAGATTGATGCGGGCCGCTTTCAGTTGGGCGTCGCGCTGCATCAGCGTCGCCTTGTCCAGCGCAAGCTGGGCCACGGCTTGCAGGTAAGCATTGACCGACGTATCGACCGTCTCCTGGGATACGATGCCGCGCCTGAGCAACTCGACATTGCGGTCCCGGATCTGTTGCGAGTAAGTCAGGTTCGCGCGGTCCTTGGCAACCTGCGCGCGTGCGGTCGCCAGCGCCGCGTCGGCCTGGTCGACAAGGCTCTGATAAGGGCGCGGGTCGATCTTGGCGCACAACTGGCCTGCCTTGACGCGGGTATTGAAATCGCAGGAAATGGTCTGGATCACGCCCGACACATAGGTGCCGACCTGTACCGTGGTTACCGGATTGACCGTGCCGCTCGAAATCACAACCGGGGCAACCGTGCCGCGCTCGACAGGGACTGTCTCGTAGTGCGGCATGGCCCTGGCCTTGCCACGCAACAGGTAGGCCGCACCGGCCGCGACGACGACTGCGGCAATGATGACTGCGGCAATCCGCATGAACCGCGCTGCAGGTTTCGCCGAGCGGCGCTGCGCGCTTGACTCTGTTGCCTGGGATGATGCCGAGGTGCTGTCCATGGCTTTGTCGTACCGGAAATCACCGATTATTCATGCCGCTTCTGCGAAATGTGATGACCTATGTCTGGAAATCGTCAAAGGGCAAGGCACTCCGGACGGTTTGGCAACCGGCAGGGTCCCATGTGTTTTCCCGGATTCGGCTGACGCATCGCATCTGCGTCTTCAGCCTTGCCTTGCGTGACGAAGGTGTTGCGCGACGGCCATGGATACCGTCAGGCACCGCGTGGCTTCATTGCATCCGGCACTGCTGGCAGGCTCATCCGCCTGGTCACGAATCCCCCGATAAGGCGCGCGTCAAGAAGACGAACGCAGATTGGGCGGATGGGACGGCAGCCTGGATGGCCTATCCGGCCGCTCCCATTCGCCTTGAGGCCCGTAACGAGTATCGGCAGCAGTCACCGATCAATATTACGGCGGCCTTCTGTCCTGAATCGCAGGCAGGGCTGCGATCGCGTGAAATGACGTTACGCGGCCCGTCCCGATGGACCCGAGTTCCATCGGGACGACGTGCTTATTCCGTTCCGCAATGCCTGTTTCGGGTTGAAAGAACATTGATGGCTGTTGCACAAGCCATTCGGCAGTGCAGGTACCTCAGAACTCTTCCCATTCGCCAGCGGCAGATGGCTGCGTCCTGGCACTTGCGAGGGAGGGTGCCTCGGCTGGCAAACCCTTTACCGGCCTGCCTGTGGCGGGGCGAACTGTCGCCGACGCTAGGGCTCTTGTGACTGCAGCAGCAGGAGATGTCAGAACCTGCTCCGCGCCATCGAGACGGAAACTACTGACCGATTTCGCCAGAGCACCTGCTTGCTCCTGCATCGAATCGGCTGCGGCCGCCGCCTGTTCGACCAGTGCCGCATTTTGCTGGGTAACCTGATCCATCTGCGCGATCGCCTGATTAATCTGCTCGATGCCAGCGCTCTGCTCCTGGCTGGCGGACGTGATTTCGCCCATGATGTCGGTAACCCGCTGCACGCTGACCACGACTTCCGCGATCGTATCGCCCGCCTGCCGTACCAGCTGATTGCCGGTATCGACCTTGGCCACCGAGTCGCCGATCAACACCTTGATTTCCCGCGCTGCTGCCGCGCTGCGCTGCGCCAGGCTTCGCACTTCGGTCGCAACGACTGCAAAGCCGCGGCCTTGTTCCCCGGCCCGGGCGGCTTCCACCGCCGCATTCAGCGCCAGGATATTGGTTTGAAAGGCAATGCCATCAATGGTGCCGATGATGTCGGCGATCTTGCGCGAAGCAGTATCGATGTCACCCATTGTGCTCACGACCTGCGACACTACTGCGCCGCCGCGTTCGGCAATTGCGGAAGCGGCCACGGCGAGCTGGTTGGCCTGCCGGGCATTGTCGGCATTCTGCTTCACGGTGGAAGTCAGTTCTTCCATCGACGACGCCGTCTCTTCCAGCGAGCTGGCCTGCTCTTCGGTACGCGAGGACAGGTCCATATTGCCCGAGGCGATCTGGGCCGAAGCGGTTGCAATGGATTGGGTACCGGATCTGACGCCGCCGACGACCTTGCTCAGCGAAGCGGTCATTTCACGCAGGGCGCGCAGCAGATCGCCGGTTTCATCACGCGAGGTCGAGGCGATGTTCGTGGTCAGATCGCCGGCCGCGACCTGTTGGGCTGCTTCGACAGCGACCTTCAGCGGCCGGGAGATCAGGCGCGCCACCCACCAGGACAGAAGCAGGCCCAGGCCAATCGCCACGCCCAGCACGGTCAGCACGATGACGCGCGACTGAGCGACCACCGAAGCGGCATTGGCAGCGGAGGCTTCGCTTCCTTCGGCATTGATCTTGACCAGCTTGGCAAGGCGCGCATTGACCTCGCCCAGCATCTTGGCCGATCCTTCGCTGGCAGTCTGCTTGGCCTCTTCCTTGTCATTCTTTCTCGACAGTTCCATCAGCTTGCCGTGTTCAACCATGAAGCCTTCCCACTGCTTGAGCAGGTCTTTGTGGATTTCCCGCTCTTCATCGCTGGAAATGAGCTTGCCGTAAGTGGTGTCGATGGCCTTCATCGCAACAAGCGTTTCCTCCATACGTTTTTCATACATGTCCATCTTGGGCGCTTCGGGCGTCAGCAGATGCGCCAGTTCCCAGCGCCGGAAATCTCCTACTTTTGTCTGCAGTGTTAGCACCGCCTGCACGCTTGGCAGCCAGTTGTTGGCCATGTTCTCGGTAGAGCGGTTGATGTTGGAAATCGCGGTGATGGATGTCGCACCGAGCACGACAGTAAGCAAGAGCACTGACGCGAAGGAAACGAAGAGCTTGGTAGAAATTTTAAGATGTTGAAACCAGGACATGGTGAACGTTAGCAGTGATTGCGATTAAGAATTGGCGTAGGAACAGGGATTAGGAGCCGGCAATGGTGCTCAGGCAGCCATCCTGTCGACGAGACCCATTTTGCTTGAAGACAGCAGCTGGTGGATAGCAAACCGGCTCGGCATGGGCTTGCCGGCTATGCCCATAGCCCGCAGACAGTCGGTGTCGACGGCGCTTCCCACCTCAGGCGCAACCCATGCCTGAGCTTCTTGCAGGGACGCCCCGTCAGCGACACTGTCGACAGGCGAAGCAGTGTGCATTTACTGGCTTCTATTCAATGGAAAGACGTCGATCAGGAACGGGCTCGGTCTCAATAGCCAGCGAGGTAATCCTCGCAAGGGTAAACGACCTTTCCGGTCAAAACTTTAGGAAGAATAAGCAAACAAGGGGCAATTCCTTAGTGATGGTTATTGTGGCAAGCGCTGACCGGCCGCGACATCGGGATCGAGTGCGCCGTGGTCATGACGGGCATGGTTACCTGTGAAGAAAGGAAGTGTTTATCTGCCTGTCCAGCCCGAAAACGCTGACCGCCTGGGACAATGATTCGGTCTGCTTCCGCAGCGATGCTGTGGCCTGCTCCATCAGCGCCGCATTCTGCTGGGTGACATCGTCCATCTCGCCAATTGCCCTGTTCACCTGCTCGATGACGATGCTCTGCTCCTGGGATGCCATCAGGATTTCGCCCATGATCGTCGTGACCCGCTTGATGCTATCGACGATTCCTTCCATGGTGGCGCCGGCTTCGGTCACCAGCTTGCTGCCGGCGCCGATCCGTTCGACCGAATCATCGATCACGGTTTTGATTTCCTTTACCGCGGCCGCCGACTACTGCGCGAGGCTGCGCACCTCGTTGCGACGACTGCACATCCCCGGCCCTGCTCGCCAGGGTTCGCCGCCTCAACCGCCGCGTTCAACGCCAGACTATTCGTCTGGAAAGCGATTCCATCGATTACGCCGATGATGTCGGCAATCTTTTTCGCGGACGGGTTGATCGATCCCATCATGCCGACAACCTGGCTCATGACTTTACCGCCCCGCATGGCCACCTGCGACGCCGCGATGGCGACTTCGTTGCCTTCGCGGGCATCTCCAGCCTTGTCGCGGTGGAGTGCGCGGTCCTTTTTTTATCCCGGTTACGAAAACCATTGACTGGCCGTCGCGCCCGCACGCAAGCCAAACTCGGCTGCGCTGTTGTTCAATTCCGTGAATGCCAGGTCCGCGTCCCTGCGCTTGACACCATATCAAACGACTCAGATAATGAACAATAACAGAACATGTGTTCTGCCTGCCAGAACGGTCGAAGTAAGAGCTTGGTTCGCTAGGGAGAGTCCTTGAATGGATTCCCCAGCCGCGATGGACCTTCGTGCCGCCATGAAAATTACCTTATGCATTGGAGCAATAGCGTGCCGAACTCGTTGAGTACCTCCGTCAAATCGTTGCTGATCGATGGAAAGAACGTCTGCAATCAGGAAAACACCTTTGACTCAATCAACCCGGCGACAGGTGAAACCAACTACCGGGTCTCGATTGCAGACGAGAGACATGTGGCTGTCGCGGTAGCATCGGCAAAGGATGCGGTGTCAGAGCCGGCATGGCGCACGATGCTCCCTCACATCAGGGCGCGCATTCTTGCTCGCATGTCGGCAATCATGGAATCGCGGTCAGACGAGCTGGCTCGTCTTCAGATGATTGAAAATGGCAAGGTCTGGTCGGAATGCAAGGCGCAAGTGGCAAGCGCGGCTGCGACGTTTCGCTATTACGCGGCAGTATGCGAGACGCTGGGATCCGAGGTAACGCCCTCGCGTGGTGATTACCTGTCGATGACCGCCTATGAACCCTACGGCGTTGTGGCAGCAATCACGCCATGGAATTCGCCCCTGACCATGGAAGCGCAAAAAGTGGCACCTGCGCTCGCGGCGGGTAATGCCGTCATCCTGAAGCCATCGGAAGTGACGCCGTCAGTCGGCTTGATGCTCGGCGAAATTGCGCTTGAGGCAGGATTGCCTCCGGGCTTGCTCAATGTGCTGACGGGCGATGGCGCGGTAACCGGCAACGCGTTGATCAACCATCCCGATGTACGGATGATCTCGTTTACCGGAGGCACTGCGACAGGACGCAACATTGCCGTCACCGCAGCGCAGCGCCTGATTCCCGTTGCCCTGGAACTCGGCGGCAAATCGCCGCACATCATCTTTGCGGACGCCAATATCGACGCTGCTGTCGAAGGCATCGTGGGAGGTATCTTTGAAGGGAGCGGCCAGTCCTGCGTAGCTGGGTCGCGCTTATTTGTTCAACGGTCAGTGTACGGCAAGGTGGTCGATGCGCTCGTAGCCCGGGTATCGAAATTCCGCGTCGACTTGCCAGATGCCGAAGGAGCGGAAATGGGTCCGCTTGCGAGTTTCCCGCATCGCGACCGTGTTGAACGCTTTGTCGCCATCGCCAAAGACGAAGGGGGAAAAGTCCTGGTCGGCGGAGAGCGTCCTCAGGGAAGCCAATTTGACAAAGGCGCCTTCTATCTTCCGACCATCATAGATGGCCTCACCAATCAAGCGACGGCAGTACGCGAGGAAATCTTCGGGCCGGTGCTGTGCGTCCTTCCCTTCGAGGACGAAAGCGATCTGGTTGCACAGGCCAATGACACCAACTTCGGGCTTGCATCAGGCATCTGGACCGCGAACTATCAACGTGCCTGGCGGGTTGCACGCGCCCTGGAAACAGGCCTGGTCTGGATCAATACATACAAACAACTCTCGATCTCGACGCCATTCGGCGGATTCAAGGATAGCGGTATCGGCCGGGAGAAAGGCATCAATGGCGTTCGTCTTTATCAACAAAGCAAAGGGATCTACTGGAGCATGAACCCGTTGAACATGCCGCATTGATGACTTCGAACTCCGCTATCTTAAAGAAGGAAATGTCCTATGCAAAAGAATGATCTGATTGGATTTATTGGCGTCGGCGTCATGGGCGAGCCGATTTGCCGGCACATTGCAGTCAAGAGCGGCGCCCAGGTGTTGGCACACGATCGCGATTCGGCACCGCTTGGCCGTCTTGCTGAATTTGGCGTCCAGAGCGTTGACCTGAGCAAGATCGCGGCGGAAGCAAGCCTGATCTTTTTGTCCCTCCCGTCCGGCGAGGTAGTCGAAAAGGTAGTGCTGGGAGAAGGCGGACTGCGCGAGCAGGGTCGCCATGGTCAGACAGTTATTGATCTGAGCACTTCACCGGTGGATACCACCCGCAAGATAGCAGCGGCACTTGCAGAGCGCGGCATGCAATTCGCTGACGCGCCTGTCATGCGCACACGAGCGGCTGCCGAAGCCGGCACGCTCGCCGTTCCCGTTGGCGCAGACGATGCCCTGTTCTCGTTGATTGAACCCTACATCAAGATGTTTGCATCCGATGTGCTTCATGCCGGAGGCATAGGAGCCGGGCAAGTCGTGAAGATCCTGAACAATATGGTGCTGTATGAAACAGTACTGGCCCTGGCCGAAGCCAGGGCCATTGGCGTACGAGCCGGAGTCGATCCCGAAAAATTGTTCGCGGCATTATCCGTCGGCTCTGCCGACAGTTTTGCACTCCGCAACCACGGAATGAAGGCAATTGCGCCACAGGTGTTCCCTGAGCGAGCTTTTCCTGTCACGTATGCAAAGAAGGACCTGCAATACGCGATTGCGCTTGCCGACCAGGTCGGCGTTGACGCGACGGGCGCGAAGAACCTCGTGTCGTGCTTCGATCAGGCGATTGCAGCGGGACACGGTGAAAAGTACGCACCTGCGATCAGTCTGGTGTTTGAAGGGAAGTGAGGTCCGCGAGTGCCGACGGACAGATGGATTCGATAGACAAGAATAGTTATGGCCGAACAATTACCAAGCAATGACGGCGTAGCCGCCGTCGACCGGGCTCTTGCGATTGCCATGGCCCTTGAAAGAGCGCGAACGCCATTGTCGCTGGCAGAGCTTTCGCGCGTGACAGACCTGTACAAAAGTACGCTGCTGCGGCTCCTGATTTCACTGGAACGTGCCGCGCTCGTTATTCGACGTACTGACGGACGATATGTGCTGGGTCCGATGGCTGCTCGGCTCGGACGCGCTTTCGATGAGACACATCAGCTGCGCGAACACATCGTTCCAGTGCTGGAACAGCTGGTCAATGAGGGCACGGAGAGTTCGTCTTTCCATGTGAAATACGATGATGAACTGCGACTCTGCCTTTTTCGCGTGAATTCTCATCACTCCACGCTGGACAGCGTGCATGAAGGAGATTTGCTGCCGCTGCAAAGCGGCGCGGCGGCAAAGGCACTCCTCCACTACGAGCGTTCAGACAGGGCGCCGCATGAAGAGAAAGATCACCCGCCAATTTTTTCGTCCTTCGGTGAAAGAGATCCATCATGCGCGGCGATTGCATGTCCGGTATGGGGAGTAGGCGGCCAGCTGCTTGGCGCGCTTTCACTGTCCGGTCCCAAGGAGCGCTTTACTGAAGAATCGGTTGAGCGCATGTCCAACCTATTGCAGAAGAAATGCAGGGCACTCACCCTCGCTCTGGGAGGCACATGGCCTGAAGCATAAGTCGGCATCAAGATGGATCACCAAGAGCGCCTCACAAAACGCCCCTGGCGTCGTTGCGCCGGCGCGCCTGGCCAGAGGCTGCCACGCTCATTTTGTTAATCGCTTCAAAGCAAAACAATCAAATAAGGAGATATGAATGAACCTGTCCAAACTGTGCGCCTCTGTGCTTGTCACATTCGGCGTGCTTTCCGGCACCCAGGCATTTGCGCAAGCCTATCCAACAAATCCCGTGACCATCGTTGTACCTTATGCGGCGGGCGGTGCGACCGATGTCATAGCGCGAATGGTAGGACAAAAGCTGAGCGACAAGTGGGGACAGCCTGTCATCGTCAACAACCGGCCAGGTGCCGGCACGGCGATTGGCGCGGAATCGGTTGTACGTGCCCCTGCGGATGGCTATACGCTCTATATGACCACGGCCGCGCATACGATCAGCGCAAGCCTGTACAAGAAGCTCAGCTACGACCCGATCAAGGACTTTGCCCCAATCAGCCTTACGTCCGTTGTGCCGCTGGTGCTGGTCGCATCCCCAAAACTGCCGGCACATACCCTGCAGGAGTTGATCCAGTACGCGAAAGCCAATCCCGGCGTCACCTATGGATCGCCCGGCAACGGATCACCGCAGCATCTGACCGGCGCCTTGTTCAAGTCACAAACCAAGCTTGATTTGATTCATGTGCCTTACAAGGGGGATGCGCCAATGCTGAACGATTTACTTGGCGGGCAAGTGCAAACGGCGTTTGTCACCCTGTCCGCTGCGATTCCGCATATTAAATCCGGGAAGATCAATGCGATCGCTCTGGCTCATCCGAAGCGGATCGATGCCATCGACAAAGTGCCGACATTTACCGAAGCAGGAATGAGCGGCTTCGAAGCAGCCACCTGGTTTGGATTGTTCAGCTCCGCATCTGTCCCTGCGGACCTGCAAAACAAGATTTATCAGGACGTCTCGACCATCGTTGCCACACCCGAAATCCGAGGAAAAATCCAGGACATCGGCGGGGAAATCGTTAACAGCTCTCCCATGAATTTCAGCGCATTTATTCAAAAGGAATCCAAGCGCTGGGCGGAAGCTGTTCAAATCTCCGGCGCTCAAGTCGACTGACAAGTCGAAACCTGGCTGCTGGCTGGCGCATCAACCGGAAGACCGGAAACGATGCGAGCAGGAGGTCGGACATCGTCTCGGCGCGGGCATTGGAGTTGCACTGGCAAACGAAAGACATCCGGTCGTCAGGATGAGCGTGCAATGCGCCCGGAAATGCGTAAAAAAACACCGCAGGCGATTGCTCGCCGCGGTGTTCTTCTGACTGCTACCCGCTGAGCGCGATCAGCGAGGCCGGCATCATGCCATTACTTGTGCTCTTTGTGAACCTTGTTGCCAGCGTCAACCTGGGCTTCAGCCACATCCTTTTTCGCAGCAAGAATTTTCCTGTCAGCCTTGGCCTGTGCATCCGCTTTAGTCTTGGCGGCCTTGGCATCGGCTTTGGTGTCGGTCACGGCCTGATCGGCCACAGCCTTGTTGATCTTTTCGGTTGCCTTGATTTCAGCCTTTTCGACTTTCGCAGCGGCTTTCACATCGCCCTTGGTGGCAGGTTCGGCGACCACAGCAGGCGCCTGGGCAAAGGCAACACCAGCGAACAGGGTAGCGGCGATCAGAGCAGACAGTTTTTTCATGTGGACCTCAGTGGTTATTGAACAATCGAAGTGCAACGGCTTGCTGCGTTCTTCTAGGCAGCACCATAGCTAACTCTGAGCCTGGTGGGTGTAAGCAATTGTATGAACCGACCGGAACATGTAACCAATATCGTGAATGAGAAGAGCCTTCTTCAGGAGTGGCGCCGCGCTGGGTGATGGATGGACGCACGATGCCGCGGTTTAACGCCTTGCCGAAGCGGCGGCCGCAGCATGCGCTGAAACAGCCGCCCTGACTTGTGCGATGCGCCCATCGGTCCGATGCCTGGCAAAGCACGCTTCCAACGCGTTATAAGCCTATGCGCCATGGCATGGCCACAGAATGACAAGTTGCGACTCTGCCTGACTTGCGTCCAGGCGATACAAGGTTGCCTACCTCCCTCTAATACTATTTGCACCGCTAAAAAGCGCGATTTCACGAAAGACACGCCACATGCGCGCTTCCGTAAACATGCCCTGCAATTCATCCTTCATCCGAATGTGCGCTGCCGAACCGACATCGCAGCGAAACTATGATCAATGTAAATTAGTTCTGTCGAGATACTTTACATTCAGGAAATCATTGCATATCCAACAACTTCTAAGCCCTTGATTTTGTTCATTTGACAACTATTGGCACGGTTCCTGCTGTTATGGCTATCGAGGGCACTACCTCATCACATAACTAAATGGAATCGGAAAAATGAAAAACGCAGTTCGCAAGACCCTGATCGCATGCGCAGTCACCGCCTCTTTCGCCGCCAGCTCGGGCGCAATGGCCCAGACCTTCCCGGACTTCACCGTTAATGAAGGCGCCATTGCCGGCGCCCTTGGCCAGACCTTCACCGCCGACAAGATCACCGGCAACTACGTGGAAGTCATTACCTTCGCCGGCTCGGAAACCAGCGGCACCTTCAACGTATCGCTGAAATGGAATGCCGGCCAGTTCGTTGCAGACAATGGCGCCACGCCGGTGGCCAGCCAGCTGGGTTCGGTTACCTCGAACCAGTACGGGCTGTATGCGCTGTATCAAGGCACTGGCACGTACAGCACGTCCCAATCCGGCACGGTCTTCAACTTTGCGCCTGGCGGCAGCCTGAGCCTGTTTGCCGACGCCAATTCCAATACCCAGTTCGTTCAGCCTGAGAATGGCAATACCGCCTTCGGCACCACCGGCAACAGCGACGACGTCCTGATCGCCAACGGCGTTCCGACTTCTGGCCAGGGTGTGCTGGATCCGTCTCTGAGCACTTGCGGCAACGGCGGCATCAACTGCGGCAGCTTCGGTGCATCTTCGACATTCAACCTTACCGCTGCCGGCAGCGAATACTTCGTTGCGCCTAACCCCTTCTACAACATCTCGTTCCAATCGGGCCAGCTGAACAACTTCACCCCGACTGGCACGCAGGTGATCAACGGTTCGCTGGACGTCATTTTTGGCGGCACCAGCGAAGTGCCCGAGCCGGCAAGCGTCGCCCTGCTGGGCCTGGGCTTCGCCGGCCTGGCGCTGAGCCGCCGCCGTCGCGCAAAACAGGCCTAATCGCCAGCGCCCTCAAGGCGTTGTAGGAAAAGCCCACCTCGCAAGAGGTGGGCTTGATGAAACAAGTTAAAACACGATTCAGCAAACATAGCGCCGGCTTGCTCTCCACGGGCTCGCGGCCGGCGCGCATCATTCGGTTGAAAACCCGCCCTGCAATCATCGTAAAGCGAGGGTCGAAACATGCTGCCGGCGAGCCAGAAAACATCGGTCAGCGAATTCACCTGCATTATCATTGCATGCATCCTATTTCCAATTCTTGTTCCGGGAATGCATGACTTTCGATTCCATTAATTATCAGCAGTCGATTCGCGCGCTGTCGCTGCCGGTCCCTGACTCCCATACCCTGTTCGATATCTTCGAAATCGAAGGCGACTCCATCGTCCAGGCCATTGATGCGTTCAAGTCCGGCAACGAAAGAGCCCAGAATTATCTGAAGGGGATTTTGTATGCCGTCACGCCGGCGACAAAAGAGAGGCTTGAGCGCCGCGGCCTAGTCGTGCCCCGCGTGGCGGTGCTGATTTCCATCGGACGTCACGAAGGGCCGAATTTTGCCCTTAAGCTCAAAGCGTGGGATGAGAGTGGCCTGGACAACTGCGACGAAGCTCGCTACGTGCGCCTGGCGTTGGCGCGGCACCTGGAAAGAACATCGGCAGCTGGCGCGGCGCCTGCAGCAGCAAATCCGGTAAGCAATCGTCCATCTTCTGCCGTGGCCGAGGCCGCGCCATCGCAATCGCGGCCATCCGTGTCGGCGGCGAAGCAAGGCGCCGCTGCCATTGACAGACAGGCAGGCCGGCCTCCCGCCCAACAGCGCGCAGAACCGCTGCAAACAGCCGAGCCGGCTTCGTCAGACACCGCCTGGCCTGACTCCGATAGCGATGCAGGTGCGGGCACGGATGGCGACTACTACAAGTCGTTTCATGTGTACGGAGGCAGGTTCGCTGCATGCTTTTCCGAGGACACAACGCAGCGCGGGATTCATACGATTCGTGTTGAAGCCACCGAGGCCAGTGGCCAGCGTACGTACAACTGGAAAAACAAGGTGGCCATCCAGCTCTCACAGAGGGAGTTGCCGCTCATGCTTGCAACGCTGATGCTTTGGACCAGCAAATTCGAAGCCAAAGGTCACGGCCAGAATAATGAAAAGTGGATGACGCTGGAAGCGCAGCCCGGCAAGCTCTACCTTTCGGTCCAGAGCAAGGGAACCGGCGCCCGCGGCGTGGCGATCATGGCTGGCGACGCGTATCCGATCACGACGATGATTGTGAAACAGATGCTGGCAAATGACCCATTCCTGACCGCCGACCTGGTATTCAAGCTGGCGAGAAAACAGATCGAGATCATGCAGCAAGGCATATAGCAGGTTGCGATGGACGCCCGATTGCTTACGTCTGGTTGCAGTATCTTTGTTTGTGGGAGACATCAGCGAAAAGCGCCAAGAATAAACCTGAAGGCATCGGAGCGATCGCTGAACAAGCCAGCGTGACCAGAGCGCTGGCCAGTCAAGCAATGAAACGGCTGATTTGATTCATTCAAACTGCGGGCGCAAGGAAAGCCGATGCAGGGTGCCGGGCCGGGCCACTTTCTCAATTGCCGATAGCGAACCAGCCTCCACGAGGTAACGCAGTTGGTGCCGCACGAGTGCGTGGCGCGCATGGACTTCAGCATCGACCGCCTGGCACGCTCGACCAAGGGCGGCAAGTTCTGCGCGTTTCCGCTCCGCATTGGCCGCAGCAGCTTGTGTCCCTGCGCTGCTTCTTCCTGCGCCCTGCCCGCGCATCCGCAGCTGCCAGGCGTTCCTGCCCTGACAGCACTGAGGCTTGACCATGTGGGGGCAGAGCCTCCGGAATCGGCGTAATGGCTTCCCTGCAAGTCCCTTGAGCATGCTCAAGCAGGGCATCTCCTACCCGGTTAGCTTGTCGATTCAGGGGCGGGAACAAGGGCGATTCCTGCCAGCTCGCCAGCCGGCTGAAAGGGCTTGCGGCACGCCGTGCCGCGGAAACGAACGCCGCTCTGGTAACGCAGGCACCTCGCCTGCTTGGCTCACGCCATTGCTGCCATGACGTACTACGATGTGTTCAACGGCGATGCCGACGGCCTGTGCGCGCTGCACCAGTTGCGCCTGGCCGAGCCGGCGCAATCGGTTCTGGTAACCGGCGTCAAAAGCGATATTGCCCTGCTGCCGCGCGTGCCGGCGGGTGCCGGCGACAAAGTGACGGTTCTCGACATTTCGATCGACGCCAACCGTACGGCGCTGCTGGCCATGCTGGCCAGGGGCGCCGCCGTTCTGTATGTCGACCATCACAGCCATGCGGGCGTGCCCTTGAACCCGCTGCTGCACGCCCACATTGATCACAGTGCCGACACTTGCACCGGCATAATCGTCGACCGTTACCTCGCCGGCCGCTTTCGCATCTGGGCTGTCGTCGCCGCATTCGGCGACAACCTCGACGCGCAGGCCGAAGGGCTGGCTCGCTCGCTGGCGCTTGATGCGCAGCAAACGGCAGCGCTGCAGGAACTCGGCAGGTGCCTGAACTATAACGCCTACGGGAACGCCGTTTCGGACCTGAACATCGACCCGGCCGCGCTGTATCAATGCCTGCACCAGTATGCAGATCCATTCGAGTTCATCCGCTCCCAGCCGCTGTTTCAACGCCTGCGCGGCGCACTCGCCAGGGATCTCGACCGCGCCGCCCGCCTGGCCCGGCGCCTGCCATCGTCGGCGGGCAGGATCATCGTGCTGCCGGATGCGCGTTGGAGCCGCCGCGTGCGCGGCGTCTATGCCAACCAGCTTGCCCGCGCTGCGCCCGCCCAGGCGCATGCGCTGCTGGTGATGCATCCGGACGGAACCTATACCGTGAGCGTGCGGGCGCCATTGGAAGGCATCGGTGCGCTGCAGGGCGCGGACCGCCTGTGCCGGCAATTCGAGCATGGCGGCGGCCGCACGGCAGCCGCCAGCGTTCCCCGCTTGCCCAAGTGTAGGCTTGCCAGTTTCATCCAGGCTTTCGAGGCTGTGTTCGGCATGCACCAGGCACCGTGACCGCCGCGGCCCGTTTGCATCGGCAGACGGTCCTTTGCTCCTTAGACATGGCCTGCGACAGGCTTGCACTGTTAGGGAATTGAATGGCGACATACGCGGGCGCCGCACGGCGGGCCAAGCCATGGCCCGCCGCGCCTTTCCATGCGGGCTCGATTGGGGTAGTGTCGAACAGCGCTATGAATTGCCTGGCAAGGGCTTGCATTTTTCCCGGACGCCGATGCGTCCGCTTGCTGACGCCGCCCATCTTGCAGGAGGAAACCCGCAGTGTCTTCCGCGTTACCACGCTTGCCCGAGATTGCCCTTGAATCCAAGGTGGCCTTCCTGCGCCAGCCCATGAGTTTCCCCGACCGGCCCTATCGCATCGAGGCGATCGAAACGCACATGTCATGGGTATTTCTTACGGAAAAATACGCCTACAAGCTGAAGAAACCGGTTTGCCAGGAAGCACTCGACTTCCGTTCCATCGACGCGAGGCGCCATTATTGCGACGAAGAGATACGCCTCAATCGCCGCCTTGCAGCGGATGTCTATCTCGGCATCGTTGCGATGTCGATCAATTCCTCCGGCCATCTGCGCCTCTGTGAGGACGGCACCAGCGTCGAGGGCGAGGCCATCGTTGACTGGCTGGTGCAGATGCGGCGCCTTCCGGCAGAGCATATGCTCGACTATGCCCTCAAGACCAGGAGGGTGAGCGACGAGGACATCGGCCGCGTCGCTGCCCGGCTCGCCCTTTTTTACCGTGGCTGTGGACCGGCTTGCAGCAGCGCGTCGGCTTATCGGGCAGTTATCCGGCATGGCATCGACCGCAGCCAGCAAGTCCTGGCCAGGCCCGGATACGGACTCCCTGGCGGCTTGATCCGTCAACTCTGCTCAACCCAGCGCAGGGTGTTGAATCAACACCGGGACGTGCTCGATGCACGGGTGCGGGCGGGAAGAATTGTGGAAGGCCATGGCGACCTGCGGCCTGAGCACGTCTGTCTGCAGCCAGAGATCGCGGTAATCGACTGCCTCGAATTTTCAAGCGCATTGCGCATCGTCGACCCGATCGATGAACTGGGCTACCTTGCCCTGGAGTGCGAACGGCTGGGCTCGGCGCATGCCGGCGCCCTGCTCCTGAAAGCCTATGGCGCGTTCTCGGGCGATCAGCCGGACGCGCTGCTGGTGCATTTCTACCAGGCCTACCGCGCACTGCTTCGCGCCCGCCTGGCGATTGCCCATCTGGATGAGGAAAAATTCCGTCATTCCGAGGAATGGCACCGGCGCGCCATGAGCTACCTGCGGCTGGCTGAACAGGCTCAGAATGCGCTCAACGCGGAAACCGAGCCGCCGGTATGAAACCGATGGATCGCCTGGGCAAGCAGTTCCGCGCAGCTGACGACAGTGACTTTCGATCTCGCTGCGCTGCCTTCGAGCCGAAAAGCCGGAACAGTATCCGTCACGACAATTTGCTGCAGCGGGCTGCCTGCCAGGACGGCAGGCGCGCTGCCCACGAACAGGCCGTGCGTCGCTGCTGCAAACACCCGCGCTGCACCATGTTTCAGGCATGACTCCGCCGTGCGGACCAATGTCGTGCCGCTGCCGATCAGGTCATCGACGATGATCGCGTCCTTACCGCCGACATCGCCAACCAGCGCATTGCCGCTGACCACGCCTTCGCTGCGGTACTTCTCTGCGAAGGCCGCGCCGATGCCCTTGCCGCTGATCTTGCCCAGGCACTGCCTGAATTGCTCGGCGCGCTTGACGCCGCCGGCGTCCGGCGCGACCACGACGATTTCCCTGTCCGTCAGCAAGGGCAGGAAATGCGCGGCAAACAACCTTGTTGCCTCCAGGTGCTCGGTGCGGCAGCGAAAGGCGTTCTGAAAGGCTGCCAGGTTATGCACATCGATGGTCACCACTGCGTCCACGCCGGCCGCCTCGAACATGGCGGCGACATAACGCGTGATGACGGGATCGCGCGGCTTGCTCTTCCTGTCCTTGCGGGCATAGGCCAGGTAAGGCGCCACGGCCGTCACGCGCGCTGCCGAAGCGTCTTTCAGCGCGCCGACAAAGAACAGCAGGCGAATCAGCTTGTCGTTACCGCTCTCGCGCACATCGCCATAAAGGGAATGCAGGACAAAAACATCCCGGTCACGGACGTTCACCAGCGGCCGCGCCTTGTGTTCGCCATCCTCGAAGTTCCTCTCTTCATGCATGCTCAGCGGAATGCCCAGCCTGTGAGCGACGTCCCGGGCGAAGTCCTGGCTCCCAGCCAGCGCAAACAGCAAGGGATCGCCATGGTGCATGGAAGCGGGAACAGGCGCGGTCTCGTTCATCGGTTTTCCTCCGGCAGCGCATCGGGCAACCGTTGCATGATTCCCTCAGTGCTGCCTTGTCCGGCATCAGATGAGTGATCAACCCGAGCGCGATTCATCCTGCCCAGCGTGTCTGCAACGCTTTGCAGGATCGGGGAAGCTGCGCCATCCCGCACGCTTGCCGAGGTTGGCGCGCCTGCACGACATGCGGTCAAGAACGATATGGTCCCGGTTCTGCTTGACCTGCATCAGGCTGCTGACCAGTGCTCTTTTTAAGATGGCAAGGGTGACGGCGGATACGGGAAGCGCCCGTCCCTACCATGCAAGGAAACAGTCATGTTCTGTGGGCACCGATGAAGACCAGCCACCAGCCGCCTGCCAGCCAAACCGCGCTGGTTGCAGCCCTGATGAAGCACCTGGCCGCAGGCGCTCAGCACGTGGAACGGTTCGACACCCATATCTCCTGGGTGCTGGTTGCCGGCGACCATGCGTACAAGATCAAGAAGGCCGTTGCACTGGACTTCCTGGATTGTTCAACACTGGCATCGCGGCGCCGGTTTTGCGAAGAAGAACTGCGGCTCAACCGTCGGCTGGCGCCGGGCCTGTATATCGATGTTGTCAAGGTGACCGGCGATGCAGCCGATCCGCACCTGGACGGCGCTGGCGAAGCCATCGAGTATGCAGTGCACATGCATGCCTTTCACCAGGACGCGCTGTGGAACCGGCGCGTGGCAGGCGGCCAGTTGTCTGCGCAGGAAATGGATGCATTTGCCGACCTGCTCGGACGCTTTCACCAGCACGCGGCAATGGCGCCGCCCGCAAGCGCCTGGGGCTCCATGGCGGGCTTCGCAGCGGATGTCTCGCTCACCTTTAACGCGCTGGAAAGGCTGGCGCTATCGCCCGAAAGCCAGTCGACGATAGCGCGGCTGCGCCTCTGGGTTTCCGGGCAGAGCCAGAAGCTGGCGCGCGTCATGGGCATGCGCCAGCGCGCAGGCAGGGTGCGCGAATGCCACGGCGACCTCCATCTCGGCAACATCCTCACTACGGAACGCGGCATCGAAGCCTTTGACTGCATCGAATTCAGCGACACGCTGCGCTGGATCGACGTCATCGACGACCTGGCCTTCTGCTGGATGGACCTGGCCCGGCATGGCCGCCGCGACCTGGCGACCCGTTTTCTCAATCGCTATCTGTCGCTGACAGGCGACTATGGCGGACTTCCCCTGCTCCGCTTCTACAGCGTCCACCGTGCGCTGGTACGGTGCCTGGTGCTCCTGCTGCGCGCCGCGCAAGCCACGCTGCCGTGCGCCGCTGATGCGGCCAGCCGTGAAGCGCTGGCCTACCTGGCCTTTGCCGGCCGGCTTGCTGCGCCAGGCAGGCCAGCCATCCTGATCACCCACGGCTACTCCGGCAGCGGCAAGACCCACTTTTCCCGGCAGGCCGCGGATCTGCTCGGCGCGGTGCACCTGCGCTCCGATGTCGAGCGCAAGCGCCTCCATGGCCTGCGTCCAGGCGACCGCAGCGGCACCGGGGCCGATGCGACGCTGTACGGTCCGGCAGCCAGCCGTCGCACCTATAACCGCCTGCTGGCATTGGCGCGCATTGTGGTGCAGTCCGGCATGACCGCGCTGGTCGATGCTGCCTTCCTGTCATACGCCCAGCGGCAGCGCTTTGCCCGGCATGCCGAACGGCTGGGCGTGCCGTTCCGGATTTTCGAAGTGCGGGCAAGCCATTCCGTGATGACGCAGCGCATCGCCCTGCGCACAAAGGCCGGCGCCGATGCGTCCGATGCCGATCTCGCCGTGCTGGCGCAGCAGTTGCAAGCCGCACAGCCGCTGTCGGAACGGGAGAGGGAGCAGGCCATCGTCGTGGACACGGACGATGGCCTGCCGCCAAGCGAGGTGGCCCGATTGTGCAGGCCTCTCGAGGCAATGCTGGACCCTGCTTGCGGCGCCGCGCCGGCCAGCTTGCCTCCGGCGCCCCGGCAAGGCTAGAGGCCGGAAGATCAGTGCGGAGATTCTCGGCAACACCACTTCTTCCGCATGCGCCGCCCTTGATGGCGACACGGGGTCAGAATGCGTGGCTGTACTGTAGCCCCAGAATGTTCACATCATTGCTGTACGTGCCGATGAGCCTTCCGTTCAGCGGCAGATCGGCCCGGTTGATCGATGCATCCTTGATGAAGACATGCGCAAAACCAAGATCCCACGCGCTTTGCGGTGTCGGCTTGTACTGCAGCCCGAATGCCAGGATGGTGCGGCCGGCATCGGGAATACTGGGCGTGCGAAACGCGTCCTTCACCGGCGAACGCTCATAGGACAGGCCGGTGCGCAGCGTCCAGGCATCGTTATAGCGGTAGTTCAGGCCTGCGCCGATGCGGGTCGTGTTGCGCCATGCTTCCCTTACCACGCTGTCGGGCGAGCCATTGGCGAACTTCACGCGCAACTCATCGAAGCGGCTCCACCTTGTCCAGTTGATATCTCCCAACAGTGCCCATTTCGGGTCGAGTTCCATATAAGCGCTGAAGTTGAGCGTTTCCGGCAGGTCCAGCGCCGCGGTGACGCCGTTGTTGGCAAATGCCGGATTGGAAGCAAGCAGCGCTGGCAGTCCTGCGGGCTTTTCGTACCGCGCCTCGCCGCCCGACAGCGTGTGATGAATGCTGGAACGGTAGGCAAGCCCGAAGCGCGTGGTTGGGGTCGGCATGTACAGCATGCCCAGGTTAAAGCCGAAGGCCCAGTCATCGCCATCGAGCTTTACCTTGCCGTCCCTCGATTGCGGCAGCAAACCTGCAGGCGCACAGCGCGCCACCCCCAGCGCGCCGGCGCAGATCGTCCCGAAGTCAATCGCGCGCGACAATGACACTTTCGCGTACTGGGCGCTGATGCCTGCGCCGACCGACAAGCGCTCGTTGACCGCGTAGGCCAGCGTGGGATTGAGATTGACCGTCTGCAGCTCCGACTTCAAGGCCTGGTAACGGCCGACCCAGCCGTTGTCGTATTCGGTCTTCAGTCCGAATGCGGACTGCAGTCCGATGCCGAAACGCAAGGCGGGCATCACGTCGGTCGCGTAATAAAGTGCAGGGACGGCGCTCCAACTGCCGGCGTCGCCCCCGTTGCCGCCGCTCAGCCGCGCGCCCGTGGCCGTGACCGACCCGCCATTCCTGAAGTCGATGGAGGGTCGGATCGCCGCGCCGCCGACGGTGAACTGCTGCCCCGACATGCGCGACAACCCGGCCGGGTTGTAATAGATCGTGCTGGCATTGTCTGCCGTCGCGCCCACGCCGGCGAAAGCATTGCCGATGGCCGCCGCACTCATTTCATTGAGCGCGAACCCGGCCGGATATGCCGCGCCGCATGGCAGCAGCCCGGCCGTTACCATGCACACGGCTGCGCCGGCTGGAAAATGTAAGCGTCGCATAGTGACCTCCTGATGACCAGGTCTGCAAGACGGTGATCTCGCGAAGACGGGTGGCCGGCGCAATCGCAGCTGGGTTGCCCTGCCATTGCGCCGCATCGATTGAAACGGTGCTTGCAGATGGAGTGTGCTGGCTGGTACGTCGCTGTGGTTTGATAATGATCACGGACGGCATGGCTGTAATACCGCTACAACGGCGTTCTGGCAGAAAGGCCATGCCGCACAACAGGCTGGCGTTCGCAGCGTTTCTATTCTTCGTTGAAAGGAGTCCCCCATGACCCAAACCGTCCCGCACGACGCCGCTCTGTCAGCCATGTTCGAGACGCTGCGCGCCCAGTCCCGCAAGGACGGCATGGTGTCGTGGCAGACACGGGCGGACCGGCTCAGTCGCCTGCGCTCCTTGGTGCGCGATCACCGCGGCACGATCGGCGCCGCCATCAGCGCCGATTTTGGCCAGCGCTCAAGGCACGAAACCGAGCTTCTGGAAATCAACCATGTCCTTGATGGCATACATCATTCGCTGCAGCATGGCCAACGCTGGATGCGGACGCAGGACAGAAAGCGCAGCTACAAGTACTGGCCCGGCCGGGCATCCATATTGCCGCAACCGCTGGGCGCGGTGGGCGTGATCGTGCCGTGGAACTACCCGCTCGACCTGTCGCTAGGGCCGGCCAATTCAGCGCTGACCGCCGGCAACCGGGTGATGATCAAGCTGTCGGAACTGACGCCGCACTTCGGCGCGCTGCTGGCCGAACTGGCTGCGCGTTATTTTGCGCAGGACGAACTTTGCATCGTCAATGGCGGCGTTGACACCGGGCGTGCTTTCTGTGCGTTGCCCTTCGACCATCTGCTGTTTACCGGTTCGACCGCCGTCGGGCATCAGGTGATGCATGCAGCCAGCGACAACCTGACGCCGGTCACGCTGGAACTCGGCGGCAAGTCGCCCGCCATCATCGGACCCCGCGCCGGACCGGCCGGCGATTTCGACAAGGCCGTGATGCGGCTCGTGATGGGCAAGACCTTGAATGCCGGCCAGACCTGCATCGCGCCGGACTACGCCTTCGTGCCACGCGGGCAGGCGGCCCGCTTCATTGCTTCGGCCAGGCGCGCCGTCGCCGCGTTTTACCCCTCGCTTGCGACGACGTCCGACTACACGAGCATCATTTCAGACCGCCATTTCCAGCGCCTCCAGGCCATGGTGGACGATGCCGTGGGCCGCGGTGCGCAGGCATCTCCGCTGTCGGATGCCGCCAGTGATCCGGCGCGGCGTCGGTTCGCGCCGCTCGTGCTCTCCAATGTGGCGCCTGGCAGCAGGGTGCTGGAGGAAGAAATCTTCGGGCCGGTGCTGCCTCTGCTCGAATACGACGACCTGGAACAGGTGATCGACTACATCAACCAGCGTCCGCGCCCGCTCGCGCTCTACCTGTTCGAAAGCGACAGGAAGAAGGTGGAGCGGGTACTGACTGCCACGGTGTCAGGCGGCGTCACGGTCAACGACGTCTTTTTCCACGTGGGACCGGACACGCTGCCGTTCGGCGGTGTCGGCGCGTCCGGCATGGGCGCCTATCACGGCGAGACCGGCTTCAGGACATTCAGCCATGACAAGCCGGTGTTCCGACAGCCGGCCTTCAGCCTGCTGTCATGGGTCTACCCGCCCTATGGCCGGCGCGCCGAGCGGCTGCTGCGCATGCCCGACTGAGCCAGCCAGCGCCTGATGCGCGCATACACCTCGCGACTGCTGAGCAGGTCCAGATGGTGCACGCCGTAGGCAATCCAGGTGCGCGACCTGGGAAAACCCAGGGCGCGTCGCCCATGCACGTGCCTGCCCAGCGCCGTGTCGAGCGGAATCAGGCCGTCGCCGAGCAGCTTGCCGCGCAGGTCGCCGCGGCGCTTCCCGACGGTGCCGGCAATGGCGAAGCAGCGCACGCCATGAGGCAGAGGCACGGGCTTGCGCAGGTCGCCGGCATGCGCGAATCGATCCATGCCCTCCCAGTCTTCATCGAGCAGGTTGCCGTAGCGCAGGTCCGTGATGCCGGCGCTGCGGATGCGTCCCAGCCGCGCGAAAGGCGCCGTGTACCCGCTGCGTCCAAGGATGGCGGTAAGCCAGGCGCCGCCGCGTTCCAGCGGCGCTCCATGGTGCGGCGTACCCAGAAAGATCATGTTCTTCAGCTGCGCCAGCCAGCGGTGCCCGGCCATGCCGCCGTAATGGCATGCGCTGCGAGCGACCAGGCCGCCCATGCTGTAGCCGATCAGGCTGATTTCCTCCACCGGGACCGGCCATTCCCGCGCCAGGGTTTCCAGCAGCGCGGCGAACTGGCGGCCATTGCTGGAAACATGCAGGCCGCTGTTATAGCTCAGGTAGAGCGCGGTATAGCCCAGATCGCGGGCCAGCAGCGCGCCATGGTCATGGTGATTGCGGCGCCATTGCAGATCAGAGCAGCACAAGCCATGGACCAGCACCAGCAGCTTGCCGCGCGCATCCGGAAATGCGGCGGCGAGCGCCTGCCGCTCCAGCGCCAGCGGCCTGCCTCCGGTGCGCAGCCGCATCGTTATCTGCAGCGGGTTGTCCGACGCAGCAAGGTGGTCGCCCACCAGCCCGTTCAACGCCGCCAGCACCGCTTCGCGCTCTGCGGTGGAGCGCCGCTCGGCTTGCTGCTGGTCATGCGCTGGCAGCAGCGCTGCCAGGCAGCGATGCAGGCCTTGGGTGGAGCTTCTCGCCCTGCGGTACACGAAGGCAGTGATGGCGCCGACCGGCTGAATGCGCAGCAGCGCACCGGCCACGGCACCATGAAATTCCTCGACCAGGTGCAGCGCCTGTTCCACCGCGGTAGCGGCCAGACGGCCGAGGCCGTGCAGGTCGGACGGGTGCAGGTGGCATCCCCTGAGCAGGATGGGGCGGCGGTCCCTGCCCTGCCTGCGGTGCGTGGTCCCGCCCGCCGCAGACCGTTTGCCGGCTGCCATCGGCCTGGTTTTGGATCTGCTGTTTTGCGAGTTCAATAGCCAGCCTTTCCATTGCGTCTTGCGGCTGCATCAGCGACGCCTCCCGGCACAGCTGCCTTGCCCGCTCCAGACCCTCTTTGCCATCGGGCAGCGCTCATGCCTTCGCAAATTCGACGCGGGCGATCGCGCAGGCTTGCACCAGGCTGCCGGCCTTTGCATAGCGCTCCGCGTCGCTGGCAGTTAGCGCTTTCCTGCTTTCCTCGGGGAAGCCGGCGTGTATTCATAGGCCTTGTCCGGATGGGAAAATCTGCTCCATGCCATGGTCTGCCTGGCCCCTTTCGGTCGTGATGCGCCGCAGTGGGGCCGCGACGCCGACTCCCTCAAGCCTGGTCTGCAACCGGCTGCGCCTTTTCCCGCGATGGCCGCCGGGTTGGCGCCGCCGCCTGCTTGGCCGCCGCCTTTGCGCGGGTTGCTGCGGGGCTTTGCTTGACCGTGCGCTTCGCCGCCTGGCGCGGGGCCGGGGCGGAAGACGCCGCCAATTGTGCGATGGTGCGGTTCAGTTCCTCAATCTGCCGGCCCAGCGCTTTGAAGTCCTTCTGGGTTGGCACGCCCAGGCTGTGCAACGCGCGGCCGACCCTGTCCTCGAACACCTTTTCCAGCTTTTCCCACGATCCGCCTTCTTGCGCGTGCGCGGAGTCGCCCGCACCGCGCGCCGCGATGCCCGGAAGCCGTTCGCCAGCGGCGTGTTCGATCTGCTTCTGCAGCCTGGCCCCGTCAGCCGCCAGTTTTGAAAACAGGGTATCCCCCTGTTCCTGCGCGGCCGCGAACGCGCCCAGCCCTGCCTGCCAGATCTGGTGCGCGGACTGGCATACCGCGTCCATCAGCGAAGCGTCCTGCTTCGTCGCGGCGATTTCCTTGCGCTTTCGTGCCATGAAACACCTCCCGATCAGAGTGAGAAGACAACGGCCCCAAAGGCGGCACGGCCAAGCCAGTTGCGCCTGGCGTGTCCTAGGCCGACATCGAGGACAGCGGGCCGTGCGTGCCGCCATGGGACGCGTGCGCCCGGTCCTCCTCCTCCCGGACCACCCGCCGCAACACCTTGCCGATGGCGGACTTGGGCAAGGCGCCATCACGGAACACGACGTAGCGCGGCACCTTGTACCCGGTCAGATGCCCGCGCATATGCGCAATCAGCGCCTCGGCGCTAAGCGCCTGGTTCCGCCGCACGACGACCAGCTTCACAACTTCCTCCGAATGGTCGTCCGCGGCGGGAATGGCGGCGGCCTCGTACACGTCGGGATGAAGCATCGCGGCATCCTCGACCTCGTTGGGAAAGACCTTGAAGCCGGATACGACGATCACATCCTTCTTGCGGTCAACAAGGCGAAGGTAGCCCTGGCCATCGACGGTGCCGATATCGCCGGTGCGCAGCCATCCGTCGGCGCCCAGCACTTTCGCGGTTTCATCCGGCCGATGCCAGTAGCCCTGCATCACCTGCGGCCCGCGCACGCAGATCTCGCCTGCTTCGCCGCCGCCGAGTTCATTGCCGGCTTCGTCCATGAGGGCGATGTCGGTCGATGGCAGCGGCAAGCCTATGGTTCCGGTATATGCCGCGATGGTCAGCGGGTTGGCACTGACGATGGGCGACGCTTCGGTCAGCCCATAGCCTTCGATCAGCGGCACGCCAAACAGGCGATGCCAGCGCTCCGCCACTGCCCGCTGCACCGCCATGCCGCCTGCCACCACGATCTTGACCGTACCCTGATTGACCTGCTCGATGTGTGGCGCATCGAGCAGGGCGTTGAACAGGGTATTGACGCCGATCATTGCGGTGAAACGGGTATGCCGCAGCTCGCTGACCAGGGCATCGACGTCGCGCGGATTGGTGATCAGCACGTTGCGCGCAGCCAGCCGGAAGAAAGCCAGCGTGACGGTCAGCGCGAAGACGTGATACAGCGGCAGCGGAATCACGGCCGTTTCCTCGCCTTCCACCAGCACGCCGCTGACCCAGGCCACCGTCTGTTCCAGGTTGGCCAGCATGTTGCCGTGACTGAGCACGGCCCCCTTGGGCACGCCCGTGGTGCCGCCGGTATATTGCAGAAACGCAGTATCGTCCGCGCACAGCGGCACCGGAGCAAGGGCCAGCTGCCGCCCTTCATGCAAAGCGTCCATGAACTGGTCGGCGCCATCGATGTGCCATTCCGGCACCATGTGCTTCACATGCTTCACCACCAGGTTGACGATTTGGGCCTTGGGGAAGTGCAGCATGTCGCCGACTGCGGTGACGATGACCTGCCGTACCCGGGTGCGGGGCAGCACGTGCTCCAGGGTGCGGGCAAAGTTGTCCAGCACCACGATGGCGCTGGCGCCCGAGTCCGCCAGCTGGCGCTCCAGTTCCGGCGCGGTGTAAAGCGGGTTGGTATTGACCACCACGCAACCGGCCCGCAGTGCGCCGAACAGCGCGACCGGATACTGAAGCAGGTTGGGCAGCATGATGGCCACCCGGTCGCCCTTCCGGAGGCCGGCCACCTTCTGCAGGTAGGCGGCAAAGGCCAGGGACAGGTGATCCAGGTCGCCATAGCTGATTGTGGCGCCCTGATTGCTGAACGCGGGCCGTCCGGGATAGCGGCCGCATACCCTTGCCAGCAAGGCGGGAAGCGAATCGGACGCGTCGGTGTCGATGTCGGCCGGCACGCCGGGCGGATAGCTCTTGAGCCAGGTTCTTTCCATGATCTCTCTCGCAATAAACAGGAGCCGTCTGCAGCTGCGCCAGCAGTGCGCGCCGCGGCCGGAGCCCGCGGCGGCGCATGCGCAAGACGGCATCAGGTCCATGGCCCATGGTTGGCGCAGCAGACTGCCCGCGCCATGACCTGCATCAAATCCGCTGGACTGTGCGAGGAACACAGTACGCCCATCCTCACCGCTTCAGCTTCATCCCCCATTGTCTGTTCCTGTCTCGCAAGGCCGGGGATGAGGAGAGGCCACGCCGCGGAGCGGGCAGGCAACCGTTCATTCAACGTGCGCAAGCAAAAGGAGACATGATGGCTACCAGACAAGGCAAGACCGAACCCTCACATCCGACCCATCCGGTCCAGCGAAAGGCCGACGCGGCTGCCGCTGGCACGCCGGCATCGCTCGAGCATGCGGCCGATGCGATCAGGAAGGGCATCGTCACCAGCCTTTCCAGCCTCGACACCATCGAGTCCGACATAGTCGACCTGGTGCGCAAGACGGTATCGGACACGCTGCGCACCGGCGCCGCCGCCGGCACCGACAGCGTGCATGTCGTCAGCCACGTGGTGATGGCGGCCATCGAAGCCGCCGAACAGGTGGGCACCGGCCTGACGCTGAGCATCAAGAGCGTTACCAAGGGCGCCATCATGGGCGTGCATGACGTCGGCGGCGATGCGGTCGCCGCGTCGTTCGAGATCATGCGCTCGGTCATCCGCCATGGCGCCACGGTGGGCGCCGATATCGGCGGCGTGACCCGGCGCGCGGTGGACGGCCTGGTCGAGGCCGCTGCCGAGACCGGCGGAGACGTGGCCGGCATAGGCAGAAAGGCGGTCCAGGGCGCGATCGAGGAAGCCGGCAACATCAGCAACCTGACCGTCAAGACGGTGAAGGAAGTGCTGATCGGCCTGGCCGGCAGCGTTGGCGAAACCCTGCAGGCAGCCACGCCGCAGGCAGCGCTGCATCCCGGCAGCCTGTTGCACAGGCCCGATACCGGAGGCAAGCGGCCGCACCATAGCTGACAGGGCCGAGGCTGGCGCGGCCGGCTCAGCGCGTGCGGCGGGGCGCCGGCCACGGCATCATCAGCAGGGTCAGCAGCAGCGTCTCGAAATCGGCGTTGAAGTGGCGGGCGATGCTGGCCGGGTCCGGTATCCGCCGGGCGTCCGCCATCACGCCGAAGGCCACTTCGCCGGCATAGCTCAACAGGCTGATGCCCAGGGCGACGCCGCCTGACTGCGGCACCCAGAAAAGCTGCCGCGCGATGCGCTGTCCGGCGAAGTAGCGCGGCTGCTCCACGCCGTGCACGTTGCTGATCACCATGCTGGCATTGGCGGCCAGCGCGTCCACCAGGCGGTCATTGAGATAGCCGGGCGCCATGCCCATGGCGTTCAGGATGGCAAGCGAGACCGCCGGCTGCTTCGAGCCGCGCAGCGCCGCCATGCGCCTGTGTACCTCGTCGACCCGGCCGAGCGGCGTCGCAATCCCAAGCGGCAGGCCCAGAAATACCAGCCCGAAATGATTTCCCAGGTCCGTGAGCGGTCCGGCCGGCCGCATGTTGACCGGCACCAGCGCCCGCACCTCCGCCTGCTCCAGCGCATCGCCCCGTTCCAGCAGATAGCGCCGCAGGGCGCCGGCAACGCAGGCCACCAGCACATCGTTGACCGTGCAGGCCAGCGCGGCCGCCACCGCCTTGACTTCGGGCAGCGGCAGGGGCGCCGCCCAGGCCACCCGCTTCATTGCGCCCAGCGGGCCCTTGAAGCGGGTCGGACTGTCGGGCGGCATGCCTGCAATCGTCGCCACAGCCTGGGCGTAATCGGCGCCGGCAGCCGCATACCCCAGCGCATGCAGCGGATGGGCAAGCAGGTCGCGGCCCAGGCCGGCCGCAGACACGGCGGTGCGCACGGCCGCGCCGGCAAGCTGCGTGACGGGACCGAACACCCGCTCCAGCGTCGTGCCGGACGGCGCCGGACCGGCGAGATCGCACGGCGCGGGATGAGGCCGGCGCGGGCCTTCGTCCGTCATCGATGCAATCACATGCGTCAGCGCAAAGCCGTCGCCGTAACAGTGATGGATGCGCAGCAGCACCGCGCTTCCGCCCTGCCTGTCGTCGATCAGGTGGTATTGCCACATCGGCCTGGACCGGTCCAGCGGCGTGCTGACGAGGCCGCTCACCATGTCTTCCAGCGTGCCGCCCCGGCCGTCCTCCGGCAGGGCGATGTGCCGCACATGCCAGTCGAGGTCGAATGCCTCGTCATATTCCCAGCGCGCCCCCGGGCCGGAACCGGCCACGCGCTGGCGAAAGCGGTGGAAGCACAGCATGCGCTGCTGCACCGCCTGCTTGACCGCCTCCAGCGGTAGCCTGTGCTTGAACAGCATCATGCCGCAGATGACCATCAGGTTGGTCGGCCGGTCCATGCGCAGCCAGGCGCTGTCCACTGCCGACAGCGGCTCAGGCGTGCTCATGCGAGGGCATCAGATGTGGATGCCATGCAGCAGCTGCTGCATGGCCAGCAGTTCGGCGGACGGCGCGTGGGCTGGCTGCTGTCCTTCCTGTGCTTCTGCGGCGCCGGAATCGGGCGAGAGCCGGTAAGCCGTGTTGAGCGCCGTCTGCGCCAGGCGCGGGGTGAGCGCATGCAAGGTCTGGCCGGCAATGCCAACCCTGGTGGCTATGCGCACCGGCCGCCTGACGATCGCCTGCACCACCAGGTCGGCCGCGTCCGCCGGCGTCAGCGCCTGCACCTCGTCGTATACCCGGCTGGGCGCAATCATCGGCGTACGCACCAGCGGCATGTTGATGATGGTGAAATCCACGCCGACATCGGCGAACTCGGCCGCGGCGCACAAGGTCCAGGCGTCGAGCGCCGCCTTCGAGGCAACATAGGCCGAAAAGCGCGGGGCATTGGTCAGCACGCCGATCGACGAGATATTGATGACCTGGCCGGATTGCCTGGCCACCATTGCAGGCAGCAGGCCCATGGTCATGCGCAGCGCGCCGAAGTAATTGAGCTGCATGGTGCGCTCGTAGTCGTGGAAGCGGCCGAAGGTGGCTTCCACCGAGCGCCGTATCGAGCGGCCTGCGTTATTGACCAGGATGTCGACATGGCCATGGTCAGCCAGTACCCGGGCGATGAATCGGTCGCAGTCCGCCATGTCGGCCAGGTTGGCCTGATAGCAGTGGACTATGCCGCCGCCGGCCTCGATCAGCGCGCCGGCGGCGGCGAGCCGGGACGGGTCGCGGCCGCAGATCAGGGTGACGGCTCCCGCCTCGGCCAGCTTTTGCGCGGTGGCCAGGCCGATGCCCGACGAGCCGCCGGTCACCAGCGCGACCTTGCCGTCCACATGCGCGCGCAGGCTGCGGTTGATGAAGAGCTCGGGATCAAGGTGGCGTTCCCAGTAATCCCAGATCGCGGCGGCATAGCTGTCCAGCGGCGGACAGACGATGCCGCTGCCCTTCAGCACGGCCGCCGCCTGGCGGTCGTCGAACCGGGTCGGATAATTAATGAACTGCATGATGCTGTCCGGAAGTCCAAGATCGTTCATCACCGCGTCCACCAGCCGCCTGACCGGCCCGAGCGCCGCCAGGCCGCGCCGCACGGCGTGCGGCACCAGGTCGAGCAGCGCGGCATTGATGCGCAGGCTCATGGCTGGCGCATGGGCCGCATGGGCAAACAGGTTCAGCACATCGCCTACCCGCTTCGGCGCCGGATCGGTGAGATGGAAACAGCGGCCATCCTGGCCGGGCGCAGCGGCAATCCAGGCCATGGCGTCAACGACGTAGTCCACCGGAACGATATTGAGGCGCCCGCCCTCGATGCCGATCGCCGGCATCCAGGGCGGCAGCACCGCGCGCAGACGCTGTATCAGCTTGAAGAAGTAGTAGGGGCCATCGATCTTGTCGGTCTCGCCGGTCCTGGAATCACCGACCACCAGGCCGGGCCGGTAGATGCGCCACGGCACCGCGCAGTCTGTGCGGACCAGCTTTTCGCTGTCGTGCTTGCTCCTGAAATACGGATGGCCATAATTCTCGGCCTCTTCGAACATGTCCTCGCGAAACACGCCGTCATACAGGCCCGCGGCGGCAATCGAGCTGACATGGTGGAAACACCCGGCCCGCAGCGCGCCAGCCAGGTCCAGCGCGTGGCGGGTGCCTTCTATGTTGGTTGCCAGTTCCTGCGCCGGGTCTGCGCGCAGGTCGTAGATGGCGGCCAGGTGAAAGAAATGGTCAACCTTCCCCTCCAGCATCCGGCGATCGGCATCGGATACAGCGCAGTTCCCGGCGCAGATGTCCCCGAACACCGGCATGGCGCGCGCCTGCGCCGCGCCCCAGAAGTCGCGCAGCGCGGGCAACTTCGTCTGGCTCGATTCGCGGATCAGAAACCATACCGTGTTGTCCTGCGATGCCAACAGCTTTCTGATCAGCCGCCGGCCAATGAAGCCGGTGCCGCCGGTCACAAAATAGCGCATGCTCCTATCCTCCATCCCCGCAATCAGCGGCCATGCCAACCCGGGCCACGCAGCCTAGCCAGAAGCTGGCAGGGACCTCGGAAAGGACCTGGAAGCCGCCATTGCCAGGCTCCGCGGGTGTTCGCAGCTTCTTACTCCAAGCCTGCTCCAGCCCCTTCGCAGCACCTTGCATTCGGCCGGTTACGGCAACGGCCAGAACCGGCCGAATAGCCGTCATGGCCTCTAGCGGAACTGGGCCGCCGCATTCGCTGCAAGATGCGTCCCGCCTGAACAGCCATTCGCCCGCCCCATGATCAGGTCAGCCGCCTTCTCTGCAATCATCACGGTCGGGGCGTTGGTATTGCCGCCCACCAGCGCCGGCATGACGGAGGCGTCGACCACCCGCAAGGCCTCCAGTCCATGCACCCGCAGCATCTCGTCCACCACTGCCATGTCATCCTGTCCCATCCTGCAGGTGCCGACCGGATGGTAGATGGATTCTCCGCGGGCGCGGACGAAACGTTGGATCTCCCGGTCGCTGCGCGCCTGCGCACCCGGCTGCCGTTCCGGCCCGCGGTAGGGATCGAATGCATGCGCGGCCAGCACCCGGCGCGCCGCCTTCACGCCATCCACCATCGTCGCCATGTCTTCCGGGTCGGACAGGTAGTTCGGGTCGATCAGGGGATCGGCCGCCGGGTCGGCGCTCCTCAGGCCCACATGACCGCGGCTGAGCGGCCTGAGCTTGCACACATGCAGCGAGTAGCCATGCCCGAACAGCGTTGCCGCCGCGCTGCGCAGGTTGCGCGCATGGTCGACCAGATGGGCCGGCGTGAAATGAAATTGCAGATCGGGAAGCGCGGCGTCGGGCGTGCCCCTGATGAATCCGCCCGCCTCGGCGCCATTGGTGGTCAGCCCGCCCGTACGGTTGCGCAGGTAGTCGATCACATGCCTGAGCTGCAGGGGCAGCGTCGCCAGCGAAATGCCGCTCGACACGGGCAGCAGGCAGTGGTGGATGATCAGCACGTCGAGATGATCCTGGAGATTCCTGCCGACGCCGGGCAGGCAGTGCCGCACCGTGATGCCATGCCGTCCAAGTTCCTCCTTCGGCCCGATGCCCGACAGCATCAGCAATTGCGGCGAATTGACTGCGCCCGCTGCGAGGATGACTTCGCGCCGCGCGGCAACCGCGGTTGCATTGCCGCGCCGCGTGCAGGCAACCGAGACCGCGCGCTTGCCGTCGAGCAGGACCGCGCTGGCGCGCGCCCCGGTCAGCACGGTCAGGTTGGAGCGTGCCAGGACCGGATGCAGGTAGGCCCGCGCCACGCTCCAGCGCTCCCCGTTCTTCTGCGTCACTTCATACAGCCCGACCCCCTCCTGCCTGGCGCCGTTGAAGTCATCGTTGCGCGCATAGCCGGCCTCGACGGCGGCCTCGACGAAGAGGCGCGAAAGCAGGTTGGGCGAGCGCTGCGCCGATACATTGAGCGGCCCGCCGACGCCATGAAAGGCGGAAGCGCCAGCTTCATGATGCTCCGAGCGCAGGAACAGCGGCAACACATCGGCATACGACCAGCCGCGGTTGCCCAGCGCCGCCCATGCGTCGTAGTCAGTGGCGTGCCCGCGGGTGTACACCATCGCGTTGCTGGCGCTGGATCCGCCGAGGGTCTTGCCGCGCGGCCAGAACAGGCGCCTGCCGTCAAGCCAGCGCTGCGCTTCGGTGACATAGCGCCAGTTGTGCCTGCGGCTCATCATCATGTAGATGATGCCGATGGGCAGGCGGATGAATGGACTGCGGTCCGGCGGGCCTGCCTCGATCAGGCAGACCGTGGTCGCCGGATCGGCGGACAGCCGGTTTGCAAGCACGCAGCCGGCCGATCCGGCTCCCACAATCACATAATCCGCCGTAAGCTGGTCCATTGCTCGTCATCCTGCTTCGCGATATCTGCTGCCGCTGCTGGTCCGATGCCCCTTTGCAGGGCCGGGCGCGGCCGCTTCGACCTGGCAAAAATAGCAGGGCCTGAAAGGGTTTGCAGGCCGGGACTGATATACATCCAGCTTGCCACGTGAACCGGCCAGAATGGCAAGGTGCGCTTTGACGTGGGTCAAGAATGCCGGGCCATGGCATGCCTCTTAATCGTCCGCGAGACCGCTGCCGGCCCGAGGACCGCCACTGCTCAGCGCAGCATGTTCTCCACCTGCTGCCGTGTCACGGCACCTTCCGTCACCGACACTTGCCTGCCGGTCTTGTCGAACAGGATGCTGGTGGGGTAGCCGCGCGCCTTGAATTGCCTGGCCATCGCCTCGTTGCCGGCGATGACGGGATAGCGGACGTGCAGCTTTTCCGCGAACTGCGCGACCCTTGCGGGACTCTGCGCGTCCACCGCAAGGCCCAGCACCACCAGGTCGCTGCGCGACTGCTGCAAGGCTTCCAGCTCCGGCATTTCATTCAGGCAGGGTGCGCACCAAGTTGCCCATAGATTGAGCAGCACCCATTTGCCTTGATGGGCTTCGAGCGTATGGTTCCTTCCCTGGGTGTCGGTCAGAGAGAAAGCAGATGGCGAAGCGGCGCACAGCAGCGGCGCCGCCACCAGCGTGATGCCCATCAGTCGTTTCATCATCGCCATCATCATCTCCCGCGTATGGTCGCCTGCACGCCGTGCGGCGCGCTCAGAAGCGCCCGGCCAGGCCCACCATGAACGCGCGCCGTGCAACCAGCTGTACGCCGTTGACGTTCTGATAGATCGGCTGCTGGTAAAAGCCGTAGATCTGCATGGTCTCCGCCAGCGCATAGCTCAGCCCTGGGCTGAGGAAGGCTTGGCGACTGCCGCTGTCTTCCGGTTCGGCCTCGTTGCCGCTGTCGCGCCGCTTTACCACCATGTTCAGCTGCAGCAGCGCGCCAAGCTTCTCGCCGATCGCCTTGCGGATGCCGACATCGACACCGAGCTGCGCGCCGGGCCGGAATTCATCATGCTGGTTCATCGCATGCTGGTACTGGCCCTGCGCGAACCACGACAGATCCTGTGCCGGAAGCTGCTGGTAGTAATAAGCGCCGACGATCATGTCGGTGGTGCCGGTCCCCGGCTGCAAGCTGCGCTCAGCCACGGCGCCGGCGCCGTTGGCGACATCGGTCTTCCCGGTGGGAAGCTTCAGGCCGAACAGCAGGCCGCCGCTGGCTGGCCGCATCGGATCGCCCAGCACCGGCAGCTGGTAGCGCCCCACAACGCGGACATCACCCAACCGGGTGAAATTCCATTCCTCCGGCAGCTGGCCGCCGTGATGGTTATGCAGGTGCAGATGATCGCGGTCGACCACTGGCGCCGTTACAGACAGGCCCCATCCGGATGCGAAGTTGTGGCTGAAGGTGGCCACCAGGTTCTGGTTGGTGGTCCTCACCTCGTCGTGATGGCGAGGAATCTGGCCGCGCCGGATGTCGTCGGTGCCAGCGCGAAGCTGGTCCAGGCGGATCGATTCATGGCGAAGGTCAAAGGTGGTGCCGGCGTCGACCATGGCACTTTCAGACGTCCAGTTGGTGTTGACAGTACAAAAGGCAGAACCACAGCTGGCCCATGCGGCAGCGGAGAGCCAGGGCAGGCATGCTGCGCATGTCAGCAGCATCGGGAGCGTTCTTCTCATCATTGTTCTCATTGTCGATACGTCAGGGTCAGGCGTGATGCGGCATGCCACCCACCCGATTCCGGCTGCAGCTTGTCCGCAGGCCTGCAAAGTCACAGGCGTTGCCTGTGGTCCGGTGAAATCATACATTTCGAAAGAATCTTTGCCGGTTGACCTACCTCAAGTTTTCAGACGTGCCGTTGTTCCGGGCAGGTAATCAAGCACCCGAACGGGATGCAAGACGCGACCGTCACCAGCCATCGGCTGGCACTGCGGCGCCTCATGAGGTCCATTGGGGCCAGAGCGGCTCGCCGCATTCTCCGTTTGCAACCCAAAGTATTTTTTTGACCTAGATCATTTTTTAAACATATATTTAAAATGTATGATTTGTTGCAACTGAGCCGGCACATCCCGGTCGCCGGCCAGATTCATAAGTGATCAAGAACATGAACCCCAGACCGCTCTCCTACGCCATCGCCTGCCTGATGTTCAGCGCCGCTGGCCTTTCCTCTGTCCATGCCGCTGCGAATAAGGAAGGCGCCGCTGCGGCGCCGGCGCCCATGGCGACCCACGAACATGGCAGCAGCGCCGTCAAGTACCGCCCTGACGTGACCTATACCCTGCGCACCGACATCGCCGATGGCAAGCTGGTCTTTGTCGGAGAGGCCGGCGTCATCAAGGGCAAAGTGAATCCGCAGTTATCGGTGCCAGAAGGGGCAGTCGTGCAGATCAATCTGGTCAATGGCGATGGCGCCACGCATGACATTTCCGTGCCCGACTTCCAGGCAAGGTCCAACGAGCTGAAGGAAAAAGGCGCGAGCACGGCGATTGTGTTCAAGGCAAACAAGAAAGGCGAGTTCACATATATCTGCTCCCTGCCAGGCCATGTGCAGGCCGGCATGATCGGCAAGATCGTGGTCGGCGATACCGTCGCCAAGGCGGCGCCAAAAGGCGCGGAAATCTCGCGCAGCCCGTTCGAGGTGGGCGAGCCAGTGGGCAAGCGCGGGCCGCAGAAGCTGACCGTCAATCTTGAAACGACCGAGGTGCTGGGCCAGCTCGCCGATGGCACCACCTACAAGTACTGGACCTTCAACAGCAAGGTGCCCGGCCCCTTCGTCCGCGTCCGCGTCGGCGATACGGTGACGGTGAACATGGCCAATGCCAAGGACAGCCACATGATCCATTCGGTCGACTTCCACGCAGTCACCGGGCCCGGCGGCGGCGCGGCGGTCACCCAGGCCGCTCCCGGCAGCACCAAGAGCTTCACGTTCAAGGCGCAGAACCCCGGCCTGTTCGTGTACCACTGCGCCACGCCGATGGTGGCGCAGCATATCTCCAACGGCATGTACGGCATGATCCTGGTGGAGCCCGAAGGCGGCCTGCCCAAGGTCGACCGCGAGTTCTATGTGATGCAGGGCGAGCTGTACACTGCGCAGCGCCACGGCACACCGGGCGAGAATGAATTCTCGCTGGAGAAACTCCTGGACGAAAAGCCGGAACACCTGGTTTTCAATGGCACGCACGACGCATTGACCAAGACCCACAGACTGGAAGCCAAGGTCGGTGAAACCGTGAGAATCTTCTTCGGTGTCGGCGGCCCCAATGCCACGTCCAGCTTCCATGTCATCGGCGAAGTCTTTGACCGCGTGTTTAACCAGGGCGACCTGACCTCGCCGCCGCTGAAGAACATCCAGACCACCTCGGTGGCTCCCGGCGGCGCAACCATGGTCGAGTTCAAGGTGGATGTTCCCGGCCGGCTGATCCTGGTCGACCATGCGCTGTCACGCATGGAAAAGGGCCTGGTGGGCGTGATGAATGTCGTCGGGCCGGACAATGCCGACACCTTCCGCTCGAACAGCTCCCCGGATGCCGCATCCGGCCATTGAGCTTCCTCCCACCGCGCGCAGGCCGGAACGCCCGTCCCGGCCTGCGCGGCGCTACCGCCCCTGCCTCCTTGCCAGCCATGCCTGCCTAGAAAGTCGCGCCACGGGAATTGCTGAACCGCCTGGCGCCGTTGGCCGATGTCACCCATGCTGAACTTGACCGGATCGCCGCCGTCACCACCGAAGTCCATGTGCCGCGTGGAACAGTGATCTTTCGATGCGGCGATCCGTGCCGGGGCTTCCATGCGGTCGTTTCAGGCCAGGTCAAGCTGGGCTTCGCATCGACCGACGGCGCTGAGAAGGTGGTGGAGATTATCAGCGCAGGACAAAGCTTTGCCGAGGCGATGATGTTCATGGAGCGTCCTTGCATCGTCGATGCGCAGGCTCTGACCGATTCCCTGCTGCTGCATATCGGTAGCCATGCCGTGTTCGATGAACTGGACCACAATCCCGGCTTCGCGCGCAGCATGCTGTCTGGCCTCAGCCGTCGCCTGCACGGCCTGGTAACGGACCTGGAAGCCTATTCCCTGCGTTCCGGAAGCCGGCAGGTGATCAGTTACCTGCTCAGGGCAGGAGCCTGCGAAAACGGCGATCGCGTCACGCTACCGGTCAGCAGGAAGCTGATTATCCGGCAAGTCTGGCACCGCATCTGCTGACTTGCATGCACGCCGCTCGGGTGCCGGCGTCATGCGAACAAGCGCGGGTTCTTGGTTACCGCCACGCCGACGATATAGCCGAAGGCCACCAGCGCGGCGACGTAGGCTGCTGCGCGCACCGGCTTGCTGCGGCCGCGCTTGAGCGCGATCGAGCCAAGCACGATATACAGCAGCAGCGCGCCGACCTTGACGCTCAGCCACGTTTGCAACAGCGGATACTGGGCGCTCCAGACTGCAAGCGACACAGCGCTCAGCAAAAGCGCGGTGTCGACGAGGTGCGGCAGGACGCGCACCCAGCGCCGCTGCAAGGCCGGCGAATCGGCAAGCATCCACAGCCCGCGCAGCAAAAACAGCAAGCCGCTTATCGCGGCAAAGCTCATATGGAAGTGTTTCAGCAATAGGTAGTTCATCGGTAGCTGTCTCGTTCTTGGCGAAAGCCCGGGCCGGGCATGCCTGCGACACGGCTTTGCGCCGTCGCCGGCCCCTCCCCGGCAACGATGTCGTCCAGCGTCAGCTGGTCGAGCTGCTGCAGGTAAGCCGCGGTGGCGGCAGCCAGCACATGTTTGAGCACGCACACCGGGGAAAGCCGGCACTGGTTGCTTGCGTCATTGAAGCACTCAACCACCGCAAAATCCGACTCCGCCAGGCGCGCCACATCGCCCAGCCGGATTGCATCGGGCGCCACGCCAAGGCGCATGCCGCCTCCCCGGCCGCGGCTGGTGTCCAGCAGGCCTGCCCGCCCCAGCCTGTGGACGACCTTGGCGATCTGACTGCGGGGGATCTGATGGGCGGAAGCGATTTCCTGCACCGTTACCAGCCTGTTGCGGTGGATGGCAAGGTACATCAGCACCTTGAATGCGTAGTCGGTGTAATCGGTCAGACGCACGATCGTATGTCCTGCTGAACGGTGACTGGCCGGCCGCGCCTGCAGGCGCGGCCGGCTCCATGCTCAGGCCTCGGTAACGCCGGCAACCGGCGCGGTGGCGGGCGCGGGCACCTTGCCGCGGCCCATCAGGCGCAGCGCGAACACTGCGAGGAACACCGTGCCGATCGCAAAGACGATGTCACCCGGCACGCGCAGCCACACCATGGTTTCCATGAAGCCCGAGTGAATCACCTCGGGCGAGCGGGCAAACCACATGCCCTTCGTAACGCTGGCCCATGCCTGGAAGATCCCGGCCGGCACCAGCGACATGAACACCATCATCGCCAGACCGATATTGAGCGTCCAGAACGCAGGGCGCAGCAGTTTGTCGGACCATGCCAGCCTGCTTGAAAGGCCGCGCAGGCAGAACAGCATCAGGCCAATACCCAGCATGCCATACACCCCGAACAGCGCGGCATGGCCATGGGCAGCAGTCATGTTCAGGCCCTGCATGTAGTACAGCGCGATCGGCGTATTGATGGAAAAACCGAGCAGGCCCGCGCCGACGGTATTCCAGAAGCCGACCGCGATGAAGCACAGGATCGCCCACTTGTAATTTGCTACCCACGGCGCAGCCTTGGAGCGCTGGTAGTTGCGATACGCTTCGATGCCGAGCATGGACAGCGGCACCACTTCCAGCGCCGAGAACATGGCGCCGATGGCGATCACGGCGGTGGGCGTGCCGGTGAAGTACAGGTGATGCAGGGTGCCAAGGATGCCGCCGAAAAGAAAGACAATGGTTTCCAGGATGATCGCGGTATTCGCCGAAGCGGCGCGGACCAGCCCGAGGCGCGTGAACAGCAAGGCAATCACGGCGGTGGCAAACACTTCGAAGAAGCCTTCGACCCACAGGTGCACCAGCCACCAGCGCCAGTACTCGACCATCGAATAATGGGTGCGCGGGCCCCAGGTGAGCGAGGTGGCGTAGAAACCGCCGATGCAGACAGCAGCAAGGAAGACCATCGCGATCAGACCACGGCTTTCGGAAGGCTTGCGCAGCGCGGGCCACAGTCCGCGTCCGAGCAGCGTGGCCCAGAACAGCAGCCCGACAAACAGCAGGATCTGCCAGACGCGGCCCATGCTGGTGAATTCCAGTCCCTGGTTGCCGATCCAGAAGCTGAAGTCGACGCCGCGATGCTGCAGCGTACCCAGCCAGCCGAACACGGTTGAGCCGACCACGATGAACAGCAGCGCATAAAACAGGATATCGACGCCCAGCTTCTGGTATTTCGGTTCATGGCCGGAAATCGCCGGCGCGATATACAGGCCCGTTGCCAGCCAGGCGGTGGCAATCCACAGCACCGCAAACTGGGTATGGATGGTGCGGCTGACGGTGAACGGCAGGATATCGGCCAGCGGGAAGCCAAAGAAGCTATGTCCTTCGACCGAGTAATGGGCAGTGATGACGCCCATGCCGACCTGGGCCAGGATCAGTCCAACCACGACCATGAAATACTTCTTGGTGGCCTTCATCGAAGGCGTGGCTTTGAGGCTGAACAGCGGGTCGCTCACGGGAGGCGTCGGATCGGCCGCTTCCTCATGGGTGGAATGGAACAGCAGCATGCCGGCGATGGCGGCGATCATCAGGATGACGCTGGCAATCGACCACATGCCGGCGGCCGCGGTCGGCGTATTGCCCACCAGCGGCTCATGCGGCCAGTTGCTGGTATAGCTGAGGCCCGCCTCTCCCGGGCGGTCAGTCGCGGCGGCCCATGCGGACCAGAAGAAGAATGCGGCCAGCGCCTGCTGGTCTTGTGCGCTGGACAGCGATCCGGCATTCATCGCGTACTGTTCGCGCAGCTTGTCGAGTGATGCGTCATCGCCGAAAAGACCGGTGTAATGGCGGGCCACGCCGCGGATGACTTCGGCGCGCGCGTCCGACAGCGACAGCACGCCGGTTTGCGCGTCATAGCTGTTGCGGCGCATTTCATCCTTTACCTCTCCATCGACCTGTCCTTTCTGGCCGGGAGTAAGCTGCTCATAAGCCTGCCCAAAATCGCGTTTGGCCCACAGCGCCTGCAGCGCCGATGCTTCGCGGTGCAGCCAGTCCGCGGACCAATCGGGCGCCACGTAACTGCCGTGGCCCCAGACGGTACCGAGTTGCTGGCCACCGGCCGACAGCCATGCCTGCTGGCCCCGTTGTATCTGTTCACCGGTGAATAGCAGCTCACCCCTGGTGCTGTTGATTTCCTTCGGTATCGGCGGCGCCTTCAGATAGATCTCCTTGCCGACCCATCCCAGGGCGGCGAAGGAAAGTACGCAGATGATGGCGAGCCAAGTCCAGAGTTTGCGCGATGAATGCATGGCAATTCCTTTTTTGGTCATGAGTGGTAGGTATCCGATCGCAGGCTCCGCGCCTTTGATAAGATGCATTTTATTAGCATCTTTAAATACATGTAAATAAAAAGCATGTTTAATTTTTCTTTTTTTTGGAGGTGCGGATTGACCTATGACAAAGATGTAAAATGAATGCTGCTTTAAGCACAGGCTGTATGCTCACGAATGGAAACCTCATGAAACTGACGTCATATACGGATTATTCCTTGCGCACCCTGATGTACCTGGCGCTAAACCGGGATGAGCTGGTGACCATCCAGGACATTGCCGACGCCCACCAGATTGCGAAGAACCACTTGACCAAGGTGGTGCACCACCTGGGCCTGCTGGGGCTGATCGAAACGGTGCGCGGGCGCCACGGCGGGCTGCGGCTGGGCATGGAGCCGGAAGACATCAATATCGGCGAGGTGGTGCGGAACACGGAAAACGACTTCCACATCGCCGAATGTTTTGGCAATGAAAACGGTGGTTGCATCTACTCCAGTTCATGTGCCCTGAAAGGCGTGCTGAGCCGTGCCAGCAATGCGTTTCTCGCGGTGCTGGACGATGTGACGCTGGATACGCTGATTACGCCGGCAAGCAGTCCGACACGCAAGCGCGCCGCGCAGAAAGCCGTGCCGGTGCAATTCAGGACACTGGCGCGAAAGGCAGAAGCCTAGCCGCCTGCGCGGCAGGAGCAACGGGCGCGCGCTTCTGCTGCTTCATTGCTTGGCCCGGATGCGCATCGATGACAGGAAAGCTCAAATGCGCACACCCGGACCCGGGTGCGCAAGCTGTTCCGGCGTCGTGAAGTAGTCGAGGCTGGCGCCGCGATTCTCCCTGGCCCTAGCGATTTCATTCTTCGCAATCACGCGCAAGTGCACTTCATCCGGGCCATCGAGGAAGCGCATGGCGCGCCCCCACGTCCACAGATACGCAAGCGGCGTGTCCGGGCTCAGGCCCATTGCGCCAAATACTTGCATGGCACGGTCCAGCACCCTGGTCTGCATGCGCGCGGCCACCACCTTGATGGCCGAAACATCCACCCTCGCCGCCTGGTTTCCGGCCTGGTCCAGGTTTGCGGCGGCGCGCAGCACCAGCAGGCGGGCCTGGTCTATGTCCAGGCGCGACTCGGCGATCCAGTCCTGGATGTTGGCGTAGTCGGCGAGATAGCGGCCGAAGGACTTGCGTTCAAGCGCACGGTCGCACATCAATTCAAGCGCCAGTTCGCATTGCCCGATGGTGCGCATGCAATGATGAATGCGTCCCGGACCAAGTCGCGCCTGCGCAAGCTGGAAGCCCTGGCCTTCCTCGCCGAGCAAACAGGATGCCGGCACGGTGACATTCCTGAACAGCAGTTCGCAGTGGCCTTCCGGGGCGACGTGCTGCATCACTGCGATATTGCGCACCACTTCGAGGCCGGGGGTATCGATGGGCACTGCCAGCAGCGTGTGCCGGGCATGAACGGGCGCATCGCTCAACCGCTCGGAAAGGCCCATTACCAGCACCAGCCTGCAGCGTGGATGGGCGACGCCGGTCGTAAACCATTTACGGCCATTGATGATGAAGTCATTGCCTTGCCGCCGTATCCGGGTCTGGATGTTGGTCGCGTCGGATGACGCGACATCGGGCTCGGACATTGCGAAGGCGGAGCGGATCTCGCCTTCCAGCAGTGGCCGCAGCCAGCGCTCGTATTGCTCCGGCGTCGCGCAAGCCTTTAACAGTTCCATGTTGCCGGTGTCGGGCGCGCTGCAATTGAAGATTTCCGAAGCCCACGGAATCCGGCCCATGATTTCCGCCAGCGGCGCGTAGGCCGAATGCGTCAGCCGGGTGCCCGGTTCATCGTCCGCCAGTCCTGGCAGAAACAGGTTCCACAGCCCTTCTTCCTTCGCCAGCGCCTTTCGTTCGTCCAGCAGCCGCAAGGGATAACGGCCATTTCTGGTTTCGGCATGCCATTCCGGGTTGGCTGGCACCACATAGCTGTCCATGAAGTCCTGCACGCGCCGGCGCAGCGCCTCCACTCTTTCCCCATACTGGAAATCCACAGTGCTCCTCCCTGTTTTTCAGCGGCCACAAATCGGCGCAGCGCCCGCCGACGCCGCGGCTGTCTTTTCTGGATTGGCGAGGGCGCCGGCATGCGCCAACGACAACCATTCCCCGGCCCCTTTCATGCACCGTGCCCAACGCCGCAAGCGCTGGCGCAGTGGCGATCAGATGGTTCGGGAATAGCGCAGGCGTTCCAGCTTGACTGCTTGACCTATTCCTAGATACTTGTCGAATGCCATGCAGATGTTGCGCACCAGGAGCCGTCCCCTGGCTGTCACGGTTATCCAGTCGTCGCTGAGCGAAACAAGCCCATCGTCTTCCAGCTCGCGCAACTTGCCCAGCTCCGTGGCAAAGTAGCTTGCGAACGTCACCGGATAGTCGGTTTCGATTGCCTTCACCGATACCTCGAAGGCGCACATGAGCCGCTGGATGATGGCACGCCGCAGCATGTCATCCATCGTCAGCTTGAAGCCGCGGACAATGGGCAGATGCCCGCGCTCGATCGGTTCGTAATACTGGTCCAGCGACTTGGCATTCTGGCTGTAGGTGCCGCCCACGGAACTGATCGCGGAGACGCCACAAGAAACCATCTCCGCCTCCGCATGCGTGGAATAGCCCTGGAAATTGCGCTGCAGGGTGCCCAGGCGCTGGGCCACCGCCAGTTCGTCGTCCGGCTTAGCGAAGTGGTCCATGCCGATGTAGACGTAGCCGGCCTGGGTCAGCCTTTGGATGCACAGGGACAGCATGTCCAGCTTTGCCTCGGGTGTCGGCAGTTCGTCGTCGGCAATCAGGCGCTGCGACTTGAACATCTGCGGCATGTGCGCATAGTTGTAAACGGAGATCCGGTCCGGGTCCGCCGCAATCAGCCTGGTCAGGGTGCGCGCCATCGACATGACGTTCTGCCTGGGCAGGCCATAGATCAGATCGACGCTGATTGAGCGGAAACCCGCTTCGCGCGCGGCGACAATCGCATCGAGCGTGAGCGCTTCCGGCTGTATCCGGTTCACTGCCTTCTGCACTTCCTCATCGAAGTCCTGGACGCCCAGGCTGAGGCGATTGAAGCCCTGATTCCGGAGGGACCGGATACGATCGGCGTCTACCGTCCGCGGATCGATTTCAATCGAGTACTCGCCATCGATGTCCGCGGCAAAGTGAAAGGCGCGTCGCAGGTGCGCCATCAGCGCGCCCATCTGCGCGTCCGACAGGAAGGTCGGCGTCCCACCGCCGAAATGCAGTTGTTCCACCTGATTCATCCCTGAAAACAGGGCGGCCTGCATATCGATTTCCCGCTTCAGGTAAGTGAGATAGACCTCTGCCTTGGCGTGATTTCTGGTAATGATCTTGTTGCATGCACAGTAATAGCAAAGCGATTCGCAAAAGGGAATGTGGAGGTACAGCGATATCGGCTTGCGCGCTCCGGCATGGCGGAGATCGGAGACAGCCTGTAGATAATCGCCGGAACGGAAGCCGTCGGTGAAACGGTCCGCCGTCGGATAAGAGGTATAACGCGGCCCCTGCTGGCTTAGTTTTCGAATCAGGTTTGCGTCGAATTGCACCGGTGGATGCTCTCCCGGATTTTTTATCATTGCACTCATGTTGCCAGCTTTCCTCATTCAGGCTGGCGCCGCATGGGCGCCAGGTACCCGTGCAGCTTACGTTGCCCCCTGATGCAATGTGTTTGACCTGGGTCAAATTAAGGGACAAGCCTGCGCCGGGCCGCCGCCTGTCGCGCCAGACTGTGGCGACGGCGCCGGATTTGAGCGCGGGTGCTTGCATGGCGCGCCGGGTTCGTGAACCCGGACGGTATCGGCCAGGCACGTGCATGCCGGCTGTGCCGGCGCGGCGCAGGCGCTTTTGTCAGGCGGCCAAGAACTCCGGATCCGTGCGGAACTCCAACAGGGCATCGAGCCATAACCGTGCCATTCATGACAGGGATGGGAAACCGTGAGAACGGCAAGACGAGACCGTGCAGTAATTGGTACGCGATGAAAAACCAGGAACGCATCGACATCATTTCCGCCGAATTGGAAAAGTCTTGTGCGCTGGAGCAAATCCACCTGCTGGGGACGATCCAGCCGCATGGCTTTCTGATGGTAGTGGATCTCGACTCCGGGCGGATCGTGCAGGTGTCCAGCGGCATCGTCCGCTACTGGCCCGGCCTGCGGGACATGACTGCGCCGGTCGGCCAGCCGGTCGCCGAATGGGTCGAGGGAATCGATGACAGCGGGTCCGGCGGCCTGGGGTCGCTGCAGGAAGCCTACCTGCAGTCCATGCCATGGCGCCCTCGCTTCGAGCGCAGCGGCGATGCGTCCGCCATCTCCGCAGCCGCCCAATGGGAATGCGCCGCACACCGGGTGCATCGCTGGGCGCTGCTGGAATGGCTGCCTTCCGTCACCGAGCCGGGGCAGAACCATCTGCCAGGCCATACCGTTACCGAGATCACCCGCGCGATGAGCCGCCTGCGTCATGCCGAGCAGCTGGACTCTTTCTTTACGGACTGCGTGAAGGTAGTGCAGGAATTCAGCGGATTCGACCGCGTGATGATCTACCGCTTCCTGCCTGACGGGTGCGGCGAAGTGGTGGCCGAGCATACCGCTCCCGCTTACCAGCCGCGCTTCCTCGGCCTGCGCTTTCCGGCGTCGGATATTCCCAGCCAGGCACGTCTTCTGTACATGAAAAATCGGCTGAGGGTTCTGGCCGATGTCGAGGCGACGCCCGACGTTCTGGTGCCGCCGACGCTGCCGGATGGCACGCTCCTGGATCAGGGCCAGTGCCTGCTGCGCGGCCTGTCGCCGGTCCACCTGAGCTACCTGCGCAACATGGGCGTGCGAGCAACGCTGACCTTGTCCCTGGTCTGCGACGGAAAGCTGTGGGGCCTGATTGCCTGCCATCATCATCAGCCCAGGGTGCCGCCGCACCAGATCCGCGAAGGGCTGCGCCAGCTCTGCGAGCTGGTGGCGGAGGTGAGCATCATGCGCATCGAATCACTGACCAAGATCGAATCGGTGCGCACCCAGCTGTCGATCGACCATCTGCTCAACCGGTTACGCCAGGCGCTCGCCGACGCGCGCGACATGCCGTCCGGGCTCGAAGCGTGGATGCCGGAACTGCTGCGGATGTTTCGTGCGTCCAGTCTGGGACTGCGCATCGGCGGCGTCGATTACGTCGGCGGACCCGGCCGCCGTACCAAATCCATGCGCGCGGTGCTGGACGAAGTCTGGCAGCGCGTCGACATGCGGGAACCAGGGTCCGGCGTCGACATGTGGGACGACCTTTTAGCCCCAGGCAAGCGTTCCCTGGACTCCTTGCCGGATGCGGCTGGACTGCTGGTCGCCCGGCACGACGGCGACGATGTCAGTTGCTGCTTCGCCACCCGGCCGGAGGTGGTGCAGCAGGTGCGCTGGGGTGGCAAGCCCCACAAGCATGCGGTGCGGGTACCGACGGGCATGGTGCGGCTTGAACCCCGCCGTTCCTTTGCGGAATGGAAGCAGGCGCTGCGTGGCCACTCCGAAGCATGGAGCGCTGCCGAGGCAGAGGGGCTGGGCAAGCTGCTGCAGGTCGTCGTCGAAGTCAACAAGCTGCAACTCAACCGGCAGCTGCAGGAGAAACTGCACTGGCGCGCCCACCATGACCAGCTGACCGGGCTGCCCAACCGCCATGCGATGGAGGAAGAAGTGTCGCGGCGCCTGGACCTGGAGCAGTGCAGTTGCGCGCTGCTGCTGCTGGACCTGGACAATTTCAAGAAGATCAACGACACCCATGGTCATGCCAGCGGCGATCTCCTGCTGCAGCAGCTTGGCGATCGCCTCAGGAGCGTCGTCGGCAGGTCTGACCTGCTGGCCCGGTTTGGCGGCGATGAATTCATGGTGCTGTTACAGCTTCATGGCCCCAATGCGACATTGGCACTGAGCAAGGCGGAACGCTTCCATCAGCTATTGTGCGTGCCTTTCGAGATCAACGGCCAGCAGCTGCACCTGGGCATGTCGATCGGCATTGCCATCCCGCCGGGGCATGGACAAACCACGACGGAACTGATGCGGCGCGCAGACCTCGCGCTGTACCACGCAAAGTCACTTGGCCGCTCGCGCAGCGTCGTGTTCGAGACGATGATGGAATCCAACCAGCTCGAGTTCTACCGGCTTGAACATGACCTGGCCACCGCGGTCGAGCGCAACGAGCTGGTGCTGGCGTTCCAGCCCAAGGTCGATCTGCGATCCGGACGCGTGATCGGGCTGGAGGCGCTGGTGCGCTGGAATCATCCGAATCGTGGTTACTGCTATCCCACGATTTTCATTTCGGTCGCGGAGCGGTCCGACCAGATCATCGATATCGACCGCTGGGTCATGCGCGCCGCGGTCGAAGCGCAGGCCGGCTGGCTCTCGGCCGGCCGCTCGCTGCTGCCTGTCGCGATCAACCTGTCCATGGCGGACATCCTCTCGACGAATATGCTCAACCGCCTCGACAGCCTGCTGGCGGAATGCGCCGTGCCGGCCGCGGCCCTGGAGATCGAGGTTACCGAATCGTCGATGATGGATGAGCCGGAAAAGACCAGGAGCGTGATGCAGGCGTTGAATCAACGCGGCATCGTGACCACGCTCGACGATTTCGGCACCGGCTTCTCATCGCTCAGCCATCTGCGTCAACTGCCCCTGCAAAGCCTGAAGATCGATCAGTCGTTCATTCAGAACATGCTTGACGACAGCAGTGCGGAAAAGCTGACGCAGACCATCATCGCGATGGGACACGCGCTCGGGATGCGCGTGGTCGCCGAGGGCGTGGAAACGGCGGAGCAAATGCGCTGGCTGGTCGACCATGGCTGCGAGATCGGCCAGGGCTACTTCTTCAGTCCGCCAGTCAGCGGCGAGGCGATCTACGCCGTCATCGACCGGATCGAAAGGGAAAACCGCAGGCTGCGAACGGACCTGTAGCCGGATGCAGCGCATGCACTCGCCGGCAGGCAACATCACTGCCTGCGCCGGGGTCAATGGCGCCGCGCTTGCCCATTGCCGGCATGGTCCCGTGCCGAACCGGGGGCAATTCTCGCAACCAGTCGCAGCAGTGCCCTGCATGCGATGGCAATGGTTTCCTTAAGCCAAAGCGCACCGTCATGATTGCTGCTTGTTTCCTCCATGAGCCGGTCTCCTGCCGATGTTTCAGGCAGTAAGCAGGCAACGCAGTACGGGCCACGACCCCGGACAAACCCCACCCATGAAGGGAAGCATCAATCCTGCGGCAGCAGTTCCGGATTCCACACGACTTCCCACAGATGTCCGTCCGGATCCTGGAAATACCCGGCATAGCCGCCCCAGAAGGTGTCGCCGGCCGGTTTCACGATGGATGCGCCGGCGCGACTGGCCTGCTCCATCACGGCATCCACCTCGGCTCTCGAAGCGACGTTATGCCCAAGCGATGCCGACGCCGAACCTGGCCGCGACTGCGGCAGGCCAGTGTCATGCGCCAGACTCCGGTGCGGCCATAGCGCCAGCTTCAATCCCGCCTGCAGGTCGAAGAAGGCCACTGCGCCATTCTCGAACTCCTTGCCTGCGATGCCCTCGCTCGGCAACCCGAGGCCGTCACGATAGAAGGCAAGCGCCCGCTCGAGGTCGTCCACGCCCAGCGTGATCATGGTCAGTCTTGGTTTCATCCTGCAGTCCTTTCGAAGAATGGCGTCGCACAAGTCATTGCAACGTTGCCGGCATCGACTTGAGAAGTGGCTGTTGCCGCATCCTGCGCCGCTGCACGGGCAGGGGCTTGCTAGCGCCCGCTGCCGAAGAACTCCTGCTTCAGGAAATCCATCAGGCCGGCATTGTCCGCCGGCCGCGCGGACAGCACCACCACCCGTCCGAGCCGGTAGGAATTCCAGCTGAAATCGCCGGACTGGCGCTCCCGGATGATCTGGATCATCCGGCGCACGATCGCATCCTCGACATCGCCGTTCGGACCGGCGTCGACCCTGATCAGCTGCCGCGCCGCTGCCCGGCTGTCGTTCTCCCAACCGCGGAACAGGAATTCGGCCTCGCGCACGCCCTTGTGGGTGATCTGGAATACGCCCCCGCTGGTGCGCGGGCCGCGTGCCTGCGCAATGCTGCGGGCAATGTTGGCGCGCGCGACTTCATCGCCCTGCGGCTTGCCGGCGTCGTCGGCCGGCGGATCTTCCGGCACCGGGATGCCGGCGGCGCGGCGCCGTGCCCTTGCGGCGGCGACCATGTCCGACATGTCGGCCGGCGGCGCGGCGTTATCGGGCGCCGGCGACGACGGAGGCACGGGACGCGTGCTCTCAGGTGCCCGGGGCAGCGTAGCGGATCGGGAAGGCGCTGCGGGTCGCGGCGCCGGCTTTTTTTCAGCCGGCTTTTTTTCAACCGGCTTTCTGGCGGCCGGCCTGGGAGGACGGGCCGGCGCGGCGGCCGGCGGTGTGACCGCCTCCACTGGCGGCGCAGGCTTTTGCAGCGGCGGCTGCGGCCGCAACTCGACAACGAGCGGCCCTTTGTCCGAATTGCCGCTGGCGTCCGGCGGCCTGGGCGCATGGGTTCTGAAGAACAGGAACAGCGCGGCATGCAGCAATAGCGAGATCGTCAGGCCAACTGCGGTACGACGAAGATCTCGGTTGCGATAGGAAGTCATCATGGAAAGCGGGAGCACGGGCGTCGCCTTGCGGAGATGCCGGCAGACAAGCGCTCTATTGTGGCAGCAATCGGGGAAATGAGCAGCCATGCATGACGCGGTCCACCTCGCCGGGACGGGCGCCATCCTTCTGGCCGCAGTCGCCGCGCAACTGGCCACGGGCCGCAACAGCGACCTCAGCCAGGTGGCGGCCGGTGGCGCCGAATTCATGCATGGAGTGCGACGCCGCCAGCGCATAAGCCGACAGCGGCAGCACCGGTTCATACGGCATCCCATACGGCTGCGGATCGAGGAAGCGGCGGCTGCGGCTGGCCACCACTTCCCTGCGCCCGAACGTGTCGCTGCGCTGGGCGCTGTCGGAGCACACCAGCAACGCCTGGCACTGGCCGCAGTGCAGCGCCTGCATGGCTGGCAGCAGGTGGGCGACGAAGCAGCACGATGCCGCGGCCGTCATTGACCTGCACGCGGGCGCGTACCCGGTCGCCGATGGCCACCGCGCCGCTGCCTTCCACCCGGCGCATTATCCGCACGCCTTCGTCGAGGCGGACCAGCGACACGCTGTAGTCGCCGCCGGCTTCCGGCTTGCGCCGCACCGTCGTGACGGCATGGACACTGCCGTTGCCCGATGACTCGACCCAGTCCAGCGTGGACATGCTGCAACGCGGACACAGTTCGCGCGGGCCTGACTTGCGCGTGCGTGCATCGATGATCTACCTGCATTCTCAGCTGGCGCTGCCCTGGTTTTCCCGCATGCACATGGCTGTGTGCAAGCATGCAGAATCGTGAAACATGTCGCAGGCACAGGCCTTTCCCCGGTTTTGAACAGCTTCCTGTGGGAGCATGAAAGGCGCATGCATCGCCCCAGTTCCCGCCCATACCGCCTGCGCCAAAGCAGCACAGCGAATGCATCGCGCTCTCTTGCACCCCTCTCCCGACCTTCGTGACCCAATTCCTGACGCATCTCAACATCGATCGGCAGCCGCATCATTAAGGTAAATGTAATTGTTTTTGTAACAATTGTAGAGCTAGACCATGGAGACAAAGATGACCGCCCTACTGATCAGTCGCCGCAATTTCATCAAGGTATCCGCATCCGCCGCTGCACTGCTCTCCATCCCCAGGCTGGGCTTTGGGCAAACAACCCGGATACGGATGGAATGGCAGCAGTTCAAGACCACGCCGCAATACACGTCGTTCCTCAATGCGGTGCGCACGATGAAGGCCAATACCAATTCGAGCAGCCCTTCATCCTGGGCCTACTGGACCAATGTGCATGTGAACTATTGTCCTCATGGCGTTGCCTATTTTCTGGCATGGCATCGCGGCTACCTGTATTACTTCGAGCAGCAGTTGCGCACGGTCTCCGGAGATAGCTCGCTTACCCTGCCGTATTGGAACTATTACAAATACCCCACCATACCGGCCGAGTTCACCGACCCGGCCAACAAGCCGCTTTATGTGCAGCGCGCCGGGACCAATGTCTACAATGCCCTGACGCTGGCGCCGTTCGCATCGAGCGTCTGGAATTTCCAGCGCGGCACCACGAATGCATACGAGCCGCAGTTCGAGTCGGCGCCGCATAATCCGGTGCATAACCTGATCGGCAATGTGATGGCAACCATGCAGTCGCCGAACGACCCGATCTTCTATCTGCATCACGCCAACGTCGACCGGCTCTGGCATGCCTGGGCGCTGCCGGACGGCAAAGGCATACCGTACACCAGCAACCCCTACAACTCCGCCAACAGCAGCTCTTACTGGGCGGGCTCGTTCAAGTATTCCTCCACGCTCAGCATCGCTCGCTACAAGAATTATTATCCTGGCTGGCTGGGTTACGACTACGCGGACGATAACAAGCCGACTTCCCTGCCGCCGTCGGCGCAGGCCAATCCCGACAGCCCAATCAAGCTGGTGCAGGCCCAGGTGGCGCCCGTGCTGACACGCCCAGCAAGCGGCAACTTCCCGGCGACGGCCGCACGAGCCATATCGGCGACCAGCCAATCCCTGGGCGGCGTATCCGGCGTGACCCTTGCTGAAGCCTCGGTCAGCGCTCATCTGCCGCTGACAGGCTCCGCGCTGCAATTGCTGCAGACCGCCGTATCGGTCGCGGTCAGCCCCCCGGCGCAACTGGCTGCGGGCACCGTGCAGTCGGTGAGACTGGTGCTGGACAATCTGCAATTGCTGGGCGCCGGCGCCAATGGCGGATTCTTCTACAACATCTATCTCAATCTTCCGCCCACCGGGGACGCCGGAAACGCGCAGCGCTACTTCCTCGGCACAGTCGGCCCATTCGAGATAGCAGGCGCGTCCCATCACGGAACAGCCACGCTGACGGTGCCGGCCACTGAAGTGCTGTCAAGGCTTTCCGCCTCCGAACTGCAGGACATCACCGTGTCGTTCGTGCGGGTCGGCGGCGACAACCCGGTACGCGGCGCGGTGATCAGGATGGGAGAAGTCCGCATCGAGGTGTCGACCGAGCAGCCCTGGGACAGCAGCCCACCGCCTCCGCGCCTGCCAGGGCAATGCTATTGCTGATGCACCGGCGCCGCAGGTACGCAACGCTGCATGCCTGATCAGCCATGGAGTAGGGTGTCCTGCTGATCCGGCGCGCGCTTGCAGCGCCGGGCCTTGGAAGCTGGTAGGGAGGCCGATGCATGTTCATCCTATTGCGGCGATCCTGCAAAGTGAGGAATTGCCGGATCAAGGCATACCCATTGCTGCGCGCTAGCGGTATGGATGTCGAGCATGGGCTTTAACCCCGCGGCATCGTCCAGCGAGGGGAAGCGGATCGATGTGAATTGTGGATTCGCTTCGCTGCTTGTAAACAGCGGCGTGCCGCAGTCGGCACAAAAGCTGCGGGTGGCGAGCCCGCCGCTGCTTGCACGCACTGCATGGGTCCTTGGCGTGCCGCTGACCTGGAGGTCCGCCGTCATCACGACGATACCCGACGCAAACGGCGCACCGCTCGAGAGCTGACAATCCCTGCAATGGCAATTGATCGTGGCAATCGGCGCCTGCTCGCCGACGTAGCGTATTGACCCGCAGGCGCAGCCGCCTGAAAAAGGAATTTGCATCTTGTTCTTTCTTGACGATGGATTAAATGTGAAGGCTTACCGAGCAGCAGTCCGCGCATGGCCTGTCGTTGCCGTATGCGCAGATGACCTTGACTTTAAGGAGGGCGATTGTAGCGTAGCCACGGGACCCGGTATCTGTGTAGCCACGCGACTTCAAGCACTCTGCCGGGGCGCGGACCTGCTGGCTACGGCCAGCCAGGGCCGAAAGCACAACGGATAAGCCCGACCCGGTTCCTGGCGCCAGTAAAATTTACAACGCGCACTCTATTTTCCGCTGACCCGCCGCAGTGACTCGCGCCGCCATGACACTGCCGATCCTGGCCGTGCCGGCGCCGTGCGGCGTCCGGCATCGATGGCAGCAGCCGAAAGCTGGTAGTCTACGACGACACCAAACAAGGATATGCCCCGGAAGCGGCATGACGTCATGGAGCCCCAATGAGCAACGACAACACATACATCCCGCCCAAGGTCTGGTCATGGGACCAGGAAAGCGGCGGCAAGTTTGCCAGCATTAACCGCCCGGTTGCAGGCGCCACCCACGACAAGGAACTCCCGGTGGGAAACCACCCGCTGCAACTGTATTCCCTTGCCACACCCAACGGCGTCAAAGTGACGGTGATGCTGGAAGAGTTGCTGGCGTTGGGCCACGCCGGCGCTGAATACGACGCCTGGCTGATCCGCATCAACGACGGTGACCAGTTCGGAAGCGGGTTTGTCGGCGTCAATCCCAATTCCAAGATCCCGGCCCTGGTGGATCGCAGCGGTGAAGCACCGGTCAGGGTTTTCGAGTCGGGAGCGATCCTGCAGTATCTGGCCGAGAAGTTCGGGGCTTTCCTGCCGACCGGTGGCGCCGCGCGCGCCGAATGCCTTTCCTGGCTTTTCTGGCAAATGGGCAGCGCGCCTTTTCTGGGAGGAGGCTTTGGCCACTTCTATGCCTACGCGCCTGCCAAGATGGCGTACCCGATCAACCGCTACGCCATGGAGGTCAAGCGCCAGCTCGACGTGCTGGACCGCCAGCTCGCAGCGCATCCATTCCTGGCGGGCGACGACTATACGATTGCCGACATGGCGGCATGGCCCTGGTATGGCGCGCTGGCCAGGGGCGACCTGTATGAGGCGGCCGAGTTCCTCGGCGTGCATGAGTACAAGCATGTGCAGCGCTGGGCCTCCGAGATTGCCGGGCGTCCCGCCGTCCAGCGGGGTCGCAAGGTCAACCGTACATGGGGCGAGCCCTCCAGCCAGTTGCCCGAGCGCCATGACGCCAGCGACTTCGACACGCTGACCAAAGGCAAGCTGGACTGATCCGCCGCGGGCATGCCGCGATCAGGCGGCTGCAACGCGGTCATATGGGGCCGCGCACGGCGCAGGATGCATGGCAATGGCCGATGAAGCGCGTTGTATTTGCGCGAAGCCCGCATTCGATCAACATGCCTAATGCTGGGTTGCTCTACCCTGCCACACTGGACTTTTCTATCAACTTACCCAGTTTGATTACATTGCCCGGTGCCGATGCTACTCCTGAGCCTTCTCCTTTTGCCTTTTATCGGCAGCATCCTCATCGCCTTTGCGCCTTCCAACGCCCGCAACCGCGCAGCCGGCCTGGCTGGCGGCGTGGCCCTGTTGGATCTGCTGCTGGCAGCCTATTTGTATCTCCGGGTCGGCGGCGGAGAGGTATTGCGCTACGAGGCACCATGGCTGCCGGCTTACGGCCTTAACGTCATCCTTCGCCTGGATGGCCTGGCATGGCTGTTCACCATGCTGGTGCTGGGCATCGGCGTGCTGGTCATTCTGTACGCGCGCTACTACATGTCGCCCGCAGACCCGGTTCCCCGGTTCTTTTCCTTCCTCCTGGCTTTCATGGGTTCCATGCTGGGCGTTGTCCTATCGGGAAACCTGATCCAGCTGGTCGTATTCTGGGAGCTGACCAGCCTCACTTCCTTCCTGCTCATCGGCTACTGGCACCATCGCATTGACGTGCGGCGCGGCGCGCGGATGGCCTTCACAGTGACGGCCACGGGCGGCCTCTGCCTGCTGTGCGGCATCCTGCTGCTCGGTCATATCGTGGGCAGCTACGACCTCGACGTGGTCCTCAATGCCGGCGACATGGTGCGCAAGCATCCCTGGTACCAGGCAGTGCTGGTGCTCATTGCACTGGGCGCGCTGACCAAAAGCGCGCAGTTTCCCTTTCACTTCTGGCTGCCGCACGCGATGGCGGCGCCGACCCCGGTATCGGCCTACCTGCACTCGGCCACCATGGTCAAGGCCGGGGTGTTTCTGCTGATGCGGCTGTGGCCGGTGCTGTCGGGCACGCCGGAATGGACATGGCTGATTGGCGGGGCGGGCGTCGCCACCATGTTGCTGGGCTCCTTTTTCGCCATCTTCCAGCACGACCTGAAGGGCCTGCTCGCCTATTCCACCATCAGCCATCTCGGGCTGATCACGGTCCTGCTGGGCATCGGCACGCCTCTGTCCGTGGTCGCAGCCATTTTTCATACGATGAATCATGCCATTTTCAAGGCGTCGCTGTTCATGGCGGCCGGCATCATCGATCATGAGACCGGCACGCGCGACATGCGCGTGCTGCGCGGCCTTTACAAGGCGATTCCCTACACCGCCCTGCTGGCCATGGTCGCCAGCGCGTCGATGGCGGGCGTGCCCCTGCTGAATGGTTTCCTGTCCAAGGAGATGTTCTTTGCCGAGACGGTGCATGTCGGCGGCACCGAGGAATGGTGGATGTCGTACGCCGCCGTGGCGATGGGCATTTTCAGCGTCGCCTATTCGCTGCGCTTCATCAGTGTGTTCTTCGGGCCGCTTGCCGCTGACTTGCCGAAGGCGCCCCACGAGCCGCCGCGCTGGATGCGGTTCCCGGTGGAATGCCTGGTGCTGCTGTGCGTGGTCGTGGGCATGCTGCCGCACCTCACCGTGGGACACTTCCTCGCCTCTGCCGCGGTGTCCGTGCTCGGCGCGAACATACCCATGTACGACCTTGGCCTGTGGCACGGTTTCAACCTGGCGCTGGCAATGAGCATGGCCGCGCTGTCGGGCGGCATTCTCTTTTATATCGTGCTGCGCCGGTACTACGCGCTCGCGTCGCGTAACCGTGTCCCGATACTGCACAGGCTGAAGGGATCGCAGGCATACGAAACCACCATGCTGACGCTGTTCGTGTCAGCGACCTGGCTGGTCACACGGCTGAGCACGCGGCGCCTGCAGCCGCAGCTGCTGCTCATCATGGTCATGTTCGTGACGCTCCCCCTGCTCCTGGCCGGCACGCTGCCTAGCCTTCCTGCGCCCACCTTCAGCGGGACGGACCTGCTCTTTGCGCTGATGTGGACGATAGGCAGCGTGTGCGCCGTCGCTGCGGCATGGAAAGCGAAATACCACCGCCTTGCGGCATTGCTGCTGGTAGGGGGCACCGGCATCGTTACCAGCATGACCTTCCTCTGGCTGTCCGCGCCGGACCTGGCCTTGACCCAGCTGATGGTGGAGACCGTCACGACGGTGCTGATCCTGCTGGGCCTGCGCTGGCTGCCGCCGCGCTTCATGCCGGAAAAATTCAGCGGGCAGACGCCGCGTCCGGTAGTGCTGCGCCGCAGCCGCGACCTGCTGATCGCCGTCTGCGGCGGGCTCGCCCTTGCCGCGACCAGCTATGCGGTGCTGACTCACCCGGCGTCGGCGAGCATCGGCGACTACTTCATCCTGCGGGCCTTGCCCGAAGGCGGTGGCACGAACGTCGTCAACGTGCTGCTGGTGGACTTCCGTGCCTTTGACACGATGGGCGAGGTCACGGTGCTGTCCATTGTTGCCCTGACGGTCTATGCGCTGCTGCGCCGCTTCCGCCCGGCGCCGGAAAGCATTGCCATTCCGGCGCAGCAAGCCAGCGATGTCGACCCGGCGGCCCGCGAAACGCCGCTGCAGCAGGCGAGCAATGGTTTTCTGATGATCCCGGCCGTGTATCTGCGGTTTCTGCTGCCCTTCATGGGCATCGTGGCAGCGTATTTTTTCCTGCGCGGGCACAATCTGCCGGGCGGCGGCTTCGTGGCAGGCCTGATCTTCGCCACCGCCATCATCGTGCAATACATGGTGGCAGGCACCGCCTGGGTCGAAGCGCATATCCGGCTGCGTCCGCACCGATGGATTGCCTACGGCCTGCTGCTGGCCTGCGTGACCGGGCTGGGAGCATGGATCGCCGGCTACCCGTTCCTGACCAGCCACACCGCGCATCTGCACCTCCCCCTGCTGGGCGAACTGCACCTGCCCAGCGCGTTTGCATTCGACCTTGGCGTGTTCTCGGTGGTAGTGGGTTCTTCGATGCTGATCCTGGTGGCGCTGGCGCATCAATCGGTGCGCAGCCATCGCCTTCCGGGGGGCGACGTCGCCCCCCGGGCCGCCATTGCCGCAGAGGAGATCCCGTAATGGAAATCGTGATTGCAATTGCCATCGGCACGCTGTTCGGGTCCGGCATCTGGCTGATACTGCGTCCGCGCAGCTTCCAGGTCCTCACCGGGCTGATGTTGATGTCATATGCCGTGAACCTGTTCATTTTCGTCATGGGCCGCTTGTGGGTGAACCGGCCGCCGCTGACCCTGGGCAATGGCGTGCCTGATCCGGCGACCATTGCCGAACCCGTGCCCCAGGCGCTTGTTCTGACCGCGATCGTGATCGGCTTCGCCACCACGGCGCTGTATCTCGTCGTCATGATCGGCTCGCGCGGGCTTACCGGCACCGACCATGTTGACGGCAAGGAGCCCGATCAATGAGTTCGGCATGGCACCAGCACCTGATCATCGCGCCTATCCTCATCCCGTTGCTGTGCGGTGCGCTGCAGGTGCCGATCAACCACAGCCGCCATCGCCTCAAATTCCTGCTCAGCGCCCTCTCCGTGCTGGGACTGCTCGTGACGGGCGTCCTGCTGACGGCACTCACCGACGGCGCCTATTGGAACAACGGAATCGGCGTCTACCTTGCCGGCAACTGGGCGGCGCCCTTTGGCATCGCGCTGCTGGCCGACCGGCTGGCGGCGGCCATGCTGCTGCTGACTGCGGTGCTTGCCGCATGCACGCTGCTTTACTCCTTGCCGCGCTGGGGCCGGGTCGGGGTCCATTTTCATCCGCTGTTCCAATTTCTCATCATGGGCATCAACGGCGCGTTCCTCACCCATGACCTGTTCAATCTCTTCGTGTTCTTCGAAGTGATGCTGGCCGCGTCCTATGGCCTGCTCCTGCACGGCTACAATGCCGCCCGGCTGCAGGCGGCCATGCAATACATCGCCATCAACCTGGTGGCTTCGCTGCTGTTCCTGATCGGCGTCGCTCTGATCTATGCCAGCACCGGCACGCTCAACATGGCTGACCTTGCCGCCCGCATTTCCGCCACCGGCGAGACCGACATGGTGCTTCTGAAAATGGGCGTCGCGGTGCTGGCCATCGCCTTCCTGATCAAGAGCGCGATGTGGCCGATTGGTTTCTGGCTGCCGACAACCTATGCGGCGGCGTCCCCGCCCGTGGCGGCGATGCTGGTGCTGATGACCAAGGTCGGCGCCTACGTCATCCTGCGCCTGTGGCTGCTGGTGTTTTCGGACCATGCCGGCGCGGCGGCCGGCTACGGCTTTGATGCCCTTTTGTGGGGAGGAATGGCCACCATCGTGTTCGGCGCGGCCGGCATGCTCGCCAGCGAAACCTCGGGCCGCCTGGCCGGCTACGGCGCCGTGGTGTCTTCCGGCACGCTGCTGGCCGTCATTGGCTATGGCCAGCCATCGCTCGTGACTGCCGGCATCTACTACCTGCTGGGGTCGACGCTGGCGATGGCCGCCTTCATCCTGCTCATCGAGCTGATCGAACGCATCCGCTCGCCCGGCGCTGCACTGCTGGCCGTGACGATGGAAGCATTTGCAATCGAAGATGCCCCGGACCCGCCGGTCGGGGTCGGCATTCCTGCGGCGCTGGCTTTCCTGGGACTCTCCTTTACCGCATGTGCGCTGATCATTGCCGGATTGCCGCCGCTCTCGGGGTTTGTCGCCAAGTTCAGCCTGTTTCACGCGCTGCTCAACCCGGAAGCGCCGGGCGCTTCCATCCCGGCCAGCGGATGGACCCTGATGATACTGATCGTGCTGTCCGGCCTGGCCGCCATCATCGCCATGATGCGCTTTGGCGTGCGCACGTTCTGGGCGGCCGGCAAGGTGCTGCCGCCGCCGCTGCGGCTGACGGAAGTCGCGCCGGTGAGCCTGCTGCTGGCGGCTTGCGTGGTGATGACGGTGCAGGCCGGCCCCATCCTTGACTACCTGGGCCGCGCTTCGGGCGACCTTCACCAGCCCGGCCTCTACATACGCAGCGTCCTGTCGGCGCCGGTGGTGCCGGGCCCGATGCGCGAGGGGGGGCGTTGATGCGACGATGGCTGCTTTCCGCTTGGCTGTCAGCGGCGCTATTCGCGCTCTGGCTGTTGCTGAACCAGACCCTGGATGCCGGGCATCTCCTGCTGGGTGCGGTCCTGGCCATTGCGGCGCCGCTGGCCACCCGCAGCCTGCAGCCGCTTGCCTATCCGCGGCTGAGGAAGCCCGTCGTGCTGGTGCGCCTGCTGTCGATGGCGCTAGTGGAGATCGTGCGGTCCGGCTTCAACGTCAGCCGCATCATTCTGTTCTCGCGGCCGGACAGCTTGAAATCGCAGTTCATCCGGATTCCGCTCGACTTGCGCAACCCGTATGGGCTGGCGATGCTTTCCTGCCTGATCAATTCCACGCCCGGGACGGTGTGGGTCGAAATCCTGCCGGACAGTCCCATGCTGGCGCTGCACGTCTTTGACCTGCACGACGAGCAGTGGTGGATAGACACTATCAAATCCCGCTACGAGAAACCGCTGATTGAAATCTTCGAATAGGAGCACAGGATGATCGCCGCGCTGTTGCAGTTTTCCCTACATTACGTTTTTTTCTGCGTTCTGGTCGCCATGCTGTTCTGCACGGTGAGGCTGGTTCTCGGGCCGTCGGCGCACGACCGCGTCCTCACGCTGGATACGCTCTGGATGTGCGCGATGCAATTGGCGCTGGTGCTGGGCATACGCTTCGCGAGCGACCTGTATTTTGAAGCGGCAATGCTGATTGCGCTGCTCGGATTCGTATCGACGGTTGCGATGGCCAAGTTTCTGATGCGCGGCGAGGTGATCGAATGAACGCGTTCGACGCCATGCCCGCATGGGCGGCAATCCCGATTGCATTGCTGCTTATTGCCGGTGGCAGCATCATCCTGATCGGCGCTTTCGGCCTGATGCGGCTGCCCACGTTTTACCAGCGCATTCATGGTCCAGCCATTACCGTGACCCTGGGCACCGGCCTCATCCTGCTTGCCTCCATGCTCTGCTTTTCCGTCCTGCGTTCCCGCTTGGTCATACACGAACTGATCATTGCCGCCTTCGTCCTGATGACGGCGCCCGTGGTGGCCATGATGATCATGCGCGCGGCCGTCTACCGGGACCTGCGTGCAGGGAAGCGGGAAACCGGCGCCGCTGCCGGCGACGTCTACGAAGTCATCAAAAAGCCCTGAGCAGGCCGTATCGGGCGACTAACGCAGGCCGTGCCGTTACGGCGCGTTATGCGCTGCACAACGCCCTGCTCAGATTGGCCTCACGCCACCGCCGGAGGTGTGCAAAGCGGCTGCAGCAAATACCTGTCCCATGCAATCGGCGCTGTGTTTCACGCCGCTAACACGGGACGACAACGACATGCGCCTGAATTTTTCCCTCTACCTCGCCTGCGCCAAAACGCTGGCGAATGGCGTTTGCCGACGCCTCGGTCGCTTCCGCAAGCGTGGGCGTTTTGTGCGCCTCGATTTCGCTACGCAAGGGCGTGCCCTGGCAGTAGGCGATTGCAGGAATCTCTGCAGAGGTCGCGCGACTGCGCGCGGCTACCGTATCGATGCCCGGCGCGGAAGCGAATCCGGCACCATGCAGTGCATGCCGGATGGCGGCAAGCGAGTAATGGCCGTGAGGCGTGCGTGCCAGAAAGCGTGGCGGATCCTGCGGAAAGAGCAATCCAAGCGCGGATGTGATGGTGGCGGCAAATTCATTTTCCTCGATGCGATCCCAGACATTGAATGCGAATACACCGCCAGGAGCGAGCACGCGCCGCACTTCGGAAAACGCGCGCACCTTATCCGGAAAAAACATCACGCCAAACTGGCACGCAACGGCATCGAAGCTGGCGTTTTCGAAAGGAAGCGCCAGCGCATCTGCCCGCTCCCAGGACACTGGCCGCACGGTCTGAATGCTTGACGCCATGTCCAGCATTGCCTGGTTTAAATCCGTGGCCGTAATGGACGTGTTCGCTGGCAACAGGGCCGCGAGCTTTCGGGTAACGATGCCCGTTCCCGCCGCTATTTCGAGCAGTCGACCGACTGGCCGGGCAGCAAGCCGATGCGCCAGGTCGACCGCATAGGGTTCGAATATCAGGGGCACCAGATAACGCTCATACAACTCGGGAATGGAGCCGGTAAAACCCTTGTCTCTAGCGGGGACATCCATGTCTGTCTCATGGGGTGGCAACAGCAATGAGAGCGGCTTGTTCGACAACGACCAGTCGTCAGAGGAACGGCGACAACGTAGCGGCTATTCCAGGTTTTTCCATCCTAGTCCAGGCTTGAAGCGTTAACAAGTTTGCTTAGGAATGCTTGCCTATGGTCAACCGCCCCCGCCCCGCCCCAGTCCAGGCCTGTCAGAACGATCTTCCCTTTTCTTCACAACGGTCACCGTCTTAAAAACTGACGCATGCCGAAACCCGGGAGCGTCGGGTTTTACAACATGCGTCTCGGCTTTTGGACCGGCACCTCGAAACGATTTCAGGCCTGTGCGCCCTCATGGCATGGCCGTCCTTTAATAAAAACCCAGCGAGCGTTGCGTCAAGCCTGGCCTGAAAAATTTATCCGGCTTATTAAAACCAGGGTGATTTCCTCCCTGTTGCGCTGCCCCGCCACAACTTCGTCGTTATGGAAGAATTACTTTATGCATATCGACCTTCAGGACCTGGCATGCCAAGCCCTGTTTAATGGAAGCCAGAAATTCTGTTATCGCGGCACAAAATAAGGACTCTCTATTTGCAATCGGTGTTGAAGTTATCAACGTAGGCAGTAACCGTTCCGTTTGCATTCACCGTCATGTGCGTGTTTTCATGCACGATATAATTATTCCCCGTACCTTGACCAATAATACGGAAGTTGTTCACATAGGTATATACAATCGGATACTCTGGTATGCCACTAAATTTGATCTGGTCAATCGATTGGCTAACGCCGGTACCCTGGTATTTATATCCGGTATTCCTTCCTATCCCACTTATTCCTTGCGGCTGCGTGTGATTTTTTACAGTAACATTTCCGGAATCACTGATATTAACAATGAATAATTCGTGCAGTTCTCCAGTCAAATCCACTATCTCACCCGACCCGTTATTTGCGCATGGAATGAATACCGGGAGAGAAATAGTGAAACTGACATTGCTTCTGGCCACTACTTCGGCTGAAGCGAGGCCGGAAAAAAAAAGGCCGCAAATACTGAATACCGATGGAAGAATACGGCGCATGACATTCATTTTTTGCTCCTCATTTACTCAGGCTGAAAGTAGATACGTTGGAACGGCGAAAATTTTTTTCGAATAAAACAGATTAATCGCTGCGCCAACCGTGGTTTGCAGATAATTAAACTCACGATATTTCCATATGCGCATTAATGTGTTACGGGACTCATGCGCATGAAATTATAATAATCAGCAGTTGCGAGCATTGTCTGTGGTAGATCAAGCAAAGCGGCTCCGGCGAAATGACATTGCCGTTGCCTCCGGCCTGCGATTATATTTTTAAAAAGATTTCTTTTTCCGGAATGCAATAATTATTGGCTTGGAGTACGACTTGAAAATGAGGAAATAATAAATGACGCGTCGAATCCGCGTGATTCACAATGCAAATGCATTTCATAACTATTTGTCACTTGATTATTGCGGCGGAAAAACCCGTGCGACACCACACCAGATGTTCGGCCAGGCAGGCGGATTCAATGCCGGGTTACAGGCGTTTTGTACCGGCAGAACTGCCGTGATGGATTTTTCCACATGGCCGCGTGGTCAATGACAGCCTCGTCTTCATTCGGGGTTGTGCACGAAGCGCAGCGCGTCGGCTGAGGGCGTGCCCAATGATCAACTCATTGTTTCGCCCTGCTCCCGCCCTTCACTGCGCTGGCCAGCATGCTGGCTGCCATTTTCATCTGCAGCCGCAAGCTGGGCTTGTGACCCCAACTGCTGGTAACGGTGGTGTGCAGCGGCTGCCATCCCCGTGGCTCGATCTCCTTGCAGCCTGCGCCAATCTCGAAGTCGAAGCCGGACGGCGTCACGCCATAGAACGAGATGGTGCCGTCAGGGTGCGGATGCTGGCCCATGTTCAGGCTGATGGGCACCTTGGCGAGTTTGGCGCGCTCGAAGGCCATGCCGACGTCGCACACGTCCTCTGCCTGAAGCATGAAATGCTGCATCCGCTTCTGGAGCGGCATGTCGAAGATGGCCACGGAATGATGGCGCTCGTTGCAGTGCAGGAAAATGCCCCTGATGTCCATCGGGCCGACTTTGGTCGCCAGCCGCTCTGACACGCCGAACCCGAGTACGCCTGTATAGAACGCTTCCATCGCTTCGAGCCTGTGCGACACGAGCACTGCATGCCCCATCCCGAGGCGGCCGGTGTGGAAACCGCTGCTGAACGCCCCGGAGACAAACGGCACGGGCGCCGCTTCCATTCCAACAGCCAGTTCCACCGCATTGCCGTCGGGATCGCGTATCGCCATTAACCGCTGGACGCGGCGCGAGGCGCGCAATGGCGGGCTGCCTTCCTCCACCGGTATATGCATGCCGCGCAGCCGCGCGGCGAGCGCATCGAAAACGGTATCGTCCTCACAGACCAGGCCCAGCGCGGCCAGGTCATCTTCCGCGCCTTCGGCCACGATCAGCCGCTGCATTGCGCCATCCATCCGATAACCGTGGCTGCCGTCAGGGTTGGACACAGGCTCGGGAAGGCCCAGCATGTCATGGCAGAACCGCTCCCAGCGCGAGGGCTTGCGCACCGCGAACACCAGGTACCCCAAGGCAAGGCCGCACCCGGCGCCGTTGCCAGCGATGCCAGGGGCAGACGCGGGTGAACCCGGGAAGGAAGCATTGACCGGATCGACAGGCATGGTCTTCTCCTTGCAAGAAGAAATCGATAGTCCCTTTTTAATCACGGCGACCGTGCGCCTTTGTGATCTTGGTCAAATTCCGGTGACGTGATTCCCGGCACGGCAAGGGGAAAGGCATGCGTGGCGATGCCGGATGAGGCAGGCCACGCATGCCTTTCTTCCCTTGAGCCAGGGTGGCTAACAAGCCGGTAAAAACCCGCAGGCTGCGGGAGAACCGGGAGCTGGCTGCTCTTCACCTCCCCGCATCACGTCGCTGGGCTCGCAACAAACGCCTATGGCGGCCAAACGAAAGGCAGTGCCTCCTTATTCAGGAAGGCAGCGGCCGCATTGCGATGGCATTCGGAGGCGCGCGCCGCGCCCTGGCCGGTCGCCTCCATCTCCAGCAGGCGCCGGTAAAGCTGATCGCCATCCTCCTGGCCCGCTCGGCAATGACTTCCTGGTCATGGATTGCGTGCACGATGCAAAGCCGGCTGGCTTCGTCCGCACCGATCCCGCGGGCGGAAAATGCCAGCGCCTTGGCACGCCTCAAGCCGGCGATGCGCAGGTGGTGCACAAGCAGACAGTCGCGCGCTATGTGACACGCGATGTCGGCACCGTGCAATTGCGACGGGCCGCTGCGCTGGCCGGCGTTACGCCCGACCCGATGCATCTGCAGGCGCCGCATGCGGGCGAGCATGGCGCGAACTGCTGCGGCAGCTTGGCGGAAACGATGCGGAGATCGATGCACTGTTTGCCAAACGGGCCGCGCGTTGAAGCCCCTGCCGCTCTGTCTACCGTAGCGGTGACATGCCCGAAGGCGCTTGTACGGCGCCCTTGCCCAGGCGGGACTGCCGGTATTCCCCGGAGCGACGCCGGTCCATGTCTCGAACGCGCGATGGAAGGTGCTGGCCTCGGAAAAGCCGGGCAGGTTGGCGATCTCGATCAGGGACAGGTTGGCCTGGTCACGGTATTTGACCACCAGGCTGGCCGGCGCCTGGCGCAGGAATTCCTTGATGCTCTGCACGTTTTGCGCCACCGGCAGATCAAGCCAGCACGTCTCGAAGCGCAGGCCGACCTGCCCATCCTGGCAGCGCAGCGGGTGCTTGGAACAGCCGGAACGCATCGGATGGCAAGTCTTTGTCCAGCATGGCGAAGCCGACCTGGTACAGGGGAAAGCGACCTCCGACCAGCCAGCAGGCCAGGCCGAAGGTAAAGAACAGGAAAATGCGCTCGACATAGCGCAGCTTGGCATTGCGCCCGGTGCGCGCCTGCAGCACCACATGCGCCACGTCGCCGTCGATGCGCAGCTGCGGCACCAGGTCGTCCAGCGCCAGGTGATAGGGGTGGAAACCCTGCAGCAGTACGTCGCGCAGCAGCCTGCGGCAGGCTTGCACAAAAGCGCCTACCTTCATGGGACGCGAGCACGGGCCCCGCGGTTCATCCGGTGTCACACGGATCAGCGCGGTGTATCGCGCCTGCAATACCCGCGACAGCGGCGACGGCAGCGCCGGCGAAACGCCCGAGCGTTGCAGAATGGCGGCAAGCTCCCTGCCCTCCCCGCCCATGCCCTGCCAGGCGCGACATCACATGTTCTGGATGCAGTTGCGTCCGGCCGACTTTGCCTGATACAGGCGCCGGTCGGCCTGTGCCATCAGTCCGGCGGGACTGTCCTGCGAACCCGGCACGATTGTGGCCACGCCGATGCTGACCGTCAGCACGTCGGCAATCGCCGATCCCGGGTGGGGAATGGCTTCGCGCGACAGCAGCGCGCGGCAGCGGCTCGCGATCCGGAACGCAGTCGCCTCGTCGGTCTCGGGCAGCAGCAGGGCAAACTCTTCGCCGCCCAGGCGGGCGCAAAGGTCGCGTGCCCGCTGCGCCACCGTGTCGAGCACGCGCGCTACCCGCTTGAGGCATTCGTCGCCTTGCGGATGGCCGTAATGATCGTTGTACTGCTTGAAGAAATCGATGTCGATCAACACAAGGGAAAGCGGATGGCGGGTGGCGCGCGCCTTGGCCCACTCCACTTCGAACAGCATGTCGAACATGCGGCGGTTCGCGAGGCCGGTCAGGCTGTCCTGGTAGGACAAGGCACGGAGTTCTTCCTGCAGTTGCAGGATCTTGTCCTCGGCCTTCTTGCGCTCGGTAATATCGAACATAAAGCCCACCAGGGAGTCCACGCTGCCGTCCGGCCGGCGCACGACATGCACCACGTCGCGGATCCATACATAGTCGCCGTCCTGCGTCAGCGCCCGGTAATCCGCCTCATGGTCGACGCCCTGCTGCGACTGCGCCACGCAGAAGTCGACGGTCTTCTGCCGGTCTTCCTCATGGATGCGATCTGCCCAGTCGTTCACGGAAACCCAGCTCGCCTGGCTCCAGCCCAGCACCTTCTCGATTTGCGGTCCGATATAGCTGAACTGCATGGTGCTCCAGTCAATCCGCCAGGGGATGGCTCGCGTGGATTCAAGCAGGGTGCGGTACACATTGGGATCGTCCGACGGGAAAGGCGACATGCTGGAAGCGGAAGTCATGGGCAGGCTGATGGCGAGAGTATGGTTGCATGGTTCGGGCCGACACCGGTCGAAACGTCTTAACCCGATACGGCTATGCTGCCGGTTCAGCGGGGCCGGGCCGGAACCCGTCCCCGGCCGCCCGGAGCCCAGGCATTTTACTATTCGATTCCTTGTCGCCCAAGCGCGTATCAAGACCAGGCCGATGTCCGGTTCCAGGTTGAACGCAAGCTCATCGCGTCGCTGCGCCATGCCGCTGCCGCCCGCTGCGGCAGGCTGCTTCGATCCCTTCGATCTCCTTGCACCCTTGGTCCCGGGGATCGCAGCTGGCCATCATTCCACCGCCAGCACTGCCTCCATGCCGGGATGCAGCGTGCATGAATAGGGAAACCGGCCTTTCCGGTTTGCCCTGAAGCGCCACGACTGGCCCGGCCCGATATCGCCGGACCGGAAGCTGCCGTCGCGCGCGGTGACATTATGGGGAAAGGGATCGGCATTCTTCCATTCAATGGTGTCGCCGACTCGCACCTCCAGCACCGGGGGAGAAAACCGCACAGCCTCCATCGACACGGCATGGCCACCTGGGCTGGCCTGCGCGGATGCGGCGCCGAGCGGCGCGCAGATAAGCATGGCCAGCAGCGCCCGGCCGGCAAGCCGCCGTTTCAGGGCAGCCGGCATGGATGAAAACTCCACGGCCGGCCTCATTGCATCGATGCCTGGAGCTGCTTCGCATGCTCCAGATGAGCCACGAATGCAGGACGCACCTTGACCAGCAGGTCCTTGAGTTCGCTGTTTTTGGCATTGGGTATCAGCGTGCCATCCAGCGCGTCGATCACGGTCTGGTGGTAGCTGGCCTCGTTGGCGATGTAGGCCTTGTCGAAGTCCCGTCCCTTCAGCGCCTTCAGCTTGCTCATGTTGGCGGCGCCTGCGTCCTTCAGGCTCTTGCTGGTGGCGCTCTCCTCGGGCTTGACCTTCAGTTTGTCCACCAGGGCGCTGGCCTGCTTGTTGACCCCGGTATGATCGGTCACCATCTGCCGGGCGAACTGCTTGACCTTGTCATTGCCGGATCGCTGTTGCGCGAGTTTGCCGGCATCGATATCGACCGTATTTGCAGTCACCACGATGCCGGCGATCTGTGCGTCGTCCGGCGCCGCCTGGGCAAGTGCCGCGCCGGAAGCAAGGCCGAGAACAATGGTGAGCGCGCTCAATGCGATATGTTTCATGATGAAATCTCCTTGCGTTAACAATCCTGTGATTAATGAATGCCATCCCGGCGCGCCCGGCACCGGACCCTGCTGCCTGTGGCTTAGCGTCGGCAGCAATAAAAACAGGGCCGCAGGCGGTCAGGCTCCTGCCTGCAGCACCAGGCTCAGCCAGGTTTCGGCCTTACCTCGTCCAGCCTGGCCAGGACGCCGGCCACAATGCGGTCGCAGCGTGCGCCGTCGAAGGAAAACGCGCCTTCCAGCGCGTAGTCGAGCTCGCGTGCGAGCGATTCGCGCAGCAGGCCCTTCGCGCGGAAGTAGCGCGTGCGCACGGTGGCTTCGGGAATACCCAGGCTGGCAGCCACGTCCTCGACGGACATCTCCTCGACGGCGCGCAGCATGAAGACGGTGCGGAAGGCTTCCGGCAGATCGTCTATCTTCTTCTCGATGATGCGCCGCAGCTCGGCGCGTTCCGCCGATTGCTCGGGCTGCTCGCTTGCCTGGCAATCCATGGGCGCCTCGGCGGTGTCCTTGTGGTGGTCAGGGTCGGCGCCGATCTCGATGACTTCCGCGCGACGGCTTATCTTGCGCGATCGTGCGATTGCACTGTTGACGACAATGCGGGTGAGCCAGGTAGACAGGCTGGATTCCCCGCGAAATTTCCCGATGTTGCGGAAAGCCAGCAAGTAGGCCTCCTGCAATGCATCCTGGGCCTCGGTGTCGTCCCTGAGGATGCTGCGCGCCGTGCGGTACAGCGGCCTGTTATGGCGCCGCATCAGCAGCGCGAATGCCTGCCTGTCTCCCGCCGCAATCCCGCGCACGATATCGCCGTCCGATAGCGGCTCGCTGTCCTTCTTCAGTGCGCTGCCTGGCATGGACGTTCTCCGCAAAAAGGGCAGATTTCGGTGTGGTCATGACATTGGATGATGCATGCTCGTCCGCCGTTCCCGTTCACCGTGACGCGGTAGTCAACATCCAGCGCACGGTCCTGGTGATCAACGGCGACGATGTGCTGACGCGGGTCGGCATTACCTGCGCCTTATGTCACTCCACCGTGGACAATTCCTCCGCGCCCGGCATCGGCAGGCGGCTCGATGGCTGGCCGAACCGCGACCTCGATGCCGGCGCCGTCATTGCACTGTCGCCGGCGTTGAGCGCGACGATGAAGGCGGTGTACAAGTCCTGGGGCAAGGGCAGGTACGCCCCCCGCTTCAATCTCGATGCCAAGAACGGCCCACAGGTCGTCCCCCCTGCCTAAGGCCTGCACGACATCCATCGCATCACCGGCACCGGCGACGGCGACGATGTTTCATACTGGAACCGCCATGTCGGCGTAGCCCGGATGGGCGGGCATGGCAGCTTCAGCGATCCCCGCATTGGCGTGGACGTCACCAATGGCAGCGATGACCAGATCACGGCGAGGCTGCCTGCATTGCGGGCCTATCAGCTGAGCCTGAACCCGCCGCCTCCGCCCGGAAGCTTCGACGCCAATGCCGCGGCGCGAGGCAAGCTGCTGTTCGAAGGCGCCGGCAGGTGCGTCACCTGCGTCACCTGCCACGCCGACCCGCAAATGACGGATGCCAGTTCAACCCTGCATCTTCCGTCTGCAGTCGCAAGCGAACCGGAACCAAATGGCGCGCCGAGCTATGCTTCCCGCAGCGCAACCGGCAATGTCGCACGGCGCCGCTGCATGGCCTGTGGCAGCATCCGCCCTATTTCCATAATGGCAGCGCGGCAAGCGCCGAGCAGGCGGTTCGGGCCTATAACGAGAAGCAGTTTTTGGAACTGAATGAGGCGGCGGTGGCCGACCTGGCACAGTATCTGGAATCCCTGTAATGCCGCTTCTGCTCTGCCACGCATGCAGGCGTTCCGGCAGCGCCATACGCTTTTCAGCGTCGGGTATGCGAGACCTTGCCTTTTCCCTTAGGCACATCGACGCCGCCGCAGCCGCGTAAAGCCGGTTAAACGCCGATGTCGACAAATGCGTGGGAACAAACCTTGTCGCTTCAGCCCGAACTAGCCCATCGCACATGAATCTATCCAGGGCAAGCAATCACGGCACCTCGCCCATCCTTAATTTCCCGCTGCCTTAAAGGTGGCGCGGACCGGGGCAGGCTGCCCGTTTGAAGCCTTAATTCTGCTTTCCTGAAGGAATATTGGAGCCATCCAAGGATGGTCATCGTCTGTCGATAACCGGGGATATCCGTCATGCACAATTCCACCAGCCACACTTGGCATCAGGCATTTGCAAGCGTTGATCTTTCTGTCCAGAAGCAGGTGCTTTCCAGCAGTACTTTCGGATGCGCGGGTTTGTGTGCGCTGGCATTGTCGGTTTCCCATTTCCTGTCCCAGCCATCCGAGGCGAGTAGGCAGGCGGACGCCCATGCCGCGCATCAGCTTGACGCCGGCGCGGGGCAGCAGGCGAACGCTGTCGCCACGGAGCATCCCCAGGCCGCCTGCGCCAGCGACCCATCGGCGAGTGCCGAAAGCGATCTCGCAAACCATCCTGACACGAGGAAGCAGCTGGTCGCGCATGTGGAAGGCACCTACAGGGTTCCTGCCTCTCTGGCGCAGAAAATCGTCAACACGACGATTACGGTCAGCCGCGAAAACGACATGGACCCCTTTCTTGCGCTGGGCATCATCGCCAATGAATCGAGCTTCAATCACAAGGCGGAAAGCAGTTATGGTGCGGCAGGACTGATGCAGATCCATGCGCCCAGCCATCAGGCATTGCTGCAGGAAATCGGGGTGCGCGAACGCAATCCCAGGATCGTGCAGCGGCTGCTGACGGCCGGGGTCAAGCTCAACGTCACCGCTGGCATCAGGATCTACAAGGCGTACGAGAAACAATATGGCTCGCCGGTCAAGGCGCTGCAGGCATACAACGGCGCCCGGAGCGACACCTCGCATCGCTATGCACGCAAGGTGCTGTCGATGCGGGAAGACTTCCGCAGGGTGGCCATGCCTTACGGATCCTGTGTCTGAGGCGGCTTACTCGTTGGTGATCTTTCGTTCGTCGATGATCTTCTTCCATTTGGCGCGATCGGCCTCGACCATGCTGGCGAACTGCTGCGGCGTGCCTCCAGCCGGCTCGATGCCCAGGCGGGCAAAGGCATCCATCACTTCCTTGTCCTTCAGCACCTGATTGACGGCGGCATTGATTTTCGTGACCACTGGTCCGGGCAGGTTTTTGGGACCATACAGGCCAAACCAGGTGATGGCTTCATAACCCGGTATGGTGTCGGCTACCGGCGGCAGTTCCGGCACCAGCGGCGAGCGCTGCAGCGAGGTGATGGCCAGGCCGCGCAGGCGGCCGCTGCGCACATGCGGCAGGCCGCTGGTCAGCGAGTCCACCAGCAGGTCGAGCTTGCCGCTGGCGAGGTCGGGAATCGACAGTCCCGTGCCGCGATAGGGTATGTGCACCAGGCTCAGGCCGGCCATGGACAGCAGATATTCGGTGCTGATGTGCACGATGGTGCCATTGCCGCTGCTGCCATAGTTGAGCTTGCCGGGATTCTTGCGCGCATAGTCCACCCATTCCTTCATCGTCTTTGCCGGCGAGCTGTTGGGCACCAGCACGATATTGGGTGAATTGCCGAGATGGACAATCGGCGTGAAGTCCTTTGCGGCGTCATAGGGCAGCCTGGCATTGGCGAAGCTGGGGCCGATGGAATGCGTGCTCGACGTCGCCAGCAACAGCGTGTCGCCGTCGGGCGCGGCCTTGGCGGCCGCATCCGAGCCGATCGAGCCACCCGCGCCGGGCTTGTTGTCGACGATCACCGCCGTGCCCAGGCGCTCGCCAAGCTTCTGAGAGATGGCGCGCGCAAACGCGTCAGTCGCGCCGCCTGCGGGAAAAGGCACGACCAGCCGGATCGGCTTGCCGGATCCGGGCGCTTGTGCCCAGGCGCTTGCCGCAGAAGTTGCCGCAAGGGCAGCCAGGAATTGGCGCCGTGTGGTCATGGTTGCTCCGTGGATGAAATGTTGGCGGGATAGGCTGCATGCATCGGTTGTCTCCTTTTTTGTCGGCACATCCTATCATTGCAGGGGCCTACCGCGCATCCGTCTTCCATCCTCCGGCATGGTTTGCAGCAAGCCATTTGCGCCGGCCGCAATCCGTCACCGGGCAACCCCGGCTGCCTGTCATGGATTACGCTGCCTTGTGTTCCGGTCCGTCACCAGCTGCTCACATGGCCCTGCATATGGCTTTGAATGGTTTCAACGGTGATCACCGTTGCATCCGAATCCACCACCTTGCCATCCACGGTATGGAAGCGGGCATAACGGCCATAGGGGCCGTTATCGAAGACCTCGTAATGAACGACGTAGCGCAGATTGAGGTGCACGTCTTTGGCGACTTCAACAAACATGGCCGTACCCCGGTTGCTGACCTTGTCCAAGCTTAGTACAAAATGGGGGGCATGCAACTGGTGGCCGGGACGGGGCATCAAGGCGCAGGGAACCAACGCATGGCTTCCTTGTCGGCCATGTAAATGGCACATTCGCTCGACGACTGCCCGCAACGAAAGGATGGAGCAATGGAAACCGCCAGCGTGATCCTGTTGAGCCTGTCATGCGTCGCCTGCTCGGGCATGCGCACGGACGGCGCCGCCGCCCAAGAGCAGTCCTCGCGCAATCTTTGCGAAGCCATGCGCTCCTATCAGCCATACCGACCGGGAGACTGTCCCGGCTACGGCATGCGGTCCGACGGCCGCTCCTGGTGGCGCTGACAGGCAGGCGCTGTCCGGTCCGTTCTGCACGTCAGCTAGCATCCTCGGAAGAGGCCGGGCCGGCGCGCCGTTGCAGGTGGTCCTGGTACCAGGCGGCAAACTCGTCGCCGGACAGCGGATTGCATACGTGGAAGCCTTGCGCCTGATGGCAACCCTGCTTGCGCAGGTAAGTCAGCACCGCTTCCGACTCGATGCCTTCGGCCACGATTTCCAGGCCCAGCGTTCTTCCCAGCGCAATAATGGCGTCGGTGATGGCGCGGCCGGCGGTATCGGTCTCGATGCGCTGCACGAAGGCCTGGTCTATCTTGATCTTGTCCAGCGGCAGCCGGCTCAGATAGCTGAGGCTGGAATACCCGGTGCCGAAATCATCGAGTGAAATCCTGATGCCCAGTTCCTTGAGTGCGCCCAGCACCCTGACCGCATGCTCGATGTCGTCCATCAGCGCGGTCTCGGTCAGCTCCACCTGGATCGCGGCGCTCGTCAGGCCATGGGCGGCAAGCATTCTGACCAGGTAATCCACGAGCCCCTTGCGCTTGAATTGCACCGACGACACATTGACCGCGATCGGCACCACGGGGAGGCCGTTACGCTTCCAGCGCAGGTATTGCCGGCATGCCTCCGAGAACACCCATTCACCCACCGGGCCTATCAGTCCGCTCGCTTCCGCGATCGGCACGAAGCGGCTGGGCCCTGCGCTCTTTCCCGGCCAGCGGATGAGCGCCTCCACGCTCATCACGTCTCCCGAGAGCACATCCACCACCGGCTGGTAGAACAGTCGGAACTCGTTATGCGCGATGGCCTGCCTGAGTTGCTGCTCAATCACCGACTGCCCCTCGGTCTGCTCCGACATCTCCGGGGAATAGAACTGGTAGCCGTTGCGGCCGAGTTGCTTGGCGTGGTACATGGCGGCATCGGCATGATTGATCAGGGCGTCGATCTCCCTGCCGTCACTGGGATAAAGGCTGATGCCCAGGGAACCGGACAGCGTCAGTTCGAGATGACCTACTTGGTAAGGCCGGTGCAGCATCTCAAGGATATGCAGCGCCAGCTCGCTGGCCACGCTGACGTCCTTGATGCGCGGCAGCAGGATCAGGAATTCATCGCCGCCCAGCCGGAACACCATGTCTTCCTCGCGCACGTTGTCGGCAAAGCGCTGCGCCACCTGGCGCAGCACCTCGTCGCCCGTCTCATGCCCGTGGATGTCATTGATGGGCTTGAAGCGGTCGAGGTCGACGAACATGAACGCCACGCTTTCATGCATGCGTCGCGCGCCGCCCAGCACATGCGGCGCGTACTCGAACAGCAGGGCGCGGTTGGGCAGGTTGGTCAACGGGTCGTGCAGCGCGGCCTGGCGCGCCTTGTCCTCCGCCAGCTTGCGCTCGGTGAAGTCATGGAAGATGCACATCACTTCCTCCACCGCGCCGGACGCATTGAGCAGCGGCACGCTGGTGGCGATCACATAGCGGGTGCCCTTGGCGGAAGGGTATTCAAGGTCGCTGGTCTGAACCGACGAGGTGGTGCGCGCCATATGCAGCAGCGGTCGCCACAAGGCCACCAGGCCAGGCGCGGCGATGTCGCTGTCGCGCCGCCCGATGTAGGAGGAAGCGGGCCGCTGGGTCAGCCTGGTCAGTGCGTGGTTGACGTAGCGGATGCGAAATTCGCTATCGTAGATCGCGACCACATCGGGGATGTTGTCGAAGGCGGTGCGAAAGCGCTGCTCGCTCACGCGCAGCGCCGTCTCGGCAAAATGGCGCTTGGTGACGTTGCGCACGGTGAGCACGCACAGCTGCGCCGCCTCATGCAGGACGGCCGTGTGGCTGCCGCTGAAGCTGGCGAACCATCTGCGCCCATTGTCGCGCCGCCGCAGCTCCAGCTCGACATTGGTGATGGTTTCGCCGCGCAGTACGCGAAACACCGGCCATTCATCCGGGGGGAGCGCCCGGCCATCCAGCGTGTAGGCATCGAACACGCTGGTGATCCTGCCCAGGCTGGCAATGACTTCCTTCAGGTCGCGGTAGCCAAACATCTTGAGACCGGTCGGCGTCGCGTCGACCAGGCGGCCGTTGGCTTCGAAGACAAACACGGCTTCGTTCAGGCTGTCGAAAATGGCCTTCATCCGGGCCCGGCTCTGTTCGAGTTCGGCTGCGGCCTTTTTTTGCGCATTCAGATCGCTGACCACGGAAATGAAGTATTTGGGGTGGCCCGCCTGGTCCCGCAGCAGCGATACCGCCAGATGCGCCCAGGTCAGGCTGCCGTCCTTTCGCACATAACGCTTTTCCACCGTATAGGCACTGCGCTTGCCGTCCAGCGCTTCCTGCAACAAGGCGTCGTCCTTGTCCAGGTCTTCCCCATAGCTGACCGCGCGGAAGGTGCTTGCCAGCAGTTCCTCGCGGGTATAGCCCAGCATGTCGCACATCTGCCGGTTCACCCGCAGCCATTGGCCATCCAGCCCGACATGGGCAATGCCCACCGCCGCCAGGTTGAAGGTCGTCTGGAACTCCTGTGCGCTGATGCCGCCGGGATCGTGGCCTGGCTTTTCCCATGACGCGCCGCCAGCGTCGCGCACGCCGGCCAAGGGCGCGGCATTGTCCCTGGCGGCGATGTCGAGCATGGTGACCACCAGCGTGGCCGGATTGCCACATGGATCGTAGGCGGCGATGAATTCGAGGCAGCAGCGGACGTCGCCTTCCGCCAGGCGCAACATGCCCTGCGCCCGCAGCAGGCTGCCGTCCAGCGCGTTCCGGCACAACGACTCGATGGTCTGCTCGTCGCCGGCTAAATTCGTCGCATGGAACGGAAGGACCGAGACCGGTTCGTGGAGAAGTGGCGCCCTGCCGCAGAGATTGCCGAAGGTCCGGTGGAAAGCAGCGTTGAAGCCGCAGAATTCAAGGCGGGCATTGAGGATGAAGACGGCTGGAGCATGACGTGCTTCATCGGCCGATGGTTCCGGGTTGGCACGTGCCGGGCGAGAAGGATGCACTGCTTCGGAGTCGTCCTGGAAAATCTTGTCCATTCCTGATTTGCCCCATCCTGTCGTGCGTTCGGGTCACTTGCAACAAAGAAGACCGTTGCAATTACTGGATCGAAACTTGGTTAGCGTGAAACAGTGATAGTCCGGTTAAAGGCAAATCTATCCTACTATGGACGCCGGTTCCTGTGTTGCAACAAAGAACATGCGCTTCACCGGATGACGTATGCGTGCTCGACCTGGGGTATGTGAAATTGACATCACGCCGCGGGCGGAAGGCCATCAAAGCCGCGGCCGACCGTTTCCGGCTGGCGTCGTGCTCCCCGCGATCTCATGGAAATCGCTTTAAGGCGGGAATTTCAGCGCAGAAACCGTTTGCATCAGTGGCAGTTCGCATGCCGGCGCCGACCGGCGCGGCATGCGGCCGCATGGAACGTGGAAGGTTTTACCCCCTTGGGACGCATTGTCCGGGTGGGTGATCCATCCATGCGGCACATCTATTCAGGCCAGCCAGGCTGGACGCAGGCTGCGCGGCCCTGTCTCGTGCGGGCAATCAGTCCTTGCGACCAGCCTGTTCATGCTTCCTTCGTATGGCTGACGCAGCGCGCTCCCGGTCCGCACTGACCTGTTTCCTGCACGCCTGCTGGCTGTCGCCAGGCTGGCTGGCGCAGGCCGCCGCCGCGGCATCCGCCTGCGCGCTGATGGTGGCCAGGTCCTGTTCAAGGCTGTTCTGGGCCGGTGCGCTTTGCGGCCGCAGCCCTTTTTTTTCCGCGTTGTTGCGTGGCTTGCCTGGCTTGGCTTCCTGTTCGGCATGCTCTTGCGCGGCTGGCGGTTTTTCGGCCGCGGCACCGGCGGCCACGGCGATCTGGGACAGTGCTGCGATTCCCATGCAGAAGACGATCGAATGAAGCTTGATAGGCATGTCGCTTTCTTTCGGTAAAGTGGTTGCCGGCAACTGCGCCGCGCTGGCGGCGACTCTATCAGCAAAGACCTGCCCAGTCATTGATCCCGTCGGGCCAGCAGGCATGGGCTTGCGGCGGGCGCCTCCGGCCGCGCAATGCGCGCCTTCCTGCGCATCGCAGGACTGGCGTCGGACAGCCGGCCTGCCCTCAGTGGAGACTGGCGGTTTTCAACGCCGCAAAGCGCGCGACCGGCTGACTCGGCAGAAAGGGCGAGCGCGAGATGGTCGAATCGACCAGCGCCTGCAGCCCGGTGGGCGCGATCGGCTTGCCCGTGCACGAGGCATATCTGGGGCCGTCGCTGCCGAGTGGCTGCGAATAGCCGACCCGTATCATATTGTCCGTACCCTGTGGCGTCCTGGACTGCATCAGCCCGATGCTGAAGCCGCGCCGCTCGAACTGCAGGTTGACCTGGTTGGCGCCTGCGCCGGTGCTGAAGCGGCCGTTGATCCGGCTGCAGTCGTCGAACTGGCGGGAATAATCGATGCTGCGCACCGCTTGCTTTTCGCGCAGCACATCAATCATCGGATGATCGTAGGCGATGCTTTGCGACCTGTAGCCGAGCTCGATTTTGGAATGGTAGGCCGGCCTTGCCGCGACATTGAGCATGTAGCCGGCAAGGGTGCCCGTTTCCAGTTGCTGCGTGCCCGTGTCGCGTTTGCCCGGGTCGGCCGCCCGGGCGGTAAAAACAGACATGCCGGTTTCCGGCAGCACCCGGCTCTTGTCCCACAGCTTCCTGATGCTGGCCACGTAGCTGGTCTGCAGGACGGTAATCAGGTCGCGGCTCTGCGGCACGGCAAACCCCTCGCCGCTGCGCAGCTGGGAGACCGACAACTGTATGCGCACGTCCCTTCTCGGCGCATAGACGCCATTGAACAGCAGGTCGGCATAGTCGTTGCGAAACTTGTAGGCGCCGCCCACGCCGAGATCGCTTCTCAACAGCCAGCCATTCTCGACGGCGACCGACGGCCTGATCGCGGTATAGCCATCCAGGCGCACCCCGAGGGTGTTGTGAGGCGCATGGTCGCGTATGGTGATGTTGCCGGCATCCACGGCGACCGCACCCCTGGGATTGGCGCGCTCCTCGCCAGGGAGCGACGGCGGTTCCCTGCCCATCTCGTAGGCCGGCTCGGGACTGACAGCCGCGCCGGCTGAGAAGGAAAGGCTCGCCAGCGTTACAGGAACGACAAGCCGCAGCACACTGCCGGGCCAGCGACGCATGGCAAATTCGACAGCATGGAACGATGCATCAATTGCCGGAGATCTGAGACTTGCCATCATTGCTTGATCCGCTGGCCTGCACAGGCCTGTTTCGGGTGGTTGAGCCAGGTCTGATTATTTCCTCATAGAAAGGTTCCTTGAGGTAAGGAAATTTTTTTCAAGTGGCAACTTTGTGTCAAGACCGGAGCGCAAGCCCGGTCCGGATGCACGCCGCTACCAGCGCGTGCCCATCCGCATCAACCGACGCAAAAGCAAGCCGGCGACCTTTACCGCCTTGCTGCCTGAAACGAAACGTACTGACGGCGATCCGCGTTTCACGCGCCCAGGACAGCAATGGAAGCCAGCGCGACCGAATCGCCAATACCGCATTTGCTGCCGTCGTCGGCGCCGGGAAATGTTGGTGTTAGCAGCCTGCCGACGATGCCGTAAGCTGACCGGGGCGATATCATGCTGCCGGCGGCCCCGGGCGGGCCGTATTTCCCCAGATCCGGTCCATTAAGCGCATCCATTGCCAGGGATGCCGCGGCCGGCTGGCAAGCCAACATGCCTGCATTGCGAAAGAAAAATCCATGACCATGCTCCGCCTCATCCTCGGCGATCAGCTCAATCCGGAACACAGCTGGTTCTCCGGATGCGACAGCAATGTGGTGTACGTGCTGATGGAGGTGCGCCAGGAAACCGACTACGTGCTGCATCACGCCCAGAAGATCCTTGCCATCTTCGCCGCCATGCGCGACTTCGCCCGGCACCTGACCGCCTCGGGCCACCGCGTGCATTATCTGGCGATCGACGACCCGGCCAATCGTCAGTCGCTGCCAGTCAACCTTGACAAGCTGATCGCCGGCTATCACGCCACCGTTTTCGAGTACCAGGCACCGGATGAGTGGCGGCTTGACAGTCAGCTTGCCAACTATCTCGGCCAGCTCGGCATTCCCGGCCGAATGGTCGACAGCGAGCATTTCTACACCCGCCGGGACGAGGCGGCATCGTTTTTCGACGATCGCGGGCAATGGCTGATGGAGCACTTCTATCGCCAGATGCGCAGCCGTCACGGCGTGCTGATGACGGCTTCCGGCAAGCCGCTCGGCGGACAGTGGAACTTCGACCAGGACAATCGCAAGCCTTGGCCCGGCCTGCCGCGGGAGCCTGCCGACATTCGCTGCGAGCATGACCACTCGGCGCTCTGGGAGTGCATTCAGCAGGCCGGCATCGCCAGTTTTGGCGAGCCGAGCGCAGCACGCTTTCGCTGGCCGCTGAACCGGGCCGAGGCCTTGCAGCAGCTTGACCATTTTATCGATGAAGGCCTGCCCCACTTCGGCGACTTCCAGGATGCGCTGACCTACCGCGCCTGGCGCCTCTTTCACTCGCTGCTGTCATTCGCGCTCAATACCAAGATGCTCAATCCGCGCGAGGTGGTCGGCAGGGCCGAGGAAGCCTGCCGGGCCGGCGCGGCGCCGCTGCCTGCGGCGGAAGGCTTCATACGCCAGATCATCGGCTGGCGCGAATATGTCCGCGGCGTGTACTGGGCCAGGATGCCGGCCTTTGCCACGCAGAACTGGTTCGGCCACCAGCGGCCGCTGCCATCCTGGTTCTGGACCGGCGAGACCAGGATGCGCTGCGTTGCGCATGCCATCGGCCAGTCGCTGGAGCACGCTTACGCGCATCACATCCAGCGCCTGATGATCATCGGTAATTTCGCGCTGCTGGCCGGCCTTGATCCGAAGGCGGTGCATCTCTGGTACCTGGGCGTCTACATCGACGCCTTCGAATGGGTGGAATTGCCCAACACGCTGGGCATGAGCCAGTTCGCCGACGGCGGCCGGCTGGCAACCAAGCCCTATGTGTCAAGCGCGGCCTACATCGACCGCATGAGCGACTACTGCAAGGGCTGCGAATACGACCGGAAGGCCCGCGTGGGAGAGCAGGCTTGTCCATTCAATGCCTTGTACTGGGATTTTTTCTCGCGCCATGGCGAGAGGCTGTCGGCCAATCCGCGACTGGGCATGGTCTACCGCCAGTTGGCCGGGATGAGCCCGGCCGACTTGCTGGCCGTGCGCGAGAGGGCTGACGCTGTTCGCGCCGGACTTGACGCGCTATAGGCGGCGTTCGGTAACCGTTCAGCCCAAGCCATGGAATGGCACGCGCCTTCCGGCAAAAACGCTCTCGATACGCGCGGCTGCGGAAAACGCGGTGCTTACACGCTATGCGTCGTCGGCTGCCTCGCCGGTAATGCCGAACTCAGCCGGCGTCTTGATGTAGAAGATCTGGATCTTCAGCGCTTCCAGATGGGCAAAAAGGCGCGCTGCCTCCTCATCGGTCACAGCCATCACCACTTCCTGCGGTTGATCAGCCAGTTCGAAGAAATGGGCGGAATGGATTTGTTGATGCCGGCCAAAGCCCTCGCTTGCCGGCACAATCGTGGCGCCACGCAAACCCAGGCTTTTCGCCGTATACAAGAGCCACTCGGACAATGGCTTGTAGTCGAAGCGGCGGTTCTGCTGCGTAAAAAACGTGATCTGATACCCTTTCATGAGCTTGCTCCTGAAGCCTGTTTCATTGACGCCCTCCGCGCCCTCGGCGCTGAAGGTTTGCAGCTTGCTTGGGCGTTCACGATTGACCCGCTCGAATGCAGCCTGGTTCCTTTTCCAATCATCCATGCAACCTGTGGCACAAGCGAATCCGGAACCGTCGGGTTGCGCCTTCATGTCCCGGCAAGGACAGACTTCCACAAAGATGCGCCTCGCCGGTGAATTTTCCTTGCGCCGTCCACTCCAACGAACCGGGCAAGCGTGCCCGATCCACTGTTGAGCGCTAAAAGGACATGCCATGCAAGCAAGCCCACAATCCACCAGCAATGACGAGATCGAGAAGAAGGCGGGAAAACCGGCTCCGGCCCAGGAGAATGACAAGGAAGCCCCTGCGGGCAATGAAAATTCCAACCCGGGCGGCGATGCCAACGATGTCGGCTCCGCCGGCGACTACAGTCGCTAGGCAACGGAAGCGCAATGAGAGCGGGAGCGGCTCAGCCGGCGTGATCGTACATCAGCCAGGGCCGTCGCCATCGTCTCAAGTGAAACGATGGCCGCCCGCTAGGCGCCATCGACGGCAACGAGAACCGTCACCAACGGGTCCGCCCTGAATGGCGCAAGCTGCTCGGCGCTGGCGCCGGCGTCGGTGATCAGGGTCCATGGCCGCTCCAGCGGCGTCCAGGCCTGCTGGCCGGTATAGCCGAGCTTGCTGGCGTCTGCCAGCACGTAAATCTCGCTCGCCTGCGCCAGCATCCTGGACTTCAGCGATGCCTGTTCCTGCGTCGCTTCGCACAGCCCGCGACCTGCTGCCAAGCCATCGGCGCCCAGGAAGACTTTGTTGACCGAAATGCGGCCCAGCATCAGCTCCGCCAACGGGCCGATGGTGCCCATGCTCAGCCGGCGCACGCTGCCGCCCAGCACGGTCAACTCGATGCCCTCCTCCCGCAGCAGCGTGGGCAAGGCGCTGATGTTATTGGTCACGACATGGAGCTGGCCACGTCCTGCGAGCCTGCGTGCAAGGGCGGCGGTAGTGGTGCCGGCATCGAGGATCAGGCTGTCGCCGGCCTGCACCTGGCGCGCGGCCAGGCGCGCGATGGCATCCTTCTGACCGCTGCGCAGGTGCATGCGCTCGTCCAGCGATGGCTCGTGGCCCTGTCCATGCAGCAGCGCCGCTCCGCCATAGGTGCGCACGATCCGGCCGTCCAGCGCAAGTTCGGCCAGGTCGCGCCGTATCGTCGATTCCGACACGCCGAAATGCCGGCTCAGGGCTTCCACGTTGGCGTCGCCGCCGGACACGATGCCCAGGATGGTCTGACGCCGCTTTTCGGTCTTGCTCATGGTGATCGCCGACGGAAAGGAAAGGAATGGGAACGCATGCTGGTCGACGCAAGCATCGTCGGGAAAGGAAACCGGCACGCGGCGTGGTACACGCTCATCTCTGCCGATCAGGCCCGCCGCGTCGCCAGCCCGATGGCCTGGCGCAGTGCTTCCAGCATGCTGCCCTCGTCCGCGATGCCCTTGCCGGCAATATCGAATGCGGTGCCGTGGTCGACCGATGTGCGTATCACCGGCAGGCCAACCGTGATGTTGACGCCGGCTTCCAGGCCCATCACCTTGACCGGACCGTGGCCTTGATCATGGTACATCGCGACCACGAGATCGAAGTCGCCGCGGGCGGCCCGGTAGAACAGGGTATCCGCCGGCAGCGGTCCCTCGACCGAGCGGCCCAGCGCCTGCTGCGCCTTGACCGCGGGGATGATCTTCTCTTCCTCCTCGCCGCAGCCGAACAGGCCGTTCTCGCCGGCATGCGGATTGATGCCGCATACGCCTATGCGCGGATTGCCGATGCCTGAGCGCACCAGCGTCTGGTAGCCACGGTCTATCGTACGGCCGACCAGGCCAGGCTCGATCTTGCGGATCGCGTCCAGCAGGCCGATGTGGGTCGTTACATGGATGACCCGCAGCTTGGGCGCAACCAGCATCATCGACACTTCGGGCGTGCCGGTCAGCTGGGCCAGCATCTCGGTATGGCCGGGAAAGAGATGGCCGCCGGCATGCAGCGCTTCCTTGTTCAGCGGTGCGGTGCAGATGGCGTCTATCCTCTGCGCCATGGCAAGTTGCACGGCGCGCTCGATATAGCAGTAGGCGGCATGGCCGCACAGCGCCGACAGCTGGCCGAATGGATGCCCTGCCGGAATCAGGCCAAGGTCGATGCAGTCCACGGTGCCCGCCTCGAACTTCGCCTGATCGACGTCGGTAATCACATGGACAGTCAGGCGGCTGCCCACCAGCGCTCCCGCTTCGCGCAGGCGGCCGGCGTCGCCGATCACGACGGGCCGGCAACGCTGGTACAGATCGGCCGTGCCCAGGCTTTTCATCACGACTTCCGGACCGACGCCGGCTGCGTCGCCCATGGTGATGGCAATGATAGGGAGATACATCAGGAACCTTTCGTGTGGAATGTCGGGATGGAAGCGCCACTGCGCGCCTGCAGCAGCGTGGCGTGGCAATGGAGCAGCGTATCGCGATTGCCAAACGCCCCGGCCTTGGTAATGACGGGCAATGGACGCGGGCCAACTGCAATCGATAGCGGAACGCCGGGCTCTATTTCTCCGGCTAGCCGCAAGCCACGGTAATGCATCGCGCACAGCAAGGCGCGGGCGGTTTCGCCACCGGTCGATATCAGCGCGCCCAGCAGGCCGGCCAACGGTGCAAGCAGCCGGGCCAGGCCCTGGCACAGGTGCAGGCCTTCATCCATGTCGACAGTGCCGTCCACGCCTATGGTGAGCAGCAGGTCATCGCCTTGTCCGAGGGTTGCCGAAAGCGCTTGCTGCAAGCCGGACCAATGCGGATCCGAAGCACCCTGCCGAAGCACGCCAGCCGGGATATCGATGCGGCGCATGCCCGTTGCCTGCTGCAGACGCTCTGCCTGCGCTTTGGACACGCCCGACAGGCTGCCAACCACTGTCAGGATTGAACCATTCACGGCCACCTTCACCGGCTGGGCAGCATTGGCGCCGTCGACCTGTGCGAGGTGGACCGCAAGGCCGGCAGAACCGACCCAGAAGCAGGGTGCGTGGAGATGCCGGGACGCCTGCGCAATGGCCCGCAGGTCGTCCTCGGTCTCAACATCGCATACGACGGCTTGCAGGCCATTGCGTGCGACGGCTTCCAGCCGCCCGGCCAGCTTCCCGGCGCCGCAGCGGATGTCGGCACGGCCCAGCAAGGCGCTTGTCATGCCATGACGCTCGAGCATTGTCGGAAGATGGGCCACCCCGGACAAGCCTTCCGAGCGCCATATTTCGGTGTCTTCAAGCGCCACGCCGTTGAGATACTGCCGGCCATCGCGAGTGGTGCGCCCGGCCGTCGGAAAGGCTGGTGCAACGATGGCCAGGCCGGCGGCGCTGCCGACGGCTGCGACCTCGGCGGCGAAGTTTCCGCGCAGCGTGGAGTCGATCTTCCTGTAGAAACCCTGTCCCGGAATCGCGTAGCGTGCGTGCAGTTCGAGGTGCAGTTGTGCCGCCGTCGTTGCCGGCATGCGGCGGCTGTCCGCATCGAGCGCGACCACGTCTGCCGTGCCCACGTCGCCGGGTGCGTCGGGGTCTATCATCACCAGCGTTTCCCTGCCGGCCCTGGCGTAAGCGCTTGCGCAATCCGCCGCGCCCGAGAGATCGTCGGCAATGATGAGCAGGCGGCTCATGGCCGGCGCCTCACGCCCGGTCCGGCATTGCCGTGCCTGGGAGCTCGCGCGCCGGCAGGCGAAGCGCCGGAAAAGGAAACGGGCAATGCTGACGTCGTCGGGAAAGACATATCGTTGACTGCCCCTGTTGGCAAAGGCGCCGGGGTCATGCCGTCAGGCAGTCGATCAGGCATACGTTCAATGGGACCTTGCATATGGGCTCCGTGCCAGCGGTCGCGCTGGTTTCGCGAGCAAGGTCACACAATAACGACCAGTTCGCGCATAAGAAGAGCGCATTTTACGGTTTTTTAGCTCACATCGCGCAATCATTTGAAGATGCAAATGATTTTATGATTGAATCGCGCATTCAATGCGCATGGCGGCCATTGCACGTGATTCATTCCCGCCTGCAGGAACCTGCATGCTGTCAGGGCGCCTCAACCGAGCAGGTACCGAGTTCGTATTTTTCCCAACGGGCGCCTCCGACCAGGACCGGGAATCTATACGAAAACGTATTGAAGCTCTCGGACAGGCTGAATATCTTGCCCGGATCCGTCTCTATCGAATAGACAAGTCTCGTGCCGTCGGCATCTGGTGTAAAACCCGCTTTCCAGCTTGCCACTCGCTTGCCACCCACCTTTTTTGCGATCCTGGCGGTGCTCTGGTCGTGGCGAAGCTCGATGAAATATTCGGTGGCCGGCAGGACATCAGAACTGGAGGTGCAGGCCTGCGACGGATCGCATACCCTGCTCAGTTCCGTCGCGCAACGCACTGTTTCCGCATAAACAGCGATTGGCAGAATCAGGAGCAGGGGCAGGACCACCCAAAGAAAAATGTCCGGAAATTTGTCCATGAAACGTTCTTGGCAATGGAGTGAACAACTCAGACCATGCAAACAGGCCGCAGTTTCCGTTTCAGCTTCGAGAGGGGGCGCTTACGCGTCGATCCATGGAACGGCCGGTTCATCGATGCAGCGGCTCGTGGACACGGGCAATGCGCGGACTAGTCGCCGGCGCGCTCAGTCAACGATACAAATTTCCATGTGGGCAACGCCAATGTTGAAGTCATCAATGGCGTGGTTGATCTGGACTGAAAACTCCCGGCGACTGTCGGCCCTGCGCGCCCTGCGCACCCGGGCTGCGGCGGCGTCGAGCTTTGCAGCGGACTGTTCGCATTCACAGTCGCTTGCTTCGACAGCGGCGTCACCGATTGCCCGCTCCAAGCGTCGGGCCAGGCGTTTGCCATCGTCGAGACTTGTTTGCCGGCCGACCTCTTTCAGCAATTCCGCTGCATCGTTGATCGCGTCGGCTGCGACATCGCAATCGCGTGCCATGCAAGCGACAGGCGCAATGGCCAGCACCGAGAAAACAAGTGCGCCAGACCGGGACAACCAGGTTTTTCGCATGCCGTCCTTTACCAGGAATATGAGGATCAAAGCGGAATGTGTTCAGCAGAGTGCCGGCTTGCACGGCACGCTGCCGTTACCGCGTCCTGACAAACATCGAATGTCCGTGAACCATAGCGACAAGTTGCGATGGAGGCAAGCCTGGGCAGCAAGCCATCGCAACGCCCGATTGAAGGATTTCCCTGCTACAAGCTGCCCTTTGCCATCCACGCATGCAGCAGTGCATTTTCACTATTCCTGGCATATCCTGATCTTCCCTGCTGGCCCGTCGGCGCGAGACAAGCATCACAATACGCCGCCCAGGCTAATTCAACCCGGAGCGAACGGAGCCTCTGATGAAACGACATCGTGACCAGGTCGACATGCTCAGGCGTCACATCTTGTTGGGTGCGCTGGCCTCCGCGGCGCAACCGGTGCTGGCGCAGAGCCTGCCGCCAACGCCTGCGCAAACGGAAGGGCCGTTCTACCCCGACCGGTTGCCGCTTGACCAGGATAACGACTTGACCATCGTTGCCGGCCACCGCGCACCGGCGGCGGGCGCCATCACCGATTTGACCGGGCGCATCCTGGATGCGCGTGGCACGCCCTTGCGCGGCGTGGTCATCGAGATCTGGCAGGTCGACAACAATGGGCATTACATCCACACCGGGGATGCCGGCGCTGGCAACGATGCAAACTTCCAGGGTTTCGGCCGCTTCGAGACTGGCCAGGATGGCGCTTATCGCTTCCGCACCATCCGGCCTGTCCCCTATCCCGGGCGCACGCCGCATATCCATGTGAAGCTGCGCAAGGGTGGCCGCGAATTGCTGACTACCCAGTTGTACGTGCAGGGCCACGCACTGAATGAACGCGACGGCATCCTGCGCAGCATCCGCGACCCGGGGCAGCGCGCTGCCTTGCTGGTGCCGTTTCTGCCAAGCCGTGAACGGCCGGGCGAACTGGCTGCCCGCTTCGATATCGTGCTCGGAATGACGCCTGCAAGCTGAGTCGCCCTGCGGTTGGAAGCCTGCGCTCAGAACGGATATTGGCGAGGCGTGGTCTGTATCGTGATCCAGCGCAGATCCGTAAATTCCGCGACGCCGGCCTTGCCGCCAAAGCGGCCCATGCCACTGCCCTTGACGCCGCCGAACGGCATCTGCGCCTCGTCGTGCACCGTTGGGCCATTGATGTGGCAAATGCCTGACTCGATGCGCCCGGCAACCTGCATGGCACGCGCAATATCGGCGCCGAACACTGCCGATGACAAGCCGAATTCATTGTCGTTGGCGCAGGCTATCGCTTCTTCCACGCCTTCGACGCGCACGATGCCTTTCACCGGGCCGAACGACTCCTCGTGGTAGATCCGCATGTCGGACGTGACATTGTCGAGCAGCGTGGCAGGCATCAGCGTGGAATCGGCGCGACCGCCGCACAGCAGCCTGGCGCCTCTGGCCAGCGCATCGTCGATCAGCGCATTGCAGCGCTCGACGGTGCTCATGTCCACTACCGAACCCAGTACCACGGGGCCCTTGCGCGGATCGCCCAGGGGCAGCTGGCTGGCCTTGGCCGCCAGCCGCTGCGTGAACAGGTCGGCGACGCTGCTGTCGACGATGATCCGCTCGGTGGACATGCAGATCTGGCCGGAGTTGGCAAAGGCGCCGAAGGCTGCGGCATTGACCGCGGCATCGATATCGGCATCGTCCAGGACGATCAGCGGCGCCTTGCCGCCAAGCTCCAGCACCGCCGGCTTCAGGTACCTGGCGCAGACGGCGGCAATGATCTTGCCCACGCGCGTCGAGCCGGTGAAGTTGACGCGCCGCACGGCCGGATGCGCCACCATGGCTTCCACCACCGCGCCTGCATCCTGCGGCGCATTGGTAACGAAGTTGACCACGCCCGGGGGCAGACCGGCTTCCTGCATGGCTTCGACGATCAGGCCATGCGTGGCCGGGCACAGCTCGGAGCCCTTCAGCACGACGGTATTGCCGCAGGCAAGCGGCATGGCGATCGCGCGCACGCCCAGGATCACCGGCGCATTCCAGGGCGCCATGCCCAGCACCACGCCGACGGGCTGACGCACGCCCATGGCGAGGCTGCCGGGAACATCGGAGGGAATGATTTCACCGCTGATCTGGGTGGTCATGGCGGCGGCTTCCAGAAGCATGTTTGCGCCCAGATGCACGTTGAAGCCGGACCACAGTGCCGAGCCGCCCGTCTCGGCTGCGACCGCGGCGGCCAGGGCCTCGCCCTTGGCTTCAAGCGCATGGGCAGCCTTCATCAGCAGCGCGCGCCGCTCGCCTGGCCCCATCGCGGTCCAGGCCGGAAAGGCCCGCTGCGCCGCGTCGACCGCCGCGATGGCATCGTCGACGCCGGCGGCCGGCGCCGTCGTCGCGATGCTGCCGTCCAGCGGATTGCGCCGCTCGAACTGCGCGCCGCTGCCTGCCTGTACCCGCTCGCCATTGATCAGCATGGAAATCGTGTTCATCGTCGGTTCTCCTGATGTTGGTTTTAATTTGATGTTGAGCGGCAGGCTCGTGCGCCGGACGCGTTGGAAAAAAGCCGTCGCCGGCAAACAACTTCACCGCTCCAGGCAGGCCTTGCATTTGCGCTCGCCTTGCGGGAACAACACAAGGACTCGGGTCTCCTACCTTGCAATTCCCGCCGTCGATGGCAACGGCTCAGCTTACCATTCATGGCGATTCCGCCGTGCGCCGCCGCAGGCTTCCATCCTGACGTCATGGGCCGGCCGTTCCCGGATCAAGAAGGACGGCGCCTGGATTTTTTTCGATGTCACCAAATTCTCCTTGCCGGAAAAATACTTTAGGTCTAAAGTATTTTCAAAACCTGCGCTTGAGCCCGGCGCAACGATCCTGCCAGGATCGGGATCAATAATGGAGACATGAATGGCCGCTACAGCCTACGCGGATACCTTTGCCGCTCAGCATCTTCCGCCACCCGGCGCCTGGCCCGAGATGCGCTTTGATTTGCCGGAGCTGCAATATCCGGAGCGCGTGAACTGCGCCGTGGAGCTGCTCGACAAAATGGTTGCATCCGGCTGCGCGGACCGACCGGCGATCCATGGTGCGCATGGAAGCTGGACCTATGCACAGCTGCTGGAATCGGTGAATCGCATAGCGCATGTGCTGCGCGAAGACATGCAACTCGTCTCCGGCAACCGCGTTCTGGTGCGCGGCCCGAACAACGCCATGATGGCTGCAAGCGTGCTGGCAATCTGGAAAGCCGGCTGCATTGCCGTGCCTACCATGCCCTTGCTGCGCGCCTCCGAGCTGGTGGCGGTGCTCGACAAGGCGCAGGTTAATGGCGCACTGTGCTCCCTCCCGCTCAGGGAGGAGATGGAGCTGGCGCGCAGCCAGTCGGTTTCGCTTGGGCCGGTGCTCTATTTCAACGACGACACGCCGGGGTCGCTGGAACAATTGATGGCGGCCAAACCCACCTCGTTCGACGCCGTCGACACCGCCGCCGAAGACGTATGCCTGCTTGGTTTCACGTCCGGCACCACTGGCAGGCCGAAAGGCACCATGCACTTCCATCGCGACGTGCTGGCCGTCTGCGACTGCTTTCCGCGCTCGACGCTGAAAGTGCAGCCGGACGACGTATTCATCGGCACGCCGCCGCTGGCCTTCACGTTCGGCCTGGGCGGCCTGCTCCTGTTCCCGCTGCGCGCGGGCGCTTCCACCGTGCTGCTGGAGCGGCCGACGCCTGACCTGCTGCTGCAAGCCATTCAGGACCGCCGGGCCACCATCTGCTTCACCGCGCCCACCTATTACCGCCAGATGGCGGCGCTGGCAGGCAAGTATGACTTGTCCAGCCTGCGCAAGACCGTGTCCGCCGGCGAGGCCTTGTCCCTGGCGACGCGGGAAAGCTGGTACCAGGCGACGGGAATCGGCATGATCGACGGCATCGGTTCGACCGAGATGCTGCATATCTTCATCTCCGCGGCGGATGGCGACATCCGTCCGGGCGCAACCGGCAAGCCGGTTCCGGGATACCAGGCGTGCGTGCTGAGCGACCAGGGAGAGCCGCTGCCGCCGGGCACGGTCGGGCGGCTGGCGGTGAAGGGGCCGACAGGTTGCCGCTACCTTGCCGACGAGCGCCAGAACGATTATGTATGCAAGGGCTGGAATGTGACCGGCGACGCCTACGAGATGGATGCGGACGGTTATTTCTTCTACCACGCCCGCACCGACGACATGATCATTTCCGCCGGCTATAACATTGCCGCGCCCGAAGTCGAAGACGCGCTGCAGAGGCACCCCTGCGTTGCGGAATGCGCCGTCATCGGCGAGCCCGACGACGCCCGCGGCCAGATCGTCAAGGCCTTCGTCGTGCTCAGGCCCGATGCCGAGCCAGGGGACGCCCTCGTCAAGTCGCTGCAGGAATTCGTCAAGCAGCGGATCGCGCCCTATAAATATCCGCGGGCAATTGCATTCGTCCCATCGCTGCCGCGCACGCAAACCGGCAAGGTGCAGCGTTTCAAGCTACGCCTTGGGACCTGGTGACCGTGGCAGCCACTGCCCGCCAGGGCGCCCTGAAACCAGGCCCCAACAGGCAGGTCGACTTTAAGGAATCGCAATGAAGATTATCTGTATCGGCGGCGGTCCCGCCGGATTGTATTTCGCCCTGTTGATGAAGAAGCAGGATCCGGCCAATGAGATCACCGTGATTGAACGCAACCGGCCGTATGACACCTTCGGCTGGGGCGTCGTCTTTTCCGACCAGACGCTGGGCAACCTGGTCAATGCCGATGAGCCGACTGCGACCACCATCCTGCAATCGTTCAACCACTGGGACGACATCGACGTCCATTTCAAGGGGCAGACGGTCACTTCCGGCGGACACGGCTTTTGCGGCATCGGGCGCAAGCGCCTGCTCAACATCCTGCAGCAGCGCTGCGAGGCGCTTGGCGTCAGGCTGGTGTTCGAGACCGACGTCACGGACGACCAGGAGATGGCAAAGGCCTACGGCGCCGACCTCGTGATCGCCTGCGACGGCTTGAACAGCCGCATACGCACCCGTTACGAGGCGACTTACCGGCCCGATATCGAGACCCGCAAATGCCGCTTCGTGTGGCTGGGCACAAAGAAGCTTTTCTCCGCCTTCACCTTTGCCTTCAAGGAAACCGAGCATGGCTGGTTCCAGGCCCATGCCTACCAGTACGACGGCGACACTTCCACCTTCATCGTCGAAACGCCGGAAGAGGTCTGGCAGAAAGCCGGCCTCGACAAGATGAGCCAGGAAGAAGCGATCGCGTTCTGCGAGAGGCTTTTTGCCGACCAGCTCGATGGCAACCGCCTGATCAGCAATGCGTCGCACCTGCGCGGCTCCGCGATCTGGATTCGTTTCCCGCGCATCATCTGCGACCGCTGGGTGCACTGGAACCAGATCGACGGCAGGCGCGTGCCCGTCGTGCTGATGGGCGACGCTGCGCATTCCGCGCATTTCTCGATCGGCTCCGGCACCAAGCTTGCGCTGGAGGACGCCATCGAACTGGCCCGCTGCTTTGCTGCGGAAGGGCCGAATGGCATCGAGCAGGTCATCGCCGCCTACGAGAAGGTGCGGGCGGTGGAAGTACTGAAAATTCAGAGCGCGGCGCGCAACTCGATGGAGTGGTTTGAAAACGTCGACCGCTACACGGCGATGGAAGCGGAACAATTCGCCTACTCGATGCTGACCCGCAGCCAGCGCCTCTCGCATGAGAACCTGCGCCTGCGCGATGCCGGCTATGTGGAGCGCTACGAGCACTGGATCGCACAGCATGCGTTCGAAGCGGCAGGGCTGCCGCAAGGCGCCGCGCGGTCCAGCATCCCGCCGATGCTGACGCCCTACCGCCTGCGCGGCACCGTGCTGAAGAACCGGATCGTCGTGTCGCCCATGGCGCAGTATTCGGCCGTCGACGGCGTGGCCGGCGATTACCACCTGGTGCACCTCGGCAGCCGCGCAATGGGCGGCGCCGGCCTGGTGTTTGCCGAGATGACCTGCGTCTCCGCCGATGCCCGCATCACGCCTGGCTGCCCCGGCATGTACACGCCGCAGCACACGGCGGCATGGAAGCGCATCGTCGACTTCGTGCATGCGAACTCGACCGCAAGGATGGCAATCCAGCTCGGCCATGCCGGCCCGAAAGGCTCTACTCGATGCGCATGGGACGGCATCGACATGCCGCTCGACGACGGCAACTGGCCGCTGCTGGCGGCGTCGCCGCAGCAATATATTGCCGGCGTGTCGCAGCAGGCACGGGAGGCGACAACGGACGACATGGACCGGATCGAACAGGATTTCGTGCGCGCCACGCGAGAGGCTGCAACGGCCGGCTTCGACTGGCTGGAACTGCACTGCGCGCATGGCTATCTGTTGTCGAGCTTCATTTCGCCGCTGACCAACAGCCGCACCGACGACTACGGCGGCTCGCTCGAAAACCGCTGCCGTTATCCCCTGCGTGTATTCAGGGCGATGCGCGCGGTATGGCCGCAGGACAAGCCCATGAGCGTGCGGATCTCGGCGCATGACTGGGTGGAAGGCGGCATCACGCCCGATGACGCGGTGGAGATCGCGCGCCTGTTCAAGGCTGCGGGCGCCGACATGATCGACTGTTCCTCCGGCCAGGTCAGCAAGCAGGAGAAGCCTGTCTACGGCCGCATGTTCCAGACGCCCTTTGCCGACCGCATCCGCAACGAAGCGCGTATTCCCACCATGGCCGTTGGCGCGATCTTCGAGGCGGACCATGCAAACAGCATCATTGCCGCCGGCCGCGCGGATCTGTGCGCCATCGCCCGGCCGCATCTTGCCAATCCAGCGTGGACCCTGAACGAGGCGGCAAAGATCGGCTTCCACGATATTGACTGGCCCAGGCAGTACGCGGCGGGCAAGGCGCAACTGGAGCGCAACCTGGAACGCGAAAGGCAGAATGCCGCCGCCAGCGCCATGGCAACGCCGGCGCAGCTTGCGGCCAGGCTGCTGGAAGGATGATGATGCTTCACAGTCAAAACCTGGCGGGAAGACATGCATTCGTGACCGGCGGCGGCCGTGGCATCGGCGCGGCGGTTGCGCGAGGCTTGCTGATGCAGGGCGCCCGCGTGACAGTCTCGGCGCGCAATGCCGATGCACTCGCAAACACGGTGAGCGACCTGTGCCGGTTCGGCCAGATCGATTACGTGGTTGCCGATATCGCCTCGTCCGAATCGGTCGGCCATGCCTTCAGCGCGGCGCGCTCGCGCTTTGGCCCCGTGGATATCCTGGTCAACAACGCCGGGCAGGCGCAGTCGGCGCCGTTCCTGAAGACGGACGAAGCGCTGTGGCAGGACATGCTTGCGGTGAACCTCACCGGCGCCTTCCACTGCACCCATGCCGCGCTGCCGGACATGCTGGCGTCGGGATGGGGCCGCATCGTGAACGTGGCGAGCACGGCCGGCCTGACCGGCTACAAGTATGTTTCAGCATATTGCGCCGCCAAGCATGGCGTCATCGGACTGACCCGTTCGCTGGCCATGGAATTGGCGACGAAGGGGATTACGGTCAATGCGGTTTGCCCGGGCTACACCGAGACCGAGATCGTCCGGGAAAGCATCGCCAATATTGTCGCCAAGACCGGGCGCAGCGAAGCGGCGGCGTTGGCCGAGCTAACCGCCGGCAATCCGCAGAAGAGGCTGGTGCAGCCGGATGAAGTCGCGAACGCCGTCACCTGGCTGTGCCTGCCGGGATCGGATGCAATGAACGGGCAGGCCCTTGCCGTAGCAGGCGGAGAAATACTGTGAGCAACCTAAAGAAACCACGCAAGACCGCTGCAGGCGACGCGGACGCCACGCGCATCAAGGCCGCAGAGGTCGTCGACATGGAGAGCCGCCTGACCCATGACCATCACCAGCCATTGAAGCTCTGGCTGCGGATGTTGTCGTGCACGGTGCGCATCGAAACCGAGATCCGCAGCCGGCTGCGCAACGAATTCGGCATTACCCTGCCCCGCTTCGACCTGATGGCCCAGCTGGAACGGCACCCCGAGGGATTGCGCATGGGCGAGCTTTCCAAGCGCATGATGGTCACTGGCGGCAACATCACCGGCATTGCGGAGCAGCTGGTGCAGGAAAAGCTCGTCGTGCGCGTGCCGGACGAACACGACAGGCGCGCCTACAGCGTGAAGCTGACTGCGTCGGGCCGACGCGCATTTTCACGCATGGCGGCTGCGCACGAGGAATGGATCACCGAGCTGCTAGGCGGCGTGTCGTCCAGGGACAAGGGCAAGCTGATCGAACTGCTCTCGCAGATCAAGCAGCATCTGAACGAGCCTCCCATGAACGACCGCGATCAGGCGGATCGCGCCTGACGTCGGCCACGCTTGCCTGCGCCTTTATTAATCAACACGAGGATGCCCAACATGCGTTATCTACCCGGCGAGCCGCAGCAAGGCTTCAACCACCAACATCGGATCGCCGATTACGAAGCCCGGAATTTCCTGTTTAATGTCAAGGAGGGCGTCGCCACCGTGACGCTGAACCGCCCTGACCGCAAGAACCCGCTGACCTTCGACTCCTACGCCGAACTGCGGGAGTTGTTCCGCGCCATGGCTACCGCGGAGGACGCCCATGCGATCGTCATTACCGGCGCCGGCGACAATTTCTGCTCGGGCGGCGACGTGCACGACATCATTGGTCCGCTGACGAAGCTGGACATGCCGGGACTCCTCGCATTCACGCGCATGACCGGCGACGTGGTGAAGGCGATGCGCGCCTGTCCGCAGCCGATCATCGCGGCGGTTGACGGCGTGTGCGCAGGCGCCGGCGCGATCCTGGCGATGGCGGCGGATATCCGCATGGGAACGGCGCGCAGCAAGACCGCGTTTCTATTCACCCGGGTGGGACTGGCAGGCTGCGACATGGGTGCATGCGCTCTGCTGCCGCGCCTGATCGGACAGGGGCGCGCTTCCGAGCTGCTCTACACCGGCCGCTCGCTTGGCGGCGAAGAGGCCGAGCGCTGGGGGTTTTTCAATCGTCTATGCGCGCCAGCAGACTTGCTGACGGAAGCGCTTGCTTTCGCGTCCGATCTGGCCCGCGGGCCGACTTTCGCGCATGGCATGACGAAGAAGATGCTGCAGCAGGAATGGAACATGGGCGTTGACGAAGCCATTGAAGCGGAAGCGCAGTCACAGGCGATCTGCATGATGACCAATGATTTTCACCGCGCTTATCACGCATTCGTCGGCAAACAGAAACCCACATTCGAAGGTAATTAAGGAAAAGCATGGCTGATCAACGTTATCTGGACTGGCCCTTTTTCGCGCCACGCCACCGCGAACTGGCGCAGACTCTCGACGCATGGTCGCAGCAGCACGTCGCCGACAGGCACGGCCCGGACGTCGATGCATTATGCCGTGACCTCGTGCGTGACCTCGGAACGGCTGGCTGGCTGCGCCACGCGGTGGGCGGAACGGCCCATGGCGGTAACAGCGATGACATCGACACGCGCGCCATCTGCCTGATACGCGAGACCCTGGCGCGCCACAATCCCCTTGCCGACTTCGCTTTCGCCATGCAGGGGCTGGGTTCCGGCGCAATTACCCTGTTCGGCAGCGAGGAGCACAAGCAGCAATACCTGCCCCGCGTGGCGGCCGGCACGGCGATCTCGGCCTTCGCCCTGTCGGAACCGGAGGCGGGGTCCGACGTCGCTGCGATGGAATGCACCGCGACCCGCGACGGCGACCATTATGTTCTGGACGGCGAGAAGACCTGGATTTCGAATGGCGGCATTGCCGATATCTACGTGCTGTTTGCACGCACCGGCGAGGCGCCCGGCGCGCGCGGCATTTCAGCCTTTATTGTCGAGGCCGGCACGCCGGGATTCGACATCGTCGAGCGCATAGCCGTGATAGCGCCGCATCCGCTGGCGCGGCTGAAATTTTCTGCTTGCCGTATTCCGGCTGCAAACCGCCTGGGCGATGCCGGACAAGGCTTCAAGGTGGCAATGGCCACGCTGGACATCTTCCGTACGTCGGTTGCGGCTGCGGCATTGGGCATGGCGCGGCGCGCGCTGGACGAAGCATTGCAGCGCGCCACCACCCGCAGGATGTTCGGTAAGACCCTGGCCGACTTCCAGCTGACACAGGCCAAGCTGGCGCAGATGGCCACGGGAGTGGACGCCGCGGCGCTGCTGACCTACCGCGCCGCATGGGCGCGCGACCAGGGGCAGCGCGTGACCAAGGAAGCCGCCATGGCAAAGCTGACGGCAACCGAGACTGCCCAGCAGGTGATCGATGCCGCCGTGCAGATGTTTGGCGGCCTCGGCGTGGTCAGCGGGCAGCCGGTGGAACGCCTGTACCGCGAGATCCGCTCGCTACGCATCTATGAAGGCGCGACCGAGGTGCAGCAGATGATCATCGGCCGCGAACTGCTGCGTGACGCATCGGCATGACATGAACGACGCCATCGATGCCATGCAGGAAGGCGAGAGCCCTGTCTTTGCTAAGAACGTGACAGTGCGCTTCGGCGACTGCGACCCGGCCGGGATCGTGTTCTATCCGCGTTATTTCGAGATGTTCAATAACCTGGTGGAGGACTGGTGCGCCCAGGCGCTGGGCACGAGCTTCCGCGAACTGCACCTGGAACGCGGCCTGGGCTTGCCGACCGTGCATGTCGAGACCTCCTTTGTCGCACCAAGCGAACTGGGCGAGGTGCTGCGTGCGGAATTGCGCGTGCTGAAGATCGGGGGCGCATCCGTCACGCTGCAGGTCAGGCTGGCAGGGCCGGCGGGAGAAGACCGGGTGCGCGCCGGCCTGGTGCTGGCGCTGATGAACCTGAAGGAGCGCCGCGCGGTGCCGATACCGGATCCGCTGCGCGCACGCATCGCGGCGTTTCATGTGAACACAACGAACTGAACAGGGAAAGGCAAGCTCATGGATTTTCTACAACCGCCTGGCTGGCTGCGCGCCAAAGGGTACTCGAACGGCATCTCGGCCCGCGGCCGTACGGTCGTCGTAAGCGGAATGGTAGGCTGGGACGCCGAATGCCGGTTTCAGACCGATGATTTCGCTGGCCAGGTAAGGCAGGCTCTGCAGAACATCGTGGCGGTGCTGGCACAGGGCGATGCAAAGCCTGAGCATATCGTGCGCATGACGTGGTACGTGGTGGACAAGCGGGAATACGTCAATGCCTACAAGGAGATTGGCGACGCGTATCGCGACATCATCGGGCGACACTACCCCACGATGACCGCGGTGCAGGTGGTGGCGCTGATCGAGGATCGTGCCCGGGTGGAAATCGAGGTGACGGCAATCGTTCCGGATTAAGGCTGTGCCGGGCGAGCCATCGGATCAAGTCCTAAAACGCTTTCGCAGGAAGACGCAACAGTGGACCAGGTCCTGAGCTGAGCAACGGCATGGAAAGCCTTGGCGGCCCTGGTCTGCGGCTTGGAATGAAGCCGGCACGCCGGCTGCCGCTTCAGCAACTCCGCCGACAAAGTGGAAAAGCCCCAACCCGAAAGGCGTTGAGGCTTTTGCGGTGGCCGGCGCTAACCCGGCCCTGACGTCATCGGTGAACAGTGGCGTCCGTTCATCTGGTCCGACACATTGAGCGCCTTAGCTAGCGCACCACGACGCAAATATAGTCAACGCAGGCCTGCCTTCGTCAAAATGTGCTGCCTCGTTACAGCTGTTACATAAAGAAATGGGCTTGTGGAAAAACTTGCTGTATAGGCATCTTCAAGGGTCTGCCGCCATCACTGCCAAGGCAACTGCAGACGGCAGGTTGCACGCGGCGGCATCCAAGACCCGCTCCGGCTAGCCATCGGCGCCATCAGCCACCGCTAAAACTGGTCTAGGCGCATCGCGCGAATTTAATTGGCGCTTGCATCAAAAAATATTGTTGTTAGCGTTAAGTGTTGATGTGTCACAGGCTTGTCTCCATATCCTCCGACCACCGTCCGGACGGCGAAGTCTGCCTAATATTTCACCAACATCCAACGCTAACGCCACCAGATTTACCCCCTCTGAAACCGTTTTTGGAAATTGACCGCGGTCAATTACCTAGGGCATTCCAACTTCTATCTTGCTGCTCATGCAGCGAATATCCCGACCTCACTCCATACCTCGCTGGGTAGTGTTTATCTACATCGCGAGCCTGATCGAAGCGATGGGATTGGCCATCTACTTCAAGGCGAGGATCGAAGATCTGGAGATCATAAGCATGCAGCCATCGTGGATGGAAATACAGGCGACTTCGGCCGGTAGTCCATCGCAACCTGGCTGTCTGCGCTGCTCTCCGGAGCCGAGGATGACGCAGCACGCTTCGAACAGGCACGTCCATGCGGAGCACGACCAATCCGATCGGTATCGCGGATACAGGTAAGCCCGATCTCCGTGAATTCCCATCCGGGTTGGCTGCCTGACGAGACCAAACATAAACCATAATTACGGAGACTCAAATGACGCAGGAAAAAGCTGTCGCGCCGGCCGGCGTGCGCTATCCCAATCGGTGGATGCAACTGATCATCGGCATTATATGCATGGGCCTCGTGGCGAACCTGCAATATGCCTGGACCTTGTTCGTTAGCCCAATGGAAGCCAAGAACCACTGGGGACTGCCGGGGATACAGCTCGCTTTCTCGATCTTCATCGTTGTTGAAACCTGGCTGGTGCCGATTGAAGGCTGGGCAGTAGACAAATTCGGTCCGCGCCCGGTCGTCGCCTTCGGCGCAATCATGGCTGGCCTGGGCTGGGTGATCAATTCTTTTGCCAGCAATCTCGTCATGCTGTATGCGGGAGCTGTTATCGCCGGCATCGGCGCGGGCTGTGTCTATGGCACTTGCGTCGGCAACGCGCTCAAGTGGTTTCCGGACAAGCGCGGCCTGGCGGCAGGACTGACCGCTGCCGGATTCGGCGCCGGCGCCGCAGCCACCGTTATCCCGATCGGGAATATGATCCAGGCATCCGGCTACGAACATGCCTTCCTGTTCTTCGGCATTGCGCAGGGAGCGATCATTTTCCTCCTCTCGCTGCTCCTGGTGCGACCGGTAGTGCGGCCCGGCGTCATGCCGGTGCCGAAGATCGTCGCGACCAAGGCCAACTATACTGCCGGCCAAATGATCAAGACCCCGGTCTTCTGGTTGATGTACCTGCTGTTCGTGGCAGTTGCTGCCGGCGGCCTGATGGCTACTGCGCAGATCGGGCCGATCGCCAAGGACTACGGCATCGCCAATCTGCCTGTCAGCCTGTTTGGCGTAACGCTGCCGCTGCTGACCATGACGCTGTCGATCGACAATCTGTGCAACGGCTTCACACGGCCGCTGTGCGGTTTTATTTCTGACCGGATTGGGCGTGAAAACGTGATGATGATCGTGTTCATCGGCGAGGGCTTGTCCATGCTGGGCCTGATGAAATTCGGTCATCATCCGGTCGCGTTCATGACGTTCGCAGCCCTTACCTTCCTTTTCTGGGGCGAGATCTTTTCGATCTTTCCGGCGATCTGCGCCGACACCTTTGGCGTCAAAAACGCCGCCGCCAATGCAGGCACCTTGTATACTGCGAAAGGCACCGCGGCTCTCCTGGTGCCGCTGGCCTCGCTGCTGGTTGTGAATCGCGATTGGGATCGGGTATTCATCGTTAGCGCGGTCATTACCATCAGCGCGGGCATCCTTGCACGCACCGTCCTGGCGCCGATGCGCAAGCGTGTCATCGAGGCGTCGAATGGTAAAGCCGAGAGGGAAGAGGCAAAGAGTGAAAGGAAAGAGCTGGAAGGCACAAAGGAGTATGCATGACGTTTCCGGTCATGTAGAGCCGTGGTGCGTCCGAACCAGCCAACAGCACGATGAGTAGTGATTCGACATCGGGCAGCGGAGGAAATCAGCAACATCGACGTTCCTCCGCTGAAGCAGCACAGAGCGCTCCAAGCCGGACGTGCCCTCACTGCGCCAGTGTGAATGTGCAGCGATGGGGGGCGGCAGGCGGCCTCCCGCGCTATCGCTGCACTGATTGCAAGCGCACCTTTAATCCCCTTACCGGAACCAGCCTGGCGCGCTTGCGCAGCAAGGACAAGTGGTTTCTCTTTCTCCATACGGTCACGCAGCAGAAAAGCATACGGAAAAGCGCGGAAATCTGCGGCGTCGATAACACGACCGTGCTGCGCTGGCGGGAGCGCTTCAAAGCCTGCACCGAAAGCGAGCGACGTTCCATTCTGCTGGCGCTGACTGAAACCTGCTCCACTTCCCTGCAGTCCCTGCAAACAGCGGCTTCCGAGCATGCGCCAGAGCAGGCGGTTGAACTGTTACTGACCATACTGGGCTGGCTGAGCTAGCCAGGCCGTTGCATTACTTCGGCCACTGGCTCGCCCTTGGTCCGGACCGCTAACGTGGCCCGCTTCCTCCAAGCATCAGCCTGCCATTGCCTTTTCAAGCGGCGTGGCTGGATACGACGTCGCGCAAGCGCGGCAATCTACTGGATTATCTGGATCGCGACTCCATTCGCACCAGCCTCCGTCGTAAACACTGATCCGCTTCCAGTTCATGAGCCACGCATAGAAGAAGGCCAGCGAGGCACGCCAGCCGGTGCCGCAATAAAACACCGTTTGCTTATCTGGACATATTCCTTTGGCCCGCCACATCTGGCTGATTTCGGCAGCGGCCCGCATCCTTCCATGGACATCATGGAATTCGCTCATGCTGTTGACATCGTGATCCTTCCCTGAGCGACCCCATATGGCGCCGGCAATCTCCCCCTTGGCCGGGATATAGCTATAGCCGGACGTCTCGCCGATAAATTCATTCCAGGTTCGAACACTTACCAGGCAAGCGTCAGCAGGCGCCTCCAGCAACCTCCTGGTCTGCGGCATATCAAGGAGATATTCCGGATTAGCCGGGTAATGGGCACCGAAGTTCGGTACAGCATGAAACGGGGCGGGCAACCCGTGTTCCAATGGAAGAGCCAGCCTGGTCCAGGCAGCATAGCCGCCATCGATCAAGCGCACATCATCGACGCCCATATACAGCATCAGATGTGCGGCGCGGGCAGCGGCTAATGGATTTCGTCCGTAAAGTATGACCGTGGTGTCATGACGGATTCCGCAGCCGAGCAGCAAGTCCACCAGCACCGCGTCGGCAACCTTGTTCCACAGCGGGCCATTCTCGAACTCGCTGGTGTCGATGTAGGCGGCGCCCGGAATATGCGCTTGCAAATAGGCGTCCATCGCGCCAAAGCCGATTTCCAGCAGCAGCCAGCGCTTGGCCGGAGCGGCCACGACAGATCGGCCAGCGATCAGGGCCGAAACCCATCTTGGGGAGACAAGTTGCTGCCATCGATGAAGATCCAGGCGAAAGGGGAAAGGAGTCGGTGCGTCTTGTCTATGCATGAGTAGTCATTCTTCGCCGTCTCGTCTATGCGGACGCGTGGTGATGCAGGCCGGCCAGCCTTTCCTGCAGTCATCCTGTTTCATTGAATTTACGTAATCGTTTTTCAGCCGGCATTTTACAGACTGCTGGCCAGCGTTCTGGCAATGCCTTCTGCGCAGCGAAGCGGCGGGCTGGCGTCTGTCCGATACATGGCAGGGAATGTAACGGGGAAAGTGACCGGTTCTCTATACCGAAACCTGGCTCGTGCCGTCTCGCCAGGCAACTGCAGTGAGGTTGGTTTTACCAGTTGACCAAAACGTAATCAATGAAGTATGGTTATTTCAGTGGCCCAGAGCAGAGAATTCGGCCACCTCTATAAAAAAGAACCTTAAGGAGTGAGACATATGACCGCGTCTGTACGGGCCGGGATTTTCCGCCCTGATTCTTTCCCCCAGCAAGATTCCTGCATCAGAGCCTGCGTTCGGGGCCTTGGCGTGCTGCTGGCTTTCTCCACCTTCATCGTGGCCTCCGCCCCGGCCTCTGCTCAAGAAAAGACCATCAAGATAGGTGTGCCTACTGCAATGCAGCTGCAAGTGGGACGAGACACCCAGGACGCAATCAAGATAGCGATGGACGAGGTCAACGCCAAGGGCGGTGTGCTCGGGCGCAAGCTTGAAATGACGGTTGCTGACGAAACGGAGAACCCGGAGACCGGCATCAGCGCCATCAAGAAACTCACAGCCGATGAAAAGGCCGATGTATTAATCGGCGGCTATACCAGTGGCGTGACGCTGGCTCAACTGCCGCACATATCTACCGCGAAAACCATTTATCTCGGCGTCGGGGCGGCGTCGCCCGCCATCACTGCAAAGGTGAAGCAGGACTACGACAAGTACAAGTACATCTTCCGCGTGGGGCCGATCAATGCTGCCCATCAGGCGCGGCAACTGGTTGGTTTCATCTCGGGGATGCTGATCGGCGAGCTTCAGTACAAGAAGCTTGCCATCATCGGCGAGAATGCGAAGTGGGTGCAGGACCTGGTGCCGATTCTGAAGAAGGGCGCCAGCGAAGTCGGCGCGGATATCCGCATGACTGAATTCTTCGACGCCAGCACATCCGACTTTTCGCCCCTGCTGTCCAAGGTGCGCGCCAGCGAAGCCCAGTTCCTGCTGGTCATACTATCCCATGCGTCCAGCGATACCTTCGCCAAGCAATGGTACGACGCGCGCGTGCCCATTCCTTATGGAGGAATCGACGTCAAGAGCATGGACGGCGATTTCTTCGACAGGGTCGGCGGCAAGGCCATCAGCGAAGTGGCGGCGAACTTTGCAGTGCGGGCGCCATTGACCCCGAAGACAGTGCCGTTCTTCGACGAGTTCAAGAAACGCACCGGCAGGGTGCCGGTCTACACCGCGTTCGGTGCCTATGATGCGGTCCATGCCTATGCGCAGGCGGCCGAAAGTGCCAAGAGCCTGGATGCGGATGCTGTCATCAAGGCGCTCGAGAAAACCTCGATCGCCGGGGTTGCCGGCACCATGGAATTCGATGAGAACCATGATGTAAAGGCCGGCGGCAAGAACATGAACCTGTTGTTTGTCCAATGGCAGGACAAGGGTAATCGCGTGGTGCTGTGGCCCAAGGAATTACGCACCGGACAGTTCACGCTGCCTCCCTGGATGAGCAAGTAAGCGGCGTCAGCCACTGCCCGTGCGCCAACAATGGCACGGTCGGTGGCGGCATCGTAACAAACCATTCCACATAGCCGAGTTGGACCCGCCGTCGAGACGCCGGGCGCCGGCGTACGCCTTTTGCAAGCCTTGATCATGGCTTGACTGGCGCGCCAATCGAATTGCCGCCACACCGGCCGTACGCGGACGATGCCGCTTCAATGCGCCGCAGCCGGTTCAGCCTTATTCAGGAGATGACCTTGCTGGAAATTCTGATTTTCGGCGCCGTGACCGGCGCCATCTACGCCATGCTTGCCGTCGGCTTCACGCTGATTTTTGGTGTTGCCAGGGTGCTTAATCTGGCGCATGGATCGTTTTATGCGCTTGGGGCCTACGGCGCCTATGCGCTGACGTCGTCGGCCAAGCTGCCGCTCTGGCTGGCCGCCATCGTGACCGTGGCCGCAGTGGCGCTGTTTGGCGTCGTCGTGGAACGGGTCTTCATCCGTCCGATGCGCACTTCACAACTGGCGGTGCTGATGATTTCACTGGCTGTTGCGCTGGTGGTGGAGCAAATGCTGTTCCTCGTGTTCGGCTCGGAATACCGCAACGTCCCGTCCTTCGTCGATACCAAGGTCAGCATCGGCGGCGTGGATGTCGCCGGACAGCGCCTGCTGGCGCTGGTGGTCAGCGCCCTGGCGATCGGCGCCCTGTACCTGTTCATCCAGATGTCGCGCCTGGGCAGCGCGATACTGGCCATCTCGCAGGACCCGGAAGCGGCGCAGTACATGGGCATTCCGAGCGACCGCATCTTTTCCCTGGTGATGGCATTGTCGGCGGCGCTGGCAGCCCTGGCGGGCATCATGGCCGGCCCCTTCCTGTCGGTGAATCCGTCCATGCACCTGCTGCCTATCGTCAAGGCGTTTGCCATCGTGGTGGTGGGTGGCCTCGGATCGATACCGGGCAGCATACTGGCTGCATTCATGCTGGGCTATGCGGAGACCCTGGTGGCCTATCTGGGCTCAAGCTCTTGGACCGAGATCGTTTCCGTGCTTGCCACGCTCCTGATGCTCGTCCTGCGTCCGGCGGGCTTCTTCGGCCGGCGCGCCGCATTTTAACTTCGGGATGGCGACCATGAACAATCCGCGATACAGGAATATCGACCGCGTCGGCGCCATCGTGGCACTCGGCGTGCTGGCCGTATTGCCGCTCATCTTCGGCGGGCGCTATCTGGTCGGCGTGCTGACCGTGGCGGCGATTTACGGCATCTGGGCGGTCAGCTGGGACTTCATGTCCGGTCTCACCGGGCGGGAAAATTTCGGCCATTCGCTCTTCATCGGCGTCGGCGCCTACACGGCCGGCTTCATGAACACGGTATTCGGCTTCGGTCCATGGTGGAGCCTGCCGGCATCCATGCTGGTGGCCGTGGTTTTCTCGCTCGTCATGGGCCTTCCCACGCTGAGGCTGAAGGGCCCCTACTTTGCGCTGGCCATGCTCTCGGGCGCCGTAATCATGCAGCGCCTGATGCTTATCTTCTGGGAATATACCGGCGGCGAGGAAGGGATACAGGGCATCGAGCCCCTGCTGTCGTCCCCGCTGCATTTCTACTGGTTCGTGCTCGCCGTGCTGGCGCTGGTCACCGCGCTTCTGGTCGCCCTGGCCCGCTCGAACTGGGGGCTGATTCTGAAGGCCATTCGCGGCGACGAGGCGACCTGTCTCGCCGCCGGCTTGAACATCACCTTCTACAAGATCGCCTCGCTAGCCATCAGCGCGGCCTTCGCTGGACTCGGCGGCGCCTTGTATGCCCATTATCAGTTGCAGGTGAGCCCGCAGCTGTTTGCAGTGGTGACCTCGATCACGATCATCACCATGGTCTATGTGGGCGGCATGGCGTCCATCTACGGCGCGGTCGGCGGCGCCCTGCTGCTGACCCTGATGACCGAGCTCCTGCGTGATTTCGGCGAATGGCGGCTGATGATATACAGCCTGGTCCTGATCGCTATCCTGTTCTTCCTGCCTACCGGGCTGGTCGCGCCCATCTGGCAGAAAGTCCGGCAGCGCCTGTCGGGCAGATCGCAGGATGCGCAGCCGCAGGCGCCGGCGAAGCCGGCGGCTCCGGCCGGAAAGACAGGCAGATCGGCCCTGGATGGCGAGATGGTCGGCAAGGGAGAAACGATATGACACTGCTTTCCGTCAGGGACCTCGACAAGCGCTTCGGCGGCCTGCATGCCGTCAAGCACGTGAGCATGGACGTGGAGCGCGGCGAAATCGTTGGCATCCTTGGGCCGAACGGCGCCGGCAAGACCACCCTGTACAACCTTCTCACCGGCTTCATACCGGCCGACAGCGGCACGGTGACGCTGAATGGCCGCTCGCTGCGCGGCATTGCGCCTCACCGCATCGTGGGCCTCGGCATTGCACGCACGTTCCAGTTATGCCGGCCCTTCGTCGGCATGACGCTTCTGGAAAACGTGCGGGTCGGCAGCCTGGGGCCGCGGGTTCCCGCCTGCGACCTCGATGCGAGAGCGCGCGCGCTGCTGGCCGACGTCGGCCTGTCCGGCAAGGAAGAAGTGTTCGCGGAGCGGCTTTCCTATGGGGACCAGCGGCGCCTGGAAATAGCGCGCGCCCTGGCGACGGAACCCGAACTGCTGCTGCTGGACGAGCCCTTTGCCGGATTGGGTTCCAGCGAGATCGAGGAATTGTCCGTCCTGATACGCCGGCTGCATCAGGAAAAGGGACTCACCATCCTGCTCATTGAACACAAGCTGCGCGAGTTCATGAAGCTGGTGTCGCGGGTGGTCGCCATTGACTTCGGCGAAGTCATCGCCACCGGAACGCCGGCCGAGATCGTCGCGAATCCACGCGTCATCGAAGCCTATATAGGCCGCCAGGAGACCGAGAATGTTGCTTGAGATAGAACACCTTAGCGCAACCTATGGCAAGGCGACCGCGCTGGAAGACATCAGCATGCACGTCGAGCGCGGCGAACTGGTTGCTGTCCTTGGCCCCAACGGCGCCGGCAAGACCACGCTGCTCAAGGCCATTTCACGTTCGGTTGCATCGCAGGGCAGGCTCGACTTCGACGGCGCCTCTCTGAACGGCCTGCCGGCGCATGCGGTAGTGGGGCGCGGCATCTGCCATTGCCCGGAAGGCCGGCGGCTGTTCACGGAACTGACCGTGAAAAAGAACCTGCTGCTCGGCGCCTATCTGCGCAAAGACCGCGTCGCCATAGAGCGCGACTACCAGCGCGTGGTTGAACTTTTTCCCATCCTCAAGGAGCGCGCTTCACAGGTGGTCAGCACCCTGTCCGGCGGGCAGCAGCAGATGGTGGCCATCGGCCGCGCCTTGATGGGCGCGCCCAAGCTGCTCCTTCTTGACGAGCCATCGGTCGGCATCGCTCATCGGCTGAAGATGGAAATCTTCGATGCCATCCACACGATACGGGAAAGCGGCGTAGCCATCCTGATGGCCGAGCAGGATGCGCAGTCGGCGCTGCGCATTGCCGACCGCGTCTATGTGCTCGAACACGGACAGGTGGCCCAGAGCGGCAGCGCCGCCGATATGGCCGCCGACAACCGGATCCGGCAGATTTATCTGGGCGTCGCCTGAATGAGCACGGACGATTGGCCCCTGTGACTGGCCGCTTGCCTTATGCGGACTGATACCTCCCTTTCCAAAGGCTTTCCATGAGCATTAAAGATGTGTCGCTGGAAGATAAGTACACGCTGGAGAACGGCCGTGTTTTCCTGACCGGCGTGCAGGCGCTGGTTCGCCTGCCCCTTACCCAGAAGCTGCGGGACAGCCGCAACGGCCTCAACACGGCCGGCTACATCTCGGGCTATCGCGGGTCTCCGCTGGGCACCTACGATGGCGAACTCGGCAAGGCCGCCAGGCATCTCCAGGCAGCCGATATACGCTTCGTGCCTGGCGTGAATGAAGACCTTGCCGCTACCGCGGTATGGGGCACGCAACAGGCGGAGATCGGCGGCGAGGGCAAGTTCGACGGCGTATTTTCCATCTGGTATGGCAAGGGCCCCGGGGTGGACCGCTCTGGCGATGCCTTCAGGCATGGCAACCTCGCGGGCACTGCCAGGCATGGCGGCGTGCTGGTCCTGATGGGGGACGATCATACTTGCGAATCGTCCACCACCTGCCATCAATCGGAGTTTGCGCTGGTGGACGCCAGCATCCCGGTTCTCAGCCCTTCTGGCGTCAGGGAACTGCTTGAATACGGCCTGTATGGATGGGCGCTGTCGCGCTACGCCGGTTGCTGGGTCGGCATGAAATGCGTAAAGGAAAACGCCGATGCCTCCGGTTCGGTGGAGTTGAACCCGGTGCTGGAAATCCATGAGCCGAAGGATATGGCGCTGCCGGCCGACGGCCTCAATATCCGGCTGCCGGATACGCCGCATGCGCAGGAATTCAGGCTGCACAACTACAAGATGGATGCGGTGCGCGCATTCGTGCGGGCCAACCGGCTCGATCGCATCACGCACGACAGCGCGGACGCGAAGATCGGGATCATCACCCATGGCAAGAGCTACCTCGATGTGCTGCAGGCATTCGAGGACCTGGGCCTTTCCGAGTCGCAGCTGGCGCTGGCCGGCGTGCGTCTCTACAAGGTGGCATGCACCTGGCCGCTGGAACCGGAGGGCGTCAGGGCGTTTGCCGCGGGGCTGGACATGGTCATCGTGGTGGAGGAAAAGCGCAGCCTGCTGGAAGCGCAGCTCAAGGAAATCCTGTATGGCTCCCCTGCCGCCCCGCGCATCGTCGGCAAGAAGGATGAAACGGGCCGCACCCTGTTTCAGCCCGAGATGGCGCTCGATTCCGTGCAGGTCGCCGTCGCCATCGGCGAACGGCTGGCGGCGCGCCATCAGATAACCGGGCTTCAGGAGCGGGTCGACATGCTGCGCAGTCTGCGCGAAGCAGTACCGCATGCCGAGCCGCTTCTGCGTACGCCCTATTTCTGTAGCGGCTGCCCGCACAACTCATCGACCGTTGTGCCGGAAGGCAGCAAGGCGTACGCCGGCATCGGCTGCAGCTGGATGGCGCAGCTGATGGACCGCCAGACCATGGGCTATACCCAAATGGGTGGCGAAGGCATGGCATGGGTGGGCGAGGCGCCTTTTTCAAAACGCACGCACATGTTCCAGAATATCGGCGACGGCACTTATTTCCATTCCGGGCTGCTGGCCATCCGGGCGGCGGTTGCTGCAGGCACCAACATTACCTACAAGGTGCTGTTCAATGATGCCGTTGCGATGACGGGCGGCCAGAAGCATGACGGCCCGCTCACCCCGGCAATCATTACGCGCCAGGTGCATGCGGAAGGCGTGACCAGGGTGGCCGTGGTGACCGACGATCCGGGTAAATACACGTCCTCTGAGCAATGGGCGCCGGGCGTCTCGATACATCATCGCGATGAGCTCGATGCCGTGCAGCGCGAACTGCGCGACGTCAGCGGCGTGAGCGTGCTGGTGTATGACCAGACATGCGCGGCGGAGAAGCGGCGTCGTCGCAAGAAGCAGCTTCTTGCCGACCCGCCAAAGAGAATGGTCATCAACGAGCTGGTATGCGAAGGCTGCGGCGACTGTGGCGTGAAGTCCAACTGCGTGTCGGTGGTGCCGGTCGAAACCGAATTCGGGCGCAAGCGCCGCATCGACCAGTCTGCCTGCAACAAGGACTTCTCATGCAACAAGGGTTTTTGCCCCAGCTTCGTGACGGTCCACGGCGGCCAGTTGCGCAAGCAGCTCGCGCTGGAACAGAAGACGGACATCTTCTCCGCATTGCCCGAGCCGGTGCTGCCGTCGCTCGAGAAAGGCCTGTACTCGATGCTCATTACCGGCGTGGGCGGCACGGGCGTGATCACGATAGGCGCGGTGCTCGGCATGGCCGCCCATATGGAAGGCAAGGGCTGCGGCATTCTCGACATGGCAGGCATGGCGCAAAAAGGCGGCTCAGTCTGGTCGCACCTGCGCTTCGGCGCGTCACCTGACGATATCAAGGCGATCCGGGTTGCCAGCGGCGGGGCGGATCTGGTGCTGGGTTGCGATATGGTGGTTTCCGCCAGCAACAAGACGCTGGCGGTTGTCAGGCATGGCGCCACGCGCATGGTGATCAATACCCACGAGATGATGACCGGCGACTTCACCCGTCGCCCGGACCTGCGGTTTCCGGCAGAATCGCTGCGGCAGAACATCCAAGCGGCCGCGGGCGGGCAACTGGCAGAGTTCGTCGATGCAACCAGACTGGCGACGGCGATTCATGGCGACGCGATTGCCGCCAACATGTTCATGCTGGGTTACGCTTACCAGCGCGGCCTGATACCGGTTTCCGCAGAAGCAATCAGCCAGGCTATCGCATTGAACGGCGCGGCAGTGAGGATGAATCAGGAGGCGTTCCTGTGGGGACGCCGCGCCGCACATGATTTGAAGACCGTGGACGCACTCACGGCGCGCAATCAGCGCGGCACTGCTGCTTCGCAGCACAAGCTTTCGGCCAGTGTCGAGGAACTGATGGCAACGCGTGAACAGTTCCTTACCGAGTATCAGAATGCCGGGTATGCCGCTCGCTATGTCGCCCTCGTCAACAGCGTGCGCGACTGGGAATCGAAGCGGTTTTCAGGAAAGTCGCAGATTGCCGAGGCGGTAGCCCGTCATTACTTCAAGTTGATGGCCTACAAGGATGAGTACGAGGTGGCGCGGCTGCAGTCGGACCCGAAGTTCATAGATGAGTTGAAACAGCAGTTCGAAGGCGATTTCCGGATTTCCTTCAACCTTGCGCCGCCCGGTATTGCGCAGAAAGATCCGCGTTCCGGCGAATCGAGGAAAAAGGAATTCGGATCCTGGATGCTGCCTGTGTTGCGGGTGCTGGCCGGGCTGCGGTTCCTGCGTGGCACGCCGCTGGACCCGTTTGGCCATACCGCCGAGCGCCGTACCGAACGCGACCTGATACAAAAGTACGAGCAGACCGTGGCCCTCATTCTGGAGAAGACCACGCCGGCACATTACGAGACTGCGGTAAGACTGGCCTCTGTTCCTGAACTCATCCGGGGGTACGGGCATGTCAAGCACGCCAGCCTTCAGCAGGCAGAGGCCGCATGGTCGGAGGCTGCGCAGCAGCTGCAACAGCCGGCCGTGATCGAACTGCATCGTGCGGCATGAGGCCTGGCAGGCAGCCGTGCCGTCCTGCGGTCATGTAAAGAAGGCAGACGCTTTCACTCCGTAGAGAAGGCATGGCATGGGGCCTGGCGTCGGCGCGGCGAGGCCGGCACATCGATTCGGCAGGGCGGCGTTTTTCCAAGGCGCAGCCGTCTGGCGATCATCAATGACGGCGCAAAGTGCTTGCCAACGCTGGCAAAAGCCCGGCCGGCGGCGTCAAACAACACGCGCAGCGACATCGCGCGCGGTGGCATGCAAGTGTTCGTAGGGCACCGCGCCCTGCAGCGGCGCCGCGGTCTCCAGCGGCGCACCGGCACGCCGCACCAGCATCAGCGGTACGCCGGTCATGCCCAGCGCCTGCGCCTGGCGTTCGTCCTGCAACACCTGCTGCGTATAGCGGCCTTCGTCAAGCGCCGCTTGCAGCGCCGCGCCATCCAGGCCGCTTTCCTGCGCCAGCCTCAGCAGTTCGGCGCTGTCGCCGATATCCCTGCCCTGCTCGAAAAATCCGCGGAACAGCGCCAGGTGCATCGCGTCGAACCTGCCGGCATCCCGGGCAAACGCGACTGCTTCAAAGGCCTTGCGGCTGCGCGGCTGCACCGGCGGCAGTTGGATGCGCATGCCCAGCCGCTGGGCCATCGGATAGACCGAGCGGTTCCAGACGGTGTGCAGATACTCTCCGTCCGGGTCGAGGGTCGGCACCGGGTCGGGGCGCAGTTCGAATGCATGCCAGCGCACCTCCAGTTGCGGTCCAAACGCCTGCTGCAGCCGGTTCACGGCGGGCAGTTCGAGGTAACAGAAGGGGCAGACATAGTCGCTCCAGATATCGAGCGCGATACGGTTGTCCTGGGACATGGCGGTTTCCAATCATTCAGTTGCCTGGTCGATCGAAAGACAGCGGGAATAGCCGCTTGTTCCGCCGCGCCGATGCGGCACCCGAGACGCGCAAAGCCAGCACAGCAAAAATCCAATCCCATCCTCCTGCTTACAGGGAATTGCCAACCACGTCATCACGCTGGTGCCAAGCGGGTCCCGTACGAAGAAATAGGCGGACGTTGACGGCTTCCATGCCCGGCGCGGGCGATCCATGCAGCCGGCCGTCAGCGAACCGGCGGAATACAAACCGCCTGCGTCAGCGTACAAGCAAAGTCCCTTGCCGGGAAAAGAGAATAATGAAACACCTGCTCAACATAGCTGTCATTTACTGAAGAGAGAACCGATGGACATCATCCCACTGAGCATTCAAGCCGGGTTCTGGGGGTTTGTCGCCGGCGGCGCGCTGCTGGTCGGCGCCGTGATCGCCTACTTCATCCACGTGCCGCAACGGCTGATCGCCGCGGTGATGGCATTCGGCAGCGGCGTGCTGATTTCGGCGCTGTCGTTCGAACTGATGGATGAAGCCTACGAAACCGGCGGCTTTGCGGCAACCGCATTCGGCTTCCTGCTGGGCGCTACCGTCTTCACTGCCGCAAACTGGCTCATCAACAGGCATGGCGCCCAGCACCGGAAGAGGTCGGGAGGCCAGCAGCCATCGGAAAAGGAAACCGCTGGCAGCGGCATGGCAATCGCCATTGGCGCCCTGCTGGACGGCATTCCGGAATCCATCGTGATTGGTCTGAGCATGCTCAAGGGCGGCACGGTCAGCATGGTCGCCGTCGTAGCGATCTTCCTGTCCAACATTCCTGAAGGCCTGTCGAGCGCGGCCGGCATGAAGAAGGCCGGCCGTAGCGCCACTTATATCTTCGGCATATGGGGCGGCATCGCCCTTGCTTCGGGTGCGGCGGCGCTGGTCGGCTACCATGTTTTTCAGGGATTTTCTCCGGAAGTCGTCGCCGCCACCACTGCCATCGCGGCAGGCGCCATCCTGGCCATGCTGGTCGACACCATGATCCCGGAAGCGTTTGAAGTGGCCCATACTCTTGCCGGACTGATCACCGTGGCCGGCTTCCTGACCGCCTTCATGCTTAGCAAGATGGGAAGCTGAGAGCGTGGTACCGCCCGCCACTGTTCTGCAGCGTGTGGGATGGGTCTGGCCCGTTTTCCAGGACAAATTGCCTGAGGGTGATTTTGGACGGCGAGCTGCGTTGAGTCAGGAACACTGGCTTGCTGCCTAGTGAAGGCGAGTCGCCATCGGGCACGAGGCGTAGTCCGATTGTCCATGCCTCGATAACCTTTTGCATCGTCAAGCGATGCGCTTCCGTCGGCACGGTGAAATGGGTCGGCAGCCGCACTGCGCGCATCAACTGCCAGCTTCCAGTTTCCCACCCTTTCCCTCTTTCAATTCCCCCCACTTCCTGAACGATTGCCAGCAGGATTTGCCGTCGTCATTTTTTCGCAAACACAAGAAATATGGGCCGCCAGAAGCCATCCGGCACTGGGCTTTTTGAAGTTATCAAGGTATGTAAAAAGCACGGTAAAATCTGCCCTTCCTGATAATCTTTGTTACGAAGTTCCGTAAATCAAGGACTTACCGTGCTTCAATCAACCTCGATGCCAGCCCGCCTCCCGTGCCGAAAGGTGCGTTTCAACAGGGCCGCGTCGCAGCCCCGCGCCGCTCGATGACGGCGGGCAGCACATTCCCCGACCGGGGCAGCCACACTGCGGTGGGAACGCAGGCGGATATGCCCGCGACGCCGGTGCGCCAACGCAAGCTGCACCTCGGGCATTTCGCCTTCATGCGCGCGCTTATCCAGGGCATGGACACGCGTGCCAGCTGGAACCGGTATCTGCGGGTGGAAGGAGAACACAGCGACACGGCGACGGTGCGCAAGACGGTTGCCTGGCTGCGCGACGAATTCGCCGCCGCCGCCCGTCGCTGGCAACGCCATGGCGCAGCACGGCTGGTTCTCGTCGATATCGCAGGCGCGGCAAAAGAAGTTCCGGCATTGCCATCCCTGGCCGATTTCATTGCCGAACGAGGTCTGGAGGATTTTTCCGAAGCGGAGCAGTTGGCTGCCTACCATGCAGAGCATGGCAACGCGGCAGGCCGTGGATCGCGCCGTGCGCGCCTCATTGGCAGGCAGCTGGAGACGTTGCGCTGGCTTGAGGGCCTGGTAGCAGAGCCGCCGCGGGCCGGCGATGCGGTATCCGCCTGGCTGCATCCTGACCTGGCAGCCCGCCTGGAAAGGGCGGACGTGACCACGCTGGCACTGCTGGTTGACCGCATCAATGGCCTTGGGTCGGGCTGGTACCGGGCTTTACCCGCCATTGGCATGAGCAAGGCGACGCGGGTAGTCGACTGGCTGCGTGCGCATGAAGCGACGATAGGCAAAACCGTCGGTGCGCATGCGATGGCGCCCCGGGCCAGCGTGTCGCCTGCCCGGTTGCAGTCCATCGTTCCACCGGCCATGGCGATCGTTCCGCTTGAAAAGCTGATCGTGCCGGACAGCCTGTCGGGCGTCGACGGCTTGTACCGCCTGCCGCAGCAGCGCTGCCTGGTTACGGCAAACAACGATAGGGAAGCCATTCTGGCGTGGGTTGATGCGAAGCAGGGAAGCAGTGTGAAGGCAACGCTGGCGCCACATCGGGGAGACGATCCTGCGCCAGCCGCACCCGAAGCATTTTCGACGGGATCGGCCGTGCTGTCGCACACGCAGCGGGCTTATCTGAAGGAAGCGGAACGTTTTTTCTTGTGGGCCATCGTGCAACGCCAAAAGCCGCTGTCGTCGATGACGCCGGAGGACTGCGTCGCCTACCGCGATTTTCTCGCCGATCCGCAGCCGGCTGCGTTATGGTGCGGTCCGCGCGCCCGGCCGCGCTGGAGTCCACTATGGCGACCGTTCGAGGGTCCGCTGTCGGCAAGCGCCCAGCGTCGCGCCATTGCGATCCTTAAAAGTCTTTACGGCTTTCTGACAAGCCATGGTTACCTGCAGGGAAATCCGCTCGCCGGTTTGGCGCTGCCACGGAAGAGTGAGGCTGCGGAAAGCACGCGTACCCTTACCGCGGCTCAATGGGCCTTCGTTCAAGCTGAAGTCAATGCCTTGGCACAAACGTCGGCAAACCGGCGGCTGAAGTTCGCCTTGCTGCTGCTGCATGAGACAGGGCTTCGGATCTCGGAAGCGGTGTCGGCGCGCATGGCTGACTTGACCTGTGCGCCTTATGGCGATGCTTCCGGTGACACGACCGAAGCATGGAATCTGGTTGTCAGGAAACAGGACGGCAAGGAACGCTCTGTGCCGTTCTCGCCGACCGTCTTGGCAGAGTTGCGCTCTTACCTGGCTTCACGCGGACTGACGGCTGTGCTGCCCGCTGTTCCGGGAAAAGTCAGCTTGCTCGGCAGAGCGGTCGATGTGACGCAGCGGGCGTCGTGGTCGCCTGCTGCGCGTGCGCCAGTCGACCGTCTGGCCGGTATCGGCGCGGCGACCTTGCATGACCAATTCAAGAGCTTCTTTAACGCGTGTGCGCAGAAGCTCCGGTCAACGGATCCAGCGGGTGCGCAAACGCTGCTGAAAGCAAGCGCGCACTGGATCCGGCATGCGCATGGCTTTCGCGCAGTGGCAAGCGGCGTCGGCCTCAGGGTCGTGCAGCAAAACCTGGGACACGCGTCACCCGCGTCGACGGCCCGCTATGCAGCCATCGACGCGCTGCAACGGACAGGACGCAATGTGGGCGTGCGACGCGTCCCGGAATCAACTAGGATCGATGCGCCGACGGAATAACGCCGTTGACCTGCATGCCACTTTGGGCAAGGCCTTCCTGGCAAGGGCCCCCCTGTTTCCGACGTTTCCTTGCTTGGATAGCCAATGGTCCTGTCCCCCGCTTGCCTCTGTGCCTTCGATGGTTGCCGTTCAGGTTTTTATAGCTGATCAAGGACTTTCGGTCTGTATTTTCAGGCGTAAGTAGACAATTCATGAAAAGCAGCAGCATGGCAAGGACCGGTTAGCCAGACTCCCCAGCTTTACCGCTGCTGCTTTCAATAGCTTTTAATTCGTTTACTTGTTTACTGTTTACAAGCCGGAATTCCCTTTATAGACAGAGGGCTACGACGTTTACAGTGGAAGAATTTCCCCTTTTGGATGGAAGATTTTCCCTGTTACGGCGGAAGAAACTCCCCTCCTATCGTGGAAGGATCTCCCCCTCTATCGTGGAAGGAATTTTGGGATCGTGGAAGGATTTCCCCCGCTAACGTGGAAGAAATTCCCCGGTATCGTGGAAAGATTTCCCCTGCCAGCAGCCCATGAAGTCGCGCCACCGGTAGAAAAATCATGCAAAATGAGGCGTGTTTTATCCAATTGTTAATCTTTTAGTTGCCACGTAGACATGATTCTGGTCACCGTTAACCATGGTGGAAGGATTTACCCCCTTCGTCCAAGTTCATGACGTTCACTATGGTGGAAGGATCTACCCCCTCATCTGGCGTTTATTAGCGTAGGGATGGCTATGACAAGGCGATTCGGGTGCTTTAAGCGCTGATAAATACGGCTCATGCGGATTCAGTTGCGTTGGTAATGCCAGATAAAGCGCATTGTGGAAGAATTTCCCCCTCTCTTCTCCCAGCCTCGGTGACGCCATGAAACGATGGTGGAGGAATTTACCCCCTCAAAAGCCTCCAGCGTGCGTCATGGTGGAAGGATTTCCCCTCACGATCTACTTTTTGGTTGGGTCTCGGTGCAATGGTGGAAGAATTTCCCCCCATCGGATGGCGGTACACAGCGTTTCAGGATCACCTGAGGCAATTTCGAAGGGTATTCGGCGTCCATGGTGGAAGGATTTCCCCCGTAGCGCGGAAAGTAATCGGTATCGTGGAAGGAAATACCCCCTGCGGTCGGTATGGTTAATGTGGAAGAATCTCCCCTGCCCTATGCCCGCTGCCTCCTTGCTCTAGCGCTCCCCTAGAAAGCTCGGAAACGACGGACGAATGGAGTTGGCCGTCGGGTGTTCACCGTATTCAGGCAAAAGCCAGGTCACCAGACCGTGCTGTCTAGCGCTATCTACACCTGGTCCGACTGTTTTTGAGTGGTCCACAGCTCGGCTATTTGTTTGATGTCAGTGTGCGTCGGCGGTTAGGTGGCAAAAGCACGAACCGAGGGCCGGAGCGAAAAGAGTACTGGCAGACGGATGCACAAATAAACATCGACGAAGCGAAGGCCGATTTTTCTATCGTGGAAGGATTTCCCCTCTCTCGGCGGCTCACTTCGCTCGTCTATGCATCAGACCCGTGCAGAAGCATACGGCACTCCCGTGTCACGACTGCGTACTGCGCGCCTATCGTGGAGGAAAATTGAATTGCCTTCTTCCACTATTGTGCTTAATATGACGGGCACGTCGAATCGGGTTTGAGCGCCCTTGCCGCAGTCATGCGGTCTACAGCAGGGGAAATCCTTCCACAATGGCAGTTGCATGACAGGCAAGCGTCGTATGGTCAAACCAAAACAAACAAAAAACGAGCTGGTCAAAAGCGACCTCATCAAAACCCCGCAGTCCCTGATTCATATCAGGCACAAGATCACCCTGTCGCAATACAAGTACTGGATCCTGATGTTGCGAGAGTTGCGGCGACAATTCGATTCGGGGATACCGACCGATGAGAAAGGCTTTCGGTCAATGCCGCTGAAACTGTTCGAAAAAGCATTCGGCTATGAAATCAATCGGACAATGCTCTGGAACGACATGCTGGCGCTGAAGAACGAAACGCTTTCCTATAACTTTTTGAGCAAGGATGGTGGTGCTGTCCAGTATGGCGCGGGTTTTATTTCGGAGTGGAAAGTTTTCGCAACCCGGCTGGAGTTCAAGTTCCCGTCGGTCATTGAAGATGTGGTTCGTGGTCTGGACGAGCCGAAGGCAATCTTTCAATTGCTGAACTGGGAAATCTTCAATCATTTTTCCGGTAAGTACGAGGCAATCATTTATAAGCTCTGTCGCGATTATCGGGGCGTCAAGAAAACTCCCTATTTCGACCTGGCCAAGTTTCGCGACTACATGGGCTTGAGCGACGGTGAATACAAGGAATTTCGCGACCTGAACAAGTTCGTGATTTCAAATCCCGTCAAGGCCATTAATCGCAGCGAGGCGTCGGACATTCGCGTCGATGTGGAATTCGAGCGCCAGGGACGCAAGGTAATCGGATTGCGTTTCATGATCGAGCAGAAGGCGCAAACCGTAATTCCGTTCCCGGAAACCGACCTCACCGACGCTTTCCGCTTTGCCAAGGTCAATATCGAGCCGGCGATGCAGAAAAAGTACCTAGAAATGCGCAAGGAAGATGAGATCGAGGTCTGCATCGAACGTGCCAATGAATATGGCGAACAGCAGGCGAGAAAAGGCAAGGATCCCAACTACGGCGCCTTGTACCGCGCCGCCATCACGGAAGGTTGGCACAGTCAGAAGCTGGAGCAGAAAGCCAAGGAAGAAACGGCGGAGAGGCGGCGTAAGGCGACGCAAGCTGTGGCTGAGTCCCAGGCAATGGCACAGGCCGCGCGGGACCGGGAGGAGACTGAGCGCGTCTCCAGGATTCTGTCCGATTTCCACGAATTGGACGAAGACACGCAGGATGAAATCAGGGAACAATTCCGGGCGACGCTTGCCATCCCCTTGAGAAAAAGTTTTGACAAGCAGGGAGAAGCTGCACCAATGGTAAAGAGTATATTTGCCGAGTTCTTTTCATCGAGATATGGCAAAGCTTCTTCCCGGCAAGAAAAAGCATCGGAAGATACGACTGAGTGACTACTCGGCGTAGACAACATGGACTCGGTGCGAGCCCGGTTGTCAGTCCTTCGTCGCAGCTACGATCCGCTCCTAAAGACTGTGTGCAGCCCGAGCCTCCTTTAACATAGGAGGACGGGGCGCAAATCTATCCGTTTCCGGGTTGATGGACGAGCGGCCTGAGACTTCCGGGAACACATCAGTATTTCGGCAAAGACGGATCAGGCTGCTCGGGCTAGGTCGCATGCATGCCAGGCACAAAATTTGTGCTAGCTGGCACTCTGGGGCATCTGCCTGGAAAAGGCTTGGAACTGTCGTGCAAAACAGCACGGTCCGGCCCCTTACAGGCAGAAATGTGCGGATGATGCTTACCAGGCGAAAAATAAAAACAGCGATGCCGGTTTTTAGATATTAAGCCGCATCACCAATCTGAAACCGGCGCTTAAGTTCGTCCACCAGCGCCTGTCTTTCCTTAGGGTCGACCAGGTTGATATCCAGTGCAACCCTTCCGGAATCCCATTCCTTTATGAAGCCGATTTGTGTCTTACCGGCTTTGATCCGGTACTGGCGACTCACTTCCTTTTTCTTGCGCGGCTTTGCATTTTCAAGCTTGGCACGGAGGGCCTCAAGCGCGCGTGAACTGAGATTTTCATCCACGGTACGCTGCATCAGATCAAGAAGCTCCTGTTCGGTTAACAGTTTTGAAAGTTGGTAGATTTCGTAACCCACCGCCACCCCAAATTTTGCAGGTGCCTCGCGCAGCTTGGACAGTGCCGCCTCGGGAAGCTTCAAAAAAGCCATAGTTTTGGCCACAGCCGCCGTCGACAGGCCCGTCAATTCCGCAATACCTGCGCCGTCGGGTACCTTTTGCTCTACCATCAGCTTTTGCCATGCAAGAGCATTGTCGAGCGGTGACTGCGCGTTGCGTTCTTCATTAATCAGGTATGACATCCGATACATGTCGAGTTCGCTCGAAACGTCCTGCAAAAGACATTCGATGTCGGTCTTTCCGGCAGCAAACAAAGCCCGCTTCCGATAGTGGCCGTCGATCAACACGACATGGCCGTCGAGATCAGGATGCCGTGCGGCCGGTGCAGGAACCAGTTGACCCCTGGTGGCAATCGATGCCGCCAGCGCCTTCACTGCCTCCGGATCGTAGATATGTCGAGCATTCAGGGGGTTATCGTGCACCATCGACAGTGGCACTCGCACAATGGTTTTGCCATTAACCCCATCCTTCGAGGCGATTTCCGCGCTGAAATCGACGGCAGAACGGGCGCTTGCTACCGTTGGCCCTACCAAGCCGAGCGGGCGCCCGACCAAGGCGCTGTCTGCGGCGTCGTATCGTTTATCGACATTGGCTGGTTCATATCGCTTTTCGACCGCCTGGGTTTCGCTACGAATCGAGCTGCGTAATAACGATTTCCGGTCCGGTTTGCCACTCATTTTTTCGTCCTTTTCGCCAAGTTCACGCCAAGAATCTGTAAAACTTCATCCGCCAATTTGTCGACTTCTTTGGTTGCAGGGCTGGTTTTCCCCATCTTGTGCACGGTCGATCCTGTGAGCTGGCATTCACGGAATGCCGATCTTGATCCGATCCAGTTTTTCATTAGGGGGATTTCTTCGTCTTCACCAAGCACTTCCAACGTGTCTTTGGCCAGATTAGTGTTTTTCTGCACCATGTTCGGAAGCATACGAATTTGTAGTTGCTCATTTGTAACTTGCGCAGTCAATGCCAGTTTTTTCGCGGCGACCGAGGCCCACATGTCCGCCGGGGCAGGGACGATGGGAATGATCGCCAGATCCGAAATCAGCATAGCGCTGGATGGCGCGGGCGATAGTGCCGCTGGCGGGCAGTCGATAAAAATGAAATCATAGTTATTGAGATGATTACGGATCTCCCGGTGCACCTTCCCGCCCATTGCCGCAAGATTCATTGCGGCGGCAGGAAATGGATCATCATCCGCTGCCTGGCTTGCCCAGCGCGTGGCAGTGCTCTGCTCATCCATATCTACGATGAGAGTCTGGTATCCACGCATGGCGATCGTGCCAGCAAGCTGGATGGTGACGGTGGTCTTTCCGCACCCGCCTTTTTGGTTGAAAACCGTGACTACTTTTGCGGTCATCTGTCTATTCCCTAAATTTTTCTTCCGATTTCTGCGCAGAAATCGGACCTGCTAATCAAACATCCTGCAGCCTTCGGCCAGACAGCATTATATAGAAGCTTATAATTGAAATTGAAGAATTGCCCGTTGTTTTCAATTTTTCTAAACCGGATCCGATAGAGCTGTGATTTCAGCGCGGAAATCGCGGTTTGGAGACGCTAACGGGACACCGGCGGGAGTATGGGACATTTTTGCTGATGCGGCGAGTTCTGCGTCATTTAGGCCGCCCAGTTGCCCGGTTCCACATCAAATACTGCAATCCCTGTTTTGTAACCTCGGAGCAGGCAATTTCCAACGCACCATGTCGCGCTTTAACGGCGAATGGGGGATTAAACGTCGCGCTCGTACACCCTGTGGTTCCAGAATCTTCGCGAATGATGTGAGTCTCATTTCAATCAAAATCGTATAGAGCGATGCCGAGACAAGCACGTTGACTTCCGAGCGATGCATGCCAGGGTATGGCGATTGCAGTTTGCCGATGCGTCGCCTGATAAAGGTCCAGAACGAAGAGCGCGTTAACAGGATGTGCTAATGCTGGCATCGCCGCCAAACGGATGTGCGATTTTATTTTCCTAGTCTTGTCCTTGGAAGAAACCTGCGCAACGAGAAATGCTTCACGTTTTTAGTACGAAGATAGCGATACTGGTCGACGCCGTGGCTCCACCAGCTTGTAGCAGTTAAAACAATACAAATCGTCGTAGGGTTCCTTAAATTTTTTGGACTTTTTAGACGATGATAATTTATATTTTCAATATAATCATCATGGAAGCAACAACACGCCGGTGCCTATGCGATCGGATCACCACCAACGATGCGCCACCAACATCAGGAGACGGTAATAATGCAACACCGACTGCGCGGCTTTCATCACACCTACCTGGTCGGCCTGTTTCACAGCATAACCATGACATGCACCCCAAACAGAAATTGCTCGATACCTTTCGATAATCAACGGCGTAGCGGCAACACATTTGATAGCACGGACCACGATGGCAAGATATTTGTAGCCTGGAATTCTTTCTGACTGACAAGGCCCGGCGCCAATTTTTTATCAATCTACCCATAAGAAAACGTTATTTCATTCCCGAAATCCGGCCATAACAGAATGACAGCTGACTCTCTCTCCTTTTGCCTGGCCGCCGATCAGGACCGTGAACCCTGCAGCAAGCAACCAGCATGTTGATCGCCATGGTGGCAATCACCATATTGCAATCAGGCCAGCGCCTTTCAATCATTCTGAAGTAGCGAGCTTGAAATGGCCCACGAGCCGCGTGGCTAGGACAGGATGCGACGCGGTTGCTTATAGTCGAAATGAGAGAGGGGTAGACGGTAGGTGGAGTTGTGCCAGAACTTCGTCGACAGCGTACTCCGCAGGCCCTATGGCACCGTCTCATGCCCTTACCGCAACAATTGAAAACGAAATAAAACGACCTATACTCGGATTAGCATTCCGGCCGCAAAGTGAAGTTCCTGCGGCGCACTTTCCGGCCGACTCCATTCATCTTAGAGGGAGAACGCTGTGGAACTTCATCTTGGGAAGCATCATAGGGAAGCGCATACGCTCGACTGGACTGCGGCACTGATCGCCGGCTTTCTGGCCGGTGCGCTGTTGATGGTATTGGAATTCCTCTGGGCCGTTACAGGCGGCCATGACCCGTGGGTAATCGCGCATAAGGTCGCCGGTATCACGCTAGGACACAGTGTCGCCACGACATCCGATTTTTCCGCAAGCGTTATCGCAATTGCTTTGGTGACGCACTATATTCTGGGGATGCTGTTTGCCTGCATTCTGGCAGCCGTCCTTTCCACATTCCGGCTGGACGAAAGCCCTGGTATGGCGTTCGGTATGGGTGCCGCCTTTGGTATCGTGCTCTATCTATTCAATTTCTACGTCATGGCTAAGGCCTTCCCCTGGTTTGTCGACCTGCGCACTCTGGAAACATTCATTGGCCATGTGATTTTCGGCATGCTTGCAGGCTTCGCCTACTGGAGAATGCAACGCCATCATGGATAAGCGCGTCGTCCTTCCAAGCCGTACCAGTCGCTAGTGATCTAACTTGTCCGAGGAGGGACGCAACATTTGCTCCACCGGCATCCGATACCGGCGGAGCCGTGCGACGCGACGCGACGGGCTAAGGCCTTGATCACGCCGAGGTGCCGCAGCATCTCGTTGCGTCGTTGGGGGGCAGAACCTGAGTGTTGATCATTTTCCTGGCACATTCTCCCAGCGCAACTGAATTCTTTCACGAGGTTCAGCAGGTCGCGGAAAAGGGCCAGTGGGCCAATGCTTGATTCTCTGCCGCCAGGGACGCACGCAGTATGGTAGCGATATCGCAGGAATAGAGATCGAGCAGTGGCCCTGTTGTCAATGAATGGTAAGCACCCGGCGCAGGATCCATTTACCCAACGTCTCTGCACGTAGCGGCAACTCGTCGCCTTGCTAGCGAAGACAGGCAACAATCGTAATGCGTCCCAAACCAGAAACCAGCAGTGAATGATCAGCGTATCGAACAACACTGGCCAGATCTGCTTCAAGAATCCGATTCAAAACGGCAATTGCTTTTTCTGGATCGCTGTCCGCCATTTTCCTTTTCTAAATTCAAAAAAATGGATAACCATTCTGGTCCCAAAGTCGCGACATTTCTGATGCCGGGCGAACGCGATGAAGTTGCATGCGGGCTTTACGCTGCGCATTGAGAGTAGTCGGGAAAGAACTAGCTCCTACAAATTCCGGTCGAGCGGCGCAGCAGGACGGTGTCCTTAACCTCGTCATGGTTGACGGATGATTCAGCGTTACCGATGCACGAGCCGACTATTTAGGAGAGCAGGCCCTCCATCGTCGGCACGCCTTTTTCATTGGGGGCCCAATTCCGACGAAGTGCAAGCGGATGTCGGTGTGGTGTGGGAGACCCAAAATGTCGGCCTAAGAGACATATTTCAAGTCCATCAGCGCAAGCTCAGTGGACAAATGGTTGCCAAATGTCCCAACCCGCTTGCAATGGCTCTCGGGATCGTTAGACGTGCCAATGTGGCTCACTCCCAAAGGCGATCTGCAGCGCCTCGCGTATGCATTGGGTAATTCCGAAGGCCTCGCGCATCGCGGCTCCGGAATCATCGCCGGTTACTTCCCGCCGAGTATGTCAAGGACAGCCTATTCGACAATTTGCCTTCACGTTTTGAATGAAAAAGGCGCTTCCCCAACCCAATACCAAAGGGTTTGTCGGGTAGGGAAGCAGCTATACGGGGATGCCGGTGAGCTCGGTGCCTAATCAGGGTTGCGGACAAACGCCAGGCTTTCCTGAACCGGCGTGCCTGTTTGCATGGCCCGCTCTATCAGGCCATGCTGGGTGGCCTGGACAATGGCGATGGAAAGCAGTTCTTCCTTGTCGACAAGCCTGTCGAGTGCGCGTTCAAGCCCATTGCTTTCAGTCAGCACGACGCAGGGCACGCTGGCGCCTTCCTCATAGATGCCAACATCGTGTGCAGTTCCGGTACGGGCGGAGAAACGGCAATCTTTCCCATTAATGTTAAATTCAAAGTCCTTGCGCATAACGAATTCCTCCTTATCCAGGTCGGCTGCAGAAAAGACCTGACTAGACTGGCACTGCCGTCACCTGGTGTCAACAGGACCAGGTGACGGCAGTGCGGCCGAGCAATGACTGCTTTGCCATGCCTTGCGACCTTGCACTGCTACGTGTCGTGGTGACATCTCGCCGTGTCGCTGGGATGCGATGACTGGCCTGTACAGCCGCAGTGAAGCAGATCACATCTGCTGCGGCTTTCGATCCACTTCTTCTTGCGAACGCTGCAGGCATCAGGTGAAAGTACAAGGCATCCTCCGCCTGCTGCAAGCCTATGCGCGGGGTAATTACCTGGGCACTTCCATATTTTTTTCCGTATCCGAGCGCTGGTTCGTCGCCTTCAGCTTCGCCACGGATTCCTTTTTCGCGTGCTTGTATTCGGCACGGTCTTTGGTCTTGTCATGCTTGTACGCCTGTTTCGCCTGGGCCTTCTCATCACGACTCTTTGCGAAGGGATCGTTTGTCGGTGCGCCGTCGTTGGCGGCCTTTGCACCGCGGCGCTTGGCAGTGTCGGAATACTCGGTCTGCTTGGTGCCCATGGAGCCTGTCGCGCGTTCTTCTGCCTTCACCTCTGCGCGTGAAACACTGCTTCCCTTGGTAGACGGCGGATTCGAAAATTCACTTTGCCTGTTTGTTTGCTGCGCATGAACGGCCGGTATGCTCAGTGCGAAGATTAAAGCTAGTAGCGTCTTGGACATAACGATTTCTCCCTCAGTTGAAATAGCACTGCTAACGGCTAATTAACTTTCTTTCGCAAGCAGGATATTTTTTCTCACTGAATTGAAACATGACCTGGATCAAAATTTTCTATTAGCGCAATCCCGACCTGTGCTGAGCGACGGTCATCTGAAATTGCCACGCTGCGATCATTCACGGGTCGACTCAACCCGGTTTTATCCTTTTGAGCTATTGCCAGACGCAGCGAGCAAATATAAGATACAAATGTAATGTATCTTTTGGAGTACGACATGGCATTGCTGACCATCGAGGAAAACGCAGGGAAAAATCCCGACACGTCGGGTCTTGCTCATCATCCGCTGCTGGGTCTTGGTTTCCGGCCGTTTTACCTGCTTGCCGCGGCATTTTCCATCGTCGCCATCCCGGTCTGGCTACTGCGGTATTACGGGTTTCTTCAGAGTCTTGTTCATGTCGATCTGGCTTGGCATGCGCATGAAATGATTTTTGGCTTTGCCGTCGCAGTCATCGTCGGGTTCCTCTATACGGCAGGGCGCAACTGGACCGGCCTCTGGACGCCGCGCCGCGGGCCATTGGCGGCGATCGCGTTGCTTTGGCTGGCCGGCAGACTTGCGATGCTGCTGACCCAGCCGCTGCTTGCTGCAGCAGTCGACCTACTGTTTCTGCCTGTTGCCGCCGTGCCTCTCTACCGTGTCCTTCAAAGCGCCAAAAGCAAGCGCAATATTTTTTTGGTTGCTCTCCTGATGTTGCTTGCCCTATGCAACCTTGGTTTCCACGCAGCGCGCCTGGGTTGGTTGCCGATCTCTCCATTACAGCCGGTGCATGCTGCAATCCTGGTTATCGCGGTCATTGAAACTGCGATCGGCGGTCGGGTTATCCCGCATTTCACGGCCAATGCGATCAGCCATGCACGGCCAATCATCGACGAGCGTCGTGATCGCATCACCTTGATATTGACTGCTGGCGTGGCATTCGCCTGGGCGCTGTCCTTGCCAGGGCCGTTCATTGCTGGTATCGCGGCGGCAGCGGCGATGGCGCAAACGACCCGGCTGGCGGGCTGGAAACCGCTTTGCACGTTGCGCAATCCGCTGCTGTGGATATTGCATGCGTCCTATGCGTGGCTGGTTCTGGGCCTCCTCCTCCTTGCCATGTCTGCGCTTGGGCTGACCAGCACGAGTGCCGCGTTCCATGTGCTGGCTATCGGCGCGATGGCTGGGCTCATCATGGGCATGATCACGCGTACGGCGCTTGGCCATACCGGTCGTTCTCTCCGGGCAGGCCGCGGCGAGACAGTGATGTATTTGCTGATTCAGATAGGCGTAGCATCCCGATTGTTGGCAGCGGCTGGCCCCGCTCACCTGCGCGACGTCGGCTTGATGCTTTCTGCGGCTTGCTGGAGCGCGGCTTTCCTGCTTTATGCCCTTATTTATGGGCCTTACCTGTTTCATGCGCGTGTCGACGCCAGGGAAGGTTAGCAATGGCTCTGCGTTACATGGAGAGGCAGCATGATTGATCGTGCTACCCGTACCTTGGCGCCTGCCGCCATTAATGAAACCGCGCGCGAGGTGGCGTGTGCTGAAAAGCGTGCCGGACTCAGGGTTTTCCGACCTGGATCAAGGTGGCCGATCGCAGCGCAATGCCAACATTGCGGCTACCTGCATGGAGAAAAACAATGTCTGACATCATTACTTTCCTGAAGACGGACCGCATCGCCTGCGACCGGCTATTCCGGCGTGTCGAGCAGGCAGTAACGCGCCGTTCCTGGCTGGCGGCCTTTGGTGCCAATACGCGTTTTGAAGCCGCGCTCAACCAGCATCTGCTGATGGAGGAGTTGGTGCTTTTCAAGGCACTCGAGCAATACACCAGCGATGCAAGGAGACCAATTGCTGAGATGCTTGCGGAGCATCAGCAACTGCGTCAAGTCGCAGCGGGGTTACGCGCAGCCATCCGGCGATGCAATGCGCGGTCCTTCTTTGGTATTGCCGGCGCGTTCCGCCAGATGATGGCAGAGCACTGCATGAAGGAAGAAAGCATTGTGTTATTAATGGCGGATCATTGCCTTCGCCCAGCGGCACGCTTCCTGGTCGATTCAATGCGCGCAGTGGAAGCACGGGCTGGTATTGACCAGGCTCAAGCCCAGCGTGCCGGCTTTGCATGACGTACTTTCAATAACGAGGGCTCTGTCAGCGCCTGGCACCAATCAACATCGGCCCGCACGCAGCCCATCGTGAAAACGGCTTTCGCCTTGTCGGTGCTACGGCAGGGAAATCATCACTACTTTTGTGAGTGGGCCGGCGCGCTCAAAAAAGGGATCACGGATAGGCCGACCGGGAGTACGGCAGACGGAGTCCATGGACATTGCCCGCCAAAGACGGACGCCATCGGGCTTTTCGCGCAAATGGCGACTAAAAAGCAGCGCTACGCTCCTCTGCAATCGATCGCAGAGTTCCCATGAACCAGCATCGCGCCTTTTTGACGCGTAGGAAAATTCTGACAATTTCTTGTCATGAAAATTCTACAGAACGATGGCTGATCCTCGATATACAAGCCATCTCAATTTCAGCAAAATCCACGACACAACAAGATTGCGCGGATATCTGATTTGACATGTACCGCGACTAATCGAGATTAACGGGAGCATGGTTCAGTGATTAACAAAAGGCCGCGGCATATCCTTGGTATTGTCAAAAATTTAACAGAGCCGCGGGTGCCGAGCATGGACGGTGTGTCGGTCAAGCGCGCAACGGCTCGCCTGTCCACCACGGTGATCCTGGACCGGCACGGCTGCATACGGGCCTGCGGCCAGCAGATTGCCGCGCTGGCAGGCATGCCGGTGCAGACGCTGAGCGGCCAGCCCATTAAGTCCATTTTGCCGGCGCTGCCTTTCCAGCCTGACACGCCGGGGTATAACGTTGCCTTTGCCGTTTTCCTCGCCAATACCCGGCAACGCAAGGTATGCGAAATGAGAAAAGGGGCTCACGCGCCTGTCATGGTGGACGTTTTCCTGACCATGCTCGAAACCGAGCCGGACTACCTGTTCAGACTGGACATCCGAAAACACGCTGATCTGTCTGTCTCCTCACCGGATGCCGTGGCGCCGGCCCAGCAGCAGCATATATTTCAGCGCTGCGCATGATGCGGTGCTGGCGCCAACAGTTGAGGCCAGTGCGCTTGCATATTGAGTAAAGCCATTGCAGCAATGGCGCTCTTTCATTACATCCAGGAGACAGCATGTCAGGCAAAGAAGGCATAAGCAACCCGTTCAGCTTCGAAGCACAGTTCAACATGTATGCGCTGCTGGCAAGTGCGACGCTGCAAAGGGCTTCCGAACTGATGCAATTAAACCTCACATTGAGCAGGGAGACGATCAGGGAGTCGTCCGATGTGCAAGTGAGGCTACTCGCAGCAGCAGACGGCAGCCAGTACCGCGCTTTGAGCGCGCTGCTCGCGAAGGGAAATCTCGAACGAGGCATGGGCTATGTCCGCGACGTAGTCGTCATCATGACCAGAACCTATCCTTCCAGTCCGTCGGCCGCCACGACATCGAGCGTCAACGCAGCCAGCAAGGCGGCCTGAGCCGAACACACGCTGATCTATCCCGGCGTACCCGGTCCTGCAGCCGGTACGCCATCCATCATCTCAGACAAAAGGAAAGTTATGAAACGTATTGCATTGATTACGGGCGGCATGGGCGGCCTCGGCGAAGCGGTGTGCGTGAAGATGGCGGCGCTTGGCTACCAGGTGGTGACGACCTACTCGCCGGGCAACACCAATTCCGCCGAATGGTTGTCGAGCATGGAACAGCAGGGCCACAAGTTCTATGCCCATCGATGCGACGTGGCGGACTACGATTCGGCGCAGCGATGCATCGCCCAGATCACCAAGGACCTGGGCCCGGTGGACGTGCTGGTCAACAATGCCGGCATCACCCGTGACATGACCTTCAAGAAGATGGACAAGACGGCATGGGATGCGGTCATCCGCACCAACCTTGATTCGGTGTTCAACATGACCAAGCCGGTGTGCGATGGCATGACCGAGCGCGGCTGGGGCCGCATCATCAACATCTCGTCCGTCAACGGCCAGAAAGGCGCGTTCGGCCAGACCAACTATTCCGCCGCCAAGGCCGGCATGCACGGCTTTACCAAGGCGCTGGCGCTGGAAGTGGCGCGCCGCGGGGTGACGGTCAACACGATCTCGCCGGGTTACATCGGCACCAAGATGGTCATGGCGATTCCGCAGGAAGTGCTCGACACCAAGATCATTCCGCAGATCCCGATGGCGCGCCTGGGCAAGCCGGAAGAAGTGGCGGGCCTGGTGGCCTACCTGGCTTCGGACGAGGCGGCTTTCCTGACCGGCGCCAACATCGCCATCAACGGCGGCCAGCACATGTACTGACGCAGCGATGCGTCGCGGCTGCAATTACAAGTAGAGCTTCCTGTGATTGCAGCCACGTCGCCCGCCAATAAAGACTTACAACAGCAAGCCGTTAACCAGCGCGTAGCGGGTCAGATCCGCATTGTTCTTCAGCTTGAGCTTGTCGCAGATGCGGGTGCGGTAAGTCGCTACCGTGCTCGAGCTCAGCGACAGCGCATCCGCAATCCCCGTTGTGCTTTCTCCGCCGGCCAGCAGTTTCAGCACTTCCAGTTCGCGATCAGACAGCGCGTCATGTTCTGCGACGGCGTCGCCAGCCAGCATGCGCGCGAGCTGATCGGCGATGCCGGCGCTGATGTACTTGCCGCCGGCAGCAGCCTTGCGGACTGCGTTGATCAGCGTCGGACCTGGACTGTTCTTGGGAAGATAGCCCGCCGCGCCGAGTTTCAACGCGCGCAGCGCGTACATTTCTTCGGAATACATGCTGAGGATCAGCACTGCCAGCCGAGGCTTTTCGATACGTAATGTCTTCAGCAATTCAAGGCCATTCTTGTCAGGCATGGCGATGTCCAGCAGCACCACGTCAAAGCGTTCCGAACGCACAAGCTGCAAGGCCTGATCGGCCGATTCGGCCTCATTGGCCACATTGATATCTTTGGCAGAGGCCAGCATGACCCGCAGTCCGTTACGTACAACCGCATGATCGTCTACCAACAACACTTTTATTTCACTATTCGGCATCAATCAGTCCCAATGGTAATGACATTGCAACCAGAGTACCCTGCACAGGCCCTCCGGTGATCTTCAGGTCGGCGCCAAAATAGGCTGCTCTTTCATGCATGCCGAGCACGCCCCAGGATTCCCTGTTGATGAGGCGCTCAGGTGCGATTCCCTTTCCGTTATCTTCGATTTCCACCGCAAGCACATCGTCCAGCCGGCGCACCCTGACCTCGACGCTGGATGCTTCGGCATGGCGCACGACGTTAGTCAGCGCTTCCTGCACCACACGAAACAGCATGGTGCTGCGCTCGGGATCAATTTCCACCGCAAGCGCATTCGCATCGATCATGCATGCGCACTGCAATTCTGTCCGTGCGTCGAGTTGCTTCGCATACCATTGCAGCGCGGGCCAGATGCCAAGGTCGTCAAGAATGCTGGGACGCAGTTCGGTGATGACCCTACGCACGCTTTCGATTGCCGTGTCGGCGAGGTCGACGGCATCGACCAGCAGGCTGTCGGCAGCGACGCCTTCCCGCGCAGCATTCTCGATTGCCACGGATACGTAGGCCTTGATGCAGGCCAACAACCCACCCAGTTCATCGTGGACTTCGCGCGCGATGCGCTTGCGTTCCTCCTCCTTGATTTGCTGCTGGTGCGCGGCAAGGCCACGCAGGGTTTCCCGCGATTCCCGCAGGGCCTGCTCGGCACGCTTGCGACGCGTGATGTCGCGCGCAACCGCCACGATGATCCAGGCATTGTCCCATCGCAGCCGTCGCCGTTCGAGTTCCACCTGTACGCTGGAGCCATCCCGGCGCTGCAGCCAGGTTTCCACGATCCTGGGCTGCTGCAGCGCATCGTCGTCCTGATAAAGCCAGTCGAGCTCCTCAGTGGTGCGACTGCCCATTGCTTCCGGCGTCAGGGCGAGCAGCTCGGACCGGGTGTAGCCCAGCATGCTGCACGCGGTCTGGTTGACGTCAAAGAATGGCCGTCCGCGACGGTCGAACAGGAACACGGCGTCGATCGTGGCGTCCATCGCGCTGCGAAACAGATACAGTTCCTTTTCCCTGCGTACCCGCTGTGTCACATCCTTGCCGATGCCGCGATAGCCGACGAAGCTGCCGGCCGGGTTATACACCGGTTCGCCGCTGATCTGCAGCGATATGGTCTCATCATTGCGACCTCGGTAGGCATATTCGATATCGTGAAAAGGCTGCCGGCTTGCTTGGGCAACGACCAGCCGCTCCTTGTCTGCCTCTTTCCAGGAGGCGCCCTGCGCCTCCCATAGCGTATGGCCCAGCATGGGCGAGAGTGTCGCGCCTGCTTGTGCATCGTCATGGTGGAGCAGGCTGGTAAAGCGCATCTCTTCATCCTGCTCCCAGTACCAGTCGGAGGACAGATTGACCAAGCTGCGGAATCGTCCTTCGCTTTCCGCCAGCGCCTGCTGGGCCAGGTGCTGCTCCGTCACATCGAGGAACGAGCCGATCACCTTGCTCAAGCGCTGCTGCTCAAGCACGGGTTCGCCGCGACCGACGACATAGCGGATTTCCCCGTTGGGTCTCACGATGCGCTTGTTGATGCGGTAAGGCTTGCCCTGATGGAGGGTTTGCTCGACTGCCTGCAGCGCCAGGGCATGATCCTCCGGATGCACGAAGGACATCACCAGTTCCAATGTCATCTGTACCGACTGCGGTATCAGGCCGCAAATGCGGTAGAACTCGTCGGAGCACTGCAATTGGCGAGTGTGGGCGTCGTACTCCCAGCTGCCCAGATGCGAGATGCGTTCTGCGCTGGTCAGGATATGCTGCGCCCTGACCAATGCGGCTTCGGTCTCCCTGCGTTTGTCGACTTCGAACATCATGCGCTCATTCCTGCTCAGCAATTCCGCTGTGCGTTCAAGCAGCATGTTCTCGCGCTCGTTCAGCGTATGCTTGATGTTCTTGCGAAGCTTAACCTCGAGTTCAAGCGCGTGCGCCTTCTGTTCCAGCATTGCAATCCTGCGATGCAGGATATCCTCGTCGACGCAAGGCAGGCAGACATTCTCCAGCGGCCGTACATGGGAATGCAAGGCGCAAATCTCGGTAAACACCCGGCTATCCTCCTGGCTTGGAAAGCCACGCATCGGATAAGCGCATAGCAAAGAAAATTCATGGATTTGCGCGGCCTCATTCCATAATGCTTCCAGTTCCAGCGCGGCATCGCTTAAGCCCTGGCTGCACAACAGCGCCACCATTTCCCCATAAGCCCGCACCCGCCGCATGCCCTGATCGGAGGCGCGCGCCATGATCTCTGCCAGAACGGGCAGGAAAAGCTGCCGGTCCGGCCGTTGGTTTCGCATGAAACGGGCAAGCGTGGTTTCAGCATCCAGGCCGATGTACGCGCCCGCCGGGCGTATGCCAGGTAAGGGGAGCAGCGACGCCAGGCTGTCGGCCAATTGCTGCAAATGCGCGGCGGTCGCAATAACAATGACGCCTTCTCCAGCCTTGATTCCCGAACCGGCAAAGTCCGTAATCTGCTCAAGCAGAAATTGTTCATCGTGATAGAACTGCACGGAGTGGTCGCCACGTGACGCGTGCGCACAGGAATACATCATGAGTCTTCGAATCGCCCCGGAAAGTTGCTGTATAGCCTTATACCTGGCAGGCAGCGGCTTTTGGTTTTACGGAATTGTAGAGCACGCTCCAGACATCGGACGGTTTTTTGCAGTCCTGCTCGTGAATTTATTGCAGCGCTGAACGTTCGAAAGGCATGTACTGCAGGTGGGCTAACGCTGCAATAGGACAAACGGCGTTATGACAGTAACGGCATAAATTAAAGCGTCCCGGCATTGACGCCTTCGATCTTTAAGCCAGGCATGCGATGCACTTGAGATTGCCGAACGGTGAGGCATACAGCTTTGCAATACGCATGCCACCGGCATCGAGCAATGCCCTCATATCGTGTTCCTCGTACAGGCATACGCGGTCATGGATGCCGTGCTTGTTGGCCATGGGCGGCCACAATGCCGCGAAGCGTTCTGCTATGTGCGCAGCGCCGTCATATTGCTGCCCAAGCTCGCTGCGCAGGCCGGATGCGGAAAGATACAGCGTTCCCCCCGGAAGCAAGGCCTGACGAAAAAGTCTGATCACGTCGACCGCATCCGGAAAAGGCAGGTAGTGGATGAAGCGTTGCGCAATGATCAAATCGAACTGGCCAAGGCGCCGATACAACTCGCGATCGCGCAGATCCGCCTGGACGAAATCAATCTGCGTCAGGCCCTCGTCTGCAGCCGCGCGCAGCAGCGCGGCACCGTCGGAATGCAGGTCCACCGCCGTTACCGCAGCACCGGCCCTTGCCATGCGGCGCGCTTGCCCGCCAGCGGCGCAAGCCGCGTCCAGCGCACGCGCCGTGCCGCGCCAGGCTATCAGGCTTCTGATCTGCCTGATGGCGCTGCCATCGAGATAATCCTCGCGCTGGACGGCGACGTCGATACCATGGCCCGACCTGGTCTTCAATGGCTTGTCACCCTGGGCATCGTCCTGGCGCATCTTGTGCCTTGCTCGGAGTTGTAGGAGGCATCATGGCTGGTACCTGCCTGCCATTGCGCGCCGCGATTCTAACAGGCATGATCCCGGTCCCGTTACTGCGCGCAGCGCGAGCCTGCTGCATCAGGCCGATACACAAGACCATGCGCCTGACCCAGCAGGTTGCCGCGGGGCTCGACATATCCGTCGACCGTGGCTTTAAGATTGCGGCAGAGCGCTTCCCGCCCGAAAGGCGGTTTAATGTCGAGGATTAACTTCGACGCAAGGGATGCACACGCGCCACGGTGTCCCAGGCGTCGACCCAACGTTGCGCCTTCTGTTTTTCGGCATCGGTCGTCGCGTGGCTTAGCCGCTCGGCCGCCAGCTTGACTCTCTCTTTGGCGGAAATGTAGCGTTCATGCACGTCGCGGTATCTCATATTCCCTCCTGATGCCAAGTTGGATAGGGTAGATTTAATCGCAAACATCGCTGCCGCGCAATGCCGAAAGCGGGTAGCGCCGGCGGCTTCGGCTGCCGCATGCCTGCCGCTTTGCGGGAAACTTCAGCAGCCGGGCAGAAGAAACCTGGACTCCGCATTCACTGGCCGCCCATGGCGCCGCCGACTGCCCGTTAAAGGAGCAAAAACGGCACGGTGCCCGATACGGAACACAGTTCATCAGTGTCGCTCCAGAAATTGATCATGCATTGCCAGGGGCTGTCCGACGGTGCGGTTGCAATGATAGGCATTGGCTGTTGCGGGGAAGGCCTGGCACAGGAAAGGATTGCTCTCATATCGATTCCGTGCCAGGACAATTCTGCGTAGAAAAATCACCATCACGCCCAACCGCAATGCCAATTGCAATTTTGCATTTCCGCCATCCGAGCGACATCTGCTTTTCGCCGGCATCAGACCGGATCATTCACGCCGCCAGGCCGCAACGTGCTGCCGTTTCATTCAAGCTGAACCTGCAGCATGCATGAATTGAATTTGCCCCCTACTGAGTTTTAATCGTTTGAATTGGTCTGGCGGATAGACGACGATCTCCTCTGTCGTTCATACAACATAGCGAGGAGCACAAATCATGTTATTAAAAGACCGCATTGCCATCATTACCGGCGGCGCCGGCCTGAATGGCCTGGGCTTCGCCACGGCGCGCATGCTGGCGGCGCATGGCGCGACGGTGGCGATCCTGGACCTGGAATCGGCCAATCCCGCCGGGGCGGCAGCCGAGCTTGGCCCTGGCCATATCGGCCTGGTTGCCAATGTAACGAGCAAGGCGCAATGCGACGCGGCTGCCGAAGCCGTGCTGAAGCGCTATGGCCGCATCGATATCCTGTTCAACAATGCCGGCATCACCCAGCCGCGCAAGACGCTGGACATTTCCGCTGCGGACTACGATATGGTGCTGGATGTCAGCCTGCGCGGCACGCTGCTGATGTCCCAGGCGGTACTGCCGTCCATGCAGCGACAGCAGAGCGGCAGCATCGTCTGCACTTCCTCGGTTTCCGCCCAGCGCGGCGGAGGCATACTGGGTGGCCCGCATTATTCGGCGGCCAAGGCAGGCGTGCTGGGTCTTGCACGTGCAATGGCACGCGAGTTTGGCAGCGACGGCATCCGCGTCAACTGCATCACGCCAGGCCTGATCGCCACGGACATCATCCGCGGCAAGCTGACCGAAGAGCGCAAAGGCGAGATCGCGGAGCAGATACCGCTGGCACGCCTGGGCAGGGCGGACGATATCGCCGGCGCGGTCGTGTTTCTGGCCAGCGATCTGTCCAGCTACTGCACCGGCGTCACCCTTGATGTGAATGGCGGCATGCTGATCCATTAATCTCTTGCCGATCGGGCTTGCACTGCGAGTGTGCGGCACTGGCAGTGCAAGCCCGCGTTTCAGGATATGGCCAGTCCACACAATCAGCCGCGTGTGGCGACGCCCGACATGCCAACCTTCCCTGACGCCTCGATGCGGCTCCCTGACAGCGTTCCGGTGGCCTTGTCCTCGCTCATCCACGAATTGATCCACTGAAGCACTGTCTGCACGGTCTGCAGATTCTCCTTGTTCTTCGGCACCGCCAGGTAGTGCGCCTTGAACGGCAGGCCCCGGTCGCCGAAAGGAAGCACCAGCCGGCCCTGTTGCAGATAATCCCGAACAAGCACGGTACTTTCCACGCACATTCCCAAGCCATTCTCGGCAGCGCTGAGCGTCATGAAGGCGCGATCCAGCCGCAGGCCACGAACAACATTCGTACAGCCCGGCGCATAGTGATTGATCCACTCGTCCCAAGAGGTAAGGGACACATCATTCTGGATCAGATAAAAGTCTTCGATCTGACGCGGATCCAGCGGCAGTTTGTGTCCTTCCACCAGGCCCGGGCTGCATACCGGCACGTAACGTTCGTCGGCAGCGATCGGCGCCGCCCTGATCCCGGCCGACGCCTGCGGCCGACCATAGGTGATGGCGATATCTGCGCCGCTGCCTGCAAAGTCGGGTGGCGCATGCACCGCCCAGAGCCGCAGGTCGATGCCGGGATGGGAAAGCAGAAATTCGGGCAACCGGGGCATGATCCAGATGGCGGCGAAGCTGGGCGCACACTGGATAGTGACGACCTGCGGCTTGTCGCTGCGATCAAGGATCGCGCGCATTTCCTCATCGATATCGCTGAAGGAGCGGCGGATGACGGCATACAGGCGCGCACCTGCTTCGGTAGGCATCACGCCGCGCTTGACCCGCTCAAACAGAAGCGTGCCCAGTACTTCCTCCAGCGCCTGAATCGAGTGACTGACCGCGGAAGCCGTGATCGACAGCTCCTTTGCCGCTTCGGCAAAGGACTTGTGCATATAGGCTGCCTCGAATGCCTGCAGGCTCTTGATCGACGCCTTGCGCAGGGCAATGTATCGCTGAACTGATTTCATCTATCGGTAAGAATTCATCGCTATACGGCTATGGCCGGGGTTTATACACTCGATTCCGAAGAGTGCATGTTGCCGATTGCTTGCTCTTCCTCATAAACCCTATCGGAGACAAATCAAGTGATGCAAGAGAACCCTATCACATCCCTGCGAAGTGCCGCTTACCGCATTCGCCGCTATGCCCTGCAGATGGGAGCGGTGCAAGGGCAGGGCTATATCGGGCAGGCGCTCGGCATGGCCGACATTCTGGCGGTTGCCTATCGCCATGCACTGAGCTATCGCGCCGATGATCCGCAATGGGAAGGGCGCGACCGCTTCCTGCTGTCCCATGGTCACTATGCGATTGCCCTTTATGCCGCCCTGCTGGAAGCAGGCATTCTGCCGGAAACGGAACTGGAGACCTACGGCAGCGACGACAGCAGGCTGCCGATGTCAGGCATGGCGACCTACACGCCGGGCATGGAAATGTCGGGTGGCTCGCTGGGCCAGGGCCTGATCATCGCAGTCGGCATGGCTCTGGGCCTGCGGCAGAAGAATAATCCGGCCTTTGTCTACAACTCGATGTCGGATGGCGAGCTGGACGAAGGTTCCACTTGGGAAGCGGCACTGTCGGCCAGCCATTTCGGCCTCGGCAACATCATCAACCTGGTCGACATCAATAACCAGCAGGCCGATGGACCCTCGGGAAAGATGCTGGGCTTCGAGCCGCTGGCGGAAAAATGGACATCGTTCGGCTGGTTCGTTCAACGCGTCGACGGCAATGACCTGGCGGCCGTGCGCAAGGCGTTCGACACCGCGCGCAATCATTCCAAAGCCCAGCCGCGCGTGATCCTGTTCGACACCCTGATGGGCAAGGGCGTGCCTTTTCTCGAGCAGCGCGACAAGAACCACTTCATCCGCGTGGATGCCGAGGAATGGCAGCAAGCCATCGATTTTCTTGATAACGACTACCAGCGAGACAATAAATGAACACCGTGAATGCAGCCAAGCCGAAGCTGAAGACTTCGGCAATGATCGCCTCGATTGCGTCGGAAGGACAACGCACCAGGAATGCGCCGTTCGGCAACGCGCTGGTGGAACTGGCCAGGCAACGGGCCGACATCGTCGGCATGACCGCCGACCTCGGCAAATATACTGATCTGCATATCTTCGCGCAGGCCTACCCCGAGCGCTTCTTTCAGATGGGGATGGCCGAACAGCTGTTGATGGGAGCGGCCGGCGGCCTGGCCAAGGAAGGCTTTGTGCCGTTCGCCACGACTTATGCGGTGTTCGCATCGCGCCGGGCTTACGATTTCATTCATCAGGTCATTGCCGAAGAAAACCTGAATGTCAAGATCGCCTGTGCATTGCCCGGTTTGACCACCGGCTACGGCCCCAGCCATACCGCGACCGAAGACATCGCCATCTTCCGTGGCGTACCGAATCTGACGATCGTCGACCCCTGCGACGCCCTGGACATCGAGCAAGCGGTGCCTGCCATCGCCGCGCATCAGGGGCCGGTGTACATGCGACTGCTGCGCGGCCGCGTGCCGCTGGTGCTGGATGAATACGACTACCGCTTTACCCTGGGCAAGGCGAAAGTGCTGCGCGACGGCCGCGACGTACTGATCATTTCAAGCGGCATCATGACCATGCGCGCGCTGGAAACGGCGGATGCCCTGCGCAAGGACGGCGTCGACGTGGCGGTGCTGCATAGCCCCACCATCAAGCCGCTGGATGAGGAAACAATCATCCGCGAAGCATCGCGCAGCGGACGGCTGGTGGTCGTCGCCGAAAACCATTCCGTGATCGGCGGTTTGGGAGAGGCCGTGGCCGGTGCGCTGCTTCGCGCCGGCGTGGCGCCTGCCTTCCGTCAGATCGCACTGCCTGACGCCTTCCTGGATGCGGGCGCGTTGCCGACACTCCATGACCGGTATGGCATCTCCACCGATGCGATGGCGGCCAGTATCAAGGGCTGGCTCTAAGCATAGACAAGACAATAGCGTGGACATATGCCGGCAGCGCTCGTGCCCGGCATGTCGACCCCGCAACCATAACCAGATCAGCCCGGTGTCAGGCCGACGCGGCTAGTAGAGCGCGTATCGGCCGCCGCATGACCGGCCTGCCCGTGCCGCGTCCCCAAGACGCTGCCTGCGCATCGCTTTGCCTGAAGCCGCCTCATTTGCCTGCGGCCCGGGCATGCGGGACCAATGACGTCCGGACCGTGCAATCGAAACGAAGGAGACTGTAATGAAACCCGACACCACCGCAAGCCTTGTAGCCGATGGCGCTATGCCCGCTGCCGCAGGCAGCGACTTCGAAACCCGCACCTATGCCAAGGTGGCGCGCCGCCTGATCCCGTTCCTGATGCTGTGCTATCTGGGCGCCTACCTGGACCGGGTCAATGTCGGCTTTGCCAAGCTGCAGATGCTCAACGACCTGAAATGGAGCGACACCATTTATGGACTTGGCGCCGGCATCTTCTTTCTCGGCTATTTCCTGTTCGAGGTGCCGAGCAACCTGATTCTGCACAAGTACGGCGCGCGCCGCTGGCTGGCGCGCATCATGCTGACATGGGCGGTGATATCCGCCTGTTTTGCCTTCGTATCGACGCCAACCACCTTCTACATCATGCGCTTTCTGCTCGGAGCGGCGGAAGCGGGGTTTGCGCCGGGCGTCATCCTGTACATCACCTACTGGTTCCCCAGCAAGCGGCGCGCGAAGATGCTGTCGATCTTCTTCATGGCGATTCCGCTGGCAAACATCGTCGGCGGGCCGCTGTCAGGCTGGATACTGCAGGCCTTTGCCGACGTGCAGGGATTTCGCGGCTGGCAGTGGCTGTTCATGCTGGAAGCGATTCCGTCGCTGCTGCTCGGGATTGCCATCCTGTTCTATCTGGACGACAGCATCGCTGCGGCCAAATGGCTGACGCCCGAGGAAAAGAAGCTGTTGCAGGAAAATATTGCCGAGGACGACACCGGCAAGGTGGCGCACCATTCGGTCGCCTCGTTTCTCAGCGACCGGCGCGTGTGGCTGCTGTCGGCCATCTATTTCTGCGTGGTGATGGGCCAATACGGCATCACCTTCTGGCTGCCGACCATCGTCAAGAATTCCGGCGTCAGCAGCGTCGTGCTGGTGGGCCTGCTGTCGGCGATTCCCTATCTTTGCGCGCTGATTGCCTTGCCCTTCATTGGCATGAGCTCGGACCGGACCAAGGCAAGGCGGCTGCATTGCGCCCTCCCGATGGTGGTGGCCGCCGCGGCGCTGTTCGCCTTGCCGCTCACCAGCGGCGTAGGCACCGCGCTGGCGCTGCTGAGCTTCGCGGCGGTGGGCAGCATCGCCTCCAGCTCACAGTTCTGGGCCTTGCCGACCGCATTCCTCGGCGGCATGACTGCGGCTGCCGGCATCGCCACCATTAATTGCATCGCCAACCTGGCCGGCTTCGTGTCGCCATCGGTGGTCGGCTGGCTCAATGACTTCACCGGCAAGCAGGGCGCCGGGCTGATGTTCACCTCCTCGGCGCTATTGATCGGCGCCGTGCTGGTGCTGTTGTTGCCGGCCAGGACCGTCAATCGCTGATGCGCAGCGCAAGCGCCTTGCTGTCCTGACGCTGGCCGGCTTTTCATCCCTGCGGGGGCGGAAGGCCGGTCCGCTGCTTCATGCCGGGAACCATTGGGTGGCGAACGCGCCGGCGGACGACATCCAACCCGGCGGAAAAGGCGCTGCTAGGACGAGTGCGCAATAGTCCCGTATGCTGATGGGCCACCTTGAAGGAAACCGATATGGCCAGCACAATCGAAGACTATGCATTGCTGGGCGACTGCAGAAGCGCAGCGCTGGTATCACGGGAAGGATCGATCGACTGGCTCTGCCTGCCGCGCTTCGACTCGGCAAGCCCGTTCGCGACATTGCTGGGCAAGCAGGAGAATGGCCACTGGCAGATTGCGCCTGACGAAGCGGTTGAGGTCAGCCGCGCCTACCGGGAGGGCACCATGGTGCTCGAGACCCGCTTCCGCACCCGGCATGGCGCTGCCACCCTGATCGATTTCATGCCGATGGACACGCCCCGTCCCGGGGTGGTGCGGATTGTCGAAGGCATTGAAGGCGAGGTCAGTTTCCTGATGCGCCTGATCATGCGCTTCGACTATGGCCATGTCGTGCCGTGGGTTGAACGCAAGGACGCGACGACGCTGACCGCCGTGGCGGGACCGGACATGCTGGTGCTGCGCACCCATGCGCCATTGACGGGCGTGGATCAGCGTACGGAAAGCCGCTTCATGGTCAAGGCCGGGCAGCGCGTTGCCTTTGGCCTGTTCCATCAGGCTTCCCATCTGCCGGTAGTGGGGCCGGTCGATCCCGAGAAAGCGCTGCGTTTCACAGAATCGTGGTGGCGGGAATTTTCGAAACGCTGTCCGGGACAGGGCCCTTACAGCGAGCAGGTCAGGCGTTCGCTGCTGACGATGAAGGCGCTCACGTATCGGCCGACCGGCGGCATTGTGGCCGCAGTGACGACCTCGCTTCCCGAATGGCCGGGTGGAGAGCGCAACTGGGACTACCGCTTTTGCTGGCTGCGCGACGCCACGATGACGCTGATGGCTTTCATGAAACTGGGCTATTACGAGGAAGCGCTGGCATGGCGCAACTGGCTGATGCGCTCCATCGCCGGGAATCCCGAGCAGATGCAGATCATGTACGGCGTCAGCGGCGAGCGCCGGCTTCCCGAGCTGACGTTGCCATGGCTGGCTGGTTATGCCGGCTCCCGCCCGGTACGCATCGGCAATGCGGCCGCCGCTCAGCGCCAGCTCGATATTTACGGCGAAGTCGCCGATGCAATGACGCAGGCGCTACGTGGCGGCATTCCCACCCACCCTCGCGGGCTCGCGCTGTCACGGCACATCATCCGCTTTCTGGAATCCGGTTGGCGCGAACCGGATCATGGCATATGGGAAGTGCGGGGCGAACCGCGGCATTATGTGCATTCGAAGGTCATGGCCTGGGCTGCGTTCAGCCGTTTTGCTTCCTGGTTTTCCGAAAGCCACAAGGATGCGGCAGGCCGCGCGCTGGCGCAACACTGCCGCCTGCTGGCCGGCGAGATCCACGCGCAGGTATGCCAGGCGGGCTTCAACGACAGCCTGGGCTGCTTCGTGCAGCATTACGGCGCCGATCAGGTCGACGCCAGCCTGCTGCATATCGTGCTGACCGGCTTCCTGCCGCCCGACGACAGCCGGGTGCGCGCCACGGTGGCCCGTATCGAGAAGGACTTGATGCGCAACGGCTTGCTGCAGCGCTATATCAGTGGCTGTGGGACTGACCAGCTGCCGCCGGGGGAGGGAAGCTTCCTGATCTGCTCGTTCTGGCTGGTCGATGCCTGGCTGCTGATGGGGCGGCGAAAGGAGGCGCGGGCATTGTATGAGCGCTTGCTGGGCTTATGTAACGATGTGGGCCTGCTGGCCGAGCAGTATGATCCGGTCGCAGGCCGCATGCTCGGCAATTTTCCGCAGGCGTTCAGCCACATCGGTATCGTCAACTCCGCGATGAACCTGGAACAGGCCGGCGACAGCGCGCCCGGGCCGGCACGGGCCAATACCGGCAAGTCATGAAGCGAAAGCCTGATTCCTGAGGCAGAGTCAGCCCGGCCATCGGCGTTTGCTTCACGTTCCTGTTTCATGCATGCCGGCAGGCGGTCGGCTCTCATTGAGGCGCTCTGTCCGACAAGGGAAGATCGAAGTCAATGCTTCTCGATCTCGGTCGCCCCCATGTCTGCCAGCGCCGCATGGGCCAGCTGCGACTTCCTGCCGGAACTGACGCTGACCACGATCACCGCGCCGCCAGGCGGCACCGGCTCTGCATAGTCGCGCTCCTCGCTTTTGCCCGATGCATTGAACAGGCGGTCGAAGAAATGTCCGATGCCATGCAGAAGGCTGCCGGGGGCGGTGTCATCATGGAAACGCCTTGTGCGCAGGCCATAGCCCTTCAACGCAATACTGTCTTGCGGAATGCCATCCGCCACGAGCAGGCGCATCGCCACTTCGGCATCTTTCGGATCGCGAAACCGGCCCACCAGAATTTGTTGCATCGTCGTCTCCAGGCTTGGATGGAACAGCAATAGGGTAGGTGCATGGTAAGAGCCACTGCTGCGGCAGGCCATCAGACAACTGGACAAGGCATGTAGGAATTTCGGGTCGGCCTGTGTCGGCTATTGCCGGCATCGGGAAAGAGAGCCGCCGGGCAACGCTGGCATGTTGCATTGCCGAGCTATCCTGGCCCCGATTGCTGCAGCATCTCTTTGCAGATTGCGCAGAGGGGATGGCAGGACAGGCGCGTTGCCCGGCCATGAAGACCGCTCAGGCATTGGAAGAAAGAAACTTCCGCCTGGCATCAGGTCGATTACGTCACACCGGATGGCTTACTTCTGACAATCCGCCTGCGACACCAGTTCACGCTCCGGATCGCCAGCGAGCGAACGCTTCGGCGCCACGGAGCCGGTCGCTCCTACCAGCGATCCCGGGTTTTGTGAGCGTGCCCGAACTCACTGTTCTCGATGCTTCTGACCATGCGCATCTGCGGGTAGTAGGGCGTGTTCTCCGGCACCCTCCGTTTCAGGTGCCGCGGGCTGGTCAGCGTGCCTGGCGACCAACGCCGCAAGCAGGTCGCGGCGGAGCGGCTTTTCCATTACGCCCAGCAGCCGAATGCCACAGGCTTCCGCCATGGTGGCAAAGGACGCCAGCAGCGAGCGGTCATGCGAGCTCGACAGGATGAACGAAGGATGACGATGCCTGCCGAGATGGCGGACCAGTTCCATGCCATCGATGTCGGGCATGTCGAGGTCGCTGATGACGATGTCGAAGCGGCTTTCAGGCTCGCCTATCAGCTTCAGCGCCGCCTGCCCATCGACGGCTTCCGCAATGCGGCTTGCGCCGAGTTGTGACAGCAGCATGCGCAAGGTATGACGCTGGAAGGCATGGTCGTCGACAATCAGGAACGACAGGCTTGCCGCCTCCGGCAGGGCAGCCGCAGCCTGCGGCAGCGCCGTTTGCAAGGCGGCTCCAGCCTGTTCAAGGCAGGCGTTTAGCCGCGCCTGTTCCGCATCGAACAGGGGCAGCGCAGCGGCAACCGCCGCAGCATTCTCGTTGCGGCCGGCGTGTGCGATTGTGCGACATGCACCGGCAAAAGCAGAGGCGCCAATCATCATGTTCGCGCCCGCCATGCGGTGCGCGCTGCGCGCCACCAGTGCCATGTCCTGCGCCGCCATCGCCTTGCGCAAGGCCGTGGCATCGTCGTCATTGGTGATGCGCAGTTGTTCCAGAAGCTGGCACTCGACTGCAATGTCGCCGTCGCTCAGTTGGCGCAATTTGTCGATGTCGATCGGTGACCCGGGGTGCGCCCCGGCCAGCTTATGGTCCGGGAACCAGAGTTCAAGGACCTCTTTCAATCGCTCCAGGCTGACCGGCTTGGCCAGGTAATCATCCATGCCGCAGGCCAGGCAGGCATCGGCGGCCTCATCGTATGCGTTAGCGGTGCAGGCGATCAGTGGCGTACGCGCGCGGCCACTGGCTTCTTCTTCAGCCCGTATGGCGCGTGTCAAGGCATAGCCGTCCATGCCAGGCATATTGCAGTCGGTCAGAATCAGTGCGACGCCGCCTGTGCGCCATATCTCCAGGGCCGGCTCGCCGCCGGCTACCGACGCCACGGCGTAGCCAAGCTGTTTGACCTGTTTTTCCAGCACGACCCGGTTGATCGGATGGTCGTCGACGATCAGGACTGGCACAACCGTTGCGCCTTTTTCCCGAGCAGTGGCAATCGGCGCCGGCACGGGGCCTGGCCGACTGTCCTTGAACGCATGACTGGCCGGCAAATCTTCGGCGGTCCCGATGGACAGGGCGAGCAAGACACTGACGGTAGTGCCGATGCCGGGAGCGCTTTCCAGTTCAATGCTGCCGCCCATGATTTCCGCCAGACGCCGGCAGATCGATAGGCCCAGCCCGGTTCCGCCCGCAGATCGTGCCGCCGGGTCCCTCGCCTGGACGAAGGGGTCGAACAGATGCGCCTGGTCTTGCGGCGTAATGCCGACGCCGGTGTCCTGCACCGACAGGCGCACGGTCTCGATGCCCGCACTGCGACCGATGAATTCGGCGGCCAGCGTAACGCTGCCCTGCCTGGTGAATTTGATGGCGTTGCTCAGGAGATTGGACAGAATCTGCCGCAGCAGCAGCGGATCGGCCAGCACCACCGGCGAGATATCCGGGTCGATGCGACAGCGCAGGCTGATGCCCTTGCCGGCCGCATAGCCGACATTGAGCTGGCAAAGGTCTTCCAGCTTGCGCCGCAGGGAAACCGGTCCGGGAATGACTTCCACCTTGCCAGCCTCGATCTTGGAGAAGTCGAGGATGTCATTCAACAGGCGCAGCAGGGATTCGCTGGACCGGCGGGCAATGGCCAGGTTTTGCCGCTGCTCGGGGTCGAGGCCGCTGTGCTGAAGCAATTCCAGCGTGCCGATCACGCCATTCATTGGCGTGCGGATTTCATGGCTCATCGTGGCAAGGAACACGCTTTTTGCCGTATTGGCATTTTCGGCTGCTTCCTTGGCCTCCTGCAGTGCGCGCTTGAGCGCTACCTGGTCGGTGATGTCATATACATAACCATGCGACAGCAGCGAGCAGTCCGCCTGTTCCTGTATGGTCGCCTGGTGCAACACCCAGGTGACATCACCCTGGCTATTCCTGACCCGGTATTCGTGGCGGAATTCGCCGCGCGCGGCGCGCGCCTTTTCCAGCGCGGCGAGATAGCCGGGGCGGTCTTCCGGGACAAGGGCGTCGATCCAGGCCGAAGGCTGGAACGCACTGGCATGCTGCTGTCCCGTTATGCGGTACACGCCTGCACTCAGGAACAGCAGGGTCTCCTTTCCGTCGGCTTCGATTTTCGCCTGGTACAGCACGCCCGGCAGGCTGTCGGCCAGCACCTGCAGTTGTTGCTCGGCCTGTTGCCTGGCATGCGCCTGGCGGCGGGAATAGGCATAGCCGATCAGGATGATCAGGGAGCTGACGACGCTGATTGCCAGCAGCGTGTTCAGTTCATTGCGATAGGTCCGTGCCGCCTGCGTGGTGCGTGCCTCGAGCAGGCGCTGCTCATTGGCTTTCATTTCGCCCGCCAGCGCCTGTATGGCTTCGGTTTCCCGCTTGCCGCCCGAAAGGAAGGTGGGATAGAGGGCTCCGGTCAGACCTTCCCGACGGCGCAATTGCTCGGTTGCCTGCATGTAGGCGTAACGCTTCTGCAAGCGGTCACGTATTTCGCGAATGCGGCGCAGCTGCAGCGGGTTGTCGGCAGTCAGGCCTTCGATCGCTGCGATGTCGGCTTGAATCAACGTCAAGGTGCTATCGCGCTGCCGGATAAAGTTGTCATCGCCGGAAAGAAGATAGAGCAACTGCGCAACGCCCAGTCGGCTGATGCCTTCGTTCATCTCGTGCAGCTTTTCCAGCACTGCCTGGGTATGCGCAACCCATCGGGCCGATGTCGTCCGGCTGGTGTCGGCTTGGTGCACCATGAAGACCATGAGCGTAATCGCCAGCGCTGCGAGGGCCATGCCCAGGCGCGGAAAGACTCGGAAAACAGACATGATTTATGGAGCTTGCATCAAACGGGAAATTTTGCTGCCGGGGCGCTTCAGAACATCCACCGGAAGATGTCGATGCACAGGAATCCAACAGAAGCCGTATTGTTCCATGTCTTGATGAGCGCTGCGGAAAGTTATGCAGCGCCTGATGGAAAAGCGTATTTTTCACGGCGCAGCGTCTCATTCCATCTACATCCATTAGACTTAAGGTTTTATATAAATGATGACTATTGGTTTAATAGCTTCGGTCACGGGATCATGGCGCTGCGCCTGCTTTCCGTAATGGCGTTCCCCTCGGGGCGACGTGCGACTTTGCCAGGTGTGTCACGGCATGCGAGACGATAACTCCCTGGCTATCTTGATAAGCTGCTCGATATAGCGCTCGCTGTAGCGATGTGCAGGCATTGTCAGTGTGAGCGCTCCGGCCATTTGCCCGTCCTGCCGGAACACTGGGGCAGAGATGCCGGCCACCTCCGCCAGCCGGTCGCCTCTGGTTGCGCAAAAGCCCTGCTCGACAATTTGGCGATAGATTCCCGCCTCTTCAACGGGCGCTTGTTCCAGCAGTTCCCGGTCGAACGCGACCAGTACACGGCCCCCGGCGCCGCGATAAAGCGGAAGCACGTCGCCGGCACGCACATGGTCACGGACCGGATGGGGCGAGTCGACCCGATACAGGCAAAGGCGCGCATTGCCCTGGCGGACATGATATGCAGCACTTTCGCCAGTCTGCCTGACGAGTTCCTGCAGCGCCGGCAGCACGATGTTCTCAAGAGAAAACGAGGCGGCATAGATCCCATACAGGCGGGCGACCTCGCTGCCCAATGCATATCTGCCATCAGGCAGCTTCTGGATCAGGCGCGCATGCTCGAGCGAAGCGATCGCGCGTAGCACAGTGCTTTTGTAGAGCTGGGTGCGCTCGGCCAGATCGCCCAGTCCCAGCGCGCGGTCGCCTGGACGAAATGCCGCAAGAAGGGAAATGGCCTTGTCCACGGCGGCTGCGCCGCCGGGTGCTGCATTGACATCTGCAATCGATTCGGTCTGGGCTTTACGAGGCATTGGATGTTCGCTCCATGGAAAAACTTGACACTTGAAGCAAGCGCCTGCAAACTATTTCTAAAGTTAGAACAGCATTCTAACAGACAGAACTACCGCTGCAACTTACTTATCTTCGCTGCTCGGCGCCGCTGACTCAAGAGTCGTATGGCAAGCAGCTTCCACTAGGCATGAAGCGCTTGTCCCGACAAGCCACCGGAGGAGTTCAACAATGCATTCATCGTTAAATACGGCGCCTGACGTTCTGATCAGCGAAGTCGGGCCGCGTGACGGGCTGCAGTCCGTCAAGGCCACCATGCCAACCGCGGACAAGAAGCGCTGGATCAGCGCCTTGCACGAAGCGGGGCTGCGTGAAATCGAAGTCGCGTCGTTCGTGCCGGCGAAACTGCTGCCGCAAATGGCGGATGCCGACGACATCGTTGCTCATGCGCTGACCTTGCCTGGCCTGACCGTGATGGCCCTGGTGCCCAATCTGCGCGGCGCCGAGGCGGCGCTGGCGGCAGGCGTGCACAAGATGACCATTCCTGTGTCGGCCAGCGAGGCGCATTCGCTGGCAAATGTGCGCAAGACGCGGGAACAAATGATCGGCACCGTGCGGGAGATCGTCGCGCTGCGTGACCGTGTTGCCCCCACCGTAAAGATCGAGGCCGGTATTTCCACCGCCTTCGGCTGCACGATACAGGGCCTGGTGGCGGAGGACGATGTGATCCGCATGGCGGCGCAGTGCGCCGCGGCCGGCGTGGACGACTGCGGCCTGTCGGACACGACCGGCTACGCCAATCCTGCGCAGGTGCGTCGCCTGTTCCGTCGTTTGCGCGCAGAGATCGGCGCCAGGGCCGGTGCGGCGCATATGCACAATACCCGCGGCCTCGGACTGGCGAACTGCCTTGCGGCCTATGACGAAGGCGTGCGCGTCTTCGATGCATCGCAGGGCGGCCTGGGCGGCTGTCCCTATGCGCCCGGCGCGTCAGGCAACGTGGTGACCGAGGACCTGGTGTTCATGTTCGAAGCCATGGGGGTTTCCACCGGCATCGATATCGACCGCCTGGTTGCGGCACGCGAAGCGCTGAAGGCCGGCCTGCCGGGCGAGCCCCTCTATGGCATGACGCCGGAAGCCGGTCTGCCCAAAGGTTTTCAACAAGGAGTGCCGCATGGCAGCTGAACATCTTCCCTACAAGGGCATCCGCGTCGTTGAATTCACCCACATGGTGATGGGGCCGACTTGCGGCATGGTGCTTGCGGATCTGGGCGCGGAAGTCATCAAGGTCGAGCCCACTGGCGGCGACAACACCCGCAAGCTGCTCGGCTCCGGCGCGGGTTTCTTCCCCATGTTCAACCGCAACAAGAAAAGCATCGCCGTCGATTTGCAAACGCCTGAGGGACGGGAACTGGTGCTGAAGCTGATCGCCACTGCCGATGTCGTCAGCGAGAACTTCAAGCCCGGGACGATGAAGAAGCTGGGGCTGGACTATGCCAGCCTTTCCGCCCGCAACGAAAGGCTGATTTATGTCAGCCACAAGGGTTTCCTGCCTGGCCCTTATGACCATCGCACTGCGCTGGATGAGGTGGTGCAGATGATGGGCGGCCTGGCGTACATGACGGGACGGCCGGGCGATCCGCTGCGTGCCGGCACCAGCGTCAATGACATCATGGGCGGCGTATTCGGCGCTCTCGGCGTGATGGCTGCCCTGGCGGAACGCGGCCAGACCGGCCGGGGCCAGGAAGTGCAGAGCGCCCTGTACGAGAACAATGTGTTTCTGGTCGCGCAGCACATGATGCAGTACGCGGTGACGGGCAAGCCGGCCGCACCCATGCCCAGCCGCATTTCCGCCTGGGCCGTCTATGACGTGTTCAATGTGAAAAACAACGAACAGATCTTTCTGGCGGTGGTCAGCGATACGCAGTGGGCCATCTTTTGCGATGCATTCGGCCTGTCCGACCTGAAGTCCGACCAGCGCCTGATGAGCAATAACGACAGGGTGCTCGCGCGCGACTGGATGATGCCCCTGCTGCGCGCCGAGATGGCGCGCTATAGCGCAGCTGAACTGTCGGCAGCATTCGAAAGGCATGGCTTGCCGTTTGCGCCGATTACCAGGCCGCACGATCTGCTCGACGATCCGCATCTGAAGCAGACCGGCGGACTGGCGCCGATCACGCTGCCGGATGGCCGTGAAACCCTCACTGCCTTGCTGCCTTTCACGCTGGGAGGGGAACGGCCCGGCATCCGGCTCAACCCACCCAGGCTTGGCGAACATAGCGCCGAATTATTGCGTGAACTCGGTTACGACGAGCCCGCGATCCACGCCATGCAGGCGCAACAGATCATCCGATAAAAAACCAAGGAGACACCCAATGCATTCCCGCCGCATTTTCATTCTGACCGCCCTCGCCAGCACCATGGGCTTCGCTGCCAGCGCGAGTTTCGCGCAGAACGGCGACTGGCCCAACCAGCCGATCCGTTTCCTCGTGCCTTATACCCCCGGCGGCGGCACGGACACGGTCACGCGCCATATCGCGGAAAAAATGACAGGCAATACCAAATGGACCTTCCTCGTCGATAACAAGCCGGGCGCCAATGGCAACATCGGCATGGACGCTGTGGCGAAATCCAGACCTGACGGTTACACGATCGGCATGGGGCAGACCGCCAACCTCGCCATCAACCCCGCGCTGATTCCCAAGATGCCGTTCAACGTGAGCAAGGATTTCGTGCCGGTTGCCCTGGTTGCAGAACTGCCGACGGTGATGGTAGTGCGGTCCGACTCCCCGTGGAAATCGCTGGCCGATGCCGTCAAGGCGGCCAAGGCCAAGCCCGGCGAGGTCAAGCAGGCGCTTGCCGGAAATGGCACGGTGGGCCACCTGGCCGGAGAAATGCTGAGCCGCCGTGCCGGCATGCAGGTGCTGAACATTCCATATAAAGGCGCTGCGCCGGCCATCACCGATCTGATCGGCGGCCAGACCGACTACATGTTCGCCACGCCCCAGTCGGTTGCCGGCATGATCAAGGGCGGCAAGTTGCGCGCTCTCGCGGTCACCTCGCAAAAGCGCCTGTCGTTCCTGCCCGATGTGCCGACGGTTGCCGAATCCGGCTACAAGGACTTCGTCGCCATGGACTGGAAGGCCATCGTGGCGCCGGCCGGAACGCCCGCCGACATCGTGCAGCGCCTGAACGCGGAAGTCACCAAGGCGCTTGCGCAGCCGGCGTTGATGGCGACGCTGGAGGCCGAAGGCAGCGTTCCAATGACCGGCACCCCGGAGCAGGCGGCCAGGTTCATCAAAGCCGAACAGGACAAATGGGGCAGCCTGATCCGCGAAGCCGGCATCAAGCCGGATTGAAACGGACTAGGAAAAGACAGGCAAAGTGGAGGCGGAATGATGCCGCGGCGCCTTGGCATGCGCCGGCAGCCGGCGCCGGGCGATTGCCCTGCCGAGAAAAAACGGCCCGGCAAAACCGGGCCGTTGCACGCATCGGTAACGAGACAGCAGCGTGTCAGCGCGCCGGGCTCAGCAGGATGCGTTGCTGCGCCGACGCTTCCACCTTGTCGCGTGAATAGAGCAGGGGGAAATAGTCTCCCTTGAGCCACATGTCGGCCAGGTCGCGATAGTGCGGGTTGTCCGGGTTGCCCGACTGCCCTGGCGAGTTGATGGCGCGCGAGTTGTCCCAGTTGCCCACGTCCACCACCACCCGGAACGAAGCGCCATTGGTCTGCCGGAAGTCGCTGACGCGGTAGGTCGACTGGTTTGGCGTATAGGCGCCGCCATGCTTGGGCATGGGGCCCACATTGATGCGCGCCCGCGTGGCATCGTCCACCGCCGCCGCCAGCGGATGCTCCATCAGGTTATGGTGCAATTTGCCCCATTGCCACTGCCTGGGGTCCGGTCCCTGCAGCTTGGTCAGTTCGTCGTACGCGGCTGCAAGGCTGGACAGGAGCACCTGGTTGCGGCGGGCGATCGCGTTGTCGCCAAACAGGGCTTCCGGCTTCTCGAGTGCATCGAGCATCACAGCGACATCGGGCGCCGTCATGGCCGCCGCGGCTTCCGGCTTCAGCACCGCCTTCTTGAATGCATTGCCCAGATGCCGCGACAGCCAGACTTCATACAGCGCCGCCGGCGCCGAGTCGGTGCGCTCGATATAGTCCCATCCGGTAAACACTTCCTGCGCCGCGTGAGCTTTCGGATCGGCGGCCGGGACAGGCTGCACCAGGGTCACCAGGCGGCGAGCGGGAATGGCCAGATCATCGTTCTGCAGACGCATTGAATCCTCGATCGACACCTTCGGCAATGCCGCAAGCACTTCCTCGATACGCGTGTGGCGGGATCCATTGGTCCACTCGAATCCCAGCTTGCGCTCCTTGTACGGATAGTCCGCCGGCAGGTTCATCTGGTTGGATGACGAAAACCATCCATTGGCCGGGTTATAGGCGAACGGAAGGTCGTCGCCGGACCAGAATCCGTTCCACTCGTAGCGGCCGTCGCCGGGCACCGGCAGTAGGCCGTCCCAGTTCGGGCGCCTGGGCGCCAGGCCACCCGGCACCCAGCCGATGTTGCCCTGCACGTCGGCATAGACCTGGTTCTCGGTCGGTGCGCCCCAGTTCAGCATCGCTTTCTTGAAGTCCCGGAAATTGGTCGCCTTCATGTAGTCGACGCTGCCGAAGTAAGGCGCCATGCCCGGTTCCAGCCAGCCGGAACGCACTGCGAACGCACGGTTCTTTTCCTTGTCGACAAAGATGACCGGGCCATGGCGGGTGAAGGTCAGGGCCGCCGGCACCGGCTGCGCGCCCTTGACGGCGATCTGTTCCTGCACCGTGCGGAACGGCTCCCATTTGCCCTGATAACGATACTGGTCAGGATGCTCGGGATTGAGTTCATAGACATACAGGTCTTCCTGGTCGATGTTGAAGATAGTGAGTCCAAAGGCGATGGTGCCGTTATGGCCGATCGAGATTCCCGGCAAGGCCGGTTCGCCGGCGCCGATGACATTCATGCCGGGCGCATTCAGATGCGCGATGTAGCGCAGCGAGGGCGCGGAGTAGGCCCGGTGCGGATCGTTGGCCATGATGGCGCGCCCGGTGCTCGACTTCGACGGCGAGATTACCCAGTTATTGCTGCCTTCCGTGATTTCATCAATGCGCTCGGCAGCGGCAATGCGTATCGACGCTTCCCCGGCCGCGCTCTGGATCGCTTCCTTGGTGATGCGCACGTTTTGCGTGGCCAGCTGGAATACTTTCAGCAAGTCCTTCGGCAGGCAGGGATCGAGGCCCTGCGGCATTTGCGCCTCCCATGACGGCGTCAGGCCGAAACGAATCTCATCGGACTTCAGATCGGCCTTGCAGGCCACCGCGGCGCGCGCGACTTCACTGTTGAGGTTGCGGGTAAGGCCGTGGCTGCGGATGCGCACCACGTCTTCCGGCTGCCACTTTGCCGGGGCATAACCGAGCTTCCTGAATTCAAAGGGCATCCGTTCAGGGTGCGCGGCGAGGAAATCGACATAGGCGTTGATGCCGGCGACAAACGAGGTGGCAATGGATTGGGCTTCGCTGCCGTAGGCCTTCCACTCGCGCTGCATGTCGCCGCGGTAGAGGAACAGACGGGTGGCTTGGTCCTGGGGCACATAGGATGCACCCAGTACTTCGGCCAGCTGGCCCAGGCCGCGGCGGCGCCAAAGGTCAATCTGAAACAGGCGGTCCCGCGCGGCATTGAAGCCTTGCATGAAGAAGGCGTCTGCCTGGGTGGCGGCATAGATGTGGGGCACACCCCAGCGGTCGACAAGGATCTCCGCGGGTTTGGACAGCCCGCCGACCTGATAGCTTTCGACGGGGATCGCTTCCTTGGCTTGCGCGACCGATGCGGCCTGCAGCGATACGGCGAGCACAGCAGCCCACAGGGGGCGAATGTTGACGTCCATCCAGATCTCTCCATTATTTTTATCAAAGAGCAGGGATCTTAAGCGACGTCGGACAGGTTTGCCGTGAACCGGTAGGGGATGGATTGACCGGCACGAGATATCCCGCCCTGGCATGCGCATTTCCCGAGCCACGAGGTGTCGGAGTCGTCTGCTGCGATGGCGGCAGGACGGCATCGTGGGAGTTGACCTTGACCTCGGCCCCGGCAGTCAATTCCGGTATGACGCGCGGGCGGTAATGCGCCGCTCTCTCCAAGGGAAGCCCGCTATCGAAGGCGAGGCCAGCGGTGAGGGGAAAACGAAGCAATGGCCTGCGGTCTTCAACCCCGCATGGCCGGCTACCTTCCCACGGACGAAAACCTTGGGAAGGACGACGATTGCCGAAAGCTTTGCCTGACCAGGTCTTCCAGCGCATCGATTTCCAATGGAAGGGAGTACAGGAAGCCCTGGCTGTAGTCGCAGCCTGCGGCCCGCAGCCATTCGTGCTGCGCCCAGGACTCCACGCCCTCGGCGACCACTTTCAGCCCGAGCTTGTGGGCCAGCAGAATCATGGCTTCGACAATGGCGCTGCTGGCCTTATTTTCGCCACACCGGGTCACGAAGGATTTGTCGATTTTCAGGTAGTCGACGTTGTAATTTGCCAGGTAGGACATGGAGGAATAACCGGTGCCGAAGTCATCGAGGGCGAACTGGATTCCTGCCTCCCGGAATGAAGCGATCAACTCCATCGTTTCGCTGGTGGCCTGCAACAGCAGGCCTTCGGTAATTTCAATGATGCAGCTTGCCGGGTCCAGGCCAATTTCCTTCAGATGCAAGACCCAGTCCAGTTTCGGGAGATTTTTTTTCGAAGAAAATTCGAGCGGCGACTTGTTGATACTGATCTTGAACTGTCCGGAACATACATTTCCCAGACGCAGCGCCGCGGTTGCCGCTTCGGTGAATACCCAATCCCCAATGCGGTTGATCAGGCCGGCTTCTTCCGCCAGGTGAATGAAATGATCCGGTTGAAGCAAGCCGCGTGTCGGATGCTTCCATCTGAGCAAGGCTTCCGCCTTCGCAATGTTTCCCGTACCCATGTCGACGATGGGGTGAAAAACCAGTTGCAGTTGTCCATCGCTCGCATCATGCAGGTCGTTGGTGATTTTGATGCGTGTAATAACCTCGTCCTGCATTTTTTGAGAAAAAAAGCGGCAGCAGTTTCGGCCCGCGTTCTTTGCCACATACATTGCCTGGTCCGCATTACGGATCAGGTCATTGGCCGAGCTGGCATCTTTGGGGAAAAATGTGATGCCGATGCTGGCTGATATGTGGAAGGCGTTGCCCGCTAAGGTCGTCGGTTCGGATAGCCTCCGCAATATGTCCTCGGCAATCAATTCAACCTGGGTGGAATCTGCGATGTCCGTCAGCAGGACGGTAAATTCATCGCCGCCGAGCCGGGCAGTGGTGTCGGATTCGCGAACCGACGCCTTCAGCGCGTCGGAGACGATGCGCAGGAGTTGGTCGCCAGCGCCATGCCCGTGAAGATCATTGACTTCCTTGAACCGGTCGAGATCGATAAACATCAGGGCAAAGGGTTGTCCTGAGCGCTTTCCGTGCATGACTTCATAATTGAGCCGGTCGAGGAAAAAGCTGCGGTTCGGCAGACCAGTCAGCGAGTCATAATTGGCGCGATACCAGATCTCGTGCTCGGCATTTTTTTTATGGGAGATATCGCTGAGTGTGCCGATAAGCCGCTTTCCCTTGCCATCTTGCCCGCGTTCGACCACTGCGCCGCGGCTGAGCACCCATTTCGAGTGGCGATCCTTGCATCGGATGCGATATTCATGTGAAAACCATCCTGGGTCGCCATTTCCGCATGCCTCAATGACTTGGGCGACATCGGCGCGGTCTTCGGGATGAACCAGCGCCAGCCATTCATGCAGTTTTCCGGTAGCGATGTCATCTGGACCATAACCGAGAATTTTTCGCCATGCCGGGGATAAGGTGCACTTGTCAGACGCGATATCCCATTCCCAAATGCCGTCGCCGGTGGCTTCCAGTGCCGCCCGCCAGCGCTGTTCGCCGGAGCGGAGATTTTCCTCGGCCTCCTTGCGCAGCGAGATGTCCAGCAGGATGATAATGGCGCCTACGATCTCGGCAGCCTCATTTGTATAGGGAATAACGCGAAGGCAGAACCAGGTCCCGTCCGTGCTTCGCACTTCCTTTTCGACTTTTTCACGCGTGTGGAGAACGCTTTTAATGTCGGCTTCCAGGTTCTTGTATTGCAGGCAATGGGAAATATCCAGCAGCGGTCTTCCGGCATCACCGGCCCTGAGTCTGAACACGGTTCCTGCAGGCGCCGTGAAGCGGATAATCCGCATGTCGAAGTCGACAAAAATCAAAGCCAGTTCTGTCGCCTCGACAAAATTTTCAAGATCGTCATTCGCTTTGGCTATGCTGGAAACCATTTCGTTCAGAAGCGCATTGCCTGCTTCCAGCGTATCCCTGTTCAGCTGGAGTTCATTGGACGTGGTGCGCAATTCTTCGTTGATCCAATACAGTTCCTCGTTAAGAGCAGCCAGGCTGTTGACCGTTTCTTCGTTGTCGAGGGTCAGCCGATGAAATTCATCGCGGGAACGCATCAGTTCAGCGTACAGGTCAGAAACCAGGTTCTGGTTGGCCGCTGTGACTGAAAATTTTTCTTTTTCCCCCTGTTCGGCAACGTCGAACAGGATCATCCGTATCCGGTTTTCCATGTCAACGTGAAGCGGCCTGATTGTGACCAGAAGATCAGTACGGTTGCCGTCTGCCCCCAGTCTGGTATGGGAAAACGCGACAGCGCCTTTAGCATGGCGAGCCTGTGCCAACGCGACGGTTAATGAAGGTCGCAGCGATGCTTCAACGGCCGTGAGAATGCTTGTCGGAATAACAGGCTGAGCAACGATGTAATCAGTACCGCGCTGGGAACAAAAAACGATTTCATCGCGATCATTGACTAGGACAAATGACAGACTTGATGTCACGTCTTGGAGATAGTTTCCTCCATGCAATATATTCATTCCTCGTTTTCTCCTCACTCCCAACGCTATTTATTTGCACATTCTTTCTGTTTAATTTGTCAAAAGCCAGTTTCCATTAATTAAACTTGTGATTACAAGTAGAAAATGTTCTGCTACTTTAAACCGGCAACGGCGCTTGCGCCATCTCTTATTGAGATCGAAATGGCTTTCCGCACCCGGTTTCCTTCATCGGAGTTGGCAAAAGGAATGCCTCAAAACCGATGTAATTAACGGAGCGGCATAGCAAGGAAATTCGGACCACGCACGATGTACCCAATAACGCCTGCGATATCTGTTCCAGCACCTGAAACGGGTTAGGATGACCGGCAAAAGGGTTTCAAGTGTCGGCTTCCACGCTTCCGCCACAAAGACATTGCGCAGGCGCTGGTCTGTCGCTCGGTACAATGGTCAGCGCGCGCGGAGCATGGCCGGGTCAGCTGTATCGAAGCGCATGGCCTGGCGGAGCGGGCGTTTATCAGGCATTCCGCCCCTCCCTCATTCTTGCATTGCAAATTTATCGATTTGCTCACATGATGGGCGTTTGCCCGCAACCAGCTTCTTGGCGTTCAGTTCGTACATTGCGCCATGGGGCACAGGTTTTCTCACTATGAATGACGACAACGACAGCAGTATTGAGCAAGTTCTTCCAGCCGTTCCAGATTACCTACCCAGCAAGCTCTCTTTCTTTGTCGTCGGCATTGGAGCTTCAGCGGGCGGCATTGAAGCATTGAAGCGCTTCTTTGACGCCATGCCAGCCCAGAATGGCATGGCATTCGTCATCGTGCTGCATCTCTCCCCGGAACATGAAAGCAATCTCGCCGCGATATTGCAGAGCCACACCCGCATGCCCGTGACTGCCGTCACCGAAACCGTGACGATCGAGCCCAACCATGTGTACGTCATTTCGCCGAATCACAACCTGGCCTTCGACGGTGGCCAGTTGCATACCGCGACAGTCGTCCGTCCTTATGGTCGCCATGTTGCCGTCGACGAGTTCCTGCGCAGCCTGGCCGAAGTACACCAGGAACATGCGGTCGCCATCATCCTGTCAGGAGCGGATTCGGACGGCGCCGTCGGCGTCAAGCGCATCAAGGCAACTGGCGGCGTGGCCATCGCCCAGCTTCCCGAGGATGCAGAGCACGATTCCATGCCGCTCTGCGCCATTGACAGTGGCGTCATCGACTGGGTGCTTCCGGTGTCCGAAATGCCGCAAAAACTGCTGGAGCTGGTCAATAATGCCGCAGTCATCCAGCTTCCGCCTGCCACTCTGGAGAAGGCGGAACTCGGCGTGCCGTCGTCGGCGCTGTTGACTCGCCCCGAGGAGCAGGCGCTGCAGCACATCTTCGCCATCCTCCAGCAGCATACCGGCCACAGTTTCTACCATTACAAGCGTGCGACAGTGCTCAGGCGTCTCGAACGCCGGCTGCAGGTCAACCGCCTGCCCGATCTGCTGGCATACCAGGACTTCCTGATCGAGCATCCCGAGGAGGTGCCCAAGCTGCTGCAGGACATGCTGATCGGGGTGACCAATTTCTTTCGTGATCGCAGGGCGTTCGATACCCTGGAGCGCGAGATCATTCCGCGTATTTTCCAGCAGGCCGTGACAGCCGAACCGCTTCGCGCCTGGTCCGTGGGCTGTGCTACCGGCGAAGAAGCCTATTCCGTCGCGATGCTGCTGGCCGAACGGAACGCATCGAGTCCCGTGCCGCGGGCAATCCAGGTCTTTGCATCGGACATCGACCAGCAGGCGATCGAAGTCGCCCGCCATGGCGTCTATCCGCAGTCCATTGAAGTCGATGTGATACCGAGCCGCCTGCATCAGCATTTCAGCAAGGAAGAGAAGCGCTATCGCATCAAGCGGGAAATACGCGAGATGGTGACCTTCGCCGCGCATAACATCCTGCATGATCCGCCATTCCTGAAAATCAGCCTGGTCATCTGCCGCAACCTGCTGATTTACCTGAACCGGGATATCCAGAAAAAGGTATTCGAGATACTGCATTACGCATTGGCGCCCAATGGATATCTGTTTCTTGGCAACGCGGAAACCGCCGATGTAGCATCCGACCTCTTCACGCTGGTCAACTTGAAGGACAAGATCTACCGGGCTCTGCCTGCCAAGTCATCGTTCGTCAACGTCGTGCCGGAGCCGACCCTGCGCAGCACCCTGCAGGGCACCGTGCCATTGCCGAGGGAGGTGCTCATCCAGCACAGCGTCATTAACGAGCCGCTGCAATGGCGGTTGCTCGAGCAGTTTGGCCTTGCCGGCGTGGTCATCGATGACAAGGACGCCATCCTGTATGCGACAACAGGGGGCGGCGCCTTTCTTCGCTATCCAAGTGGCGAACCAACCCGCAATATTCTGGCGGTGGTGGATCCGGCGCTGCGGCTGGAACTGCAGACAGGACTGTTCCATGCCAGGCAAGCGCGTCAGAACGTCATCACGCGCTCTGTTCCGTCGTCCGGCAACAGCACGGACAGCATCATTCGCATCCGGATTCAGCCAGGAAAGCCTGAACAGAACGGGTCGTTTCCGATATTGCTTCTGTTCGAACAGGAACAGGATGCGAAGCATCTGGCCGTGGTACCCAATGCAGCAGGCAACGACGAGGTGGTGGTGCGGCTGCAGCAGGAGTTGCAACAGACCAGGGAAGAATTGCAGTCGGCGGTTTCGCAATACGCCACTGCGCTGGAGAATGCCAAGTCCGCCAATGAGGAGATGCAATCCATCAATGAGGAATTGCGTTCCGCCACGGAGGAACTGGAAACGAGCAAGGAGGAACTGCAATCGATCAATGAAGAGCTGACCACGGTCAATGTGGAACTGAAGCTCAAGGTCGACGAGACCGCCAAGGCGCATGACGATTTGCAGAATTTCGTTGCCGCCACCGGCATTGCCACGATCTTCATCGACCGTGCCCGGCATATCCGCAGCTATACCAAGCCGTCCCTCAAGCTCTTCAATCTGATCGCCAACGATATCGGGCGGCCGCTGGCGGACATCACCTCCCAGCTCGACTATCCCGACATCGACAAAGACATTGCCAGTGTATTCGAGCACTTGCAGCCGGTGGAGCGGGAAGTGCCAGGCAAGCAGGGCGAATGGTATATCGCCAGGCTGCTGCCGTACCGGACTGCCGAAGACCGCATTGCCGGCCTGGTGCTGTGCTTTATCGATATCTCCACGCGCAAGGCCGCCGAGGAAAGGCTGCTGTACAGCGAACAGCGCATGCGCCTGGTGGCCGCCAGCACGCAGGACTATGCAATTGCAACGCTGGACAGCGAAGGACTTGTGACAAGCTGGAATGGCGGTGCCGAACGCCTGTTTGGCTACTCCGAGAAGGAAATGCTCGGGCGCTCGGCCGCGATCCTGTTTCAGCCGGAAGACCAAACCAATGGGGAATACCAGAAAGAGCTGCATCAGGCGCAGGAGGCGGGCCGCGCCGAGGACGAGCGCTGGCATATGCGCAAGGATGGTTCCCTGGTCTACTGCAGCGGCATTACCTCGGTTTTGACGGAAGACGCGATGCAGGGCTATGTCAAGATTTGTCGGGATATGACCGGCTCGAAGTGGGTCCAGGACCAGCAGGCAGCCAGGCTCGAATGGGAAAAGCGGGAGCGGGTCCGCGCGGAAGAGGCTTCCCGCCTGCGCGACGAATTCTTTGCCGTGCTTTCCCACGAGCTGAAGCAGCCCCTGAACCTGATCCAGCTGTCGGCGGAAATGCTGAGCCGGGTGCCGGAAGCGACGACCCAGCCCATCATTGCAAGGAGTGCGAAGACCATCAAGCAGATGGTCGAGAGCCAGGCGAGAATCATTGACGACCTGATGGACTTGTCGCGGCTGCATACCGGCAAGCTGGCGCTGAACCGGAGCACCATCAATTTCAGTCAGGTGGTTAGCCGCGTGGCAGACATGATGCAGGAGCAGGCGCGGCAGTGCCAGATTGCACTGGTGCTTGAACCAATGCCGGAAAGCCTGCCGGTGTATGGCGATGGATTGCGTCTCGAACAGGTGGTATGGAACCTGCTGAGCAATGCGCTGAAGTTCACGCCTGCCCATGGCACAGTGTGGATACGCCTTGCGCTGGAAGGCACCACCATTTGCCTGGAAGTCGCGGATACCGGCAAGGGCATCGGACCGGAGTTCCTTCCCAATATTTTCGACATGTTCCGGCAAGGCGATACCGGCACAACGCGCCAGTATGGCGGCATGGGCATTGGCCTGGCCTTGGTCAAGCAACTAGTCCAAAGTCATGACGGACGTGTCGAGGTGCATTCCGATGGGATAGGGCAGGGCTCTCAGTTCCGGGTATTCCTGCCTCTCGTTGCGCAACGGGGCGAGAGCGCGCCGCCCGCGACGCCGAGCAGCACGGACCTTGCAGGCAAACGTATCCTGCTGGTGGACGATACGGTGCAGACGCTGGCATCGCTCGGCGATTTGATGTCCCTGGAAAAGGCGCACGTCACTACAGCATCCAGCGGCGAGGAAGCGATCCGGCGCGCGCAGGAAGCCGTCGAGGCATTTGACCTGATCATCTCCGACATCGGCATGCCAGGCATGGACGGATATATGCTGCTGGAAGCATTGCGCAAGATACAGACGACGGCAACGACGCCAGCCATCGCGCTGAGCGGCTTCACGCGACCGAAGGATGTCGAGCGGGCGCTGCAGGCAGGATTCCGGGCGCATGTGCGCAAGCCAGTCGTGTTCGATCAATTTCTGGCGCTGGCCGCCAAGACCTGCAAGTAGACGGAGGTGCGCGACATCGTCACGACTTCCGTTTTCATGTTTGGCATCCATGACTTCGGCATTTTTCTTCTAACCAGCCTCCTGCTGAACCTGACCCCTGGCACGGACACCTTCTACATCCTCGGACGGACGCTGTCACAGGGCCGAAGCGCCGGCATGGCTTCGGTGCTTGGCATCGCCAGCGGCGCGCTGGTGCATACGCTGGCGGCGGCTCTTGGCTTGTCAGCGCTGCTGGCAGCGTCAGCGACCGCTTTTTTCGTGATCAAGATGGCAGGTGCCGGTTATCTCATTTATCTGGGGGCAAGGATGCTGTTGGCGCGTCAACCGCCGGCATCCATTTCCTCGGGTTTTTCTTCGTCGGCGCTGTTCGCGGTGTATCGCCAGGGATTGCTGACCAATGTGCTCAATGCCAAGGTGGCGCTGTTCTTTCTGGCCTTCCTGCCGCAATTCGTTTCGGTTGATAGCGACAGCGCTCATCTCGGTTTCGCGGCGCTGGGCCTGTGTTTCGTCCTCAGCAGCACGCTGTGGTGTTTCTGCCTGGTCTGGTTCGCGTCGGCCCTGCGTCGCTACCTGATGAACGATGAAACGGTCGTGACCGTCCTTCACCGCGTGGCAGGCGGGCTGTTCATCTGCCTGGGGCTGCGCCTGGCCGCCAGCCGATAACAGTCTGTCTTCCTAATCCAGCCGGATGCCGCGCTCGCTGATCAGCTTGCTCCAGCGCGCTGATTCGCGCGCCAGATGTGCGCCAAGCTCGTCCGGCGTCGAGCCGATCGGTTCGGCGCCGATATTCTGAAAGCGCGCCTGCACGTCCGGCTGCTTCATCGCGCCGGTCAATGCGGCATGCATCTTGTCGACGATGGGCCGCGGAGTGCCAGCCGGCATGAACACGCCGAACCACGGCGCGACCTCGTAGCCCGGCAGGCCTGCTTCGGCAATCGTGGGAACGTCGGGCAGGGCGGACGACCGCCTGGCCGTGGTCACGCCCAGCGCCCGCAGCTTGCCCGAGACGATATGCGGCTTGGCCGAGGTAACGCTGTCGAACATGATGTTGACCTGTCCGCCCAGCAGGTCGGACACGGCCGGGCCGCTGCCCTTGTATGGCACGTGGAGAAGGTCGACCCCGGCAAGCGAGGTGAACTTTTCCCCGGCCAGGTGGATGGAGGTGCCATTGCCCGCGGAGGCATAGCTGAGCTTGCCAGGCGACTTCTTCGCCGCGGCGACCAGGTCGGACACTGTCCTGATATCGGGCAGGGTGGAATTGGTCACCAGCACGTTGGGCACCACTGCAAGCAGGCTGACCGGTGCAAAGTCTTTGAGCGGGTCGTAGCCCAGCTTGCCATACAGCGGCTTGTTGGTTGCCATGCCGATCGAGGTGATCATCAGGGTATAGCCGTCGGCAGGCTGCTTGGCGACGAATTCGGCGCCGATGTTGCCGCCCGCGCCGGGCTTGTTCTCGATCACGATTGCCTGGCCCAGCGTCTTCGACGCCTTGTCGCCCAGCGTGCGGGCAATTGCGTCCATCGCGCCGCCAGGCGGGAAGGGCACGATCCAGCGCAGCGGCTTGCTCGGCCAGTTGGGTTCGGCTTGCTGTGCATGCGCGCCCGCGGATGCTGCAATGGCGCTCACCGCAGCGAGCAGGGTCAGGACGGCGTTCTTCACTGTTCATTCCTTTGATTGGCGTGATTGACTGCTTCAGCAGTGCAGGCATCGATGCGCCGACCATGGACCATGGACCATGGTCTGGCCTGCTGCCGAAAGGCTAACCTCGACCGGCCTGCCGGATGCGGCTTGATGGATGCTTGCAGCGACATCGCGTCGGCTGGCGCCGGCCAGCGCATTACCGCTGTCCTGCACGCTGATGCGCTATTTACAGAATAGTGAGCCGCCAACGCCCCGTCCAACACTGATCCAGTATATTTTCGATACCCGAAAGGTATATTCCTTGCCGACGTTGAAAGGCATAGGAGCCCTGCTGCCAGGCTTGAGCCTTGGTCAGGCTGCGGCGGTTGTCAGCGGCAATGAGCATGAAGCAAGGTGATGAAAGAAAGTGATTTCCCTTTCATCGCCTGGCGCTTCGCGTTGGCGGATCGACGCAGCTTTTTCATTCGCTGTAGCCGACGCCGTTTCTGCCAGGGATTCAACCGGGCCACTATGAGCAGTATTTGGCACGGGCTGCGGGAATGCCCGCCTGATGGCGGCCAAAGCTCACTATCCTTCCGGAAGGCCCGTCCTCGTCATTCCTGCTGCCTTGTCGCACCCAACGCCGCAAGAAACTGCTGGCTGACTGCGCCGATGATCTCCGCGCGCGGCGCCGTGCGGAGCTGCACCAGCGCGATCGAGCGGCTCTCCGTGGCCTGCTGCACGGGCAGCACCCGCAGCAGCGGATCGTCGTCCCAGGTGCGTTGGACCAGCCTGGGCAGCATGGCAACGCCCAACCCTTCGCGCACCAGCTCCACGATGGCTTCGATGGAGTTCAGCTCTAGGAATTCCTGCGGCTTGGCGCGCAGGCGGCGCAGCGTGCGCTCGACCAGCTCCCCGGTATGCTCGTTGCGATTGAAGCGGATGAATGGATAGCGCTCCACCATGGCCCGGGGTGCGGCGGCGCGTGAGCTTGACGGCGTGAGCAGCACCATGGGCTCCTCATACAGCGGCGTCCATGCCAGCGTGGGACGGTGGAGCGCCGGGTTGTGCACCACCACGGCGGCATCTAGCTCGCGGTTTTCCACCTGCGCGACAAGCTGGCTGGATTTGCCCGACACCACATGCAGATCGACCGCCGGATGGCGACGCTTCAGTTCCAGCGTGGCGCGCACCAGTTGGCTGAGCCCGGACACGATCGCGCCGAACTGCACAGTGCCCGCCAGCGGCGCATCCGCCTGCGTGCCCTGCCTTGCCTGTTCATACAGGGCCACGATCTGCGTGGCCACCGGCACCAGAGCCCGGCCCTGTTCGTTGAGGCTGACAAGCTTCCCGCTTCGGGTGAACAGCTTGCGCTTCAGATCGTCTTCCAGGGTGCGCATCTGCAGGCCAACCGCGGCCTGGGTCAGCGCCACCCGGTGGGATGCCGCGCTGAAGGAGCCTTCCGCGGCGACGGCAAGGAAGGTGCGAAGTACCCGGAGACTGGCCATGATGCTAAAGAATTCCTTTCAACAAGCAGAAGAGATTATCGCTTTCGCAAAAGATAAACCATTATCATAATCGCTGTTATCGGCTTTCATCCGTGTTGTCTTCCAGCTGCCCTCACCGCTCTGCAAGCGACCTCATTTCTGGAGATTTCCATGTCCCACCCTGTTTCCCGCCGACTCTTTGCCTGTACCGCCGCCATGCTGGCATGTGGCTCTGTGAGCCTGGCATCGCCGGCGATGGCCGCCGAAGCCTGGCCCAACCAACCGCTGAAGCTGCTGGTGGGCTTTGCGCCCGGCGGCGCCAACGACATCGTGGCGCGCATCATTGCCAAGGAACTGCAGCAAAGCCTGGGCGAGACCGTGGTGGTCGACAACAAGCCCGGCGCGGGCGGCCTGATCGCCAGCGAGGCGGTGGCCAAGGCGCAGAAGAACGGCTACACCCTGCTGCTCGGCTCCATCGGCAATAACACCATTGCGCCGGTGCTGGCAAAGAAGCTCAATTTCGATCCGCGCAAGGACCTTGAACCGATCACGATCGTGGCCGAGGCCGGCAATGCGCTGCTGGTCAATTCCAAGCTGCCGTACAAGAGCGTGAAAGACTTCATCGAAGCCGCACGCAAGGAACCCGGCACCATCAACTATGCCTCTTCCGGCACCGGGTCGACCCTGCACCTGGCCGGCGCGCTGTTTGGCCAGCAGGCGAACGTGAACATCGTGCATATTCCCTACAAGGGCAACAGCCAGGCCATCAATGACGTCATCGCCGGCCAGGTGCAGGCGATCTTCTCGGGCATTCCCTCGGCGATCTCTTCCTCGAAAGCCGGCCAGACCCGCATCCTCGCAGTGACCACCCCGCAACGGTTGAAGTCCCTGCCGGACGTGCCCACCGTGGCCGAGTCCGGCGTGCCAGGCTATGCCTTCACTTCCTGGTACGGCCTGTTCACCACGGGCGGCACCGATCCCGCCATCGTGCAGAAGCTGGCGCAGGAAGTGCGCAAGATCATCGCCAAGCCGGAGGTGCAGGCGCAGTTCGAGGCGCAGGGCCTGGAGCCGGTGAGCAGCGATCCGGCAAGCTTCAAGGCCCAGGTCAATCGGGAGCTTGACCGCTGGAGCCGCGACATCAAGGCAATGAACATCAGCCTCAATTGATACAGGGCGCAACCTTGCCCAAGGTTGTGCCATTCACGGATGCCCCGCCAGCACGGGGCCGGTTCACCTTCATACAGGATTACAAGTCAGCCATGTCCAATGCATCGTTCGTTCCAGGTAACCCCTACTCCTCCACACGGATTCCGGTCTTTGCACGCAACGCGGTGTCCACTTCGCATCCGCTGGCCGCACAGGCGGGCCTGCGCATGCTGTGGCGCGGCGGCAATGCGGTCGATGCCGCCATCGCGGCAGCGGCCGCGATGGCCATTGTTGAACCGGTCAGCAATGGCCTGGGCTCGGACGCCTTCTGCATCCTCTGGGACGGCAAGGAACTGCACGGCCTGAATGCTTCAGGCCGCGCACCGCAGGAATGGACGCCAGGGTATTTCGAAAAGCGCTATGGCCGCCAGGCCAAGCCGCCGCGGCGCGGCGTGGACTCGATCACCGTGCCCGGCGCCGTCAGCGCCTGGGTCGCGCTGCATGAGCGCTTCGGCTCGCTTCCCTTTGCCGAGCTGATGGAGCCGGCCGCTGAAATCGCCGAGCGCGGTTATCTGGTGCCGCCGGTGGTGCAGCAGAAGTGGGCTGCCGGCGCGCCCGAACTGGAGAAGCAGCCCGGCTTCCGGGAAAGTTTCCTGCCATGGGGCCGGCCGCCGCAGGTGGGCGAGTTGTTCCGGTTTCCGGCGGCGGCGCGCGCGTTGCGCGCCATCGGCGAAACCCGCGGCAAGGCCTTTTATGAAGGCGAGATCGCCCAGGCAGTGACCTCCTTCGTGCAGCAGCACGGCGGCGCCCTGAGCATGGCCGACATGGCGGCGAACCAGCCGGAATGGGTCAAGCCGCTTGCCAAGAATTACCGCGGCTATACCCTGCACGAAATACCGCCGGGCGGGCAAGGCATTGCTGCCCAGATCGCGCTGGGCATCCTGTCGAACTTCGACTTGGCCAGCCTGGGCGCGGACTCGGTGGCTTCCCAGCATCTGCAGATCGAAGCGATGAAGCTGGCCTTCGCCGATGTCTACCGCTATGTGGCCGACGCCGGCATGGAAGTGACGAGCGAGCAGATGCTGGATGATGCCTATCTGGCTAGCCGCGCGAAGCTGATCGACCCGAACCGCGCGCAGGACTTCCAGGCGGGCAATCCGGTCCAGGGCGGCACCATCTACCTGACCGCGGCCGACGAAAGCGGCATGATGGTCAGCTTCATCCAGAGCAATTTCGCCGGCTTCGGTTCCGGAGTGGTGGAACCGACCTTCGGCATCAGCCTGCAAAACCGCGGCTTCGGCTTCAGCACCGACCCGGAAGGCCCCAACCGCGCCAACCTGGTGGGACCGGGCAAGCGCCCCTTCCACACCATCATTCCCGCTTTCCTGACGCAGAATGGCCAGCCCGTGATGAGCTTCGGCGTCATGGGCGGCAACATGCAACCGCAGGGGCACATGCAGACAGTGGTTCGCATGATCGACTACCATCAGCCACCGCAAACCGCATGCGATGCGCCTCGCTGGCGTTTCAACGAAGGCCTGGAAATCAATGTGGAGTCCAGCATGGACCCGGCAACGGTTGCAGGCTTGCAGGCGCTGGGGCACAAGGTAGAGGTCATCGACGACCCCTACCAGGACTTTGGCGCGGGGCAGTTCATCTGGCGCATGGGGGATCCGGCGGTAGAGGGGTATCAGATCGCCAGCGATCCGCGGCGGGACGGGTTGGCGGCGGGGTTCTGATGGAGGTTCAGGGGCCTTTGGCCTTTGGCTTTTGGATGAAGGTGCCGATTGGAAGTGCGGGGCGTATGCGGGTGTGTTTTTGAAGTGGCCGGTGCCGTTGTCTTTGAAGTGGCCGGTGCCGTTGCAGTGAAGTCCCGTTGATCGCGCCGTGACGGCGATGCCTGAAGCGGATAAGGTGCGGCGTCTGTTTGAGCGCAGCGGAGCGTAGCGAGTTTAGCCGCGCCCCGCTTCAGGCGTCGACGGCACGGGGACCCCGCGCAGCGGGGCGCGATCACCGGGTCGCCTTTTCTTGCCTACTTCTTTTGGCGAAGCAAAAGAAGTAGGTCGCCCGCCGGGGCGAACACCCGGCCTGGTCATGACGATAGTGCAGTCGGGTTGTTTCACCAGGGGTAAGGCGTGACTGCGAAGCAGCTTTGCTTTTGACGTTAAGCCATGTTCCAACGAACACGTCAAAGACAACACCGACGGTGCTGCCCGTGCCTTGCCGGGTGACGCAAGGCGGTTGCACTGCCGTGGAGACAAGCCGGGAGTCCGTCCCGGCGGCCGGGTCACTTTTTTGCTTCGCCAAAAAAGTAACCAAAAAAGGCGACCCGGTGATCGCGCCCCGCTGCGCGGGGTGCCCGTGCCAGCGGTACCCGGAGCGGGGCGCGGCTAAACTCGCCAAGCTGCGCTTGACTCAGACAGACGCCGCACCTTTTCCCGCTCCGGGCACCGCTGACACGGCGCGCTCAACGCGACTTCACGGCAACGGCAACGGCAACGGCAACGGCAACGGCAACGGCAACGGCAACGGCAACGGCAACGGCAACGGCAACGGCAACCGCAACGGCAACCGCAACGGCAACCGCAACCGCAACCGCAACCGCAACCGCAACCGCAACCGCAACCGCAACTGTCGCTGCGCGCGCTTCAAAAACAACGGCAGTGGCAGCCGCTGGCATCTACCCCTTGAGTACCTAGACTGATCCCAAGATCAAACCCGTGTCACACCTACCGCGATTCGCAGACGCATCCCGCCAGTGCCTCTAAAACCTCCGAAGGCTTAACCAGCCACCTACTCGGTCCAGCTCATCTGCTCCCGTCCCAACAGCGCCGCCGACGCATCCGGCCCCCAGCTCCCTGCGGTGTAGGGCAGCGGCTTTTCCCGCAGTTCGCGCCAGCCGTTCAGGATAGGGTCGGCCCAGGACCAGGCAGCTTCAAGTTCGTCGCGGCGCATGAAGTGGGTCAGCCTGCCTCGCACCACATCGATCAGCAGGCGCTCGTAGGCTTCGGCCCGGCGCTGTGAAAATGCCGACTGCAAATCGAGGTTGAGATTCACCGGCAGCATCGTCATGCCGCTGCCGGGCTGCTTGGCCATGATCTGCAACTGGATGGACTCTTCGGGCTGCAGGCGGATCACCAGCCGGTTGGCGCGGGTGCGCGGGGCATCGGGAAAGATCGAGAACGGCGGGTTCGCGAAATCGATCACGATTTGCGACAGCCGCTTCTGCATGCGCTTGCCGCTGCGCAGGAAGAAGGGTACGTTGGCCCAGCGCCAGGTATCGACATACGTGCGCAAGGCGACAAAGGTCTCGGTATTGCTGCCAGGCGGGACCCCCGGCTCTTCGAGATAAGGTTTCACGGCCTCGCCATCGACCGCGCCCATCGTGTACTGGCCGCGCACCGTGTCGCGGGCGATGTCGCCCAGGCCCATGCGGCGCAATGAACGCAGGACCTTCAGTTTCTCATCCCGCACTGCATCGGGGTCCAGCGATACGGGCGGCTCCATCGCGATGATGCACAGCAGTTGCAGCAAATGATTCTGCACCATGTCCCGCAGCGCGCCGGTGCCGTCGTAAAAGCCGGCGCGGCTGCCGACGCCCACCGTCTCGGCCACAGTGATCTGCACGCTTTGTATCGTCGGCGCGCGCCAGAGCGGCTCCAGGATGCCATTGCCGAAACGCAGCACCATCAGGTTCTGCACGGTTTCCTTGCCCAGGTAGTGGTCGATCCGGTAGATCTGCGATTCGGCAAAGTGCCTGCCCACGGCAAGGTTGATTTCCCGCGCCGAAGCGAGATCGTGACCCAGCGGCTTCTCCAGCACCACCCGGCTGTTGGCATCCACCATGCCGCAGGCCGCCAGGTTGTCGCAGATCGTCATGAACAGCGCAGGTGACGTGGCGAGATAGAAAGCCCGCTCGACGCCGGCACGCGACTGCCCGGCCAGCCGGCGATAGCCGTCGGCATCGGTGGCATCCATCTCGACGTAGTCCAGCATCTGCAGAAAGCGCGTCCAGGCCTCCGGCTCGAAGTTGGTGGCCTGAATGAACGGTCGCGAATGCTGCGTCAGGAAATCAACGTAGGCATCGCGGCTGTATGCGTGCCTGCCGACGCCGATGATGCGCGTGGCCGGCGGCAGATTGCCGTGCAGATGGGCCATGTAGAGCGCTGGCAGCAGCTTGCGCACGGCGAGATCGCCGGCGCCGCCAAAGATGATCATGTCAAGCGGCATGGCCGCTTCCGGCATCTGGGTTTTCGTGTACATGAGCGTGGCTGTCGAGTTGGGTGGAAATTCCGGTTGGCGTGGCAATGTGGTCAACGTCGGGCAATGCATGCAGAGGGCGGAAACCGGACCCGGAAAATCACCGCGCCGTATCTGATGCTTGCGCGATCATCCCGGTTGCCATAAGAGATTCATAGTTCAGGAGCAAGGGCGAATTATAAGGCGACACCTGGCGCACCCGTTTGTCGGCAGCCATGTGGTCAGTGCCGGTCCTTCGACGAACTGGCCGGAAGTGGCTTGTGCTCGGGCCGGATGGGAGGCAGTGTTCAGACGCAAATGCACGATCAGTACCAGGCAGGAAAGCCGCAAGCGAAGTAAATGGTCAGACGAAAAAAGCAGCCCCGACTTCGTAGGGAGCACTACCGAAGGGCATTGCACCCCGCGATCGCTACGATGGCTAACCTCCAATAAAAAAACCGGCGCCGCAGCGCCGGTTTTCTTTTGCCCCGCATGCCGCCTTGCGACGGCATGGCAATGGTTCAGGGCTCTTCCTGGAACGCTTCCTCGCGCTTGGACTTGATCGACGGCAGCGCCACGATCACCACCAGCGCGGCCGCCGCCAGCAGCAGGCCCAGCGAGATCGGCCGCGTGAAGAACACGCTGAAGTCGCCCCGCGACAGCAGCAGCGAACGGCGGAAGTTCTCTTCCATCATCGGCCCCAGCACGAAGCCCAAGAGCAGCGGCGCACCTTCGCAGCCCAGCTTGATGAACACATAGCCCAGCACGCCGAAGCCCGCCGTCATGAACACGTCGAACACGCTGTTGTTGACCGTGTAGACGCCAATGCAGCAGAACACCAGGATCGCCGGGTACAGGTAGCGGTACGGCACGGTCAGCAGCTTGATCCAGATGCCGATCAGCGGCAGGTTCAAGATCACCAGCATCGCATTGCCCAGCCACATCGACACGATCAGGCCCCAGAACAGGGTCGGGTTGCTGGTCATGACCTGCGGGCCCGGCTGGATGTTGTGGATCGTCATTGCGCCCACCATCAGCGCCATCACCGCATTGGGCGGAATGCCCAGCGTCAAGAGCGGAATGAACGAAGTCTGTGCCGCGGCGTTGTTGGCCGACTCGGGACCGGCCAGGCCTTCGATAGCGCCCTTGCCGAACTCGGCGCTGTTCTTGCTGACCTTCTTTTCCATCGTGTAGGCGCCAAACGAGGCCAGCGCCGCGCCGCCGCCCGGCAGAATGCCCAGCATCGAGCCCAGCGCGGTGCCGCGCAGGATAGGGGCGGCCATGCGCTTGAAGTCGTCCTTGGACGGGAACAGCGTGGTGATCTTGTTGGTGAAGACTTCGCGGTGTTCCTTCTGCTCGAGGTTGGTCATCACCTCGGCAAAGCCGAACACGCCCATGGCCACCGCGGCAAAGCTCACGCCGTCGGACAGTTCGGGAATGTCAAAGGCATAGCGCGACACGCCGGTATTGACGTCGGTGCCGATCACGCCGCCCAAGAGGCCCAGCACGATCATGGCGATGGCCTTGATCAGCGAGCCCGAAGCCAGGACGACGGCGCCGATCATGCCCAGCACCATCAGCGAGAAGTACTCGGCCGGGCCGAACTTGAAGGCCACTTCGGCCAGCGGCACCGCGAAGGCGGCCAGCAGCAGCGTACCGACGCAGCCGGCAAAGAACGAGCCGATGGCGGCGGTCGACAGCGCCACGCCGGCGCGGCCGCGACGGGCCATCTGGTAGCCGTCGATACAGGTCACAACAGACGAGGTTTCACCCGGCAGGTTGACGAGAATGGCGGTGGTGGAGCCGCCGTACTGGGCGCCATAGTAAATGCCGGCCAGCATGATCAGGCCGCCCAGCGGGGGCAGCGCATAGGTTGCCGGCAGCAGCATGGCGATGGTGGCGATCGGGCCCAGGCCCGGCAGCACGCCGATCAGGGTGCCGATGAGGGCGCCGATGAAGCAGTAGGCCAGGTTCATCGGCAGGCTCATGGTCAGGCCGAAGACCGAGAACGGCTCCAGGGCCAGCACCGCGCCGAAGCCGGTGGAGAGGTTGGCAATCAGGGTTTCCATGTGTGCTCCTTAGGCGCCGAGGAAAGTGGGCCAGAGCGGAAACTGCAGACTCAGGGCATAGACGAAGACGAACAGGCACAGCAGGACCAGCACGACGGTGTTGATCAGTGCGGCGCGCCAGCCGAACTCATGGCTGGCATAGCTCGATACCAGCACCACGGTGACGAGGGAAATGATCAGTCCCAGGCGCGGCAGGAACAGGCCGAAGAGCACGACCGAGCCGAGGATGAGGACGATGGTGGACCAGGAAAAGCGGTCGACCTTTTGCGTTTCAGCCTTGGAGGAAAGCGCCATCAGGGCGATGACGGCGCCCATGATGACGAGGATGACGCCGAGTACGGTGGGGAAGTAGCCGGGGCCCATACGGGCGGCCGAGCCGAAGGTGTAACGGGTACCAAACCCGGCGAAGAAAAGGCCGAAGGCGGCAAACATCACCCCCGACCAGAAGTCTTTCTGGTTCTTGATATGCATGTTGTGTTTCCTCTACTTTTCGGCGGCGTCTAGCAGAATGGCATTTCAGGCGTCGCGGCACTGCATCGACCATGGCCGTAGCAGTGCGATATGCCACCCAGGCCCTCAATGATCGAGCGGGGAACCTGGCCCAGGCAGGAACGTCAGCCGGGCTGGGTCGCAAGACCATTCCGTTAGATGCGCCGAGCAAGGTCTCTCGCCTGGAGGGCGAGGAGACCCTTGGATCTAAAAAGAATTGTGTTGGAAGTCGACGATGTTTATTCCGGTTGGACGCCGGCCGCTTCGATTACCTTCTTCCACTTCGCAACTTCCGAGGCCAGAAACTGCTTGTGAACTTCCGGGGTAGCCCTGCTTTCAGCGACCGGCTCAGTGCCCAGGCCAGCAAAGCGTTCGATGACCATCGGATCCTTCAGCGCTACCTTCAATGCACCGTTCACCTTCGTCACAACCTCGCGTGGCGTGCCCTTGGGTGCATAGAGACCATGCCAGACGGCGACGTCCAGTGCCGGCAGATCAGCTTCACGGGTGGTCGGCAGGTCCGGCAGAACCGCCAGCCTCTTTGGGGTGGTGACGGCGTAGGCCTTGATCTTGCCCGACTTGATGTAGCTGGTGGTGTTGGTCGTCTGGTCGCACATGATATCCACCTGACCGCCCAGCAAATCATTCATTGCCGGAGCCGTGCCCTTGTACGGAATCGTTGCAACCGTCACGCCGATCGCTTCCTGAAACAGAAGGCCGCACAGATGGGATGCCGAGCCGGTACCTGCATTCGCCAGGTTGACCTTGTCCTTGTTGGCCTTGACGTACTGAACCAGTTCACCGAGGTTCTTGGCTGGGAAATTCCCTTTGGCCACCACGGTCATCGGGACGTCAGTCACCAGGCCCATGGTCTCGAATCCGGTCAGTGCATCATATGGCAGCTTGCGATACAGGCTGGGGGCGGTCGACTGGCCGATATGGTGCAGCAGCATGGTGTAGCCATCGGGCGCGGCGCGGGCGACCCGGGTTGCAGCAATCGTGCCGCCGGCGCCGACGGTGTTTTCGACGATGACTTGCTGGCCCAGGGTTTTGCTCATCGACTGCGCAATCAGGCGTCCCACCACGTCGGTCGGACCGCCGGCGGCAAAGGGTATGACCATGGTCATTGGTTTGCTAGGATAGGTTTGCGCACTCGCTGCACCAGCCACCAGGGCGGCGGCGGTAAAGGCATAGCGTAATACTGATTTCATGACATCTCCGTTCTTATATGATTATCCATTCATGACGACCGAAGGTAGACATCACCTCCCATGCCCTCATTTTTTACAGGCGGCATTCCCTGTGGGCGCGAATGATAATTAAAAATTCAAAACCGTGCCATTGTGGAAAATACGGACCGGCGATTGCCGCCGAGTTGATCGCGAATCGCTCAGCCAGGCGCGTTGATCACGGTCTGCCTCCCTGTTGCAGGGCGACTGCTCGGCTGGCGCATGTTGCCCCGCGAGTTGTCCGCACGGGTGGGAGTTCCCCGGCTCGCTGCTGCGCAGCAGCATCGGCAAGGCGCCGGAACGCTAATTGCAACCAGTACCAGGCAGGAAAGCTACACGCTAAGTAAATGGCCAGAAGAAAAAAGGAGCACTCCCCGGGATGCAGTACCCGAAAGGTATTGCACCGTGGGAGGTTGAATGACAGGCGCGCATGACCCATCGCGGCGACCGCCGGTCCGGTGCAATGCCCCTGCGGGTAGTGCGTCCCGCGATCGCTACGATGGCTAACCTCCAATAAAAAAACCGGCGCCGCAGCGCCGGTTTTCTTTTGCCCCGCATGCCGCCTTGCGACGGCATGGCAATGGTTCAGGGCTCTTCCTGGAACGCTTCCTCGCGCTTGGACTTGATCGACGGCAGCGCCACGATCACCACCAGCGCAGCAGCCGCCAGCAGCAAGCCCAGCGAGATCGGCCGCGTGAAGAACACGCTGAAGTCGCCCCGCGACAGCAGTAGCGAACGGCGGAAGTTCTCTTCCATCATCGGCCCCAGCACGAAGCCCAAGAGCAGCGGCGCACCTTCGCAGCCCAGCTTGATGAACACATAGCCCAGCACGCCGAAGCCCGCCGTCATGAACACGTCGAACACGCTGTTGTTGACCGTGTAGACGCCAATGCAGCAGAACACCAGGATCGCCGGGTACAGGTAGCGGTACGGCACGGTCAGCAGCTTGATCCAGATGCCGATCAGCGGCAGGTTCAAGATCACCAGCATCGCATTGCCCAGCCACATCGACACGATCAGGCCCCAGAACAGGGTCGGGTTGCTGGTCATGACCTGCGGGCCCGGCTGGATGTTGTGGATCGTCATCGCGCCCACCATCAGCGCCATCACCGCATTGGGCGGAATGCCCAGGGTCAAGAGCGGAATGAACGAGGTCTGCGCCGCGGCGTTGTTGGCCGACTCGGGACCGGCCAGGCCTTCGATGGCGCCCTTGCCGAATTCGGCACTGTTCTTGCTGACCTTCTTTTCCATCGTGTAGGCGCCAAACGAGGCCAGCGCCGCGCCGCCGCCCGGCAGAATGCCCAGCATCGAGCCCAGTGCGGTGCCGCGCAGGATAGGGGCCGCCATGCGCTTGAAGTCGTCTTTCGACGGGAACAGGGTGGTGATCTTGTTGGTGAAGACTTCGCGGTGTTCCTTCTGCTCGAGGTTGGTCATCACCTCGGCAAAGCCGAACACGCCCATGGCCACCGCGGCAAAGCTCACGCCGTCGGACAGTTCCGGAATGTCGAAGGCATAGCGCGACACGCCGGTGTTCACATCCGTGCCGATCACGCCGCCCAAGAGGCCCAGCACGATCATGGCGATGGCCTTGATCAGCGAGCCCGAAGCCAGGACGACGGCGCCGATCATGCCCAGCACCATCAGCGAGAAGTACTCGGCCGGGCCGAACTTGAAGGCCACTTCGGCCAGCGGCACCGCGAAGGCGGCCAGCAGCAGCGTGCCGACGCAGCCGGCAAAGAACGAGCCGATGGCGGCGGTCGACAGCGCCACGCCGGCGCGGCCGCGACGGGCCATCTGGTAGCCGTCGATACAGGTCACAACAGACGAGGTTTCACCCGGCAGGTTGACGAGAATGGCGGTGGTGGAGCCGCCGTACTGGGCGCCGTAGTAGATGCCGGCCAGCATGATCAGGCCGCCCAGCGGGGGCAGCGCATAGGTGGCCGGCAGCAGCATGGCGATGGTGGCGATCGGGCCCAGGCCCGGCAGCACGCCGATCAGGGTGCCGATGAGGGCGCCGATGAAGCAGTAGGCCAGGTTCATCGGCAGGCTCATGGTCAGGCCGAAGACCGAGAACGGCTCCAGGGCCAGCACCGCGCCGAAGCCGGTAGAGAGGTTGGCAATCAGGGTTTCCATGTGTGCTCCTTAGGCGCCGAGGAAAGTGGGCCAGAGCGGAAACTGCAGACTCAGGGCATAGACGAAGACGAACAGGCACAGCAGGACCAGCACGACGGTGTTGATCAGTGCGGCGCGCCAGCCGAACTCATGGCTGGCATAGCTCGATACCAGCACCACGGTGACGAGGGAAATGATCAGTCCCAGGCGCGGCAGGAACAGGCCGAAGAGCACGACCGAGCCGAGGATGAGGACGATGGTGGACCAGGAAAAGCGGTCGACCTTTTGCGTTTCAGCCTTGGAGGAAAGCGCCATCAGGGCGATGACGGCGCCCATGATGACGAGGATGACGCCGAGTACGGTGGGGAAGTAGCCGGGGCCCATACGGGCGGCCGAGCCGAAGGTGTAACGGGTACCAAACCCGGCGAAGAAAAGGCCGAAGGCGGCAAACATCACCCCCGACCAGAAGTCCTTCTGGTTCCTGATTAACATGCTGCAAAGTCTCCTGTGTTCTTCTTTGCCCTCGATCCCGCAAGGGACAGCGCCGATGCATTGCCCGCTCCGCGGGACCATCCGACAGCATTGGCCATCAGCGCGGTAAGGGCAAGGGAAAGATTGTCAATTCGTGGAAGGTGACAATCTTTCCCTTTCAACGCTGCTTATTCCACTTCGATCTTGCCGGTCTCGATCACAGTGCGCCACCGTCCCAGTTCCTGCGCCTGGAACTTGACGAATTCCTCGCTGGAATTGGCGACCACTTCGAAGCCCTGCTCGGTCAGCTTGGCTTTCAGTTCCGGATCGTTCAGCGCGCCGACGATGGCGTCATGCAGCTTCGTCTTTACATTGACGGGCAAGCCCTTCGGCGCGGCAACCGCCTGCCAGGAGTACACGTCCACGTTTTTCACGCCGGCTTCGGCCAGCGTAGGCACTTGCGGCAGGGCTGCGGCGCGTTTGTCGCCGGTTACAGCCAGGGCCTTCAGCTTGCCTGCCTTGATATGGTTCAGCACCACGTTGATGTTCTGGAAGGACACATCGGCATGGCCGCCGAGCAGGTCGGTAATGGCCGGGGCGCCACCCTTGTAGGGCACATGGATGCCGTTGGTCTTGGTCTGCTGCCAGAACAGCGCCGCGGTCAGGTGGTCGGAGCTACCGGCGCCGGACGATGCAAAGGTGACTTTCTCCGGATTCTTCTTCAGGTAGGCGATCAGTTCCGCGACATTGTTCGGCGCAAAGCTCGGCGGCGCGACCAGGACGTTTGGCGCGCGCACCGCCACTGTCAGCAGATCGAAATCCTTGGACGGATCGTAAGGCAGCGACTTCTGCAGCACCGGATTGACTGCATACACGCCGATCGACGCCACCATGATGGTGTAGCCATCAGGCGCGGCACGCTTCAACATGCCGGCGCCGATCGCACCGGTCGCACCCGGGCGGTTCTCCACCACGAATGGCTGACCCAGTTTCTGGGTGATCTTCGGGCCAATCGCGCGGGCTATGGCGTCGGTCGATCCACCGGGTGGAAACGGCACGATGGCCGTGATCGGCTTTTCCGGGTACTCGGCGTAAGCGGCGCCGGACAGGGCCATGCCCATCAGCAGCGTGGATAAAAACTTCTTCATTGCTTAGTCTCCTCGTGGATTGCATTGCAGGCGTCGACACCGCAATCGACCAGCTCTTGCGGCGCGAAGGCCCGATTAAACTCCTAATATATTAGTGTGTCAATATTTCATTGGCCTGGGTGAGGTGGCGAGATGCATTGCATTTCTTCAATCTGGGCAAGGGAAATCCGGCTTCGTTAAAGACAGGCTTCAAGGTCTTGCGTTACGTTTGGCCTGACGTCCTGGGCAGCGCAAGGCCGGGCGGGGCCTTGCTTTCCAGTCAGGCTTATCCCACCGCTCTTTCACGTCGCTGTCATAACGCGCCGCTGGCATGGCTGCTCTTTCAGCACAGGAGCAAACATGGACTCGTTATTGTCGCGACGTCGTTTCTCGACTGCGGCCGGCACGCTGGCCGGCGCCTCGGCCCTGAACACCTCGCTTCCCGCGATGGCGCACGCAGCGCGCATGACAGGCTTTCCCAGGATCGGACCGAGCGATGCCGAACGGTTCCAGTTGCCATCGGGGATGCAGCTCGGCGATGTCATGGAGGGCAGGGCGATCATATGGGCGCGCAGCGACCGCAATGCCTGTATGACCGTAAAGGTCGATACCACCGAACGGTTCCGGCATGGGCGCCGCAGCGTCGGTCCGTGGGCAACGGCCGAGACCGATTACACCACCCGTATCGACCTCGCCGGCGTGCTCCCTGGCCGAAACGGTCTTTGTCCGCGTTGCGTATGTCGACCCGCATAACAAGCGGATAAGGATTCGTGGCCGGCCCCATCCATGCCGGCTCCTCCGGCCCCAACAAGCTGGACCAGACCTTCGGGCCGACCGCGGTGTTCCAGAAAGGCCCGCATGCGCAGGGAGCTTCGCCCTTCGCCGGCCGGTCCGGCGGCGTTCTGCCGTCCTCATTCAGGCAGGCGCTCGAAGGTTTCCTTGAGCAGCTTGCGCAGCCAGATGTTGGCGGCATCGTGATGGTAGCGGGGATGCCAGTGCTGCTTGATGGCGAAGTTCGGCAGCTTGATCGGCGTCTCCACCATGCGCACTGCCTTGTAGCTTTCGAAGGTTCTCCCCAGCTCGCGCGGCACGGTGGAGACCAGGTCGGGATTGCGCTCGATGATCAATGGCACCGTCAGGAAGTGAGGCGTGCTGAGGTAGATCTTCCGCCGCGGGCCGTAATTGTCGATCACGCTGTCGTAGCTCTCCTCGGTCTTGCCCGAGAGCGTCACCACCACGTGCTCCAGCTCGAAAAACTGTTTCACCGTCAGGGTCGCACCGATGCTCCTGTTCTTGCGGTTGGCGATGGTGACGAATGAGCGGGTGAACAGCTGCTGCTGAAACAGGCCCTCTGGCATCGAGTGCAGCGAGCCGACCGCGAGATCAATGTCGCCGGATTCGAGCGCGGAAAAAATCTGCCTGGGAGGGATCTGTATGGTTCGCAGCGTGCAGTGCGGCGCAATCTTGCGCATGCGCTCGATCAGCATCGGCAGAAAAACCAGCTCACCCATATCCGTCATGCACAGGCTGAAGCGCCGGTTCGACTCCGCCGCGTCGAAGCCGGCCTGGGTCAGCAGGTCGGTGCGGATCGTGCCCATCACAGCCAGCACGGTCTGCGTCAGTTCCAGCGCACGCGGCGTGGGCTGCATGCCATCGCCGGTCTTGATGAACAGCGGATCGGCAAAGAAGGTGCGCAGGCGGCGCAGCGCATGGCTGATCGCGCTCTGCGATATGCCCAGCTGCTCGGCGGCGCGGGTGGCATTGCGCTCCCGCAGCAAGGCATCGAACACGGCGATGAGGTTCAGGTCGAAGCGGGCGTCATGAATGTTCTTCATAAAGGTAATGAGCGTACCGTCATTTACAGGATTCAGGCGCGACCCTACCATGCCCTTCCGTTACACCGCAAAAGATTTAAACCGGCAAGCGCTTCTTACACCGTGCAGACCGCCGGCATGCGCATCGGGGCGCGCACAAGGACCGGCCGCCGCATGCCGCCTGATCCATAACATTGATAACTGGAGACACCCATGAAACAACCCTCAGCTTTCCGGCGCACCCTGGTCAAGGCGGCGCTTTCCCTGGCGGTCGCTGCGCCCGCCATCGCTCTCGCGCAGGGCAGGCCGATCGAATGGGTGGTCGGCTACGCTGCCGGCGGCGGCTCGGACGTCGTGGCCCGTGCAGTGGCAGCCCAGATGACGCAGTCGCTGGGCCGGACCATCGTCATCAACAACAAGCCTGGCGCCGCAACCAACATCGCGGCCGGCTATGTCGCCCAGTCGAAGGACATCGGCAACGTGATGCTGACGGCCGACTTTGCCACGCTGGCGGCCAACCATGCAATGTTCAGCAAGCTGCCCTACGACCCGCAGAAGGACTTCAAGGCGGTTGGACTGCTGGCGCGCTTCCCGCTGTTCCTGGTGGTTGGCCCGAATGTGCCTGCGAAGAATTTCAAGGAATTCCAGGAGTGGCTCAAGGCCAATCCGGGCAATGCCAGCTATGCATCGGCCGGTGTCGGCAGCCCACATCACCTGGCAGCCGAACTGCTGCGCGAGCGCACCGGGCTGAAGATGCAGCATGTGGCCTATCGCGGCGCAGCGCCTGCGGTGCAGGACCTGATCGGCGGCCAGGTGCCGTTCGGCATGTTGGACAGCGCCAGCGTGCAGCAATACCTGACCAGCGGCAAGCTGCGCGCCATCGGCGTGGCCAGCGCGAAACGCCTTGCCGCCTTCCCCGATGTGCCGACCTTCGAAGAGCAGGGCGTGCCGGGCTATGAAGCCTATGCCTGGCAGGGCCTGGTGGTGCCGGCGGCCACGCCGGCCACTACGGTGGCCGAGCTGGCCAAGGCATTGCAGGCGGCGCTGGTATCGGCGCCGGTGAAGGAGCGCTTCCAGGCGCTGTCGCTGGAAGCGTTGCCCGGCACGCCGGAACAGATGGAAGCCTATGTCGGCAGCGAGCGCGAGCGCTGGGGCAAGGTGATCCGGGCAAACAACATCCGCGCCGACTGACAGGCCCTTCGCATTGCCTAAGCGGGTCGCCCATCGAGGCCTGCGGCAAGCAGCCAGACGCCATGCGGAGCGAGCAGCTCCTTCAATCCAGTTGAAAACCGAGGACTTACCATGACCGAAAAGAAATTCGCTTCCCAGGCTGACCTGGAAGAAAAGAAGACCAGCTTCATCAAGCTTTCCGACAATGCCTATGCCTACACCGCGGAAGGCGACCCGAACTCGGGCGTCATCATCGGCGACGATGGCGTGATGGTGATCGACACCACCGCCACGCCGATCATGGCGCAGTCGCTGATTAGGCATATCCGCGAAGTGACCGACCTGCCGATCAAGTATGTGGTGCTGTCGCACTACCATGCAGTACGGGTGCTGGGCGCATCCGCCTACTTTGCCGAAGGCGCGCAGCAGATCATCGCTTCCCGTGGCACCTACGAGATGATCGCCGAGCGCGGCGAGCAGGACATGAAGTCCGAGATCGAGCGCTTCCCGCGCCTGTTCGCCGGCGTGGAGTCGGTGCCCGGCCTGTCCTGGCCGACCATGGTCTTCGACAAGGAAATGACGATCTTCATGGGCAAGCTGGAAGTCAGGCTGATGCACATCGGCATGGGCCACACCAAGGGCGACACCATCGCCTGGCTGCCCTCCCAAAAGATCTGCTTCTCCGGCGACCTGGTCGAATACGATGCGGCCGCCTACACCGGCGACGCCCAGCTGGAAGAATGGCCGGCCACGCTGGAAGCCCTGCGTGCGCTTGGCGCGGAGAAGCTGGTTCCCGGCCGCGGTCCGGCGCTGATGAATCCGCAGGAAGTCAGTGCAGGCATCGACTATACGAAGGACTTCGTGACCACGCTGCTGCAATGCGCGAAGGAAGCCGTCGCCGGCGGCAAGTCGCTGAAGGATGCGATGGCCCATACCCGCAGCAGGATGGATCCCAAGTTTGGCCACGTGTTCATCTACGAGCACTGCCTGCCGTTCGACGTGACCCGAGCGGTGGACGAGGCAAGCGGCATCAAGCATCCGCGCATCTGGACCGCCGAGCGCGACAAGGAAATGTGGTTTTCACTGCAGAACTGAAGCACAAGCTTCTTGCCGGGCACAGGCGCAGCAAGCGCTGCGCTGCCCGCAGGCCGCTGGACTTCGGGCCCGAAAGCGGATTACCTCCTTCATGATGGAGCAGCAAGATGGACAAGGATTATCAAAAGATAGCGTATGAGTACAGGCGTTCCACCGACCAGGACGCCGCCACGCCGGTGCGCCGGCCCGTGGTCGTGGTCGGCGCGGGGCCGGTAGGTCTTGCCACCGCCATCGATCTCGCGCAGCAGGACATTCCCGTGGTCATTCTCGATGACGACTGCACGCTGTCGGTGGGATCGCGCGCGATCTGCTTTGCCAAGCGCACCCTGGAGATCCTGGACCGTCTTGGTTGCGGCGAGCGCGCAGTGGAAAAGGGCGTGTCGTGGAACCTCGGGAAGATCTTCTTCCATGAAAAGATGGTGTATGAATTTAACCTGCTCCCGGAGACGGGGCATCGCCGGCCCGCCTTCATCAATCTGCAGCAGTACTACCTGGAAGGCTATCTGTTCGAACGCGCCGGCGAACTGCCGCTGATTGACGTGCGCTGGAAGAACAAGGTCACCGCCGTTACCCAGAACAAGGATTGCGTCGAACTCACGGTTGAGACGCCGGACGGCCAGTACACGCTGGAATGCGACTACCTGGTTGCCGCCGATGGCTCGCGCAGCCCGGTGCGCGGTTTCTGCGGCCTGGAAAGCAAGGGCCAGACCTTCCGCGACCGCTTCCTGATTGCGGACGTGAAGATGAAGGCCGACTTCCCGTCGGAACGCTGGTTCTGGTTCGACCCGCCATTCCATCCCAACCAGTCGGTGCTGCTGCACCGGCAGCCGGACAATGTGTGGCGCATCGACTTCCAGCTTGGCTGGGACGCCGATCCGATCGCCGAGAAGCAGCCCGAGAAGGTCATCCCGCGCATCAAGGCCCTGCTGGGCGAGGACGCGGACTTCGAACTCGAATGGGTCAGCATCTACACCTTCTCCTGCCTGCGCATGGACAAGTTCCGGCACGGACGGATCTTCTTCGCCGGCGACTCGGCGCATGGCGTGTCTCCCTTCGGCGCCCGCGGCGCCAACAGCGGCGTGCAGGATGCGGAAAACCTGGCCTGGAAACTCAAGCTGGTGATCGATGGCAAGGCGCCGGATGCATTGCTCGACACTTATGGCCAGGAACGCGAATACGCGGCGGACGAGAACCTGCTCAACTCCACCCGTGCGACCGACTTCATCACGCCCAAGAGCGAGGTCAGCCGCTGCTTCAGGGATGCGACGCTGCGGCTCGCCAGGGAATACGACTTTGCCCGGCGGCTGGTTAACAGCGGCCGCCTGTCCCGGCCTTCCACGCTGGCAGGCAGCGCGCTCAATACGCCTGACCAGGACGCGTTCAGCGGCAACATGGTCCCCGGCGCGCCGCTGGAAGATGCGCCCGTGACACTGAATGGCCAGGCAAGCTGGCTGACCGCGCTCACCGGCAACGCCTTCACCGGCATCTATTTCCATGACGGCGCCCTGAACGCGGAAGCCATCCTGAGCCGGCTTCAGTCGCTGGCGAGCGGCCCGGTGGCAGTCAAGCCGCTGGTCGTCATACCGCACGGCGCGACAGCGCCCGACATACCCGGCATCACGGTGCTGCAGGACAGCGAAGGCCTGCTGGCGCAGCGCTACGACATGCAGCCAGGCAGCTTCTACCTGGTGCGGCCCGACCAGCATGTCTGCGCGCGCTGGCGCGCCCTGGATACGGCAGCAGTCCAGGAGGCGCTGCTGAGGGCGACACAGAACCGTCTCGACATACCTTCGACAACAGCGAGGACAGCATGCGCAGCCTAGAACTCAATACCACCGCCAACATCGCGGCGCCGGACGACTTTTACGAGCGGCTGATCGGCATGCACCGCGACCTGTCGCCGGCACAGAGCAATGCGGCGAACGCCGCGCTGATCCTGCTGCTGGCCAACCATATCGGCAACGTCGGCGTGCTGGAGCAGGCGATGGCGATTGCCAGGCAGGATGCCCTGCAGGCTGCGTGAGACGTGCCGGATGGCGTGCGCACTCAAAAGCCTGTTTCCGGATCGGCTTCACGGGCCGGACACACGCTAATGGGTGCGCCCCCTGCCGCTGCCGCCCGTTGTCCTGGCGGTATTCTCCACGGCATTGTTGACGATATGCTCGGCATTTTCCTCTAGCGTATGCGCCGCCTGCTCGGCGGTTTTCACGACCTGCTCATAGCCGGAATTGGCCGTGGTCATCACCGCTTTGGTCAGCGCGGCGACGTTTGCCGACCCGGCCGGCAGATTTCTGGATGCCTGGTCGATCAGGCTGCAGAGGCGATTGGTCATGTCAGACACTTCGGATTGCGTGGAACGGGCAATCTCGGTGCAGGCGTCGGCCGCAATGCTGGTCAGATGATGGCCATAGGCGACTGCCTTGGTCGATGTTGCCTGAGGCAGCGCGGCAAGGATCAGCTGCAGGTCGCTGGTCGACTGCGAGGCGAGGACTTGGTTGGCAAGGGTGGCGTTTTCCTCCACAGAGGTGCGTGCCGCATTCATGTTGAGCTCGATCACCTTTTCGGTGCTGGCCAGGCCGCATGCGGTCATGGCGGTAAAGAGCTTGATCTGGCTTTCCAGATTCTGGCGGACCAGCTCCTGCATGCTGACAGTGCCCGCCGCTGGCGTCTGTACGAACCGCACGTTTGGGGCCGAAGCCGCTGCAGCCGCAGCGGTGGCAGCGGCGTCATTTCCGAATCCGCTCAGGAACGGATTGGATGGAAAGCCGAACGGACGGAACATGCCTGAAAAGAAATCATTGGTGGGTGACATCGCTATTCCTTCACGCTAACTAAGAGGGACTTCATGCGGTCCAGGAGCGGCGAAGTATAGTCACCACCATCCTGAATTCATTGAGCCGGATCAGATGGCTTCACATGCGGCGGATGATGTCGACAGCGTTGTCATGCGTATCGTACATGACCGTCACCGTCTCGGAAGCTTAAAAAAAAGCCCGCCGGAATCGTCGCGGCGGGCTTGAATCCAATCCTTGAGGAATGGAGGAGACAGTTCGCATGGTAAGCCTAAGGGGCGTAAGAGAAAAGTCGGTGAAACGCTTCAAGCGCTGTAGGATTTTCCTGTCATTTGCAGTCTCTTCCGATTTGCAGAAAAGCATCGTCCCTTGAACGTGGAAGTATTTGCTGCCAGGCAAAGCATGGGGAAGGGACGCTTGTCGTCATCAACGCACATGGGCGGACGCTGGCTCACGAGCCTACGGCGCTTGCGGCAATATTGACTGACAGCCCGAGAATGGCTGCATTGAAGAAGAAGGACAGCACAGACTGCGCCAGCACCGCCTTGCGTGCCGGCCGCGACATCACGGCTACGTCGGACGTCTGCGCCGCCGCGGCGATGGTGAAGGAGAAGTACAGAAAGTCCCAGTAGTTCGGCTCCGTCTCGCGGTCGGGAAAGGCGAGTGCCCGCGCTTCGCCTGGCGATGTATAGAACAGCACCGCGTAGTGGAACGTGAACATGGTTCCCACCAGCCCCCAGGAGCTGATCACCGTGGAAGCGGTGAGCAGGTAATGGAAAACCCGCTGGCTCAGCGACAGGTGCCGCGCCGTGCTGAGCTCGAACACAATGGCCACGATGCTGATCACCGCTGCGGCCGACATGATGGCCAGCACCGCGAAGGCGGTCTGGTCTTCCCGCACGGCGATGGCCCGCACCTCGTGGTGGCTGGCGCGGATCATCAGCCATCCCACCAGCAGCATGTAAGACCATGTCACGACATTCCAGCCGATCAGAATGCGGGCCACGTAGCCAGCCTGCAACGGCAGCAGATAGGCTGCAGCGATGCCAAGCGAAAATGCGATGGATAGGCGCGGGCGGGAACGGATCAGGCGGCGCAGGAGTTGCATCGTTGAGGGCGGTCGAAGGGCTGGTTGGCTGTTACTGTGGCAGTGGAAAGATTTGTTGACGGTATGGTAGCGCACTGTGACGCACGGGACGCCGTCATACTGTGGTGCTTATTGCCGGTCACTCCGAACCAATGCCTTCCGTACAGCGCATCCAGAATGCCGTCTTCACACTGGTCATCGTCGCATTGACCGCATGGATTGCGCGGCCATTCTTCGTGTCGCTGCTGTGGGCCGCGATTCTGGCCATCGCTTCCTGGCCGCTGCATCGGCGCATCCGCGCCCATACCGGGAACCGGCGCACGGCGGCGGCACTGCTGAGCACCTTGCTGGTCACCGCGGTGTTCCTGCTGCCTGCACTGTGGGCGCTGGCCGAGGCTGCGCAGCAGGCGCCGGCGCTGGCCCGCCTGCTCACCGACGCCAGCGCGCACGGCATCGAGGCGCCGCCTGTGCTGGCGCGCATTCCCTTTGCCGGACCCTACCTGCACAGCTGGTGGGTGGCCACCCTGGCGCAGCCGCATGGACTGGCGCACCTGCTCTCCGGCGGCCAGCCGGGCAGGCTGCTGCTCGCCGGCGAGACGGCAAAGCAGTTGGGCGGCCAGCTGATCCACCGCCTGGTCGAATTCGGCTTTGCGCTGCTGTCGCTGTTTTTCCTCTACAGGGACGGACCTGGGCTGTACCAGCAATTCAATGTGATCGCCCAGCGCTGGCTGGGCGCGGCGCGCTGGCATCGGTATGCGGGCAGCATTCCACATTCCATACGGGCCACGGTGAACGGCCTGGTGCTGGTAGGCATCGGGGAGGGCGTGCTGATCGGCATCGCTTACCTGATTGCCGGCCTGCCATCGGCTGCCACCTGGGGCGCATTGACCGCGGTGCTGGCCGTGATCCCGTTCGGCGCGCCGCTGGCCTTCCTGTCCGCTGCTGCGCTGCTGTTCGTGAGCGGCCATGTGGCCGGTGCAGTCGGGGTCGCCGCCTGGGGCATGGTCGTGGTATTCGTGGCCGACCATTTCATCCGTCCCCGGCTGATCGGCGATGCCACGCGCATGCCTTTCCTGGCGGTGCTGTTCGGCATTCTGGGCGGCCTCGAAGCCATGGGGCTGATCGGCCTGTTCATTGGCCCGGTGATCATGATGCTGTTCGTCACCCTCTGGCGAGAGCCGCAGCGCACGCTGGACAGCGGACAGCTGGCCGACGCGCAAGAAAAGGCGCGCAGCGACCTTGCCTGATTCCATCGGATAGCAGGCAGCACCGCGTCCTACCGGCTTTCAACCGTTTTCTCATTCACGGAACAGCGCGTGCGCGAACTCCCGGAAGAGCGCCGCCGCAGGCAATTCGCTGCGCCCACTCAGGGTGACCAGAGCGTACCGTCCAACGCGTTCCGCATGCGGCTGGACATGCATCTCGGTAATGCGGCCTTCCTCGATGCGGGACCTGGCGCAGCGGAAGATGCCAAAGAACACCGCCTCGGTGGCTTCGACGATGTCCAGCAGGCCATGGATGTCTTCGCTATTGATGGTCATCAGCTGCTCGGGGTCGGCTTCCGGCCCCAGCTGGAGCACCAGGTCCCGGCCGATTTCCCGGCTCAGGGGCGTGGACATCACCGGGAACTGGCGCAGCATCGAGAGCGTGATGTCTGGCTGGTCGAGCAGGGGATGGCCGGATCGGCAAAGGAAGCCGCCGCGCAATGGCGCAAGCGGGTCGATCCGCAGATCCGCCGCTACCGCAAGTGCGCGCAGGTCGACCGCAATGATGTCCACCGCTTCGCTGCGCAGCGCCTGTGTGAGCAACTCAACCGAGCCGCGCGCGACATTGACCTGCACTTTCGGATGCCGGGCCGCCATCTGGCTCAGGAAGGGCGTCATCAGGATGGCCGCGGCGGTCGGACCGAAGCCGATCCGTATCGTCCCCAGGTCGCCCTGCCTCATCAGCGTGACGCCACGCCGCAATTCGGCCGTCTCCGACAGGATGCGCCGTGCGCTCTGCACCACCTGGCTGCCGTAGGCCGTCAATGTGCTGCGCTTTCCAATCCGGTCGACCAGCCTGACGCCCAGATCCTCCTCAAGCGCCTGCAGGCTGCGGCTCAGCGCCGGCTGTGTCAGGTGCAGAGCATCGGCCGCCTTGCGGAACGACTGGTGTTCCGCCAGCGCGACCAGGTAGCGCAGGTGATGCAGATCCATCGATTACCTCTTGTAATCATTTTCGGTAAAATAATGCATTGGACGCATAGTAACGCATCTCGTATCGTTGTCGCATCAAGGCTCGGCTCGCTGCTGGCAGCCATTAACGACAACGACAATCACGGAGACACACGAGATGCGCATCAAACCCCTGCTACTTATCCTGGCATGCTCCTTTCCTGGAGCCGTCACGCCCGTCCATGCCGTCGAAAGCGGGTTGCTGAAGGAAATCCAGTCCCGCGCGGCGGCCATGGAAGCCAGGACGATTGCCTGGCGGCGCGACATACATCAGCATCCCGAACTGTCGAATCAGGAGCACCGCACCGCCGCGCTGGTCGCCGAGCACCTGCAGAAGCTGGGCCTGGACGTGCGTACCGGTGTCGGCGGCACGGGCGTCGTTGGGGTGCTGAAAGGAAGCAAGCCCGGCAAGGTGCTGGCGCTGCGCGCCGACATGGATGCGCTGCCGGTCAGGGAAACCGTGGACCTGCCGTTCGCATCCAGGGCCAAGGGCCGCCACATGGGCAAGGAAGTGGACGTGATGCATGCCTGCGGCCACGACGGACACACCGCCATCCTGATGGCCACCGCGGAAGTACTGGCGGGCATGCGGGATCAGCTGCCAGGCACGGTCAAGTTCATTTTCCAGCCGGCCGAGGAGGGCGCGTCCGAGGCGCCGAAGCATGAGGGCGAGCACATCGGCGCGCGCGCCATGGTCGATGCGGGCGTGCTGGAAAATCCCAAGGTCGACGCCGTGTTCGGCCTGCACCTGATGCCGGGCTTCCATGTGGGCACCGTGGCTTACCGGCCCGGCGCCATCCTTGCGTCGGGCGACACCTTCGAGATGACGGTCACCGGCAAGCAGACCCATGGCGGCTTCCCGTGGAATGGGGTCGACCCGATCGTCACGGCCTCGCAGATAGTGCTGGGAATGCAGACCATCGTGAGCCGCCAGCTCGACCTGTCGAAGGAGCCTGCGGTGGTGTCGATCGGCATGATCCAGGGCGGTAACCGGGAAAACATCATTCCGGAGAAGGTCGAGCTGCGCGGGACGGTCAGGGCCTTCGACAACGCGATGCGTGCCGACATCCAGAAGCGCATGCGCACCACCGCGCAAGCCATTGCCCAGGCCAGCGGCGCAAAGGCGGAACTGCGGTTCCAGGATCCCGGCTATGCGGCAACGATCAATGATGAAAGGCTGACGGCGAGAATGCTGCCCACGCTGGCGCAGGCCACGCAGGGACGCGCGGTGCTGGCGTCCAAGCTGAGCGCATCGGAAGACTTTTCCGAGTACCAGAGCAAGGTGCCCGGCATGTTCTTCTTCCTGGGCGCCACCGATCCGAAGAAGGACACGGCCAGCGCCGCGCCCAATCATTCGCCGTCCTTTGCGATCGATGAGGCAGCGCTGACGGTGGGCGTGCGCACGATGGCGGCGCTGACGCTGGACTATCTGAACGGCGACTGAACACCCCGGCCCCTGCGAGGCTAGGCTTCGAGAGACTCCTGGGTATGCGGCACGCCTTCCGATCGGTATAGCTCGTAGATCAGCGCCAGCATCGATTTGAGGTCCTCGGACTTGTCGAGGGCGCGCAGGCTCATGATGATGGGCGAGCTCAGGCGAGGCTCGTCCATTTCCTTGTAGCAGACATCATTGCGGCGCAGTCCGAGCACGCTTTTCGGTACCACCGTGACGCCCATGCCGGCTGCCACCAGTCCCAGCGCAACCTGCAGCTCCCGAACCTCCAGGGTATCGGCCGGCTCCAGCCCGCGGTCATGGAAAGCGGCCAGGATCTGGTCGGCAAAGCTCGGCCGCGGCGCCTTGGGAAACACGATCATCTTGTCATTGACGAGTTCACGCAGGTACAGGCCGCGGTCCAGGTAGCTCAGCGGATGGCCCATCGGCAGCGCCGCCACCAGCGCTTCCTCGCGCAGCAGGATGCGCCGGATGTTCGGGTCTTCATGCCGGATGCGGCCGATGCCGACGTCGATCTGGCCCTGCTTCAGGGCGGCGATCTGCTCCATCGTCGTCATTTCCTGGAGCGTCACTTCCGTGGTCGGGTGCGCCGCCTTGAATCGGCGCACGACCTCTGGCAGAAAGCCAAAAAGCGTGGAGCCGACGAAACCGATGGAAAATTTCCGCTCGATATTGCCGATGCGGCGCGTCATTGAAATGACTTCCGCGCCCTGCGCCAGCAGCTGCACCGCATGGCCATAGAAAAAGCGGCCGGCTTCGGTCAGCTCAAGCGGCCGGGCGCCACGCACCAGCAATGCCACGCCGATGATTTCCTCGAGCTGCTGGATCTGGCGGCTCAATGGCGGCTGGGCGATGTGCAGTCTTTCGGCGGCGCGCGTGAAGTTGCGTTCTTCCGCGACGGCCACGAAATAGCGCAGGTGGCGTAATTCCATGGGAATACCTTTCAGGTATGGAAAGGATACTAAATCAGTGTTGGACGCGCTTATAACGCCTATCTATTCTGCGTATATCAGCAATTCACCGGGTTATACCTGACTACCATGATCCAAGCAATTGAAACCATACTCGCCGACATTCCCACCGTACGCGCCCACAAGCTGTCGGTCGCAACGATGCAGTCGCAAACCCTCGTGCTGGTGCGCATCCGCTGCCAGGATGGCGTGGAGGGATGGGGCGAAGCCACCACGATCGGCGGTCTGAACTACGGCGAGGAAAGCCCGGAAAGCATCAAGGCCAATATCGACACCCATATCGCGCCGCTGCTGGTCGGCATGGACGGCCGCAATGTCGCCGCCTGCATGGCCAGGGTGCGCAAGACCATACAGGGCAACCGCTTTGCCAAGTGCGCGATCGAGACCGCGCTGATGGATGCGCAGGGCAAGCGCCTGGGCGTGCCCGTCAGCGAGCTGCTCGGCGGCCGCCTGCGCGATGCGCTGCCGGTCGCATGGACCCTGGCATCCGGCGACACCAGGAAGGATATTGCGGAAGCGGAGGCGATGCTGGAACAGCGCCGCCACTGCATCTTCAAGCTCAAGATCGGCGCCAAAGGCGTGGCCGAGGATGTGCGCCACGTGCTGGCGATCAAGAAGGCGCTGGGCGACGCGGCCAGCGTGCGGGTGGACGTCAACATGGCCTGGTCCGAACTGGATGCGGTCAACGGCATCGCAGCCCTGGAAGCCGGCGGCATCGATTTGATCGAACAGCCGGTGCAGGCCGAACCGGCCGGCGCGCTCACGAGGCTGTCACGCCGCTTCCGTGTGCCGATGATGGCCGACGAGGCTTTAAAGGGACCGCACAGCGCGCTGGCGCTGGCCAATGATCAGGCCGCGGGCGTGTTTGCGATCAAGATCGCACAGTCCGGCGGCCTGGTGCCGGCCCGGCTGGTGGCCGACATCGCGCAGCTGGCCGGCATCGGCCTGTATGGCGGCACCATGCTCGAAGGCGCGGTCGGCACGGCGGCCTCGGCCCATCTTTTCGCCACCTTCAATGACCTGTCTTTTGGCACCGAGCTGTTCGGCCCCTTGCTGCTGACGCAGGAGATTCTGGCCGAACCGCTGGTCTACCGCGACTTCATGCTGCAGGTGCCATCCGGCCCCGGCCTGGGCATACAGGTCGACATGGACAGGCTTGGCGCATTGCGCCGCCGCTGATCAACCCCACTGGAGAATCCCATCATGCTGTTCCACGTTCGTATGGATGTCCGCCTGCCTCATGACATGCCCGAGGAAAAGGCGGCTGAATTGAAGCGCGTCGAAAAGGCGCGCGCTGAAGAACTGCAACGGGCCGGCACCTGGCGCCACCTGTGGCGCATCGCCGGGCAGTACTCGAACATCAGCATCTTCGATGTCCGGGACAACGATGAATTGCACGCCGTGCTGTCATCCCTGCCGCTGTTTCCCTTCATGCAGATCGATGTCATGGCGCTGTTGCGCCATCCGTCCTCGGTCCGCGCCGACGACCGCTGATTTCCGCTCTTTACCCGGCAGCACACATCTTTATCCATTCCAAGAGGAGAACCACCATGCAACATTCCGACATCGACAAGCTGGTCCAGAACTTCATCGTCGACACCGCCAAGGGCCCGGTCGACACCCGCGTGCAGCAGGTCGTGGTGCGCCTGATCGGCGACCTGTTCAAGGCCATCGAAGACCTCGACCTGCAGCCCAGCGAGGTCTGGAAAGGCATCGAATTCCTTTCCGAAGCCGGCGCCCGCCATGAGCTGGGCCTGCTTGCCCCCGGCCTCGGCCTGGAGCGTTTCCTTGACATCCGCGCCGACGAAGCCGAAGCCCGCGCCGGCCTGACCGGCGGCACGCCGCGCACCATCGAAGGCCCGCTCTACGTGGCCGGGGCGCCGGTGTCGCACGGCTTTGCGCGCCTCGACGACGGCACCGAGGAAAAGGATGCCGAGCCGCTGTTCATGCAGGGCACGGTCTATGGCGCCGATGGCAAGCCGGTGCCGAATGCCATGGTGGAAGTCTGGCATGCGAACCTGATGGGTAACTACTCCTTCTTCGACAAGAGCCAGTCGCCGTTCAACCTGCGCCGCACCATCGTCACCGATGACAATGGCCGCTACCAGTTCCGCAGCATCGTGCCGATGGGCTATGGCTGCCCGCCGGACGGCTCCACCCAGCAGCTGCTCGACAAGCTGGGCCGCCATGGCCGCCGCCCTGCGCACATCCACTTCTTCGTGACCGCATCCGGCCACCGCAAGCTGACCACCCAGATCAATATCGATGGCGACCAGTACCTGTGGGACGACTTCGCCTTCGCCAGCCGCGAAGGCCTGGTGCCGGCCGTGACGCATGTCACCGATCAGAAGGAAATCAATCGCCGCGAAGTGGACAAGCCGTTTGCCAGCATCGACTTCGATTTCCGCCTGCTGGCCGACAAGCCCAATGCGCCGGCCGCCGAAGTGGAACGCAGCCGCGCCGCTGCCTGAGACGCCCTGAGAGACTGAGGAGAACAGGATGATTCCGATCTATCCCGACCGTACCGAGACCGTCAGGAGCATGGACGACTTTCTGGTCGAAGATCACCAGACAGGCGACCATCGCCTGCATCGCAGCGCCTTCACCGATGAAGCGCTGTTCGAGCTGGAGATGAAGCACATCTTCGAAGGCAACTGGATCTACCTGGCGCATGAAAGCCAGATTCCCAACAACAATGACTATTACACGACCCATATCGGCCGCCAGCCGGTAGTGATCGCCCGTAATCGCCAGGGCCAGCTGAATGCCTTCATCAATGCCTGCAGCCATCGCGGCGCCACCCTGTGCCGCCACAAGCGCGGCAACAAGGCGACCTACACCTGCCCGTTCCACGGCTGGACCTTCAACAACAGCGGCAAGCTGCTGAAGGTGAAGGACCCGGAAGGCGCCGGCTATCCGGACTGCTTCAACAAGGAGGGCTCGCATGACCTGAAGAAGGTGGCGCGCTTCGAGTCCTACCGCGGCTTCCTGTTCGGCAGCCTGAACGATGACGTGCTGCCGCTGACCGAGTTTCTCGGCGAGGCGGCCAGGATCATCGACATGATCGTCGACCAGTCCACCGACGGCCTGGAAGTGCTGCGCGGCTCGTCCACCTATACCTTCGAGGGCAACTGGAAGCTGCAGGCGGAGAATGGCGCCGATGGCTATCACGTCTCGGCGGTGCACTGGAACTATGCGGCCACTACCAACCAGCGCAAGGCGGCCAACGCGGGAGACAAGATCCGCGCGATGGACGCCGGCAAGTGGGGCCAGCAGGGCGGCGGTTTCTATGCCTTCAAGCATGGCCACCTTCTGCTGTGGACCAAGTGGGCCAACCCGGAAGACCGGCCCAATTTCTCACGCCGCGACGAATACGCAGCACGGTCGGGCGAAGCCACCGCCGACTGGATGATCCAGCATTCGCGCAACCTCTGCCTCTACCCGAACGTGTACCTGATGGACCAGTTCGGCTCGCAGATCCGGCTGCTGCGGCCGATCTCGGTGAACAAGACCGAGGTCACCATCTACTGCATCGCGCCCAAGGGCGAGTCGGACGAGGCCCGTGCCCGCCGCATCCGTCAGTACGAAGACTTCTTCAACGTCAGCGGCATGGCGACGCCCGACGACCTGGAAGAATTCCGCGCCTGCCAGGAAGGCTATGCCGGACGCGCGCTGGAATGGAATGACATGTCGCGCGGCGCCAAGCACTGGATCGAAGGCGCCGACGATGCGGCCCGGGCGATCGGCCTGAAGCCGGTAATGAGCGGCGTGAAAACCGAGGACGAAGGCCTGTACACGGTGCAGCACCGTTACTGGCTGGATGAAATGAAGAAGGCGCTGCGCGCCGAAGGAGGAGAGCAATGAGCGCCAGCGTGGACAAGTCCCGGATCTGCGACTTCCTGTACCGCGAGTCGCGCCTGCTGGACGACGAGCAGTGGGATGAATGGCTGACCTGCTACCACCCGGAAGCGGTGTTCTGGATGCCTTCCTGGGATGACGACGATACCCTGATCGACGATCCGCAGCACGAGATCTCGCTGATCTACTATCCGAGCCGGCAGGGCCTGGAGGACCGGGTGTTCCGCATCAAGACGGAGCGCTCCAGCGCCACCATGCCCAGCACCCGCACCAGCCACAACATCAGCAACGTGGAAGTCGAAAGCGAGGACAAGGGCGTGTGCACGGTGCGCTTCAACTGGCACACCCTGAGCCATCGCTACAAGGCCAACTACAGCCACTTTGGCATGTCGCGCTACGTGATCGACTTCAATGGCGAAGCGCCGAAGATCCTGAACAAGTATGTGGTCCTGAAGAATGACTACATCAATCAGGTGATCGACATCTACCACATCTAGTTCATCGCATTCCTGTTGAACGAACAGACTTTGCCCTCCGGAAGCAGGGCAGGAGACCGTCATGACTTTTAAGATAGCCCTGCAGTTCGAGGACGGCGTGACCCGCTTCATCGACTGCGCAGCCAATGAAACCGTGTCCGACGCCGCCTACCGGCAGAAGATCAACATCCCGCTCGACTGCCGCGACGGCGCCTGCGGCACCTGCCGCTGCGCCTGCGAGGCCGGCGACTATGACCTGCCCGAGTCGAGCTATATCGAGGATGCGCTGACCGCCGAGGAAGCGGCGCAGCGCGTGATTCTGGCCTGCCAGACCCGGCCGCGCTCGGACTGCGTGATCCAGGTGCCGGCCTCGTCGGCTGCCTGCAAGACCGGCGTGGCGCGGCATGAAGGCGAGATCACCTCGGTGGAGAGGCTGTCCGATTCCACCATTGCCTTTTCCATCAGGCTGGACCAGGCGGACGGCATCGGCTTCCTGCCCGGCCAGTATGTGAATGTCGAGATACCTGGCACCGCGCTGACCCGTTCCTACTCCTTCAGCTCGCCGCCCGGCGCCAACGACGCCGCCTTCGTGGTGCGCAACGTGCCTGGCGGACGCATGAGCAATTTCCTGGTCGAGGAAGCCAAAGTCGGGCAGCGCATCGGCTTTACCGGCCCCTTCGGCAGCTTTTACCTGCGTGAAGTCACGCGTCCAGCGCTGCTGCTGGCTGGCGGCACTGGCATCGCGCCTTTCCTGTCGATGCTGGAAACCCTGGCGGCCGAAGGCTGCAGTCAGCCGGTGCGCATGGTCTTCGGCGTGACCTTCGATGCCGACCTGGTGGCACTGGAACAGCTCGATGCGATCAGGGCGAAGCTGCCCGGCTTTGAGTACCGCACCTGCGTGGTGGACAAGGACAGCCGTCATCCGCGCAAGGGCTATGTGACCGAGCATGTCGATGCCGACTGGCTCAACGGCGGCGACGTCGACATCTACCTGTGCGGCCCGGTCGCGATGGTGGAGGCGGTCAGGCACTGGCTGGATGCATCGGGCCAGAAGCCGGCCAGCTTCCATTACGAAAAATTCTCGGCCAGCAATCCCTGAACGCTGTCCAGGGGACATGGCATTTGCCCTTGTCCTTCACCCTGTTATCCGGAGACCCAAGCATGCAAACCAAGCGTTTTGAGAACAAGGTAATGATCGTCACAGGCGCGGCGCAGGGCATAGGCCGCGGCGTGGCCCTGCGGGCGGCGGAAGAGGGCGCGCTGCTGGTGCTGGCCGATCGCTCGGAACTGGTGCATGAAGTCGCGGCCGAAGCGGGGCGCGAAAATGCCGCGCCAGTCACCGTGCTGGCCGACCTCGAGACCTATGCCGGCGCGCAGTCGGTGGTGCAGGCCGCACTCGATGCGCATGGCCATGTCGACATGCTGATCAACAATGTCGGCGGCACCATCTGGGCCAAGCCCTATCAGGAATACCAGGAAGACCAGATCGAGGCGGAAATCCGGCGCTCGCTGTTTCCCACGCTGTGGTGCTGCCGCGCGGTGCTGCCGTCGATGATAGCGAAAAAGCGTGGCGCCATCGTCAATGTGTCCTCGATTGCCACCCGCAGCATCTACCGCATTCCGTATGCGGCCGCCAAGGGCGGGGTCAATGCGATGACGGCCAGCCTGGCATTCGAACATGCTGCGGACGGCATCCGCGTCAATGCGGTCGCTACCGGCGGCACCGAGGCGCCGCCGCGCAAGGTGCCGCGCAACACGTCGAAGATGACGCCTCAGGAAGAGGTCTGGTACCAGGGCATCATCGACCAGACGATCGCCAGCAGCCTGATGCACCGCTACGGCAGCATCGACGAGCAGGTCGGCGCCATCCTTTTTCTCGCATCCGACGAGGCGTCCTACATTACCGGCACGGTGTTGCCGGTGGGCGGCGGCGACCAGGGCTGATCAGGCCATCGAGCGACCTGACAAGATAAGGGAGACAAGCTGATGCGCGCATCCGACTGGTCCATATCCGCCGTCGCGGCCGGCTTCCTGGCGGTGCTGGTGTCCTATTCCGGGCCGCTGGTGATCTTCTACCAGGCAGCGCAGGCGGCGCAGATGTCCAATGAAGTGTTTGCCTCGTGGGTATGGGGCATTTCAATCGGCGCCGCGGCGTCGGGCATCTTCCTGAGCTGGAAGCTGCGGGTCCCGGTGATCACGGCATGGTCCGCGCCGGGCACCGCGCTGCTGATCACGCTGTTTCCGGGTCTGTCGGTCAATGAAGCGGTCGGCGCCTACATCACGGCGGCGGCGATCCTGCTGCTGATCGGCCTGTCCGGCTATTTCGACCGGCTGATGGCGCGCATACCCAGGGGCATCGCCTCGGGCATGATGGCCGGCATCCTGTTCCAGTTCGGCGTCAACGCGTTCAAGGCGGTCGGCTCGCTGCCGCTGCTGAGCTGCGGCATGATTGCGATCTATCTGCTGCTGAAGCGCTACTTTCCGCGCTACTGCATCGTGCTGCTGCTGGTGGCGGGGCTGGCGCTGGCCATCCTGACCGGCAATACCCATCTCTCGACGGTGCGCCTTTCGCTGGTAACCCCGCAAATCATTTCGCCGGCATGGTCCTGGAGCAGCACGTTCAGCCTGGCATTGCCGCTGGTGCTGACCACGCTGGCGGGGCAATATCTGCCGGGCATGGCGGTGTTGAAGGGCGCTGGCTATCAGAGCCCGGTGCGGCCGATCCTGGTGGCCAACAGCCTGGCATCGCTGCTGGTTGCATTCTCAGGCGGCATCACGATTGCCATCGCGTCGATCACGGCGGCCATCTGCACCGGCCGCGATGCCCATGAAGACCCTGCGCGGCGCTACGTGGCGGGCATTGCCAATGGCCTGTTCTACCTGCTCGGCGGCATGTTCGGCGGCACCATCGTGCTGCTGTTCGCTTCGCTGCCCAGGGAACTCGTGGCCACCCTTGCCGGCCTGGCGCTTTTGGGCGCCATTGGCAGCAACCTGGCCGGCGTGGTGGCAGCGGACGACCACCGCGAGGCGTCGCTGATTACCTTCCTTGCCACGGCCTCCGGCATGACGCTGCTGGGCCTGGGTTCCGCATTCTGGGGCATCGTCATTGGCCTGCTGGCGTATGCGGTGCTGCATCGCCGGCCTTCCGTGGTGCAGGAGCCGGAGGAACGGAAAGGCGGCAGGCGCGTGGCCGCCGCGCTACCGCAGGCGCAACAGAAAGAGTGACCGCAACAGCGAGGTAACGGCGCTGCATGGCCTGCGGCCGTGCACGACCTTGACCCATTTCATTTCATTCCATGAACAGAAGGAGATTTCCCATGAGACCCGTCGTCATCGCCGTTGCCATCACCGGCTCGGTGCCCCGCAAGAAAGACAACCCGGCCGTGCCCGTCACGGTCGCCGAGCAGATCGAGTCGACGCATGAAGCCTTCGAAGCCGGGGCCACGCTGGTGCATCTGCATGTGAGGAATCCGGACGAGAGTTCATCGTCGGACCCGGCGCTGTTTGCCCGTGTGCTGGAAGGCATACGCAAGCATTGCCCCGGGATGATCGTGCAATTTTCCACCGGCGGCCGCGGCCGCGACCAGGCGGCGCGCGGCGCGGCCCTGCACCACGGCCCCGAGATGGCATCGCTGGCCACCGGCACGGTGAACTTCCCCACCATCATCTACGAGAATGCGCCGGCGCTGGTTGACCAGCTGGCTGCCAGCATGCAGCAGCACCGCATCCTGCCCGAGATCGAGATCTTCGACCTGTCGCACCTGTACGGCATGCGGCGCCTGATGGATGCAGGCCTGATCAACGACCGGCCTCATGTGCAGTTCGTGATGGGCATCAAAAACGCGCTGCCGGTGGACGAATATCTGCTGGACCTGCTGCTGTCGGTGCTGAAACGGGTCGCGCCGAATGCGACCTGGACCGCTGCCGGCATAGGCCGTCATCAGAGCGAAGTGATCGAGTGGGTACTGAAGCGCCAGGGCGACGCCGTACGCACCGGGCTGGAAGACAACGTGCGCATCGACCGCGACCGGCTGGCGTCGAGCAATGCCGAGCTGGTCAGGATTGCTGCCAGCCTCTGCGAAAAACATGATGCCCGGCCTGCCACGCCCGAAGAAGCCAGGCGACTGCTGGGCTTGCCTTCTTGCAGCGTAGTCGGCGCGGCTGCTGCCTGAAGCCGAACAACCGATTTCCAACAACGATACAAAGAGTGAGACGACACCATGCGACAAATCGACGTGCACAAGCTGTCCGACGAGGCGAGCTTCAACCGCTTCCATGCCACCATCCTGCTGTGGTGCGCCCTGATCATCATCTGCGACGGCTATGACCTTGCCGTTGCGGGCATAGCGCTGCCATCCATCATGAAGGAAATGGGCGTCACTGCCCAGAATGCCGGCTTCATGGTCAGTTCTGCGCTGTTCGGCATGATGTTCGGCGCCATCTTCCTCGGCACCATCGCCGACCGGATCGGCCGGCGCAAGGCCATTGCCATCTGCATTGCGCTGTTCAGCGTGTTCACCGCGGCGGCCGGGCTGACGAACGACCCGTATGTGTTCAGCGCGCTGCGTTTCATGGCCGGCCTGGGCATCGGCGGAGTGATGCCCAATGTGGTGGCGCAGATGACGGAATACTCGCCCAGGAAGATCCGCGCGACCATGGTCACGCTGATGTTCAGCGGCTATGCCGTCGGCGGCATGCTGGCCGCGCTGATCGGCAAGGGGCTGATCGAAGCCTATGGCTGGTCGTCGGTCTTTCTGGCCGCCGGCCTGCCGGTGGTGATGATTCCCTTCATGCTGAAGTCCATGCCGGAATCCATGCCCTTTCTGATCAAGACCAATCGGCTGGGGGAACTGAAGGACATCGTTTCCCGCCTGTCGCCAGGCTACGGGGCGCACGCGGACGACCGCTTCGCGCTGCCTGCCGAGGACAAGGCCGAAGGCGTGCCGATCGGTAAATTGTTCCAGGACGGCCGCGGCTTCAGCACGGTGATGTTCTGGGTGGCCTTCTTCATGTGCCTGTTCATGGTGTACGCGCTCAGCTCATGGCTGGCCAAGCTGATGGCCAGCGCCGGCTACAGCCTGGGCTCGGCGCTGACCTTCGTGCTGGTGCTGAACTTTGGCGCCGTGATCGGCGCGGTCGGCGGCGGCTGGCTGGCCGACCGCTTTCACATCAAGTATGTGCTGGTCGGCATGTATGCGCTGGCTGCGGTGTCCATCACCCTGCTGGGCTACAAGGTGCCGCCCGGCATGCTGTTCCTGCTGGTTGGCCTGGCTGGCGCGTCGACCATCGGCACCCAGATCGTGACCTATGCCTATGCCGGCCAGTTCTATCCGATGGCGGTGCGTTCCACCGGCATCGGCTGGGCGTCCGGCGTTGGCCGCAGCGGCGCGATCCTGGCGCCTATCGTGATCGGCACGCTGGTCGGCATGGCGCTGCCGCTGGAACAGAACTTCATGGCCATTGCGATTCCGGCGGTGATTGCCACGGTGGCAGTCCTGCTGATCGACCATAAGCGCTCGGCATCGGCGCAGCAGGCAGCGGCCGAAGAGGCAGCGGGCGGCCCATCGTTCGGATCGTTGGACCAGGTCGCGACGTCGAAGTAGGAGGCTCTAGGCAAGAGGGCGACGGCAGCACATGTGGCTGCCGTCGCCTTTTTGATGCTGCCAAAAGGGGCTGACGTGTCGTGAGTCGTTCGAAGCGCCGTCTGCCCGGGCGCCTGCACGAGCCTGCAGTCGGCAAATGACTCCGGGCGGGTTACTCTAAGCTTAAGTTCTTGCGGCTGATCAGCTCGGAATAGATCTTGGCCTTGGCATCGGCATTGCGGCGGATCTCTTCAGGCGACCAGTTCAGGGTCTCGAATGCAAAATTGTCGAAGCGGGCCTTGATCTCGGGGTCGTTCAGCACCTTCTGCACGTCCGCATTGATCTTTGCTTTCACGTCGGCTGGCAAGCCCTTGGGCGCCACGAGCACGACGAAGGAGTTCACATCCAGCCCGGCCGGGCCGCCTGCCTCGCCCACCGTCGGCACGTCGGGCATCTGCGCGATGCGCTTGGGCGCGGCTACGGCGAGATAACGGATCTTGCCGGCCTTGTACACGCCCTGGCTGGAAGGGATGGAGGCGAATGCCCATTGCACATCGCCAGACGCGACCGAACCATACAGCTGCGACACTTCGCGGTAGGGCACATGCGACATCTGCGTGTTGGTCATCAGTTCCAGCGCTTCGCCGCCGAGGTGGCCGGGACTGCCTATGCCCCACGAGCCGTAATTGACCTTGCCCGGCGCAGTCTTGGCGGCATCGACCAGGTCCTTCATGTTCTTCCATGGCGACGTGGTGGAGACGCTGACCAGGAAGGGCGTGCGGAACAGGGTGGCGACCGGATCGTAGACTTCCAGCGTCTTGAAGTTGCGCGACTTGTAGAGATAGGGCACCGCCGCCAGGTGTTCGCTGTCGACCTGCAACAGCGTGTAGCCATCGGGCTTGGCCCGCTGCGTCGCCTCGAACGCGAGAAAGCCGCCGGCGCCGGGCTTGTTGTTGACGACGATGGGCTGGTTCCACAGCTTGGCCAGCTTGTCCGTCACCTGGCGCAGGACGGCGTCCGGCCCGCTGCCCACCGCGAAAGGCGTGACGACATTCACCGGCTTGTTGGGAAAGGCTGCGTCGGCGGCGGCATTGCCTGCCAGCAGGGTCAGCATGGGCGCGGCCAGGCTCAGGACGATGCGCCGCGATGAGCGGGAAAGCGTAGGGGCGTGGGAGAGTTTCATGGACATTCCTTGGCTTGATGATGATGGAAGATGGTTGAACCCAGCGCCACGCACCATGCCTTTCCCCGTGATGAGGGAAAACATTGCTTCATCGATGTCTCCAGTGCGCTTCGCCTCAGATGCTAAGCATGCATATGATATGTACAAATATCTTTTTGCGAACAATAATAAGCACGCGTTTTATTCATGTCAATGAACTTGCGAGCACCGTTATGAAGAAGTCATCCACCGCGCCATTCGAACTGGCGGAACTGCCTGGCCACTACATCCGCCGCCTTCAGCAGATTGCCGTTGGCCTTTTCATGGAAGAGACGCAGGCATTGAATCTCACGCCGATCCAGTATGCCGCGCTGCATACCGCCTGGCGCGAGCCCGGGCTGGACCAGCGCACGCTCGCGGCGCGCATCGGCTTCGACCCATCCACCATCGGCGGCGTGATCGACCGTCTCGAAGCGCGTGGCCTGGTGGAGCGGCAGGTGTCCACCGTCGACCGGCGCGCGCGGCAGGTGGCAATTACCGCCGCTGGCATCGCCATGCTGGAAGCGGCGCAGCCTTCGGTGCTGTCCACGCAGGCCCGCCTGCTCAAGCCCCTGTCCGCCGCCGAGAAGAAGGAATTCATCCGCATGCTGCAGCTGCTGGTCGAGAAGAACAATGTGCACAGCCGGGCTCCGACCGAGTAGCCAGCCGTGCCTGGGGAAACGGGCCTGGAATCCTTTTCGTGCATCCTTGGCGCCCAGCCAAGGATTTGGGGCATAGTGAAAAGCGCTTCAAAACAGTCGTCTTGACCATTGCAGAAACGCTCAAATTCACCATTTGGTGTATCATAAAAAACCAAATGGAGGTTTTCGTGAAAAGCCAATCTGATCTGTCCGGTACGCGCCGTGGACCTGGCGCGGCTGCCAAAGCTCCCCGCAAGATGGGCACCCGGTCCCATGCCGGCATCGCGGCGCCCAGGCGGTCCGATCCGAAGATGTTCGTCGATATCCTGTTCGGCGCGCCGCTGTCGGGTATCGAGGCCGTGCGGTCGATCCGGGAAGGCTACCCGGCGCGCATCCTGAAATCGGCAAGCAGCTTTTTCGGCGTTCCCGATGCCCGCATCCAGAACATTGCCCATGTGCCCGCTTCGACCGCCAGCCGGCTGGAGAAGAATGAGGCAAAGATCGATGCGGCGGCCACCGAGCGGGTCTACCGGATGGGCACCGTCACGCGCATGGCGATCGAGGTTCTGGAGGATGAAGGCGCCGCCATCCAGTGGATGCGCCAGCCCAACCGGGCCCTGGGCGATATCGCGCCGCTGGAACTGATGGATACCGAGCCTGGCGCGGTGGCCGTGCGCCAGGTGCTCAACGCGATCGCGACAGGCGGCGTGGCTTGAGGCTGTGGCGCATCACTACCCGGAAATGGGCGCTGGACAAGCGCTGCGATGGCGCGCGCCTCTATGGCGGCCGCTGGAATCCGCCCGGCTATCCGGTGATGTATGCCGGCGCCACGATAGAAATCTGCGCGCTGGAAAAATTCGTCCACCTGACCGGTGCAGCGCATCCGCCGCTGGTGCTGGTATCGATCGATGTGCCGGATGACGAAGGTTTATGGCTGCGGCCCGGCCTCGGCGAACTCCCGGCCGACTGGGCGCAGTTGCCCGCACCGGGAAGCGCGCAGGAATTCGGACGCAAGTGGCTGGACGCCGCCGGGCAGCTGCTGCTCTTGCTGCCATCGGCCATCATCCCGGAGTCGACCAATGCCCTGATCAACCCGCGGCATCCGGCTTACGACGATGTAAAGCTGGACATCGTGCGTGACTTCAGCTTCGATGCCCGCATGATGACGTTTTCCGCTGCTGATTGAATGCTCGCATCGGTCGGCACTGGCCGAGCTGCTTCAGCAGATTCGCCCGGATGATCTCGATCCAGTAGCTGTCGCGGTCCTTGAAAAAGGCAAGATTGCGCATGCTGCCCGTTTCGGGCCGCTCCACATCCACGGCCGCGTCGGCGGACGCATCCCCGTCGAGGTCCTCGGCCAGCAGCGCGTAGCCGACGGCGGGCAGGCGGCATCAGCACATCATCCAGCAGCCGTCAGGCCGCTGACAGGTCTTTCGCGATGGCTAGAGGAGCCGCCCGGCCCGCAAGCTGTGCGCGCACTGTCCGCAGCAATGCCACGGTGGCGGTGCCGAGGATGCGAGCAGCGTAGGGTGTCGGACGGGGGAAATACTTCCACAATGCCGCCGGCAGCCAGCTTGCGTCCTGCGGCGCCAGGCACGCGGCAATCAGCAGCAACAGCAGCCATACCACCAGCGCATAGAGGACAAAGGGAAGGGCGTGGCGCACCCGGGGTGAACGGAACATGGCTAGGCCTTGCGCTGCCTGGCTTGCCCGCCGCCATTGCCCAGCTTGAACCGGCGGATGCCGCTCGCGACGCCCCAGACCGCTTCCCAGACACGTGCCCTGTCTTGTTCTGCCGGTGTGCTTGCCAGGATGGCTCTTCGCGCCGCGAGGTGCATGCGGTATGTCGCATAGGCCTTGCGCTGAAAGATGTCGCGTCGGTTCATTGCAGCCTCATTACTGTCGAAAATGGAAGGTGTGTTGCGCCAGGCAATACGAGGCCGTCATAAGGCGCTAGGCCTTGCCGCAAGCTGTTTACTTTCCTGGAACGCTCATGCCTGACAGGGTGTTGCAGAGAGCGTGCCAGCACGGCTGGACCCTGTCATGCCGCGGGGCGAGTGATGAACGTTGGCAGGGCCGGCCGCATGCAAGATGCAGCGCCGCATGCGGTCGGCTACGGTGCCTGCCAGAAGCATGACAGCGTACAGGCGGCCCGAATTGGCCGAATGCTCGCTGCAGCCATGACGACGGAAAGCGGCAAGGGCTTATCGAATGACGGTGCGCTGGCACGGAAGTGTTGCGCCCCAACCGACAGGCTGCAGGCGACTGTTTTTTGGCCGCAGACAGTGAGGACAGCAGGAAGCGCAAAGCAAAAATGACATCGGAAACCGTGTCATGCATGAAATGCAACGGGAGCCCTTACCTTTAACAGGTCGGCGGCGCTTCGACCTCCTGCATTGGCACGATTGGACACGCATGACTACCGGAAGCGAACGGGCGGGCAATCTTCGGCTCATCTTGCGTGAGCAGCCTTGCGCTGCGCTTCGTAACCGGATTTCCGTTTGACAAGCCGCGCCGATGCCATATGACAACCCGGCAGCATCACTCTTTATTTTCATTGCGTTGCTGTTTTGCTATTCAGTCCCGGAGATAAATGACGAAAGACGTAGCCTAAAGGGTCCTTTTGGACACCCTGACCATCAACTACCGGAAAAAAGAGTCATGAATTTTCTATCCAACCTGCGCATCGGCAGCCGCCTGGCGCTCGGCTTCGCGGCGGTGCTGGCGCTCGCCATCGTCATTACTGCCGTTGGCATCACGAACCTGAATGCCGTGGCCGACGCCGCCGAAATGATGATGGACCAGCCGGTGAAGAAAGAACGGCTTGCCAGCGACTGGCGCCGCAACATCGATATCGCCGTCACCCGCACTTCCGCCATCGCCAAGAGCACCGATACCACGCTTGCGCCATTCTTTGCGAAGAACGCCGAGGAGACCACCAAGAGCACTGCTGAAATCGTCAAGCAGCTGGAGCCCGCGCTGACGACGGAGCGCGAGAAGCAGGCCTATGCCAAGGCGATGGAGGTGCGCAAGACCTACCTGAGCAGCCGGGACGTAGTCATCAAGCTGAAAGTGGAGGGCAAGCTGGAGGAGTCCAAGGCTCTGCTTGAAGGCACCTATCTCCCAGCTGCTGAAACTTACCAGGCCACCGTCGCGGAGTTTCTCGCCATGCAGCGCTCGCTCCTCGATGAGCTCAGGAGCGAGATCAAGGACCTGCGTGAAAGGAGCCGCAACCGCGTCGCGCTGCTGGCGCTGCTGTGCGTTGCGCTGGGCGTCGTCATCGCCGCCTGGCTGACCCGTAGCATCACCCGCCCCATCCATGACGCTGTGGCGGCTGCCCGCCGTGTGGCCGATGGCGACCTGACCGGGCAGATCGACGTCAAGTCCACTGACGAGATCGGCCAACTGCAGCAGGCGCTGCGCGAGATGAACGCCAATCTGCTGCGCATCGTCGGCGAGATACGCACCGGTACCGAAGCGATCGCCACATCCTCTTCCGAAATCGCGACCGGCAACCAGGACCTGTCGGCGCGTACCGAGCAGCAGGCCTCGTCGCTGGAAGAGACCGCATCGTCGATGGAAGAACTGACGTCGACCGTAAGGCAAAACGCGGACAATGCACGCCAGGCCAACCAGCTGGCCATGACGGCAGTAGACGTGGCAGCCAAGGGCGGCGACATGGTGTCCCAGGTTGTTGACACCATGAGCGCCATCGACGCGTCGTCGAAAAAGATCGTCGACATCATTGCGGTGATCGACGGCATCGCTTTCCAGACCAATATCCTCGCATTGAACGCCGCCGTGGAAGCGGCCCGCGCCGGCGAGCAGGGACGCGGCTTCGCGGTCGTGGCCACGGAGGTGCGCAGCCTGGCGCAGCGTTCGGCCGCCGCCGCAAAGGAAATCAAGGACCTGATCGGCGACTCGGTCGCCAAGGTGGAAACCGGAAGCGCATTGGTCGACCAGGCTGGCCGGACGATGGAAGACGTCGTCTCCAGCATCCGGCGCGTGACCGACATCGTTGCCGAAATCAGCGCTGCCAGCAGCGAGCAGACCGCCGGCATCGAGCAGGTGAATCAGGCGATCACGCAGATGGACCAGGTCACGCAGCAGAATGCCGCGCTGGTGGAGGAGGCAGCGGCGGCGTCGCAGTCCATGCACGACCAGTCACGCCATTTGTCGCGCGCAGTCAGCGAGTTCCGCGTGACGAGCGCCGCTGCGCCGGCCAAGGCCCAGCCAGTGCTGCCGGCCAGGGCGGTGCAGGCCATACGCGGCGGAACGCCTGCGGGCAAAGACGTCGCGGCCCCGGCGGCACGCTCGGGCCAGAAGACGACGCCGGCAGCGTCGGGCGGGGACTGGGAAGAGTTCTGATGCCCACCAGCGGGCAGGCTGTCCGAGCTGCCTGGTGACCACCTGCGGCAGCGGCGCCGGCGGCCCTGCCGCGTTATGGTTTGGCGTGCATGTCCGGACCCTGCTGCGCCAGGGGCGGATACTTCTTCGCATTGGACACCAGCTTGTCGCGCACCGCCGCGTCCAGGTCGATGCCCAGCACGCTTGCCAGCCTGACCAGGTACATCATCACATCGGCCATTTCCTCTCCGATATGCCGGGCAGTATCCGGCTGCTGCATCGCCTCGGCGGCCTGCGCATCGGTCAGCCATTGGAAGATCTCCGCCAGTTCGCCGACCTCGCCCACCAGCGCCATCAGCAGGTTGCGTGGCGCGTGGTACTGCTCCCAGTCGCGGTCACGGGCGAACTGCAGTAGCGCCTCTTCCAGGCGCTGCGTCTCAAGTAATTTCATCATTTCCGCACTCGGTAATCCGCCGCCTGCGCCGGCCCAACCGGCGGGCAGCTGCCTCAGCGGCAGAACGTCTGCTCGAACCAGTTGCCCAGCATCAGGCGCTCGTAAGGAAGCGGCATGCTATCAGACCGGAGATAGGCGCTGTGCGGGCGGGCGCGGCCTCTGCTCAAGTCGCCGCAAATTGGGGCGAGTTCTGCGGCACCTGCGCCAGATGACCCTCCTTGACCCACAAGCGCGCGCCCGCTGCGCCGGTGCGTGCGTGGAGCGGCGCTCCGGCAGGAAGGCGCAGCCATGACCAGCGGCGGAAATGTTCGCCGCTCTCGCTGAACGCGCCATCGAGCACGAACAGCTCCATGCCACCTGCGGGTGCATGCACGATCTCCTGATTCGCCGCCCAGGTTTCGATCCGGACCGATTCCCGCGCGTCGCGGTGCAGCGTCTGCACCAGCACATGCGGTCTTGCCGGATCGGCAACCGGCGTCACCGAGCCTGCCGCCAGGCGCACCTGATGCGTATCGGACGGCGCGAACTGCCACAGCTTCACCAGGATGATGCAGCCGGCATTGCTGCCCGGGGTGTGCGAGGTATGCGGCGGGTTGCGCACGTACCATCCTTCCGGATAGTCGCCGTGCTCGTCCTGGAATACGCCTTCCAGCACCAGGAACTCTTCCCCGCCGCCATGGGTATGGGCCGAGAAATGGCTGCCCGGCGCATAACGCACGACGCTGGTTGCCCGCGCAACCTCGTCGCCGATACGGTCGAGCATCTTGCGCGCAACGCCCGGCATCGGGGACGCTACCCAGTCGGTGGCATCGGTATGCACTGCAGCGCGCTGGCTGAAATCGGCATGAAGTTCCATGGCATGAACGTTCAAATAATGGCGAGTCGGCCAGCATACACCTCTCCTATCCGGCCCGTGTCTGCGCCGCCATCGGGCGCAGGCATGCTGCGCCATAGCTTTGCCGATTCGGCACGGCAGCTGTCTAAACAATATGCTGGTGGCATGGCGGCGCCGCGCCTATATTAGAGCCTGTTATGAACCTCAGGACGGTGCCTGGAAGCCGCCATAACTGGTCATCTGCGGCGTTGCGGCTCCTCGCCGTAACTCGTTACTGCCTCGTCGCCGCGTCTTGCATCTGGCCAGTTCTGACAGCTCCCAGACACCTTCCGAGATCCATAACAGGCTCTAGGCACATCCGATCGCCGAGCGACCAGGCCCGCGCATCGTGCGGCTGCGTTGCAGAGCCGCAGGCACCCGGAGCCAGGGCTACGGATGCATCCAACCTTTCCAGGGAGTGTCATGACGCAACGCAGTTTGATCAGCAAGAGCGCAACCGAGCTTCGGCGGCTCATAGGCAGCAAACAGATATCGCCCGTCGAACTGCTCGACGCCTGCATTGCCCGGATCGAGGAAGTCAATCCGCATGTCAATGCCGTCACCGCCACCTGCTTCGAGCGGGCCAGGAAGGAAGCGGCCAACGCGGAGAAGGCGGTGCTGGCAGGACAAGCGCTCGGACTGCTGCATGGCCTGCCCATCGGCATCAAGGACCTCGAGGAGACCGAGGGGCTGCTGACGACTTACGGCTCGGCGATCTACCGCAGCAATATCCCGGCCCGGGACAACGCGCTGGTTGCCAGGCTGCGCGCCGCGGGCGCCATCGTGGTCGGCAAGACCAACGTGCCCGAGATGGGCGCCGGCGCGAACACCCGCAACACCGTCTGGGGCGCGACCGGCAATCCATTCGATGCCAGGCTCAATGCCGGCGGCTCGTCCGGCGGATCGGCCGCGGCGCTGGCCGTGGACATGCTCCCGCTGTGCAGCGGCTCCGACACCGGCGGCTCGCTGCGCATTCCCGCGGCCAAGTGCGGCGTCTATGGCTTCAGGCCGTCGCCGGGCCTGGTGCCCAGCCAGCGCAAGCTGCTCGGCTGGACCCCGATCTCGGTGGTCGGCCCGATGGGAAGGTCGATGGACGATGTGATCCTGCAGCTCAGGGCCACGGTCGGCCTCGATACCTCGGACCCGCTGAGCTATCCGGTATCGGCGGCGGACTTTGGCGCGCTTGCCGAGGCCGACCTGTCGACGCTGCGCGTGGCCTACACCGAGGACTTCGGCGTGTGCGAGGTCGATAACGACATTCGCAAGGTGTTCCGGGAAAAGATCGCCGCCATGCGGCCCTTTTTCAGGGAATGCGACGAACTCCGCTTCGACGCCGGCGACGCGCATCGCTGCTTCGACGTGATCCGGGCCGAGAGCTTCGTCGCCGGTTTCGAAGCAGCCTACCGGCGCGATCCGCAATCGCTGGGTCCCAACACACGGGCCAACTATGAACTGGGCGCCGCGATGGGCCTGGCCGATACCGCCTGGGCCCATGCGGAACAGACCCGCTTCTTCCGCCGCTTCCAGAGCCTGTATGAACAATACGACCTGATCCTGTCGCCCACCACGCCGGTCTCGCCGTTTGCCTGGAGCGAGCTGTACCTGAAGGAAGTCAATGGCGTGGCGCTGGAGAATTATTACCGCTGGCTGGCGTTGACCTATGTCGTCACGCTGGCCACCAATCCGGCCCTGGCAGTCCCCTGCGGCACCGACCACAAGGGCATGCCGTTCGGCTTGCAGGTCGTCGGCAGCTTCCGCGGCGACGCCCGCCTGCTGGCCTGCGCCCGTTCGCTCGAAAGCGCCTTTGCGTCGCGGCCGGAACTGGCCAGGCCCTTGCCTGATATCGAGAAACTGATGGCAAGCCGCGTCGACCTGACGTCGATCGCCGTCGATGCGCCCGGGGCGAACGGCTTTTCTGCTGCGTCGTTGTCCGCTGCCGGCAGCGCCCCGGCCGTATAAGCAGGGCTGCGGCACAGCGGCCGCAGCGGTGTGACCGTATTTCAAACTTGCCTGATGGAGCATCGTGATGAAGATTCGATCTGCCCGCCTCACCCGTATCGCCCGCGTCTCGTTTCTCTGCATCGCCGCCGCCGTTTGTGCAAGCGCCATCGCGCAGGACTATCCGACCAAGCCGATCACCCTGGTGGTGCCGTTCCCGCCGGGAGGCGCCACCGACACCATCGGCCGGCAGATCGGCAAGACCCTGGGCGACCGCCTGGGACAAACCGTGATCATCGAGAACAAGCCCGGCGCCGGCACCATGGTCGGCGCCGGTGCGGTGGCCCGGTCCGCGCCGGACGGCTATGCCCTGCTCATCAGTTCCGGCACCACCTTCACGGTGAATCCGGCCATCTACCCCAAGGTGCCGTATGACACCGTCAAGAGCTTCGAGCCGATCGGCCTGATCGGCCGCAGCCCAATGGTGATACTGGCCAATGCGGATGTGCCGATCAACAACTTCAAGGAACTGGTCGCCGCCGCCAAGGCAGCTCCCGACAAGTATGCCTATGGCTCCTACGGCAACGGCACGACCGCGCACTTCGCCGGCGAGATGGTGCAGCAGGCTGCCGGCATCAAGCTGCGCCACCTGCCTTACAAGGGCAGCGCGCCGGCAATGAACGACCTGATGGGCGGCCATATCCCGTTCACGGTCGATACCCTGACGGCAGCCTTGCCGCAATTGAAGTCCGGCAAGGTGAAGGCGATTGCGGTGACCACGGCGCAGCGCTCGCCGATGGCGCCGGATATTCCCAGCGTCGCGGAAAGCGGCTACACCGGCGTCAATGCCGACACCTGGATCGCCATCGTCGCGCCACGCGGCCTGCCGCCGGCGGTCAAGACCAAGCTGGTGAAAGCCCTGGCCGATTCCGTGGCCAGCGAGGAAACCCGCAGCAAGCTGTCGGCGATCGGCACCGAACCGGCCTATGGCACGCCGGATGAGCTTGCCAAACTGATTGCAACCGAAATGCCGGTGATGAAGGACATCGCGCAACGCGCCTCGATCAAGCTCGACTAGCGCTGGCCGATGCCAGGCGCATCGGCAACCCTTCATTCATCATGCACCCATTGCTCAGGAGACTACAGTGGAATTCGACTTCGTCATCGTTGGCGCCGGCATTGCCGGGGCGTCGCTTGCCTATGAGCTTGCCCCGCATGCACGCGTGGCCGTTCTGGAACAGGAATCCCAGCCCGGCTATCACTCCACCGGACGCTCCGCCGCGCTGTTTTCCGAGACCTACGGCACCCCGACCATCCGCGGCCTGACCTGCGCCAGCCGCACCTTTCTGACCAGCCCGCCGCCCGGCTTTGCCGAGCACCCGATACTGAGCGAGCGCGGCGTGATGCATGTGGCCATGCGCGGCCAGGAGCATGACTTGGCGGCCAGCATGGCGCTTGCCCGGCAAACCGCGGTCGGCGCGATCGAACTGGATGCCGCGCAAACGATCGCGCGCTGCCCCGTCCTGCGCGCGGACGCGGTGCTCGGCGCGGTCTATGAGCATGATGCGATGGATATCGACGTCCATGCGCTGCATAACGGCTATCTGAAAGGCATGCGCGCCCGCGGCGGGCAGCTTTTCAATGACGCCCGGCTGGCCTCCGCCAGCTTCGCCGACGGCGTGTGGACCATCAAGCTAGATGACGGCCGTACCGTGGCCGGCCGCATGCTGGTCAATGCCGCCGGCGCCTGGGCCGATGTGGTGGCAGCGCGCTGCGGCGTGCCGCCGGTCGGGCTGCAGCCCAAGCGGCGCACGGCCTTCACCTTCGATCCGCCCGCCGGCGTCAGCATTGCAGGCTGGCCCACGGTGATCGGCATCGACGAGTCCTACTACTTCAAGCCCGACGCCGGCCAGCTGCTCGGCTCGCCGGCCAATGCCGACCCGGTCGACCCGCACGATGTGCAGGCAGAGGAAATCGATGTGGCGACCGGCATCTTCCATATCGAGGAAGTGTCGACCATGCGGATCCGCCGGCCCACCCATGTATGGGCCGGACTGCGCTCCTTTGTCGGCGACGGCGACCTGGTGGTTGGCCATGATGAACTTGCGCCCGGCTTCTTCTGGGTAGCGGCGCAGGGCGGCTATGGCATCCAGAGCGCGCCGGCCGTGGCGCGGCTGGCGGCGTCTGCGCTGCTGGGTCAAGCGTTTCCGGAAGACCTGGCCCGGTTCGGCGTGCGCGCCGACGCCCTTGCGCCGGCACGGCTGCAACGCATGGCGCACCCAGCACCGGCCACCGATTTCGCCTGAGCGCAATTCAGCCAGGCACCAGTCAGCCCTGTACGCCATCGAACGGCGCGCAGGGCTCGTTCATCGTGATCACCGTGCCGCTGTAGGCGCGCCATGGTTTCAATTCATTCAAGCAAAGGATCGTCATGTCCAGCATCAAGCGCCATGCCAGCACGCTGCCCTTTCCATTCTCCCGCGCCGTTCAGGCGGGCAATCTGCTGTTCCTGTCCGGCCAGATACCGATGGATGCCGACGGCAAGATCGTGACCGGGGAGATTGGCGTCCAGGCGCAGGCAGTGATGGACCGAATCGGCGAAACGCTGCAGCTTGCAGGCGCCGAATTCAGCGACGTGGTGAAGGTGACCGTCTGGCTGGCGGACATGGGCAACCTGGAGCAATTCAATGCGGTTTACCGCCGCTATTTCAGCGACGGCTTTCCGGCACGCTCCGCGGTGCAGGCACGGCTGGCATTCGACGTCGGCGTCGAGGTGGAAATGCAGGCCTGGATCGGCGGCTAAACCGGTTCCAGGCTGACGCCGCGTTCAAGGAACTTGCGGTACTCGGCTTCTGGCACGAACAGGCCGCCCGTGGTCCATGCGATATGAGTGGCTGCCTGCATTACCGGCAACAGGCCGTGCCGCTTGAGATAAGCCTTTCCTTCGGCAGTCTCGCGCAGCATCGCAGGCCCGGAAAAGCCGGCGGCAGCCGATGGCTCGACCTGCAATCCGGCATGCTGACGGGCAAGGTACAGGTGACGGAACAGCGTGTCGTCCGCCACCGTGTAGACGCCGGACAGTTCGTCGCCGATCACATCGGCCGCCAGGTCGGAGGCACGCGGCACCGCCAGGCCGTCGGCTTCGGTGCGGTTGCTCAAACCAATGTCGTACACCGAGGGCGCCGTGTCGCGCCGGTCCAGCATGCGCAGCAGGAAGCAGGGCGACTGCACAGGCTCGGCAAAGAAGCAGTGGACATGCGGGCCGTACAGTTGCTTGAGGCCGAACGTGATGCCGCCCGGCGCGCCGCCGACGCCGCAGGGGAGGTAGACAAACAGCGGATGCTGCGCGTCGACCGTGATGCCCAGCGCTTCGATCTGCCGGCCCAGGTTGGGCGCGGCGGCGCTGTATCCAAGAAACAGCGACAGCGAGCGTTCGTCGTCGATGAAATGGATGAACTGGTCTTGCGCCGCCTGCCGGCGGCCGGCGGCCACCGCCTGCTCATAGTCGCCGGCATGCTCGACCACGCGCACGCCCCGCGCGCGCAGCCTGTCCTTCTTCCATGCCTTGGCGTCGGCCGACATGTGCACCGTGGCGCGAAAGCCCAGTGCCGAGGCCATCACGCCGATCGACAGGCCAAGGTTGCCGGTGGAACCGACCGCCACTTCATAACGGCTGAACAGGGCTTTGACGGCAGGGCTGGCAAGAACACGGTAATCGGCATCGAGCTGCAGCAGGCCATGCTCCAGCGCGAGGCGCTCGGCAAGCTCGAGCACTTCGTGAATGCCGCCGCGCGCCTTGATCGAGCCGGCGACAGGCAGGCCGTGATCGGCCTTGACCAGGAGTTTTCCGAAGTCGGCCGGCATGCCAAGCGCGGCCTGCAGCGCCGGCGCCGGCAGCAGTTCGGATTCGATACGGCCGCCCGCCGGCTGCAGTTCAGGGAAGAGCTCCGCCAGCAGCGGCGCGAAGCGGCCAAAGCGCGCCTCTGCCGCCAGCATGTGGGCCGGCCCGACGGCGGGCGTTTCACCGGTGCCGTGCGCCAGCGTCGTGTCCGTCAGCGCCGGATTGGTCCATAGGGTGGGCTGGCCGGAAGCGAGTTGCTGCAGGCGCTGCGTCTGGTCATTGCTGGGCTGCGCGAGGGTCATGAACATCCTTATGCTGCAAAAGTGAAAGGGGAAGCTGCCAGTCGGAAGATGGTAAAGCGGGCAGTGCCGTCTCACCAGCATATTGTTTCGACGGTTCATTTGCCGAATCGGCATGGCTTGGGCAAAATGCCTGCCATGGCCAACACACGAGTACTCCAGGAAACAGCCGTACGATACTTTCTCGAAGTGGTGCGCAGCGGCTCGATCAGCAAGGCCGCCGACAAGCTCAACGTGGCGTCCTCGGCGGTGAGCCGCCAGATCGCCAGGCTGGAGGAAGAGCTCGGCACGCCCCTGTTCGACCGCCATGCGCGCGGCACGGTGCCGAATGCCGCCGGCGAGCTGCTGGCCTCGTATGCCTTGCGCATGCAGCTCGAAACCGAGCGTATCGGCAACGAGCTGCTGGCCCTGAAGGGCCTGCGCCGGGGCGAGGTGAAAATCGCCTGCAACAGCGGCTTCGCCGTCAACTTCGTGCCGACGCTGGTCGAGTCATTCAGGCGGCAGCACGGCGGCATCCATTTCGGCCTGTCGGTCGGGCCGAGTTCCGAGGTGGCCAGTCGGCTGCTCGGCGGCGAAGCCGATATCGGCCTGCTGTTTACCCTCAGCGCCACCCGCGGGGTCAAGGTGCATCTTGCGCAGAGGGCCCCGATCTATGCGGTGATGAAGCCGTCCCATCCGCTGGCCGCATCGGAGCATGTCACGCTGGCCGATGTGGCTGCCTATCCGCTGGCGATGTCATCCAAGAAAATAGCAATGCGCCAGCTCATCGATGCCTGCTGCGCCCGCAAGCAGCTGGTGATCGATCCGGTTTTCTCCAGTGATTCGCTGGAAGCGACGATCAGCTTCGTGCTGGCCGAAGGCGGCATCGCCTTCTCGGCCGAGCTGCCGGTGCGCCACCTGCTGAAGGAGGGCCGGCTCAAGGCCATTCCGGTGCGCGAGCGCGACCTCGGTTCCTTCCAGCTGGAAGTGCAGACCCTGGCCGGGCGCATCCTGCCGCGGGCGGTGCAATCCTTCCTGGACAGCCTGGTTGCGGCCATACCCGGGCAGCCGCCGGGTCCATAGAACCAGGCGGGCTTTTCAGCCGAACCGTACCGAGGCCTTGCCCAGGCTGCCGAAGTCCACGGTGACATGGTCGCCATGCGCGATCGCGAAAGGCGGTATGCAGGCGCCCGTCGTCACGGTCTCTCCCTTGACTAGCGTCACGCCCAGTTGCGACAGTTCATTGACCAGCCAGGTCAGCGCGATGCGCGGGTCGCCAAGCACGTTGGCGCCGGAACCTTCCATCTCGGGCCTGCCGTCCACTCTGGCGACGACACGATGCGTCGCGAGGTCGATCGACCGCCAGTCCGCGCCGGCCGCTTCAGCCGCCACGAAGTAATGGGTGCAGGCGTTGTCGGCGATCAGCTGCGCCGCGCCGACGCGGGTGAAATCCTGATAGCGGGAATCCGGAATCTCGATCGCCGGATGCAGCGTGGCTACCGCGTCCAGCACTTCGGCCACCGTGTAGGCGGCGGCGCGCGGCGGAAGGTCACGCCCCATCCGGAACGCAAATTCCGCCTCGGCCACGCGCATGTGGTTCGGGCCGGACGGCACCATGCCCGCATTCGCAATCACCCGCTCGGCCAGCAGCCTTCCGGCGATCGGCCCATCGACATTGATGTGGGCCTGGCCGGCGCCGCTGGTTGCGGCAATCTTCCATCCATAGAGCGCGCTGCCGGAGCGGGCTTGCAGCCGTTCCTGGATGGCATAGCCTTCGGCGCGGGTGGCCGGCCGGATTTCAGGTGGCAGTTCCTCGATCAGGCTGCCCTGCATCCAGTGCTGGTAGAGAAGGTCCGATGCTGCTTGTGCGCGGTGTTGATCCATGTTGACGGTGTCGATTGGGAGTGGGTAAAGGCCGTTACAGGCAGGTTCGCTGTTTAAAAAGTGTCTATGCAGTGAGCCGGCGCATCATATAACAGGGAAACCGCCATTCGCTGTCTGCTTATCCGCCAATTTGCAGCATGCTCTTCGCTGGATCGGCGTCACTGCTCGCGCTGCCCGGTCCGGTAAGGATCGAGCGTGCCATTGACGACGGAGATGGAATATTGGTCGAGCTCCCCGGCCTTGCCCGACCACTGCCGCATGTCGAAGCGGCCGGCCCCGTCGAGCCGCTGGATCCGGATGTCGCGATGGGTCAGCGGAAGATGGGGCTGCAATACTTCCGGCGCCGTCGTGGTTTCCAGAAAATACACCGAGCCTTCGCCGACACGCTCCGCCCAGCCATTCTCGATCAGCAGCGCCGTGCCGTTGCTCACGCCGATGCCGCGCACGCTTTTCGTGCGGCCTTCGCTGACCAGCCGGGACATGAAGGTGATCAGGCGTCCCATCCGGTCGCGCGTGTCGAAATGGCTGTCGGTGATGATATTGCGCAGCGCCGGCAAGGCCAGGAAGTCATGGCTCAGGGTGATCGCCTGGTCAAACGGGTCTGCCATCGCGGCAGCGGAGCGGATCGGCCCGCGTTCCGCGGTGAAGGCATACTCGCCCAGTATCGCAAGGCCGGCACTGAAGCCGGCGATGGGAACGTTGCCGGCAGCCAGTTCATGAATGGCGCGTTCGAGCTGCGTGTTCTTCCAGTAGCGCACATAGTCATTCTGGTTGCCGCCGGCAATGAACAGCGCATCGGCCTGGCGCACCCGGGCAAGCACGAACGGATCGTTCGCCGCCTCCCGGCTCGGGATGACCAGGGTCTCCACCGAGGATGCGCCGCCGAGTCCATACAGGTAATCGTTATAGACATCGGTGCCGGCGGCGCGGATGACGACGAAGTTGCCGCCGCCGCTGCGCTCCATCATCCAGCGGAATGCGTCCGGCACCGACCTGCCGCCTCCCATCAGCACCAGCGACGGCACAGGCTGGCGGACAGGCTTCGCATCGGCCGGATCGCCGACGAGGAAATGCTGGAACGGCGCCGCCTGCGCATCCGTCGACTGCGCCACCGCCTGGCTGCCGGCGGCGAGGAGGATGGCGGCAAGCAGGCAGCGACAGGCGCTGCCCGTTATCCAGTTTGCAATGGTGCGTGGCGCCTTGCCTGCAAGGCCCGTCAACTCTTTCCATGCCATGTCTGTCCTTTCAAAACGGCTTCGCGCAAGCGGACCGCGCTGTCCGACGGGATGCCGCCATGGTGCCGTTCATTACAAAGCGGGATGCAGCCGCCAGTCAAGAGATGATCGGCCGGCGGCTTGTTCAAAGCCATGCGCCATCGCAAATTTTTCCTGGCTGCGCTAAGCCAGCACGTCCCGGCAGACCCTGAACCAGGCAGCGGCGGCATGCGACTGATGGCGTCCGTTCCACACCTGGGCCACTTCCCACGACAGTTCCGGCTCCACGACCCGCAGCAGTTCCAACGGCTCGCCCGCGATGCGCCTGATGAACGGTTCCGGCAAGAGCGCCACGCCCATGCCGGCGGACGCCATGGCAACCAGCCAGTCCCAGTGGCCGCTCTGCGCCGCGATTTTCGGCATGAAGCCGGCCTCGTCGAAGCTGGCAAGCAGGGCGCGGGTCAGCGCGAAGTCGTCCTTCAGCAGCACCAGCGGCACGTCGCGCAGGGACTTCAGCTTCAGCGTTGCCTGCCTGCTGCGAAACGTGCCCGGCATGGCCAGCGCCCAGATCGGGTAGCTGGCCACCGGCACCGTCGCCAGGTCCAGGCCGGGATCAGCGGGCAGCACCGTCATGCCGACTTCGAGTTCGCCCGACGCCACCTGCCGCTCGATCGCCTGGCCGGTATCCTCGATCAGGGCCAGCGTGATTTGCGGATGCCGCTTCCGGAACGCCTTCAGCACCGGCGTAAACAGCAGATTGATCATCGGCGGAATGCCTATCGTCAGCCGGCCCTGGCGCAGGGCCTGGGTATCCTGCACTTCCTGCTGCAGGCGGCGCATGGTGGTGAGCATTTCCTGTCCGCGCTCGAACACCACCCGGCCCGTGTCGGTGAGCGTCAGCCGGCGGCCCTCCCGCAGCAGCAGGGGCGTGCCGATTTCATCCTCCAGCTGGCGCACCATCTTGCTGATCGTGGACTGGGTGACATGCATTTTTTCGGCTGCCTGGGTGAAGCTGCTGATCCTGGCAGTCTCGATGAAGTAGCGGAGGGAACGGATATCCAAGACGATTTTCCAATGTATGCATAAAACGACTGAAGCCGGAGACTTTAATTCATGCGGGCCATGATTGCCAAATCCTAAAATGCCTGCAGTCAACCGCCCCGGAAACTCTGGAGAACCGCCGTGCATCAGGACCGTATCCGCCATCCCGCATTCATGAAAAAAGTGACGACGGCCGCGGAAGCCGCCCGGCTGTTCCGCAACGGCATGACCGTTGGCATGAGCGGCTTCACCCGCGCCGGCGACGCCAAGGCGATACCCATCGCGCTGGCGGAACGGGCCCGGCAGGAACCGCTGCGGCTGACCCTGCTCACCGGCGCTTCCCTGGGCAATGGCAGCGACGGGCTAATGGCCGATGCCGGTCTGCTGGCGCGGCGCATGCCGTTCCAGTCAGACGCCACGCTACGGCGCAGGATCAACGCGGGCGAGGTGATGTACATCGACCAGCACCTGTCCGAGACCGCCGAGCAGTTGCGGTCGCACAGCCTGGCGCCGGTCGACATCGCTGTCATCGAGGCGGTAGCCATTACCGAGGACGGCGCCATCGTCCCAACCATGGCGGTGGGGAATTCGGCCAGCTTCGTGCAGCAGGCGCGGTGCGTGATCATCGAGATCAACCTCAGCGCGCCACTGGCGCTGGAAGGGCTGCACGACATCTATCTGCCGCAAGGCCAGCCGGACCGGCTGCCGATTCCGCTGATCCGCCCGGAACAGCGCATCGGCACGGCCGCGATTGCCGTCGATCCGGCGCGGGTCGCCGCGATCGTGATTACCGACAGCCCCGACAGTCCTTCCACCGTGGAGCCGCCCGATGAAGAGACCGCCGCCATCGCCGGCCATATCGTCGGCTTCTTCGGGCAGGAAGTCGCCGCGGGCCGCATGGGCATGGACCTGATGCCGCTGCAGGCCGGCATCGGCAGCATTGCCAATGCGGTATTGCACGGGCTGATCGGTTCGCCCTTCCGCGACATGACGATGTATTCGGAAGTGCTGCAGGACAGCGCGATTGCCCTGCTCGACTCGGGTCAGCTGCGTTTTGCGTCGGCTTCCTCCATCACCCTGTCGGCCCCGGTGCATGAGCATTTCCTGCGCCATATCCGGGATTACCGGTCGCGCCTGGTGCTGCGGCCGCAGGAGATCAGCAACCATCCGGAGATCGTGCGGCGCCTTGGCCTGATCGCGCTCAACACCGCACTCGAATTCGACATCTACGGCAACGTCAACTCGACCCATGTCGCCGGCACCCGGATGATGAATGGCATCGGCGGCTCGGGCGACTTTGCACGCAACAGCCATCTGTCGCTGTTCGTCAGCAAATCGGTGGCCAAGGCGGGCGCCATTTCCAGCGTCGTGCCCATGGTCAGCCATGTGGACCATACCGAGCACGATGTCGATGTGCTGGTCACCGAATGGGGCCTGGCGGACCTGCGCGGCCTGGCGCCGCGAGAACGCGCACCGCTGATCATCGAGCGCTGCGCCCACCCGGACTACCGTGCGCCGCTGCGCGCCTACTTCGACGAAGCCGTTCGCCGCGGTGGCCATACGCCGCATCTGCTGGAACAGGCCTTTTCCTGGCATGCACGGTATGAGGCCAGCGGCGCCATGCTGCCCTCCTGAGCCGCTGCAAGACTGTTTTTTGCGCTGCCGCCGCGCGGCCGTGGCGCTCAAGCACACGCCTGCGCCGTCTGCTTGAGCGCCACGGCATCCGATCGTTTTCCCAAGAGGTATCGTGTACTACCGTTGCATTCGCCTTGTCTACAGCATCAGAAAGAACCCGGTCCATGATCGTTCGTGACAGGCCTTCCGGGCTCAGGCTGTTCGTGACCATGCGCGGCTCGGTGCTGTCGCAGATATGGAAGAGCCTCCTGGTCACCATGGTGCTGGCGGTGGCCGTCACTTTCACCCATGGCGCGCTGCTGCACCACAAGATCATCCTGACCACGATTCCATTTACGCTGATGGGGCTGCCGCTGGCGATCTTCCTCGGCTTTCGCAACAGTTCCGCTTACGACCGCTATTGGGAAGGGCGCAAGCTGTGGGGCGACCTGGTGCTGAGGAGCCGTAACTTTGCCCGGCAGTGCAACAGCCTCATTGGCCCCGGCACGCCCGGACCGGACGAGGCGGCCGACGCGCGCAGGCGCATGATCTACCGGGCCATCGCCTTCGCCCATGCATTGCGCCACCATCTGCGCGGCAGCGACGGCGCCGCCGACCTGGAGAGGCTGCTGGCAAGGGCCGAATGGACAGGCGCCGTGAAGGCCTCCAACCCGCCCAACTTCCTGATGGAGCGCATGGGTGAAGACCTGCGCCGTTGCCTGGAACAGGGCCGCATCGACAGCGTACTGATGGCCTCGCTCGATGGCACCCTGTGCGCGATGGTGGCTGCGGCCGCCGCCTGCGAGCGCATCAGGAATACGCCTATTCCGTTTTCCTACACGCTGCTGCTGCACCGGACCGCCTACCTCTATTGCTTCCTGCTGCCCTTTGGCCTGGTGGATGCCATCGGCTATATGACCCCGGTAGTGGTGACCATCGTTGCCTACACCTTCTTCGGCCTGGATGCGCTCGGCGACGAGATCGAGGAGCCGTTCGGCACCTCGGCCAATGACCTGCCGCTGGAAGCCATATGCCGCGGCATCGAAATCAGCCTGCGCGAATCGCTGGCGGAAGAGGAACTGCCGCCGCCATGCCGGCCCGTCAATTACCAGCTGAGTTGAGCTGATCGGGTGCGTCAAGGCATCAATGCATCAATGCACCATGTTCCTGTCGCGCAGCAGCTGGATGAACTGGTCCGCCGCGGGCGACAGCGCCGCGCCCTTTCTGGTGACGATGCCGAAGGTCTGGTAAGTCGAGGTCAGATCGATCGGCAGGATGCGAAGCATCTTGTGGCGGGCAAAGAAGTCGGCCACGTCGGTCGGCAGCAGCGCAACGATGTCGTTGCTGCGCTGGAGGATCGCAATGCTGACGAAGGTCGAGGCGGTGGATATCTGGTTGCCCGGCATGGTCATGCCGGCGGCGTCCATTTCCCGTTCCAGCAGCGTGTGCATCGGCATGTTGGAGGGATACACCAGCCAGCGATGATGGGCCAGGTGCTGCAGGCCCAGGTTGGCCTCGTCCATCTGCGGATGGTGATAGCCGACCACCACCGACACCGGCTCGTCGCGCAGCGGCTGGTACAGGTATTTGCCGACCTCGGCCGCCACGCTGGCGCGGCCGATCACCAGGTCGAGGCGGCCGTCGTCCAGCAGGCTCAGCATGCGGATGCTGGTGTCTTCCACCACTTCGATAGCCAGGTTGGGCTGGCGGGTATGCAGCCAGTTCAGGATTGGCACGACCACGTCCGGCACCGCGCCCATGATGGTGCCGATCGCCAGCCGTCCTCCCTTGCCGGTGCGGATGTCCGCGATGTCCTGGCACAGCGCGCCCAGGTCGGTAACCAGCAGCCGCGCATGGCGGATCACGCTGTGGCCGAACTGGTTAGGGATCATGCCGGTCTTGGAGCGCTCGAACAGCGGCGTGTCGAACATGTCTTCCAGCTCATGCAGCACCTTGCTGGCGGCTGACTGCGTGATGGACAGCGCACCGGCCGCCTTGTGCATGGATTTGTGCTCATCCAGGGCAATGAGCAACTGCAGCTGCTTCATGCGCAAGCGGGCCAGCAAGGTGTCTATCGTTTGCTTCATGATTCCTGAAAGTGATCACGTTATGGAAACTATTCAATATACAGGGGCAGAATGATCCAATAAAGTGGCGCCACAAAACAAGAGGGCGGCGCCAAGCCAGCCCTCAGGAGACAAGCCATGAGACTCATACAGTTCATCGACGCCCAGGGTGCGCGCCGCGTCGGCCTGCTTGCCGGCGACAGCGGCAGCGACGCCGGCAGGGTCGACATCGTGCGCAACGCCGCGTCGACCAGGCAGATCGCACTGGCTGCGATTGCCGCCGGCCATGGCCTGGAAGAGCAGGTGATGGTGCTGGGGCTACAAGGCAGCGCTTCCTATGAGGCCATCCTGGCCGAGTCCCGCATCCTGGTACCGCTCGATCACGAGGAAGACCCGGCCCATTGCCTGGTGAGCGGCACCGGCCTCACCCACCTCGGCAGCGCATCGCTGCGGGATGCGATGCACCAGGACCAGGTGCCGATGGAGTCGATGACGGACTCGATGCGGGTGTTCCGCTGGGGTCTCGAAGGCGGGCGCCCGGTGCCGGGCAAGGTCGGCGTGCAGTCGGAATGGTTCTACAAGGGCGATGGCAGCATCCTGGTGCATCCGGGGCGGGATATCCCGGTGCCGGCCTTTGCCGAGGATGCCGGCGAGGAGCCGGAGCTGACCGGTTTGTATGTGATCGGCCCGGACCGCAAGCCCTACCGGTTGGGCTATGCCATCGGCAACGAGTTCTCCGACCACATCATGGAGCGCCGCAGCTATCTCTACCTTGCCCATTCCAAGCTGCGCTATTGCGCCTTCGGCCCGGAACTGCGCGTCGGCGCGCTGCCCTCCGCGCTCTCGGGCTTTTCCCGCATCCTGCGCGATGGCGAGGTGTTCTGGGAAAAGCGCTTCCGCACCGGCCCGGACAACATGAGCTACACCATCGAGAACCTGGAATACCACCACTTCAAGTATGCCCAGTTCCTGCGGCCGGGCGACGTGCATGTCCACTTCTTCGGCTCGGCCACCGCATCGTTTTCGGATGGCGTGGCAACCCGCGAAGGCGACATCTTCGAGATCAGCCTGCCCGGCTTCGGCGCGCCGCTGCGCAACGGCATCGCGCGGGTGGATGCCAGCTACCTCCCTGGCGACACCCGGCAACTCTGATACCTGAAAACAAAGCGGCGCAGCCGCATGGAGACTAGCAATGGATTACCAGTTCGACTTCAGTTTTCTCGCCACCAGCTGGGGCGACATCCTGGCCGGCGTCTGGCTGACGATACGGATGTCGGTGCTGAGCATCGCGCTGGGCTTCGCCGCCGGCGCCGCATTCGCCGTTACCCGCGTCTATGGCCGGCCCTGGGCGCGCAGGACGGTTGCCTGGTATGTCGACCTGATACGCAATACGCCGCTGGTGATCCAGGCCTTCTGGCTGTTCTTCGGCCTTGCGGCCCTGCATATCCGGGTGCCGGCGCTGACCGCGGCCGTGTTCGCGCTAGTCATCAATGTGGCCGCCTATACGACGGAGATCATCCGCGCCGGCATCGAGTCCATCCCCAAGGGACAGCTGGAAGCGGCCGAATGCCTGGGCCTGAAGCGCTGGCGCGTTATCTGGCACGTGATCCTGCCGCAAGCTGTGGAAAAGATGTATCCGTCCCTGATCAGCCAGTTCGTGCTGATGATGCTGGCCACGTCCATCATGTCGCAGATCTCGGCCGAGGAACTGACCGCGATTGGCTACCGCATCCAGTCCGAGACCTTCCGCGGCTTTGAAATCTATATCGTCATCGCCGTGGTCTACCTGGTGCTGTCATGGCTGCTGCGGCTGATCATGGAGCAGGGCGCACGCCTCGCGTTTCCGCGCCGCCGCCGTCTTTCCGGTCAAGAATAAGGAGCCCACGCCATGCAAGGCATCACCATCGATCATCTGCTGTTCATCTTCAAGGGCGCGGGCTGGACCATCGTGCTCTCCGCGCTGGGTTTCATCGGCGGCGCGCTGCTGGGCCTGCCGGTGGCGCTGGCGCGCAGCAGCCGCAATCCATGGCTTGCCCGCGGCACCGGCTTCTTCGTGCAGCTGGTGCAGGGCATACCGCTGCCGGTGATCATGTTCGTGGTCTATTTCGGCATCAGCATCGCCGGCTTCGACCTGCCGGCGCTGGTGGCCGCGGGCCTGGCGCTGACTGCCTATGCCGGCGCCTACCTCGGCGAGATTTGGAAGGGCTGCATCCAGGCCGTGCCGCGCACGCAGTGGGAAGCGGCGCAATGCCTGGCGCTGACGCCGGCGCAGACCGCGTTCCACGTGATCCTGCCGCAGGCCGGCCGCATCGCGATTCCGCCCACCGTGGGCTTTCTGGTGCAGATCGTGAAGAACTCCTCGTACGCGGTGGTGATCGGCTTCTTCGACCTGACCTATTCCTCCCGGGTGGTCAACAACTCCACCTTCGAGCCCTTCATCGTGTTCACCATCGCCGCACTGATCTATTTCGCGATGTGCTATCCGCTCTCGCGCCTGGCGGCGCGGTTGGAAAGCAAGTACCAGAAGCGCTGAGCACGGCCTACAACAAGTATCAAGCAACAGGCAACAGGAGACTTAATTGAACAGCATCGTCAGATTCGACAAGGTTCGCAAATCCTTCGGCAGCAACGAGATCCTGAAGGGCGTGAGCTTCGAGGTGGGCAGCGGACAGGTGGTGGCCCTGATCGGGCGCAGCGGCTCGGGCAAGAGCACGGCACTGCGCTGCATCAATGGCCTGGAAACCATCAACGGCGGCGAGCTGCACGTCTGCGGCAGGCCCATGCACCAGCCGGGCCTGGACCTGCAGTCGCTCCGGAAGGACGTCGGCATCGTCTTCCAGAGCTACAACCTGTTTCCGCACCTGACGGTGGAACAGAACGTCACCCTTGCGCCGCGCAAGGTAAACGGCATCGGCGCGTCCGAAGCCCAGGCTATCGCCGCCGACGTGCTGAGCAAGGTCGGGCTGCAGGACAAGATGCATGCCTATCCGGACCAGCTGTCCGGCGGCCAGCAGCAGCGCGTGGCGATTGCCCGCTCCCTGGCGATGAAGCCCAAGCTGATGCTGTTCGACGAAGTGACTTCGGCGCTGGACCCGGAACTGACCGGCGAGGTGCTGAAGGTGATCGAGAACCTGGCGGCTGACGGCATGACCATGGTGCTGGTCACCCATGAAATGGCATTCGCCCGCAACGTGGCCGACCAGATCCTGTTCATGCATCACGGCATCGTATGGGAAAGCGGCAACGGCGAGATGCTGAAGCAACCGGCCACGGCCGAGCTGAACCAGTTCGTCTGCAGCGGTCTCTGACGAAAAATGAAAACATTGCAACGGTCGAGAGGCCAATAACGAGGAGTGAGAACATGAAGAACCGCCGTTTCGTACTGGGCAGCCTGCTGGCTGTCACCCTGCTGGGCAGCGCATCGATGAGCTTTGCCGACACCCTTGACACCATCAAGCAGCGCAAGAAGATCCTGGTTGCCGTCGATATCGGCGCGCCGCCGTTCGGCATGCTCGATGCCCAGGCCAGGCAGAGCGGCTCCGATATCGAGTCCGCGCAACTGCTGGCCAAGGACCTGGGCGTGGAGCTGGAAGTGGTGCCGGTGTCAGGCCCGAACCGCGTGCCTTTCCTGCTGACCAAGAAGGCCGACGTGGTGATGGCCTCGTTCTCGATTACCGACGAGCGCAAGAAGGTGATCGACTTCTCGGCCCCGTATGCGGTGCTGCAGGTGGTCGTGGGCGGTCCGTCCAAGCAGAAGCTGGCCAGCTTCGCCGACCTGTCCGGCAAGACCATCGCGGTTACCCGCGGCACCACCAGCGACCAGGAGCTGACGCGCGGCGTGAAGGACGTCGCGAACGTCAACATCGTGCGCTATGAAGATGACGCCACCACCAACACGGCGGTGGCCACCGGCCAGCAGGACTACATCGCCGCGGCGATGAGCGTGATCCCGCAGGTGAAGAAGGCCAACCCCTCGCGCGATGTCGAGGCAAAATTCTCGATGAAGGGCTTCCCGCTCGGCATCGGCCTGCGCAAGAACGAGCCCGAGCTGAAGGCCTACCTGGACGGCTGGGTGCGCACCAATGTGCAGAACGGCAAGCTCAACGATATCTACAAGAAGTACTTTGGCGTGTCCCTGCCGGGCGACATGCTGAACTGAACCAGACCACCAAGGAATACCCGACATGCCAGTCACAGATGAAACCATGACACCCGCCGCCAGTGCGCCGGCGCAGGCAATCCGCCTGCACAGGGACGATGACGTCGTCATCGCCCGCAACCAGTTGGTAGGAGGCGCCATGCTGGCGGGCGAGGGCGTGCGGGTATCCGGCCTGATCCCCGCCGGCCACAAGGTCGCGGTGCGCGCGATCGAGGCAGGCCAGCCGGTCAGGCGCTACGGCCAGATCATCGGCTTTGCCAGCCGCGCCATCCAGGCCGGCGAGCATGTGCATACCCATAATCTTGCGATGGGCGACTTCAGCCGCGACTACGCCTTCGCCGCGGATGCGAAACCCACCGAGGCCGCGGCCAGCCCGGCCACCTTCGATGGCATCGTGCGTGCCGACGGCCGGGTGGCTACCCGCAACTACATCGGCATCCTGACCTCGGTCAACTGCTCGGCAACCGTGGCGCGCGCCATTGCCGACCGCTTCCGCCGCGATATCTTCCCCGAAGCGCTGGCCGACTATCCCAATGTCGACGGGGTGGTGGCGCTGACCCATGGCGTGGGATGCGCTGTCGACCCGGAAGGCGAAGGCCTAGCGCTGCTGCAGCGCACCCTGGGCGGCTACGCGGCCCATCCCAACTTCGCCGGCGTGCTGGTGATCGGCCTGGGCTGCGAGACCAACCAGATCTCGCGGCTGATGGAGACGCAGGGGCTGGTGGAAGCCGATTTCCTGCGCACCTTCAACATCCAGGAAACCGGCGGCACCGCGAAGACGATCGCCCATGGCGTCGAACTGGTGCATGCGATGCTGGCCGAGGCCAACAAGGTGCAGCGCCAGCCGGTGCCGGCCAGCCATCTCGTCGTCGGACTGCAGTGCGGCGGATCGGACGGCTACTCCGGCATCTCGGCCAACCCGGCGCTGGGCGCGGCGGTGGACCTGCTGGTGGCGCATGGCGGCACGGCCATCCTGTCGGAGACGCCGGAGATCTATGGCGCCGAGCATCTGCTGACGCGGCGCGCAGTGAGCCCCGAGGTTGGACAGAAGCTGGTCGACCGCATCCGCTGGTGGGAGAGCTATTGCGAGCGCAACAACGCGGCAATGAACAACAATCCATCGGCCGGCAACAAGGCCGGCGGCCTCACCACCGTGCTGGAAAAGTCGCTGGGCGGCATTGCCAAGGCCGGCAATACCAACCTGGTGGATGTCTATGAATATGCGCAGCATGTGTCGGCCAGAGGGCTGGTCTTCATGGATACGCCAGGCTACGACCCGATCTCGGCCACCGGCCAGGTGGCAGGCGGCGCCAACCTGATCTGCTTCACCACCGGCCGCGGCTCCGCCTATGGCTGCGCGCCGGCGCCGTCGCTGAAGATCGCCACCAACAATGTGTTGTGGGACCGGCAGCAGGAAGACATGGACCTGAACTGCGGCACCATCCTCACCGGCGAGGCAAGCATTGCCGAGAAGGGGGAGGAGCTGTTCCGGCTGATGCTCGACACCGCGTCCGGCAAGCGCAGCTGCAGCGAGCTGCATGGTTATGGCCAGAACGAGTTCGTGCCCTGGCAGATCGGCGCGATTACCTGAGCACTGACCCGACTTTGCAACATCGACAAGGAAAGCACAGCATGAGCAATGCAACTGAACGGAACGTCTATCGCGGCGTATTCCCGGTGGCTCCCACCATCTTCAATGCGGACGGCAGCCTGGACCTGGACGGCCAGCGCCGTTGCCTGGACTTCATGATCGACGCCGGCTCCAACGGCATCTGCATCCTGGCCAACTTCTCGGAACAGTTCGTGCTGAGCGACGAGGAGCGCATGGTGCTGATGCATGTGGCGCTGGAGCATGTGGCCGGACGCGTGCCCGTCATCGTCACCACCAGCCACTTCAGTTCCCGCATCTGCGCCGAACGCAGCCGCGCCGCGCAGGATGCGGGCGCGGCGATGGTGATGGTGATGCCGCCCTACCACGGCGCCACCTTCCGCGTGGCCGAGCGCGGCATCCATGAATTCTTCCAGGTCGTGTCGGATGCCATCGATATCCCGGTCATGATCCAGGATGCGCCGGTGAGCGGCACCGTGCTGTCCGCGCCTTTCCTGGCGCGCATGGCGAAGGAAATCGGGAACGTATCCTACTTCAAGATCGAAGTGCCGCAGGCGGCCGCCAAGCTGCGCGAACTGATTTCGCTGGGCGGCGACACTATCGTCGGTCCGTGGGATGGCGAGGAAGCCATCACCCTGATGGCCGACCTCGACGCCGGCGCCACCGGCGCGATGACAGGCGGCGGCTTCCCGGATGGCATACGGCAGATCATGGATGCCTACGCCGCCGGCGACACGGAACTGTCTGCACAGAATTACGAGCGCTGGCTGCCATTGATTAACTATGAAAACCGGCAGGGCGGCCTGGCGTCGGCCAAGGTGCTGATGAAGGAGGGCGGCGTGATCAGCTCCGACGCTGTGCGGCATCCGCTGCCACAGATGCATCCGGCGACGAGGGAAGGGCTGCTCAGAGTCGCGCGCCGCCTGGACCCGCTGGTATTGCGCTGGGGACGCTAGACGGCTTCGGGCAGTCCCTCCCGCTCGAACGGGCGGGGCGGTGCAGTCCTGATTGCAGCGGAAGGCCATCCCCGCATGCGCCTCTCCAACGCGATTCTGATGTTGATCAGCACCGATCAAGTCGCCAGCGCATTCAGGTCGGGTCAGATCGGTTACGATAGCGGCCTGCCTCGTAACCAAGATTGCCAAAGTGACCCATTTCCCCGCTGAAAACGTCAACGTTGTTTCGTTTGACAACATGCCAACGCCCGACGCGCTGCATGCCACGCTGCCGCTGACCGACAAGGCCGGCGCCTCGGTGATGCGCGGCAGGCAGAATGTCCGCAATATCCTCGACCGGAAGGATCCGCGCCTTTTCGCGGTGGTCGGTCCCTGTTCCATCCATGACCCGAAAGCCGGCATGGAATACGCGCTGCGCCTCAAGGCGCTGCAGGAAAAGGTGTCGGACACGATGCTGCTGATCATGCGCGTCTACTTCGAAAAACCCCGCACGACCACGGGCTGGAAGGGCTACATCAACGACCCCGATATGGACGACTCCTTCCATATCGCCCGTGGCATGGAGAATGCGCGGCGTTTCCTGCTCGATGTCTGCGAACTCGGCCTGCCCACCGCCACCGAAGCGCTGGACCCGATCTCGCCGCAATATCTGGGCGACCTCATCACCTGGACGGCGGTTGGCGCGAGGACCACGGAATCGCAGACCCACAGGGAAATGTCGTCCGGCCTTTCCACGCCGGTCGGCTTCAAGAATGGCACCGACGGCGACATCGGCATTGCGATCAACGCGATCCTGTCGGCCTCGCATCCGCATTCCTTCCTGGGCATCAACGGCCAGGGCACCGTGGCCATCGTCCGCACCAGCGGCAATGCCTACGGCCATGTGGTGCTGCGCGGCGGCGACGGCCGACCGAACTACGACACGGTATCGGTAACGCTTGCCGAGCAGGCCCTGAAGAAGGCCGGTCTGCCCGCCAACATCGTCGTCGACTGCTCGCATGCGAACAGCTTCAAGAACGCGGAGCTGCAGCCGCTGGTGATGACCGACATCGTTCACCAGATCAGGCTGGGCAACCAGTCCATCGTCGGCGTGATGATCGAGTCCAACCTGGTCGGCGGCAAGCAGTCCATCCCGGCCGATCTCTCCAAGCTGGTCTATGGCTGCTCCGTCACCGACGCCTGCGTGGGCTGGGAGACGACGGAGAAGATGATACTGGAAGGCCACGAACTGCTGCGCGGCGTGCTCGAAACCCGCCGTCAGGCGCAGTCCTGAACCGGCAAGCGCAGCGGCATGAGCGCGCAGCGGAGACGCTGCATGTCTCCGCCGCGGAATGCCGGTCGCGGTATCGCGTTTCCTACTCCTTCACCGCACCCGTCATGCCCGACACGTAGTACTCGACGAAGAAGGAATACACCACTGCCACCGGCAGCGAGCCGAGCAGCGCGCCGGCCATCAGCGCGCCCCAGTGGTAGACATCGCCCTCGATCAGCTCGGTGACGACGCCGACCGGCACGGTCTTGATTTCCGACGAGGAAACGAAGGTCAGCGCATAGATGAACTCGTTCCATGACAGCGTAAATGCAAAGATGCCGGCGGAGATCAGCCCGGGCACGGCCAGCGGCAGGATGATCTTCACAAGGATCTGCCAGCGGGTAGCGCCATCGATCAGTGCGCACTCTTCCAGCTCATACGGAATCGAGCGGAAATAGCCCATCAGCAGCCAGGTGCAGAACGGGATCAGGAAGGTCGGATAAGTCAGGATCAGCGCCCAGCGGGTATCGAACAGGCCCAGCTTGAACACGATGGCGGCCAGCGGAATGAAGAGGATGGAAGGCGGTATCAGGTAGGCCAGGAAAATGCCAAGGCCGACTTGTTTGGCGCCCTGGAAGCGCAGCCGCTCGATCGCATAGGCGGCGAACACGCTCGCCGCCAGCGAGGTGAACGTGGCGACGGTCGATACCAACACAGTGTTCCACATCCATTCCGGATAGGGCGTGTTGAAGATCAGCTTCTTGAAATGCGCTAACGTGGGCGCCACGATCCAGAACGGATTACCGGACTGCGACAGCAGCTCCGCGTCCGGCTTGAAGGCAGTGATTGCCATCCAGTAGAACGGAAACAGCAGCACGAACACGAACAGCAGCAGGGGAATGTAGACGGTCACCCAGCGCCGCGGCAGCGACTGCAGATAATCCATGCCTTGCGTCTCTGCCTTGTTCGACCGGGCCGCCTTGCCCGTTTGGGTCACGGTGCTTGCAGTATGCGCGGTGCTCATTTATCACCTCCCTGTTGCCAGCCCCGGCGTTGCAGGCCGAAATACGAAAACATGATCGCCGCCAGCAGGAACGGAATCATCATGGTGGCCAGCGCCGCGCCTTCGCCGAGCGAGCCGCCCGGAATCGCGCGCTGGAATGACAGCGTGGCCATCAGGTGCGTGGCATTCAGCGGTCCGCCGCGGGTCAGCACGTAGATCAGCTGGAAATCGGTGAAGGTGAACAGCACCGAGAAGGTCATTACCACCGCGATGATCGGCGTCAGCAGCGGCAGGGTGATGAAGCGAAACTGCTGCCAGGGCGTGGCGCCGTCGATCGCCGCGGCTTCATACAGCGAGGGCGAAATGGTTTGCAGTCCGGCCAGCAGGGAAATCGCCACGAAGGGCACGCCGCGCCAGACATTGGCGGCAACGGTGGAAAGCCGCGCATTCCACGGGTCGCCAAGAAAGTCGATGTAGCGATGTATCAGCCCCATCTTGGTCAGAACCCAGCTGATCACCGAGAATTGCGCATCGTACAGCCACCAGAAAGCCAATGCCGACAGCGCGGTCGGCACGATCCACGGCAGCAGCACCACGGCGCGGAAGAAGGACTTGAACGGCAGGTTCTTGTTCAGCAGCAGCGCCAGCCACAGTCCGAGCGCGAACTTCAGCACGCTGGCCAGCACGGTGTAGAACACGGTGTTGAACAGCGACAGCTGTGCCAGCGAGTCGCCGATCAAATAAGCGTAATTGGCCAGCCCGATGAACTTGCCGCTGCCGCCGATCTTGGTATCGGTAAAACCCAGCCACACGCCCAGGCCCAGCGGATAGGTCAGGAAAACCAGCAGCAGCACGGCGGTCGGCAGCATGAACAGCAGGCCGAGCGAATTGCGGTTGTTGAAGAAGCGAGAAAGCATGATGTCGTCCCGTAGCGAAGCCGCGCGCGCTGCGCGGTGAAGCGCCCCCGGCGAGGCCGGGAGCGCGATGGTGACGTGGCTTACACCTTGTAGTAGCGCTCCGCGCGGGTCTGCGCGCGGGCGGCGGCTTCCTTGGGCGACTTCGAGCCGCTGGCCGCTTCCGCCACCATGTCCAGCACGATGTAGTCGGCCATGGCGGCGGCCGACGCCAGGCCCAGCGGGCCCGAGTAGCCGTTGTCGAGCATGATGCTGCCGCCGTCGCGATACACGGTGTGCTTCGGGTCCTCGGTCCAGATCGGGTTGGCCTCGTACGCCTTCAGCGGCTGGCTGACATAGCCGATGGCGGCTTTCATCCAGGGGTTGTACTGGTCTGCCTCCATCATGAACTGCATGTAGGCCTTGGCCGCATTCGGATACTTCGAATACTTGAACTGCATCATCTGGGTGATCTGCATCAGCTCGGTCGGCTTGCCCACCGGCCCGATCGGGAAGCGGGCATGCTGGATATCCTTGGACATTTCCTGCAGCTTCGGGTCCGGCGAATTCTTGGCCGCGTAATACACCGATATGCCGTTTGCGGTGAGACTGACCTGGCCGTCGAGGAACGCCTTGTTGTTGGACGGGTCCTGCCATGACAGCGTGCCCGGCACGAAGGTTTCATACAGTTGCTTGGCGTATTCCAGTGACGCAATCGTTTCAGGCGAATTGATCACCACATTGCCCTTGTCGTCCACCATCTTGCCGCCGTGCGACCACATCAGCCAGTGCGCCCAGTTGTTGCCGTCGCCGACCGCCTTGCCCAGCGCAAAGCCGCATGGCGTGTTCTTGGCCTTCAGCGCCTGGCACAGCTTCAGGAAGCCGGCGGTGTCCTTCGGGATCGCATCGAAGCCGGCTGCCTTCACGTGGCTTTCCCGGTACACCAGCGCATTGCCGACGATGCCCAGCGGCATGCCTATCCATTTGCCGTCGCGCATGCCGTAGCGCTTGCAGACGTCGTACCAGCCGCCGTACTTGCCGCCGAGGTAGTCGGCGAGGTCGGTCAGGTCGTTGAGCTTGTCCGGGTACTGGTGCGGGTCGTCGAACCAGCCGATGATGATGTCCGGCCCGCTGCCCACATTGGCCGCCACCGCCGCCTTCGGGCGCACGTCTTCCCAGCCTTCATTGTCGACCCGTACCTCGATGCCGGTCAGCTGCGTGAATTTCTTGGTGTTGGCAAGCCACATGTCCTCGTCGCCCTGCACGAAGCGCTTCCAGCGCAGCACCCGCAGCTTGGCGCCGCTTTCAGGCTTGTAGCGCAGGCCGGCCGGGGCCTGGGCCTGGGCGAAAGCCTGTGGCGCAATCGCTGAAGCCGCGGCCAGCGCTGCGCCGGTTGCCAGAAAATCCCGTCTTGTAAATCGTTTCATGTCTCCTGCTCCTCTTGGTTAGCGGATTGATCCGATACAAATACAGATATGCTTGCCGCGGTGCGCCGCGGTTCTTTCTTATTGCAGGGGGCGGGCCAGGGTGCTGCCGGTTTCCGCGTCGAACAGATGGGTATGCGCATGGTCCGGCATCAGGCGTATCGCTTCGCCGGGGCGGAAATCATGGCGCTCGCGGAAGATCGCGTTGATCTCGGTATCGCAGAAACGCGAATAGACCTCGGTATTGGCCCCGGTCGGCTCCACCACGGCAACGCTGCAGGCCAGCGCGCCGCCATTGCCCAGCGACAGATGTTCCGGCCGCACGCCATAAATGACCCTTTGCCCCTCCGTGCCGCCGGCGCGGGCCGGCGCCGGCATGCGCGAGCCGTCGGCGAATTCGACCAGCAGGTCGTCGCCCTGGCGCCGCAGCGTGCCGGGAATGAAGTTCATCGCCGGCGAGCCGATGAAGCCGGCCACGAACAGGTTGGCGGGGTGGTCGTACAGTTCGAGCGGGCGGCCGCGCTGCTCGACCCGGCCGTCGCGCATGACGACGATCTGGTCCGCCATGGTCATGGCCTCGATCTGGTCGTGGGTCACGTACACCGACGTGGTCTTCAGGCGCTGATGCAGCTCCTTGATCTCGGCGCGCATCTGCACCCGCAGCTTGGCGTCGAGATTGGACAGCGGCTCATCGAACAGGAATACCTGGGGGTTGCGCACGATCGCGCGGCCCATCGCGACCCGCTGGCGCTGGCCGCCGGAAAGCTGGCGCGGGTAGCGGTCGAGCAGATCGCGCAGCCCGAGAATATCCGCGGCCCGGGTCACACGCTCCGAAATCTCCTGCTTGCCGACCTTGGCCAGCATCAGCGAGAACGCCATATTGTCCCGCACTGTCATGTGCGGATAGAGCGCGTAGTTCTGGAACACCATCGCAATGTCCCGCTCCTTGGGCTGGACATTGTTGACCACGCGGCCGTCGATGGCGATCTCGCCATCGGTGATCTCCTCCAGGCCGGCCAGCATGCGCAGCAGCGTGGACTTGCCGCAGCCGCTGGGCCCGACCAGTACCGCGAACTGGCCATCCTCGATCTCGATGTCCACGCCGCGTATCACCTGCGTGCTGCCGAATGCCTTCTGTATTCCCCGTATCTGTACCGATGCCATGCCTGTCTCCTGCCTGGTTATGACGCGCTTAGTTTGTGTTGCTGCCGGCCCGGCCTTCCACCACCACGTAGGCTGGCCGTCCGCGCTGCATCCAGTCGACCAGGTTCTGCGCGGCCTTGCGCCGTAATTCCTTTTCCGCCACGGTGGAATAGAAGGCGGCATGCGGCGTGAGCAGCACACGCGGATGCTGCACGATGGCGGCGTCGTATTCGGGCGGCTCGACCGGCAGCACATCCAGCGCCGCGCCATCGAGCGTGCCGGCATCGAGCGCGGCGGTGAGATCGTCGAGCCGGATCAGCCCGCCGCGCGCGGTATTGACCAGCACGCTGCCGGGCTTCATCCGGCCCAGCAGGGAGGCGTCCACCATGTTGCGGGTTTCGTCGTTCAGCGGCACATGCAGCGACAGCGCATTGGACTGTTCGAACAGCTCTTCCCGGCTGACCCGCTCAACGTAGGCCGGGAAGTCGCCGTCGATGATGTAGGGGTCGCAGGCGATCACCCGCCTGAAGCTGTTGCGGCCGATATGGGCCATGCGCTTGCCGATACGGCCCAGGCCCAGTATGCCCAGCGTCATGTCGGAGACCCGCTCCATGCGGCCGGCGCTGCCGAAGTTCCATGTGGCGTTGCGGATGTCGCGGTCATACCAGGGCAGGTGTCGCAGCAATGCCAGCGTCATGGCCAGCGCATGGGTGGCCACTTCGCCAACGCCATAGTCCGGCGAGTTCGCTACCCAGACGCCATGCTCCCTGGCATCGGCGGTGTTGATGGTGTCGAAGCCGGCGCCGTAGCGGCTGACGATGCGGATCTGTGGGCAGGCCGCGAACACCTTGGCCGCGACCGGCGCGTATTGCACCAGCAGGCCGTCGCAGCCCTGCGCGGCATCGATCACATCGTCCTGCGTGCGGCATTGCGCGGTGACCACCTCGATGCCGGCGGCCTGGTACAGCGCCTGTTCCAGCGCGACGTCGGGAAAGTCGTAGTCGGTGATGAGTACCTTCATGTCGGCCCTTGTCTTCAGTGATTGTCCTTGGGGATGCCGGCGCCGCTCTTGCCGACCAGGAAGTCCATGTCGGCGCCGAGGTTGGCCTGCTGCACATGCTCGACATACAGCTTGGTCCAGCCGCGTGTGGCCGGCGCCGGTGGCGGCTGCCAGTCGGCGCGGCGGCGCGCCAGTTCCTCGTCCGACACATGCAGGTGCAGGCGACGCGCCTCCACGTCGAGTTCCACCATGTCGCCGTCGCGCACCAGCGCCAGCGGCCCGCCGGCCGCGGCCTCGGGCGCGACATGCAGCACCACGGTGCCGTAGGCGGTGCCGCTCATGCGCGCGTCCGATACCCTGACCATGTCGGTGATGCCCTTGCGCAGCACCTTGGGCGGCAGCGGCATGTTGCCGGCCTCGGCCATGCCGGGATAGCCGCGCGGCCCGCAGTTCTTCAGCACCAGCACGCAGTTCTCGTCCACGTCGAGGCTCTCGTCGTCGAGCCGCTTGTGCATGTGCTCGCTGTCCTCGAACACCACCGCGCGGCCGGTATGCTTGAGCAGCGCCGGCGTGGCTGCGGACGGCTTGATCACCGCGCCGTCCGGGCAGAGATTGCCGCGCAGGACGGCAATACCGGCCGCTTCCTTGAATGGCGCGTCGAACGAGCGGATCACTTCCCGGTTCCAGTTGGGCGCATCCTTGCTGTTGTCCCACAGCGTCCTGCCATTGGCGGTGAGCGTGTTGCGGTCGATCACGGATTCGAGTTCGCGGATCACTGCCGGCAGGCCGCCGGCGTAATAGAAATCTTCCATCAAATGGCGGCCAGACGGCTGCAGGTCGAGCAGGCAGGGAAGGCGGTGGCCCAGCTCATCCCAGTCAGCCAGCTTCAGCTCAATGCCGATGCGCCCGGCGATGGCCAGCAGATGGATCACCGCATTGGTGGAGCCGCCTATGGCCGCGTTGACCCGGATCGCATTCTCGAAGGCCTGGCGGGTCAGGATCTTCGACATCACCAGGTCTTCCTTGACCATGTCGACGATGCGCCGGCCCGACTGGCGCGCCAGCACATTGCGGCGCGCATCCACCGCCGGGATCGCCGCATTGCCCGGCAGGCTCATGCCCAGGGCCTCGACCATGCTGGCCATGGTGGAAGCCGTGCCCATGGTCATGCAGTGGCCGTGGGAGCGGTGCATGCAGCTCTCGGCATCGAAGAATTCTTCCTGCGTCATGCGCCCAGCGCGCACTTCCTCCGACATCTGCCACACGCCGGTGCCCGAGCCCAGTTCGCCGCCGCGGTAGCGGCCATTGAGCATCGGGCCGCCCGATACGCCGATGGTGGGCAGGTCGCACGAGGCCGCGCCCATCAGCAGCGCCGGCGTGGTCTTGTCGCAGCCCATCAGCAGCACGACGCCATCGAGCGGATTGCCGCGTATCGATTCCTCGACATCCATGCTGGCCAGATTGCGAAACAGCATGGCGGTCGGGCGCATCAGGGTTTCGCCGGTGGACATCACCGGAAACTCCAGCGGGAAGCCGCCCGCTTCCCAGACGCCGATCTTGACCTGCTCTGCCAGGGTGCGGAAATGGGAATTGCACGGCGTCAGCTCGGAATAGGTATTGCAGATGCCGATCACTGGCCGGCCGTCGAACTGGTCATGCGGAATGCCGCGGTTCTTCAGCCATGAACGGTAGATGAACCCGTCCCGGTCCTGCCTGCCGAACCAGGCCTGGCTGCGTCGCAGCGGCTTGTTTGCATCGCTCATCCTGTCTCCTGTTGTGCTTTTAGTGCGTTGGAGCGCGGCGCCATCCAGTGGCATCGGCCGCGCCGGCTGCGGGGTGCCCGCCTGCCTACATCGTCGGCCCGAGGATCCACGGCGCGAATTCATCTTCGCCGAAGCCGTGCTCCTCGCTCATCGTGCGGCTGCCCGAAGCCACCTCGATGATGCGGCGAAAGATTTGTGCGCCGGCTTCCTGCACCGACAGCGTGCCGTCGAGTATCGCGCCGCAGTTGATGTCCATGTCCTCGCTCATGCGGCGGTACATCATGCTGTTGGTGGCCAGCTTCAGCGATGGCGCCGGCTTGCAGCCGTAGACGGAGCCGCGCCCGGTGGTGAAGCAGATCACATTGGCGCCGCCGGCCACCTGGCCGGTGGCCGATACCGGGTCATAGCCCGGCGTGTCCATGAAGACCAGGCCATGGGCCGTGACAGGCTGCGCATATTCGACGACGTCGGCCAGGTTGCTGGCGCCGGCCTTGGCAACGGCACCCAAGGATTTTTCCAGGATGGTGGTGAGGCCGCCGGCCTTGTTGCCGGGCGACGGATTGTTGTTCATCTCGCCGCCCAGGCGCTGCGTATAGTCTTCCCACCAGCGAATGCGTGCCAGCAGCTTCTCACCTACCTCGGGCGACACGGCGCGCCGCGTCAACAGGTGTTCCGCGCCATAGATCTCGGGCGTCTCCGACAGGATGGCCGTGCCGCCATGCGCCACCAGCAGGTCCATCGCCGCGCCCAGCGCCGGGTTGGCGGTGATGCCGGAATAGCCGTCCGATCCGCCGCATTGCAGGCCCACCCGGATATGGCTTACAGGCACCGCCTCGCGGCGCACCGCGTTAGCCTTCGGCAGCAGCTCGCGCACCAGCGCAATGCCGCGTTCGATCGTGCTGCGTGTGCCGCCCAGTTCCTGGATCGTCATTGCACGCAGCCGGTCGGACTCGGCCAGGTTCTCCGCGCCCAGCAAGGCGCTGACCTGGTTCGATTCACAGCCCAGTCCGATGAACAGCACAGCGGCGAAGTTGGGATGGCGCAGATAGCCGGCCGTCACCCTGCGCAGCAAGTCCACTGCCTCGCCCTGCGAGGCCATGCCGCAGCCCGATTTGTGCGTGATGGCGACCACGCCATCCACATTGGGATAATCGCGCAGGGCATCGCCGCGAAAGGCCTCCGCGATCTGGCGGCACACGGTGGCTGAACAGTTGACGCTGCTGATGACGCCGATGTAGTTGCGGGTGGCGACCTGGCCATCGGCCCGCACGATGCCATTGAAGGTCAGCGTCTCGCTGGCCGGCTGCTGCGGCTTGGCGTCGGCGCAGAAGGCATGGTCTCGTTCGAACTCGCGCATGGCAAGGTTGTGCAGATGCACATGTTCGCCGGCCCGGATGTCGCGGGTGGCAAAGCCGATGATCTGGTTATAGCGCCGCACGGGCGAGCCCGCGGCGATATCGCGCGCCGCTGCCTTGTGCCCGGCCGGTATGCTGGCGCTGGCCGCGCCCGCCGCGCCGGGCAGTGCGGTGCCCGCGGCAATATCGCGGGTGGCAATCAGCACATCGTCGTCGGGGCCAAGCCGCAGAAACGCCGGCAGGGCATCCTGCCTGGTGATGTCGTCAGGCGAAATGTAAGTCTCTTGTGCCACGGTGTCTCCTGTTTCTATTTTCGAATCAGACCGTTTGCAGCGCGGGCGGCTCGTTCGGCCACCTCTGGATTGACGTGAAGTCTATTGCAGAAAACGTAATGGGTAAAGTGGTATTACCAATGTTTTTGGCCGGGCTGGGTGCAGCATTTGCCTTGACAAGCAGCGCGGCTGCGTGAAATTATTGGTCATCTGGTAAGACCAGATTGGATGCCAATAACGTCACTACACCAGTTCCGCCATGGCCTCTCGCGCCTGACGGGCTGCATAAAAATTCCATCAAGAATGGAGGAGACCCATGAAACGTAGAACCCTGGTGAAGTCGGTGCTCGCGCTGGCTGCCGCAATGAGCGTGGGCGCGGCCCATGCCGCCTGGCCTGAACGGCCGATCACCCTGCTGGTGCCATGGGCGGCCGGCGGCGGCACCGATGCAACAGCGCGCATCGTCGGCGCGCTGATGGAAAAGGAGCTTGGCCAGCCGGTCAACGTGGTGAACCGCGCGGGCGGCAATGGCGTGGTCGGCCATCATGCGATATCGAGCGCGCCCCCGGACGGCTATACGCTGGGCATGATCACGGTCGAGATCTCGATGATGCATCATCAGGGACTGACCCAGCTGACGCCGCGCAACTTCACGCCTCTGGCCTTGATGAACGTGGACCCGGCCGCCATCACCGTCAGTGCGACATCTCCCTACAAGACCATGGATGACCTGGTCAAGGCAATCAAGGCCAATCCGGGCAAGCTCAAGGCATCCGGCACCGGGCAGGGCGGCATCTGGCATCTGGCGCTGGCCGGCATGCTCAAGGACATGAAGATGGATCCAACGGCCGTGCCTTTCGTGCCATCCAACGGCGCCGCACCGGCGATGCTGGACCTGGCGGCGGGCGGCATCGATATCGCGCCGGTGGCGCTGCCGGAAGCCCGCTCGCTGATCGATGCCGGCAAGGCGCGGCCGCTGGCCATCATGGCCAACGCGCCGGCCGCCCTGTATCCGCAGGTGCCCACGCTGAAAAGCGCCACCGGCAGTGACTGGACCATGGGCGTATGGCGTGGCATTGCGGGACCCAAGGGCCTGCCGGCGGAAGTGCAGACGCGCATGGAAACGGTGCTGAAGAAGATCAATGACAGCAAGGAGTTTCGCGATTTCATGGCCAATCGCGGCTTCGGCGTGGCTTACGCGGACGGTCCCGCTTTCGGCAAGTTCATGGACAAGGGCGACGCCGACATGGGCCAGACCCTGCAGGCGCTGGGCATGGCGAAATAGCCGCGTCGCCAGCCGACGCGTCATCGGGCGTCATGCCGGCGGCATTGCAGGCCGGCGTGGCGCCGCGTTTCCCTCACCAAGCGGAGCCCGCATCCATGAAGATCAACGACGTGTTGTCAGGCGCGCTGCTGGGCGCCTTCGGTATCGCGGTCCTGGCAGGCGCGCAGGGTTTTCCCGACATTCCCGGTCAGAAGATCGGCCCCAGGGTATTTCCCGAGCTGGTTGCCGCCGGCCTGCTCATCTGCGCCGTCCTTCTGGTCAGGCGCGGCCTGGGCACGCTGGCCAGCGAGGGATGGGTGCGCCTGCCCGACTGGCTGGGCCATCGCCGCGCCACGCTGGGATTCCTGCTGATCCCGGTTTCGCTCGCTTTCTATGTCGCGATGTCGGAGCAGCTGGGCTTCATTCCGACCGCCATGGCCATCTTGCTGGCGATGTTCCTGGCCTTTGGCGTGAAGTGGCGCAGCGCGCTGCTGGTGGCTCTGCCAGGCACGCTCATCATCCATTTTCTGTTCTACAAGTTGCTGAAGGTGCCGCTGCCCTGGGGCCTGCTCAGCCCTTATGCCTGGTAAGGAAAGGAAAGCGCGATGCTCGCGAATCTGTATGCGGCCCTGGGCCAGGTAGCCGATCCCTATGTGCTGGGGGTAATCATGCTGGCTGCAATGTATGGCCTGTTCGTCGGCGCGGTGCCCGGTCTGAGCGCCACCATGGCGGTGGCGCTGCTGGTGCCGGTGACCTTCTTCATGCCACCGGTGCCGGCCATTGCCGCGATGGTCACCGCCACCGCGATGGCCATTTTCTCGGGCGACATTCCGGGCTGCCTGCTGCGCATACCGGGCACGCCGGCGTCGGCTGCCTATACCGATGAGTCGTTCGCCATGACCAGGAACGGGCAGGCCGAAGTGGCGCTCGGCGCCGGGCTGGTGTTCTCGGTGATCGGCGGCCTGTTTGGCACGCTGGTGCTGATCGTGGCCGCCCCTTCGCTGGCCGAGATGGCATTGAAGTTCTCTTCCTTCGAATACTTCTGGCTGGTGCTGCTTGGGCTCACCTGCGCGATCTTCATCGCCTCCGGCGACCCGGTAAAGGGCTTCGTCTCGCTGTTCCTCGGCCTGTTCATTGCCTGCGTCGGCATGGGCAATCCTTCCGGGCAGGCCCGCTATACCTTTGGCAACAGCAACCTGCTGGGCGGCTTGTCGCTGGTGCCGGTGATGGTAGGCATGTTCGCCGTGTCCGAAGTGCTGCGCTATGCGATCGCCTCGCACCAGCGCATGGAACTGGTGCAAAGCGCCATAGGCAACGTGTTCAAGGGCATGTGGAAGCTCACCGTCAGGTATCCGGCCTGCATCCTGCGCGGCAGCATACTGGGCACCGTCGTCGGCGCCTTGCCGGGCGCTGGCGCCGATATCGCCGCCTACATGTCCTATGCGATGAGCAAGAAGTTTTCCAGGGAACCCGAAAAGTTCGGCACGGGCCATGTCGAAGGCATCGTCGAGTCGGGCGCGGCCAACAATTCGTCGCTGGCCGGCGCCTGGATCCCGGCGCTGGTATTCGGCATACCGGGCGACTCGATTACCGCGATCGTGATCGGCGTGCTGTACATGAAGAACCTGAACCCCGGCCCGATGATCTTCATCAACAACCCGGTGTCGATGTACGCGATCTTCATCGTCTTCATTCTGGCCAACCTGCTGATGCTGCCGCTGGGCTGGCTCACCATCAAGGCCGCCAAGCGCATCCTGCTGGTGCCGCGCAACATCCTGATGCCGCTGATCCTGCTGTTCTGCATCGTCGGCGCCTACTCCATCAACAACAGCGCATTCGACGTTGGCGTCATGCTGGGCTTCGGCCTGCTGGCCTACCTGATGGAGGAAAACGGCTTCCCGATCGCGCCGACCATCCTCGGCGTGGTGCTGGGCGGGATGCTGGAAGAAAATCTCGTCAGCTCGATGATCAAGGCCGACGGCAATTTGCTGGCCTTCGTCAGCCGGCCCATTGCCGGCGCGCTGGCGCTGCTGACGCTGGCACTGTGGCTCTTTCCCATTGTCGTGCGACTGCTGCGCCGCTCGCGCGCGCAAGAGCGCTACGTCGAATCGCCGCACGCCTGATTGCCATTCCCGCTACAAGGCACACAACTCACGGAGACCACGATGGAACATGCCAACTACTATCATTTTGCCGGCCGCCACGCGGTCATCACCGGCGGCGCCGCCGGCATCGGGCTGGCCATTGCCAAACGCCTGGCCGCGGGAGGCGCTTCGCTGTCGCTGTGGGACCGCGATGCCGGGCAGCTCGAGGCGGCTCGCACCGGCCTCGGCGATGCGCGGGTGCAATGCGTGCTGGTCGATGTGAGCAGCGAAGCGGCAGTCAACCAGGCGCGCGATGCCACGCTGGCTGAGAGCGGCAAGGTGGACATCCTGGTCAACAGCGCCGGCATCACCGGCCCCAACGTGACGGTGTGCGACTATCCGGTCGCCGAGTGGGACCAGGTGATGCAGATCAACCTGCGCGGCCCTTTCCTGACCTGCCGGGCGCTGGCCCCCGTGATGCGGGCCAACGATTATGGCCGCATCGTCAATATCGCTTCCATCGCCGGCAAGGAAGGCAATCCGAATGCATCCGCCTACAGCGCGTCGAAGGCGGGCGTGATCGCCCTGACCAAGTCGCTCGGCAAGGAACTGGCGCAGACCGGCGTGCGGGTCAACTGCATCACGCCGGCGGCGGTGCGCACGGCCATGTTTGCCCAGATGACGCAGCAGCATATCGACTACATGCTGTCGAAGATACCGATGGCCCGCTTCGGCATGCCGGAGGAAATCGCCGCAATGGTGGCGTGGCTGGCGTCGGAGGACTGCTCCTTTTCGACCGGCGCCGTATTCGACATCTCCGGCGGCAGGGGGACCTACTGATGAGCGCCGTTCAACGTTACAGCGCCGACGCATTGCGCGGCTTCGCCACCGCGCTGCTCGAAAAGGCCGGCCTGGAAGGCACGCCCGCGGCCACTGTGGCTGCCACGCTGGTCGAAGGCGACCTGCTCGGCCACGACACCCACGGCCTGGCCTTGCTGGCGCCCTATGTGAAGTCGCTCGAAAGTGGCGGCATGGCCAAGACCGGCCTGCCCGAGGTGCTGTCCGACCGCGGCGCCGCGCTTGCCTGGGACGGCCGGCGGCTGCCCGGCCCGTGGCTGGTGCATAGCGGCATCGATGCCCTGATGCCGCGCGCGCGCCAGTATGGCAGCGCCACGCTGGTGATCCGCCGCAGCCATCACATCGCCTGCCTGGCGGCCTACCTGCTGCGCGCCGCCGAGGCCGGGTTCCTGATGGTGCTGGCCAGCTCCGATCCGGCGGTGCAGAGCGTGGCGCCCCACGGCGGCACGCGTGCCGTGTTCACCCCCAATCCGCTGGCCATCGGCATACCGACCTCGGACACGCCGTACCTCGTCGATATTTCCGCCTCGGTCACCACCAACGGCATGAGCGCCCGCATGCACAAGGCCGGCCGCCAGTTCGAGCATGCGTGGATGCTGGATGCGGCAGGCAACCCCAGCCATGATCCGGCGGTGCTGGCAGCGGATCCGCCGGGAACCATCCTGCCGCTGGGTGGCCTGGAAGCTGGGCACAAAGGCTTCGGCCTGGCCTTGATGGTGGAAGCCCTCACCGGCGGCTTGTCCGGCCACGGCCGCGCCGATCCGCCGGATGGCTGGGGCGCCACCGTGTTCATGTCGCTGTATGACCCGTCTGCGTTCGGCGGCAGCTCGGATTTTCTGCGCCAGATGGACTGGCTGGGCACGACCTGCCGCGACAATCCGCCGCGTCCCGGCGTCGATGCGGTACGCATGCCGGGCGACCGGGGCATGGCGCGACGGGCCGACCAGCTGGCGACCGGCGTGGCGCTGCATCCGACGATCGCGCCCATGCTCACCGATTGCGCCGCTGGCTACGGCATGGAATTTCCGGCGCCGCTGGCGGAGAGGTGAGGCGGATCGCCCGGCGTTTACTGCAGCGTATAATCCCGGCTTCGGCGCGCGGGTGTGCACCCGGCCGCAAGCCCATGCCGCAAGCCGTCAGAACGGAACCACCATGCCCATCCAAGCCATCGAACCACAACGCCTGTACCGCCAGATCAGCAACCAGTTGAGAGAACTCATTGTCGGTGGTGAATTTCCGCTCGGCTCGCGCCTGCCGTCCGAGCGCGACCTGGCGGTGCAGCTGGGCGTCTCCAGGCCTTCCCTGCGGGAAGCCCTGATTGCGCTGGAAGTGGAAGGGTATATCGAGGTTCGCATGGGTTCGGGCATCTATGTCTGCGAGCCGCCGGAGCAGCCAGCCGGGGGCTTCGACCTGTCAGGCGAGGAAGGCCCGCTGGAACTGATCCAGGCCCGTGCGCTGCTGGAAGGCGAGGTGGCCGCCACCGCAGCCAGGCTCGGCAAGAAGCGCCATTTCGATGCGATCGAGGAAGCCATCGACCAGATGGAAGTCGACGCGCAGGCCGGCATCAAGCCGATCGATGCCGACCGCCAGTTTCACATACGGATTGCCGAAGCGACCGGCAACAGCGTGCTGGTCGGCGTGGTGCGGCGCATGTTCGACTTGCGTCTCGGAGCGCTGTTCGACCAGCTGCACAGTCATTTCGAAACGCCCGACGTCTGGGCGCAAGCCATTGCCGAGCACCGGGAAGTGCTGGCGGCCCTGCGTGCCAAGGACGCGGAACGTGCGCGCGCGTCAATGCGGCACCACATGGATGTCGCCTACCGGCGCCTCAGTTCCAGCCTGACCCGTTCACCGAAGAAATCGGCGCAGAAGCCGGCAGACAAGCCGGCACAGAAGCGGGCCGCCGCTTCACAGTCCCCGGCGAGCCTGAAGCCAGCTCGCAGGGTAGGCTGACAGGCTGTCTCCGGGCTCCCGGCTTTCCGCTCACGCCTGATCCTGGCAGGGCACGGCACGCGCATGCCATCAACCGTAGCGACGCGCGGTCTCCCGCCCGGCCCGCTTGCCATCCAGGGCTGGCAAGCTTGACAACGCCGGGTGGAGGTGAAATTATTTGGTATAGTGGTAAGACCAGATTTCGCTGCCGCGAGTTTGCATCATCGCTTGTGGCATACGAACGGCACGCATCACGGCAACAAATGGCGTAACGACCATCGTGCTGCGGCAGATACCTAAAAACACAAGGAGACGACAATGATGCACTGGAAGAAGCTGCTGCTTGCAGCGGCAGTACTGGGGCTGGCTGGCAGCGCGCAGGCACAGACCAAACTGAAATGGGCCCATGTCTACGAGACGTCCGAGCCGTTTCACAAGTGGTCGGTCTGGGCCGCCAATGAGTTTGGCAAGCGCACCAACGGCAAGTACCAGATCGATGTCTATCCCGCTTCCCAGCTGGGCAAGGAGAGCGACATCAACCAGGGCCTGACGCTGGGCACGGTGGACATCATCATTTCCGGTTCCAGCTTCGCCAGCCGGGCCTACCAGCCGATCGGCGTCACCTACTACCCCTACACCTTCCGCGATGCCGACCACCTGGTTAAATACACCAAGAGCGATGTCTACAAGAGCCTGACAGGCGCCTACGCCGAAAAGACCGGCAACCAGATCGTCGCCACCACCTACTACGGCACACGGCATACCACCTCCAACAAGCCTATCAACAGCTGCGCCGACATGAAGGGCCTGAAGATACGCGTGCCTGACGTCGCCGCTTACCTGGCGATGCCGCGCGCCTGCGGCGCCAACACCGCGCCGATCGCATTCGCCGAGGTGTACCTGGCGCTGCAGAACGGCACCGTCGAGGCGCAGGAAAACCCGCTCACCACGATCGAAGCCAAGAAGTTCTACGAGGTGCAGAAGTACATCGTGCTGACCGGCCATATCGTCGACCATCTCAACACCGTGGTGTCGGGCAAGCAGTGGAAGGCGTTCACGGCGGACGAGCGGAAAATCTTCTCCGACCTGGCGCAGGAAGCCGCGCAGAAGGCCGGCGCCGACATCGTCGCGCGCGAAGCTGAACTGGTCGATATCTTCAAGAAGAAGGGCTTGACCGTCACCGACGTCAATCGTGACGACTTCCGCTCCACCGTTCTCAAGACAGTCAAGTTCGAAGACTTCGGCTATCGCAAGGCCGACTGGGACCGCATCCAGGAAATCAAATAGGTCGGACGACCTTAGACCGGGGCCCTGCGGTCCCGGCCCTGACATTCCCAAGCAGAGGCTGCCATGAATCAACTTGCCGCCGGCGGCGCCGACGAGGCCGCTCGCACTGAAGCATCACAAACCCATCCCCACGCCGTCAGCGCCGAAGAACTGGCGCGCAGCTTTGAAGAAGCCGACGTGCACCAGGTCGACCTGAGCGACACTGCTCCCGAGGACTGGTTCGCGCTGATCATGTTCTGGCTGATGGGCGGTCTGGTGTTCCTGCAATTCTTTACCCGGTATGCGCTCAACGACTCCTATGCATGGACCGAGGAGCTGGCAACGAACTGCCTGATCGCCGTGGTCTTCATCGGTGCGGCGATGTGCGTTCGCAAGAACCGGCATATCCAGGTCGACATCCTGTACCGCTTCCTGCCGGCAGGGCCGGCAAGGGTGCTGGCGACGCTGGTCGACATCACCCGCGTCGTGCTGCTGGGCGTCATCGTCTGGCTCGGCTGGCAATACATCGGCATGGTGGGCGACGAGCCCATGACCACGATCAACTGGCCCAAGAGCCTGGTCTACTGGCTTGCGCTGATCGGCTTCGCCATCATGCTGCTGCGCGCGGTGATGGTGGCCTATACAAACTGGCGCCAGGGCTATTCTGTGCTGGAGCGGCCGGAAGCGTACGACGGAACGGACGGTGCATGATGGGTATCCTGATCGGTTCCTTCCTGCTGCTGATGCTCCTGGGACTGCCGGTTGCGCTGGCCATGATCGCCGCGTCGCTGCTCTATATCCTGGTGACCGGCTCGGTGCCCAACGTGATCGTGGCGCAGCGCATGATTGCCGGCGTGGAAAGCTTCCCGCTGCTGGCCGTGCCGTTTTTCATCCTGGCCGGCAACCTGATGAACATTGCCGGCATCACCGGACGCATCTACAACTTCGCCGTCGCCCTAGTGGGCTGGATGAAGGGCGGGCTGGGCCAGGTCAACATCATCGGCTCGGTGATCTTCTCCGGGATGTCCGGCACCGCGATTGCCGATGCGGCCGGCCTCGGCACCATCGAGATCAAGGCCATGCGCGACCATGGCTACAGCGCCGAGTTCTCGGTAGGCGTGACGGCGGCCTCGGCCACGCTGGGCCCCATCATCCCGCCGTCGCTGCCCTTCGTGATCTACGGCATGATGGCCAACGTGTCGATCGGCTCGCTGTTCCTGGCCGGCGTGATTCCCGGCGTTGTCATGACGCTGATGATGATGTTCACCGTCGCCTTCATTGCCCGTCGCAACAACTGGGGCGGCGATGCACTGTTTTCGTGGACGAAGCTGGGCAGCGCCAGTGTCGAGATCATCATCGTGATGGCCTTCCCGCTGGTAACCTGGCTGCTGACCCGGGCCGGCGTGTCGGTCAATGTGGCGGTGGGCATCACGCTGGCTGCCTTGCTGCTGGCCGACTGGTACTTCGACTTCTCCGCGGTGATGGCGCTGATGGCGCCGGTCATCCTGATCGGCGGCATGACGCTGGGCTGGTTCACGCCGACGGAAGCGGCGATGGCGGCCGTGATCTGGGCGCTGTTCCTGGGGCTGGTGCGCTACCGCTCGATGACGCTGCGCAGCCTGGCGCGGGCAACGCTGGATACCATCGAAACGACGGCCAGCGTGCTGTTCATCGTGACTGCCGCGTCCATCTTCGCCTGGCTGTTGACGGTGAGCCAGGCGGCGCAATTGATGACGGACGCGATACTCAGCTTCACGCAGAACAAATGGGTATTCCTGCTGCTGGCCAATGTGCTGATCCTGATCGTGGGCTGCTTCATCGATACCATCGCCGCGATCACGATCCTCGTGCCCATCCTGCTGCCCATCGTGCTGAAGCTGGGCATCGATCCGCTGCATTTTGGCCTGATCATGACGCTGAACCTGATGATCGGGCTGCTGCATCCGCCGCTGGGCATGGTGCTGTTCGTGCTGGCGCGGGTTGCCAAACTCTCGGTGGAGCGCACCACGGTGGCCATCCTGCCGTGGCTGGTGCCGCTGTTTGCGGCGCTGATCGCCATCACCTATGTGCCCGAGATTACCTTGTGGCTGCCGCGCGTGATGGCGGCGGGAAAATAGCTTTTCGACTCCGACTGAAAGGGACTGGACATGACGCAACGACTGAGCAGCAAGACAGCCCTGGTGACCGCGGCCGGCCAGGGCATAGGCCGCGCCACCGCGCTGGCGTTTGCCCGGGAAGGCGCGCGGGTGATCGCCACCGACATCAACCCGGAACTGCTGGTCGACCTGGAAGGCTGCACGACCCGGCGGCTGGATGTGACGGACCCGGACGCCATCAACGCCCTTGCTGCCGAGCTGGGCAGCATCGATGTGCTGTTCAACTGCGCCGGCTATGTCGACAGCGGCACCATCCTCGACTGCGACGACCGTGCCTGGGATTTTTCCTTCGACCTGAATGTGCGCGCGATGTACCGCATGATGCGCGCCTTCCTGCCGGGCATGCTGGAGCGCGGCGGCGGCTCCATCATCAACATGGCGTCGGTCGCCAGCAGCATCAAGGGCGCGCCGAACCGGTTCGTGTACGGCGCCAGCAAGGCCGCCGTGATCGGCATGACCAAATCGGTCGCCGCCGATTTCGTGACCCGCAACCTGCGCTGCAATGCGATCTGCCCGGGAACGATAGAATCGCCTTCGCTGCGCGGCCGCATTGCGGCGCAGGCGCAGAGCAGCGGCCAGAGCGCCTCCGCGGTCGAGGCGGCTTTCGTGGCCCGGCAGCCGGTGGGGCGGCTGGGCCGGGCGGAGGAGGTGGCCGCGCTGGCGCTGTACCTGGCCTCGGACGAATCCGCATTCACCACTGGCGCCGTGCATGTCATCGACGGCGGCTGGTCCAACTGACATTGACAGGACATTCACAAGAAAAGGAGCAACAACATGAAACTGATGCGTTATGGCGCCAAGGGCAGCGAGAAGCCGGGCCTGCTGGATGATGAAGGTCAGGTGCGCGATCTGTCGCGCCTGACGCCGGACATCACCGCCGCGATGCTCACGCCCGATGGCTTGCGCAAGCTGGCCGAGGTGGACGTGAAGGCGCTGCCGGTGGTGGCCAATCCCGGGCGGATTGCGCCGCCGTATTCGGGCATGGGCAAGTTCATCTGCGTTGGCCTCAACTATGCCGACCATGCGGCCGAATCCGGCATGCCGGTGCCGGCCGAGCCGGTGCTGTTCACCAAGGCCATCAGCGCCCTGATGGGCTGCAACGATCCGGTGGTGCTGCCGCAAGGCTCGGTCAAGTCCGACTGGGAAGTGGAGCTGGGCATCGTGATCGGCGCGACGGCGCGCTATGTGTCGGAAGGCGATGCGATGAAGCATGTGGCGGGCTATTGCGTGGTCAACGATATCTCCGAGCGGGAATACCAGCTGGAACGCGGCGGCACCTGGGACAAGGGCAAGGGTTGCGACACCTTCGGCCCGGTCGGCCCGTGGCTCGTCACCGCCGACGAGGTGCCCGATCCGCAAAACCTCGACATGTGGCTGGAAGTCAATGGCCGGCGCTTCCAGAATGGCAGCACCCGCACCATGATCTTCGGCGTGGCGCAGCTGGTGAGCTATATCAGCCGCTTCATGACGCTGTATCCCGGCGACCTGATCAGCACCGGCACCCCGCCAGGCGTGGGCATGGGCTGCAAGCCTTCGCCGGTGTACCTGAAGCCGGGCGATACGATGCGCCTGTCCATCAGCGGCCTGGGCGAGCAGAGCCAGACGGTGCATGCCTGGAATCCGGAACTGATCGACAACTGATCGGCAGCCGATCGGCAGCCGATCGGCAGTTAAGCCTGAGCCTTGCGTGGCTCAGCCTGTTTGGCCGCCGGCTGCGCCCTGAGCAGCTGGCCGCGGCCTGATGGCGGTGTCATGCCTGGCCTGGCATGACACCGCTTTTTTTTGCCTGCATCAGGCGCGTCGACATCGGCGTCCTTCCACTTCACCGCAACGACGTCGCCGCGTCGTCGCTGCGTAACAGGCTTTCAAGCAAGCGGCCATGCGCCGATTTCGCCGGCCAAAGCATGCCCAGCGTGCGGCAGGGAGAGTTGCCCGGGACGGCAAGCGCGACCACGGTTTCGGGCAGCGGCGCGGCACGCGCCCAGTCTGGCACCAGCGACACGCCCAGGCCCAGGCCAACCAGCAGCACGATGCCGTCGAGCGCATCGAGTTCGAAGCGTTCACGCGGCTGTATCGCGTTCTGCTGGAGATACTGGTCTGCCAGCGAGCCGCCCCAGTTACGCCGGTCGTAGCGGATCAATGGCATGTCGCCGAGCAGCGCCAGCGGGTCGGCACTGGCCAGCGCCCGCGGCGCGAGCACGATCAGCCGCTCCTGCCGCAGCGCGCGCCAGGTAAACGACTTCGGCACGGCAAACGGCGGCGCCACGATCAGCGCAGCATCCAGCTTGTCCTGCAGCACCTGGTGGTACAGATCGCGCGATACGCCGGCCTCGATGTAGATGTCGATGCGGGGGTGCCGCTGCACCAGGCTGGCCAGCATCGCAGGCAGCAACCCCGTGACTGCCGTGGCGATCGCGCCCAGCCGCAGCCCGCCCACGAAATCCTCGCCCAGCGTGGCGGCCTGCAGTTCGCGCACTTCGTTCTGGAACCGCTTTGCCCGGCCCAGCAGCCGTATGCCGCCTTCGGTCAGGCGCACCGTGCGTCCCGAACGGACGATCAGCCGGGTGCCGAAATCACGCTCAAGCACGTGGATGCGCTGCGCCAATGCGGTGGGTGTGACGTTGAGCCTGCGGGCTGCTTCGGCCATCGATCCGCTTTCGGCAACCGCGACAAAGCTGTCGATGTAACTCGTTTCTATCTGCGTCTCCGGGAATGAATTATTTGTGTGGTTTGAAAGCACAAAAATGAAATTGTGCTTGGTTTTGGCGGACGCCACAATAGCCGGCACACAAAGCATCGCGGCAGCGCCGCTGCATCGACGGGCGCGGCTTCACGAACCAAATGAAGGGGAACGATGGATCTGGGACTGAAAGGCAGAACGGCGCTGGTGCTTGGCGCCGGCGGCGGATTGGGTGGAGCGATTGCACGGACCCTGGCAGGCGAGGGCGCTCGGGTGGCCATCGCCGATATCGATCCGCAGGCGTTGGCGGCGGTGGCCGCCGGGATCGCGGCAGCAGGAGGGCAGGCACTGGCTGTGCAGTGGGACCTGGCCGACCTGTCCGCGATCGACGCCCATATCGCCCGTATCGAATCCGAACTGGGCCCAGTCGATATTCTGGTCAACAATACCGGCGGCCCGCCGCCGACGCCGGCCTCAGGCCAGCCAGCCGAGCAGTGGAGCAGGCACTTCCAGAGCATGGTGCTGTCTGTCATCGCCATTACCGATCGGGTCCTGCCTGGCATGCGATCCAGAAAATTCGGCCGCATCATCACCAGCACTTCGTCCGGCGTGGTTGCGCCGATTCCCAACCTGGGCATGTCCAATGCCTTGCGCCTGTCGCTGGTGGGCTGGTCCAAGACCCTGGCGCGCGAGGTCGGGCAGGATGGCGTCACCGCCAACATCGTGCTGCCCGGACGCATTGCCACCGACCGTATCCGCTTCCTCGATGAACAGAAGGCCACGCGCGAGGGCCGGCCGGTGGAGGACGTCGCCGCCGAGAGCAGCGCCAGCATTCCGCTTGGCCGCTATGGCGAGCCGCAGGAATATGCCGATGTTGTGGCTTTCCTTGCCAGCGCTCGCGCTTCTTACCTCACCGGTTCGGTGATCCGTGTCGATGGCGGGCTGATTGCCAGCATCTGAACGCGGGCGCCGTACCCACTATTTCACCTATTTAACTTCAGGACTACTGATATGAGCATTGATGCGCTTCCCCTGGACGCCGAGATCGTCCGCGCCCTGTCCGGCGTGACCACGGCCACGCTGACAACCATCCTGCTGAAGAAAGGCCTGCGCAATGTCTGGCTGCGCGGCGCGATGCCGCTGGTACCCGGCCAGCCGCGGCTGGTGGGCCGCGCCTTCACGCTGCGCTTCGTGCCGGCGCGCGAAGACCTGGCCACGCCGGCCTCGTGGGGCGCGCCGATCTCCACCCGCGCCGCGATCGAGGCCATGCCGGAAGGCTGCATTGCCGTCGTCGGCGCAATGGGCGTGACCGACGCCGGCATCTTCGGCGATATCCTGTGCGCGCGCATGCAAAAGCGCGGCGTGACCGCGCTGGTGACCGATGGCGTGGTGCGCGACGTGGCCGGCGTGCTGGGCACCGACCTGCCGATCTGGTGCCAGGGCGCGGCCGCGCCTCCTTCGGTGGCGGGCCTGACCTTCGTCGGCTGGCAGGAGCCCATCGGCTGCGGCGGCGTTGCGGTATTCCCCAACGATGTGATAGTGGCAGACGCCGACGGCGCGGTGCTGATCCCGGCAGCTCTGGTCGATGAAGTCGTTGCCCTCGCTGTGGAGCAGGAACGCTTTGAAGGCTGGATCATGGACCAGGTTAACGCAGGCCAGCAGTTGCCCGGCCTTTATCCGCCGAATGAAGAGAACAAGGCGCGTTACGAAGCCTGGGCAAAAGACAAGCGCTGAAGCGCTTGCGCGCCGTGCCGGGCCAGCGTGCCGCCCGGCGGCTTGCCACTTATAACAAGATTGGAGACCTGGTAATGAAGAAATCCCGCTGCACCAAGCGCAGGAGCGTTCTTGTCACATTGGCCATTGCCGGCCTGGGCTGCCTGGGCCCGGTTGCATCGGCGAGCGACGCCTATCCATCCAGGCCGGTACGCTTGCTGGTGGGCTTTTCGGCTGGCGGCGCCGTCGACAACGTCGCCCGGCAGCTCGGGCAGGGCTTGTCGCAAAAGCTCGGCCAGTCCATCGTCATCGAAAACAAGCCCGGCGCCACCGGCACGATTGCCGCGGATGCGGCAGCCAAAGCGGCGCCCGATGGCTACACGCTCTTGCTTGGCACCCAGTCGACCATGCTGGTTGCGCCCAGCGTGTATCCCAACCTGACCTTCAAGCCGCTGCAGGACTTCGTGCCCATATCGCTGGTGGCGTCGGTGCCGCTGGTGCTGGTTGCCCATCCTTCTGTGCCGGTAAAGAACATCAAGGAATTCATCGACCTGGCGAGGTCCAAGAATGGCGGGCTGATGTATGCCTCGTCCGGCCAGGGCGGGCCGCAGCACGTCGCCAGCGAACTGCTTGCCCAGATGGCCGGGGTCAAGCTCGGCCATGTGCCCTACAAGGGCGAGGCGCTGGCCCTGAACGACGTGCTGGGCAACCAGGTGCCTGTGATGTTCGGCAATCTGCCCACGATGCTGCCGCATATCCGCAGCGGCAAGGTGCGGGCGATTGCGGTCAGCAGCCTTCAGCGCAGCGAGGCCGCGCCTGACATCCCGACCATTGCCGAATCCGGCCTGGCCGGATTCGAAGCGCTGACCTGGTTTGGCGTATTCGCGCCTGCTGCCACGCCCGTACCGGTCGTTGGCCGGCTGGAGGAAACCATCAAGCAGACCCTGGCCGATCCTGCCACCAGGACCAAGCTGCAGGCGCAGGGCCTCACCGTGGTTGGAAGCAGCCCCGATCAGTTCCGTGCCTACATGAAGACCGAGACCGTGAAATGGGCGAAGCTGGTGGAAAGCGCCCAGATCAAGCCGGAATGATGCGGCAGCCGCAAGCAGGGCGTCCCACGAACGGCGACGGCCTGCCGGGCCGTAAGCGGGCAACGGCAGGCAACACCGCCACGATGCCAGCCCCGGTGCCACGGCGCCTGCGTCGCCTGCTGTGCCTTGACGACTTCGAACGGGCGGCGTCCAGGCATTTGCCGCGGCCGGTGTTTGGCTACATGGTGGGTGCGGCCGAGACCGGCCAATCGCTGCGAGGCAACCGCGGGGCGTTCGCCAGGCATGCGTTTTTGCCGCGGGTGCTGGTCGATGTCTCGCAACGCAGCCAGGAAGTCACGCTGTTCGGTCGCAGCTACGCTTCCCCTTTCGGCCTGGCGCCGCTGGGGCTGAGCGCACTGTCGGCCTATCGCGGCGACCTCGTGATGGCGCTTGCCGCGGCGCAGGCCAATGTGCCGATGATCATGAGCGGCTCGTCATTGATCCCGCTCGAGCAGGTGGCGGCGCAGTGCCCGGATGCCTGGTTCCAGGCTTACCTGCCGGGCGATGAAGCCAACATCGTGGCCTTGATCGAGCGCGTGGAAAAGGCCGGCTTCTCAACCCTCGTGGTCACGGTCGATACGCAGGTGCCGCCCAACAATGAAAACTTCGTCCGCATGGGCTTTTCCGCGCCGCTGCGGCCGAGCCTGCGCCTGGTGTGGGACGGCCTGGTGCGGCCACGATGGCTGTTCGGCACCTTCCTGCGCACGCTGGCCCAGCACGGCATGCCGCATTTCGAGAACAACTATGCCAAGCGCGGCGCGCCCATCCTGTCGTCCTCCGTGCTCAGGGACTTCTCTGACCGCGGGCACCTGAACTGGCGGCATTTCGCATTGATCCGGCAGCTGTGGAAGGGAAGGCTCGTGATCAAGGGCATACTCAATGTGGATGACGCGCGCCTGGCCCGCGATGCCGGCGCGGACGGCATCATCGTATCGAACCATGGCGGCCGCCAGCTCGACGGCGCCGTGGCGCCCTTGCAGGTCCTGCCCGGCATAGCCGCAGCGTGCAGCGACCTGCCGGTAATGCTCGATGGCGGCGTGCGGCGCGGCACGGATGTGCTGAAAGCGCTGGCGCTCGGCGCCAGGATGGTCTTCGTCGGACGGCCATTCGGCTATGCCGCCGCCGTGGGCGGCCAGGCAGGCGTCCGGCATGCCATCGAACTGCTGTCCAAGGAAGTGTCGCGGGACATGGCAATGCTTGGCATCGTGCGGCTTGACGAACTCTCCGCGGACCAGCTGGTTGCATCGGTATGAATGTCGATGGAAACGGGCAGGCCGGCACCAGGCGGGGACCGGCCGCCGTTGCCGTTCGTATCGCTAGCGCTGCCGCTGGAGCGCCGTCTGGCGGCTGGCAAAGATGCCGCCAAGCGCCAGCAGGATAGCCAGCGCCCAGAATACCGGAAGGGTGCCGGTGACTGCGCCCAGCGCGCCGAACAGCAGAGGCAAGACGGTCTGGCTGGCATTGATCAGGGTCGAGCGCACGCCCACGGCCTCGCCGGTCCTTCCCTCGGGCGCCACGACATAAATGAGGCTCATGACCATGGGCATGGCGCACCCCAGGCCAAGTCCGAGCAGGAAGGCGAGCGCAAGCAGCGCCGGCACGGCGCTGAACAAGGGAAACAGCAGGTACACCAGTGAAGTGACTGCAAGCGCCGCTGCAAGGATGTGCCACGCCGACAGCATGCGGGCCACCCTGGGGATGGCCAGGCGGACCACGAAGGTGCCCGCGCCGAACGAACCCATGATGAGGCCGATGGTGCTTGCCGAAAGCCCGATGCGCGCGCCCTGGATTGGCACCATGAAGGTGAACAGGTCCCAGCCCATCGAGAGCAAGCCGCTGGTCACGAACACGGCGCGCAGCGGCACATGCCGCAGCAGGTCGATCACATGCCGCTTGGCAGCCGGCGTGCCGGCAGGGGCCGTCACCGGCCTGGCCTGATGAAAGCCAAGCAGCAGCGCCACCGGGACAACGGAAAATGCCGCCAGCAGCAGGAAGCAGGCGGTGAAGCCCTGGTAGTCGATCATGAAGCCGGCAATCATCGGGCCGGCCAGGGTCGACGTGGAAAAGCCGAGCGCCAGGAGCGAGAACGCGCTGGTGCGCGTTTCCGGCGTGCTGGCATGGCCGATCGCATTGTTGATCGATACATGGGCAAGCATGAAACCCGACCCCAGCAGGATGCTGGCCGCATACAGCGCGCCCAGCGCATCGCGGAGAGCCGGCAATGCCGCGCCCGTGATCATCAAGCCAAGGGCAATGCACATCGGCGGAAACACCCCGACCCGGTCGGTCCACCGACCGGCATGCACCGACAGCAGCATGGGCATGATGGCCAGCAGGCTCATCAGGAAGCCCACCTGCAAGGGCGTGGCATGGGATTGGATGGCGCAGAGCGCAAGCGCAACACGGTTACCGGTGAAGGTCACGTGCGTCAACACCATCATGATGACCAGGACGGGTGGATTCAAGGCAGAGGTACCGATGAAGAGGACCCGGTGAAGTATAGGAGATGGGAAGGCATAAGCTCAACGCCGCGTGCAGCCTGGTCGCGTCGGCGCAAGGCCGGGACAGGAAGCAGCGGCAAGCCATGCGTCGGCCCGCCGTTGATCCATATGCTTCGATAACGGGAAATTTGCCGGGCGTGGCTTTCGGATGGGGCGCGTCCGCTTGCCAGCGGGCTCATGCTGCCTGGTCGGCCTCGCGCACGCAGCCCGCAATGCCTTGCTAGGCCCATGCGGCCAGCCCCCGATCATCAGGGATGGCAAGCTGGTCTGTCCGGCCGCATGCCGCGCACCGCGGCAACCATAAGCCTTGCGCCGTCCCATGCATTCGCATAGTATCAACACGATTATCAATAATAATATCGAGAAAAATGGTCGCTCATGACCCGAGACGGATCTGTCGGGCGATCGACGCAATCACCACAAACGAGGAGACAACATGCAGTGTGATTTCAGGCGCAGGGCCTTCAACGGCGCTCTGGCGGCGCTGGCCATGACCACGACGTTCGGCATGGCATTGCCCGGCACCGCCGCGGCCGCGGGCTACCCCGACAAGCCCATCAAGCTGGTGGTGCCCTATCCGCCGGGCGGCGCGACCGACATCATCGGCCGGGTCATCGCGCAACGGATGAGCACGGCGCTGGGGCAGCAGGTCATTGTCGACAACCGCGGCGGCGCCGGCGGCAACATCGGCGCCGCCATGGTGGCCAAGGCTGCGCCGGACGGCTACACCCTGCTGATGGGCGCATTGACCTCGCATTCGATCATGCAGACGCTGGAGAGCAAGACGCTCAACTACAACCTGGAAAAGGACTTTGCGCCGATCAGCATGGTGGGCGCGGTGCCGCTGGTGTTCGTGGTCAATCCATCGGTCCCGGTCAACAACCTCGCTGAACTGATCGCCTATGCCAAGGCGAAGCCCGGCCAGCTGACCTATGCGTCGTCCGGCGCCGGTGCGCCGCAGCGCATGGCGGCCGAATTGTTCAAGCGTGCCGCCGGCGTGGACATGTTGCATGTGCCGTACAAGGGCAGCGGCCCGGCCATGAGCGACCTTGTCGGCGGCCAGGTGCTGACCATGGTGGAGACGGTGCCTGCCGCGCAGGGCTTCATCAAGGCGGGCAAGCTGCGCGCGCTGGCGGTGACGACGCCCGAGCGCATTTCCATGCTGCCCGAGGTGCCTACCGCCAGCGAAGCCGGCCTGCCCAACTTCGCGGTCAGCTCGATGTTTGGCGTGCTGGCGCCGGCAGGCACGCCCAAGGACATCGTCGAGCGGCTCAATGGCGAGATGATGAAGATCCTGCAGGTGCCTGAAGTCAAGGAGCAGTTGCTGCAGCAGGGCGCTTACGCGCTGTCCACCACGCCGCAGCAGACGACGGAACGCATCCGCAAGGAAATCGGCATGTGGGCTGCGGTGATCCAGGACGCGAAGATCACCGGAGACTGACGGGCATTGCCACTGCGCCGGCGTCGATGGCGCAGTGGCAGGGTGCAGCCTAGTCGGCGCCGTTCTGGCCAGGCTTGCGCGGGATGCTTTCCTTCGTCTCCTCGGCGCGCAGGAAGTCGAAGTCCACGCCCTTGTCGGCCTGGGTTACCGTCTTCAGGAACAACTGCTTGTAGCCGCGCCCGGCGGTGGGCGGGGCTACCGGCGCTGCCTGCATGCGTGCCGCCAGTTCTTCCTCCGATACCAGCAGGCTGATTTCGCGGTTCGCCACCGACAGGCGGATGCGGTCGCCATTCCTGACATGGGCCAGCGGCCCGCCGATCGCCGACTCCGGCGTCACATGCAGCACGATGGTGCCGGCCGCGGTGCCGCTCATGCGGCCGTCCGACACGCGCACCATGTCCTTGACGCCGGCGCGCGCCAGCTTTTTCGGTATCGGAAGATAGCCGGCCTCCGGCATCGCCGCGCCGGTGGGACCGATATGCTTCAGCACCAGCACGTCGTCCGCCGCCACGTCGAGCTCTTCGTCGTCGATGCGGTTTGCCAGGTCTTCCAGGTTCTCGAACACCACGGCCCGGCCTTCATGCTCCATCAGGGCCGGATTGGCGGCCGACTGCTTGATGATGGCGCCGCCCGGCGCGAGGTTGCCGCGCAATACCGCGATGCCGCCCTGCGGGTAGATCGGATCATTGAATGGCCGCACCACGCTTTGCGCAAACGCGGCGGGAGCGCGCTCCATTTCCTCGCCCAGGGTGCGGCCGGTGACGGTCAATGCATCCAGGTGCAGCAGGGGCTTCAATTCACGCAGCAGCGCATGCACGCCGCCAGCCTTGTGCAGGTCTTCCATGTAGTACTGGCCCGAAGGCTTGAGGTCGATCAGCACAGGCGTTTCGCGGCCGATCGCGTCGAGCTGCTCAAGGTCGATATCGATGCCCAGCCGGCCCGCCGCCGCGGTCAGGTGGATGATGCCGTTGGTCGAGCCGCCGATGGCCAGCAGCACCCGCAACGCGTTCTCGAAAGCCTTGCCGGTCATGATCTTGTCCGGCGTCAGGCCAGCCCGGGCCATGGCCACCGCGGTGGCGCCGGTCTCCTCGGCAATGCGGATGCGGTCAGCGGTGACGGCCGGCGGCGACGCGCCGCCCGGCACCATCATGCCCAGCGCCTCGGTGACGCAGGCCATGGTGCTGGCGGTGCCCATCACCGAGCAGGTGCCGACGCTGGCCACCAGCACATTGTTGACTTCCGAGATTTCCTGGTCATCGATTTCCTCGGCACGGTACTTGCCCCAATAGCGCCGGCAGTCGGTGCAGGCGCCCACCCGTTCGCCGCGGTGGGCGCCGGTCAGCATCGCGCCCGTGACGAGCTGGATGGCCGGCACGCCGGCCGAGGCCGCGCCCATCAGCTGCGCCGGCACGGTCTTGTCGCAGCCGCCGATCAGCACCACGGCGTCCATCGGCTGGGCCCGGATCATTTCCTCGGTATCCATCGACATCAGATTGCGCAGGTACATCGAGGTCGGCGCGGAAAAGCTTTCGTGGATGGAGATGGTCGGAAAGTCCATCGGCAGGCCGCCGGCCAGCATGATGCCGCGCTTGACCGCTTCGATCAGTTGCGGCGCATTGCCGTGGCAGGGGTTGTAGGCGCTGCCGGTGTTGGCGATGCCGATCACGGGGCGGTCGAGCGCATTGTCGGTATAGCCAGCGCCCTTGATGAAGGCCTTGCGCAAGAACAGCGAGAAGCCACTGTCGCCGTAGCTGGTAAGGCCCTTCCTGATTCCGGCGGCCTGTTCGTCCTTCTTCTCGCTTGACATGCTGATTTCCCCTTCAATAAGATTATCAATAATCGTCGGGCATAATAAGGCTGATGGGATAGGGCTGCAAGGCTTATCTCGGCCCCGCCGAAGCGGGCCAGTTCCGGCAAGGCGCCGTTTCTGAGAAGATAGGCGCCGTTTAGACACAGCGTCGGTTCGCCGACAAGGACAATTCCATGAGCGCCAGATCCTCCAAAATCCCGGCAGTCAAGGCCGTCGCCAAGGATGACGGCGAGGTGCGCAATGCAGACCTTGCAATGCGGCATATGAGCAGCGTGCTGGAAGAGGAAATCGTGCTGGGCGTGCTGCATCCGCGAGAACGTCTGGTGGAAGACGAGCTGATGGCGCGTTTCGGCTACAAGCGCCATGTAGTGCGGCAGGCACTGGCCCATATGGAAAAGCAGGGGCTGGTCCAGCGCAAGAAGAACAGCGGCGCGCAGGTGCGCGCGCTCACGCCCAAGGAAGTGACCGAGATCTATGCGCTGCGCGAGATTCTCGAAACAAGTTCGGCCAGGCTGATCACGCTGCCGGTGCCGCGGGCAAGACTGGCGCCGCTGGTAGCCATCCAGCGCATGCACGACGCCGCCGTCAGGGCAGGCGACCCGCGTGAGGTGTTCCGCGCCAACCTGGCATTCCATGCCGCACTGCATTCGCTGTCCGGCAACGACACCCTGATCGAGGCCATTGCGGAATACGCGCGTCGGACCTATCCGGTCAGGCTGTCGACGCTGGTGGCGCCCGAGTTTCTGGAGCAGGCGCGGCAGGACCATGTCGCCATCATCGAAGCCCTTCGCGTCGGCGACCAGGAGCGACTGCTGGCGCTGTGCGCGAGCCATCTGCGGCCATCGCGGGACACTTATCTGGCCAACCTGAAGCGGCTCGGACGACTAGCCGAGGATGCTGCCTGAAGCCCGCGGCATCGTTTAGCTTGGCCCGAGCAAAGCCGAGGTGAAGACACGGACATGGCGCATCGACTAATAGAACGTCGACTCAAGGCATGCGAAGCGGGATGAGAACGCCGTTGCGGCAAGCCTACTGCCCAGACAATGCTTCACGCAGCAGTTCGGCCTGCTCCTTGACACTCATCCTTTCCCAGGTGTCGCCAGGTATATCCATCGTCGAGCAGGTGCGCTCGCCGGCATCGCGCCATGCATCCGCGATTGCCTCGGCTTCAGTGGGGTGATTGTCTATGGAGCTGGCATTGGGCGCGACCCAGTTCCAGCCGGATTTCTTGGTGATGCTGTCAAACGCATAGCCCAGCGATTCCAACACTTCTTTCTTTTCGCTTGCGCCGGATGAAACCTTGCCGCTCTTGAAGGTAGAGCCGCCCTTGGAGTTCTTGAACATGGCGAAAAAGTGCCCTTTCGATGATTCCGTTTGAATGCAGTAGATGCGAGCGTTCCGGGAATAATCAACTCCGTCGGGAAGCGGGCAGCGTCTGACCGGCTTATGCATGCGTTCTTGCTCGCCGCTGCGCTTGTAAATGCACCGTGTGCCGGCGGAGAATGCCGGCATACCAAGCCAACGTTGCAAAAATGAATCCTTATCGCCTCGACCTGGTGTCCCTGTCCTTGTTTGCGTTGATCGCTCGAACCGGAAGCATTACCAGGGGCGCCGCGCTTTCGCATCTTGCAGTGGGCGCCGCCAGCAAGCGCATATCCGATCTGGAAGCCGCGATAGGCACCGCTCTTTTTGAACGACATTCGCGCGGAGTCACGTTAACCGTAGCCGGTCACGCACTGCATTCCCATGCGCAGCGCATCCTGAGCGAGGTCGACCTGCTGACGGCCGATCTCTCCGACTACGCATCCGGCCTTGTGGGCGTGGTCCGTCTCTGGGCCAATACCTCCGCCGTGACGCAGTTCCTGCCGCAGGATCTTGCCGCTTTCAGCGCCGCGAACCCCGGCATTCGCATCGAACTGGCGGAAGGAGACAGCAGGGAAATCGTCATGGCGGTGCTGGACGGCCGCGCGGATCTGGGCATCTTCGCCGACCGCACCCCGGCGCTGGGCTTGCATCAGGTGGAGTACCGAAAAGACCGCTTGAGCCTGATCGTCCCCGGAGGCCACGCGCTGTCCGGCAGGCGCTCGGTCTTTTTCGAGGAGGTGCTTGACTATGACTTCGTCAGCCTGCCAAAGGGCACGTCACTGGCAGACCGCTTGCAGGCTGAAACCGATGCGTTAGGCCGCAACCTCAAGCTGCGCATCCGCGTGCGCAGCTTCGATGCCATGTGCAAGATGGTCAGCGCCGGAATGGGCATCGCGGTGCTGCCTTCCGATGCCGTGCATGAACTGGTCAGTTCGCTCCACCTGCGCCAGATCAGGCTCAAGGATGCCTGGGCTCAGCGCCGGCTTCTGATCGGCCTTCGCGACACCAAGGCCGTCTCGCGCCATGCCCGCCTGCTGCTCGAGCATCTGGCGAGCGCGCCGGCCAGTTGACCGGTCGCCCCCGTATGCCCGGGTAAGCCAGCTTTCGCGGACCGTGAAAGCTGGCTTCTTTGCTTTGCGCTTCTGTCATCACCAGTCGAGCGCCAAAATAGGGCTATGCGCCAATAAGGGCGTGCCTGTTCGCCTTGGCGGCTGCTGGGTCTGATGCATTGTAGGCCGTCCTGCCCGCCGAGGCCGGGCATGTTCCGGCATTGAATTCGAACCATGGTTTCGCCAGAGCGGAAGGCCCCGGCGAAACAGCCCACAAGAGAAGCATGAAAACAATCCATAAGGAGACACCATGAAATCCCTTTCCTTCCGGCTGACGCGCGCCGGCGGACTTGTCCTGCTCGGAACGGCTTTCGCCAACGCCAGCGTGCATGCGCAGGATGGCACGTTCCCAAGCCAGACAGTCACGCTCATCGTATCGGCGGCAGCAGGCGGCACCACCGACATCGCAGCGCGGATGATTTCCGATCCCTTGTCGAAAGCCCTGGGAAAATCGGTGATTGTCGACAATCGTCCGGGCGGCTCAGGCGCCATCGCGGCCGCGGCGGTGAAGCGCGCCAAGCCGGACGGGCATACGCTGCTGGTCCAATATTCCGGTTACCAGGTCATTACGCCGCACCTGATGAAGGGTTCCTTTGACCCGATCAAGGATTTTGCGCCAGTGGCCAACCTGATCGTCGCGCCGCAGGTCGTCGTCGTCCGCCCGGACCTGCCGGTCAAGACCCTGGCCGAACTGAGCAGCTATGCCAAGGCGAATCCCGGAAAGCTCAATTACGCATCGTCCGGAAACGGTTCCCTCCAGCACGTCACAGGCGAGATGATCAAGCAACTTGCCGGCATCGACATTGCGCACGTTCCCTACAAGGGGACGGGTCCGGCCCTCACGGACCTGTTGGGCGGCAATGTCGACATGACCTTTACCACGGCGCCGCCGCTGCTTGGCCACATCAAGGCCGGAAAGCTCCGGGCGCTTGCGGTCACGGGCAGTACGGCACTGCCTAGCCTGCCCGACGTGCCGCCCACTTCGAAGGTCAAGGGATTCGAGAAACTGGATGCCAGTTCCTGGTTTGCCGTGTATGCGCCGGCGGGCACGCCCAAGCCCGTGATAGACAAGCTGTCTTCCGAGATCAGTAAAATCATGCAGACCGCCGAATTCAAGAGCAAGGCGGAAGCGCAGGGCGCTTATGCCGTGTACATGAATCCGCAGGAATTGGCCGACTACACCAGCAGGGAATTCCAGACCTGGGGCAAGTTTGTAGCCGACGCCAAAATCAGCGCCGAGTAAGGGCAGGAAAGCAGGAGAGTGCATGTGAGGTGACACAAGCGTACCCGCACGCCGGGACGCTCCGTCGAAGAAACAATCGCGGGCGTCACCTTTTCTCCTTGCCTGCTTATAAAAGGGACTTGCCTTGCGCGAGGATCTGGTCGCACACCTGCCTCGTCACCTTGGCCTTCAGGCCGCCGCCGCTCAGGTCCAGCTTCTTGCCGTCGCTGCTGCTCAGGATGCCCTTTTCACCGTCGTTGTAGCCTTTGTCGGAAGAAGGCTTCCCTGACAGCTTGCCCATCAGTCTGTCCTTGACCGACGAAGCGGCATTGCCATCCAGATAGTTGTTCTTGATGCAGAACTGCAGCACGCCCGCGACATTGCCGGTGCTGCCGGACATCATGGATTTGCCGGACAGCGCGCCGCCCAGGTCTGCCAGGCCGCCGCCGGACGATCCGGCAGACTGGCCCTGCTTGAGCAGGTCGCCAAGCTGCGCATGGGCTAAGGTGGCGGGCAGGATCGTCGCGGCCAGGACGGCGGCTGCCGCAGCGAGGTAATGACGTGCATTCATGTCGGCTCCTTCGGGGTAGATAGACTCCACCACTATATGCCTATCGACCGGCAGGTGAAGGACGCCGCTTGCGCAGCCAATGTATGGGTACCACACCCCGGCGATTGACATTTTGCATGCAGATCGCCGGCAATATGCATCGAGGAATCCCGGCTTGGTGCCGAGGCTTTGCTGAGCTATCGGCAAAATTGTTCATGCGCCGAGCAATGAGGATAACAACCGGGCATTTTTCGTGGCGTAGCCCTCGTAGTCATTGTTGAAGTAGGCCCAGACCCGTTTGGCACCGCTCTCCTGGATGCGGTTCGACCATACGCGCAATTCCGCCTCCGAGTAATCGTGCCGATACCATTGCTTGGGCCCGTGGAAGCGCAGGTAGATATCGTCGGCGGTCTTTACCAGTTGATCCGGCAAGCGGGGACCGCTGCAGGAACAGAAAATTGTGCCAGTCTCGCGGAACGGAGCATAGACCTCGTCGTTCCACCAGCTGGCATGGCGAAACTCCACTACGTTGCGCCTTGCATGATCGAGCTGACTCAGGATTTTTTTCAGGCCGGCGGCAGTGTAGCGAATGCTGGGCGGAAGCTGGAAAAGAAAGCATCCCATCCGGGGCCCCAGCAGATCGGCGATCAGCCCAAAGTCCTTCACCAGGGTCTTTGTTCCCTCGAAGCGCTTTATGTGGGTGATCAGTTCACACACTTTGACCGTGTAGACAAACTGCTTTCCCTCAGCCTGCCTGATCCAGGTTTTTACAGTCGCTTCGGTCGGCCACGAATAGAAGGATGCATTGATCTCCACTGTCTCGAAGTGGGAAGCGTAATGGGGAAACCATTCGCTGGTCGGTAATCCGTCCGGATAGAAGTCGCCACGCCAGCGCCAGTAAAACCATCCCGAGCAGCCAATGTGATATGCGGTTGCGTCGACTTCTTCGGCGGAAAGGTCCTGCATGATTTGCGGCCCGCCGGCTTTCTCCCTTTCAATGCGGAGCTTGTGCATTTTCTCGGCTCGGCCGACGTTCGCTGTGCGCTGCTTCGCACGCCGCTCTTCGCGCTTGCGCCGCCGTTCCTCTTTTGCGGCCGCAAGCGCCTCCGGGGTTGCCTTATCAGTGCTGGCTCGACGCATAAGTCCTCATGCTGATGATTGCAGGCGTCAGGATCCTGCCGTGTTCAGAAGTACTGCTGCCAGCTGGCTGACACATCCCATGGCGGTGGCAGCAGCCAGCGCCGCAGCAGGAATGTTCAGCCGGCTGTCATGGGAAAGCAGTACAGATACGCTCCATCTTTCGCTAACGCCGCAGTTCCGACATGATCTTTTCGGCAAGGAAGTCACATGGCGGCCGCTTCGACTTGGCGCTCCGCGCAAGAATCACTTCCAGCGCGGCGATCTCCGGCAGTCCCTGCGCCTGGCCAAGCAGGCTGAAGTGGGGAGGGACCGCACACCGTGCCAGCGGCGCCACCGCGAGGCCCGCTTCCACCATGCTAAGCAGTCCCATCAGGCTGGGGCTTTCGAAGGAGGTGCGGTAAGGGATGCCGGCCCGCTCCAGGCTGCGGATCGCATTCTCCCTCGCCACGCTGCCCGGCAGAAAAACGGCGATCGGCAACGGCCTTTCCCGCCAGATCTCGGGCGCGCTCGGCGCTGCCGCCCACACCATGGGCTCGAACCGGATGAATTCTCCCGACAGGCCCTTCACCCGCGTCGCGCAGACCAGGTCCACCGACCCATCCTTGACCATGGGCGCGAGCGCCACGCTAGGCAACCCTACAACCTGAATCTCGACCCTGGGATAGGTCGCGGAAAATTTCTTCAGGATCGAGGGCAGCAGGGAGGAGGCGTAGTCATCCGGCACGCCGATCACCACGCGGCCGGTAACGTCCGGGCGCACGACTGCCGCCCAGGCTTCATCGCGCAGCGCGAGCATGCGCCGCGCGAAGGACAGCAGCACCTCGCCATCCTGCGTGAGGCTCACGCCACGCGGCCTGCGCACGAAAAGCGGCTTGCCGAGCGCGGCTTCCAGCGTCCTGATCTGCATGCTCACTGCGGACTGCGAGCGATGGACAACTTCCGCGGCGCGGCTGATGTTGCCCGTATCCGCGACGGCCACGATCATCGTCATCACATCCAGATCGAGAGTTTTCATAGGTATCAGAAAAATTGATGGATGCGATCAATATTACGCGATTTTCTTGGAGGTCTGCATCATGCATAGTGCTGGAAAGGAGCTTATCCATGAATGCCAGAACCGACCCGTCAGTCCTTGCCGCAACCCAGCCGTTCTTCGCCAGGCTGCCGTCCGGCGCCGGCATGCCCTATGCAATCTGCGGCGCAGGGGAGCCGCTGGTTTTCGTTCATGGCTCGCTTTGCGATTACCGCTACTGGAACAGCCAGACCAGTGTCCTGTCCCGCACTTTCCTGTGTGTGTCCGTCAGCCTCAGCCATTACTGGCCGGGCAACGATGCCACCATCAACAGCGAGTTCGGATGGCAATCCCACGTGTCGGAGCTTGCCGAGTTCATCGATGCGATGGGTATCGGGCCAGTCCACCTGGCGGGGCACTCACGTGGCGGCTGCGTTGCTTTCCAGCTGGCGCGCGCTTATCCGCATCTCGTCAAAACCCTGACGCTGGCTGATCCGGGCGGGCCGCTGCAGGTCGAAGGAACGTCGCAAGCCACACTGCCGCCTGCAACCCAGGCATTGCGCGCCAGGGTTGCCGCGCTGATCGACGCCGGCGATATCGACGCCGGGCTCGAGATGTTCGTCGACTCGGTCAGCATGCCAGGCTACTGGCGCAAAAGCCCTTCCAGTTTCCGTACGATGGCCATCGATAATGCCCTCACCCTGCCCAAGCAGTTTCGCGATGCGCTGCCGGCCTATTCCCGCGCCGGCGCAGCCGAGGTGCAATGCCGCACACTGCTGGTCCAAGGCGAAAAGAGTCCGCGCATGTATCGCAACAATGTGGACAGCCTGGCCAACTGGATTGAGCATGCGGACAAGCAGACCGTAGCCGGTGCTTCGCATGGCATGACTGTGACGCATCCCGCGGCGTTCAACCGGCTGGTGCATGCCTTCCTCCTGGAAGGGTCTGACTGACCAACCCGCAGGGCAGGCTGGCATGGCCTTCCAGGTCATCGTGCCCGGTGCCGATCCAACGGAAACATAGGCAGTTAACCACCATGACGTCTCACGCGCCGCTTTCTCTCCCTGCCCGTTGCGCAATTGCGGCTCTCGCCGTGCTCGGCATGTCGGGGGGCTGGCTGATCCTGCTATCGGGAGGATTTCAGCACCAGGTGCATCGGTACGGCCGCGCAACCACATCGGTGACCGGCACGCCGGCATGGCTCATGGCGGGCATCCTGTTTACCCTCGGCGTGCTCGGCGCACTTTCGCTACTGAGGGCACTTGGTGTTTCCCTGGTCTGGCAAATCCTGGCCTGCGCTGCCATCGTTGTGCCGCCGGTGCTGTTCTTCCTCTCCATGTAGTCTGGTCCTGTGCATGTTGCAGCAGGTCGTTGCCCAGGTCATCTCAAGTGGATTGACTGTGGTCCCGACAAGATCGTGCTGTGCCTGAAACACGCGCCCAAGGCCCAGGCCTGGCGAAGCATAAATGCAACTGCCAACGCCATGGATGCGAAACCCACAATCTGATACAGCCAGCGGTACAAAAACATTCACCCGCTCTGCCCGGTGGCTATTGGAACGGACTACGTCGATTAATGCTGTCAAGATCGAGGAATGTAAGGTCAGTCTCATTCCCGAAGCCAAATTCTTGAAAGAATTTGGCCGAACATATATTCTGACGGCAGCAGAACTGCGGGGTTCGTGATCATGAGCAAAGCCCAATCTACAAGCAACAGCGACGTCAAGGCGAAAGAAGGTGCCTTCCACGCAGACGTCATTCCGGGGTTTCTTTTTGTCACAGGGATTGAAAACAGCGATCCTACGATCCAGAACGGTCGGGTACGGGTCGATGAGATGGAGAAATGCGGACACTATCGCTCATGGCAAATTGACTTCGAACTGGTTCGGGATATGGGCATCCAGTTTCTGCGATACGGTGTGCCGCTCCACCGCGCCTGGCTGGGCCCGGATCGCTACGACTGGGGCTTTGCCGACGCCGCGTTCGCGCGGCTGAAGGAAGAGGGCATCGTGCCCATCGTCGATTTATGCCATTTTGGCATGCCAGACTGGCTGGGCAATTTCCAGAATCCTGACTTTCCCGAACAGTTTGGCCGCTATGCTTCGGCATTCGCGCTGCGTTATCCCTGGCTGCAACTGTATACCCCGGTCAATGAAATCTATATCTGTGCCCGCTTCTCGGCGCTGTACGGCTGGTGGAACGAGCAATTGCATTCGGACGCAGCCTTTGTCACGGCATTGAAGCATCTGGTGAAAGCCAACATCCTGGCAATGCGCGCGATCCTGCAGCACCGTCCGGACGCGATCTTTATCCAGAGCGAGTCTTCAGAATACTTCCATGCAGAACAGCCCGCGGCAATTGGCCACGCCGAAAAACTGAATGCGCGCCGCTTCCTGTCGCTCGACCTGAACTACGGCCGACGTGTCGATTCCGAGATGTATGAATATCTGCTCGACAATGGCATGACGCGCGACGAATACCACTTCTTCCTGGAAAATCACCTGAAGCATCACTGCATCATGGGCACCGACTATTACGTGGCGAATGAGCACAGGGTCACAGCCGGCGGCGATATCTGCGCGTCCGGAGAAATCTTTGGCTATTCCACAATCACAAACATGTACTACGGCCGCTATCAATTACCCGTGATGCATACCGAGACCAATATCGCCGAAGGCCCGCGAGGCGACGAGGCTGTAACCTGGCTTTGGAAGGAATGGGCCAACGTGCTGCGGGTGCGCAATGCCGGCGTGCCGATCCTCGGCTTTACCTGGTATTCGCTGACGGACCAGGTGGATTGGGACAGCGCACTGCGCACGGACCGTGGCAATGTCAATCCACTGGGACTCTACGACCTGGACCGGAATATTCGCGCAGTGGGCCGGGCCTACCGCGAACTGATCGCAAACTGGCGGGAAGTGCTGCCTACACAGAGCGTCTGCCTTCGCATACCCATCGAGATGCCCGCCGGCAGCGGCGATGCCTGGCGAAGCGCGCGCCGCAGCCGCAAGGGCGGCAACGAAGCGACTGCTGCGCCGTCGAACACCTAGCTGATCCGCACAAGCAGGCAGGGCAGATACATCAAGCGGGCTGGGCGCGGTCCGACGGCGGGATGAGATGCCGGGCAAGCACCAGCAACGTGCTTGATGCGCTGTACAAGCATGGCTGCCTGAAGCGCGAGGAGCTTTGCGCAAGCCGCTGGGTCAGGGCATGCGGCCTTGCCATAACCATGGCGAACGGCGGTTGCCGGTTCTCCAGCACCAGCTCACAGGATCACCCGAAAATTCCCGGGCTTCTGCGTGCCCAATGTCGGATAGAGGTGTTCGAACGGGCAAGGTAAATTTAGCCGAACTTCTCATGTAATTCTTACATGATGCTGCTCAGGTTTATCCCGGATCGGGCGCCCACGGTACTGGCGAGGCTGACTGTCTTTCCGGCCGCTTTACCCCGACAAAGCGAACGAAGCCTGGAGTGCCGCGGATGGCGGCGCGACCCTCGTGGCTGTGACTGGCGTGCATCTTGCACGCAAGGCAAAAGCATTTGCGCAAATATACGAAGGGCTCCCAAAAATCGGTGCCGGAAGATTCGGTACCTCATGCGGAATCAGCAGATGAAAATCCAGTTCGCTGTAATTCTTGTCCTGGCGCAGTCCTGCACCCTGGTGCATGCTGCAGCAGATCAGGACAAGCCTCAAACGGAAGACGGGCAATGGATCATGCCCGCCAAGAACCATGCCTCCACCCGGTTCAGCGAACTGGATCAGATCAATGCCGGCAATGTGAACCGGTTGCAGGTCGCATGGACCTTTTCTACCGGCCTGGTGCATGGTCACGAAGGCGCCCCGCTCGTGGTAAACGACACGATGTACATTGTGACGCCTTATCCCAATTATCTTTACGCGCTCGACCTGAAACGGGAAGGTGCGCCGATCAAATGGTTATACAAGCCGCATCCGGACCGGGCTGCGCAAGGCGTCGCCTGCTGCGACCTGGTGAACCGCGGCGCCGTGTTCGTCGATGGAAAAATCATCTTCAACACGCTGGACGTGCATACGGTTGCGGTCGATGCGGAAACCGGCAAGGAAGTATGGAAGACCAGGCTCGGCGACATCAACCTGGGCGAAACCATGACAATGGCGCCGCTGGCTGTCGGAGATAAGGTGTTCGTCGGCAACAGCGGCGGCGAGATGGGCGTGCGCGGCTGGCTCACGGCGCTCGATGTAAAGACCGGCAAGCAGGTATGGCGGGCTTACAGCACCGGGTCCGACAAGGACGTGCTGATCGGACCTGACTTCAAGCCGCCTTATCCGCAGGACCGGGGCAAGGACCTGGGCATGAGCACCTGGCCGTCCGGCCAGTGGAAAATGGGGGGAGGCGCGGTCTGGGGCTGGCTTTCCTACGATCCGGAAACCAGGCTGATTTTCTATGGCACCGCCAATCCGGGCCCATGGAATCCGGCCCAGCGGCCAGGCGACAACAAGTGGACCTCTACCGTATTCGCCCGGGACCCCGACACCGGCGCTGCCAAGTGGGCGGTGCAGTACAACCCCCATGATCTGCACGACTATGACGGCGTGAATGAAAACGTGCTGATCGACCTCGACGTCGGCGGGGAAAAACGCAAGGTCATGCTGCATCCCGACCGCAATGGCTTCATGTACATGATGGACCGGCAGACCGGCCGCATTATTTCCGCACCACAGTTCGCCTACACCACCAGCATCAAGCGCATCAATCTGGAAAACGGCCTGCCCGAAGTGGTGCCGGACAAGGAGCCGCGGCAGGGCCAGCTGGTCAAGGACATCTGCCCCGCCGCGCCGGGCGGCAAGGACTGGCAGCCGTCCGCCTGGTCGCCGCGCACGCACTTGCTGTATGTGCCGCATAACCACCTGTGCATGGACGTGACGGCGTCCGAAGTCAGCTATATCGCCGGCACGCCTTATGTCGGTATGGAAGTAAAGATGAAGAAGGGGCCGGGCGACTACGGCGGCGTCTTCAGCGCCTGGGATCCGGTGGCCGGCAGGGAAGCCTGGTCGATCAAGGAGCATTACCCGGTATGGAGCGGGGCGCTGGCGACGGCTGGCGACGTGGTCTTCTACGGCACCATGGACCGCTGGTTCAAGGCAGTCGATGCAAAGACCGGCAAGGAACTCTGGCGTTTCCGTACCGGCTCGGGAATTATCGGCCAGCCCATCACCTATCGCGGACCCGACGGCAAGCAGTATGTGGCCGTGCTGTCCGGCGTGGGCGGCTGGTCCGGCGCGGTCGTCGCTGGCGGCCTCGATACCAAGGTGCCCTATGGCGCGCTCGGGTTTGTCAACGCCATGAAAGACCTGCCGAACGACACTGCCACCGGCGGCATGCTGTATGTGTTTGCGATACCGGATGCGAAATGATGAAGCGCTGGCAAAAGCTTACCGCGGTCATCCTGCTGTCCTGGCTTGCAGCCTGCGCGCCTGCAGTGCCCGCGCCGCAAGCCGCGCTGCGGGTGTGCGCCGACCCCAATAATCTTCCGTTCAGCAACCAGGCCCGGGAGGGATTCGAAAACCGGCTTGCCGCAATGCTCGCCGACGCGATGGGAGAAAAGCTGGAATTCACCTGGTGGGCGCAGCGCCGCGGCTTCATCCGCAATACGCTGGCGGCTGGCCGCTGCGATGTCGTCATCGGGGTTCCTGCCGGCTACGGCCTTGCGCTGACAACTCGCCCCTATTACCGCTCCTCCTATGTCTTCGTGTACCGGAAGGACCGCCGCTACCAGTTGCATGCGCTCGACGATCCGCGCCTGGCATCCCTGAAGATCGGCGTCCATGTGCTGGGCAATGACAACCCGCCGCCAGCCATGCTGCTGGCACGGCGCGGCATCGTGGACAACGTGACCGGGTACAGCATCTACGGCGACTACCGCTATCCCGACCCGCCGGCTGCGCTGGTGGACGCAGTGGCACGCGGCGACATCGATGTCGCCATCGCCTGGGGACCACTGGCAGGGTATGTCGCGCAGCGCGCCGCGCCGCCGCCGTTGGAGGTCGTGCCGGTCGACGAGCCGGCCGACGCGACCTGGCCGATGCGGTTTTCCATTGCAATGGGCGTGCGCAAGAATGACCGTGAACTCAAGCAGAGGCTGGACGCCATCCTGCAGGAGCGGCGGCCACAGATCGAAGCGCTGCTGCGGCAGTACGGCGTGCCGATGGTTACCGCTGCAAGCCTGTCCAGGACGGTCGGCGCACTGCCGTGAAAGGACCCAACATGCGCATCGCTACTGTTTACCTGACATGGCTGGCCGGCCTGGCCTGCCTTCCGGACTACGCCTCAGCGCAGCACAACGAGGTTGGCCCTGGCCAGTTGCCGCGCGCCGGGCAACTGATTGCCGTACCGGTGGGCGGCACCCACGTCCCGATACAGAATCCGGTGCAGCAGGTGGCAAGCCCTTACAACGATGCAGACCCGGCGGCCATCGCACAGGGCCGGGCACTGTTCCACTCGATGAACTGCGTCGGCTGCCATGCGCCGGAAGGCGGGGGGGGCATGGGGCCGCCGCTGTCCGACCCTGTGTGGATCTATGGCGGCGAGCCGGCGCAGATTTTCATGACCATCATGCAGGGTCGGCCGAATGGCATGCCGTCCTTTGCCAATGCGCTTCCGGAAGAATCGATCTGGAAGCTCGCGGCTTATGTACGGTCCCTGAGCCGTTCCTCCGGCGAGCCGGCCAATGAGCCGCCCGTGGCCAGGCAATCGGGCAAGCCATGAAGCGCCGGTTCGCCGTCCTCACGCTTTGGCTGCCTGCCGCCGCTGCGATGGCCGGTGCAGACTGGCCGATGGGCTACCTGGTCACGCATGGTCCGGCGGCCGATCCGGCCACCCGGCTCAACTGGGGGCTGATGGCGATCTCGGTGCTGGTCACGATCATCATTGCCGCGCTGGTGCTCTATGCGTCGCTGCGCCGGCGCCCGCCAGTGCCGGCGGCGGACAACGGGTGGCCGCCGCCGCAGCCGGATACGGGCGGCGCGTCCTGGATCTACATTGGCACTGCGATCACCGCGGCGGTGCTGCTGGGCACCACCATCTGGACCATCCTCACGCTGTCGGCCGTGGCGGCGCCCCACCGCAAGCCGTCGCTGCTTCTGGAAGTGACTGGGCACCAGTGGTGGTGGGAGATACGTTATCGCGGCGCAGACAAGCCGGACGTGATGGTCACTGCCAACGAGATTCACATACCGGTGGGAGAACCGGTGCACATCCGACTGGAGAGCGGCGATGTGATCCACTCGTTCTGGGTGCCCAAGCTCGGCGGCAAGACTGATCTCATACCCGGCCAGACCAACTTCACCTGGCTGCAGGCCGACCAGCCTGGCACGTACCGCGGCCAGTGCGCCGAATTCTGCGGCTCCCAGCATGCCCACATGGCGCTGTACGTGGTGGCACAGGAGCGGCCGGCATTCGACGACTGGCTTACGCGCCAGAAGGCCGATGCCGGAGAGCCGCAGTCGCCGCAGGCCGTCAGCGGGCGCCAGGTATTCGAGGCGCGCTGCAGCACCTGCCATACCGTGCGCGGCGACAGCGCCGTTGCGGGGGCCGCCGGCCGCCTGGGGCCTGACCTGACCCACCTGATGAGCCGCGCCACCATCGCCGCCGGCCGTCTGCCCAACAACACCGGCAGCCTCAATGGCTGGGTCGCCAACGCGCAGGAGATCAAGCCCGGAACCCGCATGCCGCGGATGGACCTGAGCCCGGAAGACCTGCATGCGGTGGTGTCCTATCTCGAGACCCTGAAATGAGCGGAGATAACCTTGACCACCACTGAACTCATCCGCCAGCCCGAGGTCGTCGCCGCCGGCTACGATTCGCCCACCGCCCGGCGGCTGGAGAAGATCTGGAAAACCACCCCCGGCCTGCTCGGCTGGCTGACCTCGGTCGACCACAAGGAGATCGGCAAGCGCTACCTGGTGACGGCCTTTGCCTTCCTGGTGATCGGCGGCATCGAGGCCCTGATCATGCGCCTGCAGCTGGCAAGGCCAGAGCAGCATCTGCTGTCCGCTGACCAGTACAACCACCTGTTCACGATGCATGGCCTGACCATGATCTTCCTGTATGCGCTGCCGGTCCTGTCCGGCTTCAGCAACTTCCTGTTCCCCCTGCTGCTGGGTTCGCGCGACATGGCCTTTCCGCGGCTCAATGCGTTTTCGTACTGGGTCTACCTGGCAGCCGGCATCTTCCTCTACCTCGCGCTGATGCACGACCGCACGCCGGACGCGGGCTGGTTCAACTACACGCCTTACACGCTGCGCAAATATGATCCGGGGCAGGGCATGGACATCTATGCGCTGGGCATGGTGCTGCTGGGAGTATCGACCACCGTCGGGTCCGTCAATTTCGTCGTTACGCTGCTGCAGATGAAGGCGCCAGGCATGTCGATCAACCGCATCCCGGTGATCATCTGGGGCACCCTGACCGCATCGGTCGGCAACCTGTTCGCGGTGCCGGCCGTCAGCCTTGCCTTCTTCATGCTCTGGACCGACCGCAACTTCGACACGCACTTCTTCGACGCCGCCCATGGCGGCCATCCGCTGCTGTGGCAGCACCTGTTCTGGATGTTCGGCCACCCATGGGTCTATGCCATCGTGTTACCGGCGATGGGCATCGTCTCGGACGGCCTGCCGATCTTTTGCCGCCGCCCGCTGGTCGGCTACACGCTGGTCTCGATGTCGACGGTGCTCACCATGTTCATCGGCTTCGGCGTCTGGGTGCATCACATGTTCGCAACCGGCTTGCCGCCGCAGTCGCTGTCCTTTTTCGGCGCGGCCAGCATCGTGATCGTGATCCCGAGCGCCGTCGCCGTATTCGCCTGGATCGCCACGATCTTTACCGGCAGGCCGGTCTACACCACCGCCTTCCTGTTCCTTGCAGGCTTCATCTTCCTGTTCACGCTCGGCGGCGTGTCGGGCTTCATGACTGCCGCAGTGCCGGTGGACTGGCAGCTTACCGACACCTACTTCGTGGTGGCCCACCTTCACTATGTCCTGCTGGGCATCAATTTCTTCCCGGTTATCGCCGGAATCTACATCTGGTTTCCGAAGTTCACCGGGAAAATGATGAACGAACGGCTCGGCAAGTGGAATTTCTGGGTGATGTTCATCGGCTTCAATCTCGGCTTTTTCCCCATGCACTGGCTGGGGCTGATCGGCATGCCGCGCCGGGTCTACACCTACCCAGCAGGCATGGGCTGGGACCTGCCCAACATGATCACCAGCATCGGCTCCTTCCTGTTTGCGTTCGGCATCCTGCTGTTCTTCATCAATGTGTTCGTCAGCGCCAGGCGCGGCGCCAGGGCCGGGCGCAATCCGTGGGACGGCTCCTCGCTTGAATGGTCGACGCCGTCGCCGCCGCCCTCGTTCAATTTCGTCGTGATCCCCAGCATCGCCACCCGTCACCCGCTGTGGGAAGAACGGATCGGGGAGGGCGAGGCAGGCTCGAAGCTGGAAGAGGGCCTGCTGCTGGACCGGGGCAAGCAGACCGTCTCGACGACGGCGCTGAACGGCGAGCCCCAGGCGATCCTCAAGATGCCGGAAGATTCATGGTCGCCACTGCTGATGACGCTTGCGCTTTCGGCACTGTTCGTCGGCATGCTGTACCACTGGTGGTGGTTCACGCTTGCTGCCGTTCTGGCAAGCGTCGCCGTCACCATCGCCTGGCTGTGGCCGCGCGCCTCGCTGGGGCAAACCGCGGGAGAACATCATGGCTGAACTCGTCGGCGAGCCGGGGCCGCTGCCCGTGGGCAGCAAGGGGCATAAGGCATCGGGATGGTGGGGCATGTGGATGATGATACTTACCGAGGCCTCGCTGTTTGCCTACCTGCTGTTTTCCTACGCCTACCTGGGCATGCAGTCCCACGGCGGCTGGGTGCCGGAATTGCCCAAGCTGCAGATAGCGCTGCCCAACACGGTGCTGCTGGTCGCCAGCAGCCTGGTGCTGTACTGGGGCGAGAGCGGCATCAAGAAAGGGAAGACGGGAAGGCTGGTCGCCGCGCTGGCCCTGACCCTGCTGATGGGCGCGGTGTTCGCCGGGCTGCAGGGCCTGGAGTGGCACAACAAGAAGTACGGGCCGGACGCCGATGCCTATGCCTCGTCCTATTTCATGACGACGGGGTTTCACATGGCGCATGTGATCGGCGGCCTGCTGATGATCGCAGCGCTGCTGCTGTGGGCGGCGATGGGCAAATTCAATGCGCAGCGCCATGCCGCGGTGTCCATAGGCGCGCTGTACTGGCACTTCGTCGACGTCGTCTGGCTGGCGGTGTTTGCGACCTTCTACATCAGCCCTTACCTGGTGTCGCGCCATGGCTAGCCCGCATGCCTCAGATGCGCATGCCGAGGGCAAGGCCAGCGCCCCGGTCAGCCTGAGAGCTCTCTGGTTCGGGTTGCTGGCCGCTCCGCTGGCATGGTCGGCGCAGGAACTGGTCTGCTATTACCTCGCCAGCCGCCTGTGCCGGCTGCGCGCAGCGGGCTATGGCGCCGAGCTTGCGCTGCGGCTGTCGCCATCTTTCCTGATCGTCACCGTCATTACCTTCCTGATTGCGCTGGCCGGCGCCTGGACCGCCTGGTCGAACTGGCGCAAGGTGCGTGACGTGCGGCGCGAATCCAACCTGCATCCGCGCGAGATCCATGCCGAGCGGTCGCGCTTCATGGCCCGCTGCGCGCTGATCTTCAATGTCGGCTTCCTTGGCGCCTTTGTCTTCATGACATCGGAATTCATCGTGGCGCCGCTATGCGGCACCTGAACAAGGAGAATCGCATGCGTCACATCGCTAACCTGGGGAACTGCCGATGCTGAAGAGACTATGGACGACGTTGGCCTGCCTGATGGTCTGCACAGCGGCGCCTGCGGCGGCAGCCGACGCGGATGCCGGGCGCGGCATGGCGGCGATAGCGCGCCATGGTTGCGTCGCTTGCCATGTGATCCCTGGCGTCGCCAGTCCGGGCAGCAATGTCGGACCGCCGCTGGAAAAGGTTGCCACGCGCGGCTACATCGCGGGCGTACTGGCCAATACCCCCGACAACATGCGGCGCTGGCTGCGCAATCCTCCCGCGGTGGATCCTTTGACTGCGATGCCGGACCTGCACCTGAGCGAGCAGGATGCCGCGGATATTGCGGCCTACCTGTACACGTTGAAGTAAGACCGGGAAGGCGCTGCTTTTTCGCCTTCCATCGCGCTCGACCGGTGACCGGCAGCGGCAGAGTCAGCCTTGTGAGGGACGGCGACACCTGTTGCCTGGACGCGTCGGCATACCTGGTGGATTCATGCGAAGCGCAGGCAGGCAAGTCGTTTCGATGAGGGGCACCCCGGCACTGGATGCCGGTCCCTGAACCAAACCTGGCATCCATTGCCAAACGCAGATTGCCAACTGCGCCAACGACCTGGAGTTATTTGTCATGACTCACCAATTCCTTTCCAGTATCGACGCTTGCCGCAGCTGCGCGGCCGCCTGCGATGCATTGTTGGCTGGCGCAAGGACAGACATGCCTGCCGGTCTGCATTCCTTACTGTCCGACTGCGCCGATACCTGCCGCATGACTGCGCAATTCCTGCTGGCGGATAAGGACCCGGCCGAGGTGGCCTGCCGCGCGTGCGCCGACATCTGCGGGAGCACTGCGAGCCGGTGCGAGCAAGTGCAGGAGGCGTCCTTCCAGCTTTGCGCCCATGCGGCGCGCCAGTGTGCCGAAGAATGTGACCGGGTTGCCCCTGGGCCGGAAGAAGGAAGATCCGACAGGTGGCCCTTACGCTGGATGAACGGGCATGTTTCGGCCCGGGTTCTCCCGCTTCTGTATCGACCGGTAAGACAGGCTGCATACGCATCGCATCGTCGCTGTCGGAAAGCTTCAGGATGCAGATCCGCGGCTTACTCCGCCTGCGCGGACATCTCATCCCGCACCTGGTCGTCAGGAAGGCTGTACACCGGCGCAAACCCGCCTTCGGGCGTTCGGAAATTCGTTGTCTGCCCCTGGTAAAGGCGGGCTGCGGTCGACTGGATCGTGCCCTGGTAGGCATAACAGCGTATGTCGAACTTGAGGTTGTCGGGCGCTGCACGACTGCCAGCGACCCTTTCCCCAGGCGCCATCACCGCCTGGGCGACATAGTCCGCCTGCAGGATTTCCTGAAACACCCGCCTGGTGAGCTTGTCGCCGCGGTAGGTGGCCTTGCTGCCATAGCCCGCGCTCGGCTTGAAGTACAGCTGCCGGCGGCGGCTCCACAGATCTTCCTCCTGGGCTGCATCCACGACTTCGGTATGCAGCACATGCGCGGCAAGCACATCGATCACCGCTTGCGGCACGCCAAATTCCTCCAGTCGCTGCCTGTCGGAAAGCAGCGCCAGGTTGCGCTTGTCCGCATACAGCGCATGCGCTTGCGGATGCGGCGTCAGTACGACCGCATTGGCAAGAAAGGCCGCCCGCAAGGGCGCGCTGGCGCCGTCCTCCAGCATGAAATCCGTCAGCCGGTTGTACACCAGGTCAATCGCGGTATCGCCAGCCCACAACACGCCGTCCCGGAATGCCAGTTCGCCGGGATCTGCAATGATGGCTGTCAGGCCATGCCGTTCGAACAGGCTCTGGAACAGCAGGAATTCGGGATACAGGTATTGCTCCTGCGGCGACGTATCGACGATGGCGATGGTCCGCAGCGGCTGCGTGCGCCTGGACAGGCGCCACTCCTCCATGAACATGGCGACGATGCGCTGGTCCAGCGTGGCCGCGGACGCTGTTGCCGCGGCGAGGCGCTGGTCATCCAGGCAGCAGGCATGCTGGGCTTGCGCCATTACCGAGTTGAGCATCGCGCCGCCTGCATTGGTATTGATCTCGATGAGGCCGATGCGATCGCCAGCCACATGGAAGTCATAGCCGAAGAATACGCCGCGGGCGCCGCCGGGGTCATGGCGCGCAATCGCAGGCGCCCGGGACAGGACGAAGTCCCGGTACGCCGGCAAGGCGACCACGGCTTCGACTGCTTTGACGAGCCCGGACATCTCCCCGGCCCGGCTGTCGGAAATGAATACGGGTCTTGCTGAAAAAACGGTGGGACACCGCTCCTTCAGCAAGACCACGGAGGCCGCGGAGCCGAGTTCCGCGGCGAGCTTTGTATCAAGCGCTTTCTTGTCCAAAGTGACGCAGAAGCAATTGCTGTTAAGCCGTTCACTGATCAATTACTTGCCCTTTCCGGTTGCAGGCGCATTGCCTGGAAGTTTGCCTGGTCGTCGCCTTCATGTCTTCTTACCTCGCAGACGCAGCGCATTGGTAATGACCGAGACAGAGCTGAGGCTCATCGCCAGGGCCGCGATCATCGGCGACAGCAGGTGTCCGGTCCAGGGATAAAGCAGGCCGGCCGCGATCGGGATGCCCAGCGCGTTGTACAGGAAGGCGAAACCCAAGTTCTGGTACATATTGCGCACGGTCTCATTCGAAAGCACACGGGCGCGGGCAATCGAGCGCAGGTCGCCCTTCACCAAGGTGACATGGGCGCTGTGGATGGCGACGTCGGTGCCCGTTCCCATCGCGATGCCGACGTCGGCTTTGGCCAGGGCCGGCGCGTCGTTGATGCCGTCTCCCGCCATCGAGACCTTTCTGCCCTGCGCCTGGAAGCGTTCCACCAGCTTCAGCTTGTCCTGCGGCTTTACTTCGCCATGGAATTCGTCGATGCCGAGCTGGCGGGCGACCGCTTCGGCTGTCGTCACGCCGTCGCCGGTCGCCATCACGACATGCAGGCCGCTTTCCTCCAGCGTCCGGAGCGCTTCCGGCGTCGTCTCCTTGACCGGGTCGGCCACGGCGACGAGGCCTGCCAGGCGCCCATCCTGCGCCAGGTACATGACGCTGGCTCCCTCGCGACGAAGGGTTTCCGCCTGATCGGCGAGTGCATGCCACGCTACCTTTTCCGCATCCATCAGCGCGGTATTGCCAAGGGCGATGCGCTTGCCCGCAACGACGCCGCGCACGCCGATCCCGGTAGACGATTCGAAGGATTCCGGCTTGTCGAGCTTCATGCCGCGACGGTTCGCCTCCTTGACGATCGCCTGCGCCAGTGGATGTTCGCTACCCTGGTCAATGCTGGCGGCGAGCCTCAACACCTCTTCATCCGAATAGCCGGCAGCGGCGGCGGCCCGGTCGAAGCCCGGCTTGCCCTCGGTGAGGGTGCCGGTCTTGTCGACGATCAGCGTGTCGATGGTGCGCATCGCTTCGATGGCGGCCGCATCGCGGAACAGGATGCCCTGGGTTGCCGCGCGGCCCGTCGCCGCCATGATGGACATCGGCGTCGCCAGCCCGAGCGCGCAGGGACAGGCAATGATCAGGACCGCGACTGCATTGACGAAGCCGAAGACCCAGCTTGGCTCGGGGCCGAAGAAGCCCCAGCCCAGCAGCGTCAGCACAGCGATGCCGACCACGGTCGCAACGAAATAGCCGGCCACGACATCTGCGAGCCGTTGCAGCGGCGCCCTGGACCGCTGTGCTTGCGCCACCATCTGCACGATCTGCGACAGCATGGTCTGGCCGCCGACTTTTTCCGACCGCATGATCAGGCTGCCGTTCGTATTGAGCGTCGCGCCGATCAGCTTGTCGCCTGGAGCCTTGGTCACCGGCACCGGTTCGCCGGTCAGCATGGACTCGTCGACCGCGCTTTCGCCTTCGACGACCACGCCGTCGACCGGCACCTTTTCACCGGGCCGCACCCGCAGGGAGTCGCCTATGTGGACATGGGTCAGCGGGACATCCTCCTCGGTCCCGTCGTCGCGTATGCGCCGGGCCGTTTTCGGCGCCATCCCGAGCAGCGACTTGATGGCTTCCGAAGTCTGGGAGCGCGCCTTCAGTTCCAGTATCTGCCCCAGCAGGGTCAGCGAAATGATGGCGGCCGCGGCCTCGAAATACACGCTGACCCGGCCGTGGCTGGCAAAGCTGCTCGGGAAGATCTGCGGCGCGACGACGGCAACGACGCTGTAGACGTAGGCCGCCGCCACGCCGGTGCCAATCAGCGTCCACATATTCGGGCTGCGGTTCGCAATCGACTGTGCCCAGCGCACGAAGAATGGCCAGCCCGCCCAGAGCACGACCGGCGTGCTCAGGGCCAGCTCGATCCAGTTTTGTCCCCGCAATCCCTGCGGAAACAGCAGGTGGCCGAACATGGCCAGCACGAATACCGCAACGGACAGCGGCAGGGTCCACCAGAAGCGATGACGGAAGTCGATTAGTTCCGGGTTTTCCTCGTCTTCCAGTGTCGGCACCTCCGGTTCGAGCGCCATGCCGCACTTCGGGCAGGTGCCTGGCGCCGGCTGCCGGATTTCAGGATGCATCGGGCAGGTGTAGATCGTCCCTTCCGGCATCGTGGCCGCGGTGCCGTCGTCAGGGCTTCCGGGGCCGGTATAAGCCGCCGGGTCGGCACGGAATTTGTCCATGCAGCGTGTGCTGCAGAAGTGGTAGATCTGGCCGCCGTGTTCGATTTCCTTTTCCGGATTCGCCCCGACTTTCATGCCGCACACCGGGTCGGTATAGGGCTTGTCTACGGCTTGCGCAGCGCTGCCGCTGCCAGCCTCGACGATGGAAGCATCATGGGCGTGATGTCCATGATGATGGGAGTGTGCATTGGTTTTCATGTACTGCCTCCAGTAGCCGGGCAGATTGCCTGTCCAGACATTGAACGCCGCACCTCGGCGGGCCAGGTGCAGTCACAGGAATGAGAATTGTGAGCCGGGCACTCCGTCGCAAGTCGTCCATTCGTCGCAATGGCTTCAGGAGCGGTTTCTGCACACGCTCCTGCGGCTTCGATGCCTTCGATTTCTCCGTTGCCGGTGTGATACGCCGAATCCGCCTCACCGCGCTGATCGAAGGAGCATGCATTCCTTCCGGGCCGAAAAGCGACACGCGGCTGGGGAAATTACATTTGAATGAACGTACCTGTTTTTTGGCACTGGATAAGTGGCTTGGTTCGACATCTGCCGAGCTTGCTTGAGGATTATTGAGGCGGCGCAAGGCCGCTCCCGGCCCTATGGGCAATACAGGCGGTCGCCTACCGCGGTCCTTGCGGCGGCGCTTGTTCCTGAACTCAAAGCAGCGGCGGATGTCTCTTCATCCATGGCCCTGAAAGGGTTTCAGATTCCACTTATCACGCAACGTTTGCGGCACGGGCGCCGGACCGTCGCAGGCTGTGCCGGTTCATTTGAACCGGCTCCACGGTCCCCTGGCTGACAACCATGAAAGGAAGTTTTCCATGTCCATTGGCGACAAACCGACCTTTGATGATGGACGCACCATCGTCCCTTCCCACCATCCGATGCCCGGAGTCGACGACGAGGTGATCGACGTTGGCCGCAAGACCGGCGCACAACTGCCGCCGGCAAAAGATGCGGAGGAAGAAAAGCATATCGACTGGGATGACCGGGAATCCGCCGCGTCGGACGCGCCCGACGCGGCGGATGTGATCAAGCCGTTCGAGCCTGGCCGCAAATAGCGGCAAGCATATTGCCGCCCCAGCCGCCACCGCGAAGCAGCGACTGGTGGCCCCGTAGCGCCGCTTCAGACCGCCTTTTCAAGTGCGCACAAATTGTCCACTTCGACTTTGGCCAGTTCGATGCCTGCCATGCAGGCCGCCTCGGCGGTGCGATGGAAATTGAGGGTGCGCCGGCGCAGAACCACGTCCTTGCCGTCCGCCTGCTGTCCTGCTCTCAGGATGCAGTAGCGGTATTCCCACAGTCCCTCATGATCCATGACTGGCGTGACCAGCAGCTGGAAGCCGCGATAGGCTAGTGTCGTTGTCTGCATAATGCCTCCTTGAAAAGTATCGATGAATCCGGCGCTGTCGATGGCGTCCGAAGACGCCGGCAGGAAGCGCTCGGAAGGGTTTAATCCTGCTTGTCGTGCCCGGCGCGGTTTTTCCGGACCGCCATCGCCGACTCGATCCGGTACAGGCCCGACAGCACGAACAGGGTGATGATGGCGCTGAGCGTTGCCGTCATTTCGCGGCCGAGTCCTGCGGCTATGCCTATGGCGGCAGTCATCCAGATGCTGGCTGCCGTGGTCAGCCCATGGATTTCTTCGTCGCGCTGCAGCTTCAGGATGGCGCCGGCGCCGAGGAAGCCGATGCCGGCGATGATGCCCTGCAGTACGCGGCTCAGGTCCTCCAGCGCCATGCCCGCCTGCAGCGGCGTCAGCACGAAGATGGCGGCCCCGAGCGTAACCAGCATGTGCGTGCGCAGCCCGGCCGACTTGTTTCTGGACTCCCTGTCGTAGCCTATCAGCGCGCCGAGCAGCGCCGCCACCAGCAGCCGCAGCGTGACGCGAGTCCATTCCTTCAGGTCGGCCAGGTCTGAAAATTCTTCCATCACCGTCGTCCAGATCGCTTGCCACCATTGGTCCATATACCTCCTCCGAAAGCATGGGCCTGCTCAGCGCGGGCTGATGTCACGGATCAGCGCGGCCAACGCCTTTCGCAATGCCTCGATACGCGGCCAATGCACGCCGCCCAGCGGGTATTCAAGGCTGGCCATGACGCTGGCGGACTGGTTCAGCCGCGGCAGCAGGTCGGTCGGGCCGGCCGGCTCATCGGCTCGCCGCGCGGCGATCACGGCGTTGCGTACCTGCGCGAGCATGCGTGCCGGGTCCGCCAGCGACTTCAGCGGTTTGGACGTGCTTTCCGGCGTCATTGATTCCAGTGCATCCAGCACGTGCTGAAGCTCGGTACGCACCGCGTTGGCTGTGATCGCATCCATGCTAGCGTCCTCCTCCGCCGCCGGCCTGTGTCAGGCCGAGGTATTCGCTCGGCTCGCGCGCCGACTGGTTGCCGGCGCGGAAGACGGCCGCGCGCATCAGCAGGCCGCCGGCCAGCACGCCCAGCGCCGCCGCCCTGGAAAGGGCTTGCCGCCGCGCTGGCAGCAATGCGCCCAGGCAGTAACACGCCAGCGGCAGCGTATGGCCGAGGTGTCGCGCCAGCGCGTCTTCGCTGGCGGTGGCGGCATCCATGCCGGACGCCTGCGTCAGCCCCTTGCGCGCTTCGTTGGCATGCGCCGCGGCCGACAGAACGGAACCGGCAGCGGTGGACAGCGCGGCCAGCCGGTCGAGCGAACGGGTCCTGCCCCTGGCTTCGGCCAGGGACAGGGCCGCGGCGGCGGTGGCCATCGCCGAGCTGGCGAAGCGTGCGCTGAGCAGGCGCGGGCCGGCAGCCCAGAGCGGCGTGCTGGTGGCCGCCAGCAGCGCGCCGGTGTAGAAGGTCATGCCGGCGCCAGTCAGCGCCGCCGGCACTTCCGACACCCGCGCCAGGCGCCGCGACCAGCGCCGGCCGGGCCGGCTGAAGAACTGGGCCAGCGCCGTCAGGCCGCTGAAGCCGGCAAATCCACTCAGGATCACGGTGCCGATCGACATCGGCGATGTCGGCCGGAATATGCGCAGCATGTTGTACCAGCGTTTCGGCGTATGCAGGTCCGCAATCAGCAGCGTGGCGCCCGTTGCGGCGCCGGCGACCGCGATGTAGCGGCCGTTGCGTATCATGCCGGCATAAGCGCTGCGCCCGCCCAGGTCTGCGACCGATGCAATGATCTGGGCCGCGCCGCTGAGGCCGGCGATAAAGGTATAACCCCATACCAGCGCGCCGTAGCTACTGGGCTTGACCGCGGGCTGGCCATAGTAAGAGGGGCCGACGTAGTGTGAGACCGTTGTAGCCGATCCGCGCGCGCTGGCAGGCGCCTGGATAATTCCGACATCCTCTGCTTTCATGGTCACCTCAGTTCCTTTCCGTGTCCGACGCCAGCAGGCCGGCCGCGGCCAGCGCCAGGCCGGCAATCGTGGCGAGCCCGGCCAGCAGCGCCGGCCTGACCCGCGTCGACGGCAGTGTCGGCGCCTCGGGCAGGTTGTAGACGCCGGGCCGGTCGGTCAGCAGGAAGAAGGCGTTGAGTTCGCCGATGCCGCCGCTTGCGCCCGGCGTGCCGGGCGTGCCGTACAGGTAGGCCGATCGCACGCCCATGTCGTGCAGCTGGTGCTCGCGGCTGGCGGCGCGGCGGTGCAGCTCATTGAGCTCGCCAAACTGTATCGACTCGGTCGGGCAGGCCTTGGCGCAGGCCGGTTCCAGCCCGCCCTTGAGCCGGTCGTAGCACAGCGTGCACTTGTGCGCCTTGCCGTCGATCTGGCTCAGCTCCACCACGCCGAACGGGCATGCGGGCACGCAGTAGCCGCAGCCGTTGCAGATGTCCTGCTGCACCACCACGGTGTCGAACTCGGTGCGGAACAGCGCGCCGGTCGGGCAGGCTTCCAGGCAGGCGGCGTTGCCGCAGTGCTTGCAGACGTCGCTCATCATCAGCCAGTGGCTCTGGTAGGGCGGCATTGCCGTCGGCCGCTCGCCGTTGCTGCCCATCTGCTCGATGAAGCGCACGTGGCGCCAGGTGTCGGCCGACAGCGCGCGGGTGTTGTCATAGCTCATGCCTGACAGGCCGAGGTCGTCGGCCGGCAGCGCATTCCACTCCTTGCAGGCGACCTCGCACGCCTTGCAGCCTATGCAACGGGTGGTGTCGGTGAAGAAGCCGTAACGCCGGCCGGGCACGATCCTGACGCCCGCAGTCAGCTCGGACTCGTTGGCGATCATGCCGCGCATGACCGACTCGTTGTGCTCAGCTTTCGTCGTGCCTGGATCCATCGTGTTCTCCGTTCCCGGGCCTTCCGAGGCGGCCCTTGCGCAGGTTGCAGGTAAACGCCTTGCCCTCATGGATGGACGTGTTCGGATCGCCGACCACGCTGCTGAGGACGTTGGCGATGTCGCCGGTCGCATAGCCTTCCCAGCCGAAATGGAAGGGCATGCCGATCTGAAAGACCCGCTTTCCGCCGATCTCGAAAGGCCGCAGGCGCGCCGTCACCATCGCCCGGGTCTCGATCTCGCCGCGCGCGGTCGACAGCACCACCCAGTCGAGGTTGGCGATGCCCAGTTGCGCCGCCAGTTCGTCCGGTATCTCCGCAAAGCCTTCCGGCTGCAGTTCGGCGGTGGTGGCCACCGAGCGGGTCGGGGTGCCGCCGGAGTGGTGCTCGGTCAGCCGGTAGGTCGTGAACGCATACGGATAGCGCGGGTCGCCCGGCGCATGGTAGAGATTGAAATCGCGCTCCCATTTCTTGGCGACCGGGCTGTCCTGCTGCGCATACAGCGCATTCTTCACCGGCGACTCGACCGGCTCGTAATGGGTCGGCAGCGGTGCATCCTTCAGGCCGGAAGGCACGAACAGCGAGCAGCGCCCATCGGCGATCATGATGAAAGGATCGCCGCCGCCGAGCGCATCCATGCCGGTGGGATGTTGACGCCAGTCGGGCGTATAGTCCGGGCGCTTGTCTTTCTCGAAATCGACTTCGTCCGGGCTCTGCCAGCTGCCTTTCGCCTCGTCCCACCACACCAGCCGCTTGCGCTCCGACCAGGGCCGGCCCTGCGGGTCTGCCGATGCCCGGTTGTACATGGTGCGCCTGTTGGCCGGCCAGGCAAAACCCCAGCCGAGGTGGGTTCCCGGACCATCGGGGCCATCAGCCTGCCTGGACCGCGCCTGGTTATGGCCCTCGCGCGGGAAGACGCCGCTGTAGATCCAGGCGCCGCAGGCAGTGCTGCCGTCATCCTTGAGTTCCTTGAAGCTGCCGACCTGCCGGCGTTCCGGCCAGGTATAGCCGTTCATTTCCCTCAGGATGGCTTCCGCCGACGGCTCGATGCGCTCGCCCTTGGTCGGGTAGTCCCAGGTCAGGTTCTTGATCGCATCGTCGCGCGGATCGTCGCTGTCGGCATACAGTGCCTTGAGGCGGCGCCCGAGGTGGAAGATGAACCACAGGTCGGAGCGGTTGTCGCCGGGCGCGTCCACCATCTTGTCATGCCACTGCAACAGCCTGTGGGTGTTGGTGAAGGTGCCTTCCTTCTCGCCGCTGGCCAGCGAGCTGGGCAGCAGGAAGACCTCGGTCGCGATATCTCCCGTCGCCAGGTCGCCGGCCTTCACCGGCTGCCCGGCGTACCAGAAGGACGCCGTTTCGGTCTCGGTGAAGTCTCGCACCACCAGCCAGTCCAGCCCGGCCATGCCGTGCTGCACGACCCGGGCCGAATTGCTGCCGCCCACCACCGGGTTCTGGCCGATGACGAACATGCCGCGGATCAGGCCGTCGCGTATGGCCAGCGTCATTGGCAGCTGGGAATGGTCGCCGACGTTTTTAGGCAGCCACCGGTAGCCCCATTCATTGCCGGCGCTTGCATTGTCGCCATACCATGCGCGCAGCAGGCTCACCGCATACTTCGGGAAGTTGTGCCACCAGCCGGTCGGCGTCTGCTCCGCCTCCAGGTATCGCTGCAGCGTGCCGTGCGGCTTGTAGGCGTTCGGTTGCGGCAGGTAGCCGGGCAGCATGTTGTAGAGCGTCGGAATATCGGTGCTGCCCTGTATGCTGCAATGGCCGCGCAGCGCCAGGATGCCGGCGCCGGGGCGGCCGACATTGCCGAGCAGCGCCTGGATGATGGCTGCGGCGCGGATGATCTGCACGCCCGTCGTATGGTGGGTCCAGCCGACCGCATAGCAGATGCTGCCGGTGCGCTCCCGGCCCGCATTGCGGGCGAGCGCATCCGCCACGCTGATGAAGGTGTCGCGCGGACAGCCGGTGACTTCCTCCACTTTTTCCGGCGTATAGCTTGCGTAGTGCCGCTTCAGTATCTGGTACACGCAGTGCGGATGCTGCAGCGTCTCGTCGCGGTGTGGCGGCCCCTCGCTCATGCGCCGTGTGCTCTCGCTGAACGATTCGGTGGTATTGACGTAATGCTCGGCCAGCGACGACGGCACGGTCATGCCTTCATACTGCCAGCTGTCGTAGCTGTACTTGCGGCCCTTGTCGTCCCAGCCCGAAAACAGCCCGTCGAGTTCAGCCGCGTCCTGGAAGCGCGGGTCGATGATGGTCGACAGGTTGGTATAGGCCATCGCATATTCCCTGAACCATAAATCGTTTTCCAGCAGGTAATGGATGATCCCGCCGAGGAAGGCAATGTCGCTGCCGGCGCGCAACGGCGCATAAATGTCCGCCAGCGCCGAGGTCCGGGTGAAGCGCGGGTCGGCATGGATGATGGTCGCGCCCTTGTCCTTTGCCTGCAGCACGAAGCGGAAGGCGATCGGATGGTTTTCGGCCATGTTGGAACCCATCACCAGCACCACGTCGGCGTTGGCGAGTTCCCATTGCGGCATGGTGGCGGCGCCGCGTCCGTAGGAGGCACCCAAACTGGGCACCGAGGAGCTATGTCATATTCGCGCCTGGTTTTCAATCCACACCATGCCGAGGCCGCCGCTGAAGAGCTTCTTGATCAGGTAGTTTTCCTCGTTGTCCAGCGTGGCGCCCCCGAGCGAGCCTATGCCCAGCGTATGGTTGACGGTCTCGCCGCCGGGCAGGGTCTCCACGAAGGTTTCATCGCGGGTCTTTTTCACCAGCGCCGCGATGCGGTCCATCGCCCAGTCCAGCGGCTTCTGTTCCCAGCGCAGCGAATGCGGCGCACGGTAGAGCACGTGGTTGATGCGCTGCTGGCTGCTCATCCAGCCGAACGTTGCGGCGCCCTTAGGGCACAGGGTGCCCTGATTGATCGGGCTGCGGGGATCGCCTTCGATATGGATGACCTTGTCCTTCTTCACGTAGATCAGCTGAGCGCAGCCGACCGCGCAGTACGGGCAGATGCCGGTGCCGACCCGGTCGGCCTGCTCCAGACGCGGCCGCAACTGCTGCGACATGTCGCTTCGGGCAGCATCCGACTTGACCGGCTCGCCGCGCAGCTGCCGTGGCACTGACCAGTTCTTCAGAAATCCGGCCAGTCGCCGGGAGGGTGAATTCCGGTTTTGCTTCATGGCTATCCTCATTCCTGTTCAGGTTGTTTGGCGATGCGGTCATGTCCGACGACGTCATGGGCGATGGCGGCAATTTTTCCGGGCGCCGGCGCATGACTGACGCGCACTTCCCTGCCCGCCAGTTGCAGGCGTTCCAGATCCTGCCATTCAAGCGGAGCATCATGCGCGAGCACGAAGAGCGCATGAGCGCCTTGCTCATCAACGAGCCGGAAGCGGTGTTCCTGCACCAGGGTAATGACGCCGTAACTTGTCTGCATCGTGTCCGCCGGGTCTGCAACATAGGCGAGAAGGGCATGCAAGACTTATGCCGCCGACCGGCGCAGAAATTGCTCGGCCATTGCCGGCGTGCCGCCGCTATCGACGTCGGCATCGATCATGGGAGACTTCCTGAAATGCACTTGGTCAACGGAGACAGCGCCGGTCCTGGGCAGCCAGGCAGCATGCCCGCACAGGCATCGCCACGGCAGTCGCATCTGGCGCTTGGGGTGATCGGCCATGTCGATCACGGCAAGACCAGCCTTGTCAGGGCCATCAGCGGAATCGAAACCGACCGGCTGGAGGAGGAGCGGCGGCGCGGCATGTCCATCGTTCTCGGCTTCGCCTGGATGGCCTTCGAAGAGGGCATCGTCGACATCATCGACGTACCGGGCCACGAACAGTTCGTGCGGACCATGGTGGCCGGCGCCACCGGCATCGGCGCCGTGCTGCTGGTCGTGGACGCCCGCGAGGGCATCATGCCGCAGACTGTGGAGCATGTCGCCATTACCAGTCTGCTCGGCGTCAGGCAGGGACTGATCGCCGTCACCAAAAGCGATCTCGTCGCCGTTGGCGAGCGCAGGGCGCTGCTGGAACGGTTGCGCGCCTTCCTCAAGGGCAGCCACCTCGAAGGCGCACCCGTGGTCTTCACGTCGGCGCGGACCGGCGAAGGCATGCAGGAAACCGGCGCCGCCCTGCGCCGCCTACTGCAAGCGCAAACCGAGCCGGTGTCTTCAGGAGCGCGCTGCTATCTGCCGGTTGACCGCGTATTCAGCCTGCGGGGCAGCGGCACCGTCGTCACCGGCACGCTGCGCGCCGGCCGGCTCATGGTCGGCGATGAACTGGAACTGCTGCCCTCGGGGCGGCGCACCACCGTGCGCCAGCTGCAGTGCCATAACCAGTCCGTGAGTACGGCGTCCCCGGGGCAGCGGGTTGGCGTCAACCTGCGGCATCTGGACACCAGCGACATCCACCGTGGCGACGTGCTGGCGCCGGTCGGAATGCTGCGTCCCAGCTGTCTGCTGGATGTCGATATCAGAATGGCGCCTGGCGCTCCCCGCAGCCTGTCGGACGGCCAGGCGGTGCGCCTGTTGATCGGCGCCAGCGACGTGGCGGCGACAGTGCGCCTGCTGGCGCAGAACAAGCCCGGTTCAGACCAGTGTGTCGTCGCTCAGCTACGCACGCACCGGCCAGTGGTCGCAGCCGTGAACGAGCCTTTCATCCTGCGCAGCGATACCCCGCCAGCGACGCTCGCCGGGGGCAGGGTGCTGGAACCTGCTGCGACCTGGCTGCGGCGCTCGGACCGGCAGGGCCTCGCGCGGCTGCACGTCATTGCGCGCGGCGATGGCATCGACATCCTGCTTGAACGGCTCAAGACGGCCGGGCACCGGGGGATGCCCCTGTCGGAGATCGCCGATGCCCTGGCCGGCATTGGCCTTGACGCCAGGGATATTCCTGACGTCAGGCCAGTGGATGACAGGCTTGCGGTCTACCAGCCTCTGCTCGCCGAACTCGCAGGACAGCTGGATACTGCGCTGGAACGCTACCATGCACAAGCGCCCTGGCAGGCCGGAGCACCCCTGTCATGGTGCCGTGCGCAATTGCCGGCTGACATGGCGCCGCCTGTCTTCAGGGCCATGCTGCATGACATGACGGCTGCGGGCCGCATCGCCATCGCTGACGGCCTGGCGCGCCTGCCCGGGCACGACCCGCTGGGGGCTTTGCCACCCGTCGACCGCCAGCTGGCGCTGGATATCGAGGCGCGCCTGCGCGACGGCGGCATGTCGCCGCCAGATCCTGCCGCGCTGGCAGATGGCCGCAGGCCGGCCGCACTGCTGCGCATGCTGACCGACCTGCGCCGCTGCGTGCTGCTTGAAGGCCAGCTCCCGGGCCAGCGCATTGCCTTTCACCGTGACGCCATGCAATGGGCGCACGAGCGCCTCCTCGAAGCGTATCCATCGCCGACGCAGTTCACTGTTTCGGATGCGCGTCAGGCATGGCGCACCAGCCGCAAGTTTGCCGTTCCCATGCTCGCGCATTTCGACAGGCTCGGCTACACGCGGCGCAGCGGTGACCTGCGCATCGTGGTGCCCATCAAGCCGTCCGTAGGCATTGTCCCGACGAAAGTAAAACATGAAAAACTTACATGAGGCTGTAATTATATTTACACGAATGTATTTCCTGAGCGCCGTTCTTTCGGATTGAGAGGTGGAGTGCCCGCCTGTGCTCAAGGGCATTAAATGGCATTGGCGAAAGCCAATGGCATGGAGGTTGCAGGCCCGATCCACTGGCACATGGATAGACAGTAACAGCCATGTACCGAGCAGCGGGCTGCGCAGCTTCGCAGCGCTGCGCCGGCCATTCGTCCTTTCTTCAACGACCTGATGAAAAAAGCCATCCTGATCATCCAAACGGTATTCGTCACGGTCGGCATGCTGCTGGTGGCCGGTGCGCTGGGCGCGGCGGCTTTCGTCTACGCCGGCGTGTATGACGTTGCCGCCACAAAGCATCACACGGGGCTGACCTATCATCTGCTGCATTACGCGATGCTGCGCTCGGTTAAGACGCGGGCCGACGACATCAAGCCGCCGCCGCTCAATGCGCCGGATCGATTTCGCAGCGGCCTGGCGCTCTATGCCGGACACTGCGTGCAATGCCATGGCGCGCCCGGCGTGTCGCCTGAGCCATTCGCTTTCGGCCTGCGACCAGCGCCTGTCAACTTGGTGGAGCCGGGGAGGAACTGGACGCCCTCGCAGATTTACTGGATCGTCAAGCATGGCGTGAAGATGACCGCCATGCCCGGCTGGCAATACCGGCTGACCGAGGAAGAATTGTGGGACCTGGTTGCTTTCGTCAAGCGTCTGCCAGCCTTGTCGCCGGTTGAATACAAGACGTTGGAGGCGGCTGCGGCGCAACCCCACCGAAAGGCGGCGGCACGGATAGGCGGCCAGCCCGACGGCGATCCGAAAGCGGGCCTGCACGCGGTCTATCAGTATCTTTGCGTGACCTGCCATGCCATCCCCGGTACCGTTGAAGGCAGCCCCAACGTCGGCCCGCCTCTGGGAAGCGTGGCCACGCGCCGTTACCTTGGCGGCGTGCTGCTCAATACGCCCGACAACATGGTGCGCTGGCTGATGAATCCACAGGCGATCGATCCGCGCTCGGCGATGCCCGACCTGCATGTCAGGGAGCAGGATGCGCGCGACATCGCGGCGTACCTGTATTCGCTGGATAAATCGCGGTGACAGGCGGGCCGGGCAGACTGGGCCGCGGTTATTCCTTGCAGTTCAGCTTGAGCGCATCGATCGACTGTATGAAGCCCAGGTCTTTACGCAGCTGTTTCACCTCGAAGCCGGGCGGAAACGTGCGCTCCAGGCCGCGAAACCCTTCCACTTCGTAGACGGTCAGGCTGGCCTTGGGTCCGACGATCAGGCTTTCCGCCTTGTGGTGCCAGTCGAGGCCCACCGGCGTATGCAGGGAACGTATATCGGCGGGGCCGGCGACCGCAATGCTGTCCTTTCCGTTGTAATTCTTGTCCGGAAACATCCAGACCCAGCATCCTCTCGCCAGCGTGGGCTTGCTGCGCAGCTCGGTCGGGTCCAGCATCACCAGGGGAGCGACTGCAGGCGCCACCTGGACGGCACTACCGGAAGCGGGGGCAGGAGCAGGCGCAGCAGCTTGCTGCTTTTCCTGCGGGGAAGCTGCGATCGGCAGCAGCATTGCAGCCGCCAGCGTTGATATCCTGAAAATTCCGTTCGATGTCATTGCTGCTCTCCAGCAGGGCCGACGATGATGCTGCTCAAACAGTCGGCAGTATTAAATTGGGGCAAATATAAATTCACTATAAGCTAAACGCGTCGGGTGTCAACTGCCGCCGGCGACATGCGTCGCCAAGGGGGTTCGCGTCAGGCAAGCGGATGGCATGGGCATGTCTGTCGATTTCGCGCAAAGGCCTTGCGGATATCCACAATTGGCGAGCACGCAGATGAAGACCACATTTCACCAATAACAAGCGAATTCATTTCTATGCGAACGGAGACCGTTATGAGACCCCGCTTTCTTTTTGCCGTTGTCACCGCGTGCATGCTGACATCCGCTTCCGCTTATGCGGAGGACCCGATCATCATCAAGTTCAGTCACGTTGTAACCAAGGAAACCCCCAAGGGAAAAGGCGCAGAGCGTTTCAAGGAGCTGGCCGAGAAAGCCACCAATGGCCGGGTCAAGGTCGAGGTTTATCCGAACAGCGTGCTGTACAAGGACAAGGAGGAACTGGATGCGCTGCAACTGGGGGCGGTCCAGATGCTGGCGCCGTCGCTGGCCAAGTTCGGCCCGCTGGGCGTGAAGGAATTCGAAGCCTTCGACATTCCCTATATCTTTCCCACCCGGGATGTTCTGCACCGCGTGACCGAAGGGCCGGTCGGCAAGAGCTTGATGAAGAAGCTTGAGCCGAAGGGCATCGTCGGACTGGCCTACTGGGACAACGGTTTCAAGGACATGACCGGCAACAAGCCACTGCTGCATCCGAAGGACTTCAGGGGCATGAAGATGCGCATCCAGTCGTCCAAAGTGCTTGACGCGCAGATGCGCGCCCTGGGCGCCAATCCGCAGGTGATGGCTTTTTCCGAGGTGTACCAGGCGCTCCAGACCGGCGTGGTGGACGGCACCGAGAACACGCCGTCCAATATCTACACGCAGAAAATGCACGAGGTGCAAAGCGACCTGACCGTGTCCGAGCATGGCTATATCGGTTATGCGGTCATCGTTAACAAGAAGTTCTGGGACGGCCTTCCGGCCGACATACGCACCCAGCTTGAAGGTGCGATGAAGGATGCGACCAAATACACCAATGCCATTTCCGAGCAGGAAAACGCACAGGCGCTGGATGAGATACGGAAGTCGGGCAAGACCAATGTCCATGTGCTCACCGACGCCGAGAAGGCGGAATGGCGCAAGGCGCTGCTGCCGGTGCGCAAGGAGGTCGAGGGCCGTGTCGGAAAGGCTGTGCTGGCAGCGGTCGACAAGGAGTCGGCGGCTCTTGGGGCGCAGTGATTCAATGCGGTTAAGTAGAGCAGATACGGGCGCGGCGCGCGGCGCGATGCCGAATGGCGGAGGATCGGTGCTTCTGTTCCTGGGTCTTGCTCTGGCGCCGCTGGCAGGCGCGAGCGGCGCCACGCCCATTGCCGACGTCGACACGCTGGACACGCGCGCCGGCCGGGAAGCTGGCGCGGCGGACCGGATCGACCTTACGGTTCATCCAGGCAGCAGCGCCCAGGCCAGGAATTATCTGCTGCCGGCGCTGCAGATCGGCGCGTTCCAGTTCCTGCTCAACCGCTTCGACGATCGCTTTGTCGGCGACGACTTCGCCGTCAGCCGCCACTCCATCCGGCGCAACCTGCGCAACAGCTGGACCACCGACAATGACTCTTTCGTCGTGAACCAGATAGGGCATCCCTACCAGGGGTCGGTTTATTACGGACTGGCGCGCAGCAATGGCCTGCCGTTCTGGCATTCCTTCGGCTATGCTTTCGCGGGCAGCGCGGTCTGGGAAGTCGCCGGTGAAACGACGCCTCCCTCGAAAAACGATCAGATCACGACCAGCATCGGCGGCAGTTTCCTGGGCGAGTCCCTGTTCCGGATGTCGCATCTGCTGCTTGAACGTGGCGGCGGGCTGACTCCGGCCTGGCGCGAACTGGGCGCGGCGGCCATATCGCCGCCGCTGGGCCTGAATCGCTATCTGGGCGTTGCCGGCGCAAAAACCTTTGAAAGCGGGCAGCCGGCGACGTTCGCCCGTTATCAGCTTGGCGCAAGTACGACAAGAAGCAGCAATCTCGGTCCGTCGCTGGCACGCGGCGACAATGAAGCCGCAGCCGAATTCAACCTCGACTACGGCCTTCCCGGCAAGAGCGGATACCAGTACCGGCGGCCATTCGATTATTTCAGTTTCCAGGCCAGGGCCAGCAACCGCGGTGTCGAAAGCCTGACCACGCGTGGCCTGCTGGTCGGTTCAGCCTATTCCGCCGGCGACCGGTACCGGGGCATCTGGGGCCTGTATGGCAGCTTCGACTACCTGGCGCCGCAGGTATTTCGCCTGTCGAGCAGCGCCGTTTCGCTGGGCAGCACCGGCCAGTGGCGCGTGTCGCCTTCGGTGGCGCTGCAGGGGCACGCGTCTGCAGGCATCGGTTACACCGCAATGGGGACGATCCAGAGCTCGGCGCCGCGTGACGACCGCTATGGGCTGGCGCCGCAAATGCTGCTGGCCATGCGCATAGTGCTGGGCAACGAGGCGTCGCTGGACCTCGTTGCCCGCAGATACCTGGCCGGCAGCCTGATCCGTTCCGACAGCGATGCGACGGACCGCGTATTCCGCGGCGAAGCATCGCTCACGGTGCGGTTGCAGCGCAACCATCTGGTATCGCTCAAGTACATCACGTCGCGCCGCGATTCCACGCTGTTTGGCCCCGGCGCGCCAACCCAGCGGCGCGACACGATAGGGGTGTATTACACGTATCAGCCATCCGACGGCTTTGGCGTGGTTGCCTGGTAAGGGCGGGGCGCTGGCTCCGAACTGATCCGTGCGGCCCTGGTCTAATCGGCGGCAGGCCGGCGCAGGGGGTTTCCGCGCCGCGTCGGCATGGCGACGCTGTATGGACGCAGTTCAATCAGAAAGGAACGGGTATGCGAGATTCTGAGAAGGAAGGCGCGCAGCTCCCGGCACCGGGCCAGCCTGAACACGCCGGCCGGCGCCAGTTCATGCTGCGCGGGACGGCGGCGGCCGGCGTGCTTGCGCTCGACGGATTGCGCGGCGCGGCAGCCGCCGACACCGCGGGGAAAGCCGGCGCCGCGGCGTGGACCCATGAGCAGGGCAGGCCCATCGTCAGCCCGCCATACGGCATGCCCTCGTCATACGAGTCTGACGTGGTGCGCCGTGCGACCGACCTTACCCCCACGCCACTGTCCTCGTGGAGCTTCACGCCGCTGCAGGATCTGCATGGCATCATCACGCCGAACGGCCTCTTCTTCGAGCGGCATCATGCGGGCGTCCCGGCGATCGATCCCGAGCAGCATCGCCTGGTCGTCCACGGCATGGTGGACCGGCCGCTGGTCCTGACCATGGACGACATCATGCGGCTGCCGTCAGTGTCCCGCATCCACTTTCTCGAATGTTCCGGCAACACCCTGACCGAATGGAAGGGTCCGAAGGAAAAGACGGTGCAGGGCACGCATGGGCTGCTCAGTTGCGCCGAATGGACCGGAGTGCCGCTGTCGGTGATTGCCGAGCAGGTTGGCCTGAAGGCCGGTGTCCGGTGGATGCTGGCCGAAGGCGCCGACGCGGCCGTGATGGACCGTTCGATTCCAATCGCGAAGGTGCTGGACGACGCGCTGCTGGTCTATGCGCAAAACGGCGAGCGGCTGCGTCCCGAGCAAGGCTATCCGCTGCGGCTGCTGCTGCCGGGCTATGAAGGCAACATGAACATCAAGTGGCTGCGGCGCCTGAAATTCAGCGAGCAGCCGTTCTACACCCGCGAGGAAACCTCCAAGTATTCCGACCTGATGCCTGACGGGAAGGCGCGCCTGTTCACCTTCGACATGGAGGCGAAGTCGGTCATCACCTCGCCTTCGGGCGGCATGCGGCTGGGCCAGCCTGGCTATCGCGAAATCAGCGGCCTGGCATGGTCGGGCCGCGGCCGCATCAGGCGGGTCGATGTGTCGGTCGACGGCGGCAAGAGCTGGCAAGAGGCGCGGCTGCAGGCGCCGGTGCTGTCGAAATGCCTGACCCGCTTCCGGATGATGTGGAACTGGCAGGGCGGCCCTGCAATCCTGCAGAGCCGCTGCATCGACGAGACAGGCTACGTGCAGCCTACGCTTGCCGAACTCGTCGCGGTGCGCGGCCTCAATTCGGTTTATCACCTGAACGCCATACAAAGCTGGGGCGTGGCGCAGAACGGCGAGGTGAGCAATGTTCACGCTTGAAAAGATCAGCCGCATCGCGGCACTCGGAGCAGCGGTGTGGGTTTCGGGCTGCGGCGGCATCGCTGCGCGCAGTGCCCAGCAAGGCCACGACGATGCGGGAGCGCAGGCGGCTGCCATTGCCGACATGCCCGCGGCCGGCGTGCAATACAGCATCGGCGCCACGCCTGGCCCGGCGCAGGTGGCGGCCTGGAACATCGACGTCCAACCGGACGGCAGGAACCTGCCTGCCGGGTCGGGCAGCGTGGCGCAGGGCCGGACACTCTATGCGCAGGCTTGCGCAAGTTGCCACGGGCAGAAGGGCGAGGGCAAGCCCATGGACAGGCTGGTGGGCGGGAAAGGCACGCTCAATACCGCCGCGCCGGTGAAGACAGTAGGCAGCTACTGGCCCTATGCGACCAGCGTCTATGACTATATCCACCGCGCGATGCCGTTCAATGCGCCCGGCACGCTGAGCCCGAGCGAGGCCTATGCGGCGACCGCCTACCTGCTCTACATGAACGGCATCATTCCGGAAAACGCCGTGATGGATGCGCGAACGCTGCCCCAGGTGCGGATGCCAAACCGCGATGGCTTCGTTGGACCGGACCCGAGGCCGGATGTTCGAAACACCGCCTGCATGGAAGGCTGCGCCCGCTAGCGCTCACCTTTGGATCCCCTGTTGCACCGGTGGCGCGACAGGACGAACGGATAGCATCATGCGCGCGCTGTCGAGACATTGCAATTTTGTATTGCTGGGCTGGCCGCGCGCTGCTTCACGCCTCGCGGCCCCTGCAATGCTTCGTGCCGGGACCGAAGCGCCTAGGTGAAAGCAGCGCGATGCCTTGTCAAAACGATGCTGAAAAATTCGGTCCCTGGAACACTGCCCGTGCCGCCGTTCAGCGCTATTTTCGTCATAACATGCCGGTCTATGCCGCTGCGCTGGTGTTTCATTTGCTGCTCTCCATCTTCCCGTTCCTCCTCCTGCTGATGGCACTGGCGAGCTTCCTGAACCTCGGGGAGCTGTACGCATGGAACAGATTGGCGGCGCCCTCACTCTTTCCGCCACGCCTGGTGGCGCTTCTGGTCAGGGCAACCCATGAGCTGCGGCCCTTGCATGGCGGAATTCTGTCGTTCAGTGCGGCTGCCTCATTGTGGCTCGCATCGCGCGCCACCCGGGCCGTGATACAGGCGATGAACGTCGCTTATGAAGTCGCCATACCGCGCCCCGCATGGAAGCGCTACCTAGTTTCACTCGTCCATACCGTGGGCCTCCTCGCCCTGCTAACCGCCGCCGCGGTGCTGATGGCGTCCGGTCCTACGGTACTGGAATGGCTTTCACGGCTCTTCGGGCTTGAAGACAGCTTTGTCCGGGTGTGGACATGGCTGCGATGGCCAGCCGCAGTGGTGCTGCTCGCATGCGTGGTTGCCATTATTTATTACGTCGCGCCGAACGTTTGTCACGAGTTCCGCTTTGTCACCGTGGGTTCTGTCTTGTGCGTTTCGGTCTGGGGCGTGGCTTCCTTTGGGCTGCGTCTCTATGTGACCCATGTTGCGCTCTATCACAAGAGCTACGGCGGCGTCGGCGCGATCATTCTGCTCCTTGTCTATTTGTACCTGGCTATGGTCTCGCTTCTGTTCGGTGCAGAGGTCAATGCCGTGCTCGAAGCACGGCGGCGCCGCCAAGGTAAAGAACCAGGCATTCATCGGAAGATCTCTTGCGAGCATTGAATATTCAGGATGCGCCAAGGCAGCTGCATTATGTTCGGTCAAATGCCGGACACGGGAAATGCACCGTTCTCGGGCTGCTTACGTTCGGACAAATCTATCTATCTGCAGAGACGTTTAAATCCCGAAAATATATGCCTTTTTTATACTCATTGTTGCCGTGCTTTTTTAAGCACAACGTTCACAGGAGGAAACGATGCGGATCCTGGTTGCCGAAGACGATGCGATGATCAGTGCGAGTATCTGTACCTCGTTGCAGAGCGATGGCTTCGTGGTCGATCTCGTTAATAACGGACGTGCAGTCAATGACATGGTTTCATCCGAGCATTTCGACCTGTTGCTGCTTGACCTGGGTTTGCCTGAACGAAATGGCCTCGAGATTCTCCGCGAAATCCGCGATGGCAAGCGCGCTATTCCAGTCATCATTATCACCGCACGGGATAGCGTCGATGACAAGGTGCATGGGCTGGACCTCGGCGCCGACGATTACCTGGTGAAGCCGTTTAGTGCCAAAGAGCTGTCGGCGCGAATACGGTGCACATTGCGCCGCAGTTGCGGCCGCGCGGAACCCGAGATTGAAATACAGGACGTGAAATTCAATCCGAATACGCGACAGGTTATGAAAAATGGTGAACCGGTGGCGTTGTCGGCCAAGGAGTGTGCAGTCGTCGAAGCGCTTATCCAACGGCCTGGCGTGATGCTTTCCCGTGCTCAGCTGGAAGAACGCATCTATGGGTGGGGCGAAGAGGTCGACAGCAATGCCGTGCTGGTGCATATTCACGCGATTCGTCAGAAACTCGGCCATGACTTCATACAGACGCTGCGCGGGGTCGGGTATTGCATTCCGAAGAAAAACCGCAGGCAATGAATTCGCTGCGTGCAAGACTGATCGCCTTGCTGATGCTATCAATGCTCGCCGTGGCAGCCTTAATTGGGTCTGTCACGTTTCAGAAGACATTGAAGGAAAACGAGAAGCTGTTTGACCGTCAGTTGCGGCAAACCGCGCTGGCGCTGCGTGACCAGGGTTTCGCCGAGGGCGAGGAACTGGACATCTATGCCGAGGAAGTGCTTGATACTTTCGTGCGGGTCTGGCGTCTGGATGGAAGCATCCTGTACCAGTCCCACCCCAGGACGGAGCTCCCGTCTCCATCGACCCTGGGCTTTAACACTGCGGCTTCCGGAGGAACGGTTTGGCGCGTCTATACCATGCCGACCTTGAAACGAGTGATCCAGGTTGCCCAGCCGCTGGAAGCGCGGAGGAAGCTGGCGGGGGTAGCGGCCCTGCGCAGTCTGAGCCCGTTGCTTGCCTTCGCTCCACTGATGGGGGGGCTGATATGGTGGCTGATAGGGCGCGAGTTTCAGTCGGTCCGGCGCCTTGAGAAGGAAGTGAAACGGCGTCATGCACAGTCGCTCGATGCTGTGTCGGAAGCCGGCTTGCCCAGTGAGATCGCGCCAGTCGTACGGGCGCTTAATTCGCTGCTGGAAAGGCTGCGCCGCGCCTTTCAGGCACAAAGCGCATTCATCAGCGATGCCGCCCATGAATTGCGTTCTCCCGTCACCGCCCTGACGCTTCAGGTTGACGTTCTCGATCATGCGAGAACAGAGCCTGAAAGAGTCGCTGCCATATCCCAGTTACGTGCCGGTGTGGCGCGTGCCAACAGGTTGATAGAGCAATTGCTTTCGGCCGCACGAACCGAATCGGACGAGACCATTACTAGTTTTGCTTCTGTCAATCTAGCCGAAATCTCGCGGCGGGCTATTGGTGAATGTTATGCCGACGCCGAAGATCGTCATCTTGCCTTCGAATTCAATGCTGACGGCGACGAGACGACGTACGGCGATGCAACCCAGTTACAGGCGCTGGTGCGCAATCTTGTTGAGAATGCAATCCGCTACACGAACGAGGAAGGCCGAGTTGCGGTTACGATCAGGACGGACGCCGGGGGAAGACTTTCTTTCAGAATAGACGACTCCGGGCCGGGCATTCCCGAAAGCGAGTACAGACACGTGTTCCGGCGCTTCTATCGGTGCAATGCCGACGGTAAACCGGGGAGCGGTCTGGGCCTGGCGATTGTAGGCAACGTTGCGAGGCAGCATGGCGCTTCGGTGCAACTGCGCAGGTCGTCGTTCGGTGGGCTGTGCGTCGAAGTTATTTTTCGGCAGCCCACGGCGGCACCTGCGCGGCGCGCGGACGACATTGGGGAAAGTGCTGCCTGAATGCCGCGGTGCCATTCATTCGGCGCCCGTGCACATGTCGATCCGGTCCAGACAGACCGGTCCGCCGGCGCCAAGTGGCGCTGACACGCAACTTAAGATTGACTTAACACTGCTTGCCTATGCTTCAAAAACCAAGCGGCCCGAACGTTCGGAACATCGGCGGGATTTGTCCGAAACTGCCCTCCGTCTTCGCCGCAACCTCGTGCCGTTCAATAGATCAATGACGTTTCATTGAAGGAGAAAAGTCCATGAATATCGCAGCCACGATGCCAGGAAAGAAGATTCTCCTGACTGCAGTCTCACTCGCATTTGTTCCACTCATGGCATTCAGCCAGGACAAGGCTGGCGCAACTTCGCCGACCGCCAGCGCCGCACCGGGTCAGTCCGCCAATTCCGCGACAGGTACCGTGGGACCGAATGACACGACAGCTGCCAAGGCGAATGCCAATGCCAATGCCCACGGCAAGCAGAATGCCAGTGGCAAGCCTGCAGCCGTCCTGCTGCTCATTCCGATCAACGCGCCGGAACAGAACCAGTGGAAGAAGAAGGGATGCTGGGCCAAGTTTTACGATGACCAGAACTATCGTGGTGACAACCTTACCTTGTTAGGGCCGGTAGATATGGCTGACATGACGGGTCCATTCGGTATCGACTGGAAAGGGAAAATCAGCAGTGTCGAAACCGGCCCGAAGGCGCGCGTCCTGGTTTACGACAATGAGAACTTTAAGGATCTTGTCGCCACCTTCAAGCCTGGCCAGAAGTCACCGGACGTGAGCAAGAAAATGGGGTTCTTCGACGAATTCGGGTCGATCAAGATTGCGTGCGACAACGTCAAGGCAAAGGGCCCGAGCACGGGCGAAGCCAGTGGCGCGGGCAAGTCATAAGCGGCCTGGCGCACGACGGCAAACCACCTTGCTACGACCGTGCACTCTTAATCAATTCGAGGAGCAATCCAAATGAACATCACCATCTCTCCCCAATCAAAAATATTGCTTGCCGCCTCAGTGCTGGTATTGGCAGGCCTTGCTGGTCCAGCCAATGTGCAAGCCGCAGGGACGGCGGCTACCAACGACAAGGCACCCGCAAACCAGCCGTATCTGGCGTCGGATACCGTGCAGCAGGTGAACGAAGCCAAGGCCGTCGTCGAAAGGATGACGTCGGATCCGGCAATAAAAAGTCTTCTGCAGAAGGCAAAAGGCGTCTTTATCGTACCTACCTATGGAAGAGGCGCCTGGGGGCTGGGCGTGCGCGGCGGGGAAGGGGTCATGCTCACCCATTCCGGTAACAAGTGGAGCAATCCGGTGTTCTACAACATGGGCGGCGTCAGCATCGGGCTGCAGGGCGGAATCGAGGCGGGATCGCTTGCCATGCTGCTGATGAGTGATAAGGCGGTCAACCAGTTCATGACCGACAATAACTTTTCCCTCACCGCGGATGCCGGACTGACGATCGTCAACTATACCGCCAAGGCCCAGGCCGACCTCGGGAAAGGCGACGTGATCGTATGGGCCGATACTAAGGGCGCCTTCGCCAACGCGAGTATCGGCATCAGCGATATCCATCGCGATGAAAGCGATACAAAAGCCTTCTACAAGCGTACCGCGACTGCAAAGGAAATAGTCGGTGGTTCTGTGACAAGCAGCCAGGCCGAAGGATTGAAGCAAGCCCTTCCAACCGGTAAATGAGGTGTGGCCAGCGCAAGCCGGCCATACGCCGCCATGTCGAAAGGCCTCAGACGGACAGGAATCGCGCTCACCCTTGTCGCCGTCCTCGTCGCGGCAACACTCCTGTTTGCAAGGCAGCTGGTGGAGTTTGCTGCCAGCACTGCCATCGGACGCGAGGTGCAAATAGCGGGCGCGTTTGCTATCGATTATTCTCCTGCCTTGGAAATGCAGGCGTCAAAGGTGACGGTGTCGAATCCTGAATGGAGCGAGCGGCCCAACATGCTGAGCGTTGAATCGCTCACTGTGCGGGTTGACCTGCGCGCACTCCTGCATGGTCGGCTCGTGTTGCCGCAGTTGCGCCTGGCATCACCGATGCTGATCCTTGAGAAAACCGCTCAGGGGCCGGCCAACTGGCAGTTCGGCAGCGGTGCCCATGGGCAAAAGTCCAAGGATGACCGGTCGTCGTGGCTGCCGTCAGTTGAACACCTCCATGTCAATAACGGCCAGATACATTATTACCGCTCCGGGAAGGACCTGAAGCTCACGGCGACTATCGATACGCTTGAAGCCAGGGCAGCGCATGGCCAGCCCGTATCCGTGTCTGCAAGTGGAAGAATTGCGGGCATGGCGTACAGGCTTGCAGCAACCGGCGCGCCGACAGGCAGCCTGATGCGCCACGCCACGGCCCCATATCCGTTCTCGCTCCATATTTCAACCGCGCCCATGGAAATCCACGCGAGCGGAAAGCTGGGCGCGCCGCTTACGCAGAAGGATTCAGACATTCAATGCAGTATCCAGGGCAGCAGCCTCGCAAGACTGCTCCCGGGGGAAAGTCCAGCCTTTCTGAACCGCGGATACAAGGCAAAAGGCCGGCTTCAGGGAGGCGGTGAGAAATGGACGCTATCCAGGTTCCACGCACAGTCCGGGAAAACAGAGCTGCAGGGCACAGCCAGCCTTGACACGACCGGAAACAAGCCACGGCTTCACGCCATGCTTGAAGCACCGGCCGTGGACCTCGATATGCTCGAGGCGCTGGCCAGCGCCTGGCAAGAACCGGGCGGCCAGGCGAGCGAGTCGGTGTCGCTGGCGTCTGCAGGAAACTGGCTCGATTCGGTGAATGCACGGCTACACTTGTCAGTTGACCGGATGATCGGCAACAGCCTGCCGCTGAGAGACCTCGTGATGGACGCCACTTTGACCGACGGCGAGCTGAGCGTGAACCCGCTGCGCGTCGCAGTCGGCGATGGCGCGTTTTCAGCGACGCTTGAGCTGAACGCGGCGGGGCCATCGCATGCCGGAAAGATCGCAATGCGGTTCGACCAGCTACCGGTAGGTCCCTTGCTTGCATTACTTCCCTACGACGTGAAACAGGATGGCCGCCTCAACGGACGGCTGACCATTGCTTTCGCCGCCGGCAAGACAGGCGCAGCAGACGGCCATGTCCGATATGAGGCGGCATCCGGCGACACCCGCCTCAAGCTCGTTCTGGATCGCGTGGAGCACCCCGGCCAGGAAAGACTGGTTCATCTCGCGGCTAGTGGCCGCTTGCGTGGCATGCCTGCGAAAGGCCGGTTTGTCGGCCAGCCCATTGCCCTTCTGGAAGACGCCGGGAAGGTGCCTGTCAGCCTCGACGTCGCTCTCGGCAATTACCGCTTGCAGCTCGAAGGAAGTGCAGCCGATCGCGGATCAACCTTTGATCTGAAGCTGGCAATGTCCGGCCCCGGCACAGGAAAATTATCCCGTATCACGGGTGTGGCGCTTCCGGAACTGCCGGGCTACGAGGTCAAGGCGCATCTGTCCCGGAATCGCGGCCTGGTCACGGTCGATAGCCTGCAGGCCAGAGTTGGGCAAAGCAGGCTTTCTGGCTCCCTGGCCATGCACGGCCTGCGCAGTCCCGAAATGGTGCGTGCAGACCTGGCGGCGCAGACGCTCGCTTATGCGGACTTCGATCAGCTGATGAAAGGGGACGGAGATTTTCCCGACTTGACGAAGTGGCTGGCGCGCACCGATGCCACGATCAGGTTTGCGGCAAGCCACATCATCGGGCCGAAGAATGCGGTTTTCTCACGCGTGCTGCTCGATGCATCGCTGCGTGACGGCCGCCTGCACGTCGCGGCGCTGCGCTTTGCCGCAGGCGGGGGCAAGGTCAACGCAAGCGCCACGGTAAATAGCGCAGCGAGCGGGCAGCCGACCGGGTCGCTGCATGCCCGCGTGGAGCACGTCAGGCTTTCCGAAGCACTCAAGCCCTTTGACCTTGGACGACGCTTTCCGGGCGTGCTGGACGCCGACATCGATTTCAGCACGGAACCAGGCAAGGAAAAGAATGGCGACAGCACGATCCGTTATCGTGATGCTGCCGCGGGAACCGACCTCAGGCTGACCGTCTCAAGCAGCCCGGAGCAGACAGCGGTCAAGGCCCGCGGACGCTTTCAGCATGAGCCGTTCCGGGCAGATGGCGCCGCCGGGCCCGCGACTGATCTGGTCAGTCCGAAGCCTTATCCGTTCGAAGTCGATTTCAAGGCGCTCGACACCAGCGGGCATCTGGCCGGTACCTTCGACCAGCCGCTCAGGCTCAACCAGCTGAAATCGACGCTCGTCATCAGCGGGCCCAATCCGCGGCGGGCCGAGTCCGTGGTTGGCTTTCGCATGCCGGAGCTACCGCCCTACCGTCTGGCCGGGACGCTGACGATGCGCAATCAGGTGTGGCGGTTTTCGCATATCAAAGGAGAAGTAGGCAATTCGGATCTGTCGGGCTGGATCCGCGTCGATAATTCCCACAGCAAGCCGCATGTCGAATCCGTACTTCGTTCAGAGATGCTGGACTTCGACGATTTGGGAGGACTCATAGGCGCTGCCCCGGGTGATGGCCCGGGAGAGATCACTTCCCCGCAGCAGAAAGAAAAGGCAAGGCGAAATAGGGAGCGAAGCACGGTCCTGCCCGATGAGGAATTCGAGTTTCCAAGCTTTCTTGGCTTCAATGCCAATGTGCGCTATACCGCTGCCAGGGTGCAGTCCGACAAGCTGCCGATCGAATCGATGAAGATGACCTTCCGGGTCCGGGACGGCCGCCTGCATCTGGCGCCCATGCTGTTGGGCGCAGGTGGCGGCACGGTGAGGATGGATCTGCATCTCGTTGACAGGCCCGGAGAAAGACCGGTTCGTGGGCGCCTGAGTGTCGACATCAGCCGGGTCAGCGCCGGAAGATTGCTGAACCGTTTCGCTATTGCCGAGAATAGCGCCGGGCTGATCAGCGGCCATGGACAATTCCGGACCAGCGGGGAATCGGTTGCCGCGATGATGGGATCGCTGAACGGCGAGGCTTCCCTGGCGATGCCGGATGGCCAGCTCAATGCCAGGCTGGTCGAGATGGCCGGACTTGATGCCGGCGAGGCGCTTTTGCTAAGCCTGAAGCAGGGTCAGACCGTCGATGTGAACTGCGCCTACCTCAACGCCAAGGCAACGGATGGCGTGCTGGCGATCGACATCGGGCTGATCGACACGACGGACACGACGTTCGCACTAGACGGGACCGTTCACTTTGGCAATGAACGCATCGATATGCGACTGCTGGCACATCCCAAGGATGTCAGCCTGTTCTCGGTGCGCGCGCCGCTGATCCTGGAAGGGACGTTCAGGAATCCGGACTTCCACCCGGCCTGGACCGGGCTGCTGGCGCGCGGCGCCGCTGCCCTGGCGCTAGGCGCGGTCGCGCCGCCGGCTGCCCTGTTGGCCTTCGTTGAGCCGGGTATGGGAGAGGGTGGAATGCCATGCCAGAAGAACTCGCCGTACTGATCAGTATGTGCCGGAACAGCGCATGTCATCGGAGAAGTCCTTTCCAGCATAAGGAGCGCTGCGTTTCGTCGTGCAGGCCCGAAGCTTAAGCTTCGCTTAATGCCTGCGGCCTAAACTTCAGACATCAAACCACCGTTCCAGACGTATTGGCGCCAACGTGGCGCGGATCAAGGGCAGGCTTGGGGCGCAATGCCAAGGCTCCCAAGCCGGAGGACTGCCATCCGGACGGTATCTTCTTGTTAACCGACGATATGGAGGCACTATGTGGAGATCAATGAAAACCGCCGTCTGTGGCATTCTGGTCGCGGGCATGGGGATTGGCTGTTCAGTGGCGGTGGCCCAGACAGCATCCGCACAGTCGGGGGAAAATCCGGCCGCAGTCCGGCCCGGCGCACCAGCCCCCAGTGGACCTGCCACGGCTGCGAGCCAGCGCGGCATGCAGCCGCAGGGCGGCGCCCGTACAGCCGTTCCCGTGGTCGTGCTTGTGCCGGCCACCGATGCAAGCCGGACGGCTCAAAATCCGCACGCGGGATGCTGGGTTCGCCTGATGGACAACGTTGACAAGGTCAAGGGCAATGAGTACATGACGATCTTGGGGAGCAAATACATGCCGGACCTGAAAACGGCGGCAGGGGAGGACTGGGCGCGGAAAATGGACGGCATTGATACTGGTCCCGAAGCATTGGTAACCGTTTTTGACGAGCCGGGCTACGGTGGCCATGCGGTCATTCTGCGACCGAATCAAGTCGTCCAGGATTTTCACAAGGACCTGGGCTTTGCCAACGCCATCGAGTCCATGAAGGTCGATTGCCGGGCCTGAGCGAGCGTTATCAACGCCAGCCATGGCGGGCTTTGCGCGCCCATTTCTTGCGGACGCGTAAAGTCCGCGCCGGCTGAAGGAACCGTGTCCTGCATTGCTCATCAGAGCAGATGCATGCAGTTGAATTTCTTCAGACATCTATCAGCAAGGGAGGACGATGGCCGAATCGCGCGTGGTTGTTTATGGCGCCATGGCGGGCAACACAGCCATCGCCATTACGAAATTCATCGTGGCCGGTATCACAGGCAGTTCTTCCATGCTGTCCGAAGCGATCCACTCGACAGTTGATACGGGCAATAGCGTGCTGCTGCTGGTGGGCATGAAGCGCAGCAAGCGCAAGGGCGACGCCGAGCATCCCTTCGGCTATGGCAGGGAAATCTACTTCTGGAGCCTGATCGTGGCCATCCTGATCTTCGGGCTGGGCGGCGGAATGTCGATCTACGAGGGCATACAGCACATCCGCCATCCCGAACCGCTCACCGATCCGAAATGGAATTACATCGTGCTTGCAGCCGCTGCGGTCTTCGAGGGCATCAGCTTTGGGATTGCCATTCACGCGGTGTTCAAGGCCAAAGGCAAGGAGCCGTTCTTCAAGGCCCTGCATGACAGCAAGGACCCGAGCACGTTTACCGTGGTTGCTGAAGACAGCGCAGCGCTGGCGGGGTTGGCCATCGCTGCCATCGGCGTCTTTGCCAGCCACTATTTCGAGATGCCGGTGCTGGATGGCGCTGCGTCGGTCGCCATTGGGCTCCTGCTGGCGGCAGTGGCTGTCGTGCTGATCTGGGAAAGCCGGGGACTGCTCGTTGGCGAGGGCATGGACAAGAATACGGCCCGCGCCGTGCGCGACATGGTGGAAGAGGATCCCATGGTGATGAAATCCGGATTCCCGCTGACGATGTATCTCGGCCCCGAGGAAGTGCTGATGACGCTGGACGTCGAGTTCAAGAACGACATGCCTGCGGAGCAGGTATTTGAATCGGTACGTCGCATCGAATCGGCCATTCGTGCTCGGTTCAAGCGTGTCAAGCGCATTTACATCGAAGCGAATCCGCAGGCAGTGCGGGCTCAGGCAGAACGTCTCGGCGGATCGCGCTGACGGCGTACCGCGTGAGCAACAGAACTAGCGGGTTTGCAAAGACTAAGCGCCCGCTGACGAGGCTGCTTGGCTGCATTAAACCGCATTGCGGTGCCGTCAAGTCGCTCACGGTGTTTGCTGGCGATCGCCTTGTCTGCGTTGATCGATTCGTATATTGGCCTATAAACGCTGAACCTCGACGGAAACGCCTGCTCTGATCTACGAGGTCGATGGAAAGCACGCACCGGATTGGTTGCGCTGCGAATGTAGTATCCCTTTAAGCCAAGAGTCATCGACAACGGCATTTACCTCGCCACTGGCTTTCATTGTTACCACTATCAGGAGAATCTTATGGCCGTCAAACAGAACTACCTCAGGATCATGAGCGCCGCCGTTATGGCAGCGGCAACCTTTGGCGCCGGAAGCGTCTACGCAGAGTCGAGCAATATGGCTGATGCACACGGCAAGAATATGGGAAAGGCCGGCGGTGACACCATGAACGCGGCCGGCAAGACGGAGGCGAATCGCGAAGGCCGCATGAGCCCCAGGGGGCAGAACGCCACCAGTAGCATCGATGCGACCGGCAAGAACAACGCTTCGAAGACCTCGGGAGCAAGCAACTCGGGCAAGACGATGGGCGAATCCGGTGGTGACACCATGAATGCTGCGGGCAAGACGGAGGCGAATCGCGAAGGCCGCATGAGCCCCAGGGGGCAGAACGCCACCAGCAGCATCGATGCGACCGGCAAGAACAACGCTTCGAAGACCTCGGGAGCAAGCAGCTCGGGCAAGACGATGGGCGAAGCCGGTAGCGACACCATGAACGCTGCGGGCAAGACGCAGGCAAATCGCGAAGGCCGCATGAGCCCCACTGGGCAAAATGCCACCAGCAGCGTCGCGCCCCCGACGGGTACGCCGGGAGGTAAATAAGGGCGGCAGGCAGTTCGTTGCCTGATGTGCTTCAGACGAACGCCGCCATGCAATCGATGGTGGTGTTCAACGAAAACGCAGCATGCTTATTCCGACGGGTTGTCTCTTTATCGTTGTCAGTCGTTTCGTGGAAGATACGCGGAGCATTGCACTGCCGCTGCGCTTTCTGTAACCAGAAACGAGCACAGATTACCGACACCCGATGCATGTGCTTATGTTTGCACCGGAAAACGTGGCTAGCTCGAGATTGGCGCCGCGCAGATCCGCATCGGTCAGGTTCGCGTTCGTGAAATCAGCTCCACGCAAATTGGCGCCCCTTAATACCGTGCCGGTCAGGTTGGCTCCCCGGAAGCTGGCGCGTTGCAATCTGGCATCGGTGAAGTCGGCCTGACTCAGATTGGCGCCAAACAGGTCGGTGCCGCGCAACCCGGCATCCTGAGCACGCACGCGGTGCATGAGGGCATTGCGCAGGTTGGCCCCATTCATTTCGGCGTCGGCCAGATTCGCGCCTGCCAGCGTGCTGCCAGCCATGTCGGCATCATCAAGTACTGCCTCGCCGAGGTCGGCACCGGTCAGCCTTGCCTCCTGCAGGTTTGCTTCGCTAAGGTCAGCGCCATGGAGGTTGACTGCCACCATGCTGGATCTTGTGAACTGCGAGTTGGCCAGGCTGGCATCGCGCATGTTCATGCCGTTCAGGTTAAGGTCGGCGCATAGCGTTCCCGGCCTGATCCGGCATTCACCGGCGCCTTTTGGGGCTTGGGCCAAGACGTGTGAGGCGCACAGCAGCAATATCAGGGGTCCGCAGATTTTCCTGGTTTTCATTGGTAACCTCAAAAGACAGATTGATGAAGCTGGCTGGAAACAGTGCATGCTCTGTCGGCGCATTGTTGCAGCGGGAATTGTTGGCGCAGGGCCTGCATACCAGTTAGAGCGCACCCCGGGCAATAGTTCACCGTACCAGATGCAGCTGGTATGAAGCGGTGGATCGCCATTCCTGTTGAAACCGCTGCTTCGCTACCTCCCGACAAGGATTCCGAAAAACGGCCCGTCGGGTGAGGGAACTGCTGCCCTCGACCGTGTTCAGATGGTCAGAACGCTTGATGGGTCGGGCGGCGGCATATGTACTGAGGAGACCAGCATGACTCTCACTGTAAAGAACACGAATCATGAAGACCCGGTGGTGACGCTGTTTGGCCAGCTCGACGACGGTACTTACGTGGCGAAGAAGATGCACGAAGACGAAGTGCCCTATGCGAAATACTGGAAAAACGCGCTTGGCCAGGTGATGGTTTATATCGTCCCCGATGCTGCACAGCTGGACGCAATCGTGCAGGCGTTGAATGAAGGAAGACTCGACTACAACACCTTGCAGGACTACGGCAGCGCCGGCGGTGGGAACTCCATTCTTCCCGTATAGCCCTTGGATGGGTCTGCGCAGCGCAGGCAAGATCTCGTGAGATCCCACGCCAAAAAGATCGCCGGCCTTTTAGCTGCCGCTTGCGGCGGAGTGCTGCTGGCGCTTCTGGTCGCCAACCTCGGCATAGGCGATAAACAGGTAGACACCGGTATCAACCCTCTGCACCAGACGAGCGACCCGCAGTTCGTGCGGACCATGGGCGTCCTGCTCGGACCGGATCTCATCAGTGGAAACGCAGTGCAGGAATTGATCAACGGTGACCAGATCTTTTCCTCCATGCTGTTGGCCATGCGGTCTGCCCGCCGCAGTATCACGCTCGAAACCTATATCTTTTTCTCGGGAAGCATTGCGCGGGAGTTTGTCGATGTCCTGAGTGAACGCGCACGGTCCGGGGTCAAGGTACTGGTGTTGCTGGATTGGATAGGCGGGCAGCTGGATGACGGCCAAATCGAACGCATGCGAAGAAGTGGCGTTGAGGTACGGCGCTACCGTGCTCCGCGCTGGAATAACCTGCACATGCTGAACAACAGGACGCACCGCAAGCTGCTGGTAGTCGATGGTGCCATCGGCTTCACCGGCGGCGTGGGTATCGCCGACAAGTGGCGCGGCAATGCTCTTGGGCCGTCGCAGTGGCGCGATACGCATTTTCGCGTGACTGGCCCGGTCGTGGGCCAGATGCAGGCCACATTTGCCGACAACTGGCTGGAGGCCACCGGCGAGGTGCTGCACGGACCTGACTACCTCCCGGCCCTGCCTGCGGCAAACGGCGTGCTTGCGCAAATGTACAGCGCCTCGCCGGGCGGCGGCGCGCGCAGCATGCAGCTGCTGTACCTGCTGTCCATTGCTGCGGCCAGAAAAACCATCGATATCAGCGCGTCCTATTTCGTGCCCGACGAGGCAGCCATCGCGGAACTGGTCGCAGCCAGGAAGCGCGGCGTCCGGGTGCGCATTATCCTGCCTGGCGAGCATATCGACTGGGACTTCGTGCGGCGCGCCTCGCGCGCGCACTGGGGGCCACTGCTGAATGCAGGCGTGCAGATCAGCGAGTACCAGCCAACCATGTATCACGTGAAGATGATGATCGTCGACGAAGTCTGGGTCACGGTAGGTTCAACCAATTTCGATGCGCGCTCTTTCGCCATCAACGATGAAGCGAATCTTGATGTCTACGATGCGGCATTTGCGCGCCGGCAGACAACGATCTTTGAGCAGGACCTGCAGCAGTCGAGGCGTATCACGCTGGCCGACTGGCAGGAAAGGCCATGGCATGACAAGGCGCTGGATTTCGCTGCATCCTTGATCGGATCGCAGTTGTGAGACGACGTCTGACGTCAATGCAACAGCACTGTCCAAAGAGGCTCCCTGTGCTCCTGTCTTGTCGGGAACAGACAGCCAGAGAGAAGCAGAGTGTAAGGCGGACGCTTCGCGCGGTCAGGGTGTTTGCAAGGTGCCGAACCCGCTATGGTGTCCGAATTACTTCACCAGCCACATCCTGTCCCGGAAGGTCAGGCTGAGCCTGGGTCCTGCGCCATGCGGCTTAGCGTCGATCAGAAAATCGATCACCTCGCCGCGCACGAAGTCATAGGTGCCCATATAGGAGATATAACCGTTGGCATCGACTTCCTTCATCGGTACATCGCGTTTTTGCCCTGTGAGGTCACGGGCGGTCGCATGGACATCGGCGCGCACGTTCGTTTCACCGGATTTATCCCTGCGCATGATGGTCACATTGAGCACGCCGCGCCTCGGATCGCGCTCGATGCCATGCGCCTTTGCCGTGACCTCCGGCAGCGTCTCACTGCTTACCGTGCTGGCGCGCAAACTGAAAGCGCCTGCCTTGCTGACATGCGCTTGCGACCAGGCCGGCCCGCTCGCCGCAACCAGCAGCGCCAGCAGCGTTGAGCGCACTCTGGTAGCGGATGACGCTTTCCAATTGAAGGCGTTGTGCTGATCGTGTGTTCCGGACGGGTGAGCAGCCATGTCTTTTCCTTTCTGCCAGATGTACACAAAAACGGTTGATGATGATCGTGGGCGAGGACTTCGCGGTTGTCTCGTGGACCGCGAACGGCGCGCCGGCGAGGATAGGTTCGAATCGCCTGGCGGAGCCAGTCCACATCTTCCTCCACCCCCCTCTATATTGCCGGCTGCGCGGTCACCACGCCCCGGTCGATGCTGCAAAGGTCGCGTATCCCGACCAGCGCCATGCAGTCCTTCATCTCCTGCTCGAAAATGTTCAATGCGCATAACACGCCTTCTTTGCCTTCCGCCGCCAGGCCGTACAGGCATGCGCGGCCGGAAAGGCAGGCATGCGCGCCGCGGCCCAGCGCCTTCACGATGTCCGAGCCGGTGCGGATGCCGCCGTCGAACAGGACCTCGATGCGGTCCTGCACCGCGTCGGCAATCGCAGGCAGCACCGAGATCGACGAGGGTGCGCCGTCGAGCTGCCGGCCGCCGTGATTGGACACGATGATCGCGTCCGCGCCGACATCCACCGCGAGCCGCGCGTCGTCCGGATGCATGATGCCTTTCAGGATCAGCTTGCGGTCCCACAGGCGCCGCACCCATTTGACGGTATCGAGGTCGAAGGAGGGATCGAACTGCGACTCTACCCACTCCGACAGCGCGGTCACGCTGGGCGCCTGCTGCACCTCCTGCTCCAGGTTGCCGAAGGTCCGGCGCCTGCTCCTGGCCATGCTGAGCAGCCAGCCAGGATGGGTGCCGATATCAAGCATGTTGTGCAGCGTCAGCTTGGGCGGCACCGACAAGCCGTTCTTTGCATCGGCCCAGCGCTTGCCCTGCACATGCAGGTCCAGCGTCAATACCAGCGCCGGGCATTGCGCGTCGCGCGCGCGGCGGATCAGGTGTTCATTCACTTCCCGCTTCTTCATTAGGTAAAGCTGAAACCAGAATGGCTTCTCGCATGCCTGTGCCACGTCCTCGATCGAGCAGATGGACATCGTCGACAGGCAATAGGGAACGCCGAATTCCGCCGCGGCGCGCGCTTCCTCGCACTCGCCGTTCGGCCAGGTCAGCCCGGCAAGCCCGGTTGGCCCGATTGCCAGCGGTATGCGCGCCGGCTCGCCGGCCATGGTCGTGCTCAGCCTCGGATCGGACACGTCGCGCATGTCGTGCTGGCGCAATGCGAGCGCCTGCAGGTCGCGCACATTGCGCTGCAGCGTGATCTGCTGCTCCGCGCCGCCGTGCACGTAATCGAAGATGACTTCGGGCAGGCGTTTTTTCGCCAGGCTCTCGAGGTCGAAGATGCTGCTGATCGTGGTGCTCATCCTGTGCCTCCGTTGACTGTCATAGCTCGCCGCACGATGCAAGCGTCCCGATGCGGCTGGCCATGCGCAGCGCCAGCGCCTGTATAGTCAGCGAAGGGTTGACGCCGCCGCAGGTCGGGAACAGCGAACCGTCGCAAATCCAGAGATTGGGTATGTCCCAGCTGCGGCCGTCGGCGTTGACCACGCTGGTCTGGGCATCGTTACCCATGCGGCAGGTGCCGAGGATGTGGCTGGTATCGTCGCTGACCCACAAGTCCCGGCCACCCGCGGCAAGCAGCACCTGGCGCATGAAGTCCACCGCGTGCCGCTGCAGCCGCTTGTCGTTCTCCGAATAGGAAAAGGTCACGCGCGGTATGCGCAGCCCGTACTGGTCGGTTTCTTCCATCAGGTCGACCCGGTTTTCCAGCCGCGGCTCGGTCTCGGCCACCGGCACCAGGCCGGCCATGTGGTTGTACTTCATCATTTCCCGGCGCAGCGGCTCGCCCCACAGATAGCGCGCGGTCGCCACGTTCTGCGCCCAGGCACGCGGCAGAGGTCCCTGGCTCATGAACGCATAGCCGCCATGAAAATCCTTGCCTGTATCGGCATAATTCCAGTGCTCGCAGACGGCCATGTTCGGCGGCCCCTTGTACCACCGGATCTCTTCATCGAAGCAGCCCCAGACACCCGGGCCGGCATGCGTGGTCAGGTGGGTCCCGACCAGTCCCGAGCTATTGGCCAGGCCTTGCGGAAACTGCGGGCAGGCGGAGTTGAGCAGCAGGCGCGGCGTCTCGATCGCGTAGCCGGCGACCACAACGTTCTTCGCTTTCTGGAAGCGCCAGCGGCCCTCCCTGTAATAATGCAGGCCGGCCACCCGCGCATGTGCGTCTAGGTCGATGCGCCCAACCATAGCCATGTCCCTGATTTCAGCGCCGGCCCGGATCGCCCGCGGTATCCATGCCACGAGCGCGCTCTGCTTGGCGTTCGTCGTGCAGCCGAAATTGCAGAAGCCGCGGTAGACGCAGGGAGGCGACCTGCCGGCCGGCGCCGAGACGGTAGCCAGGGGAGTCGATGCCCATGCCACTCCCAGTTTTTCCGCGCCGCGTGCAAGCACCAGCCCTGAAGCGTTCATCTCGTGCTCGCGGTACGGATAGCGCCTGCGCTTCGGCCCCCAGGGATAACTGACCGGCCCGGAAATGTGCAGGGCCTGTTCCGCCTGCTCGTAGAACGGCGCCATGTCTTCATAGCTGACCGGCCAGTCATAGCCATAGCCCAGCCTGGTCCTGCATTGGAACCATTCGGGGCGGAAGCGCAGTGAAATCATGCTGAAGTGCACGGTCGAGCCGCCGACGCCGCGGCCGGAGTTATTGCCGCCGAGCGCAATCGGATCGTGGCCGCCGATGATGCGTTCGTCGGTCCAGTAGAGCTTCTGCTGCTCCAGTTCATCCGAAGCAAAGTCTTCGAGCGGCCGCCAGAACGGCCCCGCTTCCAGCACGACGACGGAGAAGCCGCATTCAGCCAGCCGGCATGCGAGCGTTGCGCCACCGGCGCCGGCGCCGACGATGGCGAAATCGACTTCCTCGTCGAGCCCGTAACCGCGCATCGGCATCCAGCCTCCGCGCCTGAATATGTCTGGCGCCCTGCCGCTTCCGGCGCGCGGCGCTTCGGCGTTCATGCTCGTTCCCTGCCTTCCCAAGGATCGCGCTCATCGAAGCCCAGGCGCACATAGCCCCGTGGGCTGGCCGGGCCGCCGAAGCCGATTTCGCTCCATGCGGCCGGGTGGGAGTAGTAGACGCCGGCTATGGTCTTGACCAGGATATCGATGAAGAAGCGCTGCGCCGGCACGCCCTGCCACAGCGCGGGATCGGCCTCGTCGTTCGCCAGCGCGGCGAGCACGGCGTCTGCGCCTTCGTTGTCGAGTTCGCGGAAGCCGGCGCCGCGCAGCCGCATCGCTTCGGCGTCGATGGCGGCCAGCCCGCGGCACCAGGCTGCGGGCATGGGCGGCATGTTGTCATGCCTGAATCCCTCGCCGCGTCGTCGGTGCAGCATGTCATCGATCCAAGGCGTGATCGGTATCGGTTCGGCGCGCTCGGGCTGCGGCAGCACCCGTGCGACGACTGCCTCCAGCAGTGCCCATTCCGCCGCCGTGAAGAAACGGCGTTCCGGGATCGCCGTCAACCGCTGCGAGAGCACCGAGCGCGTCTGGTCGTCGAAGGATGGGCTGTTCCACTTTGCGAGCACATCGTAGTTAGGATACGGCGTATTCATCGCTACCTCTCCATCCGCGCCGTTCTTTGCGCTTCCAGCAGCGACAGCGCCGCGCCGCCGGCCAGGGCCAGCGCCAGGAATGCCGGTGGCGCCGGCAGCGGCGGTCCCGACAGCAGGTTCTGGCGCGCATTGCGCCAGCCGCCCATCTGGCGCGCCACGCCATATGCATGAAAGCCCACGCCCGCGATGCCGAGCGCCGCCGTGATGTTGAGCAGCAGCCGCGCTGGCCCGTAGCGCGCTTGCGGTGAGATAACCGCGGCACGTGCCATCAGCAGCGATGCCAGGGGCGGTATGCTGACCGGCAGCCACATGCACGGGTTCTGGAATGCGCCGCGAAAGTGCAGCAGGCCGGCTTCGCCGGCCGTGCCCCCGATGCCGATCGATGTCAGTGCGGCCAGCGCGCGGCCGGCGGGTAGCCCGGACAAGCGCCTTGCCGGCGTCCTGCGCTGCCGATCGAGATGCTGCGCGGCCAGACCCAGCAGCCCGGACAGCGACAGCGCCGATGGTGCGCCGAGCGGCGCGGCGTAGAACAGGTTCATCCAGCACAAGCCGCCCGGTCGGCGCAGCAGGTTGTACACGTGGAACCCGGTTCCGGCCGCGCCGGCCATCACCGCAGTGGCGTAGGCGCCGCTTTGCATGCGCCGGTTCCGCGTCGCGGCCGCGGCCGTGGTTGCGCCGGATACGCCGGCGCCCGTCGCCATCAGCGCAGATAGTAGCGGTGCGAACATGCCCGGGTTTTCGTAGGCGCCGCGCCAGTGGCCCAGCGCGCTGTCGGCCAGCACGGACAAGCCCAGCAGGGCAGCGGCGGCATGCAGCCGGCGTTCAGGTGCCGTTACGCCGGGTACGGCATGCGGCGCCTGCCGACCCTGACGGCCCATGCGCGCAAGCTGCCGGCCAGCGGCGGCGGCGACGGCGACGAACGTGGCGAAGCCCAGCAGCGTTGCCGCGCGCGGCCTTGGGGCGATGCCGGCCGCGGCCACCGCCGGATGGGCGACCGCGTCCATTATTGCTTATCCCCCGGGAGGATCTTTGCCAGCATCTGCTTGGCGGCGCCGACAATGACGCCGCTCTCGTCGGGGTCGCCCTTCCACAGCGTGCTCATCAGGTTCTTCGCTTGCTTGAAGCTGATGTGCGAGGGCAATGGCGGCACTTCCGGATCGGTCTTGAACTCCAGTACCACCGGCCGGTCCGAAGCCAGCGCTTCTTCCCACGCGGCAGCGACGTTGTCCGGCCGGTCGCAGAAGATGCCTTTCAGGCCTATCAGTTCGCCGAAGCGGTGATAGGGCACGTCGGGGATATTCTGGGTGGCGTCGAAGCGCGGGTCGCCTTCCATGACCCGCTGCTCCCAGGTCACCTGGTTCAGGTCCTGGTTATTGAAGACGCAGACGATCCATCGCGGGTCGGACCAGCGCTGCCAGTACTTCGATACAGTGATCAGCTCGGCCATGTTATTCATCTGCATCGCACCGTCGCCGACCAGCGCAATCACCGGGCGGTCCGGATGCGCGAACTTGGCGGCAATGGCATAGGGCACGGCGGCGCCCATGGATGCCAAACCACCGGAGAGCGAGCACAACTGCCCTTCCCGGATCTTCAGGTCGCGCGCATACCAGTTCGCGCAGGAGCCCGAGTCGCTGGTGATGATGGCCCGGTCGGGCAGCCGCGGCGACAGTTCCCACACCACCCGCTGCGGATTGACGGGATTGGCGCTCTGCATTGCGCGCTCTTCGAGCGTTTTCCACCAGTCTCCCATCTGGCTGGCGATGCGTTCGCGCCAGGAAAGGTCGGTCTTGGCCTGCAAGAGCGGCAGCAGCGCGCGCAGCGTCTCGGCCGCGTCGCCATGCAGATTGACTTCTGCTGGATAGCGGACCGATAGCATGCCGGGGTCGATGTCGATCTGCACCGCGCGCGCCTGTCCCTGTTTCGGCAGGAACTCGGCATACGGAAAGCCGGTGCCTATCATCAGCAGGGTGTCGCAATGCATCATCATGTCGTAGCTCGGCTCGGTGCCGAGCAGGCCGATGGCGCCGGTCACCCACGGCAAGTCGTCCGGCAGCGCGCATTTGCCGAGCAGCGCCTTGGCTGCGCAGGCGCCGAGCCGGTCGGCCACCGCGGTTACCTCGCCTGCTGCGCCGATCGCGCCGGCACCGACCAGGATCGCGACCCGCTGGCCGCTGTTTAGCACATCGGCCGCGCGCGCCAGGTCCGCTTCATAGGGCACCATCCTGGGCCGGCTGTAGCCGATGCCGGAAAACACCGAGCCATGTTGGCGCGGCGGATCTTCCCAGGCTTCTTCCTGCAGGTCGTTTGGCAGCACCACCACCGACACGCCGTTTTCGGCGAGCGCGATGCGCATGCCGCGGTCGACGATATGCCGCACCTGCGAAGGCACTTCGGCTTCCTGCACATAGTCGGCGACGTCGCTGAACATGCGGTCCAGGTTCAGCTCCTGCTGGTAATGGGCGCCGCGCGACGTGCGCGGCGCCTGCCCGGCGATGGCGAATACGGGGACGTGGTCCATCTTCGCATCGTACAAGCCCGTGATCAGGTGCGTGGCGCCTGGGCCGCCGGTGGAGAGGCACACGCCGATCGACCCGGAAAACTTCGAATAGGCCGATGCCATGAATGCCGCCATCTCCTCATGCCGCACCTGGATGAATTCGATGTTGCCGGCCCGGTTCAACGCGCCGAGCACGCCGTTGATGCCGTCGCCGGGATAGCCGAAGATGCGGCGAACGCCCCATGCATGCAATCGTTCCACGAAGAAGTCGCTTACTGTTTTGCTCATGTTTGCCTCGCTTTCCGGAACCTGTCTCGATTAGTGGCGCACCGGGCTTGTGTATGGAAGAAATGATTCATTGCACTTGTTTGCATACGCAACGCACGCCCTGCGACCTTGCATGCAATCAGGATGGGCCCAGGCTTACAAGCGGAAGGGCGGCTGTGCTCCACGATGAGCAAGCTGGTGTGGCAATGCGGGTATCAAAAGAATCGGCTTGGCATCCTGATCTTCCGCCGGAGCGTCCTTATATATTTGTACGAACGTTCATATCGACAGCATTTGCGTCATCGAGTTCATTCACCCGAATCTGCATCGCCCACTCTGCCGGAGAAGGGGAACTCGAAAGCGGGCCTCTATGCGGACGGCCGGAAAATACGCGTTATCGCCGCCGATCCGACAATGCTGATGCGGTGCAATCTGTCGCTGTAGCACACAGTGCAACCATGCATCGCTCAAGCTTGCCTCGCCGATCATAAGCATTTGGCCCCCGGCCTGGTGGTCGTGCCCATGATGCGGGCCGGGGGGTAGTGGATAAAGGCCGGGGAGCAAACCCCGTACCGCCATCAAGATCAGGCCAGGCCGCCTCGTCGCGCAGCATTCTTCCCAAGCGCTGCCAGGTCGAGATCGGCGTCGCCCTGATCGACGGCTTCCTTCAGCACTGCCTGGAGCGCATCGCCGAACGCCAATGGCAAGCCGCGGTTCCGTCCCGCCTCGACCGCCAGGCGTACGTCTTTCTGCCCGAGCGCCAGCTTGAATCCGGCCGGGCTGTAGCGTTGTTCGGCGATCATGCCGCCGTAGCCCTTGTACACCGGCGAGCCGGCAAACAGCGTGCCGGTAATCAATTCGATAAAGCTGGCAGGTGGAATCCCATGCGCCCCAGCCAACGCAGCGCCTTCTCCCATGGCTTCGATGGCGCACGCCAGGGTCAGGTTGCAAGCCAGCTTGATCGCATTTGCCTGCTCGGGCGCTTCGCCGAAGCACCAGGTCTTCTGGCCCATCAGGTCAAGCAGCGGCTGCACGCGCTCGATCAGTTCGTCGGCGCCGCCGGCCAGAATGTTGAGCTTGCCGGCAGCGGCCACGTCGACCCGCCCCAAGACCGGCGCCGCGAGATAGCCGATGCCACGGTCCATGTGCAGAGCCGCCATCTCGCGTGCGAACGCGACAGAGACGGTAGCCATGTTGACGTGGACGCTGCCGGGCGCCATCGCGTCGAGCACGCCGCCGTCGACAAGCACGGCCCGGGTAGCGGCATCGTCGGCCAGCATGCTGAACACAATATCGGCGATGCCGCACTCGGCCGGCGTGGCAGCAGGCTTGGCGCCCTGCTGCGCAAGCGCCTGCATGGGCTGCGGGCTACGATTCCAGACGTGGACCGGCTGGCCGGACTTCAACAGCTTAGCGGCCATGTGACTGCCCATGGCGCCGAGCCCTATAAATGCGATGCTCATTGCTCGTCCTCCTTCAATTGTCAGTGTCGCGGTTGGCAGGGAATAGGGGATTAGACCAGCAATCCCGGACACTCGCAGGAAGCAAAGGTCTGACCTTGCGTTACTGCATGAAACGGTGCCCGAATGTCCGCACGTTCCAATGACTCGCAGGTGAGGTAGCGTCGCCTGTTTGCTCATGTAACCGGGCTTGATGCAGCCGTCGCGTTGCGCGAGGTCGCAGGCTAGCTCTGCTTTAACCTGGACAAACTGCCCTTCAGTTTCTGCCCGCTGACGATGAGATGGCACGCATATGGACAACATCCGGTTGCCTCTGGTGGAAACGCGGGCAGACTGTGCGTGACTGGCCTTCTTTGATTCGGAGCAAATAGGCCAGAAATGCAAACCAAGTTGCATTGGCGCTTGCCTGCAGGCGCAAAGCAGGGAATATGAGACCGCCTGTATTTGACGACATTAAACGTTGGGCTAGGCCAAAACTCACTTCGAGTCATTCAATTTTTCGGTTTAACTCGTCAATAAACCCTGCGCTTCAGGAGAATTGACTTCTCGTGTATGGAAAAGCTTTACTTTCCATTCCTTTCGCGATTCCCATAATTTTCTGATGTCGCTCAATCACTGACGAATAGTTATCATAAAGTAAATGCGCTAAGCTTTCCGAAAGCGGCGCGTTTTTTTGCTAATAGGGAAATGTTTACCGTCCTATCCTTAATTATTTGCAATATGAGCGCCCAGCTTTTTTCCTGACATGGAGGAAATCCGCAGGTCCAAATTTTCCATGTGCAATGCTTTATGAGACTTAATGGAGGCTCATGGATACTTACCGAATTGATGTCGATATTCCCCTGGAAGAAACTGTTCGGCGAGAAAATAAGCTGGCTGATCCGGCTTTATCTCCACGTCCTCTCAGCGCGCGTCCCAGCATTTCCGTGGTAGCCCCTGCATATAATGAACAGGAGGTCCTTCCGGAATTTTATCTGCGCGTCACCAAGGTATTGGCAGCTACAGGCATGCCCTATGAAATCGTTCTGGTCAACGATGGCAGCTGTGATCAAACGCTTGCGTTAATGCATCAGCTAAGAGGAAACGATCCACACCTTACTGTGGTTGATCTGTCCCGTAATTTTGGCAAGGAGATAGCATTGACGGCAGGTTTGGACCATACCTACGGCGACATTATCGTCATTCTTGACGCGGATTTGCAGGACCCGCCGGAACTGATCCCGCAAATGCTCGAGGGTTGGTACGAGGGCTATGACGTCGTCTACGGCGTGCGTACGCACCGTGACGGGGAATCTCTGACAAAAAAGGCAACCGCGAAATTATTTTATCGCCTGATCCAGCATGTCAGCCGGGTAAGGATTCCCAAAGATACGGGAGATTTTCGCCTGATGACACGGCGCGCGGTGGAGGAACTGCGAAAACTTCGCGAGGAACACCGCTTTATGAAGGGCTTATTCGCCTGGATAGGATTTCCGGCGAAACCCATGTATTACCGGCGTGATGCACGAGTTGCGGGTAACACCAAATGGAATTACGCCGGCCTCTGGAATCTGGCAATGGAAGGTATTACCTCGTTTACGGTAGCCCCATTGAAGGTCGCAAGCTATACGGGGTTTGCCGTAGCGCTTACCGCCATGCTCTACGGCATATACGTCATCTGGAAAGCCATGTTTTTCGGTAACCCGGTAAAAGGCTACCCTTCCCTGATGGCGGTCATATTGTTTTTGGGAGGCATACAACTTATGTCCATTGGAATCTTGGGGGAGTATATAGGCAGGATATTCCACGAAGTGAAGGGGAGGCCGCTTTACCTCGTGAATCGCTTGCTGCAATCCTCCCTCCAGGAAAAAGAGATTGGTAGGCCGGAATAAAGCACTGTAATCGGGAACTGATTTCACGGATTGCTGGGATTCAAGAACTAAAGCTGCTGCGGAATTGAGCTCTTCAGATGATGAGAGTGGCATGCGTCACAAAACAGCGTCTTGCGACTGAGTGGCGTTTCCGAAAATTTCCCTTTGACGAAAGCCGCTAAGCCCGAGCATTGCGAACAGGAGATAAATGTCGGGAAATTTAATTGCAATCCAGGCAATGCCGTCCCTCAGAAAACACATGAAAGAGGCGGGCAGCATCCATGGTGATGAATGTCTTTAAAAATTTGGAGTTCATTTCATCATCTTTGTCAATATTTCCATACAGATGACCCGAGGCCTTAGGAAAAAAGAAGAAAATTCCATCCCTTTTGGCATTGATTTCGTTTTTGCTGCAGTAATTTTGGCCTTGGTCTTTGCAGTGGCAAACGACAAGCAGTTTGCGACGGATGGGGCATTTTATTTCATAAGGATTTTGCAGGAAAAGGATTTCACTTACACGGACTGGCATAGACAGTTTTCAAACTATCTGTCGCAATGGCCGCTGGTATTAAGTTTGCAGCTTGGCATGAATAATCCAGGATTTCTGAAAACGATCTTTGGTGCCGGCTTTCTCCTTCCTTACTTTGTAGCTTATTTGATTGCACGGTGGCAGACAAGCAGAGGGGTGCCGCCAATTTTTCTGTATTCCTATATTTTTGCACTGGTGGCAATTACCCTTTCGTGAGACTTTGTCTTGTATGGCGAACATCAGTTGGTTCTGCCCCTGACGTGGCCCATCCTTGGATACCTGCTTCATCCAAAAAATTTTCCGGTTTCCAGTTTATGGGTTCCCGTCGTCTTTTCCTTCTTCATGGTCCTGACCTATCAGCCCGTCGTTGTTGTTTTTACTCTTTTTTTCATGGTGCTGTTCGTCTCTTGTCAAAAGGAATTTGCTTTTCGTCGCGAAGCGATGGATGAATACAAGATGGTCGGGTTGTTGCTGTGTATTTTTTGGGCGATTGGCATTGCAGTTGCGTTACACGGGATTCTATTTCCCAGGTCCCTGGAAAATCGAAGTTCTTTCATTGCCGGGATTCACTACACTGCATTAAATCCTGTTCTGCAGACTACGCTGGCTTCATTGGCGGGATTTCTGATCTATCTGCGCTTTCCGAGAACCAGGCCGATACTGGTTGGCATCGGCGTCATTGCGGGAATCTACATATGGCATTACCGGTTCAGCCTGTTTAGCGCATACATCAGCTTCTCTTCTCGCGCACTGGTACTGTTGCTTTTGCCGCTCCTTGTCCTGGTTACAGCGTGGGCGGTCAAGAACTTTTCCATGTCACGCGTTCGCAGCTCAGGGTTCGCCGCGTTCATGATGCTGCCGGTACTGGCCAACATTGCAAGCACCAATGTGTGGCATGACTTTAGCGAAAAAGTCAGGGCGGTCGCCGTGTGCGGTCGTACTGAATTGGTGCCGGCATCCGAGCATCGACTCAATTCCCATCCCGCAAGCTGGAGCTGGACTTTTCCATCTCTGAGTATCGCGCTTGGCAGTCCGAATGTACGATCACTGCTCGAAAACGCAAACGGTACCTGGCAGCCGTTCGACCCGAAATCCACTCGTCCAATACCTGAGTTCGCTGGTTATGCTCAAAACTCGCCAGGCGATAAAGAGCGTCTCTCGCCCCAAGCGTCAGACAAATTGCCGGCAATGTGCGGTAAAAATGGCTTTCTATGGCTGCAATATGCATCGCCTCAATCGTAAGGCTGGCCCGTTACCAGGTTGCACCGCCAAATACTTACCCGAGCTAACGGAGCCAGGCTGTCCTTCGGCGCCAGCGATGCATTACTGTCCTTGCAGCACTCCCATGTGTGCACCGCGCCGACTGGTGGATGCCTGCTTTCGACTCGGGCATGATTGGCCGGATCGCAAAAGGTATTGCGCGGTGCATCCCGATGTCTGACTGTCGGGAGTAACGGATAGCCGGTCCGCCCGAAGGTGATAAGGTGGTTTTCAGCGAGGTGGCCGGCGTAACGCGCATGATGGTGTTTTGCTTACCGGATGACGACGGCGTTCGCCTTTACCGTGCGGCATCGGCAGCGCCAGGTTTCCCGATGCGTTACCCTGATCGTCCGCGGGACGTATCGTCCGGCGCCATGGATGACAGGATCGAAAGAATCTTTGCAAACTTACAGAAAAGGACAATGTGATGGCCCAAGCATATATCGTGGCCGCCGTCAGGACCGCCGGCGGCAAGCGTGGAGGCCGGCTGTCGGGCTGGCATCCGGTGGATTTGGCAGCCCGGGTGCTGGACGAACTGGTGGACCGCACCGGCATAGACCCGGCGCGTGTCGAGGATGTGATCATGGGCTGCGTCAGCCAGGCGGGCGAGCAGTCCACCAACGTGGCGCGCAATGCGGTGCTGGCTTCGAAGCTGCCGGAATCCGTTCCCGGCACCTCGGTGGACCGCCAGTGCGGGTCCTCGCAGCAGGCTCTCCATTTCGCAGCGCAGGCAGTGATGGCCGGCAGCATGGATGTCGTGATTGCCGCCGGCGTGGAAAGCATGTCTCGGGTGCCGATGTTTACGCCCAGCGCGCTGCCGCAGAAGAACGGCCTGGGCTATTACATGAGTCCGAATATCCGGCGCCGATATGAGGGTGTGCCGGACTTCAGCCAGTTCATGGGCGCGGAGATGATAGGCAGGAAATACCAGCTCTCCCGCGACGATGTCGATGAATATGCCTATCACAGCCACCAGCGCGCGATCGCAGCCACCCGCGAGGGCCGCTTCGACGACGAGATCCTGCCCGTGGAAGTGCGTACCGCGGACGGCGCCGGCACGGCCGAGATGCATACGGTCGACGAAGGCATCCGCTTCGACGTCACCCGCGAGGGCATAGGCGGCGTGAAGCTGCTGCAGGAGGGCGGCATCATCAGCGCGGCCAACGCCAGCCAGATCTGCGACGGCGCCACCGGCGTGATGGTGGTCAGTGAAAAGGCGCTGAAGGAGCTGGGCCTGACGCCGCTGGCCCGCATCCATCACATGACCATGATCGGGCACGATCCGGTCATCATGCTGGAAGCACCGATCCCGGCCACAGTCCAGGCATTGAAGAAGGCCGGCCTGCGCATCGATGACATCGACCTGTTCGAAGTCAATGAGGCGTTCGCGCCGGTGCCCCTGGCCTGGCTCCAGGTCACTGGCGCCGACCCGGAGCGGCTCAACGTCAATGGCGGCGCCATTGCGCTGGGCCACCCGCTGGGCGCTTCAGGCACCAAGCTGATGACCACCCTGGTGCATGCCCTCGGGAAGCGCAACAAGCGCTATGGCCTGCAGACCATGTGCGAAGGCGGCGGCATGGCCAACGTTACCATCATTGAGAGGCTGTAGGCCGGCAAGCAATGCCGGGCGTTCGCTAGCCCGGCACTGGGGGGAACCTGGCCGCCTTCACGCCGACGGTGGAAATCTCACGCTGGCTTTGAGTCCCCCAAGCCTGCTGTCGCCAAGCGTGATCTTAGCGCCATGCATATTGACAATGTCGCGCACGATGGTCAGTCCGAGACCGGCGCCGGCACTGTTGACCTGCTGCGCACCCGGCGCCCGGTAGAAAGGCGCAAACACCTGGCTGCGTTCCTCTGCCGGAACGCCTATGCCGCTGTCTTCCACTTCCAGCAGCGCCGTGCCGTCGGGCTCGCGCGCGACGCGTACTGCCAGCCGCCCGCTCGCGGGTGTGTAGCGGACCGCGTTATCCACCAGATTGGCCACCAGCTCATGCAGCAGCAAGGCATTGCCGGTGAGCTTGACTTCTGTTTCGGCGTCGACCGACAGGTCGATTTCCTTCTTCACCGCCGCCATTGCCAGTTCCATGCATACCTGAAGCGCCAGTTCATTGAGCAATACGCCGGCATGCATCTCGTCGGCCGAACCATGCTCCGCGCGCGCCAGCGTCAGCAGGCGGTTGGCCAGCTGCACGGTGGAATCGGTAGTCCGGGCAATGCCTTCGACAACTTCCCGTATCGCCCTGGGTTCCTGCGCCCGCAATGCCAGTTCCGCCTGGGTTTTCAACACCGTGAGCGGCGTGCGCAGCTGATGCGATGCGTCCGCCATGAAACGGCGTTGCCCCGCGATCAGCTGCCGCAGCCGGTCCATGTAGCCATTCATCGCGTGCACCAGCGGCCGCACCTCGCGATGCACCTGCGCCGGGTTGAAGTCGGACAGGTCGCTGGAACTGCGCGAGGCAACGTCCTCGGTGAGCAGGGTGAGCGGGCGCAGCACGAAGCGCACTGCGAACCACGACAGGATGGCCACCGTCAGCACCAGCGCAGCCTGGCGCCACAAGGTATCGACGAGTATCTTGCGTGACAGCACATGGCGGGCTTCCAGCGACTCGCCCACCTGGATCAGGGCGATGCCGCGCATCGTGTCGTCGTACACCGGCTGCAGCAGGGCGGCCACGCGCACCGGCGTGCCACGATAGGTGGCGTGATAGAAGCGCACCAGGGCCGGATAGATTTCCGAGCGCTTGATCCCGGCCGGCACCGGCGGCAGGTCTTCATAGCCCGACACAAACTCCCCGTGTATGCCGGTGACTTTGTAGTAGAGGCGGCCCAGGCTATCGGTTTCGAAACTGTCCAGCGCCACGTAAGGCACGTTGACGGTCACCCGGCCATCGACAACGGCAACCCGCTCGGCCAGGGCGCGGGTGGAGGCCAGCAGGGAACGGTCATAGGCGAGGTCGGCTGCGTCCAGCGCATTGTGATAGGCCGACACGGAATTGATGAGCACCAGCAGCACCAGCGGGAACAGCAGCCAGCGCAGCAGCGCGCCGCGCAAGCTGCCGAGCCGCTGTGCCGGTGCGCTCACTGCTGTTCCTGCAGCAGATAACCGAGGCCGCGCAATGTCGTGATCACGGCGCGCCCCTCCTGCACCGACTCCAGTTTCTTGCGCAGCCGGTGGATGTAGATCTCGATCGCATCCGGCCTGGCGTCGTCATCGAGCCGGAACACTTCGGCAAACAGCTTGTCCTTGGCAACGACGCAGCCAACGCGGGTGATCAGGGCTTCCAGCACCGCATATTCGCGCGGCGTCAGCGACAGGGGCGCGTCGCCGTAGTGGAACATCCGCGACACCGTGTCGAAGCGCAGCGCGCCGCAGCGCAGCGTCAGTGCCTCGTTGCCCTGGCTGCGGCGCAGCAGCGCCTTGACCCGCGCTTCCAGTTCGCTTAGGTCGAAGGGCTTGGCCAGATAGTCGTCGGCGCCCAGGTTCAGGCCCTGCACCCGCTCCGCCAGGCCGCCACGCGCGGTCAGGATCAGGACCGGCGTCTTGCTGCCGCGCCCGCGCAGCCGCTTGAGCACCTCAAGCCCATCCATCTTGGGCAATGTCAGGTCGAGTATCACCAGCGCATACTCCTGGGTGCGCAGCAGGCTGTCGGCCGCATCGCCGTTGACCGCAAATTCCACCGTCAAGCGGGCATCCTGCAGCGCCTGGCCTATCCAGCGCGACAGTTCCAAATGATCTTCAACCAGCAAAATACGCATGGGACACAGAATCTGAAAGGAAGTTGAAAGGCAAACCGTCGTATGGTTTACCGTTAACAAAAAACCGCCGGGAAAAGACCTTATCATGCGCCGTGCCGTGCGCGCTGACCGCCGTTATTTGCAAATCGGTAGCGTGACTGCGGCATGCCGGCTTCCCGGTTTCGCCGCGTAACCCATGTACAAGGCCGGAAAACATGCGATCCACAACATCTACAAGGCCTTTTCAGTCGATGCGCCAACTGCCGAGCAAGGTCTGGCGCGCCTGCCGCAGCGGCGGTTGCGCCCGGCTGCTGCCGCCCGTGCTGTTGCTGGTCTGCGCTCAGGTCTATTCCGCGGAATGCATTGTACCGTCCAAGCCTGGCGGCGGCTTCGACCAAACCTGCAAGCTGGCCCGCAAGGCACTGGAAGGGCAGGTCCTGTTTCGCCTTTCCTATATGCCGGGCGGCATCGGCGCGGTCGCATGGAGTTCCATCGTCTCGCAACGGCAAGCCGAGCCCGACACCCTGGTTGCCTTTTCCGGCGGCTCGCTGCTGAATCTGGCTTTGGGTAAATTGGGCCGGTCGTCCGTCTCCGACGTGCGCTGGGTGGCTGGCCTGGGCATGGACTACGGCATGGTCGCGGTCAGCGTCGACTCGCCGTATCGGACGCTGGGCGAACTGATGACGGCCATGCGCCGCGATCCCGGCGCCGTCACGATCGGCGCCGGCGGCACCATCGGCAGCCAGGACTGGATCAAGATTGCGCTCCTGGCAAAGCAGGCGGACATCGATCCCAGGAAGCTTCGATTCGTCGCCTTTGAAGGCGGCGGAGAATCGATTACGGCCTTGCTGGCCGGGCATGTGCAGGCGGTGTCGGGCGACGTCTCGGAAGCCTCGCTGCACGCCGTGGCGGACCGCATCCGCGTGCTGGCAGTGCTGTCGGACAAGCGCCTGCCCGGCCCGCTGGCGCAAGTGCCGACAGCGCGCGAGCAGGGATTTGATCTCAGCTGGCCGATCATCCGGGGCCTGTACATGGGAGGGCAGGTGGACGATGCGGATTATCGCCGCTGGGTCAGCCGGTTTGAGCGCATCATGGCCGACAAGTCATTCGACCGGCTGCGCGAAGACCATGGCTTTTATCCCTTTGCGCTGACCGGGGCGCAACTGACCGATTACGTAACCAGGACCGAGGAGTATTACCGGCGCAAGGCGGTCGAGCTTGGTCTGGTGCGCTAGGTCCGTACCCGCCCTGCGTTGACGTTCGGACAACCAACTCTCCTGATTCGCGGCCATTGCGAACCCGACATGCCGGACGCCGAGCCCTGCGTTCGCGCAGACGGCGCCGCGCCGGCGAACGCAACATGGCCTGGCACGGAAGACCGGCATCCGACGGATGGCCGGCTGACAAGGTCAAAAAATCAGCGGGTTGAAAGGAAAGTGAAAGCTGGGGCAGCGTATCGTTCGCCTACAAAATCACCACAGACGAGACGACATCATGCGCACCGCCCCAATTTCATCCCGCTAGATTGCCGGCTTCCGGAAAGTGCCGCAAGTCCTGGGCGCTGATGCACATCGTGCATCAGCGCCCGACATCTGGCTGCGAATGCCGGTCCTCAGGATCTCCTCGCTGCCAGCGCTATATGCCTCACTGTATGAACAACAAGAGAAGCGCTTGGTCGTTCCATACGCGGGCTCCTGTAAACCTGTTTCAAATGAGCTTGTCTGCGCCAGACATGGGCAGACCATCCTTGTGCAAGGAGATTCAAGATGTTGACCGTGCTGGCCTATTCAATGGTCGTCGTTTTCATGTTTCTGATCATGACCAAACGCCTGCCGGCGCTGGTGGCCCTGATCATCGTGCCGATCGCGTTCGGCCTGATCGGGGGCTTCGGCAAGGAACTCGGCCCGATGATGCTCACCGGGATCAAGAACCTGGCGCCTACTGGCGTCATGCTGATGTTCGCCATTCTCTACTTCGGCGTGATGATCGATGCCGGCCTGTTCGACCCGGCCGTGCGCAGAATCATCAGGCTCGTCGACGGCGACCCGATGAAGATCGTGGTCGGCACCGCCGCGCTGGCCATGGTGGTGTCGCTCGATGGCGATGGCGCCACCACCTACATGATCACCGTATCCGCCATGCTTCCGCTCTACAAGCGCCTCGGCATGAGCCGTCTTGTTCTGGCCTGCGTGATCATGCTGGCCGGCGGCGTCTTCAATATCCTGCCGTGGGGTGGTCCGACCGCGCGTGCCGCCAGCGCGCTGGGCGTGGAGGTCAGCGACATCTTCGTGCCGATGATTCCTTCGATGATCGTCGCGGTGGGCTGGGTGCTTTTCGTTGCCTACATTCTGGGCAAGAAGGAGCGCAAACGCCTAGGCGCGGTCAGCCTGCCAGCCGAAGCGCATGCCGGCGCCACGGCGAATGTGACGGTTCTGCAGCCGCCAGCCGCCAGTGAGGCAGTGGCAGGGCAGAGGGATGGCACCACCGGCCGGTGGACCGCTTATGCAGGCGCGACCGAGCCCCAGGCCAACGTCGTCCCGGTCCAGGTCAGGCAGCAGGAAGCCAAACCCGCCGTGACTGACCTGGCATCGGCGCCCGGCGGCGGCATGGAATCCTAGGTCACGGCGTCGGACCCGTGCATCGCACGGCCCAGGCTGATCTGGGTGAACTTCCTGCTGACCGTTGTGCTGCTGGGGCTGCTGATCATGGGCGCGCTTCCGCTTCCGGTATTGTTCATGATCTTCTTTGCCATCGCGGCGATGATCAATTATCCGAAGCTGGAGCAGCAGAAGGAGCGGCTTGCCGCGCATGCGGCCAATGTGCTGCCGGTGGTGTCGCTGATCTTCGCAGCAGGCATCTTTGTCGGCATCCTGCAGGGCACCAAGATGGTGGACGCGATCGCCACCAGCGTCATCGCCGCCGTGCCGGCCTGGATGGGCCCCTACCTGGCGATCGTCACGGGCTTCCTGAGCATCCCCTTCACCTTTTTCATCTCCAATGACGCCTTTTACTTCGGCGTGGTGCCGATTCTCGCCAAGGCGGCCGCCGTGTATGGCATCAGCGCTGCGGAAATCGGTCGCGCAGCCATCATCGGCCAGCCTGTGCACCTGCTCAGCCCGCTGGTGGCATCGACCTACCTGCTGGTAGGCATGTCCGAGGTCGAGTTCGGCGACCACCAGCGTTATACGCTGATCTGGTCGATCACGGCTGCACTGGTGATGCTGCTGGCATCGCTTGTTTTCGGCGTTATTCCGTTCGTGGGCCACATTCATTAGAAGACCACGCAAGGCGGGGATTGCGGCATTCGCAGAGCAATAGCAATGGAAATGGATATGGCAGGCCAGCCAGCCTCTTCGCCTGTCTGGCTTGTCTGACCGGTGCCGTCGATTTCTTGCGGCGTTCGGCGAGATGCCTGCCCACGGAAGTGTATGTCCACTGGATTTCAATTTTCAGCATTGCCACATGCAGCATTAGGGCATGCCAAATCTCGCCCGGCCAGGCTGATACCTTGAACCAATGCACTGTTTCGCCATCGAATCGGCATTGCTCCCTATTTCGACTGCGACATGGATTCCCAACTCGGCCTGGTTTGCATCACCCATTCGGAAGAGGTGCGTTACCGCACCATCACGCGCACGCGTTTGCTGCAACTGGAGCCGGAGCAGCAGCGGCCGCGCCTGGAAAGCCTGTATCGTGAAAATCTCGCCCGCCTCAATACGGCGATCGACTACTGCGAACGCGAGCAAATTTCCCTTTACCGCATGCCTTCATCGCTCTTTCCGTTTTTCGACGAGGAAGTAGGGCGCAGCGCAATGACATCGTTGGCGGACGAGGTCGCTCAGACGGGAGCGCGGGCTCTTGCGCGAAACACACGGCTGGTGATGCACCCGGATCAGTTCGTGGTGTTGAACTCGGATTCGCAAAAGGTGGTGGACAACAGCATCAAGATCCTGCAGATGCATGCCGATATCATGGACCTGTTGCAGCAGCCGCGGTCTCCCTGGGCGCTGCTTGAAATCCATGGCGGGAAGTCGGGGCGGAGCCGGGAACTGGTGCAGGCGATTGCCCGGCTGCCGGAGGCCATCCGCTGTCGGCTGGGTCTGGAAAACGATGAATATGCCTATGGCGCCAGCGACATCCATGCCATCTGTATGGAATCCGGCGTGCCCATGATCTTCGATGCGCATCACCACGTGGTGCACGAAGGCCTGTCCAGCTATGAGGATCCGAGCATCGGCGAGATGCTGGGCAAGGCGCGTGAAACATGGGCCAGGCCGGAACACCAGTTGGTGCATATTTCAAACGGCCGGACGGCTTTCGCAGACCGTTCCCACGCCGACCTGATCGAGGTGATGCCCTCCGCCTTTGGCAGCGTGCCGTGGATCGAGATCGAAGCAAAGCACAAGGAAGTCGCGATCCGCAGGCTGCGGGAAAGCTGACTGCGCGCAGGCCGCCCGCCTGCGACTTTCATGCGGATCATGTTGTCTACTAGAATAGCGACAGAAGCAGTTCAGAGCGATCTGGCTTCTTCGGCTGCATTGGTTGACTTCATACTAAAAATTACGCTTCCCTACAAAAATCCCTTACCGCAGAAGCCATGCTCAAATCAACAGTATTTCCTACCGCCTTACTCCTGCTTGCACATGCAGGCTCAACCTTTGCCCAGCAGGCAGAGAACCGCGACGCCTTTTACTGGATCGGTCAAATCAACAAGGCCTCGGCTGTCATCAATACCGATGAAGGGCTGCTGGACAAGTCGCTGTCACCCAAGGTCGCGGCGGGCATCGCCACCGTGCTGGAACAAGGCAACCAGGCTGGCGGCAAGCGTCCTTCAACGGTCATCACCTTCGAGCCACTGCTGATCAAGGCCGCCGGCCCGGAGGTGACCTTGATCCATGCCGGCCGGTCCAGTCAGGACATGCTGTCCACGGTGCGCGCCGCTGAACTGCGGGATGAAGCTCTCAACCTGGCCGAGCAGCTCAACCGGACTTCGATCGCACTGGTTGGCCTGGCGAGAAAGAATGTCGGCACCATCGTTCCCAATTACACGAATGGCGTGGCAGCACAGCCCAACAGCTATGGCCACTATCTCTTGGGCCACGCCGCGGGACTGGAGCGCGACGCACAGCGCTTGCGCGAAGCGTATGCGCGCCTGGACCGCTCGGCAATGGGCACCACCGTGCTGAACGGCACCAGCTGGCCGCTCAACCGCAAGCGCATGGCCGACTACCTGGGCTTTTCCGCAATCGTCGACAACGCCTACGACGCCGCACAATTCAGTCCCGTGGATGCGCCGGTCGAAATGGGCAGCATCGTGGCCAGCATTGCACTGCATACCGGCAGCTTCGTCGAAGACGTGATGACCCAGTATGCGCAGCCGCGTCCCTGGATGCTGCTGCAGGAAGGCGGCGGCAATACCTATGTGTCGAGCGCCATGCCGCAAAAGCGCAATCCGGGCCTGCTCAATTCAACACGGCAGACCGCGTCCACTGCGATCACGCTCTCCATGGGCCCGCTGATCCGGGCGCACAACATCCCACCGGGCATGTCGGACGCAAAGGATGGCCGCGCGAACGGCGAGATGCTGCGCAGCGCTACCAGCACGCTGCAAGGATGGGAAAAGGTGCTGAAGGCACTGGTCATCAATCCGGAGCGCGCGCTGGAGGAACTGGATAGCGACTGGACCGCGTCGCAGGAACTGGCCGACGTGCTGATGCGCAAGTACAAACTGCCTTTCCGGATCGGCCATCATTTCGCCTCCGAGCTGGTGGATTATGCCAAGTCGAAAAACATCAAACCCAGCGCGTTTCCGTATGCAGAAGCCAAGCGCATCTATGCCGAGGCGGTCCACGGTTACAGCACTGATCCGCTGCCGATGAGCGAGGACGAATTCCGCGCAACGCTGGATCCGGTCGCCATCATCAAGCACCGCACCACCGTAGGCGGTCCGCAGCCGGTGGAAATGGAACGCATGCTTGGCGCTGCAGACCAGAATCTGGCGCAGCAAGGCGAATGGATCAAGGCAAACCGCACGAGGATAGACTCATCGCTGGCCCGGCTTGACAACGACTTTGCCAAGCTGCTGAAGAACCGTTAACTGCCATCGGCGCACGTCCGCGACCAGTGCCGGGTAGTTAGGCCTGGCGGCGGACGTGTGGTACGACGAGGTGGTCGGGTCAGATGACGCTGCAGGAACGGGGTGTTGCCCGTGCCCGCTTATGCCAGGGAGTTGTTTGGCTAAGCGCCTTTGGAGCGCACGATGCATGCGACAGCCATCCGCCGCGCGGCATGCGCTGCACTGAATATGGCAGGCAAGTCTGTGGCGCAACTGGTGCCACGGTGTTGCGCCAGCGATGTTTCCGCGTGAAAAACCTGTCCGCATTGAAGCGCCGGGCACTTGACGCGCCTCAGTTATATCCGGCGACAAGGGCATACCATTTTCTTTTTCGCAGTGGAGGAGGGATGCCGTGAAAAAGATCGCCGCGCTATTCCTGATGACTCTGTCGCTGTTTGCGCACCAGTGCCTAGCGTTGCAAGTACCGGTGGAAGTTCCCTATGCGGTCGCCATGCCCACCACGTTCGAGGCAACGCCCGGCAGCACCGTCACGATCCCGTTACGCATTACCAATAACGGCGGCGGCAACCTGGTTTTCGACTGCAGCATCGCACGAATTTTTAACGGTGGGCCAGACTGCATCGGCTTGCGTCCCAGCGTGGGTGGCGGCGGCCCCGGTGTGTTCCTCGAAGGACAGGCGCCAGAGCCGTTTGACTGGACGCTGATCGACTTTACGCCGGGGCCGACTGCCAATAGCAACGATGTTGTCGATCAGTTCAATGTCACGATCCCTCCTGGCGGAACGGCTGACTTTGTGTTTGGGAGATTCGTCGCCGGCGAGTTTGGCCGGGCAGTCAATCTGCTTGATTTTTCCGTTGCACAGCCGGATGGCACCTTCGTGCATTTCTTTTCCACGCTACGGGTAACAGTAGGAGATCAAGACATCACCGGCCCCTTCGTGACACTGCCGGCCACTGTCTATGTCGCAGAGCCCGCGACGGCGCTCCTGGTCGCGCTGGGCGGTGTGTTGGCCGCCGGCCTGACTGCGCGTCGACGCCGGCGCCCCGAGATCGATACGGGGAGCCAGCTATTCGCTGCGCCAGGCATCAGCGGTTGCCCATGCTTTTCGACATAGCCCGGAGAGGCGACCACGACCCGCTGCAGTCCCACAGATTGCGGCTGCGCGGCGACGAATCCTGAAGCCGGCCCATGCGTACCGCGACATCGAAATGATCGTCGATCAGATTCACGTTCGAATCGGATAGCGCGAAGTGCATGGAAATTCAAGGGCTGACGGAACGATATTCCAACCACGTCCCGCACCCCCGGCCACGGTCGGGGCCAAGTCAAGGCGGCGGTGCGCAGCAGGCAAGCGTGGCGCTGCGCGACGGGTGGGAAGTGCAACAAGGCAAGCCGGTCGCCGTATTGCTCTTGATATTTCCGTACGCTGTTGCGCCGCATGGAGGGCTGCGACTGTGGGGTACCCTACCCCAGTGCAGCAAAGCCTTTGCCTTGATCCGTTACGCAGCGATTGCGTTACTTCCAACTACTTCGTAGAATAGTAATTACTAAATATCGTAGTAAATCTTAATACCCTTCATGATGACTGACCACTGGCACTTTGGACGTCCCGAGCTGGCGCAGGATTACCTGGCCACATTTGAACGCGGACTGACATCGGCGCGCGGGCTCTTCGCCCGGCGCCGCATGGGCAAGACCGAGTTTCTGAAGCAGGACCTGATTCCGGCGGCGACAGCAGCAGGTTACCTGACCGCTTACGTCAATCTCTGGGACAACCGCGACAACCCTGGCGAAGCGCTGCTCGGCGCACTTTACGAGGCCATGCAGGCACGCGGGGTTGGCAAGATGCTGGAACGTCTGCGCACCCCCGTGAAGAAGATGAAAGCGTCCGGCAAGATGCCCGGTGTCGGCGAAGGCTCGATTGAAGCAGAACTGTCGGAGCAGAAAGTGCCTGCTGCTTCGTTGCTGACAGAAGCCCTGCAAAAGCTCGACAAAAGGAAAAAGAAGTTGCTGTTGGTAATCGATGAGGCGCAAATGCTCGCTAGTGAGCCCAACAGCAACTTCGCTCATGCCCTTCGCGCGGCCCTCGATATCAGAAAACACGACATCAAGGTGATCTTTGCCGGCAGTTCCGAAACGACGCTTCGAAGCATGTTTGCCCGCCCATCAGCGCCTTTCTACAACTGGGCTGGCCTGGAGCCGTTTCCACTGCTCGGCGAGGAATTTGTGAATGCCATGGTCGGAAAAGTCGCGGCCATTTCGCGGCACCCGCTGAAGCTGGCTGATGCGCTAACGGCGTTCAAGGAACTGAGGAACACTCCGGAATTCTTCCGGCGCTACCTTGACCGCTACCTCGTCAATCCCATCGAAGGCTCCGACGCTGCGCTCACTTATGCCAGGCAACACATTTTCAATAGCGAAGATTTCGAGCGGCAATGGATGGAAATGCTGCCAGCCGATCAGGCGATTCTTGAAATGGTAGCGAACGGCGCCAGGGACATCTATTCCAAAGAGTCCCGCGAGGCGCTGGCGAAAGCGCTGGGACTCGAAGAGCCCGTCAACAAAAGCACGCCGCAAAACGCGCTCACCCGCCTGACGAACAAGAACGTCCTGACCCGGATCGACGTCGGCCGCTACCAGTTCGAGGATGCGGCGTTTTCCGACTGGATTCGGCACCGGGATCAATAGCGGCACCGACGTGGTCAAAGTGGATAGGCAAGAAGTTGCGCAACCCCGGTTCGCGCCAGGTCATTCGTCGCTGGCTGTCGGCACCGCGTTGAACCCTGATGCAGCCTTGGTGATCCGACAGCGATGCCAAGACAGCCGCAGGCCGATTGGAGAAGCCAATGTACAAGCACATCCTGTTGCCAACCGATGGTTCAGCGTTGGCAAGGCAAGCCTGCCAGGCCGGCGTGCGCCTGGCGCAAAGCGTGGGCGCGACCGTGCTCGCCGTCCACGTGGTGCCCGAGCCGCATCCCGATCTGCTGGCTGACTGGTTGCATCATGACCCGGCGCACACGAAGCGCTGGCAGGAACTCATGGAGCAATTCGGCGAGGATTATCTGAAGGCCGTGGCGGACGATGCACGAGCGCATCAGGTGCACTGCATCTGTCGCAAGCTGCACGGCACCGACGTCGCCCCAGCCATTGTCCGGGCCGCGGTCAGCCATGGCTGCGACCTGATCCATATCGCTTCGCATGGCTGGACCGGGCGCCAGGGCGCCGGAGCGGGGAGCGTGATGCTGCGTGTTGTGCAGGACAGCACCGTGCCGGTCCTGGTATGCAAGCGCACCAGCCCCTTGCCAAACGGTTAGAACCGGGCGCTCCCTGCCCCGTAGCAAGCTGTCGGGTTGCAGCGCGCTAGATGCTGGCCGCCGATCTGCACGCTGCCAGTCGGGTTCCCGGCTGGACTAGTGGTCGTGGCTTAAAATGCCGGCTTTGTCAGTACGGTTAAATCATCAGAATGCCTGCCAAGCTTCCCATTTTTCCCGGCCCGCGTACCGCACGTGGCGCCGTGCTCGCGGTCCTGCTTTCCAACGCAGACCAGGCCGGCGCTGCGCCACTGCGCGGACGCGTCACGCTTGCCGCCATCATTCGCACTTTGAAACGCAAGTATCACTGGCCAATAGAAACAATGAGTTTTCCGTCAAATGCCGCCGATGGCCGCGCGACATGGGCAACGGTTTACAGCCTGCCACCGGAGGTCATCGCCGCCGCGATGGATGCAGGCGCATCTGACTGGCTCAAGGCCAGCTTCATGGGAACGGCTCACACCTGATATCGCGGCCCAGATACGACTCTGCGTCCGCCATCGTTAAATGCTGCAAGGGATCTGTTTCGCCGCGCAATCAAGCGTGGACCTTGGCCAGAGTCGTCCAGCAGCTCGTTCGGTACACACTGAAGAATTCCGAAGGGTACGACAACGTCAGATCAATGCATGATGAAACTTCTGCTGCCACCTTTTAACAAGACGTACCCGTCGTCAAAACGCATTTCATATTCAGTTGATTTCTGCGTTTCCGTCCACGTGTTATCAAGCCGTCCTCCATCTGTTTGCTGGCGATAAATCGGGTGGAGAGGTGGCCGCCAAAGGGACGCCACTCAGGCAATGTCGGGGATTTTGGCGGCCCGACCCAACGGCGTGCAGGTAAGGGCCGTCACAGGAAAGCGCGGCATGCAACGGCGTCTTCCACGGCCAGCGACGACAGAGCCCGGGCCCGCCCCAGAATGGCCCAGAGAATAAAACGCTCGGCCTCTTTTCAACCGTCCGGTGGCAGATAGCAACGCAAAAACAAAAGGGCGGCAAAGCCTTTGAATCTCACTGACTTACTTTTTCATTCCTCCGTCTTAGAAATGAAAATGCATAGGTAAGCTTTCAATAAAGCAACGCCAATTTTCTCCACGGCTTAAATAGAGCGGCTAAGAGCGTTCCCTACTGCGCCATGTTAGAGCGCGTCGGTTCACCCATCGTGCGGGCGAAGCGAATCAAAAATGCCTAGACATGCCTGAAAGCGCTGCTTATACTGGATTCACTAAAACAGACATAATGTCTAAAATGGAGACCGCGATGCGTAAAGGATATGGTTTATATGCTGGCATGGGGCTGGCGTTGAGTGCCGCACTGATTCCCCTTTCAACAGCCACTGCTCAAGAAGCAAGTGTTCCAAAGCTGATTAAGATCGTAGTTCCCTTTTCAGCGGGTGGAAGTAACGATCTGTTTGCGCGCGCCCTTGCGCAAAAGCTAGGCGTCAAGCTGGGAACAAATGTCATCGTTGACAATCGACCTGGCGCAGGAGGGAGCATTGGCACTGAGGCCGTAGCGCGAGCGGATGCCGATGGGGCGACATTGCTGCTGACATCTACTTCGTTCGCCACTAACGCCGCCGTGCAAGCCAAACTGCCGTTTGATCCCATCAAGTCGTTTGCTCCGGTTGCCGTGGTCGCCAAAGGCGCGATGGTGCTTGTTGTAGGCAACGGCACGCCATACAAGTCGCCTTCAGAATTGATCAAGGCTGCCAAGGACACAAAGAACACGCTTAATTACGGATCGGCGGGTCCTGGTTCCATTGGCCAGCTGAGTACAGAATTGCTCAATTCGGCAGCCTCCACCACATCGCTTCACGTTCCGTACAAGGGCGTCAGCAATGCCGTTACAGACATGATAGGAGGAAATATCGACTTCATGATCACGACGTTTGCGTCAGTCGGGGGACAACTGAAATCCGGGCAGATCCGGCCGATCGCTGTCACCTCCAGCCAGCGTTCCAAATTCCTACCCAATGTGCCGGCAATCGCGGAAGTAGTGCCCGGTTATCAGGTCGACGTGTGGTGGGCTATGTTCGCGCCGGCCAAGACAGCACAGCCGCTGGTTGCGCAACTCAACGCCGCCGTCCGGGAGGTGAGTGCACAGCCCGAAATGGTGGCGCTGTTTGCGCAAGAGGGTGCTGAACCGACCGGGCTGACGCCTGACCAGACCACCGCCTATGTCGGTGAGGAGGTCAACAAATGGAAAAAGCTGGCGAGAGAGCGCAATATCAGCGTGAACTGATATCACTGTGTAGTTTCAATCGGGCAGGCGCATGCCGGCTGGTTTCTCAAATGGCGGCGCATACAACTTGGTGTTTCCGCCAAGGTCCGTCGTCAGGGACGCGCCTGCCTGCATGACAAAGGGCAGGCAAGTATCGAATGCCTTCTTGTTGAATCGAAACAGAGGAATGCCAAGAGACACTGCGCCGATCAATTGCTGCCTGACTGAGAACACCGGGCAGGCAATTGCGCCGGTCTCGGCATCCCGCTCGCCAAGCGAAATTGCATAGCCGGCATGGCGGATTGTATCGAACGCCGCTCCAGGCTCGCCCGAAAAGGCAAGCAGGACTTTTCCAGCGGCACCTCTGTCGAGAGGAACCCGTTCCCCCTCGCGTAAATTCATCCGCACACTACGCACATGGTGAAGGCGGTGCAGGCAGACACGCTCTTCGCCCTCCCTGACATACAGCGCCGCAGTCTCCCCCGTTTGCTTGACCAGCTCACGCAGCACCGGGATTACATATTCCTGCAACCGGAAGGATTCCTGGTAGAGCATGCCGAGAAAAAATGGCGTGGGGCCGAGCATATAGCGTCCATCGGCAAGTCGCTTCAAATAGCCGAAATGTTCCAGCGATTCGCACAGCCTCAGGATCGTGCTGTGGTACAGCCCGGTTGCATTCATCAGCTCGGTTAGCGTCATGCCATCGATGCTTTGTTCAAATGCCTGAAGAATCGTAAGTGCTCGGTTGACGGCAGCAACGCCCGGTTCGGTGTCCTGTTCGGTTTCGACTGCTTTCTTCAATTTCGATGTTTTGGTCGGCTTGGCTTGCGAAGATTTCATTGCGTGGCGCCCGGGAGCTGCGTAGTAAGAAGAGAGGGCGAAAGAATGAAGGAAAACAAGCGTTCATGCAACTGCGGTGCATCCTTCAACCCGCGGGCAGCAGCAAAAACAAAAATAGACACGATGTCTATTTTTGTTTAGACTATGTTCGACGGTTGCACAAATCGGTCTGTCGGCCAAGGCCGGCAAAGCGCTTACCTACATCGCATTGGCAAACCTGCTCGCGATTTTCTTCGGAGATGACTATGGCAACGCTACGCAAAAAGGCGTACACACCGCAGGCCCGCGGTCCTCTGCATGGCGTGCGCGTGATTGATTTGTCGCGCCTGGTAGCCGGCAATATGTTAACGCTGCAGCTTGCCGATTTCGGCGCAGACGTGATCAAGATCGAGCCGCTCAAGGGCGACACCTTGCGCGCATTCCGCGTCGATGGCATCGAGACATTCTGGAAAGCGTATGCGCGGAATAAGAAGAGCGTATGTATCGACCTGCGCAGCGCCGAGGGCGTCGAACTGGTCGCCCGATTGGCTGCCCATGCCGATGTGCTGATCGAAAGCTTTCGGCCTGGCGTCATCGAGCGCATGGGCTTGGGGCCCGAGGTCTTGCTTGAACTGAACCCACGGCTCGTTTTTGCCCGGATCTCGGGCTGGGGCCAGACCGGACCGTACAGGCACAAGCCCGGTTTCGGCACGCTGGTGGAAGGGTATTCCGGCTTTGCCGCAATGAATGGCTTCGCAGACCGCGAACCAGTGCTGCCGCCGATGTTCCTTGGCGACATGGCAACCGGCCTTTATGGGGCAAGTGCGGTGATGACCGCATTATGGAACGTGAGGGTCAACAACGGACAGGGCCAGGTCGTCGATCTTTCCCTGTTTGAACCGACGTTGTCGATACTCGGCCCCCACGCCGCCAATTTCAAGCTGACCGGAGCCGTCAAGGAGCGGACCGGCAGCCGCTCAAGTACCACGGCGCCGCGGAATGCGTATAAGACGCTGGACGACAAGTGGCTATGCCTGTCGACCTCGACACAAACCATGGCGGAGCGGCTGTTTGTCGCCATTGGTCGGGCCGACATGAACTGCGATAGCCGGTTCAGTTCAAACGCCGCGCGGCTCGCCAACGTCGAAGAAGTCGAACGGGTTGTGCGAGAGTTCATATCGCAAAAGACGCTTGAAGAAAGCCTGGCACTGTTCGATCAAGCTGGCGTCACTATCGGGCCAATCTGCGACGCCGCGCAGCTGATCAACGATCCCTACGTAATCGAACGCGAAAGTATCGTCGAAATTGAAGATGACGAGCTTGGCCTGATGCCGGTACATAACATCGTTCCCCGGCTGTCGGCGACGCCAGGCAGTTTCCGCATGCCGGCGCCCCTGATGGGGCAACACAGCGCCGAGCTGTTAAAGCCGCTGCTGGAACCGGCTTGCTATCAAAGGCTGGTAAGGGATGGTGTGATCGTCGAGGCTGTTCAAGCAGCGGCGACAGCAGCAAACAGGCCAGCGGCTGCGCAGGCATAACCATGATCTAGGCAAGGTTGCCAACCCGCTACCGGGCTTGGCCTCAGTGAGTGATAACCACATTGGAGAAAATGATGAATCAGTTAGGTCAACCGATCAAATCCCAAGGCGTTTGGAAGGGTCCTGCAATCGACTGGCGCGAAGAAGGGCTTCACATCCTCTCGGACGAAGAACTTGGCGAGATCGACCGTGCGCTCAAGCACCTGCTGTCCCTCGGGGAAGTGGACTTTCCGCAGATTACCGCCGAGACTTTTCCGCTTGATAAAGTCGGCAAACTGATGGCCTCGCTTCCGGACCGGCTGCGCAACGGCCGCGGCTTCCTGATGCTGCGCGGGCTGCCCCGGGACAAGTATTCCGATGACGATATGACGCGGATTTACTTCGGACTGGGTGCGTACATCGGCAAGCCCATGGTGCAATCCTACTTGGGCGATATACTCGGGCATGTGGTCGACGTCAGCGATCTTGAACCAAAGTCGCGCGGCTACCGCAAGGGTGGCGGCCAACTGATGCATACCGATTCCTGCGACATTATCGGGCTGATGTGCCTGCGTACGGCGATTTCAGGCGGTGAAAGCCGGATTTCAAGCGCGCTGGCTATCCACAACCATCTGGCAGAGCATCGCCCCGACCTGCTGGATGTGCTGCGTGAGGGGCTGTACCTGAAGCGCACCGATGAAGACGGTCGTCGCGCAACGAAGACCTACAGCACTGAGCGCGTACCATTTTTCTATGAAGAGGAAGGTGAAATCACGTGCTACCTGCCCACTGGCTACGCGCGCCTCGCCGAGAAAAGCGGACAGCGGCCATTCACGCCGATTGAATCCGAGGCGCTGCTCACGGTACGCAAGATCGCGGCATCGCCAGAATTTTTCCTTGACATGGGGTTCAAGGACGGCGACATCCAGTTCCTCAACAACCGTACGATGGTGCATGGGCGCACCGACTATCAAGATGAGAAAGAGTTGTCCAAGCGCCGCCATCTCCTACGGCTGTGGCTCTCAGTCTCGTCATGGCCGAAGATGCCGGAACCGCAGGTGTTCCATACGCCGGAGGATCACCGCTTGTGGGCGCAATACCGCAAGCCGTTCGCAGAATTGCCGTCCGTACATGACCGTAATCTGCTGCAGCCAGACGCTGAGAAGCGGATGGTCGATTAAACTCCGGCAGTGCTGGTCTGTCATTCCAGGCCGGCCGCCGATATCGAAGAGGCGTTGAGCATGCATGACCATCTGGCACACGCTGCCATTCTGATGCGCAGTAAGCTATTTGTTCCTGGATCGAGACCAGAATTGTTTGCCAAGGCGCTGCGTAGCGGCGCTGATGCAATTTCGATCGACCTCGAAGACGCTGTGCTGGAAGAGCGCAAGGAAGAGGCACGGGCATCGACCGCGACATTGTTGGACCAGCGAGCCGGACTCGTCGATGGCATCATCCTTGTGGTGAGGGTAAATGGCGTGTCGACTAGGCATTTCAGCGCCGATCTCGAAGCGGTGGCCAGGCCCGGCCTTGCGGCGGTGAACCTCCCTAAAGTGGAGTCGCCGGACGAAATCCGGGAAGTCGGCAGCCTACTTGATCGATTTGAGCGTCAGCGCGGCATCAACCGGCCCATCGGCATCTTGGCCAATATCGAATCGCCGCGGGGCTTGCGGCTTGCCGCCGAAATCGCGGCTGCGCATCCGCGCATCATTGGCCTGCAGCTTGGCTTCGGCGATTTGTTCGAACCGCTGGGTATAGATCGCAAGGATGCCGCCGCCGTCCGTCAGGTACAACTCGCGGTACGCCTGGCTGCGGGCGAGGCGGGCGTCGATGCCTATGACGGCGCATTTGCGTCAGTAGGGGACATGGACGGATTCCGAGCCGAAGCAGACCATGCCCGCAAGCTCGGATTCAAAGGGAAGAGCTGCATTCATCCCACCCAGGTCCCGGTGGCAAATGGCACGTTTTGTCCAAGCGCCGAAGAAATCGCATTCGCCAAGCGGGTGGTGAACGCTTGGCGGGAGACCGAATCGACAGGCCGGGGCGCAATCGTCGTCGACGGCAGAATGATCGATCGACCTTTTGTGGAAAGCGCGCGGGGGATGCTTCTCATTGCGCAGCAGCTTGAGGCAGTTGGGTAGCTGCCCTAATTGTGGTGCTAAGGTTTTCACTACCGGGATGGCCAAGCTGCTATTTTGCGTATTGAACAGTTCAACGCAACGTGCTCTTTTATAAGCTGTTGGTTCACCACGGATCAAGAGATTTCTGACCCTATGGCTGTCTGATCCAGCCAGCTGTCCTGCTAGACAATTAAACCAGAGAGGCGACAAATACGCGGATTGCGGCAGACGAGTTCTCTTGCCCGAAATGGACAGCGACGATATCCGCGTTCTGTAACGCACAGTCTTGCAGCCCTGCCGGCAAGTCACCGGTGAGTTCGCACTTCAACGAGGCAGAAATCGCTGCCGCCTAGTTTGAAGCATGACTCAATTATCGAACAGGCTTTTACGCTGGGTTTGATGGCATTGCGCGGCACGTGCTGATGCCAGGTTGGCGCCTGGTTCAGATGAGCACAAAAACGCCGTCGTAATGACAAAAATGCTCTTGGAAGGTCAAAACGACGTTGGGCAACCTATCTTCCTTCCTACGTGCCCGACATGGGAACACACCCGTACTACGCATTACCGCAGCTCGGGCGGGGTACCGGTAGCGCCTCGGTCCATTGCCTTCTCCATGCCCTGTACACCGCGCCAAGTGGCCCCGTCGAATCGCGTGCCGACCAGTATTGCATCCTGGAATTGCGTATCGATGAACTTTGCGCCCCGCAGATCGGCACCGCTGAGATCGGCACCCCGCAGGTCGGACGATGCAAACTCGGCGCCAGCCAGATTGGCGCCGACAAGCTTTGCTTCGCGCAGATCAGCGAAACTGAAATCGGCCCGGGCCAGTTCGGCGCCGGTAAAGTTGGCGCGGCGCAGATCGGACGAAACAAAGCTGGCCCGCATCAAGCCCATGGACTGGTTTTTCATGTCGGCGGATCCGCGCAGTCCGGTCAGGTCGGCATCGCGCAGATTGGCGTGCGACATGTCGCCTATGAAGCGCGCTCCCGCGAGTTTAGCGCCTTGGAAATTGGCGCCTTTGAGCTGCATGGAAAACATCATGGCGCCGGACAGGTCGGCATGGCTGAAGTCGGCTCCTTCACCAAAACTCACGCTCAGCTTGCAGTTCGCCAGGTTGGCATGCTGCAGCCTGCTGCCGTTGAGCACGGCTGCCGCCAGATTCGCTCCCTTGAAGTCGATTGCGGATAAATCCAGGTTGGATAGGTTCTTGGCATAGAAGTCCGCTGGAGCCGTGCCTGCTAGCGCCTGCACGACTTTTTCCCTATCCAGCCGCTCATAGCCGGCCCACTCGTCGGTCGCGTCGGCTGCGCTGTGAAGGGCAGTAAAGAACACCAAGGGGGCGAGCGCCATTGGGTGGAAAAGCGCTGCCTTGCGCATGGGTACGATAGCCATCCCGTTCTCCATGGTTGACGTGCTATGCATGTTGGAATGCTGCCATGCTGGCACAGTTGCCCTTTGCCGTGCATCATGCAGAGCCGAAGGGTTGGCCGCATGGAGGACCAATGTCGCCGGCTCCCTATCGTCTGGCAGGGATTCACAATTTACGGTGCAATACTTGGACGGGGGGTTCCTGTGGCAGGAATTCTTGATTGCCCGGCCCAGCCTGCCATAAACAGGGGCATGGCAACTCCTGCGATGCAAGTCGAGTGCCTCAAAAGGCTCGCGCGGTTCACAAGTAAGCTGGCACAGTCACGCACTGCCCCTGCCCAACCGCGACTGTAGTACATTAGACCGCACCTTACACCCGGTTATTTCTCGTTGAAGTCCTGCGGTTCCAAGGACAATTAATCGCTACCTTTTCATTTGTGCGCGCCTTCTCCCGCTTTCATCGAAAACTAGGAACTGGAACACAGGTCGCCGGCCGACGCCTTGCCGTTGCCAAAGCGTTCGCCGGCGAGACAATCATTGCGGTTTTGAAATCGCTGGCGGCGGTGATTACCGGGTCGAGTGCCATGCTGGCCGAGGCTGTGCATTCCTGGGTAAGCCTGATCGCCGACTGCTTCCGTGCAAACGCTTATCTTGTCGCTTCGCGTCCAGCCGACGAGAACCATCCTCTTGGTTACGGAAGGGAATCTTATGTCTGGGCACTTTTCGGTGCGGCTGGCACCTTCGTATTCGGTGCCCAGGTCGGAGTCTGGCATGGCCTGGAGCAACTGCATTCCAAGGAGCCAGTCTTCGGCTTTTCATTCGGCTACCTGGTACTGGCATGTGCCTTCGGCGTGCAGGCGCATTCATTTGCGCAGGCAGTGCGCTTTGTACGGGAAAAAGCGATTACGCGTGGCCTGGGCATGGTCGGACATTTGCTGACCACCTCCGACACGCTGCTGCGCGCGGTTGTGATCGAGGACCTGCTCGCACTCATGGGCCTGGCCATCGCCGGTCTGTCCATGGCCCTCCATCAATTCACAGGCCGCGCCGAATTCGATGGTGCTGGATCGATCGCCATCGGGACGCTGATGGGCATCGTCGGCTTGTACCTGATTGACATGAACCGCCGGTTCCTGGCCGGCGTTCCGTTACCGCCGGCGCTGCGTACCAAGGTGATTGCCAGTTTCAAGCAAGCGCCCGAAATTCGGCGTGTCACCGCATTTTTTGCCGAGTACATAGGACCGGAAAAAATCCTCATATCGGCACGCGTGGAGTTGACCGGGCAGCACGATCAAGCTGAGCTTGCACGACTACTGCGGCTTCTGGAGCATCGCATCATGGAAAATCCGTATGTCGGCCGCGCTGTTCTGAGCCTGTCCGCACCTGAAGAAACAGACTTGGACTAGGAAATTTCAGGATGGCCGATGGCTACGTTGCAGAGGGCAACCGGCGCACATTCCCTGGCCCATTCGAGTTTTCAATTGATGCCGGCGCTGGCGAAACAGTTTGGACGAGAAAGCGTAAGCTGATGATTTTTACAACAATCCAGGCCTGAAAGACGGCGGAGGAGACGAGATGGAAGAAGTGAATCAAGGTCATGACTGGCGCAACGAAGGCGTCAGGGTGATCAGGCATGACACGCTGGACAGCAATACCGCGCAAACGCCGGGAATGAACCGGGCGGCAGCGATCGATCACGCCAGGGTCGGCGCACAAAAAATCTGGGCAGGGACGGTTACCATCCATCCGAACGCGAAGACGGGCGCCCATCATCATGGTGCGCTGGAGAGCGTGATCTACATCGTCCGGGGGCATGCGCGGATGCGTTGGGGCGAACAGCTGGAATTCGTGGCGGAAGCGGGGCCGGGAGACTTTATCTATGTGCCTCCTTACGTGCCGCACCAAGAAATCAATGCCAGCACCGATGAGCCCTTGGAATGCGTGCTGGTGCGCAGCGATAACGAAGCAGTGGTGGTGAACCTGGATATCGCGCCGGTGGAGGCGCCGGAAGAGGTGGCTTGGGTGGATCCTATTCATCGGCATCCTTAGTCCGCGCCGCGGTCACGCGGTGCGTATGGCAGGAACGGCCTTCGCGCGCGATACCGCCATGCCTTGCGCTGCGCGGGAGAATCCAGCAGGCGCGTTGGCCCGGCAAAGCGGCGCATCTTCTTGTTCAGTTTGGCTGGCGATGCTTAGCGGCTCGCTTGAAGCGAGCTACAGCTACCTGATCAACGGCAAGACCATACGGAAGAAAAGCGAGGCGATCGCAGAGATTGCATTGCCTGACGCCGCCTCCGGCTTTGACAGCGATTGCATTTTCATCAATAAGTTTAACCGCGGAAAAACGCTTAATCCTTGAGTAATTGCGCGACGAGTTCGCGCAGCCACTTGTTCGCGGCATCGTGGTGGTAGCGTTCATGCCAGTGCTGGCGGATTTCGATGCGCGGAAATTTGATCGGCGCTTCCAGCACCCTGATGTTCGCTTGCCCCTGCAATGCGGCAGCCATCCGCGCCGGAACAGTGGCGATCGCATTGGTCTGCGCGACGATGGCCGGCAAGGCCATGAAATGCGGCACAGTGACGGCAATCTGTCGCTGCAGGCGCTGCTTCAGCAGGACTTGCTCGACCGCAGTATCGTGCCCGGTCCCGGTCGATGTCACCACGGCATGGGAGGCCGCGACGTACGCTTCCAGGCTGGGCGCGGACTGGATCAGCGGATGGTCGCGCCGCACGATGCACACGAACTTGTCGCCGTACAGTCGCTGCTGGTAAAAGCCGGCCCTCAAGCTGGGAAAAATGCCGATAGCAAGATCGACTTCGCCGGATTCCATGGCCGCCTGCGCGCCGGTTTCCGGCACCCGGCTGACCCTGACGCCAAGACGCGGCGCAAGACTCTGCAGACTCAGCAAAATCTTGGGCAGGAAAACCACTTCGCCAATTTCGGAAAGATAAAAGGTGAATGCCTTGCGCGTGCTGGTGGCAGGATCGAAGCCGGCATCGATTTGCAAGGCCGCTTCCAGCAATTCACAGGCATGCGAGATCGGTTCCGCCAGTTGCTGCGCATACGGCGTTGGCTGCATGCCCGTTACCGTGCGCACGAAGAGCGGATCGTTAAACAGCTTCCGCAAGCGCGCCAGCGCGTTGCTCATTGCTGGCTGGCTCAGGCCAATGCGATTCGCCGCCAGCGTCACATTGCGTTCCCTTACCAGCGCGTTAAAGGCCACCAACAGATTGATGTCGACCGAGCTTAGGTTCATGCCGCGTTTATAGCATGGGAAAGCCCGCTTTCCGCGGTTCTTCATTCACGCGGTGAATGTGGCGCATACGGTTTGCAGCGTAGACAGATACCGGCGCTTTTCTTAGATTGTCTGCACGGCGTACAACGCAACTAACGAGAAGCGAAATGGAAAATACCGATCTGCAAGAACCGATTTCCCCGCTGGCCCGCAGCGACAGCGCCCGGCCAGCGTCCGCTGGGCCGAAGCAACCAGCCCGTTCGCGGCATGGCATGGTCACGAGCCCCCACGCGCTGGCGTCGCAAGCCGGCCTCGATATCCTCAAGGCTGGCGGCAATGCGGTTGAAGCGGCAATTGCGATCGGCGCCTGCCTGTCAGTCACCTATCCGCACTTCACCGGCCTCGGCGGCGATGCCTTCATGCTGATCGGCGATGCTGCCGGCAAGGTGCTGACGGTCTCCGGCATCGGCCAGGCCCCTGCGCAACTGCCGTCCTGGCTCGGCACCCTGCAAACCATCCCGCAGCGCGGCCCGATGTCGATGCTGACGACGGCCGGCAATGTCGATGCGATGGGGCAGGCATTCGAATTGAGCCGCGACCAGTTGCGTGGCACGTTGTCATGGGCTTCCCTGCTGCAGCCGGCGGTTACCCTTGCCCGGGAAGGATTTCCCTATACGGCTTCCGGCGATTTCTGGCTCAATTTCCGCGCCGATGACATGCATGAATTGCCTGGCGTCGCGCGCCACTTCCATCCAGTCGGGGTTGGGAGCGCCAAAAGCGTGGCAGGCCAGTTGTTGCGCCAGCCGCAACTGGCGCAGACGCTGGAAACCCTGGCCGAGCGTGGTCACCGGGATTTCTATGAGGGACGGCTGGCGCAGCGCCTGGCGCAGGGTTTGCGCGATGCGGGATCGGCATTGACCGCCGCCGACCTTGCCCGCACCCGGGCCCGGGTCGAGCCGCCGCTGGCGCAGCCTTACCGCGGCGGCCTGCTGCTGGCGCATCAGCCGCCAACCCAGGGCGTCACCACGCTCGAGATCATGGGCATACTCGAACGCTTCGATCTGGCGTCGGTGCGCGAGGGGAGTGCCGACTATTACCATCTGCTGGTGGAAGCGGTAAAGCTCGCGTTCACCGATCGCGACCGCTATCTGGCCGACCCCGAATTCAGCCCGGTGCCGTGCGCCGATCTGCTGGCCGCGGCCAGCCTCGATCGCGCCGCCTCGCGCATCAGCATGGCGCGCGCGCAGCCCTGGCCGCATGCATTCCGGCACGGCGACACGGTATATGTTGGCGTCGTCGACAGCATGGGAAATTCCGTCTCCATGCTGCAGACGATTTACTTCGACTGGGGCAGTGGCGTGATGGCCGGCGACACCGGCGTGCTCTGGCATAACCGGGGCGCGGCATTCTCGCTTGATCCGGCCCACCCGAATGCAATACGACCTGGCAAGCGTCCCTTCCATACCCTCAATCCCGGCATATACATGAAGGATGGCGCGCCGCGTATCCTGTACGGCACGCAGGGCGCCGATGGCCAGCCGCAAACCCTGGCGGCCATCCTCACGCGCATGATCGACTACGGGATGGACCCGCTTTCCGCGCTGGCGCGGCCGCGCTTTTTGCTGGGACGCACCTTTTCCGACAGCCGCGATACGCTGAAGCTGGAAGCAGACGCCGGCGCCGATGTGTTCGGCGAACTGAGCCGGCGCGGACATGAAATCGGCATGCTGCCAGCGCAAAGCCCGCTTGCGGGCCAGCCTGGCGCGATCATGATCGACCGGGCGCAAGGCTGGATCAGCGGGGCGCATGACCCGCGCAGCGACGGGCGCGCGCTCGGACTCTAACCGCAGCCAACTGCCCAAAGAAGGCAGGGCTGCATCCCTTGGAATCACGATAAATTGAAGGAGACAGGCATGAAAGTCGATTTGCTGATCAGACGGGTATGCGTCGATGACGACCGTCCGCTGGTGGATATCGCCATCCGGGACGGGCGCATCGCTGCGATCGAGGCTGGCATCGAAGTGGACGCGGCGCAGGAAATCGATGCCGCTGGACGGGCCGTGATTCCCGGCCTCGTCGAGCCGCATATGCACCTCGAGAAGGCGCTGCTGCACAGGCGCCTGCCGCCGACGCAGGGAACGCTGGAGGAAGCGATCCGCGTCACCGGCATTCTGAAGAGCCGGCAGGAGCGGCATGATGTGCTGGAGCGCTCGCGTACGGTGCTCGACATGGCGGTCAGAAACGGCACCGTCGCCATCCGTGCCCATCCGGATGTCGACCTGATCCAGGGCCTGATCGGCGTCGAAACACTGCTGGAGCTGCGTGAGGAATACAGGGACCTGCTCGACATCCAGGTCGTCGCCTTTCCGCAGGAAGGCATCATCAAGTCGCCGGGAACCATAGCGCTGATGGAGGAAGCGATGGGCATCGGCGCGGACGTGGTCGGCGGTTGTCCCTACAATGAGCTGAACTGGGACGATACCGTGCGCCACATCGATGCAGTCTTCGAAATGGCGCAAAAGCATGACGCCGATATCGACATGCATGCCGATTTTTCTGACGAAGCGACGGACCAGCGCTTTGCCGCTGCCGGATACATTGCGCAAAAGACGATAGACAGCCGCTTCCAGGGACGCGTGTCGCTCGGTCATGTCACGAGCCTGGGCGCGCTTGATCCTGAAGAACTCAAGCCGGTGCTCCAGCTGCTGCGCGAAGCAGAGATCAGCATCGTTACCTTGCCCGCGACTGATCTGTATCTCGGCGGTCGCAATGACCAGAAGAATCCAAGGCGTGGGCTGACACCGGTGCGGGCACTGCAAGGGGCCGGTGTCAACGTCGCTTATTCATCCAACAATATCCGCAATGCATTCACGCCCTTCGGCAATGCCGACATGCTGTTGATCGGCAATCTGCTGGCACATGCAATTTCCTACGGCACGCCGGAACACCAGGCCGCGATCCTTGGCATGGCGACCGGGAATGCTGCGCGCGCGATCGGAATCGACGGCAGTTACGGGATTGCGGTGGGCAGGCAGGCTGACCTGGTGATCCTGGATACCGCCCGGGTAGCCGACGCGCTGCTGGATATACCCGCACGCTCCTGGGTCATCAAACGCGGAAAGATAACCGTGGTTACCAGGCACACCTGCGACATCCATCGCCACGGCTGCAAGTGCCCGGCGCATGGTGAAAGCACAGCGGAGAACAAGCAAGGTTCCAGCGCAGCAAACGCTTGATATCGGCAATGACATAATCAGGAGACAAACATGAAAAAGCTACCTCACGAAGTCGTCGCATCACTGCTCGCCGTCACTACCGTGCTCATGGCTCAACTGCCCTGGCACCTGCCAGTCTGGGCCATCTTCATCAGCTGGGCCGGCACATTCGCAATGGGAGGTCCGAGCGCTGCGAACCTGAAACGCATCTGGCCGGTGCTCCCGATCGGCGCCATTGCCGGCTTTCTCGTTGTCACAGGATTCGGCCTGGCTGCAAAAACCTTTTCGGGTAACGGCCTGTTGGTCGCCGAGATGGTGATCCTGTTCTGCCTGAACTGCGGCATGATGATGATGGCTCGCCTGCCGGGCCTGGGCTTCATTCCCGGCATGTTCTTTGGCTTCGCATCGTTTTTCGCGACCATGTTCGGCGGCTTTGGCCCGATGCCAAAGGACCCTTTCAGTGCCCTGTGCATCGCCGCGCTGATGAATGCGATCGGACCGTTGTATGCCTGGATAACTGCCAATTTCTCGGTTCGGCACGTTCCGCATGAGAAAGCGTTTCCGGCGGTTCCTCTCAATGAATTGGGACAGAAAGTTTGAGCGAAGGATCCAGCAGTCGTTCGGGCAAGGGTGACACAGTCATGCGCCGCCCTACCTGAACGAGAACCGAACGCCGCGAGACGTGCGGCTCAGACGTCGATCGCCTTCACCGAGCCGGCCTTCTGCCTCAGCTCGAATTTCTGTATCTTGCCGGTGGATGTTTTCGGCAGTTCGCCAAACTGCACGGTGCGGGGCACCTTGAACCCCGCCAGGCTCTTTCTGCAATGCGCGATGATGTCGGCGGCCGTCGTCTGCGCGCCCGGTCGCAATTCAACGAATGCGCATGGTGTCTCGCCCCATTGCGCATCCGGCTTGGCCACCACCGCCGCGGCGAGCACATCCGGATGGCGGTAAAGCACATCCTCGACTTCGATCGATGAAATGTTTTCGCCGCCGGAGATGATGATGTCCTTGCTCCTGTCCTTGATCTTGATGTAGCCATCGGGATGGGAAACGGCAAGGTCGCCGCTGTGAAACCAGCCGCCGGCAAAGGCTTCCGCGGTGGCAGCCGGGTTTTTCAGGTAACCCTTCATCACGATATTTCCCCTGAACATGATCTCGCCCATGGTGGTGCCGTCCGCCGGGACCGGCATCATGGTCAGCGGGTCGATCACCCGTACCTCTTGCTGCAGGTGATAGCGCACGCCCTGGCGCGCATTCAGCGCGGCCCGCTCGGCTATGTCCAGTTCGCTCCATTGCGCCTGCTTTGCGCAGACGACGGCCGGCCCGTACACCTCGGTGAGGCCATAGACATGGGTCAGGTCAAAACCCATGCGTTCCATGCCCTCGATCATGAAAGCCGGCGGCGCCGCCCCGGCAACCATGGCCTGGATGCCGGGCGGGACGCCCGCCTTCATCGCCTCGGGCGCATTGACCAGCAGGCCGTGGACGATGGGGGCGGCGCAATAGTGCGTCACGCCATGCTCGCGCATCGCATCGAAGATCGCCTGCGCCTCCACTTTACGCAGGCAGACATTGACGCCGGCCCTGGCGGCCAGCGTCCACGGAAAGCACCAGCCGTTGCAATGGAACATGGGCAGGGTCCAGAGGTAGACCGCGTGCTTGGGCATGTCCCATTCGAGGATGTTGGAAACCGCGTTGAGCGCCGCGCCGCGGTGATGATAGACCACGCCCTTCGGGTTGCCGGTCGTTCCGCTGGTGTAATTGAGCGAGATCGCATCCCATTCATCCGCCGGGCCGGTCCATGCGTGGTCGGCATCGCCGCTGCTGACGAACGCTTCGTAGGTCGTGCTGCCGATGGGGCGCGATGCGCCCGCATACAGGGCGTCTTCCGCATCGATCACCAGCAGGGGAGAACTGCTGGTGCGCAGCTTGATTGCCCTTTCCATGACCTGCGAGAATTCCGGGTCCACGATGACGGCCCTGGCTTCGCCATGGTCCAGCATGTGGGCAATCGCTTCGGCGTCGAGCCGGGTATTGAGGGCATTGAGCACCGCGCCCGCCATAGGCACGCCGAAATGGACCTCCATCATCGGCGGCGTGTTGGGCAGCATCACGGCGACAGTATCGTTCCTGCCTATGCCGTGCCGCGCCAGCGCGCTGGCCATCTGCCGGCAGCGGCAATATACCTCGCCCCAGGTCCGCCGCAGCGCGCCATGCACCAGGGCAAGCCGGTCGGGATAGACGCTTGCTGCGCGCTCGATGAACGAGAGCGGCGTCAGCGGCGCGTGGTTGGCTTCATTCCGTGCAAGATCCTGATTGAATAGTGAGGTCATGGCGCCTTTCCTTGAGCAATTGAGAAAGCGGATGGAGTTGAGCCATGGCGTCGCATGACGCCATGACAGTGGTCATGATGCCACGGCGCTCCTAGTCCTCCGCATGCCGCCTGTCAAAGTCCCAGACCGCCTCGAATCCCATCATCTTGCTGAAGGCCATGAAGTCGGCCATCGGCGCCGGGTTGTCCAGCGAGCTGCGCGTGCGGTGCAGATGGCCGTACGCGGTCTCGAGCGCATGACCGGCCGACAGGAAGCCCAGGGCGGGATAGATTGCGAGCGCGAAGCCCATTTCTTCCAGCACCTTGGGCGGCAGCACCGGCGTGCGGCCGGATTCGACAATGTTGACCAGCAGCGGCAAGTCGAAGGTCGCGCCTATCTTCGCCAGTTCTTCCTCGCTCTCCGGCGACTCGACGAACAGCACGTCCGCGCCGGCCTTGGCATAGGCCTCCGCCCGGCGCAGCGCCTCATCCAGCCCCAGCGTAGTCCGGGCGTCGGTCCGGGCAATGATCAGCATGTCGCCGCTGCGTGCCTCGACCACCACCTTGATTTTCCTGACCATGTCCGCAACCGGGATCACCCGCCGCCCGGGCGTATGGCCGCACTTCTTGGGAAATTCCTGGTCTTCCAGCTGTATGGCCCCGGCGCCGGCGGCTTCATATCCCTTCACCGTATGCGCGACGTTGAGCAGGCCGCCATACCCGGTGTCTCCATCGCAGATGATGGGCGTGTTCGACATGGCGCACATCGCGCGCACCCGGTCCACCATGTCGGTATAGCTCGCCAGTCCGGCGTCGGGCAGCCCGAGGTAGGATGCGACCGTGCCATAGCCCGTCATGTACAGTGCCTCGAAGCCCATCCTGTCGGCGATGCGCATCGAAATCATGTCGTAGATGCCCGGCGCCGCGATCAGCCGGCCCTTCCGCAGCATGTCCTTCAGCGATGTTTTCCTCATGCCTGTGCTCCCTCGTATTCGTTGCGGTCCTGGTAGACGCGGAATTGCATGCCGTGATGAGCCGCCATGCGTTCCTCGAAGGATTCCACTTCCGGTGTGATATTGACGCCGCGGAATCCGCCCCGCACCGCGCAGGCGTCCACGTCCTTGTAGGCCGATTTCCACGAGGCGGGCAGGGGCTGGGCATCCGGCAGCGACAGCCATAGCCTGAGCAGGTGGCGCTTGCGGTCCGGCTCTTCGTGGTCCACATAATCGGTGCGCGAGTGGAGGATGATGTGATTGTTAATGAGCTGCACGTCGCCGGCTTCAAAGTTCATCCGGAAGCACACTTCGGGACGTGCCAGCACCGCGTCGAAGTAATCCAGCGCCTCGATCTGCTTCTCGGACAGGCGCGGCACTTCGGGGAAGCTCAGCTGCGCCGACTTGATATGGTTGCGGATGTGGCGGCATGCGAAGTGGCCCTGATGGTTGCCCAGGATGGCCGCCTGGTAGTAGGGCGGCTCTTCGGCCGCTTGCTCGCCCTGGCGGCTGAAGGTGAACGGCTCATACAGCAACTGCAGCAGGTCCGGTCGTTCCTCCAGCATGATGTTGTGCGCAGTAATCGAGCTGGCGATCAGGCTCTCGCCGCCGGAAACCGAGGTGCGCAGCACCATCAGGCCGACAATATCGCTGCCGTCGGCATGGAAGTCGAGTGCGGACTTCGTGTTGTAGCCGCGGCCCTGCGTGCTGCGGTAGGTGCCGCCGGCATCGCGCACATCGGACATGAACTGGCTCTGCTTGCCCTGCGGCCGTGGCACGCCGAGGTGCAGGCCCAGGCCCCAGAAGAAAAGCCGGGAGTCCTCGATCGACCAGCGCTCGACCGGGAAGCCGCGCAGCATCTGGAAGCCGCGCCCCTGCTGCGTCGCCGGGATGCAGCTTTTCAGGCGCTGCATCGCCGACTCGCCGAACGGGAAGTCTTGCGGGACAAGGTCATACAGGGATTTGCCGCAGTGTCGCGCATGCTGCAGTCCCGTCTCGAAATCGGCCAGTTCCTGCTCGGACAGCCGGACGGCCCAACTCTGGTCGTTTTGAAGGTCCGCGGCCATCCAGCCGCGTGGCGCAGTGATAGGGGTAATCATGAGAGAGCTCCGTGATAAGGGTAAGGTCATTCGGCTTTCAGGCCGACATCGGCGACCAGGTGCTGCCAGAACTGGTAATCCTTCTGCACCTGCTGCGCGGTTTCGGTAACGGGGGCGCCCACCGGCACCGCAGCCTGGGCGGCCAGGAGCTCGACCATTTCGGGGGTATGGATGGTCGCCGTGATTTCTTTCTGGAGGTATTCCAGCACCGGGCGCGGCGTGCCCGCCGGCGCGAACAGGCTGTAATCGGTGTAGGCTTCGAAATCCTTGGCGCCGGACTCCATCATGGTGGGCACGTTCGGCAGCGCATCCGTGCGTTTCGCCCCGGTTACCGCTAGCGCGCGCAGCCGGCCGGAGGTGATGAACTGTTTGGCCGTCAGCACGCTGGTCACGCCGATGGTGGTGACGCCCGACACCACGTCGGTCATTAGCGGCGCGCCGCCCTTGTAGGGCACATGGACCGGCTCGACGCCCTGCGACTTCACATACATCGCGCCGACCAGGCGCGTCATGTTTTCCGAGCTTCCATAGGAATACTTTTCCGGATTCTTGCGCATCATCTCGGTGAGCTCCTTCACGCTATGTGCCGGGACATCGGAGCTGACCACCACCACCAGCGGCGACGTGGCGACCTTGGTAATGGGCGTCAGGTCCTTGAACGTATCGTAGGGCAGCTTCTTCATCAGCAGCGGATTGAGCAGATGCGTGTTGACGACCAGGACCATCGTGCTGCCGTCCGGCGGCGATTTGGCAACGAGATCAGTGCCTATCACACCGTTTGCCCCCGGCTTGTTTTCGACCACGATGGTGCGATTCAGACGCGTGCGCAGCCGGTCGGCCAGGTGGCGCGCAACGATGTCGGTGCCACCGCCGGCCGAGTAGGGCACCACGAGACGCATAGGCTTGTCAGGCAAGGGGCTCTTTGCGTCGCCCTGCGCATGCGCGTGCGGCGCGAGGACGGCCAGCGCGGCAGCGGCCAGCCCGGCTCCGATGGAGTGAATGGTCAGACGTCTTGCGGCATTCATACAGTCTCCTTACGTTTTTATAGAGCAGCCCTTTTTCACGGGGCCGGTTGCTGATGCGTCGCCGATGCCATTCCCTCAAGAGGCGCGGCGCTCCTTTGATACCCGGTGTGCAAAACGTGTGGCGAAGCAAGCCGAGGGACGGCGTCCCTGGGCACTTGAACCTTTTCTGAAGCCTTGGACCAGGATGGCCATCCCGGTCGTGATTTCTTACATCGTGCGCTGCGGCGCCAGGCGCACGTCCATCTGATAAGTGAAAGAGGCAGCCGGATGGACGGTGCGCGTCACTTCCAGCAGCTGCATCTGCTTGCCGTAATAGCGACGCGTAATCACAAGGACCGGCTGGTCGCGCTCTATGCCCAGGATCAGCGCTTCCTTCTCGGCTGGCATCGCGGCGGCAATCTCCTGCTTGATCTCCACAATCAGTGCGCCAGTCTTTTCAATCTGCGTGAAGATCGGCATTTCATGGTGGGGAAAGTCGCCGAGTGTGAGGCCGATGTCGTAGGGCACGAATACATCGGCCAGCGTCACCGGCAGGTCATGTTCCATCGCAGTGCGCAGCATCACCAGGTGCCACCAGCGGTCCCCCGCGCGGCCGCCGACGCGCTGGCTGAAGCCCGCATCCGCGACGACCTCTGCCCGTTCCAGCATCTCGAACCGCGTGGTCTTGGTGTACTGCAGCAAGTCTTCGACGCTAGTGAACGACTGCGTATAGTGGGCATCCACCTGGCTTGCGCGCACTACGCTGCCGACGCCCGGCTGGCTGCTGATCAGGCCCAGTTCCTGGAGCGTACGCAGCGCTGCCCTGACGGTATGGCGACTTACTTCAAAGCGCGTCGACAGGTCTGCCTCGGACGGCAATATCTCGCCGACGTGAAAGACGCCATGCGCTATTTCATTGGTCAATGTGCGCGCGATGACTGCGTGTTTCGCGCTTCCCATCGATATCGTTGCAGTCGACATGCCATCCCCCGTGCCGGCCTGTCGGCCGCGTCTAGTCTACTTGTGCATACCTGTACGTACAGGTTAGGCGCGTCTGCATTGCGTGTCAACCAGAAAATCGCCGATCGAGGACGCGATGCGCCCGGTTTGGCTAGCGCCTGTTCGCCGCAGACCAGGCCGACAGTTCGCGCAGCAGCAGCGCCAGGTCCTGATAGAGCAGTTTCACGGTCGCTTCCAGTTGGTCCAAGATGGCGTCGCGCGCCTGCAGGTCTTCTATCGTGTATTTGCCGCCTCTTCCAAAGATCAGCCCGGCGCGGCGGCGCTCTTCATCGGAATCCTGCGTGCCCAGCCGCCCGTCGGCCTTCCATTGCGCGACCAGCAGCCGGCTAAGTGGTGTGTCTACATTTCCGCCCCGGCTGTGGTTCAGGAATCGCCATATGGACGCAGGATATGCCGCGGACCCGTTCTCTCCATTCCACAGGTCGGTGAGCAGGTTGCGCTCATGTCGCAGCAATCCCGTCGGCGTATAGGACAGCGTGGCATATCCAGTTCCGGCCTGCGCCGACCCGCCGAGCACGTTGACGATATTGGCGGACGCGGCTTCCGGGCTGTGCAGCGCGATGCCGCCCGAAATGATGGCAGTGGCCGCTCCCAGCACCAGGCCAGCCACCGTAAAGCTGCGCAGGCGTTGCTCCTCCGCCTTCTGCAGCTGATTGCGCAGTTGACCGCTGCGCTCGTTTTCGCAATCTATTTCGCCCGTCACGCTGGCCACCTCCAGCATGGTGAGGGTGACCCGCTCCACGAGATTCTGGCGTGCTGTCAGCAGGCGTTCGAAAGGCAGGCTGTCATCCCTGGCATTGGCGATGACCATCAGTTCCGGCAAAACCCCGATCACGCTCGCGGTGTCGACAGCCGTCCTGGAGAAGGGAGAGACGGAGGGCAGGGGCAATGAGGAACTTCGATCTTCCTGGGTGTCTGCAGGCACTGGAAGCAGGCTCGCCACATGGGATGCGCGAGCACACGTGCCGTCCGGAAATGCCTGGAACGGCGCTTCATCCATGGCATTGCCGCTCATGCCTGCGCAACCTCCCAATGTGACGGTCAGGCAGAGAAAGGCGATGGAAACGCCCCTTGTCAAGCCGGGCTTGCGTGAGCGATTGGACTGCGGGGCACTGGGGGACAAAGGCGGCGGTATGGGCATGGCTCTTTCTGCTCGATGATTCCGCGTATTTTTCCATGCCAGTTTTTCGAGGTTATTGTTAGGGAACATAACAGTTGTTCAATATAATCAAGCTCGGCCGGGCGCAATGCCTTGCAAGACCTGACATACACCGGAGACCTGATCATGAATCCACCATCGAACGAGCTTTCGCCTGTTGCCATGCAAGCTCCGCCGCTACGCCGCCTGTGCCGTATCACGGCGCGCGTTGCGCCGCTGGTCTCGCTGGGAGAGGCTGCCTACGGCGAGCGGCGCTATGTCCCCATCATCGGCGGAGAGGTGGAGGGCGAAATGCTGTCGGGCGCAGTCCTCGCCGGCGGCACGGATTGGCAAATCCAGCGGCGGGACGGAACCCTGGACATCAGTGCACAGTATGTGATCCGCGCTGCCGACGGCGCATTGATCGAAGTGGAGAGCCGCGGCTACCGGCATGGCCCTGCCGACGTAATGGCCCGTCTGGCAAAGGGCGAACCGGTGTCGCCGGATGACTATTATTTCAGAACGGCGATGCGTTTCCAGACCGGCGCGCCGGCGTGGCAATACCTCAATTCCGTGCTGGCGATAGGTAAGGCGATGCGGCGGCCGGATGCGGCGGTGCTCGATGTGTTCCTGGTAGGCTAGCAGCGCCATGCGCATCGTTGGCGGGAAGCTTGCGGTTCCGGACCAGTGCATAGCTTGCCAGGCGCAGTGCTCCAAATGGTTTTTCCAGCATCCCCGACGTATTTCTACGCTCGGAGCTGGAAGCCATTGCCAGGCGCTGCAAGCGTCTGGCCGGCTTTGGCAAGAACCGCCTGCGTAGCCATGCCGCCCCGAGTGCCGTGTCGATCGGCGGTTTCAGCAAGATTTGATTAATAAGAGGAGACGCAAGCAAATGAACAAGAGCCAGGCAAACAGCCGCTTCAAATTGAAAGTGATTGCCGCCATGGTGCTGGCCGGAATGGGTGCGGCAGGCACTGCGCACGCAGACGTGACGATAGGCGTCATCCTGTCGCTCACCGGACCCGCAGCATCGCTAGGCAAGCCGGCTGAAAACACCATACGCATCTGGCCGGACCAGATCGGCGGCCAGAAGGTAAGACTGGTCGTCCTCAACGACAACAGCGATGCGACCGAAGCAGCCAAGCAGGCATCCAAGTTGATTACCGAAGAAAAGGTGGACGTCATTGTCGGCCCGTCGATCACCCCGCCATCGATCGCTGCGATGGAGGTTGCCGGCCGCAATGCAACGCCCATCATTGCGCTGGGCGGCGGCAATGTGATCATCGAGCCGCAGGAAGGTCCTCGCAAATGGGCATTCAAGATGGCTGCCCCGGAATCGCTTTCGGTCGACAAGGCTATTGAGCACATGAAGGCCAGCAACATCAGGAATGTAGCCATCATTGCCGTCACGACCAGTTATGGCGAAGGCTTCCTGAAGGCATTCAATGCACAGGCACAAACGGCAGGCGTCAAGGTCGTCGCGACGGAGCGCATCGGCGCTCAGGACGTGTCTGCGACTTCACAGGTTCTCAAGGTGCTCGCGTCGAATCCGGATGCGGTTTATATATTCAGCTTCGGCACGCCTGGCGCGACGCCGCATATTGAACTCGTCAAGCGCGGCTACAAGGGCGCGATTTACCAGACGCACGGGGTCGCCAATGCGGACTTCCTGCGTATTGGCGGCAAGGACGTTGAAGGCGCCTATATGGCCGTGGCGCCCGTGCTGGTCGCCGAGCAGCTTACGGCCGGCAATCCTATGAAAAAGCAGGGCGTCGAGTACGTGACGCAGTATGAAGGCAAGTACGGCCCGAATACCCGCTCCCAGTTTGGCTCGACCGCGTGGACTGCATTGAACTGGCTGCAGGCCACTGTGCCGGTGGCAATGAAGAAAGCGCAGCCCGGCACGGCAGAATTCCGCCAGGCCTTGCGGGATGCGCTTGAAGGGATGCATGAAGTGGTCAGTCCGGAAGGCGTCTTCAACATGAGCCCGGCAAACCACAATGGCCTGGATGCGCGCAGTCAGGTAATGGTACGGATAGACGGAGGCAAATGGAAATTAGTCGAAGACAAAAAATAAGGCCTCGATTAAGGCTGGAAAATTGGCGCTTAATGAATCAGGATCGCATCCTGGCTTCCATTGCTGGGTATTGCACTTGAAGGAATGTGGCATGTGGTCATTGGTCGTTCGTTATCCTGAACTTTCCGATGACCTTCCTTTGCGCGGGGGGGGAGGGGAGCGATGTTGCGCAGCGCATGCTGCTTGCGTCAGTACCAGGTACGGTCCGGCCCATATCCACGTGAACCTCGGCCCGGGATGACCCGGCGACGTGAACGCAGTGCTCAGGCGAGGCGTCCGCGAAGGCTGGCAACGTGCAAGCCGCATGGAGCGGGTGGCGTCTAGCCTGTTCGTCACGTATCGTGCGCAGGGCGAGCAGGTAGCGAAGCCGCACCCATCCGCGTATCCCTATCTGGCAGGTCGATGACGAACGTTTCCCGGAAGGCTGAATCTTCTCCCTTCTCGGGATAGCCGCGTGGATTGGCGACCACCCTGCAAGAAAACGGTTTGCCATCTCTGACCCCCGACGCCACAAAATCATTTGCGCAGTGCAAGTGACCGTGCATCCAGATATCGGACAAGGGCAATAAATCGTCCAGGGCATTGCAAAAGCCAGCGGTTCCTGGAGCTAAACCGTAGCGCGGGTCGGCGCTGTCCAGGGTGGGAGCAAAGTGGGTGACAGTGACTGTGATGCCTTCAAACGGCGCTGCCAGCGCGGCGCGCAGCCAGTGTTGACATTCGTGCGCAAGCGACCGAATATCTTCGGCCAGCATGGGCTTGCCGTTTCTTAAGGTGGTGTTCTTGCTGAGGTAAAAGTTGGCCGCCCGATAAGCCTTGTGCAGCGCCTTCTCTTGTTCGGCGATGGCGGATTTTAATCGTGACAGCGCTTCGAAGTCACTCCATAGGGTAGTTCCTATAAAGCGGGTTGTGCCTACGGTGATGGTTTCGCGTTCCAGCCATTCAATCCCGAGAATCTCGCATGTGGCACGCAACCTGCGGTAGGTAGCGTCGTAATCGAGTGCATCGAATTCATGGTTGCCGGGCAGGTAAAAAACACGCGGCCATTCTGCGGCAGGTCGGCGAGGCGAAAATCGGCTCAAGCCGAAGTCATCTCCCTTGAGTAAAGAGCCTTGCTGATAGGAACCCACGTCGCCCGCAAGGATGAGCAGATCCACTGCGGGAGCTGCACATGGCATAAAGTCGGGATAATTTTCAAGATGAAGATCGGAGATAAGCTGGATACGCATGCTCCGTATGTTAGCGTATCCAGAGCAAATCCCTAGTTAAGCTATACACCGCCTGCGCAAGCCGTTTCTGGCTCTTTGCATAATAAGTCGCCCAATATGAAAGAGCTTGGGGCCATTCGATACGCTCCATTAAGAGCCGAGTTCTGCCTCCTTCATGTAGAACCCGACATGAAAAGGCCTTGATACTTAATTCGTATCGGAAAACGTAAAACTAATATTGGACCGTCAGTTAAACGGTCGTCTATCCTTTGTCTCGCAACGCATGGCAATAACCGTAAAGAGGGGATAAAGGACCTATGAGAACCGCTCTGGGACATTTAAAGGTGATTGACCTTACACGCGTCCTGGCGGGACCGTGGGCCACACAGAATCTGGCCGACATGGGCGCCGATGTCATTAAAGTCGAGCGGCCGGGGATAGGTGACGACACCCGAAGCTGGGGACCGCCTTTCCTCAAAGACAGCGACGGCCGGAACACTACCGATGCGGCCTACTATTTCTGCACGAATCGCGGCAAGAAATCGATTACCGTCGATCTGGCTTCCGCCGAAGGGCAGCAGATCGTCCGCGACTTGGTACGCGATGCTGATGTATTGGTAGAGAACTATAAGGTCGGGACCCTGGCCCGCTACGGTCTCTCCTATGATGACCTGCGACTGCATAACCCGCGCCTGGTGTATTGCTCCATCACCGGTTTCGGTCAGGACGGCCCTTATGCATCGCGTCCTGGTTACGATTTCATATTCCAGGGTATGGGTGGACTAATGAGCATTACCGGACATGCCGATGGCGAACCGGGCGGCGGTCCTGTCAAAAGCGGCGTGGCGATTTCTGACCTCCTGACAGGTATGTACGCAACGACTGCGATCCTTGCAGCCCTAGAACATCGCAATGTCAGCGGTAAAGGCCAGTACATTGACATGGCCCTGCTGGACTGCATTGTTGCCATCAACAGCAATCAAGCTCTGAACTACTTCCTGTCCGGAAAAATTCCCCAGCGCATGGGCAATTCTCATCCCAACATGGTCCCTTATCAGGTGTTTCGCTGCAAAGAGGGAGATGTCATTGTGGCGGTGGGTAACGATACCCAGTACGTTGCGTTTTGCAATGTCATCGGCAGGCCGGAACTGGGGAGGGACCCGCGCTTCGCAACGGTCGCACAGCGTAATCTGAACCGCGGCGAGTTGATTCCGCAGGTCGCAGAAGCCATGCTGGCGCGCACCATGTCCGAATGGGTGGAGTGTATGGAAGCGGCAAACGTGCCCTGCGGCCCGATCAACAATCTGGAGCAGGTATTCGAGGATCCCCAGGTGCAGCACCGGCAAATGAAATTGACACTGCCGCACCCGGTAGCAGGCGAAATGGCCAATCTCGCCAACCCCATCCGTTTTTCCGATACACCAATCCGCTATGAACGTGCGGCCCCCACCTTGGGCGAACATACGGACGAAGTGCTCGCCACGCACCTGGGCATGCCGGTTGAACGGATAGCATCACTGAAAGCACGGGGCGTCATCTGACGGCCATCAAGGAGGATAGGACACCATGCGAACCACAATTCGAATGAACAGGGTGCAGCCATGACGACATTGCTCAGCCAGTTCCGCCTTGCCCGCCTGCCGGCGGAAGCCGAAGCATTCCGTGCGGAGGTCAAGGCGTTTTTGTCTACCCAGATGCCGCCGGTGCCGCCCGACATAAGAGCGCGCTCTTGGATGGGCTTTTCCGCCGAATTCAGCCGCAGGATGGCCGAGCGCGGCTGGGTTGGCCTGACGCTGCCGCGCGAGTACGGCGGCGCCAGTCTGAACGCGTTTTCCCGCTTCGTTCTTGTGGAGGAATTGCTGGCAGCCGGCGCCCCGGTATCGGCGCACTGGATTGCCGATCGCCAGAGCGGGCCGCTGATACTGAAATATGGCACCGAGAAGCAGCGCCGCTTCTACCTGCCTAGGATCTGCGCCGCCGAAGCGTTTTTCTGCATCGGCATGAGCGAGCCGAACTCGGGCTCCGATCTGGCCAGCGTCGGCACCCGCGCCATACGCATGGAAAGCGGCTGGCGCCTCAACGGCCGCAAGATCTGGACCACGAACGCGGAGCACTGCGAGTACATGATTGCGCTGGTGCGCACCTCCGGTGGGCCGGAGGATAGGCACAAGGGCTTGTCGCAGTTCATCGTGGATTTATCGCTGCCAGGTGTAACGGTGCGGCCGATCCGCGACCTGAGCGGCGACGCCCATTTCTCGGAAGTGTTTTTCGATGACGTGGCGCTGGCGGACGACGCGCTGATAGGCCAGGAAGGCGGCGGTTGGGAACAGGTAACGGCGGAGCTGGCCTTTGAACGCAGCGGGCCGGAACGCCTGTACTCCAGCATCGTTCTCCTCGACCACTGGATCGGCTGCCTGCGAAAGAGTGGCGAGGCCGGTCTGCATGCCGCTACCATCGGCCGCTTTGTCGCTCATCTGGCAACGCTGAGAAACATGTCGATTACCGTGACCAGCCAGTTGGTGTCGGGACAGAGCCCGGTGGTTGGTGCGGCATTGGTCAAGGATATCGGCACGGAGTTTGAGCAGAGCATTCCCGCGGTCATCGAGGCTGCCATCGCTGCCGATCCGTCTGCCGAGACCGATGCCGACTTGTACCGCACGGTGGCTTATCTGAGCCAGATAGCGCCCACGTTCTCGTTGCGCGGTGGCACGCGGGAAATCCTGCGCGGCATGATCGCCCGCGGGCTTGGTCTGCGATAGAAAGGACGACCATGTTTGCTGAAGCAATCGAAGAGATCTTGAAGGACCAATGCACCCCGGCCGCAGTGCGCGCGATAGAGGGCGGAAAAACGCCCGCCCGGCTTTGGTCGGCCATCGCGGACGCCGGCTATCTGGAATTGCTGGCGCCGGAAGAAGCGGGCGGCGCAGGCTTGCCACTGGCCGAGCTGTTTCCGATACTAACGACGCTCGGGCGCTACGCGGCGCCGCTGCCGCTGGCGCAGAGCATCGCGGCCCGCGCGCTGTTATCCCACGCTTCCGAAATTCCGGGCGGCATGCTCACGTTTGCACCGGCCTTGCGACGCATGGAAGACGGCCGCTTGGTCTGCCCATTGGTGCCCTTCGGTACCTTGGCCGAGCAGGTGCTGGCAGAAGATGCGGGTGGCCTGCTATTGCTGGACTGCGCCAACGCGCTGCGTACGCCGACCGGTGTGTATGGCAGCCAGGTGGCAACGCTTGCCTGGAGCGCGGATTCGCCCGGCTGCCGTCTGGTCGGCGCCGGCGCCGAGCTTGCCTCCTTCAGCGCTGCGCTCTATGCGGCGCTGCTGGCCGGCGTCATGCAGCGGGTGTTTGACATGACCCTGCAGTATGCGAACGACCGCTCGCAGTTTGGTAAGTCGATCGGCAAGTTTCAGGCCATCCAGCACCAGATCAGCGTCATGGCAGAGCATGTGGCAGCCGCATCAATTGCCGCCGAGGCGGCCTTCCAGTCCGATACCGGCCGGCCCGCGGGGCTGGCCGCGGCAATTGCCAAGTCCCGTACCAGCGAGGCAGCGCAGCTTGTGGCATCGACTGCCCATGCCGTGCACGGCGCCATCGGCATCACAGAAGAGTACGACCTGCAGCTGTTCACGCGGCGCCTGCACGAGTGGCGCATGGCGCACGGTTCCGAGATGCACTGGGATCTGATCATTGGCCGTGCCGTGCTCGGCAGCGAAGCACCCAGCGTCACGGACTTCGTGCGCGCGCTCGGCGCCTGATCAAACTTAAAACGAAAGGGCGCATACGCCCGGAGGAGACGACTGATGAAGCAACAGAAAACAGGATTTCGATCACTCACGCTGCTTGCGATTGCCTCGGCAGGCATGTTGCTGCCACTGGCACAGGCCCTGGCCGACACCTTCCCATCCAAGCCGATCAAGTTCATCGTGCCCTTTCCGCCGGGCAGCGGCACCGACACATCGGCCCGTTATTTCGGCAAGAAGCTCACCGAACTTACCGGACAGCCAGTGGTTGTCGAAAACCGTCCCGGCGGCAACGGGTTCATCGCGGTGCAGGCGGCGCTGTACGCGCCCGCCGACGGCTATACCGTCTTCGTCGGCAGTAACTCCACGCTGGCTGTTAACGTGGCGTTATTCAAGAAACTGCCCTATGACCCGCAGACCGACTTTGCGCCGCTGTCGATGATGATGCGTGCCCCAGCGGTGCTGGTGGTGCCGCCCGATTCTCCCTTCAAATCCGTGTCGGATCTGGTCAACACCGCCAAGACCCAGCCAGGAAGGCTCAACTATGCGGCTGGCTCGGCCGGGTACCAGTTGATGGCGGAACTGTTCAATGACATGGCTGGCGTGAAGACCGCGCACGTGCCGTACAAGGGTGCCTCCGAGGCGCTGACCGGGGTGGCATCCGGCATGGTGGACCTCACCTTCTCCGACATCACCGCGGCCCAGACTCTGGTCAAGGGCGGCAAGGTGCGCGCGCTGGCGATCGCCTCGGACCGCCGTGCACCCGCGCTGCCGGACGTCCCTACCACCGCCGAAGCCAAGCTGCCCACGTACAAGGCGTATGTCTGGGTCGGCGCGATGGTGCCGGCCAAGACGCCCAAAGCGGAAGCGGAGAAGCTGGCGTCGCTTCTGGCGCAAATCGAGCGCTTGCCGGAAACCCGGGAGTTCTACGAACGCCAGGGTGCCGAGACCATGAACGGCGGCGCCGAGGAAATGCGCCGCTTCCAGGCTGAGGAGATCGAACTGTGGAAGCAGATTGTGATGAAAGCCAAGGTTGAGCAGCAATAACCGGTCATGAGAGCGATCGCAATACAGGGCGACGCACGTGAGCGCGGCGCTAACGCGCTGGTTGACCTAGACCTGACTGCCCCCGCTCCCGAAGCCCACGACCTTCTGGTACGGGTCGAAGCGGTATCGGTCAATCCACTGGACCTCAGGATGCGCAACGCGCGCTCGCAAGCCAGCGGACCGCGCATCCTTGGCTGGGATGCGGCCGGCACGGTGGTCGGCGCGGGCTCCGCCGTCACCCTGTTTCGACCGGGCGACCGCGTCTACTACGCCGGCAGCATCAGCAGGCCGGGAACCAATGCCGAGCTGCATCTGGTCGACGAGCGCATCGCCGGTTCCATGCCGGCGACACTGACTTTCGCCCAGGCGGCTGCACTGCCACTGGCGTCGCTGGCGGCTTGGGAAGCGCTGTTCGAGCGCCTGACTATCTCAACCGCGGCGCCGGACGCAGGCAGGACGCTGCTGGTCATTGGGGGCGCCGGCGGGGTAGGTTCCGTGGCCATCCAGCTGGCCAGGGTGGTGGCGGGCCTGCGCGTGATCGCAACCGGTTCGCACGATACCTCGCAGGCCTGGTGCCGCCATCTGGGCGCTGATTTGGTGCTGGACCATGGTGTGGACCTCGTGCTGCAGCTGGCGGCGCATGGCATTGGCACGGTCGACTACATCCTGTGCCTGGCGTCGCCCGACCGCTATTTCAGCGCCATGGCGCGGCTGATTGCGCCGCAGGGCCATATCTGCGCGTTGGTAGAAAGCGCCGGCCCACTGCCGATGAACGCGTTACGCGCCAAGAGCGTGACTTTCAGCTGGGAAGGCATGTTCACCCGCTCGCTTTACGGCACGCATGACATGATCGAGCAGCACCATATATTGAACAGGGTCGCGGCTCTGGTCGATTCGGGTCGCCTGCGTCATACGGCGCGGACGGTGCTGCAACCGATCAATGCCGACAATCTGCGCCATGCGCACGCGCTGCTGGAAGCCGGCGGCATCGTCGGCAAGGTCGTGCTATCGACGCAGGCGCATTCATGAACAGCCTGCGATGCAGCAGGCAGGAGAATCCATGCTTCCACTAAACGGTATCCGGTTGCTCGATCTGAGCACCGTGGTGTTCGGCCCCTATGCCAGCCAGATGCTGGCCGACTACGGCGCGGACGTGATCAAGATCGAAGCGCCGGAAGGCGACTCGACCCGCAAGACAGGCCCGACCACCGAGCCCGGCATGAGCGCGATCTTCCTCGGAGTTAACCGCGGCAAGCGCAGCGTGGTGCTGGACTTGAAGACGGCGCCGGCAAGAGAGGCGCTGCTCAAATTGGTTGATACCGCTGATGTGCTGATGCACAGCATCCGCCCGCAGAAGCTGGCGGCAATCGGGCTCGACCCGGAAACGCTCCGCGCCCGCAATCCACGGCTGATCTACGTCGGGCTGCACGGTTTTGCGGAGGACGGCCCGTACGGCGGCATGCCAGCCTACGACGACATCATCCAGGGCATGTCCGGCAGCGCCGCACTGATGGAGCGGCAAACCGGCACGCCCCAGTATTTTCCGACCATCGCTGGCGACAAGACCTGTGGCCTGGTAGCCGGGCAAGCCATCCTGGCGGCGCTGTTCCAGCGGGAACGCACCGGTAAAGGGGCGTATGTCGAAGTGCCGATGTTCGAGTCCATGGTCGCGTTCAACCTGGTCGAGCACTTCTACGGCCAGCATTTCGAACCGCCGCTCGCTGACGCGGGCTACCCGCGCGTGCTCAACCGGTGGCGTCGGCCCTATCAGACCATGGATGGCTTTATCTGCGCGATGCCTTACACCGACCTACATTGGCAGCGGTTTTTCACCGAAGCAGGCCGGCCAGATCTCGCGGGCGACGAGCAATTCATGAACATCACGACACGCACCCGGCATATCGAGGCGTTGTATGCGATCGCGGCAGACGTTATCGCCAGCCGCAAGACCGCCGACTGGTTGGACACCTTTGGCCGGCTGGAGATACCGGCAGCGCACATGCGACGGCTAGAAGAGCTGGGGCAAGACGAGCACCTGCGCCAGACCGGGTTCTTCCAGACGGTCGATGATCCACGGATGGGCCGGCTGGTCTTTCCCGGCGTGCCGGTGAAGTTTGACGGCGCACGTCCGCCGGTACGCATGGCGCCGCGCCTGGGCGAACACACTGCCGAAGTGCTGGCCGAAATTGGCCTGGCTCCGGCCCGAACCGAATAACCAAGGAGACCTCGTGAGCAAACTCGAACAGATACAGCAACTCGGCCAGGGATTTTACTGGCAGGACCTGGCGCCGGGGCAGCGCTTCAAGACCTTTCGCCGCACAGTGACCGAGGCGGACCTGATCGCCTTCATCGGTGTGACGGGCATGGTGGAAGCGATGTTCATCGATGCCGAGCCGCTGGCTGGCGGCATTAGCGGGCGCCCGGTCCCGGCGGCGCTTACCTATACCCTGATCGAAGGCTTCCTGTTGCAAACGATGATACAGGGCACCGGCCTGGCCATGCTCGAACTGACGCAGAAGATCCATGCGCCGGTCAGAGTCGGCGACACCGTGCATGCGGTTGTCGAAGTCGATGCCATCCGTCCGACCTCGAAGGGCGGCCGCGCAGTGGTCGATTCCACCATCACGGTATTCAACCAGCATGGCGATCTGGTGATGACCTACACCGCGCGGCGATTGTTGGCCGGACGCGGCGACGCCGGCTGAACAACGGTTCGTCCAATGTCCTGACCGTGACATCGCGGCGGGCCAGCCGGAGTTCAAGCAGGCGCTGTTCCAGTCAGCTTCAACAGATGAAAAGCTGAAATAAAACAAGCAAAGGAGATAGCAAATGGATTCGTTCCGCTTACACACACTTGGCTCACGCCTTGCGCAGGCATGCATGGTCGTTGCGGTCGGCATTGGCGCGTTCGCCGCTCCGGGTGCCCACGCGCAGGCTTCCTATCCCAGCCGTCCGATCACGATGGTCGTCCCTTTCCCGCCGGGCGGCCCAACCGACCTAGTGGCACGCGTGCTAGCCCAGAAAATGACGGAACAAATGGGCCAGCAGATCGTTGTCGACAACCGTGGCGGCGCGAACGGCAATATCGGCTCCGGCTTCGTCGCCAAGGCCCCGGCCGATGGCTATACCGTGCTGTATAACACCTCATCCATCGCACTTAGTCCGGCGCTGTACAAGAAGCTGTCCTACGACGTGCAGCGCGATTTGGTGCCGGTCGCCCTGACTGCGACCGTGCCGCTGGGGCTGGTGGTCAATCCATCGCTGCCGGTGAGCAACGTCAGTGAATTCATCGCGTATGTGAAAGCGCATCCCGGCAAGCTATCGTACGGCTCGGCTGGCGCCGGAAATGTGACCCACCTCGGCGCGTTCCAGTTTCTCCAGACCGCCAACATCGACGCAGTCCACGTGCCCTACAAAGGCAGCGCGCCGGCGGATGCGGATCTGGTAGGTGGGCAGATCCAGTTCATGACAGATACGGTCAACTCGATTGCCGGCTTTGTACGGGAAAAACGGCTTCGCCTGCTGGCCGTGACCACGTCCAAGCGGATAGACCTGTTCCCCGATGTGCCAACGCTGGCCGAATCCGGCATGCCGGGTTTTGAGGTCAGCGCCTGGCAGGGAGTCATGGCGCCAGCCAATACGCCGCAGCCGATCATCAATCGCCTGAATACCGAACTGATGAAGGCGCTGCAAAATCCCGACGTGCAGAAGAAACTGGCGGTCCAGGGCGCGATCCCGCTCGGTTCGACGCCCGAAGAGTACGGTGCGTATGTCAAATCGGAACTGACACGCTGGGCGGGGATCGTGAAGCAGACCGGCGTGTCTCTGGAGTAGCCAGGCACTGATCCGGCAAATGATCGGGCCGCGCCTGCGGCATACGTGCCGCTACGCTGGCAGCGGAAATTCCTGGCAGGCGAGCAAGCGAAAACGGCGCGCCGCCGGGCTTTCCATCTCGGGCCGGTAGATCAGGGCCAGCCCGATTTCGGCCGCCGGCGGAAGGTCATCCAGCGCCCGGTAGGCGATCTTCTCGCTGACGAAGCGCTGCATGACCGATGGCACCAGCGCCACGCCCAAGCCGCTCTCCACCAGCGATAGCACGGTCTGCACCTGTACCGCCTCCTGCGTAATGCGCGGCAAAAAACCGGCCTGCTGGCAGGCGAGCATGGCGGCGCTATGCAGTCCGGCCGCCTCAGTGCGGGTGTACATGATGAAGGACTCATCAGCAAGGTCGCCAAGCGCGAGCAGGCCTTTTTTCACGAACCGGTTGCCGCGTGGCAGGGCGGCGATGAACTGGTCACGCTCCAGCGGCACTAGGGTAGCAGCCGAACTGTGCAGCAGGGGCGTGCGCACCAAGCCGATGTCCAGCGCATCTTCCTCAACCATCTGCATGATGCGAGCCGATGTCGCCTCGCGTAGGATCAACTCCACGCCTGGATATTCGGCGCGATAGCGCGGCACCAGTTTCTGCAGCAAGCCGAAGGTCGTGGAGCCGACGAAGCCGACGTGCAACGCACCGCCGGTGCCTTCGGACGCACTGTGTGCAATCTGGGCGAACTGGCTGCCGTGAAACAGCAGCCGCCGCGCTTCCGCCAGCGCCGCTTCACCGCTGGGTGTCAGGCTCACTCCACTGGGCGAGCGCACGAACAGCTTGGTGTCCAGTTCGGCTTCCAGCTTCTGGATCGACACCGATAACGGCGGCTGCGCCATATGCAGGCGCTCAGCCGCACGGCGGAAATTGAGTGTTTCGGCGACGACGACGAAATGACGGATGCGGCGCAGGTCCATGGCAGGGGCTTTTTCGTAGGCGCGCAGTATAACCCCTTTGCCTGGCCGAAACATGCCGTGTCTGGCGGAACGCTGTTTAGCCCTTGAACACTGGTTCGCGCTTCTCCAGAAAAGCGGCCACGGCTTCGGCATGGTCGCCCGTCTGGTGCGACAGCGACTGGTAGGCAGCCGACAATTCGAGCAGTGTGTCCAGAACGTGAATGAATACCTTCGCGCAGCAGGCGTTTGCCTAGACGGACCGCATGCGGCGGATTGGCCGCGATCTGTTCGGCCAGCGCGCGCGCAGTCGGTATCAGTTCCTCCGGCGCGACCACGCGCGACACCAGGTTCCAGTCCAGCGCCTGCCGAGCGTCGATCAACTGCCCGGTGAAGGTCATTTCTGCTGCCCGCGCCAGCCCGATCACCCGCGGCAGCAGCCAGGCGCCGCCATCACCCGGAACGATACCCACCTTGACAAAACTCTCCGCGAACTTGGCGTTGGTCGAGGCAATCCGGATATCGCACATGCAAGTCAGGTCGAGCCCGGCACCAATTGCCGCACCATTGACAGCGGCGATGACCGGCACTTCCAGGTTGAACAGAGCTAGCGGCAGCCGCTGGATGCCCTGGCGGTATTCCTGCCGGATTTGCAGGCCGCTGACCGCACCGGAAGCCTGGCGTTCCATGTCCTTGATATTGCCGCCCGAGGAGAACACGCTGCCTGCGCCGGTGAGGATGACTGCGCGCACGCTGCGGTCGTTTTCGATGCGCTGTATCGCGGCGAGAAACTCTTGCACGGCCGTGTTGCCGGTAAGTGGATTGCGGCGTTCCGGTTCATTCATCGTCAGGGTAACGATGTGTCCTTGCTGTTCGTAGAGCAGAAAATCGGCCATGACAGTCTCCTGTTGTCGTCGTGTGGATGCCGCCAAGGCTAGTAAAGCCACGCTTAAATGTCCAATATCAAAATCGCTAGCACTGATACCAGATCGATATGAGGCGCCGTCGTGCTGCGTCTGCTGATGCGCAGTCGTCCCAGGCTCTCGATCAGGCCAACTGGAACGGTCTTGCGTTGATAGAGTTACCTTGGTTAATAGAGCGTTAATCCATCCACCTGTCAATTTGTAACTCATAAACAGCTTGGAAAAACCACTGCTATGTTGTGTGGCGTGGATGAGAAATGACGTAATTACCCACGCCATAGTGAGAGTTTTTACCTCCCATTACGACGGCGGCATCTCCGTGCTGCTCGCATCGCAGATGGCATATCAGCATTGTGATGCGTGGCAATCTTTCTAACAAAACCTTGTAAGTTCTTGATTTGCTTCGTGCTGCTCAAATCGAACCTAACAAAGGAAAGGAAAGGATTTTTGAAGAGCACGATTTTGATTAGCGCATTTTAAACGCCATAAATCGCTGAGCGGATAATACCGGTTATCAACCTAGCGATTTTAGAATTTGTCGCCTTAAACTAAAGAAATGATGGCGGGAGAGGAGGGCAGTCGAGCAAGCCGGCGCTGCAAGCAATTTACCTAGGGAAGTCATGTCATGCGCGATTCGACAAGCCAAAGTCGCTTCTCCGATTGAAAAGTGTTGCCCGGTTATCTTCCGATACTGTGATGGGTAGGGCATATGGCCTGGCTATGGCCATCTCCTCTGTCAATGACTTCGGCATGCAGCTATTTCTCTTTGTTTGCAGAATAAAAATAGCGTTGCAATCGCTGTTGAATGTATTATGATGTTCTATAACGTTTCATTACCACTTACCTTGTTTGCGCAGGCCTATATGTCGACGCCCGTCCCGTTAATGTCTTCCAGTGCGGAGCCGCTGTACGTGCAATTGGCAGCACGAATCGCGGCAGAGATTTCGGCTGGTACGCTGCCGCCAGGAAGCAAAATTCCTTCTGAAGCGGAATTAATGTTGACCTATGCAGTAAGCAGGATTACTGTCCGCCAAGCTATCCAACTGCTTTCAAGGAGTGGGCAAGTGATCCCGCATCGGGGCAAGGGCACGTTTGTCAGCCGTCCCAGCCTCCAGCAGGATCTCAGCACGCTGCAGGGTTTCCAGGAAGCACTTCGCAGCCAAGGCATAGAGCCCGAGACCGAATTGCTGGAGTTTTCCGCGTTCGCTGGGCGCATGGATCCACAGTTGCCGCAGGGTCTGGATTTTCCGGTCCGCCTGCGCCGGCGATATTGTCTGGAAGGAACGCCGTTTGCCGTGGTGGAGGCCTACCTGCCGTCCGAAGCTGCATCGCTGGGCGAGGCGAGGGCGCGGCAACTGGCCATCTACGATATTGTTCAGCAGTACATGGGCCTGCGCATCAGTCGTGCCGATGTCGCAATCAAGTGCGCTAAGCCGGGCATCCAGGTTGCGGCTGAACTGGATCTCCCCGCACGAACCAATATCCTGATCATGGAAAGAACTTCCTACAGCGGTACCGGCCACCCCTGTGAATACATGCGCATCAATATAGTCCCTGAGCGATATACCTTTCGCCTCAGTGTTCCGGGGCCGCTCGAAATAGCCAGGGCATTACAACCTGCCAAAACGAAGGCAGCCAAGCAGCAGTCGTGAACAGCGCGTCGGCGGTAATGGGCCAATGCGCAGATAAACAATGAAGGAGACAAGCATGCGGTTCCGGCACATATGCAGGAAAATGGCGGTATTGCCTTTCATAATAGGTTTGGGTGCCTCTGCTGCAGCATGGGCGAATGATAGCCCGGCCTTTCCCACGAAACCGATTCAGCTGGTTGTTCCTTTCCCGGCGGGCGGTCCAACCGATATTGTGGCAAGGCCGTTCGCGCAAATGCTCGGGGAGCGTTTAGGACAATCGGTCGTCGTCGATAATCGGGGTGGCGCCGGCGGTTCGATCGGCGCCAAGGCTGTCACGGCGTCCCAGCCCGATGGGTACACGCTGTTGCTGGGTACCGTTGGGACGAACGCGATCAATCCAAGTTTGTACAAGAATCTGGGCTATGACGTAACCAAGGACTTTACGCCGTTGGCAAGCTTGGCGAGTGCGCCCGTCGCCGTGGTAGTGAATGCGCAGTCCGACATCACGTCGTTGGCCGAACTTGTAAGTAAAGCCAAAGACAATCCTACAAAAATCTATTATGGTTCTGCGGGGAACGGCACTCCCGGGCACTTGGCTGCGGAAATGTTTTCGGCGAAAGCCGGAATCCGCCTGGCCCATGTTGCTTATAAAGGAAGCGCTCCTGCAGTTACCGATTTGCTCGGCAACCAGATTCCATTGATGTTTGATCCGCTCCAGTCCGTACTTCCCCACGTCCAATCAGGAAAGCTGCGGATCCTGGCCATTTCAAGCCGGCAGCGATCGAGCATCCTGCCTGACGTGAAAACAATAGCGGAATCCGGGTTTCCCGAGTTTGAAGCGACGGCGTGGTGGGCGCTGTTTGGCCCGGCCGGCATACCGCCCACCATTTCCAAGAAAATCACAACCGAGGCCGAGGTTGTCACGCAGTCTCCCGAGTTCACCAAGAAGCTGGAAGCCATGGGCATACAACCAATGAAACTTCCGCTCGCTGATTTCCAGAAGTCCGAAACCGCCAAATGGGGCGAAGCTGTGCGCGCCACCGGCATTACCATCAAGTGAGACCTATGATTTTAAATGATGAAGAGAAAGCGATGCTTGCGGGAGAACTGGGCATCGTGGCAAAGACCGCGATTGAACACCAGATCAAAGTCGGCAGGTTCTTTGGCGCTCAGGACTTTGTCCCGGTAACTCAAGCACACATCATGGCTGATACGGAGAGCCTCGGCCAGGCGGGTGTGATGTGGCTAGAGCGCCTGGCTGATGCTGGCGAAGGCGGCGTGCGGATACCGACGATCACTGATCCCCGGGGCACGGACTTTGAAAAGGCATCATTTCTGGGGCAGGAGGAGTGGATGCTCGAACTGGAGCGTCGCGCCATCGCAGCATTTACCCGCCTTGGCGTAAGCATGACGGACACCTGCATCAATTATCAAACGATCCTGGCCGCTACGCGCGGGGAGCATGTCGCGTTCGGCGATACCGGCGTGGTGATCTATTCCAATTCGGTGGGCGGGGCACGTTCCAACTTTGAAGGCGGCCCTTCTGCGCTATCAGCAGGCCTGACTGGGCGCACGCCACGGTATGGTTTCCATCTGGACGGCCAGCGGCAAGCGACGTTAAGAGTGCGTGTGGACTGGACACCACGCGAGCTCAGTGATTGGGGCGCACTGGGCGGGGTGGTCGGACGCTTGGCGAACAACTACTGGCAAGTGCCCGTTCTGGAAGGCCTGGACCGCGGCCCATCCTCCGATGAGTTGAAGCACTTCGGCGCAGCGATGGCCAGCTTTGGATCGACGGCCCTGTTTCACCTGGTCGGCATTACCCCGGAAGCATCGCGGCTTTCCGATGTAGGAGGCGACAAATTGCCTGTTGCCCATCGCATTGGAAAGAGCGACCTGGATGCGCTGCGTGAAGCCTATGCCGTAGAGAAGAATATTGATGTGGTGGTCTTCTCCGCACCGCAACTGAGCCTGTACGAGCTGCGCGACCTGGCCGCGCTGTGCGATGGCAAACGCTTCAAGAAGCCGCTGCTGGCAGTGACCAGCCCACAGGTCAAGCCGGATAGTGACCGCTTTGGCTACACCCAGCGGATTGAAAGCGCCGGCGGCACCGTATTGTCCGGCATGTGCTTCTATCAATCCTATGCCCGGGAGATGCAGGAGGCGAAAGGCTGGAAAAGGTTGGCGACAAACAGTGCTAAGCTCGTCAACATCCTTGGCGGCTATGGCTACGTACCGATGCTGGCGACGATGCAGGACTGCGTGAACGCCGCTATGACAGGAGAACTGAAATGAGCGACAAGACTTACTCGGCTAGGCATTCAATGGGGCGACGTGTCGTCGGGCAGGCGCTCGTGGCACATGACGGCTTTTCGGCGCGCTACGATCTTAACCGTCTGCGCGGTGTGTTCTCACGACCGGCTCATAAGCTGGCTGGCCAGTCCTATGTCGACAAGATTCTAGTGCTGGACACGGCAAAGGGGGGTGTGGCAACCGCATGGATGCTGCACGAAATGCAGTCGCGGAACATGGCGCCGTCCGCCATCATCTTCAATACGGTCAATACGATACTGGCGCAAGGCGCTGCATTGGGCGACGTTACGATGCTTGCTGGCTTTGACACCGACATTACGGCTGTAATTCCGCAGGGCGCCATGGTCGAAGTGGATCCTGAAGCGGGAACGATCCGAGTGCTGGATGACTCGGCAGCACAGCCAGCGCGATCGGTGCCCAAAGGAGCGTCCAAGGTGCATGGTCCAAAGAGCTAGATGCGGCAAGCAGGCTGCCGTTAAGAGCGAATGCGATATGCTGTTCCGCGACACGGTCAGGCGCAATGCATTTTGCGCACACACATTGCGCAGCGTAAGCTGCACTATCGGTCTGGCACCAGTGGCCCAGGCTGCGGATCCTTAAGTTATTGAGGTGATGGCGGAAGTCCAGGTTCACCCTAAAGCAGTATTGGCCATGCTGCTTACCGCCTCGTCGGCCGCAGCAGGGCCCTGCTTAGGTCACACTGGGCTAGACCGATGATAGTGCACATGGAATGAGCTTGACCGCGTTGATCGACTGCTTCGACTGCTTCGCTTAGTGCGTTCCGGTTTTCCGTTTGCCGAGTCCTGGAACGCGAATTTACAGGTCGAGGAAATCTAGCACGGCATCTCCGAACGGTATAACCTGCTCCTGATTCGATATATGCGCTGCAGCGACTTCAACGTAGCGGGCGCCTCGTATTTGCTGCTGCAGGTAGTGTCCATCGGCAGGCGGCGTCGGCAAGTCAAACGTGCCGGAAATGATCAATGTTGGCGAAGTGATGCGCTCGACATCCTTGCGCAGGTCTGCATCGCGCACGGCACTGCACGCCGCTGTATAGCCTGCTGCGGGAGTTGCAAGCAGCATTGCCAGCAACTCGCTTGCCAGCGCAGGATGGGAGGCGGCAAACTCCGGTGTGAGCCACCGTGCGACAGCGCCCGGCGCAATCGATGCAAGACCATTCTCGTTGACTGCGTTAATCCGGTTTGTCCAGTTTTCAGGGGGGCCGATGTAGGCTGCGGTGTTGGCCAGAATCAGGCGCGACAGGCGTTCAGGATGGTGAACACCTATCCACATTCCAGTCTGCCCACCCATTGACAAGCCGCAGAAATGCGCCTTTTCAACGTCCAGGTAATCAAGGAGTGCAATGACGTCCTGGCCAAGCTGGTCAATCGTATAGGGACCGGGCACAACCTCGGACTTTCCATGGCCCCGGGTGTCGTAACGCAGAACGCGAAAATGCTTACGAAACCTCTCCAGTTGGGGCAGCCACGTATCGAGCGACGTACCAAGCGAATTGGATAGAACGAGAACCGGGTTTGATTCCTCGCCGTCAATCGTGTAATGCAGTCTTGCATCTGCTAATTCTGCGTATGGCATATAGATAGTCAGGGAGAGCTATAGTCAGAAGTGGTGTACGGGCTGATGCCTGAAGGCTGGAGGAAGGCGGTGGAAGTTTTTGTTGGAGAATTTGATTGTCTAGGTCAAATCAACCAACAGAGGAAACTCCCACCATGCGCAAGGATAAGCAAGACGCAACCATTGGTCTACCGGAAATTGGCATATCGCTGGACGAACTGGTGCGTCGCGGCGCGCGGCAAGTCATCCAGCAAGTGATTGAACTAGAGCTGGCAGCACTGCTGGAGCAGTACGCCAACGTGAGAACCTTGTCAGGCAAGCGAGCCGTTGTGCGCAATGGCTATCTGCCCGAGCGCGACGTGCTCACGGCAGCCGGGCCGGTGACGGTCAGGGTGCCGAAGGTGCGAGACCGCTCGGGAACGGGCGTAAAGTTCCATTCGACGGTGGTGCCTCCCTATATCAGGAAGTCGCCACGTGTATCGGCAGCACTGCCCTGGCTATACCTCAAAGGCATTTCGACCGGCGACATGAGCGAAGCGCTGTCGGTGCTGTTGGGCGAGGAAGCCAAAGGCCTGTCGGCCAACGTGGTCAGCCGCCTCAAAGCGCAGTGGTCGGACGAATGGCAGCAGTGGGACCGGCGGGATCTGTCCGCTGCCCGCTATGTGTACTGGTGGGCCGATGGCATCCATACCGGCGTCAGGAGCGAGGGCGGCGATGGGCAATGCCTGCTGGTGATTGTGGGCGTTACACCGGATGGCAAGAAGGAGCGCGTGGCCATTGCCGACGGCTTCCGGGAATCGACGGCGTCGTGGCGCGAGGTGCTCCTGGACTTGAAGGCGCGCGGTTTGCAAGCTGGGCCGCTGCTGGCAGTGGGCGATGGCGCCATGGGCTTTTGGGCCGCGCTGGAAAAGGTGTTTCCTGCCACACGGGCGCAGCGCTGCTGGTTCCATAAGCTGGGCAATGTGCTCAATGCGTTGCCGGCATCGCAGCAAGCCAGAGCCAAAGCGGCGATGCAAAACATCTTTATGGCAGCCACCAGGGCAGATGCCCTTGTCGCCTTCGAGAAGTTCGTGACGACCTATGGCGCGAAGTATCCGAAGGCCGCGGACAAGCTGACGCATGACAAGGCGAGTTTGCTGGCGTTTTATGACTTCCCGGCGGAGCATTGGCAGCATGTACGGACCACTAATCCGATCGAATCAACGTTTGCCACGGTGCGGCATCGAACCACGCGGGCGAGGAATTGCCTGTCGCGGGCTACGTTCCTGGGGCTGGCATTCAAACTGATGGAAGAGGCAGAAAAATCGTGGCGCCGGATTCGCGGCGCCGACCGAATTCAGCCATTACTGGACGGCGTGCCGTTCAAGGATGGTATCCCGGCGCCGGACAATCCGCCGGAACAACAGAAGCTCGCCGCCTGATGTTCCTTCTATCCTTCAGGCCAGTCGTACACGACATTTGACATTAGCTCAGTCAGGGAAGGCCCGGTGAATTGCCGGTATTGACAGGATAGATAAGCGGTATAAGTGCGTCCAACACTGATTAAATATCCTTTCCATACCTTGAAGGTATCCCTGTCGAGTGACGGTGCCTGCGTGACTTTGTCGCCATGGCAGGAGGGTGCAACTTCCGTCATGCCGCCCGGAGGCCGCACATCGCGCGGCCGCCTTGAGCGGGATGTATCTAACAACTGGAGAAAATTGCCGGCCGTCCTGCCGCTTGGTCATCCCATAAGCTTTCGGGATCGCGGCCCATGCCCGCGCGAGCAGGTCTACGACAAGCTGATCGGGTCCCCGGAGGCGCCTCGCCCGGGCTTTGCGGACAAAATCGTCCCTGCTTCTTGGACGGTGGGCAGGACCGGGTAGATACCCTGGAAGTGGGAGAGCTACAGGCGCTGCGTCTTCGCAGTTCGGAACACGGATTTGACAAAAGCGAAGTTCGTAAAGATTGTTGTGTTTAATGCTCTTCAAGGGTGTATGGGCAAGACAAAGACAGTAGATTTTGATTTGTTATACTTGTGACAATTGAGTCTTATGTAGATACAACGTATGCCCATTACTTCGACAAAGACGAGACCGGAAACGTTGAGCAATGCAGACCTTGAACTGGCGATTCGCGAGCACTTGGAGCATGTACGCAAGCTCATCGAAGAAGTCCAGACGAGACGATTGGAAGAGCAGCGGCCGAATCAGTCGCAGACACCCAGCGACCAGTAGGATGCACTGCCCGTAAAAGAAGCGTTTCAAGGACAATTAGCCACGGCTGGGCTTGAGAGCGGCGACAGGGAAGCTGGCCGGAATAGAACAAGCACTGACCAGCATCTGATGAATGGCCTCGGCGCGGTCAAGATGGCCATGCTTGTCTACGAATCGCAACCAGGCGAGGTAATTGTCCGTCCAGCGGGTTGCAACGCCGTTGAAGCGGCGAATCCACTGTTTCAGGCGGCGATGGTGAGCATTGACGTGCTGGATGTGGATGATTCCCGCTTGACCCGCACACCAGCCTTCGCGTTGATTTCCTGATCGTCTACGCAAGCCTCTTTCGCGAATTTGAGGTACTGCGCTTCAGCATCCGTGCAAAGGGTCGTCATGCCTTCTGTATGGCTGCCGAGAATGGCTTTAATATCGGAAGAGGCGATTCGGCCCATTCCGGCCACCTGGGACAACACATGGCCCTGCCGGTCCTGTGCAACAAACACGCAAACCTGCTCTTTGCTGATGCCGCGCTTCTTTGCCTTCCCACCGCTTCGGCGAGGCTTTCGCCCGAATACCGCCGCAATGTTCCGATGGCCCTTATGGGATTCGAGGAAGTAAGTCTCATCAGACTCCACGATGCCCGCCAAGCTGTCAAAGCCCATGGCTCGAATCGCGCACAGTACCTTGTGCCGCCAGTAGAACGCCGTACTTAGATGAATTTCGAGCTTCTTCGCAATGTACCGCAGAGGCTTACTGGACACCATGTACTGGATGTACTGCAGCCATTTGTCGCTGTAGCGGGTGCCTGCCAATGGACTCAGCGTAGTATCGTTAAAGGTCTTTCCACACTCAGGCATTTTGCAGCGATAGCGCTGTCGGTCGCGGTACTTCCCAAAGCGCACAACTTGGTCACCGTGGCAATGCGGGCAGCACAGGCTTGAGGTGTTGCGCGCCTCGCGGATGTCCTTGATACGCCCGTGGATGTCCGGCTTCTTGTTAGGGAACAGGTGGTCCTTCAGCGCAAAGAACAGACGATGCTGCTCAGACAGCGCGAGCCGCATTACAGCTTTGGCGACCCTGGCTGCTGACGGCGATTTCCGAGCGGATGGCATGGCGCTGATCTACTCTGGATGCCAGAAAGGGGCAAGAATCAACAATGAATGCGCACTGCGCGTTGACAAAGCACGGCAGCTTCCGTGCCTGGGCGCAAGGCTTGAATGCCGCCTTCGAATGGCTCGTGCCGCACCTTCAGGCAGACGGGTCCTTGGTATGAAAGCATGCTGCTCAAGAACAGGCGCAAGTGTTTCAGTCATTGCAATGTGCGCGACTATCGTCTAATACCAAAGAGCAGCCGGTGGAGAAATCGATGGGGCATGCTACTGAACAGAAAAACGGTGGAGACGGATCGGCACTGACAGAGGATCAAGTCAGACAGGGTTTTACACGAGCCGTTCGCGCGCTTAGAACGTTAAGCGCCGGCGGCCGGACCCTGCTGCGCGCCTCCAACGAGAATGATTTGCTGCAGGAAATGTGCCGGGTGATTGTCGAGACCGGCGGCTACCGCCTTTCCGCAGTCGCCTATGCCGAGCAGGACGAACGGAGGAGTCTGCGCTGGATGGCTGCGGTCGGTGTCGACATCGCATTTCTGGAGACACTGCGTTACACATGGACCGATACGAAGAGCGGACGCAATGCGACAGGCACCGCAATCCGCACTGGCCGCCCCGACGTAGCGCGCAATCTGTTGACCGATCCGGTGTACGCCGACCCAGGCTACGACAGCCTGCGCGAGCGGGGGCGGCGTATGGGCTTTGCTTCTTCCACTTCCTTTCCCTTGCGCATTGATGGCGAAGTATTCGGAGCCTTAACGATGGCCGCGCCTGAACCGGACGCCTTTGACGCCGAGGAAATCGCGTTGCTCGGTGAACTTGCCGACGACTTGGCGTACGGCATCGCGAATCTGCGTCTCAGTGTCCAGCATCGCAAGGCGCAAGCCATCATTGTGCGTCAGGCGTACTACGACCCGCTAACTGGATTGCCAAACCGTACCTTGCTGCAGGAAAAAATCGAAGCGCGGATGACTGACGCCAGGCAGCAGGGCCGCGCGCTTGCACTGCTGCACCTGGAAGTTGGTCGACTGAGCGAAGTGAACAAGGTACTCGGCTACCGTGCAGGAGAGGAACTGCTGCAGGAGCTTGCCCGGCGCCTGGCGAAGGCTGTGCGGCCCGACGAAGTCCTGGCGCGCGTGGGCGACGCCGAGTTCGCCATCCTGCTACAGGACGGCAGTGCCCACTCTGCCACACAGGCAGCGCAGCACTTGGCCGTTACGCTAGGCGAGCCAGTCGAGGTCACCGGGCTGATGCTCCAGGCAGGCATGAGCATCGGCATCGCGCTGTTTCCAGAACACGCGACCAATGCGCAAACCCTGATCCAGCGCGCCAACGCCGCGATGCACCAGGCCAGGCCGATCTACGGCGGCTACGCGATGTACAGGTCTGGCCAGGAGCAGGAATATACCCGTCGCCTGGCACTGATCGGTGACCTGCACCGGGCAATTCGAGGTAACGAGATGCGCCTGTATTGCCAGCCCAAGGTTGACATCGCATCGCGCCGTGTTTGCGGCGTCGAAGCCCTGGTGCGTTGGCAGCATCCGCGGCATGGCATGGTTTCGACCGCCGAATTCATCCGTTTGGCCGAGCAGGCGGGCACAATCACACCCCTGACACACTGGATGCTGGACGCGGCATTCAGACAAAGCCATGCATGGAGCGAAGCCGGCGTGAACCAGGCACTCGCGATCAACCTGTCAGCGTACGACCTTTACAGCCCCGGACTGGCCGATCGCATCGGCGGCCTGTTCTCGACCTGGGGCATATCACCGCAGATGATCCAGTTCGAGCTGACCGAAAGCGCGCTGATGGCCGATCCCGCCGCGGCCATGGAAACGCTGACCTGCTTGAAGAATCTCGGCGTAGAGCTTTTCATTGACGACTTTGGCACCGGCTATTCAGGACTCAGTTACCTGCAGAGGTTGCCAGTCGATGGCATCAAGATAGACCAGTCGTTCGTCATGCCGATGATCAGCAGCGGCGATTCCGAAGTGATCGTGCATTCCACGATTGAACTGGGGCACAACCTCGGCCTGAAGGTGACGGCAGAGGGCGTGGAAACCGACGCCGTCTGGAAGCGCCTCGCCGCGCTCGGATGTGACGTTGCCCAAGGCTACCTGATCAGCATGCCTATGCCAGCGCAGAGTTTTGAAAGCTGGAATCGTCGCTGGGCTGCCAATTAACGGTACGCCGGCAGGTCCCACCGTCTGGATCAGGATCAGCATCGAACCGGCAGCAAGGACACGCGTGGCGATCCCGAGCGTCCCGTGAGCGGGCGCTATTTCGGCGTGGCATGGAATCGGCAGCGGCCAATCCTCAAGCAGAAAATAATAAAAAAATCCGCTTGCATCTAAAACTATATAGGACTACAGTGCAACCAGCGATTCAAACAAAATAGGAAAGAACGACTTCTTCCCTAAAAACTATATAGCTTTATAGGAAAATCGTTGCCGCTCCGATGAAACGGCGGCCCTTCATACCGGGTGCATGGCGCCATGCGCCGAATGTATCCCGGCCTTTAACGGAGAACGAGGCGTATGAACAATCACCACTACCCCAGCCAGCTTCCCTTGCTGATCGACGGTGAATGGTATGGGCCGGAAGGGCACGACACCCAAGCCGTGATCAACCCTGCCACGGAGGAAGTACTCGCGCAATTGCCCCATGCGTCACTGGCCGATCTCGACCGCGCGCTTGCAGCGGCCCGACGCGGCTTCACCACCTGGAGCGCCATGTCGCCCTGGGCGCGAGCCGACGTGATGAAGCGGGCGGCGGAGATTGTGACCGATCGCAAGGCGGCGATTGCGGCAATCCTGACGATGGAAAACGGCAAGCCGCTTGCTGATTCGCTGGGGGAACTGGACCGCGTCATTGAGACCATCATCTGGTGCGCCGAAGAAGGCAAGCGGGCTTACGGCCGGGTCATGCCGCCGCGCGCGCCTGGCGTGACGGAATCGACGATCAAGCGTCCGGTAGGCCCCGTTGCAGCCTTTGCGCCGTGGAATTTTCCGGTCGTGCTGGTGGCGCGCAAGCTTGCCGCGGCACTGGCTGCCGGATGTTCGATCGTGATCAAGCCCGCCGAGGAAACGCCCGGCGCATGCATTGAGCTGGCGCGCGCCTTCCAGGACGCTGGCGTGCCGGCCGGCGTCATTAATGTCGTGTTCGGAAATCCGGCCCAGATATCGGAATACCTGATCAAGTCGCCCATCATCCGAAAAGTCACTTTTACCGGGTCGGTGCCGGTCGGCAAACTGCTGAGCAAGATGGCAAGCGAGCATCTGAAGCCGGCGACGATGGAGTTAGGCGGGCATTCACCCGTCATCGTGTTCGACGATGTCGATGTGGACCGCGTTGCCCGCGCCTGCGCCACCTTTAAATATCGCAATGCCGGCCAGGTCTGCCTGTCGCCCAACCGTTTCTACGTGCATGAGAATGTCCATGACCGTTTCGTGGATGCATTCACAGCCGCTGCGCGCGCGCTGGTCGTGGGCAACGGCATGTCGCCGGCGACGCAGATGGGGCCGCTCAACAACGCGCGCCGGCTCCATGCGGCGCAAGCCTTCGTTGCCGATGCGCGCGATCGCGGCGCCCGTGTCGCCGCCGGCGGGTCGCGCATCGGGACGCGCGGCTTTTTCTTCGAGCCGACCGTTCTCACCGGGCTCGATGAACAGTCGTCCATCTTGCATGAAGAACCGTTTTGCCCGGTCGCGCCGATCATGTCGTTCTCGACGATCGACGAGGCCGTCGCAAAAGCCAATGGCGTCGACTTCGGTCTTGCCGCCTACGCGTTCACCCGCTCGATCCGCAATGCGGCGACGGTTACCGAAGTCTTCGAAGCGGGCTGGATTGGCATCAACAGCTTTACCCCGTCGCTGGCCGACGCGCCGATCGGCGGCTTGAAGCAAAGCGGTGTCGGCTACGAAGGCGGTCCCGAAGGGCTAGATGCCTACCTGCATATCAAGTTCGTCAGCCAGGCAATGCCAGTGTAAGCCCTGTACTTCAAATGCGTTTTTATCAACGATCAAAATTGTTCCTATAACGGAGATACCCATGAGCCAAGTCACCAAGGAAGTCGTTCTGAAGCACATGCCTTTTGGCGGTTACTACAAGCACAAGGACAGCGCAAAGGGCCACGATGCCGAACTCACCCATACCGATGCAGGGACGCCGATGGGTGAATACATGCGCAAGTTCTGGCAGCCGGTTTGCCTGTCGGAAGAATTGAAGGAATTGCCCAAAGCAATTCGCATCCTCGGCGAAGACCTCGTAGCGTTCCGCGACAAGCAGGGCAGGGTAGGCGTGATGCATCGCCACTGCGCCCACCGCGGCGCCTCGCTGGAATTTGGCATCATCACCGACCAGGGCATCCGCTGCTGTTACCACGGCTGGCACTATGCCCTTGACGGCACCTTGATCGAAACGCCCTGCGAACCGGCCGACAGCCGACTGAAGGAAATCGTATGCCAGGGCGCTTACCCGGCATTCGAGCGCGACGGCCTGGTTTTTGCCTATCTGGGTGCGCCCGACTCCATGCCCGAATTTCCAGTGTTCGACTCGTACGTGTATCCGAAGGGAACGCGGCTGGTGCCATTCTCGAATATCTATCCATGCAACTGGCTGCAGGTGTTCGAGAACATCATGGACCACATGCACACCGCCGTGCTGCATAACCACATGACGGTCGAAGGCGTCGATGCCTCCACGTCCGAAGGGGTTTCGCTCGAAGGATTCGGCGACATGCCGGTGATGCAGTGGGAGGCAACCCGGGAAGGCAACGGCATGATTTTCATCGCCGCGCGCCGCCTGCCGGAGGACAAGGTCTGGATAAGGATCACCGAAATGCTGTTCCCGAATTTTCTGCAGATCGGTTCGCTGGTGCCGACCGCTGCGCGCGAGCGGCATTCGACGACGGCAATGACCCGCTGGCAAGTGCCAGTCGACGACACCCACATGATCATCTTTGGCTATCGCCACTTTAACGATGAAGTCGACCCCGACCACCTGGGCAGCGAAGAGGAATGCGGCGTCGACAAGATCGATTTCCTGGTCGGCCAGACGGGCAATCGTACTTATGAGGAAGGTCAGCGCGCTCCCGGCGACTGGGAAGCGCTGGTGAGCCAGCGCCCAATCGCGATCCATGCCCAGGAAAATCCCGGCCGGTCCGATGTCGGCGTATACATGTGCCGCAAGCTGCTGCGCGATGCCGTACGCGGCCATACCAAGCCCAATGCCACTCACAATACGATGCAGGCGGGCGGCGACACCCTGCCTCTGTATGCGCAGGACACGGTATTGCGGGTTCCACAGGAACAGGACGACCGGGCGCTGCTTGCGCGTCTTGGCAAGCAGGTGCTCGCAATCCTCAAGGAAGCAGACGGCCTGCCGAGCCAGGCGCGCGATGCGCATGTACGACGCCGGCTGGATGATCTGGATGGCGGCCTGAAGGCCGGGTTCAAGCAGCTTCGCACGGGAACCGGTTTCTAAGGCAGCCGCATTGCATAGTTCATCAGGAGGAGTACCATGCTAGAGCTTCGCGTACGTTCAGTCACGAACGTGGCCACCGGGATCAACGTCTATGAACTGGTTGACCCGGCCGGCGGCGACTTGCCACCCTTTTCCGCCGGGAGTCATGTGGACGTCCATCTTCCCGGCAATTTCGTGCGACAGTATTCATTGTCGAATGACCCGGGTGACAGCAAACGCTACGTCATCGGCGTACTCAATGCGCCTGACAGCCGTGGCGGCTCCAAGGCCATGCACACTTTGGTGCATGCCGGCGCCACGATCCGGGTATCCGCACCCCGCAACAACTTTCCGTTGCACGAGGGCGCGCGCCGCTATGTGCTCATTGCCGGCGGCATCGGCATCACGCCGATCATGTCGATGGTCAGGGTGCTCGAGGCCCAAGGCCGCGACTACGTTCTGCATTACTGCTCGCGTTCCCCGGAGCGCACGGCGTTCAGGGAAGAGCTCCAAGCGCTGGTGCAGCGGGGAACGCTGGTTCACCACTATGACCATGGCGACCCCGCAAAGGGCATTCCACTGTCCAGAGTCCTCGAATGGGCTGAGCAGGACACGCACCTCTATTACTGCGGCCCTTCGGGCCTGATGGCGGCGATCGCCAAGGCAAGCGCGCATTGGCCGGCCGGCACGGTGCATTGCGAGCACTTTGCCGCCCCGCCAGCAGCGTGGCCTCAAAAGGAAGCGTCCGCCGCCAGCGGCGAATTCCAGGTCAGGATCGCGAGCACCGGCCAGACCATGCCGGTCCCGGAAGGAAAATCGATCCTGCAAACGCTGCGCGAAGCAGGGGTGCCCTGTGAGAGTTCCTGCGAGGCCGGGGTATGCGGTTCCTGCCGCACCCGATACCTGGAAGGCACGCCGGATCACACCGACTTCGTCCTCGACGATACGGAGCGCGAGCAATACCTGATGATCTGCTGCTCGCGCGCGCAGTCCGAACTGCTGGTGCTGGACCTGTAATGACAACGTTGTAGCAGCGCGTTGAAAATCAAGGAGACGAAAGTGGAAGAGCAGGTTTATGACTATGTCATCGTTGGCGCCGGTTCCGCGGGCTGTGTGCTGGCCAATCGGCTGACGGCGAACGGCAAGCACACTGTGCTGCTGCTGGAAGCCGGGCCAGCGGACAAGAATATCTGGATCCATATACCGATCGGTTATGGCAAGACCATGTTCGACAAGCAGGTCAACTGGCAGTTTTACACCGAGCCGGAGCCCAACCTGGGTAACCGGAAGATCTATTGGCCGCGCGGCCGAACTCTGGGCGGCTCCAGCTCGATCAATGGTCTGGTCTACGTCCGTGGCCAGGCCGAGGACTATGATCACTGGGCAGCATTGGGCAACAACGGCTGGTCCTGGAAAGAGGTGCTGCCGTATTTCATCAAGGCGGAATGCAACAATGGCGTGGGCGGCGCCTATCATGGCGCAAGCGGCCCGCTGCACGTTTCGCCGATCCGCGAAAAGCATGAACTGGTCGATGCCTTCATTGCCGGCGCCGGGGAGCTTGGCATTCCGCATAACGAGGACTTCAATGGCCGTACACAGGAAGGCGCCGGCTACTATGAACTTACCTCGCGCAAGGGCCTGCGCTGCTCGTCTGCCAAGGGTTACCTGAAGCCTGCCCGCCTGCGACCCAACCTGACGATCGCGACCGAAGCGCTCGCTTCGAAAATTCTGTTCAACGGCACCGTCGCCACGGGCGTGCGCTACCGCCAGCGTGGCAGGGAGCGGGTCGTACGTGCGCGCAATGAAGTCTTGCTCTGCGCAGGAGCGATCCAGTCGCCCCAACTGCTCCAGTTGTCCGGCATTGGCCCGGCCGCACTGCTGAAGCGATATGGTGTCCCGGTAGTGGCGGACTTGCCTGGCGTGGGCGAAAACCTGCAAGATCATCTGCAGGTGCGGCTCATGTATAAATGTTCCAAGCCTATCACCACCAATGACGATCTCATGAGTCTGTGGCGCAAGGCCAAGATCGGTATGAAATGGACTTTCTTTCGCAAGGGCCCGCTGGCCATTGGCATTCAGCTGGGCGGACTGTTTACCCGTGCAATGAAAGATGCGGCGACACCGGATATACAGTTTCACTTCGGTACGATCAGCGCCGACATGACTGCCGGCAAACCGCATCCGTTTTCGGGATTTACCATGTCCATGTGCCAGCTTCGGCCCAGCAGCCGCGGCACGATAAGGATCAGGTCCGCGGATGCGAGCGTTCCGCCGGAAATGAAGCCGAATTATCTGGACACCGAGCATGACCGGAAGGTAATGATTGCCGGGGTACGCGTGGCGAGAGCGCTGGCGGCGACCCGCGCGATGACACCATACATTCTGGAAGAGTACAGGCCGGGCGCCGCGGTCGAGTCCGACGAGCAGATCCTCGATTTCATCCGCAAGTACGCCACCACGATCTTTCATCCGGTAGGTACTTGCCGGATGGGCAGCGGAAGCGATGCGGTCGTCGACGAGCGGCTGAAAGTCAGGGGCGTCAAGGGTTTGCGCGTCGTGGATGCCTCCATCATGCCGACCTTGATCTCGGGGAACACCAATGCGCCGGCAATCATGATCGGCGAAAAGGCTTCCGATATGATATTGGCCGACGCGGCGGCAGGACAGCACGGGGCAGGTCTCGTTGGCAGCCGTGCCGATGAGCTTGCCGCAGTGCCAAGGCAAGCCGAGGTCATCACGCAAGGCAGGTAGCGGGCGGTCCGTGGATGCATTGATTTTTCGTCGCGCGGCCGCTGAAGACACCGAAGAAAATAGAAATGGCTTGCCTAATCAGTCCGACAGAGCTATATAGTTTCTATACGGATTAAAGAAGAGGTCTGCATCATTCAGGCTCGGCAGTCCGCCTTTTTAGGAAAATCATGGAAATAACAACAGATCATTCTGAGCTTTTCAAACGGCTGCACCAACCCAACCGCAGCGGCTTGCCGAAATACATGCTTCTTACCAATGCGCTAATTGAAGGCATTACCTCGGGCCACTGGAAGGCAGGAGACAAATTGCCGACCGAAGAAGAGCTTGCCGAGATCACGCCGTTCAGCCTGGGGACGGTGCAGCGCGCCCTGCGCAGCCTTGCCGAACAGGGAATCGTGGTGCGCCAGCATGGCCTCGGGAGCTTTGTGGCAGATACGAATCTGCGGCTGGAAGATCCCTGGCATTGCCGCTTCGTGGCGGACGATGGCCATAGCTTTTTGCCGATTTATTCCAAGGTGCTCAAGCGGGAACAAGCTGTTGCGCCGGGAGCGTGGATGCAGTATTTCCCGAACGCCCGCGATAGCGTCATTAAGATCGACAGGGTGATTAATGTCGACAACGAGTTCAATGTCTACACGCAGTTCTACGCCGACAGGAATCTGTTGCCCGCGCTGTGGGCAAAGCCGCTAGCCAAGCTCAATGGACTGAATTTCAAGAAGATGATTGCGCAGGAGTCCAATGTGCCGATTACCCATGTCGACCATCTAGTCCGTCTTACCCGGCTGGATGCGACTATGGCGACCGCGCTGGACGTGGCGGCTAGCACGCCCGGTATCTTCCTGCAGGCGGTGGCTCGGATGGGCACCAGCGCCTGCGTGTATTACCAGGAGTTCTTCATTCCGCCGACGGAACGGGTTTTAAGTGTTCCGGCGGAAATGGGGTCTGCCTTTTCATTGCGAACCATACGGTAAAGCACAGGTTTAAAGAAGGAGCAGGGGCACTTACCTCGTCCTGTTCCTTCGCAGTCAAAAAAATTTTTGTCATTTTTAGTCCTATATAGCTTCATATGATAAGGAGTTGAAGCATGAACAGTACCGGTAAAAATCTGTTAGTCATCATGTCTGATGAGCACAATCCGAAAATGCTCAGCTGTGCTGGGCATCCTATCGTCAAGACCCCTAATCTCGACCGGCTTGCCGCGGGAGGAGTGCGGTTCAGTTCGGCTTATTGCACCAGCCCAGTCTGCATTCCGGCGCGTGCCTCATTCGCCGTCGGCAAATATATCCACCAGATCGGCTACGCCGACAACGCCGACGCCTATGACGGGAAAATTCCAAGCTGGCACCATAAGCTGCGCGACCGGGGCCATCAGGTCGTATCGATCGGCAAGCTGCATTTCCGTGAGACCGGCGAGGACCATGGCTTCTCAGAAGAAATCATCCCTATGCATATCATTGAAGGGAAAGGCGACCTGATGGGTCTGGTGCGCAGCGACCTGCCGGTGCGCAAGGGCGCCTACAAGATGGCCAACATGGCTGGCCCCGGCGAAAGTCAGTACACCTTTTACGACAGGGAGATCGCCGCCCGCGCACAGGTGTGGCTGCGCGAGGAAGCGAAGAAGCATCAGGAGAAGCCCTGGGTACTGTTCGTCTCTTTTGTCGCGCCGCATTTCCCGCTCACCGCGCCACCGGAGTTTTTCTACCAGTACTATGATCAGGTCCTGCCCCTGCCGAAACTGTATGCGCGCGAGGAGCGGCCCACTCATCCTTATCTGATGGACTACCGCAGCAGCTTCAACTACGACGATTATTTCGACGCGGTAAAGCTGAAGAAGGCGCTCGCAGGCTATTACGGCCTGTGCTCCTTCCTCGATCACAACGTGGGCCTCGTGCTTGACGCGCTGACCCAGTCGGGCCTGGCGGGCGACACCCAGGTGGTCTATACCAGCGATCATGGCGATAACCTCGGGGCGCGCGGCATGTGGGGCAAGTCGACGATGTTCGAAGAGGCATCCGGGGTGCCGCTGATCATTGCCGGGCCGAATATCCCGAGGTCCGAAGTGATCGACACGCCCGCCAGCCACGTGGATGTCTATCCGTTTATTTTGGAAGCCGTTGGCGCGGCGGATCCTTCGCTCATGGGAGGCTTCCCGGGGATCTCGCTCAATTCCCTTGCCCAGGGCGAAAAGCCTGATCGCAACGTGCTGGTCGAGTATCACGGCATGGGGTCGTCGACCGGGGCATTCATGATCCGGCACCACCAGTACAAATATGTGTATTACATTGACTATCCGCCGCAACTGTTCGATCTGAAGGCGGACCCCGAGGAACTTACCGACCTTGCAGCCGACCCCTGCCAGGTCGCCGTACTCGCCGAGTGCCATGCCCGCCTCCTCGCGGTCTGCGACCCGATCGCGGTGGACCGCGAAGTCAGGCGGCGCCAGGCGGAACTGCTGCAGGCCAATGGCGGTCGCCAGGCCGTGATTGAACGCGGCGACCTCGGGTTCAGCCCGCCGCCAGGCGCAGCGGTTGTATTTGACTAGGCGGGCAGCCGCCTTCGCAGGCGGCTGCAATGACAGCCAGTCCCGCATCGCATCCGTAAAAAGAACAAGAATAAGCTTAACCACACCTTTCCGGAAAATCTGGAGGAGACAATGTCATACAAACGCTATCAGGGTTTTACAGGCCCATTCCCGCACCTCGCGCGTAGCGAGGAAATCAGCACCAGCAATCGAGCAGCGGTCATCGCGTGTCTACACCATGCGCCGCCATCGTACGGACGGCAGCGAAGTGAGCCGCCTGCGGAGTCCAGCCCGATTTGCCAGTCTTGATCTTATCTTTCTTACGGAGCAAAAAATGTCGCCTGTATCCCGCACCGTCCCACGCGCCTGGGTCATCACTCTGATGCTTGCGCTATTCATGGTCCTGAACTTCATGGACAAGGCCATCCTCGGCATCGTTGCCAAACCGCTAATGGCCGATCTGGGCATTTCGCCTTCCGAGTTCGGCATGATCGCGAGCAGCTTTTTCCTGCTGTTCTCCATTTCGGCCATCGGGTTCGGCTTTATTGCCAACCGGGTGTCATCCAAAGGACTGCTGATTGTTTGCGCGGCCATCTGGGGCATCGCCCAGTTCCCCCTTGCCTTTACTGCTTCCGTTCCGCTTCTTTACTTCTCCCGGATTTTGCTCGGAATAGGGGAGGGGCCGGCTTATCCGCTTGCGTTGCATGCCTGTTACAAATGGTTTCCCGACGACAGGCGCGGTCTGCCCTCGGCAGTGATTTTCCAGGGCGTTACAGCGGGACTGCTTATTTCCGGTCCTGTGTTGTCCTATGTGCTGGTGCGCTGGGGCTGGCACGCCGCGTTCATGGCGCTGGGCCTGGCCAGCGTGGTATGGATGGTGGTCTGGGCCATCTTCGGCGCGGAAGGCAAGGTGGCAAGCCCTGATGCAGCAAAGAGCACGGCCCAGGAAAAGCCGGCTATGGCTATTTCTTACTGGAAGCTCATATCCGACAGGACCTTCCTGGCGAACATGCTGCTTTACTGGACCACGTACTGGATCTTTTCGGTGATGTTTACCTGGATTCCATCCTATCTCGGCACCGTGATGAACTACGACGCTACACAGACGGGCTGGATGTTCATGGTATTCACCGCCTTTAACATCCCTATCGTCCTGGGTGGATCCTGGCTGTCCGAACGCTTGCTGCGGGGCGGTATGCGATCCTGTCGCGCCCGGGGATGGCTGACCTGCAGCTTTGTTCTGCTGGGTGGCGCAATCATACTGTTTGCGGTCTATTTCGTGCAGCAGCCGCTGCTCAAAGTCGTCCTGCTTGCCATCGGATGCAATCTGCCGCAGATAACCTTCGTGCTCAGCTCGACCATTGTTGCGGAAATTATTCCTGACAGCCAGCGTTCCGCAATGATGTCGATTAACAGCGCACTGGCCACTACCGGCGGGCTGGTAGCACCCGCGCTGATGGGCAGGTTCATTCAGGGCGCATCCAATCCTGGCCTAGGTTACGACACCGGTTTTGTTGTCGCCGGGGTGCTTTCAGTCGTCGCCAGCGTAATCGGCTTTGCCCTCATTAATCCCGAGGCCAGCAAGCGGCGTTTTGCGCTTATGAAGAAGCACGCTGAATCCGCCTCCCCAACCCAGGTCGCGCGGCCAATGACTGTCGCGGCCGAGCGCGCATAAGGCAAACGGGCCATAGCGCCGGCGCCGCGTCAGCGCCTTGTCCGGGGCAGGCTCTCCGCTTGCCTGCCCGGGCTCGGCGCCAGCGCTTCTTGCCGACGGCTGTCGACATCACGCGGTATCACATTGCAGGAATGGAGAAAGAAATGCTGATGAAAAAGCTTGTCGTAGCGACTTTGCTCGCCACTAGTACATTGGCCATGGCGCAGGAATGGCCGGACGGAAAACGCGTACGGGTGATCGTGCCTTATCCGGCCGGTGGCGGCGCGGACTTCGTATCCCGTATCGTGTCCAACCGCTTGGGCGAGACGCTGAAGACGACGGTCATTGTCGAAAACCGTACCGGTGCTTCAGGCACCATTGGGGCCGACGCGGTAGCCAAGAGCGCACCTGATGGAAATACCATCCTAATCGCTTCCCCTGCCGAAGTACTGGTTGGCCCGATCTCTGGCCAGAAAACCGCCTATTCGGCGGAGCAAGACTTGGTGCCGGTGACCTTGATCGACGAAACGCCCTTGGTGATCGCCGCCCATCCTTCGGTACCGGCTAGCAACCTGACTGAACTGATCGCGCTGGCAAAGGATGCGCCATCTAAGTATGCCTATGGCACGCCAGGCAACGGCAGTTCGATGCATTACGCGGGTAAGTCCCTTAATGCGATCGGGAAAATCAGCCTGCAGCATGTGCCTTACCGGGGAGCGGCTCCGGCGATAGCGGATCTGCTTGGCGGCCAAGTTCCCATTGGAATGGTTGGCATGCCACCCGTACTGGCGTTTGCTAAAAGCGGCAAGCTTCATGTCCTCGCCGTTACCAGTGCAAAGCGCTCTGCGGCCATGCCCGATGTGCCGGCCGTGTCCGAACTCCCCGGCTTTGCAGGCTATCGTTTCACGAACTGGATGGGAGTCTATCTTCCCGCAAAAACGCCCCAGGCAGTTGTCGATAAGCTGGCCGCCAACATCGCGCAGATCGTGCGAGAGACGGCAACACGGGAGAAACTGCGCGAGCAGGGTGTCGAACCGGTTGGCAACTCGCCGGCTGAATTTGTCTCGTTCCTGAAGTCGGAGCGAACTACCTATGCAAAGGTTGCGGCGGATCGCGATATTCGCGTCAGTCAATAATTGAAGCGCATGCCGCCACCTTGGATGTTGGCTTTACGCATTAAGCTAAAGGCGAGACTGGCCGGCATGCCGCCGCACGGCGGGCAAAAACGAAATTTGTTGATGCGAATCCTCTCATGACTGATCCTAAATGGCGCCGCGAAGGCACCGAGCCAGACTATCGATTCTCATTGGCCAACGAAAGAACATTTCTTGCATGGATCCGCACAGCGCTCGCCTTGATTGCCGGCAGCGTATTGCTCAAGCAGTTGGCGACCAGCATTCATCCGCAGTGGGTTCTGCTTGTCCTGGGAGTCGGCATTGCTGCCCTGGCTGCGCTGCTGTCCGCGCTGGCCTATTACCGCTGGAGGGACAATGAAATCGCCATGCGGCATGCACGTCCATTGCAATCAACGCGCCTGATGCCGCTGCTGTCGGGGCTGGCCCTGCTAGCATCCTCGGTACTGATCGTGGTCGTATTTATCTGATGATTCATCGGGATCCGGGCCTGCAGCCGCAGCGCACGTTGCTTGCCTGGTCGCGAACCGGCTTGGCTGTTCTGGTAAATGCGATCATCGTGTTGCGTACCGCGGTGAATGGCCACGACGGATTTCTCCTGGCATTGGGACTGGGCCTTCTGCTTGCTTCGGGCATTGTGGGTTTGTGCGCAGCTGACCGCAGCACCGCGCTTCGGTCGGGCCTGCACGAGACTGGCGTGCCGTGGAGATCGATAGTCAGCGTAACAGTCGTTACCCTGACTGCCGCTGCCGCTGGAATATTGTGCATGCTGGCCTCGTAAGCATACCGTGCCGCGCAGCTGCGATGGCGTCGAGGAAAGCAATTTTGTCTACATTTTTTCGACACCTACCGTAGGAGACAGCTCGATTTGTAGACAAATTTACTAGCATAAAAAAGAGAGCAGTTAAAACCGGAGGCAACCATTCAGTAAGGCTTGGCGCTACATTTATTATCACGCGAACAATCAGGGAGACAGATGTGTTGCCTAGTAGTGCCTCCGGTTTTAACTGCTCTCCCGCCTTTCTGCTTACGTATTCACGACTGCGACAAAAGGGGCTCGATCGCGTTCAATCTTGCCCGCGGGGTTCCATGCGAGGCCCGGCGAGGCGGAGCGCAAGCGATCTAGGAATCATTGATGTCGAAGTACGCGAAAAGAAGGACTGAAGCCCCTTGCTAGCTGTGATAGACGCGCACAGCGGCCATTTTTCTCCTACTTGCCTTCTAGCTAGCACTACTCTGCCATGTCACTCGCGCTGATGTATGTTTATCGGGGCGCCGCAATTAGGACACCAGAGGCGAATTACGGGACGCAGCACGGCTAGAATGGCGCGGCGTACCGCCGGTAACGTGGGCTGAGGTGGCGGACCCGGTGCATTGGCTTTTGTTTTTCTCCCCCGCCTGTAACTGGCTGGCCAAGCGTCGATGCTGCAGATAGGTAAATGCCATCATCGTCAGTAACGCGTGATGGTGCAGCCCTAGCCAGGATCTGCCCTCGTAATGGTCCAGGCCCAGTTCGTCCTTGAGCTGTTGATGCGCTTGCTCACATGCCCAGCGGGCCTTGATGGCGCGTACCAGCGTCCTGCGTGGCGTATTAGGCGGGTGGTTGGTGAAGTAATATTTGCGCTCGCCGCTGGAGCGTGCTTCGCACACCAGCCATGCGGCCTGGCCAGGAAGATGCTGCCAATGCGAAGCTAGTACACCATCTGCAACGCATACGCGCACAGCAGCAAAGCGCGCGCTAAGCATGCCTTTGGTACCGTAGCGCCACGAACAGCGCCGCAGTGCTTTGGGACCCAACGTATCAATCATCTGTACGACCGACACGCTCGGCACCGAAGGCTTTGCATACTTGGCCGGGCGCCCCACCGGAGGATTGGCTGGCATATCAAGCGTCACATCCACTGGATAGACCTTCTGAGTCGGCTGCACACCCACTGCCCAGCGTAGCCCTCGCTGCGTCAGTCCGGCGCGAAACTCTGCCGAACTGCCATAGCCGGCGTCGGCCAACACGATGCCAAAGCGCACATCGTCGGCCAGCGCAGCATCAATCTGTGCCAGCGCGATGTTGCCCTTGGGTTCGAACGTAACGAATTCAGGCACCTTGGCTGCTGCGCGACGCGCTTCGTCCTGTGCCCAATCTTCGGGCAAGTACAGCCGCAGGGCGATCGGCACTGGCACCTCCTTGCGCGCCAGAGTAAGCGAGACCAATACTTGGCAGTTGGCCTGCTTGCCCAGCACGCCGCAGTGCTGGCGCTTGACACCGACCGAATGCTTGCCCTGCTTGGGCAGCGCTGTGTCATCCACGATCAGTACGGCGTCCTTGCCGCCTACCAAGGCGTCAGCCGTCTTGCGCAGCACCTGTTCCAGCGGCGTAGTGGACCAGGTCGACGTGGATACGAAGTGGTGGAGCTGCTGTGTCTGCCCAGGACACACGCGCTCGGCCATCGGCTCGACACTCTTGCGTGTCCCCGCACCGAGGAGTCCTTGCAAATAGAGTGGCGCCCAGCAGCGCTGCTTGGAACGCTTAAAGGCAGCCAGAAATGGTTGTAGCCATTCTTGGAAATCTGCAAGCCAGTCGGTTCCGGCTGGAATTACGGAATTCATGGATATTCCTCCATAAAGCCATAACCAGAAATCCTACTCCTTTACTTGGCAGAGTAGTGCTAGTCGGTGCTGAACAATTCTACTTTTCAATAAGTCGGGACCATGGGGCGGCCGGAGTTAAGCTTATTAATGATGAGCCGGATATTGTGTCCGGCGCCGCAAAGCACTGCATGTATGGCATCGCCCAGTGTCCCTTTGAGCCAGTTGCGTCTCAGCTTGCCATCGTTCTTCATGTGGCCGATGGTCGGTTCGATAGCGCTTCGGCGCTTGATCATCGCCTTAAGGCCACGCGTGACGCCGCGTCGCTGACTTGATTTCCATATCTCTACGCCGTCGACCTCGACACCGCGATAGCCGCGGTCGACGAACGCCATCAGTGGTTTGACCTCGGCGAGAATTTCGGCCTGCTCCAGGGCTTCGTGGAGTGTATGGCCATCGTAAGGATTGCCTGGCATGGAACGCGCACCGACCACAAGACCTTCTTTCAACGTGTGACCCTGCCCCGATTTCACGTACAGCAGGAAGTTTGTTAACTTTCTAGTTGTATGGAGGAATACATGGGTGAGAAGTTGGTGCCGAAACGGCAGTACACGGAAGAGTTCAAGACGGAGGCGGTCAGGCTGGCGCAATCGGTCGGCCAGCACGAAGCCGCCCGCCGATTGGGCGTGCCGGCGGCAACGCTGGGGAATTGGGCGCGTCGGGAGCGTAATTTGGAGGCCACATCCGCAAGTAGGATCGCGGCATCATCGCCGGTAAAGCGCCCGGTGAGCGAGATGGAGGCCGAGATCACGCGACTGCGCAAGGAATTAGCCAGTGCCAAGCTCGATATCGAAATCCTTCGAAAGGCGACGGCATACTTCGCGAAGGGGTCGCGGTGAAGTATGCATGGATCGATGCCCACCGCGACCAGTACAGCGTCAGTCGACTTTGCCAGGTGCTTGGTGTGTCGCGCAGCGGCTATTGCCAATGGCGTTGTCGGACCCCGAGCTCACGGTCCCAAGCCAATGCCGCGCTGGATGCCGAGGTCAGTGCAATCCACCGTGCCCACTGCGGCAGATATGGGCGGCCACGCATCGTGGCGCAGCTACGGGCACGGGGCCAGCATATCGGTGCCGAGCGAGTGCGACGCAGCTTGCAACGGCAAGGACTACGCTCAGTCTACAAGCGTGCGTACCGGGTGACGACCGATTCCGCGCACAGCTTGCCGGTGGCGCCGAACCTGCTGGATCGGCGCTTTGATGGTTGGCAGCCGAATCAAGCCTGGGTCAGCGATATCACTTTTATCGCGACCGGAGAAGGATGGCTATATCTAGCGGCCATTCTGGACTTGGCCAGCCGGCGTATTGTAGGCTGGTCGATGTCCGAGCGGATACAGTCCGATCTCGTTTGCCAAGCCTTACGCAGCGCGTACTGGCAGCGCAAGCCGCCACCGGGCTTGATCTTACATTCCGATAGGGGCAGTCAGTATGCCAGCCGGGCGTACCGGCAACTGGCCGCATCCTTCGGCATGACGGTGTCGATGAGCCGACGTGCCAATGCCTGGGACAATGCGCCGATGGAGAGCTTCTTTAAGATGTTGAAGGTAGAACGGATTTACCAGACGCACTATGAAACGCGAGCCCAGGCGCGCCTGGACATCGTGGACTGGATCGAAGGGTATTACAATCGCCAACGGCTGCATTCCTCGGCCGGGTATGTCACCCCGGTTCACGCTGAGGAAGCACTCTTGGCTGCATGACTTGCTGTACGCGAAAACGAGGCAAGGTCAGTGGTGACGATCGATACCTTTACGCCGAATTCATACGGTGTTCGAGCTTTGCCTTTAGCGATGCATTCCACTTCGGGCGCATGCAGCGCATACAACTTGTTCTTGTCCATGCGTTGCTGCGTCAGGATACGGCCAGTCCGGGCCAGCAGGTCATCGAGTGTCTTGCGCTGTGGCTGGGGTACCTGATCTAACTGGCGTGCGATATCGCGGTGAACTCGCCCCACTCGTGAGCGCAGGGTACGCAAGGCTGCACGCATGCGCCGGAACTGTTTGGCATGGGCATAGCGGCCTATTTGCTGCACCAGCCGGGGCGCTTCACGGTTGTAATTCTGGCGAAGACGCAGGCTGCACTGGCGTGCTGCCTTCACCAGGTGTTCACGACTGCGTTCCAGCAGTGCCGAATCGGTTGGATAGGCAATTGCCTTCTCCATGACTGTCGTATCGACAATCACCCGCTGCACACTCGACGGCTTGATTACATTGGCCCGCTTGGCCGCCTCGATGCTCTGCGCCAGCAGTTCCTCCATGCCGACTTCGCCCAGCCGCTGGCGCCAGCGTGACAGGCTGGACGGGTCGATGGGTGGCTCGGTCTGCAGATGCGTCTCGCCGGTGAACACCTGCCAATATGGGTTCTCCAGCCAGCCGGCAACGACCTGTTCATCGGAGAGATTGAATGCATGCTGCAGGAACAGGAGGCCGGCGACAAGCCGTGGCCGCAAGATTGGCCGACCCGGCCCGGGCTGAAACGGCTCGGTAGCGACGCGGTCAATGGCTCCCCAGTCAATCATGTCGGCCAGCTCGACCAATGGATGATGCAAGTCGATATGGTCTCGCAACGGGTAGCCTTGCGTGTTGCTGTGTTGGAAAATACGGCGTTTCCTGCGTATGGAAGCCTCCGCCAAATTTGCAAGGAAAAGGCCAGTTATATTGGCCATTCCTGCAAATCCAACACTGACCTATCTCAGCCAAGACCGCGTGGAGGCTGGGCGTCCGCTATATTTCAGCGTCGACTAATTCACCTGTACAGCCAACTTGCGAGGCTTGGCAGGTAATGCTTTGGGTAATTCAACGCGCAGCACCCCATCCTTGCATACGGCCTTCGCTTGGTCGCTCAGGACTTCGGACGGCAATGGGACAACCCGCCTGAACTGGCCGTAGGCGCATTGCAGCACCCGGTATTGCCCTTGCGTTTCTTCTCGCTCGAAACGCTTCTCTCCGGAGACAACCAGCGACTGATCCTGTACTTCGACCTCAAGGTCCTCCCTGCTCACGCCAGGGATCTCCAGGCGCACAACAATGCGCTTGTCATCCTCGAAAACATCATCGCCGAGCATGGACCAGCCTACATGCGGCAGATAAAAGCCATCGTCCACCTGACTTTGCGTCGGGAGATTTGTTTGCGTGCCTGGTTTGAACCTGGTAAGAGAGCTGGAAGCGGACTGGCGCAAATGCTGCCAACCGTCGGACACAGAGTCCCAGAAAGAAGACAGGCCGTGTTTAATGTCGTCTAATTTCATGAGTTACCTCCTTACCTAATGAGGCTTTTCCTGCACCCCCTAAACGGGTGCAGGAAGAACCTTCGGATCAGGCCGCCCTTACTTCGATCCTCCGCGGCTGCACATGTGCGGCCTTTGGTATGCGCAGCTTGAGAACACCATTTCTGAACTCGGCCGACGTATTTTCGGTATCAAGTTCCTTCGACAGACTGAAAACTCTGCGATAACGCGGCAATCTGACTTCGGCGTGTGACGACTCCATTCCCTCAGGGGTTTCAAGAAATACTTCGCCTTCGATCGTCAGACTGTCGGTTTCAAACTGCACGCTTAGTTTGTCCTTGGACACGCCAGGCAGGTCGGCCAGCAGGGTGATTGCCGAAGCGTCCTCGACGACATCGACCGGGGGAGTCATGGCTATGTCGCGCCTGTCTTCCCGCCGGTCCTGCTTTTCCTGCGGCACTTGCCTGTCCTGCTTCGTAACACTGTTTTTGTCGCTCATGATTGTCCTCCTTTCATTCACTGAACTGTGATTCGGCGCGGTTGAGCCGATTCACGACGCTTGAGTTGAATGTGCAGCACGCCATCCCGGTACTTCGCCGACACATCGCTCGGATCAATCTCCTCAGGCAGGCTTAGCACGCGCCGGAAGCGGCCCGCGAAACGTTCATTGATATGAACGGTGGACTTCTCATTCGGAGTCGGCAGGTCGCTGTTGCGCTCGGCAGCAATGGTCAGTACACCACGCTCCAGATTGACGTCGATGCTGGCCGGGTCCAGGCCTGGCGCAAAAGCATAAAGCTCAATCGATTGCGGTGTCTTACCGACATTCAGCATTGGATACGTTCCGATGGTATTGCCGCGAATGCCGCTGCCGGCATTAAATGCACGCTGCACTTGCTGATGCAAGTTCTCTAACTCCGAAAAGATGTCGCTTGAAAACGTTGACTGGAACATTTTTCAATCCTCCTATCATTGTTCATAAACGGCACTCGGACTTACCAAGGCCTTCGCTGCGCAAAATAGGGCTGCCCATTTTGATTTCAAGAGGTCTCGCAATTCTTCGAATAACGTTTCAGAGCGTAAATATTTCTGCAATCGCTTGGACAACAGTGAGGCGCGGTTTGCCCGCTGTATATTGATGACGCATGACCGGGTGATAGGCGACGACTTTTATCTCACCCAGGAATTCCTGGCTGGCATGCTGGGAGCGCACCGCCCGACCATCAGCCTTGTCGCCGGTTCGTTTCAGCCGGCCGGCGCGCTGCAATACAATCGGGCACATGACGGTTCTCCAGCGGGCAGCGTTGGAAGAGATCAGCTGTGAATCCTACAGCATTGTCCAGAAGCATTTCGAGCGCTGCATTGGCCCATTCCGTAAAAACGAAGCATGACCGCTCCAAACGGCGCTTTGTAACCTCTGGACAATTTTCCTTGTGGAAAGTAGATGTGTAGGCGCATCAGGCCTAGTCATACATCTATCATTTTATTCTGCCTCTGCCCCATGCTGCGAGGAGGGCGCAGAGGCTGCTGACCCTTGCAAAGCGGCGATATGTCGCCTATTGCGCCGCAACCGCCGGTTGCAGTTGCGGGGCCGCCGTCCCCACCGCCGCCAGAGGCTCCAGTGCCGCCAGGGCGGCCACTACGCGGGGGCGTCATGCCTAAATCAATCGCGGAAGACGGCGAATCGTCAACCATGCAAGGAGCGGTTGCGCGCTTTCTGACCAATCCGGACGGAGGTGTCGACTGTTTCCTGACGAGCGACGGCGCACAGGTCCGCTTTCCGCCGCACATGGGTTCGCAAGTCACGTCGGCTATTCGCCCGGGTGACAGCGTGCGGGTGGTAGGCCGGCGCGATTCGGCTGGCAACTTTAACGCACAGCGCATCGTCGGCGAGCGAAGTGGTCGTGAACTGATCAACCAGCCGCCCACGCCAGGCGCGTCACCAATACCGCGGGAGTTGCGCGGCGTCCGGCTTTCGCGCCTTGACGCGCAGGGCCAGGTAGCGCACGTCACGACTGCACCGCGCGGCGAAACCGACGGCGTCATCCTGGTCGATGGCACGGTCATCAGGCTCACCCCTCCCGTCGCTAAGCAATTCCCGGCCTTGTTGAAAGTTGATGCGAACGTCGCTGCGCAGGGTTATGGAACCCGCAGTAAATATGGCACGGCCTTGCAGGTCACGGCATTCGGTCCGCCGGGGCACGTGAAGCAGATCTACGACGAAGCCCCGCCGCACCCCTGACCATATCGAAAGATGTCGCGAAAATCATTGAAGAAGGAGAAGCGGCATGCACTGGATCGACCCCGAGAGCCTTTCCGAAAAAAAGGGACCGTTATCCGTTTTTTTACCCAACCCGCACGGCGAACTGGACGGAATCGTACTCGGTCCGCGTCAGCAGCAACAGGTGCATTTTCCACCGCACCTGTCCAGCCAGATCGCTCGCCATATAGCGGTAGGCGATGACGTTCTCGTGCGAGGTGTGAAACCACGTGGTGCTGACATGATTGCAGCGGTCTCGATCATGGCCAAAGGCGGCAAGGTCATCCTTGATAAGGGGCCAAAGCATCACGACGAAAAGCCGCATCGGCCGCATGCCAGGCGCAAGGCCATGGAAGCAAGTGGCGAGGTGGCGCTCTCGCTGTTCGGGCCGAGGGGAGAGCTGCGCGGCGCATTGCTCGACGACGGCACATCCCTGCGCATGCCGCCTCATGCTGCGGCCGAACTGGCGTCGTACCTCGCGCCGGGCGCACTTGTGCAGGCGTGGGGGCATGGCATGAGGAATCGACACGGATGCGTGATCGAAGTGGACGAGATCGCTGAACTTGTCGATGGCGCGCCATGACAGTCGCAATCGGTGACACGCCGCTTGGGTCCGAGCCGGGCGGACCGCATCGGCGCATAGCCAATGCGCCCCGCGAGCGGACGAGCACGGCGCTCCACTGATGTCTCCTCGATAAGCACTCGAAGCGTTGAGCTTCTTCATGGCGGACATGCAGGCAGGCGTCGGTCCCTTTTTGGGCGTCATCCTTCAGTATCCTAGTGGTGTCTTACAAACCGGTGAGCCCGAGGAAAAGGGTGGCGCCGCCGTCGCTTTTTATGGCACGGGTGAAGTGGGGGGATTAACCGTCGCAATAGGGGCAACAGGCCCAGCTAGCCTCTCGCTCGAGATAGGTACGGATGATGCTCGACAGTTCCAGTGAGCGGCAAGCATATCTAGGCAACTGGCCCATTGCGTGCCCCAGTGCTCGACAGTTTTGCTGCGACTGCCGCATCCGCTGCACTCTATGAAATACCCTAAGCGAGCCCACTCGTTGCCAAAGAGCGACGATGCAGTTTTGATTCCAGCAGATCCGCCGCAGAACGGGCAGGGGTGAAGTTGATCGATCACTTTGCCTCCCTTTCAACGCTCTTCCAAATGCGGGAAATGAATTGCATGGATGGATGTTAAGCGGCGATTTCTACCGCCACTTTGGGCAAAGTCAACTTATAGGAAACAGTGCCACAAAAAGTGTAATCTGCCGCTGCCTCTGTTTGAGGGGCGGGCAAGGTGGGGTGGCTAGCCGTGCTTTGAGCCGGAAGTATCTGAGTCGTTGAAGGCCTTGAGAAGCGCCTTGAGTTCTTCGCACTCTTTCATCGCTGCTGCGTAGCCAGCTGCTAGCAAGTCCCGGTCGTGTTGAACTGCTCTTATGACGGCCCGCTGATCCCTAATGATTTCCTTAAGGGCTTCCAGAGAGGCGTCGAGATTTTGAAGAGTTTCTTCGTTGTGCACTGTGTATGTCCCGGTCTTTTTATAGTCGGAAGTATGCGTACTGTCGAGTTGCGAGACTTGCGCGAGGTCAAGCGAGGCGACAGAAATAAAAGCCCGCATCTGGCGAGCTTTAAATCACTGCTTCCAGAGAGTTATGCTGCTGGACTGGCGCCATTCTTGAGCTTCGATGGCCCAATGGAGAGGTTCGGTAGTTTTATGTCCTGACGAGCTTTTGTTTATGCGCCATACAACTTCCCAGCTTTCGCTATCGATGACTTCGTTGAAGTCTCATAGTCGCATACCAGCAAAAGCTTGAGCTTTTTTTAGCTCGTCGAATGTCCCGGTTACGTTCGCGGGATCGTGGCTTGGTTCACCACGCATATACTGACGGAGAAGAAAGCGACGCATCGAATTGGCGGTTAGTGGGTTGAAAAGTACACGTTTGACGCAAGGCTGGCAGTGGCTGCTTTCACTCCGAATCGAGAAGTTCCGCCATACGAATCTCTCGCCGTCTGTCATCCATCAGATCACGCATTTCACGGATGGACATCCCAGACACTTGCTGAATACGATCCAAAAGTTTCTGACTAAGTGCAACCTTACGAAGCTTGATGTTACTGAGTATCGAATGGTCTATTCCCAGCAATTCCGCCAACTTCCTATAGTGCTTGATGCCTTTTTGCTCCATTACCGCACTCAACAATTTTCCTGGATCATATTGCCCGGATGGGACGGAAGTCTTTATTCTGATCATTGCGTTTTGGATGAAAGTTTGGGCCTGCATCTAGCAGGCCCGTTTCAGACACCGAGCTTAATGGGACTAAGCGTTTTTAGCTTTTCCAGCTTTACGGCGAGATGCAGCAACGCCCAGCAGGCCCAAGCCCAGTAGCGCAACGGTAGTCGGCTCTGGAACCGCGGCAGGAGGAGTTACAGCGTCTGGGAGCGACAGGAGTGTGATAGATGCCGTTTGCAGTTGGGACATCGCGCGATTAAACGAAAGATCGGTCAGGTCAATCCTGAATGATCCCACTGTACCGAATGAAACCGTTACCGGCGCCCAGTCCAACGTGTAATCTACTGCATTATCATTTACTTGGCCGGTAGTCGCTGTTCCGACGGCGGTAACAGTTCTGCTTCCAGTGATAGGGTTGCTGAAAGTCAGACTCGCAGTCACTCCGAGGTTGTTGGTTTCCCCCGTAACAATGGAAGATTCGTTAAAGGTTACAGTGCCAATGGTGAACAACGAAGAGGTTTGGTTAACGGCATTAAGCGAAAACGAGGTCGTCGAAAATCCAGTATTACTAAAGTCGACATCCAGAAGTTGTCCACCGCCGAGAAAAGTCGATTCAAAGAGCTCCCAACCATATCCACTCCCGGGAGTAAATCCAGCGTTAGTCACTGTGAACTGGACCGCACTTGCAAGTGGGCTCATTGCCATTGATGCTACTGCCGCTACTGCCAAGACTACTTTTTTCATCGTTTTCATGCCGGCTCCCTGAGGTTAGATTGTGTTGCAACTATGTCTATGCAGCAATCATGCCAGAGAAAAATATTTCTTAAAAAACAACTAGTTGGCTTTAGGTAACTGATCATTGCCTCTCGTCTTTGTAAATATTTCCGACAGGTATGAAAATAGTGAAGTCCGCTTCACATTGGGTCGCGCCAACGAAAGATAGTGCAGTGCACCGATTTGCGCCTTGAATCGTCCCGGCTTTGAACTGACTCCCACGAGTTGGACACAACCTTGGAGGTTTTATGAGGACGTTCGACGTCAAGTTCAAACGGGAGGTGGTCCGGGAGTATCTCTCTCGCAAAAGGGGGATACAAGCTCCTGGCCGCCAAGTTTGACATCGCTGATAGCCAAGTTAGGAGATGGGTCGGTGCATATCAGCATCACGGCAGTGCCGGCCTTACTCGTCAGCGCGGTCGATACACGTGTGAGTTCAAGTTGGAAGTGCTGCACCGCCTCGCGGCCGAAAACCTGTCCTGCCGCGAGCTGGCAGCTCGGTACAATATCGGTAATCCTCATAGCATCACGATGTGGCAGCGACAGCATGAGCGGGGAGAGCTTCGTTCGCCGCAGCATATTCTCCCATTGGATAACCTCGTGCCAACAAGGAAAAAGACCTCGCCTCGATTGCCAGAGCCTGAACAGTTAGAGCAGGCAGACCACTTACTGCGCGAGAATCAACGATTGCGCGCGGAGGTTGCATACCTAAAAAAGTCAGTGCTTTGGTTCTAGCGAAAAAATCAGCGCAGCAGAAAGGGCGCAGATAGTGCTAGAACTGAGGCGTGAATTTCCTTTGGCCGACCTACTGCATGCTGCGCAACTGTCGCGTAGCACGTTTTACTATCAGGCGAAGGTATTGGCTATGCCTGATAGGCATGAGGAGCTCAAAGTGCGGATTCGGGCTGTCTATACGGAACATCGCGGCTTGTATGGCTATCGCCGTGTCACGGCGGCTATCCGTCGCGATGGTTGGTTAGTGAATCATAAGGCTGTACAGCGACTCATGAGCGATATGGGAATGCAGTCACGTGTGCGCCCGAAAAAGTTTCGGTCTTATAGGGGCGAGCTTGGCGAAGCCGCACCTAACTCCCTCAATCGTGACTTCACGGCATCGTAAGCAAACCAGAAGTGGGTTACGGACGTGACGGAGTTCAGCGTCGCCGGGAAGAAGCTATACCTGTCTCCCATCATGGATCTCTACAATGACGAAATCGTAGCTTACGAAACCAGCCGTCGGCCTGATTTCTCTCTGGTGATGGACATGCTAAAGAAAGCCGCAAGGAAATGCAGGGGAAAGGACAGACCGCTGCTTCATTCCGACCAAGGCTGGCACGGCGGATTCAACCGGTCGTCGCAACACTAATCCGCCCAGTTCAGTAGCTATGACTGGCGCGATTTTCTTAAGGCGCATAATCTCGAACAGAGCATGAGTCGACGCGGCAATTGCCACGACAATGCTGTCGCGGAGTGTTTTTTTCAGCTACTCAAGCGGGAGCGCATTCGCCGCCGAATCTATATCAGCCGCGACGAGGCCAGGCAGGACACCTTCGACTATATCGAGATGTTCTACAATCAAAAGCGCCGACACAGCTTCAGCAATAACATGTCGCCAGTTGAGTATGAAAAACAGTATTTCCAGCGGCTCGGAAGTATCTAGAAACGCCGTGGCGATTCAGTTGCACGCTTACAGTGGCACCGTTTGCAGGCTAAGCAGGGCGGAGTGGGGGCAGCAAAACCGTTGCTGAGCCCGATGAAAAGAACGACTTGTGCCGCCGCAGACAGCAGCAGGACCCATGTGGAAAGGCGCCAAGCGAGCAGTTGAGTATGGCGATGCAAACGCAAATCCATTATGTACCGTAAAACGCTAGCGCAGGTACCGTGCCTGCGCATGCGTTTCGTGTCACCTGTCGCTGCTCAGCACGCGCCACGATACCCGGTGAGTCAAGCTGTTAGAAGGCGGCTTAATCGGTGGTGTGATGACTACAGTGCCACCGAGGTCAGTGCCGCCCGAGGCCACGCTCGACGTCCTAATCAAGGCCCGCACCGTTCCGTTCGATTGCTTGATCATGACAGGTCGCGTCACCATCCCGGATCCTAGGCTCATCGCGCCCACACGGTTCGCCCCGTCCACTGAACTCCCGGTCATGTAGTCAAGTGCATAAACGAAGCTGGATGAAGGCCCGGTGTCGGTGCCGCCGCAGGCACTGACCGATGAGCTTTGCGGAGTGACGGTGGTGAACAGCAACGTTCCAAGACCTAACGATGGATCGGTGACGGAACGCTCCCCACTGGACAGGAAATCGATGTACCAGCCATTGTTCGTGCTCCAGTCCACCGGATTGCTTGAAATGGTTCGAATCGCCTGCGTCGGCGAGCATACCGAGGCTGATGTCCCGGCTGGGCATGTGCCATCCACCAGGGTCTGTCTGACAAAGCCGCTGCCGTCAGCGCGCGGGTTGAGATACGTCCTGTCGTTAAGCCTGTCCATGACCGCATAGAATGACTGGGGACTTTTGTCGGCCACGTCGGACGTGCCCAAGTAGCGCCCGGTGCCGGCAAATATCACGGGCTTGCCGCTGATGGTGGCTTCCAGCAACTTGACCGTGATGGGTTGTGCCTTGCCGTTGGCGTCCTTGAAGCTTGCCAGCAGTTGCGCGTCGTACCCCGCCGCGCCGATGTCCCCGTTTATGTCGAAGCGCCATAGGTTGCCGAACATGTCGCCGCCATAGGCCGCGACCGTGGTGTTGTTAGTCATCGGCGAAATCGCATGAGCGCTGATCCGCGCAATGCCACTTGGCGAGTCCGGGCTGCCGACGCCGGTGCTGATGCTTTCGATGGCCGATATCGGCGCGCCGGTATTAGCGTTGAGTACGTAGAGGCGGCCGAGCCCATCCCTATTGTTGTAGCCGGCACCGAGCAGCACGACCCAAGTGCCGTTTTTCAGCTTGGTAATCTTAGGATTGCCGTAAGAATAGCCGAGGTCACCGCCGGCAGTGAACTCCCACAGCAGTTTGGGAGTGGCGGGATCAGTGATGTCCAGCGCGTAATAACCTTTGCCGCCCCGATTCAGACCGCCAATCAGGATGGTCTTCCATTGGGCTGCAGTGCAGGTCGCGCCAGGTGCGAGCGGACAGATGTCCCCGGTTTCCGGCGTATTGTCGACGAAATACTGGTGTCTGGTCGCATAGTTCTTGTCCGCGAGCTTGTAAAGATTCGGCAGCACCATGCTGGGGATGTAGGCCCATCGTTCCTGGCCGGTTGCCGCGTCGAATGCGTGCAGCATGCCGTCGTTTGCACCGACATACGCGGTGCCGGAACGTGCCGCCATGGCAGTTTTGAACTCGTTGTAATTGCTGTCGGTATAGTTAAACAGCGGTGCCTGCACATAACGCGCCTCGGACGATACGATGTCCCCCAGCACATGCAAGCGTTTGCGAAAGAAGATGCCTTCCTGGCTGCGATCGCCCCGCAGAAAGTTGACTAAAGCTTCCCCCGCTGCACCGCCGGTGGCGACCGTTGTATTGGATTGTGCTGCCGTATTCAGACAGGTTGTACCCGATACGCAGAACTGCGACAGGCCGGTGCTTTCGGTGCCGTTATTGCCGGCAACATAAGTCAGCGCCGGTGCCGTAAAATTCGACTGCAGTCCTTCGGTGACTAGGTTAGACCACTGAAATGGAATCAAACCAGCGGCACCCTTGGTGTAGATGGCACGGCTTGCCAGCGGCGTTGTCGGCACCGGTATTGAGGCGGCCTCGTCCACATTCATTACCACGGTATTACTCATGTCGCGCCCGCTGCTGCTGCTATCGAATGTCGTACCACTGACATAGCCTGTGGTGACCGAATAACACCGGTTTGCCTGCGAATACACGTCGCCGGCTGAATAGCTCGTCAGCGCTTTCCAAGGCGTTGTCGCGCAGTCGAGCAGTTTCATGGCCGACCAATTCTGCGCGCCGAGTAGGCCGGTTTCGCTAATTTGCTGGCGGATCAATTCGCCATACCATTCGACCGATTTATAGGACGAGCTAAACACGTAATTATCGCTCGAGCTGACGTTGGGATTGCTGCTGGCAGCCGCCGCTGCAGTGCCTGGCCGCGGCGTGTTGATTATGGTCTGAAGCGCGCTGGTCAGGCCACTCGACAGTGATTCCGGATTGCTTGCGCTGAAATAGGCGCCGCGACCGTTGACCGCCGCGTGCCAGAGGTCATCCACGTTTTCGATCTTGCCGTCCCCTGAAGAATTGACGCCTGGAGTCGGCCAGTTACAGGTTGTTCCGTTCGCTTGCCACGAGCAGATTCCCGAACTTGAATTTGCGGTTGCCCCGGTCGCAATCGCCTTGAAGTCGCCGCTCGTGTCAGTCGCGTAGGTCGGGGAATAAACCATTTTGCCGCGCACTCCCAGGCCCAGCGTGAAGGTGGTCATGTGCTGGGTAGTGGCAACGTCCAGGCCGTTGCTCGGCACGTTGTCGGTGCAGAGATTGTTTGGCGTGGTGGCCGGTGGGATGATCGGGCCAGTGCAGGTGCCGGTGCCGTCCGCGGAAACAGAGCTGCGCAAATCAGTGTTGTAATAATAGGCGGCCACGTCGGCGAGGGTATCCGACGTGCCACCGCTAAGGGACGTGACCTGGCACTGGCGCGCGGTTTGCACGGTATAGCTTGGGCTCGACGATTGCGCGACGGGAGTGCATGCGTTTGCATTGGCCCAGTTCGACCATGGAGTGTACTGGCAGTTGGTCTGCTCAGGCACGGCGGTGCAGGACGATGCGGGTGTCCACGCGCCCAGCAACGGCGCGGCGCTCAGGCACTCCGATGCAATTCCGACGGTAAAAGGCGACCCAGTAGATTTCGGTTGGGCAACGCAGGAACTGGTGGCGGCTGAATACGCGCTCCAGGAGGAGTACTGGCATTCCGTGCTGCTGCTGACCGTGCAACTGGCGACATTGGCCCATGCACTTTTGATCGACACGCTCCCCGAACACCTAGTCTGGGAGGTACCGCTCGAATCGGCGTTGCAGGCGCTGACGTAGGACCAAGCGGTCCATGTGCTGCCACTGTCTGAAGACGTACTCTTCGGCACCTGGCATTGTCTCTGGCTGGCTCCGGAACTGTCCGGCGCGCATGAATCCACGTTCGACCAGGCGCTCCAAGTACTGCCACGATCGGTTGAGGTGCGCGTCTGGATGGAAGGCGCGGTGGCGGTCACGGTCGTGCGAGCTTGCAGGTTGCTGGTACGCCTCTGCTGCTGGGGCGTTACACTCTGGGATTGCAGCGTACTGGTGCGGACTTGTACCTGAGCGCTGCCGCCGTCGAAATACGGGCGCGGCTGGCCGACGTCCTGGTTGCCCACTGCTGTAGTGCCGTCTAGCTTATAGCCGCTGCCAGTGTTCCAAAAGCCGTCGGTTGAAAGAATAGCGTAGTTTTGCTGACAGGAATATTGTAGTGGGTCCGCAATATTAGTGACGCCATTCCTGGTAGTTAGTTTGCCGGCGTACAAGCGTCCGGCATCGGATAGCGCGTTGCGCAGCGGCGTGCTGCCGCTGGGCACGCTGGCATACAGCGCGGCATACCAGCTGCTTTTGGTCGCGGGGGTGAAGTCGTCGATCTGCAGGAAATCTGCGCTGCCGGCAACGTTGTTGATGGCCATGAAGCCGACGCGGAAGCGCTGGTCTATATTTTTGAAGGCCAGGCCCGCCGCGGTTTTCATCATCAGCATGCGGGTGCGGTAATAGCTGTACCAGTTGGCGAAATTCTGCCTTTCCGACGCCGACACGACCACCTTGGTAAACACGCCAACGCCTGGAGAGGCTCCGTTCGTGCTGCTGCACTCCTTGGAAAATGTACTAGTGCTGCTGTAATAATTTTTCAGGGCTTCGGTCGTTTGCGTGCCGCTGTAGGTGAAGTAATATGCTGCCGCCCCCGCAGTATCGGTTTCCGCCCTGAAGTTGCTGCTGAGATCTACGGCGACATTAGTGGAGCTGGCGACCTTGAAGCCGTCGGGAAGAGCTGCGGTAAAGCTTGCGTTAGGATAGTATGTGACGCCATCCGCCTTGACCGGCACGCGATAGACGGTGGCGGGGTTGTAGTAAAGCCCGTTGCACTGACTGCTACGGTAGCCGTAGTAGCCATAGGTAAATGGCACCGCGCTGCCGGCGTCCGCGCTGTTATCGGGCATGTGTTCCCACGCCATGCTGCCTGAATTATCCAGGATGAACATCAGGTTTGGCTTCACATCGGTGGATGATGGCGCGGAATAGGTGTTGAGCGGTTCGGACGAGATATCGATCACAGCCGCGCCAGCCTGAGCCGCGCACGTGAGCGTGACAAAAGCAAGGAAGAGTTTTGTCGGCAAGCGGTGGCTATGGATAGTCATGAATTCTTCTTGAACGTGAGATGCATTTGCGACGAAAGGATGGGGCTGCTGGGAGCTTTCCGAGAGCAGTGTTACAGTGAAACGATTGTCTGCACGTAACTGACTGTATTCTTTGGCCCTGCAACGCGCACCGTGATCCGGTAGTACACCAATGATGCAGCGCTTAGTTGGGGTTCGCCTGCCTCTTCCCCGTTGCCTGTGGCGGTTTGCACTACTGGTGAGGCGACACAGGCGGCGCCCGTAGTCTTTCCGCCCGAGTTATTGCACAGGCGGTCGATAACATAACTGACGGCATTACCGGCCGAATCAGGGGCACCACCGTTTAATTTTACGGCGCGTGCCGTGAGCGACTGCATCCAGTATTCATCCCAAGTCTGGGTGGCAGTCGGGCTTTGCGCCGCATTGCTGCCGCTGGCGTCATAGCCATTGGTCGGATCGTCGCTATCCAGCATCACGCCGGTATTGTTTGCCTCCAGCCAGGCAATCGCCGCTTCCACGCCGGTGTCGCCAGAGTGCGTGGCGGCCCGCTGGAATGCCAGGTTTCCGGCGATGAGGTTACTAGTATCGACCGAGCGCATCATAGACAGTGCAGCCAGCGTCATTGCGACCATCACGATCAGTGCAATGATGAGCACGACGCCGGCCTGTTGATTTCCCGCCTTTCCGGGCAGGTGAAATAGCGGGCGAGTCGTTAGCATCCTTGCACCGCACCCATCCAGGCCACATTGCGAATGGGAACTACTGACTCCAGTACCTTATACCGATAGTGTTTCCATGGCTCGTCCGCCGCTTGGTCCGGACCCAGACTGCCGGTCGCCCCAATCAGGGGCGCCGTGGCGTTTTCCGTCCAAGTCGGAGCGTTGATTGTTGCCGGGGCATTGCGCGACGTTGCCGTTACGACGCTCTTGTCGTATGCGCCGCTGCGGGCAACCAGCGCCATGCCGATCGCAGAAACGCGGACCCAGTCGCAGCCGCTCGCAGGGGCGGCTCGGTCATGGCCATTGGAATCGGGAATTCCATCCATGTCGGGCAGGGCGGTATCGCGCCAGTAGACCGCTTTCAAGCTGATAATGTTGCTGGCCACCGGTGCCCAAACGGCTTCCTTGTCCTTGTTGGCGGCGATGCCGCAGTCATTTTGAAGGTAGTTGCATACCGTCAGGTTGCCGCCGCGGATGGCGTACGCTAGGATTACCGGGGCTGGGCCTAGGTTGTACAAGGCCGTGCCGGCTGATCCTGTTGCCACCGTGACAGTGTTGGTCTCAACAGCGGTGATTTCGTCAATTAGTAGGGTAGTGGAGCCACAGGCGGCCGGCGCGGCTATCACCTTGTCGCCAACGGCGAACGCGGTCGGCATCTGGACCGTGTATATAGCCGATGTCCGGGTCGTGATCGGGTTGCCCTGAGGCTGCCCGTTGTTGTTGCCGTACATGACCAGCATGGTGTCGGTATTGGCGTCGCCGGCGGGGATGATAGCGGTGCCGGGATTGATGGTGACCGGGGCCAGACGCACGGGTGTTGTGATGCTGCTGCCCGAGGCCACTGTCCATGACACATTGCAGTAGAAAACGCTGGCAGCGCTGAACCCGTAGCCTGCCTGGCTGATATCGCGTTGCATCTGCTGGAATGCCAGCGCGTTATTGGTCAGCGCGTCGCTACCATTGCTGAGAGTACGCTTGCGCGATTCAAAGACAGAAAACACTTGCAGCACGACGATAATTGCCAGCATGGAGATTAGCAATCCGACCATAATTTCGACAAGGCTGAATCCTGCATTGGCACGGCAAGATGTCTGGACGGTGGGCGACATGTCCTCTCCTTATTTGATCTGCGCGACGGCATCGTACCGGTGTTCGCGGACGGACGCATTTTCGTTCGGTGCACGCCACCTGACCGTAATCGTTACGACGCCTTGCGCATCCACAGCAACCGAAGGCGGATAGGTTCCAACGTCCGGGAGAGTGGCGGAAACGTTGGTCAGCCACTCGGTATAGCCGGCGCCACCCGTACTGAATTTGGTTTGCAACGCCGCTGCGCTGCGCTCACTTACCCGCATGGTCCCGAGCAACTGATCGACGAGCAGGGTGGCTTCGGACCGGTACCTGGCGTCGGTCACCTGTTTGAACGCCATTGCCTGCATGGCAACGATTCCGAGTACGCCCAACGAGAAAACAAGAATCGCAATCAGGCTTTCGAGCAGCACGACGCCGGATTGTTGACTTATGGGTTTGGGAGCGATGGACATGGCCAGATCAGCATGCTTGAGGATCTAAGGGATTAGATGCGGACAGCTTTGGATCGCACATCCGGACTTGGCCACCGGTCGACACGACTACGCGCAGGCAGCGCATCACGCCCCCGGCCGCGGCGCAGGTGCCGCCTGCGGGATTGCTAATGTTAATCACCGCGGTGTTCCCGGCAGGAAGGAGGCGCACTCTGCCTATTCCGTTGAAGCTGATTTGCGTCGTGATAACAGGGCTTGCGGCTGCGGAATTGGTGGCTGCGACGACTTCGGATAGGGCGACCGTGGCATTCGAGGAACCTTCGGCTGCAGTCCGGGTTTGTATTGTCGCCGGGCAATCGACAACACCATCGTTATCAAGATCTGCTACCACGGTCACGCAGCCTATTGTCCACGCGCCACCGGCACCGAGAGTAAAATTGATGTTGGTATTGCGACGCACCGCTTCCATCCGCGCTAGGCTGAGCCCGTTCTGCACGGCCTCCGCGGCATTTCGGATATGGGTGTTTTGCATGAAGGTGCTAAAGCTAGAAGCGCCAGCGGCAAGCATCAGGCTGACAATTACAAGTCCGATCATTGTTTCGATCAGGCTTACACCGCGCTGCATAGCAAGCCCAGTTAACATGTACCGCCTTTTTTCGTAACCCAGCAGGATGTACTGACGGTCCAACCGGTGGGCACTGCGGAGGTTGCCTTCCCATTGCTTTGATCGACGGTATAGGTAAAGCCAGCCATTGTGCCGGTGCCGATCGCTTGGAGCGTATAGGCGGTCGCCGTGGCAGCGTCGGCGCAGCTAAACGTGAAAAACCGGCTCGACGTGGAGTCGGCTACGCAGGGAGGGGCGTTGGCGTAAGTCTTGTTGTCCTGGAAGTACTGCTCCATCTGCACCCGCTTCATTGCCAGATTGGACGTTGCATCTGGAATTTTGCCGCGTATGACATAATCGCTATAGGACGGCAGGGCAACAGCAGCCAGAATTCCTATGATCGCGACTGTGACCATCAACTCGATCAAGGTGAAGCCGGAACGCAGGTTCATAGATACCTCGTTTTGCGCCATCGTTGCCTATCCTTTCGCTGCTTAACTCATACTTATTCGAAAATACGCTCTACCTGTCTAACAGTCCTGGTAGTAATCTCGAGCAACCTACGGAATTGTTACGAAAAGCGGGCGTGCTTCTGATGATTTACATTGAGACTAAGCTAATCATATACCACACAGAAATTGTTTTCAGTAAATATTTCTTGTTAGAAACAAATCTGTGGAAAATTTGATTCAGCTCGGGAAGATAGCATTCCTGGTCCTAAGAACTGGCTCGGTGTGTAACCACGCACGCATGGGAGCGAGCAAGATGTCCACGAAAGCAATTTTGTCTACATTTTTGCAGCAACTAACATAGGCGACAGCTGGATTTTTATCTAACCTCAGAGCGGGATAAGGGCAGTATCAGAGAATTGGCGCTGTGGTCGCCACGGATAAGCGTGGCTTGTTGGGTGCAAGACAGTAAGCAGCGGCACCGGCCATGAGGTTGACGACGAAATTTAAGCAGGAACGGTAACGTGTATGTTCAATTTGGCATAGGTTCTTCAGCTCATCGAAGATGGTTTCAATGAGCGAGCGTTGCCGCAACAGGGCTTGATCAAACGGTGTGAGCTCAATCGGCTTCAAGTTCTTTCGCACTTTGATGATGAGGTGCACATGCTGTTCTGCCAGCAAGTCCGAAAGCCATCAGGCCAAATAGCCCTTGTCGCCCAACAGCTTGCCGAACAGGCTCTGAGACAGCCTTGGCACCGGCTTGCGGTCTTCGACATTGCCCGGGGTGAGGCGAATTGCCAGGATTTCACCTCGATGATTAATGACGACATGCAGGTTGAAGCCGAAGAACCAGCCCGTCGTACTCTTGCCCCGGGCAGCGAGCTCGGCAAAGACCTTGTGGCGCGAAATACGCAGGTTGTCGCACACGGCAATCGGCGTCGAGTCCACAATGGAAATGCCTGAGCACTGGCCCTTGCGCATGTCAAACAGGGCAGCCAGAGAAAGGGCACAGCGCGGCATGAGTTCGACGCAGCGATGATAGCTGGGTAGATCGGGAAACTCCTGGCGGAGAAATCGGCATACGTAAGCCAGGTAAAAGGTCTTGAAATGGCGGAGCCGAAGTTGGTGAAACAACACGGCCAGTGTCATCGGCTCGGACAATTGCAGTCTCGTCTGGCGACGTCGATGTTGCTGTCCATCGGCCAGCAAGCGCTTGTGCCAAGCTGGTTCGAATTGCACGCAGAAGTCGTCGATCAGGAGCCTGTCAGAATTTTTGTGTAAGCGAGGTCATGAAATAATGCCGAAAGGGATGTTCCATGACCGACGTAAGGACGACCAAAAAGCCTAAAAAACAGAAAGCACCACCGCCGTTTCCGGTCGAACTCATTGACCAGTTACTGGCCCCCGTGCAGAACAAAGATGCCGAATCCATTCTCGGCGAATCCAAGCTGGCCGGCCAGCTCAAGAAGATGCTGGCCGAGCGCATGCTGTCGGCTGAACTGACCCACCACCTGGCTCAGGAAGGGTAAGCCAGCAAAAACCATCGCAACGGTACCTCACCCAAAACGGTATTGGCGCCCGGCGGCGAACTGCAACTCGATGTGCCGCGCGACCGGCTGTCGAGCTTCGAGCCCAAGCTGGTAGCCAAGCACCAGCGGCGCGTGCCTGGCTTTGACGATCATGTCATCAGCATATATGCCCGTGGCATGACGGTACGAGAGATCCAGACCCACCTGCTGGAGTTGTATGGCACCGAGGTCTCGCCTGACTTGATTTCCACCATCACTGACGAAGTGATCGAGGAAGTCACGCAATGGCAACAGCGGCCGCTGGAGGCGATGTACCCGATCGTGTACTTCGGTGCGTTGCGCCTTTAGATCCGCGATGAAGGAACCGTCAAGAACAAGGCGGTGTACTGGGTGTGCGTGCCGATGGCCGCAAGGAAGTACTGGGATTGTGGATTGAGCAAACCGAGGGCGCCAAGTTCTGGCTCAAGGTCTTCACCGACTTGAAGTACCGGGGTTTATACGACATCCTCATTGCAGTGGTCGAAGATCTGCGCCGCTTCCCGGAGGCGATCGAGGCGGTCTATCCGCAGGCCCAGATCCAAACCTGCTATGCGGCTGCGCAAGATTATCAAAAAGCGCAGTCACTTCCCCAGCGACGAGGCCGCTACGAAGCTGCTGTTTCTAGCTTTGCGCAACATTGAGAGAGACTGGAAGATGCCGTCGCAGACACGGAAGCAAGCGGCCAATCAATTCGCTATCATGTTCGGCGAGCGCTTCACCAACGCCGTCAACTAGACCGACTTCGCACACAGAAAAACTGGCACGTCCCGATCAGGCATAATAATTCCGTTAGACTGTCCATGAGCGCCTCCTGCTTTGTGGCGATTGATCGGTATGCAAACCCAGTCTTACGAAGCGCAATGGCGGCGCTCAATCATGTCTACAAAGAAATTCTTTATCCCGAACTGAGGTTAATGTAGTCTCATCCATCCTCCAGCTGGTGCCGACGGCATGCATGTGCTTTTGGAAGCCTTTTTCCAGCACCGGCAGAAACCGCATCGGCCAGCGGTTGATTGAGGAATGGGCGACCGCCACACCGCTTTCCTGCATTATTTCTTCGAGATGCCGGTAGCTTAACGGATAGGCGACATGCCAGCGGATGCAGATCAGAATCACGTCGACCGGAAATCGCATCCCGTTGATATTCAGCATGGCCGCCCGTTCATTTCTTTAAATTCAGCAGTCTGCCGGACGACGGCAGTCACCTCGCTTAATGCGACAGAACCGTTCGTTGATCGCGGCTACAAGGGTTGCGAGGTTGACCAAGTACAGATCTGGCACTCCGGGCAGAGACGTGGAGTGACGCGCGGGCTCAAAGCCATGATCCGTCGTCGCAGCCCCATCGAACCGACGATCGGGTATATGAAGAGCAATGGCAAGCTGGGCCGTAACTGGTTAAAAGGCGCTTTCGGCGATGCCCTGAATGCCGTGCTGTGCGGTGCGGCGCACAACCTGCGTCTCATCATCAATAAGCTCAGAGGTGCTTGCCAGCCTAGTCCCATTCTTTGAACTTCGGAATTCTTCATGGCCGGCGATTGCGCAAATGCTGCTCCCATAAAGCATTGTTTTTTAGCAGAGATAACTGTCGATAATCTTTACATATTGAAAATTCAAAGCTAACCTAAAACTTGCAATGTATCCTGTAAGAAACTGTTTTTCAAAGAGAAATAGTTTCCTGGCATAAACATTGCTAAAAAAAATACAGGCCACGAAGCCTACGACAAACTCTAGGGAACGGACATGAACTTTATGAAGAAAGCACTGTTGAGCTTTGCTGTGGCAACGATCAGTACTATAGCGATGAGCCTACCGGCCGCTGCAATGACGATCACAGTAAGCGGTATGGAGTACGCCAACCCCACGATCACCACTATCCAATGGCCAGCACACCAAGCAGTAGTACAGGCTGGAGGATTTAAAGTTTCTGATGGCAACAAGTCTTTACTCGCTTGGTGCGTAGATATTCTTCAGCTAACCAACTTTGGCCAAGCAGTCAGCGACTACAGCGTAGGTAGTACCGCATCATTCGGGCAAAGCAAGGTGGACGCGCTTAGCCGCCTCGCTACTGAAGCTTTGAGCTTGGTTGTCAATAGCGAGACATCTGGAGCATTCCAGCTGGCAGCTTGGGAAGTGGTCAATGAAAACTCGGGTTCGTATAACCTGACAGGTGGGACATTCAAAGTAGCAGATGGTACGTCGAATGGCGCGCGAGCCTTGGCTCAAACTTGGCTCAATAATTTGCCGACTGTCAGTACCTACTCAGTAGGCCTGTATGTTAGCCCTACGCATCAGGATCTTGCTGTATTCGAAAAGACATCACAAGTACCCGAACCGGCCTCTCTCTCCCTCTTTAGCTTGGGCTTGCTCGGTTTCGCGGCATCGCGTCGCAAGTCAGCCAAGAGCGAGAACTCCTAAGCAGCCTAGCTGTATGAGGTGGACTGTCATAGATGGTCGCCCCGATTGCCAAGCCTCCAATCGATGACGGTAAGCAAGTAAAGATTGCGGCCATAGATCCGGACTTTAATTGAGGCTATTGCCTCTGTCCCTGATGGAATATGCTCGACGGCGCCTCAATCAATAGTTCGCACTTGGAGGTGCCTTAACAGTAGCGGGTTTTGCCGTCCACGGTCCGACCTGTCTTGCCATCACTTCATGATTGCCTGTGCAATCGGTGGAATCAACTGCCTCTCCTATTTCATTGTCTACATGAACATTTTTCTTGCCCGGTCTGATTATGCGGTAGCGTAATCGGACCGAAATCTTTCATCCTTGGCCAGCAAGGCCCACACGATGCGCGCATTCTTGTTAGCCAAGGCTACTGCCGCCACATTCTTGTTGCACCGGCCGATTAGCCGACGTAGCCAACTTTGCTCGTTGAGGTTGCGTTCGGCTCGCAGGATCACCGCTCGCGCGCCATGAATCAGCAAGGTACGCAAGTAGGGGTCGCCGCGCTTACTTATACCCTGCAGGTTCGTTTTGCCGCCTGTCGAGTGCTGTTTCGGGACCAGCCCTAGCCACGCAGCCAACTGCCGTCCGTTGGCAAAGTTCTTTGCGTCACCGATTGACGCGGTTAGTGCGCTGGCGGTAAGCGGGCCGATGCCGGGGACCGCCTCCAGCTTGCAACTAAGCGCGTTAGCCCGGTGCCAGATCTGAATTTGCAATTCCATTTCCCCAACCTGCCGGTCCAACTCTTTCAAATGCGCCAGCAGGCCTTGCACCAGTTCACGGAACACGCCCGGAAGTTCCTCTTTCGCTTCGTCCAGCAAGGCTGGCACGCGTTGATAAACATTCGTGATCCCTTGCGGAAAGATCAGCCCGAATTCACTGAGCAAGCCGCGGATCTGGTTGGCTTGCGCAGTTCTCGCTTTGACCATGCCTTGCCGTGCCCGATGTAGTGCCAGTACCCCCTGCTGCTCGACTTCCTTGATTGGCACGAAACGCATATTGGGCCGCAGGACCGCCTCACAAATTGTTTCGGCATCGGCTGCATCATGCTTATTGGTCTTGACATAGGGTTTGACGAATTGCGGTGCCATCAACTTGACGGTATGGCCCAACGCTTGCAGCTTGCGCGCCCAGTAATGCGCGCTGCCGCATGCTTCCATGCCGATCAGGCAAGGCGGCAGGTTAGCGAAGAATGCCGCCATCTGGCCGCGCTTAAATTGCTTTTTAAGAGAAGCTTTTCCATGCGCATCTACCCCATGGACCTGGAACACGTTTCTTGCCAAATCGATGCCAATCGTCGTAAGCTTCATGGTGGTCGCTCCTTTCGTATCAGTAGTTGTTAACCGATGCTACTTTGGCACATCGATGCCGTTTGAGGAGGGGGCGACCATTCCATTAATAATGGACACTCTCGTGTCAGGCGGCCTGCAGATGTTTGAAGGTATGAGCAAACACTGTAGGGGACAGGTAACCAAGGCGTGAATGATCCTGCCTCGGTTTCACGTACAGCAGGTTATGCGGCTTTCAGCATGTTTTCAACCTCCATCGGAGTACGGTAGCCAATGGAAGAATGAAGGCGCTGTCGGTTGTAAAAGCCCTCGATCCAGTTCACGATGTCGAGTCGGGCTTGCGCCCGTGTTTCGTATCGTCCTTGGTAAATCCGCTCTACCTTCAAAGTCTTGAAGAAACTTTCCATCGCTGCATTATCCCAAGCGTTGGCACGGCGGCTCATGGAAACCTGCATGCCGAAATCGGCAGCAAGGCGACGGTAGGCGCGGCTGGCGTACTGGACTCCCTGATCGCTGTGTAAAATCAAACCGACAGGCGGCCGGCACTGTCCATATGCCGAGCGCAGCGCCTGGCACACCAGGCCGGCTTTCATCCGTTCCGACATCGACCAGCCCACAATCCGACGACTGGCCAGATCCATGATGACCGCCAGATAAAGCCATCCCTCTGCCGTGGCAATGTAAGTCAAATCCGCCACCCAGGCACGATTGGGCGGCCAGCCGTCAAAGCGACGATTCAGTATGTTGGGCGCCACCGGCAGATGATGCGACGAATCCGTCGTCACCCGGTAGGGGCGCTTGTAGACCGCGCGCAGGCCTAGCCGGCGCAAGCTCTGACGAACCCGCTCGCTGCCCACGGGCAGGCCTTGGCGGCGAAGGGCCTGCACAATCCTGGGGCGACCGTAACTGCTGCGACTGTGACCGTGAATCTGCCTGACCTGGGCATCCAGAATGGCATTGGCCTGAGTGCGTGCACTGGGCGCACGACTTCGCCACTGGCAGTAGCCCGTGCGAGAAACCCCAAGCACCCGGCACAGCCGGCTGACACTGTAGTGGTCGCGGTTGGTATCAATCCAGGCGTATTTCACCGCGACCCCTTCGCGAAATACGCCGTTGCCTTTCGAAGGATTTCCACGTCCAGTCTGGCACTGGCCAGTTCCTTGCGAAGCCGGCTAACCTCGGCTTCCAAGTCCGTTGGCGACCGGCGTGCCTGACCGTTTGGCGCCGACTCCATTGCTTCCTTGCCAGGTGCTTTACGCCTTCGCCGGGACCAATTGCTTAACGCCGCGGTCGGAATCCCCAACCGCCGGGCTGCCTCGTGACCGCCAACCGAATCGGCTAGGCGAACGGCCTCTAGCTTAAATTCCTCGGTGTATTGCCTCTTCGGTACGCTCTCTTCGCTCATGTTGACCTCCATGTACACAGAAATTAATCGATTTCTGCTGTACGTGGAACCGGGGCAAGGTCAATCGAGCAATCGGCGCAAAAGTTTCCTGTTCTGTCGGCACCCAATGGGCGCTCAGTACCGGATGAAATCGCATCCGCGAAATGGCTGACGTGGCATGGCAGGGGTTCCGAAGCAGTCGAAAGACTGAAAGGCCTCCATGACATGATTGGCCTCGCGGCGGAGGACGCGGCGTACCGAGCGCTCTGGTGGAATCTGCGCGGGACGTATTGGTACTTGGAATCCATTGCGCAGTACTTGGTCAACTACGGATGGCGTTATTGGCGCGGTATGCCCATCAGCAGCAGCATCGCGGAATCGGCGGTGAATGAAGTGGTCAGTTTGCGTTGTGCGAAGAAGCGGCAGATGCGTTGGACGAATAAGGGGGCACACCTTCTTGTGCAGGTTCGGGTAGCGGTGCTCAACGGCGAGCTGAAAATGCGTGACCTGCCTGATCGACGGCGAACATTCACAGAAAAAGAGAATTACGATCACTGCCAATGCGTAGCATAGCGATGCCTCTGGTTTTGACTGCTCTCCACTTGCCGTTCTTGCTCAGAAACGTCGATGCAGCCTTAAGTAATTGATTCAAAATGAAAATCGATTTCGATGGCACGATGTAGACAAATTTACCCTCGCCTTTTAGACAAAATTGCTTTCCTCTACGCATCGCGCCGCAAGTCAGCCAAGAGCAAGAACGCGTGAGTAGCCCATCTGCTTTATTAAAGCCCGCCAGGAGCAGGTTTTTTTGCGTCAAGTATCGAAGAAAGGCACAAGACACGTATTCTTTGATGTTCAGCAGTATGTATTTGGCATTTCCCAAGTTAAGTGATGCTTTCGTTCAGCTAAGCCCATTGTGGCATGCCGGATCTTACAAAGAGAAATCCGGCTGACTTTTCATCAAAGAATACTTATGCCTACAACTATATGGATCATCCGCCGCCTACTCTCAGACATACTTGCCCATCGCCGAAAAGCAAGCCTGAAATCGTTAATCGCGCGCTTCGTGCGTAGCCTGCGAGTGCTGGCTTACCTGCCGGAACATAAGAAATTCCTGCAACTTGATGTCGTCCGTCTTCATCTAGCAGACAAATGGAATATCGATCTTTTTCACCACTTGAGCCAGCGCTCTTATCTATGCGAGGATCTGCCGGTAAGGACTCGGATCGCCTATTGGTTTGCGCATTACCGGCTAGAAGACCGCACTTTCATCCCGCGGTATAAAACCACCCTTTACCGGAAAGGTGGTTTCTTGCTATGGGAGCGAGAGGTGGCGGGCAAGCGCTTTGCGATCACATTGACGCTGTCACCGAGATGGGCGCCGGAAGGGGAACTCAGCATTTGCTTACTGATGAACGGAAAAACGTTGCATTGTTTAAGCTTCAACTGGATTGACGGCACTTTCGCTGGCCTCGGACAACCCATTGTCCCACTTGTTGCCCGCAACCAAGGTGCCTCCTCCCACGTTCAGGATGCGCTGGCAGCATTCAACCAAGCGTTTCCTAACAACTCCCCCAGTTTTTTTTGTTTCGCCGCTATGCAGGGAATTGCCGAAGCGGTCCACAGTAACTATGTGGTCGCGATAAAAGGTGATGCCAACATTTGCTATGAAAACAAGGGCAAAGCCAGTAATTTCACCAATGCCTACGACAAATTCTGGAAGAGCCTGGGCGGTGTAGAGGTCGCAAATGGGAAATATTTGATTTCTTTGCCGTTCTATACGAAGCCACTTGAAGAGATTTCCGCAAAACATCGAAAGCGAGCATCCATACGTCGGTCATTCTGGAAAGATATCAGCAGCTCGTCTTGTAAAACTATCCAGCCATATACGTTCCATAAATGCAACACATTAATTGCAGCATAAAAAGCAAATTAAGGTTGCGTCGGCTTTGCAGCATCGCGGCGCAAGTCTGAGAAGAAGTAAAGGGACTACAGTCTGATTCACGCGAGCTTCTCCAACCGACAGTTAAGACACCATATGCTCCCATACGCGAAAAGACTTTGGGAGGCGCTAAACTATTAGCGCGTTTTAAGGCGCGCGCGACGGGTATGTGTTTGATGGGAAATGGGCCGCGCAGAGGGCCTACTTTCGCCGGCGCGATAGGCTTTTTATTGCTACATTCGCAGGTTTCCCTTGCTCAGGACCCACCTTGGGCATGGATCGCTATCAAGCGTTTCTTGGCTAGCATCAGGTTCGCCATGCCAAACAGCGTTAGCAGTTGAGCCGTGTTCTTCGCCAGGCCGCGATAGCGGGTCTTGCGGTGCCTAAACAGATTCTTTACCACATGCAACGGATGCTCGACCTTGGCGCGTATGCTCGCTTTGGCGTGCTCAATCTTCTCCAGTAATTCGCCCAACGGCATGTCCGGTAAAACGCGCCGCTTACCCGGCTTCATGGCGACGTGCCAAGTCACAGTACTGGCCAGGTTCTTTTCCCGCCTGGTCAAGCCGGTATAGACTGCATCGCCAAAAGCGTGCGTCTCTTCTCCATGCAGCAGCGCATGAGCCTGCGTCACATCATTGACATTGGCTGCGGTAGTCACAACGGTATGGACGAGAAGCGGCATCCACGCCAATACGCGTTCTCATGCCGAAATGCCACTCATTTCCCTTTTTTGTCTGGTGCATGTCCGGGTCGCGTTCTCCAGCCTTGTTCTTCGTCGAAGGCGGCGCAGCAATGATCGTGGCGTCCACGATAGTGCCTTCCTTGAGCAGCAGTCCCTTCGCGGCCAGGTGGCCGTTGATGGTGTCAAACACCACCTTGGTCAGATGGTGCGTTTCCAGCAGACGACGAAACTTTAACAATGTGGTCGTATCGGGCGCGGTATCGACACTCAGATCGATGCCAATGAAACGGCGAATGGCCTGGCTGTCGTCGACCGCACCTTCCATGCCTTCATCCCACAAGCCAAAGCATTGCTGGACGATATACATGCGAAGCATGCGCACTAAACCAATCGGCGGTCGTCCGCGGCCTTCGCCCTTCGGATAGCAAGGTTCCAGTACCGTGACCAGATCGGTCCATGGGGTAAGGGTCTCGATCTCCGCAAGAATCCGGTCACGTCGCGTTACCTTCTTTTTGGCTGCATATTCCAGTTCAGAAAAGCTCGACTGCATCGTTCTGCCCCAAAATGACTCACGTAGCATTCTGGCAGAACGTCAGCAGTCAACTTAAGCCAGAATAAATCAGCGTCTCTTAGGCCTTCCCTGTCCCAAGAATTGAGAAACCACGTAACTATTGTTTTAGTTTAAATTTTTAGCATGCAAAACTATTATTCGCTGACAGTCACAAATGCATTTCCATCAATAAACTAACACCAAACACATTTTCATGTCATTCGAAATTGAAAATTATTACTTCCAAGGCACGACAACAATATAGATTGTGATATATCAAGGGCTTTAATGGAATGGACGCATCCTTCCTGAGACGGTATTGAAGTGCCAAAGTGGATGTGCAGGAAGTCCACAATCAGAAATGATGCGTCCATTCCATTAGAGCCAGCTACAAACCGTAGCGGACTAAACCGTTTTTACGCTTGCTTAAGGCGACAGCTCAGGCCCAGACCCATCAGGCCCAGACCGATCAGTGCAACGCTGGCCGGCTCAGGCACCGCATTGTTGAACACGACGTCCAGAGAGCCGTTGATCGTCTGTGTCCCGGTTGGCGAGAAGTTGTTCAGCTGACCGGACTGGAACGACACGTTGTATAACGGATTCGGTGCGGTGAAGTACTGGCTGCCCGAGGCGTTCAGTGCGAAAGTCGAGGTGGCGCCGAAGCTGCCGCAATTGATGCCATTGCCGCAGGTAGCAGGTTCGGGGCCAGCGTACCCTGGCCAATGGTTGGGGTGCCGGTGGCGATCTGCAGATCGTCGCCCGCATTGCCCGTGGTCCAAGCCGTGGCGCCGGTTCCCGGTGCGCCAAACGTGGTGTTGGAGTTCGGATCGAGGAACAGGCGCTGGCTGCTGCTGGCGCTCGGCGTGAAGTTGAACGTGGTCACGCCGTCGGATTGGGTGAAGGTGCCGGATGCTTGGTACAGCGCATAGAGGCCGTATTGAGCACCGGTGCCGCCAGTGGAACTGAGGTTCGAGGCAACCGGGGTAGTACCATCGTTCGAAACGAACTGACCTGCATTCCACACCAGGGATGCCTGGAAGGTATTCCCCAAGAAGGTAATGACCTCGACATAATTACCCGTGATCTTGTCTGCAGTGATACCAGTGAGCGTGCCGCCGGCAATCGTTGCATTTACTCGGAAATCCGGAAAGGTCGCTTGTGCCATTGCGCCGGAGTTGAAGACGCCCAATGCTGTGGTGATGGCTGCTGCTGCCAAAGTCTTGCTCATCATTTTTTTCATTCTGTTTCTTCATAGACATTGAGTATATTCAACTTTCAGTGCCTCCCCTGATTGGATTAGCCCCTAAATCTTTATTTCCAAAATTCAAAATTTTATTGTTATAGCCCGACAAGTTTCCTATTGCATTAATCATGCCTGGACAATAAAAACACTTTTATTCAGATGCTTATGAGATATTCAAGTAAAGAATGTTATACGAATGTAAATCCAACCGATATTTCTTTTATGAATTGTTGATTATAAGAAAATATGCGAATTTAGTTTAAAGCGTACATCATTAGTAGTTCCCAGATGAAAGATGATTTCCTTATGTAATTCCGGTTGACGTGTCACTGTGCTAAGGCAGCATTGTCTATGCGACGCGATCTCTATTCATAGACAGCCATTCCAAGTATGGCTTGAAACCTCTCTTTGTTAGAAAGATTTTAATGATATGCAAGTTTGATTCGTTGAAACGGTCATATTTAATTTTTGAAATGTTATTAATGTGAATAATTAATCCAATTCAAGAAAAAACTGTCGAATATTTTTACACACCCGATTTTTCCCTTTAATAAATCCTTTTCTAATCACTGATTTAACCGATAAGAGGAACATAGGCCCAATTTATGCATTTATTTTCGCAGGGGGTATTTGTTAAATTGGAGAAACGGACATGAATAATTTATCGAGGAAAACTGTACTCACGCGTGCATTGGTCAGTGTTTTTGCGCTAGCAACTTCTAGTGCAATTGCCCAATCTTTCCCGGACTTCACAGTCAGTGAAGCGCCCGTTCCGGGCGCTACTGGTAGCACCGTGAACGCGGATAAGATCACCGGCAATTACACTGAGGTCGTGACCTTTAACGGCAGCCCAAGCAGCGGCACTTTCGATGTATCGCTGAGGTGGAATGCTGGGCAATTTGTCGCCAATAATGGAAGTACGCCGGTTGCGTCACAGCTGGGTGGCGTTACCGCCAATCAATATGGTCTGTATGCTCTATATCGTGGAAGCGGCACCTATACTACTGCTAGTTCACTAACGACCTTTATCTACAACCCGACGGGGAATCTGAGCATATTTCTGGATCCTGCTTCGAATACCACATTTATCCAACCGGGAACGGGCACTACACCTTTCGTAACAGGCAACAACAGTGATGATATTGCGCTTGCAAACGGCATAACGACTACCGGTCAGGGGCAGCTTGATCCGACCTTGCCTACCTGTCCGGGTGCAGGTGGCAGCGGCAGTGGCAGTGGGATTAACTGCGGCAATTTTGGCGTGAACACGACGTTTAACTTGAGCGCTGCTGGGACCCAATATTTTACTGCCCCGGTCCCGTTCTATAACGTTTCCTTCCAGTCGGCTCAGTTGAACAACGGGGTTGCGCCGAATGGCACGCAAGTCATTAACGGCTCATTGGACGTCACATTTGTTGGCGGCAGTTCGGTGCCACCAGGACCCGGCCCCTCCCCAGTCCCCGAGCCAGCGAGTATTGCGCTGATGGCGCTGGGTCTCCTCGGTCTGGGGCTGAGCCGTCGTCGCAATGGTTGAGAAGCCGAGATTGCCGAAGCAAGGCTGCGCTGTCGGAAGCAGCTTTGCTGGCATCGAAACATGGGGGCACCAACGCGAAATAACTGACCGACTCAGCAAAACTTGGCTCATCTGGCTACGGTGTCCATTCTTTGAATATATAAGTCCTTTTAGCTCCGCGTATTGTTCCCTTCGCTAAATTGGCAACAATGCGATATTGCGAGAACGATCAATCACCATCAAGCCAATGCCGGCTATATTTAAATACGAAACGACCTACTGTGAATGCGGAATCTATGGAACATTACCGTTATAAAAATAATAGTGTAGAAATCTTTCCTGCCAAAATAGGAGATAAGTGGACGGCCGCATTTATGGTCAATGGAAAGGCCAGAAATCCGATCAAAGATGCAGGCTTTGATACAAAGGAATTGGCCTCGGAAGCAGCGAAAGCAGAGGCCGAAACCCTCATTGATCAACATGGCGGAGTAATCCGTTGCCATTCAGAGTTTGAGGCACAAAAGGCGCCGCCCAGCATTTTCCTTTAGAAATGAAATTAGCCCGCATAGCGACAACGGCGAGTTTCGCAGTTCCAGAGAGCCTAGCTAGAAAGGAACTCCCCACACTTTGTACAATTGTGTCCAATGGAGCCAGCGGTTTTCAGGTAGTACGCAAATTCTCAGCCACTTTAGGCTAGCGACGCGGCAGCAATACAAAGCCTTGTTTGGCTCGTGTATGTTTAACCACCAAAAGGCCGAACCTATGCTTGGCAGCCTGGCTTGCCGCATTGTCGCCAGCATATCTTTGGTTGACTAAGGTGACCTCGACGGTATCGCCGGTTACCTGCTGAACGGCTTGGGCTAATTGCTCCACTTAAGCCCGGGCTTATTCACCGGCGGCAGTTACATGCAATGGAGAGCAGTCAAAACCGGAGGCCACCGTTCAGTCAAATTTGGCAGTACACTATTGTCTTAAGAACAATAACGGAGACAGTCATGCGGATGGTCATCGAGGCGCAACTTGAAGACAATGCTGGCCGTAGTGTACAGATCCGATTGGCTGAATTTGGACGCGCCGATGGTGAACTGAAGCAGTTGGGGTTGAGCCTGGCCGAAGGCAAAAATCTGGTGCACGAGGCTCAGCGCGTTTTGATCAACGCCCAAGCGCACGGTTTCTTGGTTGCTTCCAAATACTGCCCACAGTGCGGTGCAGCCTTGTCCATCAAAGCCAAGCATACGATCCGATATCTAACGGTTTTCGGTAAGGTGGCCATCGACAGCCCTCAGCTGCGTGTCTACAAATGCAGTCGGGACATGAGCAGCAAGTCACTTAGCCCGCTTGGAGCCGAGCTAGCCGGACGCCTCAGCCCGGAACTGGAATACCTTCAGGTCAAGTGGGCAGCGCACCTGCCGTATGCGGTCGCTACGGCGCTCTTGAAAAAGACTTTGCCGGTCGATCAGGCGATCTCCGTCTCTGGGCACAAGAACTGCTTATGGGCGGTTGGTCAAGAACTGGACCACGCCACCGAAAGTGCCATTCGCGGTGAACGTGCCTACCCGCCCGCAAACAGCAAGGTCAAGATTATCGCCCTGGCAGTAAATCGGCATGGTTACGTCATCGACCGTCACAACAGGAACAGGACGAAGCCAAATTGGCGCAGTATTTCCCCTCAAAGCGAGTTCCGTCCACTGGACGTCACGTGAACATCATCGCCGGCCGGGCTGTCCTCGCCGACGGCAGTTGCAAAGTGTATGGCTACGTTAATCGGGAGGTCACGTCGGCCGCGACACGCCTTGACCATTTTCTCTCGGAGCAAGGCGCTGCGCCGGACCAAAAGATCACCATCGTCTCCGACGGCGCAGGCGAATTCGAAAAAGCGGTCGACGAGTCCCAAAGGCCGTTGATCTGGATTTTAGATTGGTTTCATATCGCGATGAAATTTCGCGTAATCGAACAATCGGCGCAAAAGTTTCCTGATCTGGCGGTACCTAACGAGCACTCACTACCAGACGAAATCGCATCCGCAAAATGGTTGACGTGGCATGGAAGGGGTTTTGAAGCTGTCGAAAGACTGAAAAGCCTTCATGACATGATTGGTCTCGCCCCGGAAGACGCGGCGTACAGGGCGCTTTGGTGGAATCTGCGAGGGACGTATTGGTACCTCCAATCCAATGCCCATTACTTGGTCAACTATGGATGGCGTTATCGGCGCGGCATGCCGATCAGTAGCAGCATCGCGGAATCGGCGGTGAATGAATTGGTTAGTTTGCGTTGTGCGAAGAAGCGGCAGATGCGTTGGACGAATAAGGGGGTACACCTTCTTGTGCAGGTTCCGGTAGCGGTGCTGAACGGCGAGCTGAAAATGCGCGACATGCCTGATCAACGGCGACCCCTCACAGAGGAAAAGAATCACAATCACTGCCAATGCGTAGCTTAGCGATGCCTTTGGTTTTCACTGCTTTCCTCTACGCCAACCAAAAAGTCGCGGGCTGATGCCCATACTTCAGACTGGCCAGACACAACATTTGAAATTACCTGAAAAAAGTTTCTCAAATAAGTAATGAAATAATTCTAAAAAAATATTATCTTAGTTGCACATTTTATAACTATGTTCGAGAACGCTGATCTGGTCAGGTGTTAGTGTGATCATCAGTTCTTTTACTTATCAAGATATCCAGCTGACTGGTACAACATGGGAGTAGTGGGCAAAATGGCTATAGACAAGGCAAATTTTGTATTGGCTCCGGCAGAACTGCTCGATTTGATTTTCCGAAAGACATTAGATGCATTCATCGTCAGTGATTCCAAAAACATCGTCCTTGTCTGGAGCCCTTATGCGGAAACCCTATTTGGTTGGTCGGCCGAGGAAGCAATCGGCCACCCACTCACTGCGCTGATCATTCCGCCTGAGCATCACACCGCCCACGAGGAAGGTGTCAAGCGATTCCTGGAAACCGGCATCCTGAAGAATATAAACAGACGAGTGGAAGTTTTCGGCATGCATAAAGATGGCAATTTATTGCCGTTGGAGATGACCGTTATCCCGGTTCAGCTGGGTAATGAGACTTTATTCACATCGTCCATCCGCGACAACAGCGAACGCTATCAGCATGAGCAAATGCTGCGACAGCAGGCCGCACTATTACATTTGTCCCGTGATGCAATCATCGTAATCAATATGCATGACGAGATTGAATTTTGGAGCAGCGGTGCTACCGCGATGTTTCATTATTCGGAGCAGGAAGCGATAGGGTGCATTTATTACGATCTACTGGGAGTAACTTGTTCACCCGACAGAAAAGCTGTCAAAGTTTTACTTGAAGCCAGTGAGCACTGGGAAGCCGAAGTGACTTGCCAAGCCCGAAATGGATCGACGTTGTCCATATTGAGCCGCTATACACTAGAGCGTGATCGCAACGGAACGCCTTTCCGCATCCTAATTTCAAATACCGATATCAGCGCGCGGAAGGCAATCAAGGTTCAGGAAATGCTGCTCGTCGAAAGTGAACGGCGGTTCCAGCTACTGTTTGAACACCATCCAGATGGAGTGATCCATTTCAACACGGATGGTCGTCTTACGTCGGTCAATCAGGCATTCGTTCAGATGTCTGGCTATAGCGCCGACGATATGTTATCCGAGCAAAGGCCTTCCCTTATTGCGCCGGAGTATATGGATTTAGTCAATGCAGGGGTAGCTGCAGCAATACGGGGCACACCTCAGACAGTTGAAACCGTTTTCCTGAGGAAAAACGGGAGTAGGGTAGATATTAGCGCGACGCTCATCCCCAATGTGGCAAACGGTCAAATAATCGGGGTGCATGCACTCATACAGGACAATTCTGTGCACAGGAACCATGAGCGCCAGATCCATCACATGGCTACGCATGATTCATTGACTGGCCTTCCCAACCGCTATTATCTTGAAGATCGGTTGAGCCATGCGATTGAACACGCCAAACGCACTTCCGCTATCGTAGCAGTGCTCTTCCTTGACTTGAACCGCTTTAAAATCATCAACGACAGCTTAGGGCATGACAAGGGGGACACGCTGCTCGGCGTTGTAGCCGAACGTCTCAAGGGTGCGGTTCGCGAAGTCGATACCGTTGCCCGTATTGGCGGGGATGAATTTGTCATCGTGCTGGAAAACATTCATGACCGTAGCCACATCAAGAATGTGGCTTACCATATTCTGGAATCGATTGCGAAGCCCGTCACCGTGTTTGGGCATACGCTGCTGGTTACGACGAGCATTGGTAGCAGTGTCTATCCTGATGGGGGCGACGACCCAGCCGCCTTAATCCGGCAAGCTGATCTCGCGATGTATGAGGCAAAGGCTGTCGGACAAGGCGTCTATAAAGAATATCACTCAGACATGGGTACCAAGGCAGCGAACCGATTGCTTCAGGAAAACGCGTTGCGCCGTGCACTGCAGGAAGACCAATTGGTGTTGCATTACCAGCCGCGTATCAGTTTGACGACTGGGATGATCTCGTGCGTAGAAGTGCTCGTCCGGTGGAATCACCCGTACGAAGGCTTGGTTTTACCGAGCCAATTTATATCGATGGCCGAAGATATGGGCCTCATCGATACCCTCGGCACATGGGTTATTCAGAAAGCATGCAGCCAGCTTTCGAATTGGCACCGCTCCGGGTTTGCCGAGATGGCTATGTCGGTCAATATCTCGGTACGACAGCTTCACTCTGATGTTCTTTATGAGACGCTAACCAATGCGTTGGCCAACACCGGGCTTGACGCCGCTACTTTAGAACTTGAGATCACGGAAACAGCATTCATGCAAGACGTTGGAAAAGCGCGGGATATCCTAAAGAAAATCAATGGTTTGGGAATAAAACTATCGGTGGATGACTTTGGTACTGGGTACTCGTCCCTCAGCCAGCTCAGGACCTTCCCGGTCGATACGCTAAAAATTGATCAATCGTTTGTCGAGAACTTGCCAGACGATGAAGACAGCGCCACGATTGTGACCGCAACAATTGCCATGGCAAGAAAACTCGGGCTATCGGTGGTTGCTGAGGGAGTAACATCTATTGAACAACTGAGGTTTCTAAAAGACAATTTTTGTGACGAGGCGCAAGGTTACCTGATTGCGCACCCGAGTCAGGCGAACGAATTTGAGTTATTCATGCAATCCTACCAGCGCTTGTCAACGTAATTGTCGCGTGACCTGAAACTGCTTTCAAGACGACGACGACTGACTGCGTTCCGGCTTGAGTCAAACTTCATGCGCCAATGATTAGGACTTGCCGTATTTCCTAGTCCAGCGCGCAGCCATATCCTTCTGGCTGCCCAGGCTCTAGCGCACGCTGTTGCCCAGCGCGTCTCGCAATGACGTAAGGGTGTTAAGCGTCTTCATCATACTGAGTGCATTGGTGCTGGCATTGATGATAGTCTGGCTCTGGATGTTTTGGTTGCTCAGCGTGTTCTGAATCACGGTGCCCGGCGTCGCAAGGTCGCTGCTCGTCAACGCAGCCGCGTTGCCCGGACCATTCTGCACTAGGTTGATCGCCGCTTCCTGCCGGCTGACCAGGGCTGCCTGTTCCGGCGTGACTCGCGCCAGGTCGCCGACGTTGAACGTCGTGCTGGTCACCAGAGAACCATTGATATACACCGCCCGTTCGATGCCGAACGAGACCATCAGGCCGTTGCCGAAGTCAAAGCCCCCGCGCATAGACGCCAAGGTGCTGTCGTTGACCGCGGTCCAGAGCGGCCCGTCGGCGTCGGCACGGCCTGCGGCCAGGCATAGGCAGAGGGTGAGGATGGCGCGCATCAGAAGTCGCCCGGGCCAAACTTCGGCAGCGTGATGTTAGACAGGCTGTCGCGCCCGATACTGCCGGCCAGCGGCGCCAGCGGTGCGGCGCTCCAGTCGGACCCCTGGTTGAACCGGGCTTGCTCGATGCGGTTGTGGACCACGAACAGCAGCTTGTTTCTCCAGGCGGCGTCGAACCGCTCCCGCGGCATGACCCGGGTGCCGCTGGCCGGATCGCCTAGCAGGATGCGGTCGCCACGCAAGCCCTTGATCACCACGAAATGGTTGTAGCCGTTCTCGCTGATCAGCACGATGGCCGGAATACCGGCTTCGGCCAGCTTCTCCAGAGGCTGGTGAAAACCGTCGGCGCGAAATCCGCGTGCCTCCAGGAAGTTCTTCATGTCGAGCAGCGAAAAGCCTTCTTTCCGGATTTTCTGCTGGTCGCCGCGCGCATACATGTCCTCGAAGATCGTTCGCTCGTTGGCAGGGTAATCGTAATGATGGGTCAGGAGGGTTGCCAGCGCCGCCGAGCCGCAACTGAAGTCGTATTGTTGCAGCATGGTCGACGCGCGCCGCACTTCCTTGATGCTCTTGACCGGCACTGAATAATGGACGCCGCCCAGCGCAGGCAGATCGGCGCCATGCGCGAACCCGCCCAGCAAGACCGCTCCACATAGCAGCATGCAATGCCTCATGATCCGGCCTCAGTTCAATTGCAGGTTGATGATGGTGGCATTCTGTATCAGCACATTGGCGCCCGAATTCTGTATGACGACCGGAATGCCGCTCATATTGGCGAACGAGCTGGCGCTGATGCTGTTGGCTCCGGTGACGACGTTGGTTGCCGAGTTTTCAGCGGTGGTGCCGGCCAGCCGCAGCTCGCTGCTGGCCAACTCGCTGCCTCCGCGATAGTCCGCGAGGCTGTCGCTGGCCAATGCCGGGCCGAAGCTGGCAAGGGCGGGAGCTGCATCCTGCGCCAGCACTTTGCCGGGCAAGGACGTAATGACGCATAGCGCCAGCATGAGTACGGCTAGATGTCGCATGGTGTCTCCTTGTTATCCTGTTCCAGGCAACGCTGGCCGCCACCGGCCGCAAGCCCTTACAGGCTCGCAACCGGCAGTGGCCAGGTCGATCAGCGTCCGACGCTCAGGTTGGCCTGGACGTTGACGCTTTGCTGGATCAGGCTGGACAGGCCGCTGTTTTGGCTCGCCACCATGATGCCGGCGGCCGACTGGCCGACACTGGACATGGCATTCGACATGTTGAAAGTACCGGCGTTGACGTTGCTGGTGCCACCGGCGCCGCCGACGCCGCCATTACCCACGCCGCCGGTGCCGCCCTGCGCGGTCTGGGTGCCAGCCGTGCCGCCAGCCCCTCCAGTGCTGCCGCTGCCGCCAGCACCGCCGCTGCCGCCATTGCCGGCAGTAGCGCCGCCATTGGTCGCGCTGCCATTGGTCGACTGGCCGCCCGCTGCGCCGTTGCCGGCGGTGTTGGTCGCCGCGCCGCTGCCGCCGCCATTGCCGCCGGCCGCGCCTGCTGCCCCATTGCCCGCCGTGCTGGCTGCGCTGCCGCTCGCGGCGCCGTTGCCGCCAGCGCCAGAAGTGGCTGCGCCGCCTGCTCCGGCCGACGCGCCGTTGCCGCCGCTGCCGGTCGTGGTAGAGCCGCCGGTGCCGGCGTTGGTGCCGGAGGTCCCACTGCCGCCTGCGCCGCCAGCACCCGAAAGGCCGCCAGCGCCGCCATTGCCGCCGCCTGGCGTATTGCTGGCGGCAATCGCACCGCCGTTGCCTGCACCGCCAGCCGCGCCTGCACCGCCCGCGCCGCCCCCGCCACCGTTAGCCGCGCCGCTGGCGCCGCCGCCGCCGCCTGCGCCGCTGGTAACCAGACCGCCCGCGCCACCGCCGCCGCCCGCACCACCCGCGCCGCCCGCGCCACCGGCGCCGCTCGCTGCGTTGGACGCGGTGCCGCCCGCGCCGCCAGCGCCGGCCGTGCTGCCGCCGTTGGTCGCGCTGCCATTGGTGGCCGAACCGCCGACCGCGCCGACCGCGCCGTTGCCGGCAGTAGCTGTAGCACCGTTACCGCCGGTGCCGGAAGCGGTGCCGCCGGCGCCGTTACCGCCAGTGCCCACACCGCCGACCGCGCCGTTGGCGGGTCCATTATTGGTGGCGATATTGCCGATGTTGCTGATCGTATTGCCTGTGACCGTGCCGGTCAAACTGCTGGTCGCAGTCGCAGTCGCCACGTTGAACGCGTTGGTGAAGGTGGACGTTGCACCGTTGTTGGCGGCGACAGTGCGGGCTGCGCTGGCCGTGGCCGCGCCCGAGGCCTGGTTGGTGCGGCTGTCCAGGGTGGCAGTCGAATTTTCATTCGCCTGCGGGCTGGCGCCGCCGCTTTGCGTGGACGTTGCCGTCGCGGTCTGGCTTCCGGTGGTTCCCGACGTGGTGCCATTGGTGCCGGTATTCACCGGGTTGGCATAAGCCTGGGTAGTGAATCCAAAGGCAAGTGCAATGGCAGTTGCCATCAAAGACTTTTTCATACGTTCTCCATTCTTTTTTGTTCAGGGCAAATTCGCGTCTCGTTGGCAATTAACCAACAAAAGACCCCTATTGCAAAAACAGTGCCACTGCGTCCTGAAACGTTTGCGGCGCCCACTTTTTAATGTCTCGTGTACGGCGCACTGCGAGGGCATGCGGTCGCCCCAGGGCAAGCCGGCTGGGGAAAAGCCTTCACGGCGTTAAGAAGTGTCACAGCTTTCTGACACTACCGCTGCGTTTCCGGTGAACGTACGGGTGCTGAGGGCATGGCAGGCCAGCACCATTTACATAGGCGCACGAGGTGGATGTAATGTTAACGTGACATTGTTGACCAAGCTGCGCGGCAATTTGGCGACGGCTTTACGTTACAGGACCTTTCGATCATTCTCGTGAATCAGGATAAGGAACACTTAACGGCCGGTGTAAAGCTGTCACAGCAATGTGACAGGATTTCCTGAACGTAAAAATTAAGCATTACGAGCTTAAAACTGGCAGAACCTTCCGAGAGCTAACTTCTAAATTATCTTTAAGCTATCGCAATAAACAAGTGCGGCGTCTGGCCCCGGGCGAGCGCAGCCAGAAAATTCTGTTATATTTTCGACACTGTAAAAGAAAAATTAAAAACAACAAGAAGCCGATGCGCCAAGAAAATCGTGCACCATGGAGGTTTCGGGTGAAAGAAAAAAAAGGATGGGTCGCGCAGGCGGCTGCTTGCGCAATACTCGCGTTCTCAACAGAAAGTGCATTCGCTCAGCAGGCAGCCGGCAAATCGTTCAAGCCCCCAGAACTGGACAGGTTACGGCGACAGGTCGAGCAGCAGGGCCGGGAACTCGAGCGGTTGAAGCGCGCGCTGGCCGAACAAGAGGCGCGCAATGGCGACGTGCGACAGGCTTTAGGACTAGGAACGGGACCGGGTTATCTTGCTAATTCCCGGGGCGCAGGTAACGGCGTGGCGGCAGAGACGCCGGAGGCAGTCGTACCGTCTGCTTCCAGCGAAGTTGTACAGGCCGACGCGCCGCGCCAGGTGCAAGTAGGGACCGCACCCGCTACCGAAACCCGTACCATCGCGCCGCTTTTCGAGCAGCCGGGCATTCTGACGCCGCGCGGCAAGATGGTGCTCGAGCCATCGCTGCAGTACGGCTATTCATCAAACAACCGGGTCGCGCTGGTCGGATACACGGTCATTCCCGCGCTGCTGATCGGTTTGGTCGACGTGCGCGAAGTCAAGCGCCATACGTTTACCGGCGCGCTGACCGGGCGTTTCGGCGTAAGCAACCGGTTCGAGATCGAAGCCAGGCTACCCTATGTGTACCGCTCGGACTCGGCGATCAGCCGCGAGATCTTCACCGGCACGGCCAGCGAGTCGGCGTTCGACACCAGCGGCAAGGGCATGGGCGACGTCGAAGTGACGGGCCGCTACCAACTCAATGAAGGCGGCGCCACGCGACCCTACATGATAGGTTCGCTGCGCTTCAAGAGCCGCACCGGCAAGGATCCGTTCGAGGTCGTGACCGACTGCGTGACCCGCTGCGTCGGCAATACCAGCGGCAGCGGCCTGCCGATCGACCTGCCTACCGGTTCAGGTTTCTATTCGCTGCAACCTGGTCTGACCTGGCTGTTCCCGTCAGACCCGGCCGTTTTCTTTGGTAGTTTCAGCTATACGCACAACTTCAAGCGCACCGACATCAGCCGGCGCGTGCTGAATGGCGAGTCCGAATTCATTGGTACCGTCGAACCGGGCGCCATCCTTGGCATGAACTTCGGCATGGGGCTGGCGCTGAATGACAAGTCCTCGTTCAGCCTCGGTTTCGACCTCAATTCGGTCGGCCGGACCAGGCAGAATGGCGTGACCGTGCCAGGCTCGGTTCGCACCAACCTGGCGACAATGCTGCTTGGGTATGCCTACCGTTATAACGACAAGACGTCGTTCAGCGTATCAGTCGGCGCCGGCCTCACCCGCGACACGCCGGACCTGACCCTGACCTTGCGCATGCCGATGTCGCTCTGATCCGATGCGCAAACTTAATCTCATCGCGCTGGACGAACAGCCCGATCCGATCGCGGCGTACCTGGGCGTCGCCGGCTGGGACGTGCACGTGGCGACCAGCCTATCGGCGGCGCAGCAGTTGAAGCGCATGCCGCAGCCGAGGGCGCTGGTTTGCCTGCTGCTGATGCGGCATGCGCCGCTGGCCCAGTTAGCCGAAATCGAAGCCTGCATGCGCCACTGGCGGCAGGCCGAGTGGATAGCCATATGCGGTGCGGGCGTGATGCAGACGGCGCCGCTGCGTGACCTGCTGGTTAATTACCTGTTCGACTACCATACCTTGCCGGTCGATCCTGACCATCTTGTCCGCACCGCCGGCCATGCCTACGGCCGGGCGCTGCTGCGGGCCGAGCAGGCCGACGGCACCATGGTCAGCGACAGTCTGGGCATGGTCGGGACGAGCGCTGCCATCGGGCAGCTTCGCGTACACATCCGCAAAGTGGCGGCCACCAGCGCGCCCGTGCTGATTGGCGGCGAAAGCGGCAGCGGCAAGGAGCTGGCGGCGCAGGCCATTCACCGTGTTTCCGTGCGCGCCGGCGGTCCTTTCATCGCCGTGAACTGCGGCGCCATTTCGCCTTCGCTGGCGCACTCAGAACTGTTCGGCCACGAACGCGGCTCCTTTACCGGCGCGGTCGGCGAGCGGTGCGGGCTGATCGAGGCAGCTCACGGCGGCACCATCTTTCTGGACGAAATCGGCGACCTAAACCTCGACCTGCAAACCAACTTGCTGCGCTTCCTGCAGGAAAAGACCATCAGCCGGCTAGGCTCGGCGCGCAGCCTGCGGGTTGATGCGCGGGTTGTGGCGGCGTCCCATGTCAACCTTGAAGAAGCGGTTGCAGCCGGGCGCTTCCGGGAAGATCTGTTCTACCGGCTCAACGTACTGGCAGTGACAGTGCCGCCGCTGCGCGAGCGCAATGGCGATATCACCATGTTGGCCGAGCATTTCTTCCGGCAGTGCACCGGCGACACTGCCAGGCGTCTGGACGGCTTCAGCCAGCAGGCGCTAGCGGCGATGATGGCGCATGACTGGCCGGGTAATGTACGCGAGCTATTCAACCGGGTGCAGAGAGCGGTGGTCATGACGGACCGGCGGCTGATCGCTGCGACGGACCTCGGGCTGGCGAGGGAGCCGGCGCATATCCAGATCAGGTTGGACAATGCGCGCACCCAGGCTGAACGGGAAGCCATTCACCTTAGTCTGCAGCGGGTTGGGCGCAATGTTTCAAAGGCGGCGCGGGAGCTTGGGGTGTCGCGAATGACGCTATACCGGCTGATGGAGAAGCACGGGATTGCTCTAGATTGAAATAATCTCGGTTGGAATAGGGCGGATTCAACCGGTCGTCGCAACACTAGACTATTGAACAAATTTAGGTACTCGACAGGGCTTCGATCGGTGTCTTCCAGCCAAGCGTTTTCCGAGCCTGGAATGTAGTGCATTGGCAATGGCCTAGAACTCTCGCGCGCTCCAATGAGGCAGGGCTGTACCCTCTGGAAAGTACTGCCGCAGAAGGCCGTTCGTATTCTAGTTCGTACCGCACTACCGTCGAAGAGAGCAAGGCACCTCGAATAACACGTGATTTCGCCTCTATCAGCGAGCCAAGTGTTTGGATGTGCCGAGCAGCGCGCGGGCGCGTCGTTTCCCAAGCTCGTTATCAGGTGGTGATTCTCCTTATCGTCGGTCCGGACTCGTATTTGCTTGCCGTGCTCACCTAGAGCTTGCGCACCAGCTTGTAGCCTTGTCGGCGTTGGCCAACACCTTGAAGCCAAAGTAAGACTTGCCGTGTTTCTTCGTCCCGCGCATCCATATCTTTCTGGCGCCGCTTGACCGGCTTCCAGTCAGCCGGCATCATCGCGCCTTCGCTGACGATGGCTTTCTCTTCCTTGCTCAGCGACTGCCTGGGCGCCTGCACGATGCTCGCGTCGATCATCTAGCCACCGCGCACAATCGTGCCGTGGCCGGGCCAACTGACGATTGACGGCATCGAACACGCGTTCGCTGGCGTCAGCCTGGATCGGGCGCTCCTTGAAGGTCCAGATCGTCGTCCGGTCCGGGATCTGGCTGCTGGCACGTAACCCGACGAAGCGCTGGAAACTCAAACGGTCGAGCAGTTGGAATTCCATTTTCTCATCGCTCAGGTTGAATAGCTGCTGGATCAAGAGCATCCGCACCACCAGTTCGGTTGGGAAAGGCGGACGGCCGCCGCGCTCGCGGCTGGGGCGCGGCGCCGCAAGGTCGAGCTCCGCCGCACGGGCGGCGAAGTCGACATGCAGCTCCATCACCTGCAGCGCATCACCAAGCTGGTTCAGCTTGGCTTCGCGCTCATGATTGGCAAACAGACTGGTCTTGATCATGAAAATTTACGTCAAGTTCGAAGCGCCCACATCTTGCCAGACTCGCACAGGTTTTCGTGGCGCCCGATAGTTTTCAGACAGTACATAGATTTCCAATCTTAGGCGACGTGCAAGATCTGTGCATGGGCGCGTCCGCCATGATTATCGGCTCAAGGCAACTTTACAAAAAGATTATTTCGTGCCTTTCGGCCGGCATTCACGCTTGGGCATATCGGCAATAATGCGCTCGATCGCGTCACGCATCGGGCCGGTCGTGTTGCGTCGCGCTTCCTCTTGACCGAAGAGTCGTACCATTTCTCTTGCGATGAAATTGCGCGATGCTAGTTTTTTCAATAGCGGGTCGGGCATGCCATCCTTTCCAGTTTGTCCTTGTAAGCGGTTTCCGCCCAAGCCATACTCCGAGCCCAGAGCAGGCTCTAGTACCGTAATTATCTCTTACTTGTCCCGGTCCCTGATTTCTGGCTTGGACGGGATATACGTATTGACAATGGATAACTAGTCGCTGAATTTCGGGAGGGCGTCCAGGGATGTCTCTGTATTAATAGGCTACCGTGTAGTTTTGCACCACCTGCTTCGCCCACACCGGCACCTATCCGTGTCAGAAGTGGGAGGACGGCATGATTACTGCCAATTCCGCACGCTGGTGAGCTGCTCCCACCTTTTAGGCTCAAGGGCCAGCTAAAGTCATCTCGTTATACATAAGTTACGCATCTTCCATTCGAAGAGCCTGAATTGTGAAGGCGGCATCCACAGTGCGTTGAAGTCCGATCCAAAGGGTTTTGGCATCCGGTTCGACATCGCTTTTGCGACCAAGAAAGCCGGCTAACGATGCAATCATACGGATCTTTTGGTTAAGGGTAGGCGGGCTCGTGGGGCCTGCTTTCTTCGCCAGCAAATAGGCGCAGGGATCTCATCGGCATGGAAGAACAGCGATGCTTCCAAGTCCGGACAGGTCCTGTCCAAGCGCAGGATCCGGGCGATGCGCCACGCCACGATCATGTACAGCACCAGAGCCTGTTCCACCCGATACATCTGCGACAACTGCAGGGCTTCGACCTTGCAGCCGGTTTTCAGCACGTTCAAAATTAATTCTATTTCCCAGCGGGCACGGTAACAATCGATGCGCTCGATCATGGCATCTCAGCCTCGTGCTTGGCGGTTCGTCACCAGCCGCCACACCACCGGCTTGAGCCCCGCCGGCGCCCCAATCTGCCGCGCCACGACGCACGTCACCTCAAGCTGTCGCTTGCCCGGCAACGCCAGGCGGGTTGCCTTTAGCTCCTGCCTGTCTTCACAGACCTTCTGCCCGGCACGCCTCGGCAGAACCAAAGCAATCTCGCCGAGCACTTCGCCAGCCTCCATATTGTCCCAGAGCTTGCCTTCCTCTGCCAGGTCGCGGTTATGCTGGGCACGGATCAACCAGTCGGGAGGATAACCGCGCGTATCGGCCTGCTCCATCAGTGTGGCGATATCGCCTTCCCGATCCGTCACATAGACTAGACGGGTATCGGGCAACGTTGCTGCCTATTCGGCCACGCGTTCATAGCTCTCGATCCAACGGGGACTTTCCCTGATGCCGCCGTGATGTCCATTCTCATCCAGCGGTTCGCGGGCCCACATCCACGCATCCAGTAACCCTAATGGTTCCCGGTCCAGGGTGACGGCGTAAGTCGGATGCAGGTACATGCCGCGCTGCGCTTCAAAGATCAACGGCCCCAAGCCTTCCATGTCCTGGCCGTTAAAGTCGCGTTCGGTCGTGTCAGCAATTCACAGCACTACGGCATGCTGCTTCATGCGCTCGGCCGTACGCGCCCAATGCGGCTGCATTATGCGGTCCACTCGACTTCATCATTACCAAGAAATCGATAGGCTGCCTTGGTCTCTGCCCAGCCGTCGCCTGCACCAGGGATGCTCTCGCTGGGCTTTGCCGCTAACCGCTTCAGCAACTCCTTTGCACGCCGGTCTCGCCTTCGATCACCCAGGTCTAGCGCCTCCAACTCCTCGTCCACGCATACCCCTGACTGATTGTTCATAGACTTGCCAAATGCATAAAGTAAATGCGCATTCGCTGAGGTTTACAACTCCGCAATACAAAGGGCCATCAATTCCTTCGATGCTGTGCGATGTCAGCAGACCAGACTTGTGTATAACGAGATGGACTGTACGGGGGTTAAGATCATCCGCAAGAAGTAAGGCGACTACATCGAGTTGGCGCACACCGGCATTCAACCAGATCGCCTATGAGCTTTTTTTTGCCGACTAACAGACTGTATTAAGCGGCTGCAGCTGTAGCGTCTTTGTGGGATAGCGTAGCTATATCAAAACCGTAATAATATCAAAAGACCAGTTTGACAAAAAATTGCGTGGCAAAAGGTGGTGTTTATCATGAACGATTTTGATACGGTAATCCAAAGCAAAGAATGCTTTCCAGTTGGCACGGTCATAAGACATGATAATGTCGATTTTCAGGTAATCGAATGCATAGCACATCCTCACGGGGGATTTGCTGCCGGATGCCAAGTGCTGACGACAAATTCTATTCCTCAGAAAAGTCATTTGATTTTGCTCGACCCGACTACCACTACTCTGCCATGTTACTCACGTTGAATTAGACGTATTGTGGCGCTGCATTGAGGACACCGAAGGCAAATGACAGGGCGTAGCTTGGCGAGAATGGCGCGGCGTACTGCCGGCAGTGATGGCTGAGGTGGCGGACCCGGTGCATTGGCTTCTGGTTTTTTCCCCCGCTTGTAAATTACTGGCCAAGCGTCGATGCTGCAGAGAGGTAAATGCCATCATCGTCAGTAGCGCATGATGGTGAAGCCCCAGCCAGGATCGTCCTTCGTAATGGTCCAGGCCAAGTTCATCCTTGAGCTGCTGATGCGCCTGCTCGCATGCCAAGTGGGCCTTGATCGCGCGTACCAGCGTTCTGCGCGGCGTGTTAGGCGGGTGGTTGGTGAAGTAATATTTGCGCTCGCCGCTGGAGCGTGCTTCGCACACCAGGCATGCGGCCTGGCCAGGAAGATGCTGCCAATGCGAAGCTAGTACACCATCTGCAACGCATACGCGCACAGCAGCAAAGCGCGCTAGGCATGAGGTAGCCTGAATTTTGTGGACACTCCCGTTTGATAAACTGCATCAATGGGAGGACGCATGACGAGAACAGATGTGAGGACTTATGCGCCCGAGTTTCGAGCCGAAGCGGTCAAGGTCGTACTGGAACAGGGACTATCCCTGGAAGCAGCGGTGCAACGGCTGTCGGTGCCCAAGGGAACGCTGGCAAACTGGGTCAAGGATGCCAGCGTTCCCTTGGGCACCGACAACGGCATCTCTTCTTGGTAGCCGCAGCGTGGCCGAGCTGGAAGACGAGATTGCCAAATTGCGCCGTGAGTTAGCGGTCGAGCGCATGGAGAAGGAGGAGCTAAAAAACCGCCCCACGCGCCTTGCCGCCGCCCTGATGAGTAGAAACACTAGGCGAGTACACTAGACGCACGCATGGACCGTGGCCGAAAGCTTCTTGGCGGTGGCAACCCCGTCAAAAAACCTGGCCCAGGGGAAGTTGCGGACTCAGCTGTGGTGGCGTCTTCGGACGACCCCGTTTAGGAAATTGATTTAAACCGCTCTCCCGTCCTGCGGCTATTGACGCAGGAGGTGGACCATGTCCCGAGAGCGAACCCAATCCAAGCCTGCCGGGCTGCCGATCATTCATCCCTTTGCCGCTGGCATCGACATTGGCGCGCGATTCCGATTCCATGTCGCAGCGGTGAGTCCCGACTTGTGCGATGAACCCGTCCAGACTTTCCAAGCGTTCGCCAGCGATTTGCAGCGCATGGCAGATTGGCTGGTAGCGACCGGCACCAAGACCGTGGTCATGGAGTCGACCGGGGTGTATTGGGTCGCAGCCTACGAAGTGCTAGAGGCGCGTGGCCTAGAGGTCATTCTTGTCAATGCTCGGGAAGCCTGTGCGGTGCCAGGCAGGAAGAGCGATGTCAACGATGCGCAATGGCTGCAGCGGCTTCACGCCTGCGGGCTGCTGCGAGCCAGCTTCCGGCCCGGCCGCGCGATTGCCGAATTGCGAGCCTACCTGCGGGCACGCAAAAAGCATACTGATTATGCCGCTGCCCACATCCAGCACATGCAGAAGGCACTGACTTTTATGAATCTTCAACTGCAGCTCAACGCTCATGTTAGAGCGGCTTCCATGGCTGGAACCATCGTTCGTCCAATCCCGTCTGACCTGCACCCCATCGTCACAGGCAATTACCGCATCGCGACACCAGCAATCCAGGCATTTTACGAACTCATCACCCGGTGCCTGCGCTATCGTACGACCGGTGCGCTCATCTATGGTCCTTCCCGGATCGGCAAAACGCGGGCCATCGAGTATCTGCGGCTGCTGCTGGCCGAGACCCATCCCAAGATTACGACGTACCATGTGCAAGCCAAGCGCAAGCCACGGCATGCAGAAGGCCCGTTTCTTACAAATCTGCTGAAGGCAGTGGGCTATGCTGAACCGGATAAGGGCGGCAACACAAGCAAGCGAATGCACCTGATCGGCAAAATCAAGGAAGCATGCGCGCGGAACGGAAGCGGCACAGTCATCCTGTTTTGCGATGAAGCACAGCGCTATGACGCCGACGAATATGAGTGGCTCCGTGATCTGCATGATCATCTCGACCGCCTCCAGATCAGGTTGTTCACGTTCCTGGTTGGACAGCAGGATTTGTATGCTATCAAGATAAATTTGCAGCACGCAGGCAAGACTCAGATCGTGGCACGTCTGATGGTCGACGAACTTGCTTTCTTCGAAATTCGAAATGCGCGGGACGTCGCTACTTGCCTGGCAGGTTACGGGCAGACGAGCTTCCCGCGTGGGACCGAATGGACCTTTACTCGGTTTTATCTACCCCAGGTAGCAGAAGCAGGTCACCGGCTTACGGATGACGCACAAGTGCTGTGGGATGCCTTCGTGGCGATCCACAACAAGACCGGTCTTGGCGGTATGTTGGAGATTCCCATGGAGTCCTTCACGCACGCAGTGGAGATTGTGCTAAAGGAAAGCGAGATGCACGATGCCGCGGGCTACCGACCAACCAGCGAGATGTGGGCACAGGCGGTTCGAAGCTTCGGTTATGTCCAGGCGCGCGTGGCAACAGGCCGCATCATGAGCGCGGCGCCACACGCGGTGTAAGGGACGAGTCAGATGACGACTTTGCCGATCATGCTGTTTGACGAACACCAGCTGGCGCCGTCCTTCGGCTATTTGTTCAATCCCAAATGGGTGAGCCCGCACGAATCCCTTGTTTCCATGCTGTGGAAGTTTGGTCGGGCGAACGCGTTGCCAGGCCATGTGCTGATCATCCAGATCGCCAGGGAGACCATTGATCCGTATGAAGGTATCAGCGCCGGTTCCTCTGAGGTGAACCTGCATAAGGTCCAACGCATGCTCGGTGTCCCGTTGCACATAGTGCGCGCCTCGCTGATTCCAGAACCGCTGCAAAGGACAGGCAGTCCATGGTTCCGGTATTGCAGATCATGCCTGGCTGGTGGCTACCACAGCATCGTCCATCAGTTGAAGAGGGTAGGGCGCTGCCCGGTTCATGGCGGTGTGCTGGAGATGGCCTGTCATCATTGTGGCGGCAGGGCGCCGTACCGTCTCAACGCGTATCTGCGGGACGCACCGCACCGGTGCGGCAACGGCGGCGCATGCTACATCTCGCTGCTGCCTTCGCAGTCGCTGTGGCGGTCACTAGACCAGAAGGCGCGCACGGCGATGACGCGCACGCGGCTGAACTGCTGACCCTCCAGGAAGGGACCTAGACTCTGGTACGCGCCCGATTCCGGGGTAGAGACCGGCAAATTAGCGAGGTCGTGCGGTGACACATTTACCTTTCTTCGCCGCGCGGTGACACATTTACCTGCCAAAACACGCAAGTCATTGAAAACATTGAAGGAGTTGCCGCGCTGTTCCGGCTTGGCCGCGAAGTGACACAATTACCCTCGCAATGGTTACACTTTTATCTTCCAGTACGCCAGAGGTTGCGGAGAACAACTGGCATAGGGTTCTGGACCAGATACCCTGGCCGGCGGGTACCGGCCAGGTCGGCAGGCCTGCAGAACTCGACGGAGGCGGGCGCCGCAATGTTTATCTTGATGCCGCCAGCGTGGCGCGCGCCGTGAAGCTGGGCAAGGGTAATCTCAGCGAAGGGATCAGGATTGCGCTGAGCCGCGTTTAGACGGTTATCTATAGTTAAGCTGAGAAGATGCGTCGGCCTGCTTTCGAGAGCGTGAGTCAAGTCTAAACTGCCGAATGCCACTGACCGTTAGCCAGGCGTTCACCCAACGAAGGGCATTTGCTTTCTCTTCCGCGCCAACGCATTTATTCATCCGATTTACTGCAAGGTTCATCCTGAGTAACGCATATATCTTCCGTTGATAAACATCACGCAGTGCATTCATTTTCCTTGCTCTCCATCAATTATTTAAAATCGTTTTCATAGGAGTCTGGCAATCATAGCGAGTTTACAAAGAATGCATGGGAAATATTTGCTGGCGGTGACAAGCGGAAAGAAAGACATATTTATATCGGGATGGACGGCCTAAGATATAAATGAAAATAAATATCGTTTGCACTTCCTTTTAAACGTTTTGAGCATTTGTTGACCAGCGGGCTTCCTATGGATCATTCTTGCGAGCGAAAAGTTTGTCGTGGTTTGATGAGCGCATATGCGAGGCAGAATTTAGAATTGCCGCTGACAAGAAGCAGCTCGATCAGCTGGATGCGAAGGGGTTTGTTGCATAAATCAGGCAGCTCAGCGCAGGACTGAAGGCTCGGGTAGGCTGGGCGCATGAAACCCGTTCCTCAGAAATACCGAACGACGAATTGGAAGGCGTATAACGCAGCGCTGAAGGCACGCGGCTCGCTGCTCATCTGGCTCGATCCCGCCATGAACTGGCACGGCCAGGCAAGCGGTAAGCGTGGCCGCAGTCCGACCTTCAGTGACGAAGCCATTCAGTTCTGTCTGAGCATCAAGTGCCTGTTCAGTTTGCCGCTACGCCAGGCCATGGGGATGATGCAGAGCTTGCTGCAATTGGCAGGCCTCGACTGGCCTGTCCCCGACTACAGCACCGTGAGTCGGCGGCAAAAGACATTGCGCGTCGCCATTGAAGTCGTGCCGACCACGACCGGCCTGCACCTGCTGGTCGATAGCACCGGCATCAAGATGCTGGGCGAAGGCGAATGGAAGACCACGAAGCATGGCGCCGATTACCGCCGCCAATGGCGCAAGGTCCATCTCGGTATTGATGCGGTCACGCTCGAAATCCGAGCCATGGAAGTAACTGATAACAGCATCGGTGATGCGCCTATGCTGCCCAACCTGCTGGGCCAGATTCCTCCGGAAGAGCCCATTGTCAGTGTCAGCGGTGATGGCGCCTACGATACGAAACGCTGCCATGAAGTCATCGCTCTGCGTCAGGCCGATGCCATCATTCCGGCCCGGAAGAATGCCAAGCCATGGAAGATAAACCGGCTAGGTGCTGAAGTACGCAACGAGATTCTACGAGCGACCCGCCGGCTGGGGCGAACGATCTGGAAAAAATGGAGTGGCTACCACCGACGAAGTCTGGTGGAGACCAAAATGCGCTGCTTCAAGCTACTTGGAGAGCGCATCATGGCACGCGACTTTGATCATCAAGGCGCTGAATTGCAGGTCCGTGCCGCTGTGCTGAATCGCTTTACGCGACTCGGCACGCCTATTACGGTTGCTATGCCATAAATCCATCTATAGAAAGGCTAACTCGTCCTTCCGCAACAGAGCCGTTCCGAACTTTTCGGAGTGAGACACTGCGCGCTTCCACTGACAAGAGAAAATGTTGAGCCATGGACGTTTTAAATCCTAAATAATCACGTTTACATTGGCTCTCCGCATGTTTACTCAAGGAACTTTCTTCAAATAAACACAAAGAAAATGCCTGTTCCAGAAAAGCCCTGAATACTGTATAAATGCACAGTATTCAGGGCGCTTGTCTTTATTGCAGGTCAAAACAATGACTTTAGGTCTACCAAGAAAATATTGATAAAAAGAAAATTATCAATCCCTCTGTGTCCCGTTGCAAAAAGTAGTAAAGAAGGTAGATGATGAGCTTGGTCGCATGGCGAGGGCGGCTATCTCTCGGAATTATCTTGGCCGCTGTTGCTCTTCAGGCACAGCGGTTTTTTTCTAACGAACATTTGGAATAACATCGCCTGTACAATTGTCTCGCCGTACACGTTTCTTGAATCATTACAAAGGAGACACAATGAGTATGCTCCAAGAATTCAAAGCGTTTGCTGTAAAGGGCAATGTCGTTGATTTAGCCGTCGCAGTCATCATCGGTGCGGCATTTGGCAAAATCGTAGAATCGCTTGTTCAAGACGTGATTATGCCGATCGTTGGAAAAATCTTCGGCGGGCTAGACTTCTCGAACTACTATTTGCCGCTAAACAACCAAAGCATGCAGTTACCTTTGGCAGAAGCCAAGAAAGCAGGCGCTGTATTAGCTTATGGAAATTTCCTCACGATACTGATTAACTTTATCATTCTTGCATTCATAATTTTTATGATGGTTCGTATGGTCAATAAAGCAAGAACACTCACCTTGCGGAAAGAAGCATCAACCCCAGCAGAGGAAGCACCGCCTTCAGAAGACGTTTTGCTTTTACGCGAGATACGTGACGCTCTCAAGCAGCCAGGCACATTGCGGTAGCACCTCACCAATTGCTTTGTCACTGGAGGGCAGTATGAACCGTCAAATACTTTGTGTTATCGCGGTTAGTGCGCTGTTCGGCTTAGCGAATGGGGCTGTGGCACAGCCATCAGATGCTGCGTCCGAACAAAGGACAGCCATACCAAGTAGTTCTTCCGGGAAAATAACTTGGTACGGGAGCAGGTTTAATGGTCGAAAAACCGCTAGCGGCGAACGATTTAATGCGAACGCAATGACAATGGCTCATAAGACACTGCCCTTTGGAACCAAAGTCAGAGTTACAGACTTGAAGAACAATAAAAGCGTCGTTCTTAGGGTCAACGATCGCGGCCCCAGTTCTCCTGATCTAATAGGCGATGTGACCTCTTCTGAGGCACGAAAATTAGGAATGTCGCGTTCGGGAGTTATAGAAGCCAAGTTGGAAGTCGTCGGCAAAGCTCCGAAACGCGTTGGCAATAGATCCTGACTCGATGCCGAAAAATATCCCAATTGGCTTGACTACGCCAAAAGTGTCTTTGTCATTTCAAGCGGAAATACCATTGCTAGCAAATTGTCGAGCGCCTTTTTGGCACTATGGGATTGGCTGATCAGTATTAGACATATGGACTTTGATAAGCCATCGTCCATCTCGCTGACGCTCAAAGATGCGTAGCGTGTTTCCAGTTAAAGACTTAGCTGATCCATCGTCTTGGATCTTTAAAATTGACCTTCGGCAAGTTTGATAAGCCATCTTACCCTCTTTGTACCAATCAATCATCTCAAGTGCAGGGTTTTGGAAACCGTTCGAGAGCATTTTGTCCCAATACTGAACAATGGCCGTGCGTCCTTTTATTGATGGGCCGCCCTGGGGCAAAATAACGGCATCCGCCGTGTATATCGTCGCGAATGCGTGCGCATCTCGTTTTGTGTAAACGGCTAACCGACGACTATTTTCCCCTCCCATTTCGGCTTCAAGATTTTTCGCTGAAGCAGTAGTAAATACTCCATAGAAAACCACCATAATTGCTACAGCAAAAGTCTTTAAAATCCGTTGTTTTAAATTTGGCGTCCTCTTGAATTGCAAAGAAGAAGCCGCAACCCTTGTGGGGTGCGGCTCAAAGGAAAGATGCGCAGAAATAATGTGATCCAAAAACTGCATGAAAACGAGACGAATACCGTTAGAGCATGAAGTCGGGATCACTATCGTATCCTGCCAACTTTCTAATCAAAGTGCATTATTAATTTAAGATAAACACCGATTGCATCAACTTAAGAAATAACACAACTTCAGTCTTTGAGGTCTGCTGGCACTTTGCCACCATTTGCTGCAAGCTTGTTCATTACCTGACGATGAAGCCAAATATTCATTGCGGCCGAATCGTTGGAGTCTCCGTTATAACCAAGCTCGCTTGCAAGTTCCTTCCGAGCTTGCAAGCTACTGTCCAAACCTAAAAGTTTTAACAGGTCAACAATAGATGTACGCCAGTTGAGTGGTTGCCCATTTGATTGCGCCATGCCATTAAGTATTTTCTCAACATCAACTTCTGGCATGCTCTGTGTTGCTGATGGCGGTGAAGCAGTAGGTGATGCTGTGGGCGAGGCAGTAGGAGATCCTGGTGACGTATTGCTGTTGGCGGGTGTATCAGATGAGGTGGCGGGCGGGGCGTTTGTCTGCGTTAGCGCAGGATGGGAAGATGGAAAGATTTTGTGAAAGATATTGCCTAGTATGCCCATATATTTCCTCTGTTCAAAATAGCCGTAAATTGTGCGACTGGTAAAGAACTCCGGCGCACCTGTAGCCAGTCCATGAAGCAAAGCGAACGACATGAACGGCTATCAAATTGACAACTTTGAACGTCCAATGTTCCAAATTACGAATAGTTGATCAAATGTCCAGGCTAAAAAAGATGCCTTCAATAACATTCTTTGCAAAAACATGTTTAGAAGACAATGCATTGGTGTTCGTTTGATCGAGCTATAGTCAGAAGTGGTGTACGGGCTGATGCCTGAAGGCTGGAGGAAGGCGGTGGAAGTTTTTGTTGGAGAATTTGATTGTCTAGGTCAAATCAACCAACAGAGGAAACTCCCACCATGCGCAAGGATAAGCAAGACGCAACCATTGGTCTACCGGAAATTGGCATATCGCTGGACGAACTGGTGCGTCGCGGCGCGCGGCAAGTCATCCAGCAAGTGATTGAACTAGAGCTGGCAGCACTGCTGGAGCAGTACGCCAACGTGAGAACCTTGTCAGGCAAGCGAGCCGTTGTGCGCAATGGCTATCTGCCCGAGCGCGACGTGCTCACGGCAGCCGGGCCGGTGACGGTCAGGGTGCCGAAGGTGCGAGACCGCTCGGGAACGGGCGTAAAGTTCCATTCGACGGTGGTGCCTCCCTATATCAGGAAGTCGCCACGTGTATCGGCAGCACTGCCCTGGCTATACCTCAAAGGCATTTCGACCGGCGACATGAGCGAAGCGCTGTCGGTGCTGTTGGGCGAGGAAGCCAAAGGCCTGTCGGCCAACGTGGTCAGCCGCCTCAAAGCGCAGTGGTCGGACGAATGGCAGCAGTGGGACCGGCGGGATCTGTCCGCTGCCCGCTATGTGTACTGGTGGGCCGATGGCATCCATACCGGCGTCAGGAGCGAGGGCGGCGATGGGCAATGCCTGCTGGTGATTGTGGGCGTTACACCGGATGGCAAGAAGGAGCGCGTGGCCATTGCCGACGGCTTCCGGGAATCGACGGCGTCGTGGCGCGAGGTGCTCCTGGACTTGAAGGCGCGCGGTTTGCAAGCTGGGCCGCTGCTGGCAGTGGGCGATGGCGCCATGGGCTTTTGGGCCGCGCTGGAAAAGGTGTTTCCTGCCACACGGGCGCAGCGCTGCTGGTTCCATAAGCTGGGCAATGTGCTCAATGCGTTGCCGGCATCGCAGCAAGCCAGAGCCAAAGCGGCGATGCAAAACATCTTTATGGCAGCCACCAGGGCAGATGCCCTTGTCGCCTTCGAGAAGTTCGTGACGACCTATGGCGCGAAGTATCCGAAGGCCGCGGACAAGCTGACGCATGACAAGGCGAGTTTGCTGGCGTTTTATGACTTCCCGGCGGAGCATTGGCAGCATGTACGGACCACTAATCCGATCGAATCAACGTTTGCCACGGTGCGGCATCGAACCACGCGGGCGAGGAATTGCCTGTCGCGGGCTACGTTCCTGGGGCTGGCATTCAAACTGATGGAAGAGGCAGAAAAATCGTGGCGCCGGATTCGCGGCGCCGACCGAATTCAGCCATTACTGGACGGCGTGCCGTTCAAGGATGGTATCCCGGCGCCGGACAATCCGCCGGAACAACAGAAGCTCGCCGCCTGATGTTCCTTCTATCCTTCAGGCCAGTCGTACACGACATTTGACATTAGCTCACATTTTTTCGCCACCTACCGTAGGGGATGGCTCAATTTGTAGAGTTCATTTTATAAATGGCGGCGGAGCAGAATCATAGCGAGCGCAAGATAAACGAATGCGGTGTAACGCTCAGTGCATCGGTCCCAACGGGTAATCACTCTTTTGAATTTGTTGAGCCAGGCGAAGGTCCGCTCGATCTCCCACCGTCGTTTGTATCGACGCAGTGGGCGACCGTCCTGACTGGTGGGCTTGACCCGGTTCTTGCGGTGCGGTGCAATCAGTTCAATGCCACACTGTGCCAACTTTCGATCGAGTAAATCACTGAGGTCAGCTGAAAAAAGTGTATGCCAACGTTCGTAAAATTGAGGAACGGAGGCCTAGATGGATCGAGTACCGAGAGCGCCTTATACGAAAGAATTCCAGGGAGGCTGCATTTTAAATAAGGGCATTAAACCGACAAAATATTTATTGTGACCGACAGCGGTAATAATTTCCAATTTGCAATAAAATACCTGTTCTGTAGAGTCTGCGTAGTTGCTTTGCACTTTCGACTGCATGTCTGATTTCACAAATAAGGGTAGGGGAGCGTTATGAAGGGCGTAGTATTTCGAGAGTTCATCGATATGGTCGAAAGCAGTTTTTCACCAGAAATTGCGGACAGCATCATCGAATTGTCCGACCTGTCGACCGGGGGTGCCTATACATCGGTGGGCACCTATGACCATCGCGAAATTATTCAGCTCGTCAGCCGCCTGAGCGAGCGCACCGGAATCGCTGTGCCGGATCTGCTGCGCGCTTTCGGCAACCACCTGCTTGGACGCTTTGCCGCGCTCTATCCATCTCATTTTATTGGCCGCAACTCCACGTTTGACTTTCTCTCCATACTCGACAACAAGATCCACGTCGAAGTGAAGAAGCTGTACCCGGACGCTGAACTACCTGTATTCGACCACAGTTCGCCCGATCCTAACGTCATGGCGTTTGTTTATCGTTCGAAGCGACCATTCGCAGATCTCGCGGAGGGACTTATACGGGGCTGCATCGCGTACTTTAACGAAAATATTGATATGCAACGGGAAGATTACCCTTGCGAGGAAGGCGCTCATACCCGTTTCATGTTACGGAAAATGGTTAATGTCTGAGATTGAGCTTTACGAGCGACGGCTTGCCCGCGCGGTAAGTGCGCGCCAGCAGGCTGAAATGCTGCTCGAACAGAAAAGCCTAGCGCTTTACGAAGAGGCTCAGGAGCGTGAAATCGCGGTCGCAGCACTTCGGGAGAGCGAAGAGCGCTATCGCCTGCTTGTGCTGTTGTCACCGGAGGCAATACTCATCGCCACAGGCGGCGAAATCGTGTTCGCCAATCCCGCGGCGGGTCGTCTGTTCCTAAATTCCGATTCCGACGCCAGTTTGCTCCTGGGCCGCAGTATCGTCTCCCTAGTAGTACCAGGATATCGACAGGAGGTCCAGGAGGCAATGGACGCGCTCGCCCATGGACAGGCAGTTATCAGCGCAGAAGAGCAGGCTCTCAGGCTCGACGACAAAGCTGTCGACGTCGCTGTCACCCGGGTTGCATTTACTTACCGTGGCGCGCCGGCCGTCCAGATGGTCGCACGTGACATTTCCGAACGAAAACGCCTCGAAAAGCAGTTATTGGAGCAAGCGACTCACGACGCCTTGACAGGTTTACCCAATCGCAACCTTCTGAGTAAGCGCCTGGGTGAGGCCATTTCATATGCGAAACGGTATGCGCATTCCGTGTGGGTTGTTTTCATTGACCTCGATCGCTTTAAGTTCATCAATGACAGCTTGGGTCATAGCGCCGGTGACCTACTGCTGAGACACGTCGCCGGGTGCCTGACCGCAGCCACACGTGACAGCGATACCGTAGCGCGTCTGGGCGGTGATGAGTTCGTGCTGGTGATGCCCGACCGCGAACGTGACCGCATTCCAGCCAGTATGGTCAAGCGGCTTATGGACAGCCTGCTCGAGCCGGTCACCATTGATGGACGACACCTCTCCCTTACCTGCAGCATGGGGGTAACAGTGTTTCCGGCCGACAGTGACGCGCCTGACACCCTGATTGAAAAGGCCGATATCGCGATGTATCGCGCCAAGCTGCAAGGCCGTAACAACTGCCAGTTTTTCACAGCTGCCATGCAGGAAGAATTGCAGGAACGAGTACGCATCGAAACTGCGCTACGCACGGCACTGGAACGCAACGAATTCTTTTTGCACTACCAACCCCAGGTCGACGCGGTCAGCCACCGTGTTGTCGGCATCGAGACGCTATTACGGTGGTGCCATCCAGAACTTGGCCTTGTTATGCCGGACCGTTTCATTTCGCTTGCCGAGGAGACAGGACTCATCGTTCCGATCGGCGCATGGGTACTGCGTACCGCATGCTTGCAAGGCAGGGCCTGGCAAGATGCAGGTTTGCCTGAAGTGCGGATGGCGGTAAACCTGTCGCTGCGCCAGTTTACACAGGCAGATTTTGTTAGCTCGGTGGCGGCGGTGCTGAAAGAAAGCGGGCTGCCTGCCCATTGCCTGGAGCTTGAACTGACTGAAAGCCTAGTGATGGCTGACGTCGATGCGGCAGTCGAAAAACTCAAGATGCTCAAGACACTGGGTGTGCAGCTTTCGATCGACGATTTTGGCACCGGCTATTCCAGCCTGTCGTATCTCAAGCGCTTCCCCATTAACGAACTGAAAATTGATCGTACCTTTGTCCGGGACATCGCTGACGACCCTGACGACGCAGCGATCGTGCTAGCGATTATCTCGCTGGCCCACAACCTGAACCTGCGGGTAGTTGCAGAAGGTGTGGAAACGGTTGATCAGATCGCCTACCTTCAGTCGCACGGCTGCGACGAACTGCAAGGCTACTACTTCGGCCGGCCGTTGCCAGCAGGCGACTGCGTGAGGCTACTTCAACAGGAACATCTCGCAGGCGTTGCAGAAGATTACTTTTGCCCGGATCGACTTTAGGCAATGCTGAATAAGTAAACGCATCAAGGTAGTACCGATGAAGCCGAGCGGGAAAAAAACCGCAACATATTTGAAATCCGTACTCGGATGGAACATGTGATTGCCGTCGTCAAGCGGTGTCTGGTCCAAGGATGAGGTGAGGGAACAGCCTGTTACCTACCAATAAAGATTTGAACGTCTATCCATGTGAAAACAGAGCGTTATGCAGCTTCGGCCATGAACCGATAGCGGTTAAAGTATTGAACAACCAGCGCTCCATTGGCCGGCTGGCTGTGTTTTCGCTAATAAAGTCTTGAACAACCTGGCATAGTCCTATGTCTGCACGCGGCCAATACCGGTCGGTGGATTCCTTCACTTCAATGGCTGCAATGGATTTTGAAGCTGACGTTCGCATGGAATCAGCCAGTTTAAAAAGAGGGAGTGTCTATAAAAGCTAGGCCATATCACTCGCTTAGAGAAGAAATATGAATAATGCGAGCAATTCAGATGAAATAGGGATACTGCTAATTGCGAATATGATATCTATGACATTGAACAATCCAGTTGCCGAGGAAAGATTTTGGCTCTCTGCTGCGCGCTACATTGGAACGAAATTTTGGTATTAATCCGGAGGTGAATGTTGGTTTCTTGTCACCGGAATCCAAGGTTGCCTTTGACTTGCCCGCCTGTTTCGACGCATACATAGTTGCATCTGCTCGCGATAGCAGCAACGAAGATTTTCAGAATGGCCATACCTACCCAAAACCTTTAACTAGAAATGTTATATGTTGCTTATGATTGTCTACGCACTATACGAAATTCGAAGTGCTCCTCATCCTTGATCAACCGCTAAATACTGCCAAATGCTACTATGTGCCCGCAGTAAGTCTTTGAAAATTATGGTTTTTCGATAAAACATACTAATGGTGGAGAACCTGATGTCGGTCAAGCAGCGCAACAACGTGCAGATATGGGGTGACGGCCCCGCTACCATGATCTTGGCACACGGATTTGGTTGCGACCAGAGCATGTGGCGCTATCTGGCCCCTTCCTTTGAAGACCATTTCAAGATTATTACTTTTGATTTGGTAGGAAGTGGCGGCTCAGACCTTAAGGCATACGATCGATTGAAGTACGGCACATTGCATGGCTATGCCGATGATTTGCTTGAAATTATCAATAAATTTTCTGCAGGCCCTGTGGTTTTTGTTGGCCATTCGGTAAGCTCAATAATTGGCTTGCTCGCTACGGTCAAAGCCCCGGACCGCTTCATTGCCCAAGTCATGGTCAGTCCGTCACCGTGCTACATTAATGACGGGGACTATGTTGGTGGCTTTACTCGCCCGGAAATCGATGAAATCCTCGAAACCATGGAAAGTAATTACTTGGGCTGGTCAAGCAATATTGCCCCAGTGATTATGGGTGCTCCGCAGCAGCCTGAACTGAGTACGGAGTTGGCCAATAGTTTTTGCCGTAACGATCCTAGTATTGCCGAGCACTTTGCTCAAGTAACATTCTTGTCCGATCACCGATCCGATTTGCCAAAGTCAATTACACCGGCTTTGATCCTTCAATGTAGCGATGACGTCATCGCGCCGCGCGAGGTGGGAGAGTTTATGCACCGGCAAATGCCCCACAGTGTCTTGCGCATCATAAAAAACGTGGGACACTGCCCACACATGAGTGCTGCAGGCGACAGCTTTGATGCCATGCATGGATTTCTTTTACAGACTGTGCGGTAGCCCGTGGAAAGAGGAGGGGAGCTTCCCCCGGACAACATTCTATTTGAGCATGCTGCGTGTGGCTTGGCGGTAGCCAATACCGATGGCCTGTTGCTTCGTATCAATTTTACTTTATTGCGTTGGCTAGGGTACGAAGCCGCCGATCTGGTCGGGAAACGCAGAACGCAGGATTTGTTCAGCGTAGGGGCACGGGTGTTTCATCAGACACACTGTGTGCCTTTATTGCAAGTTCAAGGCTCGGTTGGGGAAGTGCAGATCGAAATGGTCCATCAGGACCGTCGCCGTATTCCGGTGCTGATGAACGTAGTGCGACGTAAGCATAACAACACCGTACTGGACGAGTTCGCATTTTTTGTCGCAAATGATCGCCGTTCCTATGAGCGAGAGTTGTTATTGGCACGCAAAGGTGCTGAAAATGAACTGACTGCGCGTTTGACCGCGGAACACAAGCTTCGCGAAATGAATGAGCAGCTCAAGCTGGCTGACCGGCGCAAGGATGAGTTCTTGGCCACGCTGGCACATGAATTACGCAATCCATTAGCGCCGATGCGTAATGTGCTGGAGATTTTTAAACTTCATGCTGGGAATGAATCAAGCCGATCCTGGGCACTAAGCGTGCTTGATCGCCAGCTACATCAACTCACGCATCTGGTTGATGACTTGATGGATGTTTCCCGTATTACGCAGGGACGAATGGAGTTGAGACGACAGGCAGTTGACCTCCGCACTATTCTTGGCGTGGCATCGGAAGACGTGCGTGGCATGATGGAGGCTGCATTCCATACATTCAAAGTGGATCTGCCGGACGATGCATTGATGGTCCATGTCGACCCGACACGGATCACGCAAGTCATTGTCAACTTGCTGACTAATGCAGCGAAATATACACCGGAAGGTGGGCAGATTGTGCTTCGGGTAAAACAAGAGAAAGCTGAAGCTGTCGTGTCGGTATCTGATACGGGAATTGGTATTCCCGAAGAGTCGCTTGCTACGGTATTCGACATGTTTTCTCAATTGTCACCCGCTCTGGAGCGTTCCCAGGGTGGCTTGGGAATCGGTTTGGCGTTGGTACGTGGTTTGGTGCAGCTTCACGGTGGCTCCGTCAGTGTGACAAGTCAAGGAGTCGGAAAAGGCAGTGAATTTATTGTCCGGCTTCCGCTTACTGAAGCTGCAACACAGGCTGATTCTCCCAAGCTCTCTAATACAGGTGCCCAGCCATTTCGTATCTTAGTCATCGACGACAACATAGACTCTGCCGAAAGCATGACAATGGCATTAGAGCTACTTGGCTACGAAGCACAAGCAGCACACGATGGACACACTGGCTTACAGTCGGTAGAACGGTTGAAGCCCAACGTCATCTTGCTGGATATCGGCCTCCCTGACCTAAATGGCTATGAAGTAGCCCGACGCATCCGTTCTTTGCTGCTTGGAAAAGATGTGTTTCTCATTGCAGCCACTGGTTGGGGACAGGAGGCTGACAAGCAACTTGCTTTAGACGCTGGCTTTGATTGCCACTTGACCAAGCCCGTTGACTTCCACAAGCTGCAGGAGCTTCTTGTACAGCACCTTGGGCAGGGGCGAAGGTGATACGCCAGTCTTTTTTATAGCAAGGAAAATAAACTGTTTGGTGGAGAGGTGCAGCGATAGGACTGCCGGAGCGATAAATTACCGATGAGATTTTTTGTCCTTCCAGCATTCAGAATGCTTGAATTACAAGCCTAGAGACTAGCAGTATGCGAGAAATCTTCCCGTTCACTCTTAAAGCGCTTATATTGAAGAGGCATGGTATGCCATGGTGGTCGCACAGTGCACGGGATTAGTCGGCGAGTGCCCGTCATGAAAAACCCTGACAACCGGCAGCAGGCATCCTCCGGGAGCTCCTTAACCTGCGTGGCCGGCGCTCAAATTAAGTAGCTAGGCTGCTCTTGTAGAGCTATAGTCAGAAGTGGTGTACGGGCTGATGCCTGAAGGCTGGAGGAAGGCGGTGGAAGTTTTTGTTGGAGAATTTGATTGTCTAGGTCAAATCAACCAACAGAGGAAACTCCCACCATGCGCAAGGATAAGCAAGACGCAACCATTGGTCTACCGGAAATTGGCATATCGCTGGACGAACTGGTGCGTCGCGGCGCGCGGCAAGTCATCCAGCAAGTGATTGAACTAGAGCTGGCAGCACTGCTGGAGCAGTACGCCAACGTGAGAACCTTGTCAGGCAAGCGAGCCGTTGTGCGCAATGGCTATCTGCCCGAGCGCGACGTGCTCACGGCAGCCGGGCCGGTGACGGTCAGGGTGCCGAAGGTGCGAGACCGCTCGGGAACGGGCGTAAAGTTCCATTCGACGGTGGTGCCTCCCTATATCAGGAAGTCGCCACGTGTATCGGCAGCACTGCCCTGGCTATACCTCAAAGGCATTTCGACCGGCGACATGAGCGAAGCGCTGTCGGTGCTGTTGGGCGAGGAAGCCAAAGGCCTGTCGGCCAACGTGGTCAGCCGCCTCAAAGCGCAGTGGTCGGACGAATGGCAGCAGTGGGACCGGCGGGATCTGTCCGCTGCCCGCTATGTGTACTGGTGGGCCGATGGCATCCATACCGGCGTCAGGAGCGAGGGCGGCGATGGGCAATGCCTGCTGGTGATTGTGGGCGTTACACCGGATGGCAAGAAGGAGCGCGTGGCCATTGCCGACGGCTTCCGGGAATCGACGGCGTCGTGGCGCGAGGTGCTCCTGGACTTGAAGGCGCGCGGTTTGCAAGCTGGGCCGCTGCTGGCAGTGGGCGATGGCGCCATGGGCTTTTGGGCCGCGCTGGAAAAGGTGTTTCCTGCCACACGGGCGCAGCGCTGCTGGTTCCATAAGCTGGGCAATGTGCTCAATGCGTTGCCGGCATCGCAGCAAGCCAGAGCCAAAGCGGCGATGCAAAACATCTTTATGGCAGCCACCAGGGCAGATGCCCTTGTCGCCTTCGAGAAGTTCGTGACGACCTATGGCGCGAAGTATCCGAAGGCCGCGGACAAGCTGACGCATGACAAGGCGAGTTTGCTGGCGTTTTATGACTTCCCGGCGGAGCATTGGCAGCATGTACGGACCACTAATCCGATCGAATCAACGTTTGCCACGGTGCGGCATCGAACCACGCGGGCGAGGAATTGCCTGTCGCGGGCTACGTTCCTGGGGCTGGCATTCAAACTGATGGAAGAGGCAGAAAAATCGTGGCGCCGGATTCGCGGCGCCGACCGAATTCAGCCATTACTGGACGGCGTGCCGTTCAAGGATGGTATCCCGGCGCCGGACAATCCGCCGGAACAACAGAAGCTCGCCGCCTGATGTTCCTTCTATCCTTCAGGCCAGTCGTACACGACATTTGACATTAGCTCGCTCTTGTAACCGGCGTAGCGCTGCTAACTTAAATCAAGTGCTGGACTGAACCAGAAGCTTACTGCTCTGCAGCTGTGCTGTTTTGCTCGTACCTTATAGCAATGCACTTTGTCACCGGACGAACGGTGATTGCGGCAAGGATGGGGATTCCATCACGTAGTCCATATAGCAGACCACAACGAATCGGTCATTTTCCAAAGCTACACATGCACTCGAGCCGAAGATAACGTTTCAGCGTTGTAAGATCGATGCGCTGCTGGACCGATTTGTGATTGCAGCCTCATCATTATTGGACATTTGCACTTTGATGAGCCAACGGCCATCTTGTTGACGTTCGAAAATACGAAGTGTATGGCCGGTAATTTTTTGGATCACGCCGTTTTCCTTTGGCTGCAGTACAGACCATCGACAAGTTTGGTAGGCTATTTTTCCTTCTTGACGCAAATTTATAATTTCAAGTGCAGGATTCAAAAATCCTTTCTTCAGCATCTCGAACCAGAACTGAACAATTGCCGTGCGTCCTTCAATTGAAGGATTGCCCTGGGCAATCAAAATGGCATCCGGAGCATACATTGGGCCGAATGCCTGCGCATCTTGGCTTTTATAAACTGCCAACCAACGTGCGTTTTCAGCTTCCATTTGCGCAACGAACTCGTCTGCTAGAAGAGGGGGACACGTCCCGTAAGCGAGCATGAGCATTATGGCAACATTTTTTAGAGGTTTCTTCATTTTCGATTCCCTTTAACAGTTAGACCAATGTCCCTCAGGAAGCGGTTCCTTATAAATTAACCAATGTTTTAGTTTTGCTAAACTGCCAAGCTACGCAAAACTGGTCGGATCAATGCCAGTCTGCTTGTTGCGTTATTCCACAATAAGTGAATAACGGAACTAGCCTCTGGCAAAGCTCTCGCCACAGCAACTGAATGACATCCAGGCTAATGCTGTGATAAGCGTTTGTTTCAAGACAGGTCGCCTTTCGATTTTCCCTTGTATATAGAGCAAACAGGTTAAGATTTGGCAACCATTTTTGCAACAAAGAAACATATGCACGATACGTTTGATACCGCCATTTTTGGGACTACGACCTTAGAGCACTTCCGTCACTTTTTAACCAGCGTTGCAGACTACGCGATTTACATGCTCTCTCCTGAGGGCATTGTCAGCAGTTGGAATATTGGGGCACAGCGCTTCAAAGGCTATGCTCCCGAAGAAATCATAGGGCAGCACTTCTCACGGTTTTACACCGAAGAAGACCGGGCATCCGGCAAGCCATGCAGAGCACTCAAGACTGCGCTGGAGCAGGGAAAATACGAAGAAGAAGGCTGGCGCATACGTAAAGACGGCACCCCATTCTGGGCCAGCGTGGTCATTGACCCCGTGCGGGATACGCAAGGAAAGTTGCTCGGCTTCGCAAAAATTACCCGGGATATCACTGAGCGTCGCCAAGCTCAAGAAGCGCTGCGTGCCAGCGAAGAACAATTTCGCTTGCTCGTGCAAGGCGTGACCGATTATGCAATTTACATGTTGTCTCCCACAGGGCACATAACCAACTGGAACCTCGGTGCCGAGCGTATCAAAGGGTATACCCGGGAAGAGGTGATCGGTACGCACTTTTCTAGGTTCTACGCTCAAGAAGATCAGGCCAGCGGGCTACCAGGCCAGGCACTAGCAAAGGCCGCTCAGGACGGACGCTTTGAAATGGAAGGCTGGCGCATTCGCAAAGATGGCACTCGGTTCTGGGCAAACGTCGTCATTGACGCCATCTACGACGACTCTGGCACACTCGTTGGTTTTGCTAAGATTACCCGCGACATTACTGAGCGTAAGGAAGCAACAGAGGCGCTCGAGCAAGCTAGGCAGACTCTGTTGCAATCTCAGAAGTTGGAAGCTATTGGCAAGCTAACCGGCGGCGTTGCGCACGACTTTAACAACCTGCTGGCTGTTATGGTCAGTGGACTGGAACGCCTATCGGCTCACCCGCACAGTCCTCCTAATCCTAAAGTCTTGGAGAGTATGCAGCGTGCCGCGGACAGGGCGGCCACCCTAACCCAGCAACTACTAACGTTTGCACGGCAGCAACCAATGAAACAGGAGCCCCACAATCTGAACCAAGTCATCGAAAGCTTCGTTGCTGTGTTGCGGCGGGTTGGTGACAACACGATTCACTTTGATATACGGCTCGCTCATGATCTCGGCGTCGTCATGGTCGATGCAGTGCAGTTCGAGACCGCTTTACTGAACCTAGTGACGAATGCTCGCCATGCAATGCCTTGTGGTGGCACGATCACCTTGCGCACTGAAGAGGTAGAAATTTCTAACGGGCAAGTAGAGGCGCTCCCAGCCGGGCGGTTTGTCCGGGTTACGGTACAAGATACAGGGAATGGAATGGCCCTAGAGGTTGTCGCCAGGGCAGTAGAGCCGTTCTTCACGACCAAGCCAGTGGGCAAAGGCACGGGACTCGGCCTAAGCCAGGTCTATGGATTTGCCCAGCAGTCGCACGGTGGGATGACACTTTATAGCGAGGTTGGAAAAGGCACCACCATTGCGCTTTACTTACCGGTGGTTGCGGTGCCCGACAATGAAGGGGATCTTTTATACGGAGTCCGGTCAGCGAATAAGACGGCACTTGTTGTCGATCAAGAGTGTGATGCACTGAGGCGTGCAGTCTCGCTTATTGAAGAGATGGGCTATGAGGTTCTCGAAGCGAGCAGCGGCGCGGAGGCGCTCGAAATCATTAGGCACATGCCCAATATTTCCGTCTTATTCACCGAAGTGGCCATGCCAAGCATGAGTGGCATCAAGTTGGGGCTGGAAGTGCGCCGGCTAATACGGGATGTTCACATCGTCTTAGTTTCAAGTCACCCAAACGATGCATTGTCGCGCTCGGAAAATGAAGACGGGTATAACTTTCCTGTAATTTACAAGCCTTATCGAATGGGCGACATCGCCAAGCAACTTCGGCTTGCAGGATAAGTCTTATTTTAGGGGTTGATATAGACCCCGTGTTCAAAGCTACCGCGGTTCTGGACGGATTGCCTATGCACAGTGTTACATTTTTTCCACCAAGAATTTCTACTTGGAAATCCTGTATGGTTTTGCTATTGTCAAAATGTCGACCAGCGAACTAAGAGAATAATGCCATCCCTGATCATGTCTGCTCCTTTTTCTAATGCTGCGCCGAAGTCCGCGCCTCTGAAAAAAATACAACTTAGCGAATCGAGCGGCTCGCTAGAGCGCGGCAGTGATACGAACACATTCAAGTGTTTGCTTGTCGACGACAATGTTGATCTTTTGGAAATGACCGCAGACCTGTTCCGCGATGCGGGGTTTGAGGTATTTACCGCCGTCAGCGGCAAGGAAGCATTGCAAATACTAAAGTCGAATCCAAGTATCGATGCGGTATTAACTGACGTCGTCATGCCAGGAATGAGTGGGCTCGAATTGGGCCATGAGGTGCGCAAGCACTATCCTTCTATTTCGGTAATACTGGTTTCGGGATACCCCAATCCTGCGAGTGTGGCAGGACATGGTAGCGTGCATCACTTTCCCTTCGTACAAAAGCCGTACCGTACGGACCAGGTCATTAGGCTTCTGATTAAAACGAACTAAAATGCTGGTCACAACTTTGATTGCAATTAATGGAGTGCCGGCGTCCACCGGAGATGAGCGTCTAGCATCTGCAAGTTATGACAATTTCGCTTTTGTGCCAGCTTCACGCAAGGCAGACTTGGTGTCGAGCTTTTGAGAAGCCGCCGGCGGCTTTTATCTGGTAGCGATTCTTGGCTTATCGAGGCATACTTTCACCGCATCAAAGCCAACCTCAACTAATTGACCTTCCAGCAACAAGGTTTCTATTTGACCAGCGACACTCCGAAACGCATTCAACATGGCCTCAAGGTCCGGCGATGGAAGCATGACTAAAGCTGCTTGCATACTGGTGTTGCCAATTACTTTTGTTCGGGGCGCTCGGTTTGCCAACCTTTTACTTATCGCGTAAAAAGCGTCAACCATCTTTTCGGGCGTTATCCTGTCCATAAAGCCGTAGCCTTTGTTCAATGACGTCATGGTACCTCCAGCGGAGTAATCATTACAGAGAAGGCTGTATGGAAGGGAGCTAATGTCAAATGTCGTGTACGACTGGCCTGAAGGATAGAAGGAACATCAGGCGGCGAGCTTCTGTTGTTCCGGCGGATTGTCCGGCGCCGGGATACCATCCTTGAACGGCACGCCGTCCAGTAATGGCTGAATTCGGTCGGCGCCGCGAATCCGGCGCCACGATTTTTCTGCCTCTTCCATCAGTTTGAATGCCAGCCCCAGGAACGTAGCCCGCGACAGGCAATTCCTCGCCCGCGTGGTTCGATGCCGCACCGTGGCAAACGTTGATTCGATCGGATTAGTGGTCCGTACATGCTGCCAATGCTCCGCCGGGAAGTCATAAAACGCCAGCAAACTCGCCTTGTCATGCGTCAGCTTGTCCGCGGCCTTCGGATACTTCGCGCCATAGGTCGTCACGAACTTCTCGAAGGCGACAAGGGCATCTGCCCTGGTGGCTGCCATAAAGATGTTTTGCATCGCCGCTTTGGCTCTGGCTTGCTGCGATGCCGGCAACGCATTGAGCACATTGCCCAGCTTATGGAACCAGCAGCGCTGCGCCCGTGTGGCAGGAAACACCTTTTCCAGCGCGGCCCAAAAGCCCATGGCGCCATCGCCCACTGCCAGCAGCGGCCCAGCTTGCAAACCGCGCGCCTTCAAGTCCAGGAGCACCTCGCGCCACGACGCCGTCGATTCCCGGAAGCCGTCGGCAATGGCCACGCGCTCCTTCTTGCCATCCGGTGTAACGCCCACAATCACCAGCAGGCATTGCCCATCGCCGCCCTCGCTCCTGACGCCGGTATGGATGCCATCGGCCCACCAGTACACATAGCGGGCAGCGGACAGATCCCGCCGGTCCCACTGCTGCCATTCGTCCGACCACTGCGCTTTGAGGCGGCTGACCACGTTGGCCGACAGGCCTTTGGCTTCCTCGCCCAACAGCACCGACAGCGCTTCGCTCATGTCGCCGGTCGAAATGCCTTTGAGGTATAGCCAGGGCAGTGCTGCCGATACACGTGGCGACTTCCTGATATAGGGAGGCACCACCGTCGAATGGAACTTTACGCCCGTTCCCGAGCGGTCTCGCACCTTCGGCACCCTGACCGTCACCGGCCCGGCTGCCGTGAGCACGTCGCGCTCGGGCAGATAGCCATTGCGCACAACGGCTCGCTTGCCTGACAAGGTTCTCACGTTGGCGTACTGCTCCAGCAGTGCTGCCAGCTCTAGTTCAATCACTTGCTGGATGACTTGCCGCGCGCCGCGACGCACCAGTTCGTCCAGCGATATGCCAATTTCCGGTAGACCAATGGTTGCGTCTTGCTTATCCTTGCGCATGGTGGGAGTTTCCTCTGTTGGTTGATTTGACCTAGACAATCAAATTCTCCAACAAAAACTTCCACCGCCTTCCTCCAGCCTTCAGGCATCAGCCCGTACACCACTTCTGACTATAGCTCTATGGAAGGAAAGCTGTTCTATTGTAATAGCCCAATACAAAAGCAAGAAATGATCTGCGTAATGACTCACTAAGCCATCAAATCAAACAAGTTAATCACGGCAGGTTAATCATGGCAGGATACGTACAGTAAAAATATCAGAAAAACTTGTTGTATCCTGAAATCAAATTCAGTACGATATTGCATTTATGCAATAAATCGCAGGTTTGGAAATGAACTCCTCATCTACATAGATCTATAGTTAAGCATACAAGCACCCATGGACCTCTTCTCGCCATAAGAGCATAGTAAATTGCAACTCGATAAGTCAGGAATTCCCTACCGTGCTCAAGCAAATTGATACGACTGAGCTGCAGCCAGGGATGTATATCGCCAAAATCAGTGAAAGCTGGTTTGAGTCACCATTCTGGCGATCGGCATTTTTGTTATCCAATGAACAGGACATCCATACCCTGTTGGAACACGGTTTTACCACCGTATGGATTGACACGAGTAAGGGAATCGATGTTGAACCAGGCGTCACGCGGTTCTCAACTGGTGCTGAAGCAGGGCTGGAAAATGGCGCCTTAAATGCAGACAGCACCATTAGTACGGCTGAGTCGCCTCCAACGACGATACCCTCTGAAAGCAAGAGTCGGGCAGAATCCTATGGCTTTGGCGATCCGCGGCCGGTTGCGCCAGACGAGCCACGGCCAGCACCGCTAGATACCGAACGGGCGCGCGCCGCCGCTATTTGCGGCAAGGCAAGACGTGCGATGGTGGCTATGTTTCAGGAATTACGCATGGGCCGAGCGGTCGATGCGCACACCATGCTGCCGGTTGTCGATGAGATTTCCCAGTCAGTGTTGCGAAATTCCGATGCGCTTATCGGCTTGGTGCGTCTTAAGACGAAAAACGACTATACCTACATGCATTCGGTAGCTGTTTGCGCGCTGATGGTAGCTCTGGCTCGCCAACTAGGCATGCCCGAGGATGTGGTGCGGGAGGCTGGTTTAGCTGGCTTGCTTCATGACATTGGCAAGATGGCGGTGCCGAACGACATTCTGGACAAGCCAAGCTCCCTTACTGACGATGAGTTCCGCATCATCAAGTCGCACCCGACGTCTGGCCACCGGATTCTAATGCAGGGGCAGGGGGTACCTGACGCCGCTCTTGACGTGGTCTTGCATCACCATGAAAAAATAGATGGCTCCGGCTATCCGCATGGCTTGGCTAACGAACAGATCAGCCGCTTGGCGCGCATGGGTGCGGTCTGCGATGTCTACGATGCACTTACGTCGAACAGGCCGTACAAGGAGGGATGGTGTCCGAACAAGGCAATCCGCCAGATGGCAGGCTGGAAAGGTCACTTCGACTCAGTGATTTTCCAAGCGTTCGTCAAGAGCGTGGGGATTTATCCTGTTGGCACACTGGTACGTTTGGAATCCGGCCGCCTTGCCGTCGTTATGCAGCAAGGGCGGACTTCCCTTCTGCAGCCGCAAGTCAAGGTCTTCTTTTCGACGAAGGCAATGACACATATTGCGCCCGAGATAGTTGACCTCGCAACACCACATGCGCGCGACAAAATTGTTGAGTGGGAAAACCCGGATAAGTGGAAATTTAAAAATCTCGATCAGATGTGGGTGCATGGCTGAAACTGATAAAAAATCGCAGTATCCTGAGCAGCCCATGAAGGAGAAATACCAATGCGGCTTCTAACACCCTTCTGCAATTTTATATAGCACTGTCCGATGCGGAATATTTAGAAAGACCTAACTGGGCTGCTGACATTTCTTAACAGGCGAAAGAATGGCACCTCAGCCGTTCCACGATGTGCGTCCGAGAAGACGCAATTACGAACGTTTACGCTGTTCGAAGCCATGCCGGCTGCTGTGCTTAACAAACTTAAGAAGATTCTACGTACCGGCACCGGTGCCGCATTAGTGAATGACTGCATTTCGTCTGCATAGCAGTCATCGAAACAATTTCGATGACTGGCTGGTTTGGGTCGGGTACGGTCCTTCTGCACCGGCGGTAGCCGGCCAACTGCAGACTGATAGCGGTAAAAGGTGTCACGGGAAAAGCCCATGACCTTGCAGGCGCGGGACACGTTGCCAAGCTCGGCGGCCAGATTCAGCAGGCCGACCTTGTGTTTGATTACGTTCTGAGGAGCACTACTCATGGGGTTACTCCTTGGCGCTTGCGCGCTGGTTTGATAAAGATTCGCACCTCTATCAAACCGGGTAACCCCACCCTTTGGCAAAGCCCTACTGTCCGATCAGGTCTGAACTACTACACTTAAATGTTAGATGCCTAGCTCAGAAGTGGCCTTGCAAGCGCAATTTCAACTCTGTTCTTTCCAGCCTTTTTTGCAGCATACATCGCCTTATCGGCCGCATTGATTAGTGCTTGAGCATTGTCCATTGCCGAGCTCAACTGCGCCAAGCCGATGCTAACCGTGTAAGGTGGAATGTCAGCACGGATCCTATTTGCTGCAGCTTCCCGGATCCGTTCGGCGATGGCTTGCGCATCAGCACCGTCTGTATCGGACAATAATGCAATGAATTCTTCTCCACCGTAGCGGCCAACGCAATCGTTGCGGCGCATCACATGCATCAGTTTGCCTGAGAAATCCATGATGACATGATCTCCGACTGTATGACCATGCTGGTCATTGATTGCCTTGAAATTGTCGAGGTCCATCATCAACAGTGCCAGCGGCCTACTAAGCCGCTCCGATGCAACAATCTCATCCTCCAGTCGCTTCATGAAGGCGTCACGCCGATAGGCTCCAGTCATGTGGTCACGGGATGCCAAATATTCGAGCCTGATGTGCAAGGCGCGATTGGCCATCAAGATGAAACCGAGACTGAGTCCTACGGTGGAAAATGAAAATGTTGCCAGATAGATGTGACGGATGAGTGAAAAATCATTATGGAAAGTTGTCGTCCTGTCTTCAAAAATCGCTGTAATAAAACGTGCGAACGTGATGCCGGCCGTACCAAGGAAGAGGTACTGCGTAAATTGTTCCGCGAAACCTTTCTCGCGGCTTTGAATGATTACCGATGCACATGCGCCGAAGAGAATTGTCAGTACGCCGCTCATGACAAGGACGCGACCGCGATAGTCGTCATGAATGAATGTGGGCCAGACAAGGCACAGCGCCGTGATGACTAATAGGGCGGTAACACGTCTGCGCTGCAGTGCCACGCCTGTGAATTCCTGGAGACTTCCGTAGATTGCCCCAACCCCGGCGAGGATCAAGAGGTCAGGAATGAAGTTAGAAAACACAAACGGTATCACGCCACGCATCGAAAGCAAGGCCGCTGCGGCAGCTATGAAGGTACATCCCCTGCCCCAGCGGGCAAGTCCTTTGATATCCCGTGGGAAACCCGTATGCAAGGCAAACAACACGAACGAACACAGAATGCCAAAGGCGGCGGTGATGATAACAAAAGATCGCGGATCGATGCCGAGCACAGCGCAGTTTTCCCTATGAAGCTGACGGAATCCAAGACCTCTTGAATGGGCCTCTGCGCGTCAAAATGATGCATCCAGACAATTTTTGTATTTTACCATATGTGATAGTTTTTCGAACGAAATTGCGTTACTAAAAAGCAACCATCTAGTGGCGAAGCGTGTAGTTACAACTTGCAACGCGGCCTGATCGTTTTCGGTCAACTTGCAATTGACACGTTTCCAACGCAAGTGCCATTGCATGGCCTAGCGGTACCTCCGGTTTTGACTGCTCTCTTGTAGCAGGGTCACCTTTGCACGACTGTTCAAGAAGCTATATTCAACGCTGTCGCGCGGCTGGTAGAAAGGCGCAGCAAGAGCAAGGATACAGTGCTACGCAAATCAAAATGCGCGATCAGTGCGAGAAATTAAGTGATCCGGATATGAAGTCTTCAAATTCAACAAATGCCATTGGCTTTGCAAAGAGGTATCCCTGACCGTAGTCACATCCCGCCTCGGTGAGCATTCTTTGCTGCTCCTTCGTCTCAATGCCTTCTGCAATCACTTTCATACCAAGCTTATGCGCCATAACGATCATCGTTTCGCACAGTGCCAGACTCGTCTCACTGTTCTCCAGATTGCGGACGAATACCTGATCGATTTTTAAGAAATCAAATTTTAGTTTGGTGATATAGGAAAGAGACGAGTAACCAGTCCCAAAATCGTCCAGAGCCAGTTGCACACCCCGATGCTTAAGCATGGCAAATTTCTGCACCATCCTTTCATCGAGATTGAGAAGCGTTCCCTCTGTGAGCTCCAGGACGATGCAGGTCGAAGACACATCAATTTTATCCATCAACTCAAATAAGGCATAAAAAGCATCTTTGCCGCCGCGGAATTGGATTGGCGAAAAATTAATGCTTACTTGGAAGCTCGATTTGATGCCGCGGCACCGGTTGGCAAATGCCTTCAGTGTTTCACTGCACACCCACTCGCCGATCTGGTCAATGATTCCGATTTCTTCAGCAAGCGGAATGAAGATATCCGGCCGGATATTGCCTTCGTCGGGATGGGCCCATCGCAGTAAGGCTTCTGCTTTCGCCACTGAACCGTCTTTGAGGTTGACGATAGGCTGGTAATGTACTTCCATCTGCTGTTCCGAGATCGCCCGATGCAAATTGTTGACTAACCGGCGCCGTGCAAGCGCCTTTTCCTGCATTGACGCCAGGAAGTAGCCATGGCGATTCCCTCCTTCGCGCTTCACTGAATACATCGCCTGGTCAGCGTGCTTGATCAGGTTTTCAATATGCGTGGCATCCCTTGGGTAATAGGCAATGCCGATGCTGGCGCTGACATAAGCAACATGTCCGTCCAGATCGAAGGGAAGGGCCAACACAGTAGTCACGAGTTCTGCAGTCCGTTCGACTTCCTTGTCGTCCAGGTCGATCAGCACGACGGCGAACTCATCGCCGCCGAGACGGGCGATGGTGTCAGCTTTTCCTACAGCGTGTTCCAGTCGTTTTGCGACCTGGATCAGCAGATCATCGCCAACGCTATGACCGAGCCCGTCGTTGACTTCCTTGAATCGGTCCAGATCAATGAACAGCAGCGCAACAGACGTCTTATTCCTGCGGGCCAGATCGAGGGCGTGCCTGAGACGATCGGCAAACATGAACCGGTTTGGCAGCGAAGTGAGGGAGTCAAAGTTGGCTTGACGCCAGATTACTTCCTCAGCGAGTTTTTGGTCTGAAATATCAAGAAATAAAAGGATGTGCTTGGACACTGAGCCGTCGGCCGCATAGACGGTGTCGACCGTACACACCTCGGTAACCTTGGTCCCATCCTTCTTGCGGCGCCAGACCTCGCCTTTCCAGTGACCGGTTTCTAACAGATGGCGCTGCATTTTTGCGTACGATTCGGAGCCCTCGATGTTCTTAAAAAAAGACAGTAGAGGCATGCCGAGCAGCTGATCCTCGGTCAGTTCATGATGTTTTGCGAAGGCTTGGTTTGTTGCGACAATCACACCCGCCGCATCCGTGACAATGATTGCTTCACTGGTGTTTTTGTAGACCAGGGCAGCCAGCTGTGTCGTAGCCTCAGCCTCTATGCGCGCGGTAATATCAACGACGGTCCCGATCATCCTTTCCGGCTTTCCCGCGCCGTCGTAACTGATCATTCCATGAGACTGACACCATAGCCAGTTCCCGTTTTTGTGCCGGAGGCGGTGTTCGGTGAGAACGGAAGGCCTGTGGTTTTCCAGCGCCCCTTGTATCACGGCCATAACGGTAGACTTGTCTTCAGGATGGAGACGGCTTTCCCATTCCGCTACATCGTTGGAAATTTCTTCGTCCCGATATCCAAGAAGCCTTTTCCAGTGCGCAGAGTAAGTAGCCTCACTGGTTCCCACTTTCCAATCCCATACACCGGCGCCCGACCCTTCAAGCGCTAGACGCCATCGTTCTTCGGTGCGCTCCAAGAGATCGTTCATGTGCCGGTATTCTGTCACATCGTGCACTGTTCCGATCAGTTGGCGACATTCGTTATCGACATCAATTACTGGCGCTACCGTGACCTGGCCAACCTTCTCGCCGGTTGGATAAACCGATATTTCCTCCCACGAAACTGCTTTCCTAGTGCTGATGGCTTCACGGTATTTACGTAGAACGAGAGCATGCGCAGGCGGGGGAATCACCTCCTCGATGTATTTGCCAACAACGTCGCTTTTCGATAAGCCAGTTGCTTCAGTGAATTTCTTATTGATCGAACTGAACTTGAACCGCCCCTCATCGGTAACATCCAAAGCAAATAGGACATCGCTCACGTTGTCATAAATCAACGATAACTGCTCTTGGCCGATCCGTAACAAATCCTCGGCAGTTCGATTTACTCGGTCTTCGCGTTTGGGCACAGAGGTCCCCTGTGAATGGTGATTTGGGCCCAAGCCAAAACCACATGTCTATTATATTCAGTGCCAAATTCCTCTTAGATTCACTTCTTCCTAGCTGTCATTATAGATACGTGTGTCGATCATAGCTCGCCGTCTCCTATCCCGACGGCACCAGCAATCCTTTCCGATACTCGCTCACGGTAACGAACGCCTATCAAGCTCTGACTTTCACAACGTTATTAACATGGTGACATGGCTTTTGTTATTTGAACTGAGCCGATGTGCCATTGCGTTCCTTTGAAACCGTGATCAACTATATTGAAGGGACCGAAACTGTCACGGGACTACAGGTAAGGGTTGATCTCAAACGGGGTGGTAATGATATAGTAGAACGTGTTTTGAATGAAGAAATGCGGTCGCTTCGCATTGAGCCGCATGCCGTCTGCCCGGCATGGAGTTATACAATTCATCCAGAACCAGAACCAGCACCAAACAATCATTTTATTTAGTGCTACGTCCTATGGAAACGCAGTGGAAATTACTTTTAGCACATAAGTAAGTAAAAGCGCGCCCACTAAATTTCCTGCAAACATCAGCAAGCATTGGTTTAACGTGACCCACGAGTAATCAGGTGCTTGCATTGCGATGCTTTGCAAGGCTGGACAGATGGCCGAACACGCGACAATCACCACGAGAAGACGTTTCGATGTCAAGTTCGCCAAGGAAGCTTGGAGCCCGTATAGGCGATCAGCAGCCAGGTACACGAAGTACGGGCCTACTGAATGTGCGACTGCATCAAGTATCGTCCGAGGGACATCAACTGATTTGAGTTGGATAATGTCACGTAGGAAATAGGCAACGAGCATGCCTACTGTCCCAATAGGACCGAACAGTAAGGTAGCTAGGACACAAATACCGGCAGCTAGCGAGATCCAATGCACGCCCGGTATAAAATGGAGTTCGGCAATCACCCACGCGTCCAGGGCTTTGATCGCCAGAAAAAGCAAAGCTGTGCTGATAACAATAGAAAGCTGGATGAAAACTGAGGACATAGGAAAACAGCACGTTATCAAATCGCTACGAATTTGTGCAAGGTCGCCGTGAAAATGTAACAGACGGTATATCCATTCGATTGTTTGAAGACAAAACCCAACGCGATGCCGACGAAAAACCGCTTAGCTGACATCTACCTGCGCTTTCTGCAGCTCAGGGAAACGCTTCGCGCGCTGCCATCACTTCCGCCTCTCGATCCTCTTGAGGAACGTATATTGTCTTACCTTGCAAAGGCCAGTCTGGAACACGCTCAAATCTCCGTACGCGGGATGATGGCACATAACGAATTCGGGTCGCCAGCCACTGTCCACAGTCGCCTGAAGTCAATGCGACGAAAGGGTTGGATCACCCTGGCCGATACCGATGATGCACGTCGCAAGCAAATTGAATTAACTCAGGCAGCCATGCTGTATTTCGATCAACTGTCTGAGTGCATCGTACGCGCTGCCGAGGACCGATGAAGTCGACGGGCAGTTTTACCGCCGTTTGTCTCGTTACCATCGATTAGCGCCAAGAAGAGCAGTAAAACCGAAAGTAGTTATTAAGCAATGTTTAACCCTCCATTTATTGGCGCGCGAACAATCAGGGAGGCGGCGATGAGAAATGTCATTGGGGCGCGACTTAAAGACAATGCTGGTCGTAACGTACTGTTCCGGTTGCCTGGCTTTGAACACTCCGATGGTGAGAGGAAACAGGTGGAGTTGAGCTTGATTGAAGGCAAATTTCTGCTAAAGGAACCGCACCGCGTTTTGGTCAACATGCAAGCGGACGGCTTTGTGACCGTTCTCCAAAATTGCTTCCAGTACGGAGCCCTGTCGATCAGAGCCGAACATACAATCTGATACCGACCGGTTATCGGCAAAATAACCATTGCCAGCTTTAAGTCGCGTGTCGACAAGTGCAGGGACGGCACAGGTAAGAACTCATCGGCAGGCAATGACTGAAACCTGTACTATCCAACCTTTCTTATCCAATTTGTGCCACGTCTTACGACAGCCCACGTATTTTTCCGCAATGACCGCAAGCCAGGAAACACCCAGCCAGCAGACCAGAACTGACGCCCAGTTCATCAGCATGATCTCAGCAGTACGCGACTACGCAATCTACCTGTTGTCGCCGCAAGGGCATGTGGTGACTTGGAACGCCGGGGCGCAGCGCATCAAGGGCTACGAAACGGATGAGATCGTCGGCCAGCATTTTTCCCGCTTCTATACGGAAGAAGACCGTGTTGCCGGCGTACCTGAGCGCGCATTGCAAACCGCGCTCGCCGAGGGCAAGTTCGAAAGCGAGGGCTGGAGGCTGCGCAGGGACGGGGAGCGTTTTTGGGCCCACGTGGTGATCGATGCGCTGTGCGACAATGCCGGTAACCCTATCGGCTTCGCCAAGATCACCCGCGACATCACCGAGCAACGGAGGGCGCGCGAAAGCCAGGTGCGGGAGAATGAGGCAGTACTCGCCGCGCGCACCGCAGAATATCGCCATCTGCTGCGCTTGTTCGAGCAGGCTCCAGGATTCGTCTGCTTTTTCCGCGGCCCAGAGCATGTATATGAGTTGCAGAATGAAGCGCACCATCGTCTGGCCGAATACAAGGACATCCTCAACAAGCCAGTGCGGCAAGCCCTGCCTGAGCTCGAAGGGCAGGGCTTTTTCGAGTTGCTCGATCAGGTGTTCAATACGGGCGTGCCCTACGTCGGCCGTGCGCTGCCCCTCATGGTGAAGCCGCCCCAGGGCGGCGAAGCGGAGCAGCGCTACATCGATTTTGTCTATCAGCCTATCTTTGACGATGCTAACCAGGTCGTCGGCGTGTTCTCGCAGGGCAGCGACGTGACGGAGCAGGTGCGTGCGCAGCGGGAGATTGAGCATAAGCAGGTCGAACTGGAAGCACAGGTGTTAGCCCGCACTCAGGCGCTGGAACACACCACTCGGGCGCTCGAACTGGCGCGTGCATTGCAGGTCGACAAGAGCCATTTGCTGCAGTTGTTCGAACAGGCGCCCGGTTTCATCTGCGTGCTGCGCGGCCCCGAGCATGTGTTCGAACTCGCCAACAGTGCCTACCGGAACCTGATCGGCGAGCGCGACTTGATAGGCAAGACTGTGGAACAGGCATTGCCGGAAGTGGTTGCCCAGGGCTTCATCGCGTTGCTTGATCAGGTTTATGCTAGCGGCCAGCCCTTTGTCGGCAGCGAGATGGCATTGGGCATACGCCAGCCCGGTGGCGAGACGGCAACCCGCTACCTCGATTTCGTCTACCAACCTATTACCGATGCCACTGGCAAGGTCACAGGCATTTTTGTGCAGGGCAGCGATGTCACCGTGCGCAAGCTGGCGCAGGACGAGCTGCGGCATTACCAAAGCAACCTTGAGGCCCTGGTACAAGAGCGCACCAGAGCGCTGGAAGTTACCCAGTCCGCTCTGCAGCGGTCGCAGAAGCTCGAAGCAGTCGGCAAGCTCACCGGCGGTGTCGCCCACGACTTTAACAATATCCTGCAAATCATCGGTGGGAACCTGCAGCTTTTGCACAGCCACGTCACAGGTAATCACCTGGCGGTGAAGCGCGTCGACACTGCATTCGACGCGGTCGGGCGCGGCGCCAAGCTGGCGTCGCAGCTGTTAGCTTTCGCTCGCCGGCAGCCGTTGCAACCTGTCGTCACCAGCTTGGCACGTGTGGTCAACAGTATGGACGACATGTTACAACGTGCGCTCGGCGAAACGATTCAGGTCGAAACCGTCTTCGCTGGCGGCTTGTGGAACACGCTGGTCGACCCGAACCAGCTGGAAAACGTGGTGCTGAACCTGGTGATCAATGCGCGCGATGCGATGCCTGAAGGCGGCAAGCTGACCATCGAGCTGGGCAATGCGATGTTGGACGATGAGTATGTGTCGGGCGAGGGCGATATCGAGCCGGGTCAATATGTGATGCTGGCGGTTTCTGATACCGGCTTCGGCATGAGCCGCGAAGTGCTGGAACGTGCCTGCGACCCGTTCTTCACTACCAAGCCGGAAGGAGCGGGGAGTGGACTCGGACTTTCCATGGCTTACGGTTTTGTCAAGCAGAGTGGCGGCCATTTCAAAATCTACAGCGAAGTCGGGCACGGCACCACGATACGCATGTATTTCCCGCGCTCCCATGAGCCGATTGCCGAAACGCCGGCCGCGGCTAGCCAAGCCGTGGTCGGCGGCAGCGAGACCGTGCTGGTGGTCGAGGACGATGCGGCGGTGCAAGCGACCGTGGTCGCGCTGCTGGCTGACCTCGGCTATCAGGTGCTCAAGGCCAACGATGCGGATAGCGCGCTCGGCATTCTCAAAAGCGGTTTGGCCATCGACCTGCTGTTCACTGATGTCGTGATGCCTGGCAGACTGAGCAGTCCGGAACTGAGCCGGCAGGCCAAGCTCCTGCATCCCAATATCGCCGTGCTATTCACCTCGGGCTATACGCAGAATGCAATCGTGCATGGCGGCCGGCTCGATCCTGGCGTCGAGTTGATTAGCAAGCCATATCGCCGCGAGCAGCTGGCGCGGAAGATACGGCATTTACTGGCCAACCGCGAGCAGGAGATGCTGGCACGACAGACGCCAGTTCAGCCGTCGAATGTGGCTGCCCATGTTGAATGTAGCGCGCCCAACATACAGGGTATGCGGCGGCGCGTGCTGGTGGTCGAGGACAATGCCAACCTGCGCGAGATGGCATGCGAGCTCATTCGGGTGCTGGGATACGATGCGCTAAGCGCTGCCAGCGCGGAGGAGGCCTTGGCCGTGCCTGCGCATGACTTCGACATGCTGTTTTCCGACATTAGCCTTCCGGGAATGGATGGCGTGGCGTTGGCGCGCCGCGCCCGGCTGGACAACCCGGACCTGAAAGTGGTGTTTGCTACCGGCTATGGCGCGGCAATGGATACATCGCCGGCGCTGCCGTATATCATACTGCCCAAGCCTTATACTCTGCGCAGGCTGGAGGAAGCGATCGGGCAGGCCTTTCAATTGCCATTGGCCTAATGAACGACTTGATGCAACCTAGACAAGCTTTCTAAGTACAAAGCGGCTCGCTTGGCGTTTCGGTAGGGGTTGCAAAGTAGAGAGCCACCTTGTGCTGTAGACGAAGCGAGTAGCGGCGCATTATAAGCGGAATGGCCATGGTATTCCTGCAGTCACATTCGGCAGTACTGGGTCGGGCAGCTGTGGCGGCTCTGTCATACTTCATCAGGCTCAAAGATGCGCATCCGGTAGATTTTCCTGTCCCGTCTATAGCGATAGCCAGCCATTTTCCTCATTCGCATGAGAGAGAGGCGAACGGCAGATACCAAGCAAGAAGCAGACATTCACGTTTATGCGGCTTGTTGAAAGCCCACTTAGGCTTTCTTCCATTTCGCTGCTTTTTCCTACTTCATGCCTGACTGCGGGAAGTTACGACCAGCAGATCCGTCCAACCGCGAAGAAAATTAAAAGCGCTTTCGGCTAATGGCGCCTGTCGAGAAGTAGGACCTGTTAGTCAACATTGCTTCAAGAACAGCCTAAGTCCTGCTAGTTAACCGTTGTGCACAGAAAATATATACCTATGGTGCAACAACAATCAGATCGGCTTGAAAGCCGTCTGTTTACCACGAAAAAACGCATTGCAATTCAAAGTTGCTTTGGCATTGACCTAGATCAAAGTGGTATGGAAAGGTGAATTCATTAAAGGATTAATTAGTAACATTCCGCCCCATGCGGCTATTGGAGTGAGACGATGTTTCCAAGAAAGTTGGTCGTGTCCACCGGAGCTGGCGGTCGGCACAAATCCAGCACCATACAAATATTATTTCGGGGAAGTCATGGCAAAGAACCGTTCCTTCTATCAGGATCTAACGGAAATAGCAGAAAGCCGTATTACAGAGCTAATACGGCATGCGGAAGAATGCGAAGCACGCGACCCTAGCTTCCTCAACTCGGGTTCCTATTTCCATTCCTGTGCTTTTACTATTTATTTGGCTTGGCGTGATGTCACAGAGGGATTGCACACCGAGAATGACTTGGAACGTCTGGAAGCACTTGCACATGGCATTCCTTGGCAATATGAAGACAGAGGTGTAGCAAGTGGCCGGCAAGGGCACGTTGCCTGCAACAGGGCGCTTGCCGGCCAGAAAGCATCGTTTGAACAGCGAAAATACAAAGCGGCCTTCAGCGATACCAGACGTCCAAAGTGATTTCATTAATAGGAAAGCAAGCCAAAAGCAAATAGTGAGCGCGCGTGGCAGAAGCCGATTCACTGTTCCATGCGACTCCGCAACAATTCCTCGAACTGCTCCGGCGGCAACGCTGGCGAAAACAGAAAACCTTGAGCGTAGTCGCAGCCAGCCGCCTTCAGAAAGTCAAGCTGCTCTTGTGTCTCGACACCTTCGGCAATCGCTTTCAGACCAAGCTTATGTGCCATCAAAATCATTGTTTCTGTAATCGTGTGATGAGCAGGGTTGCTGGTTATGTCACGTATGAAGGACTGGTCAATCTTCAGGTAATCAATCTGGAACAATTGCAAGTAAGTCATGGAAGCGTACCCCGTGCCAAAGTCATCAATAGCAACCTGGACCCCCGCATTACGATAGTCCTGAAGGCGCTCAATGACACTAGGCAGTGCATGCAGCAAAATACCTTCTGTGATTTCAACTGCAACGTGGCTGCCGGTAACTTGCATCGCATCGAGATGACGCAGCGAATCCGTATCAGCCGTACGCCGCATGAGTTGTAACGGTGACTTGTTGACGCTTACTTGAAACATTTCTCTCGTATGGATACTCCATCGCTGGGCAGCCTGCGCCGCCTGAGCGAACACCCAGTCACCTAGCCGGCTAATCAAACCAGACTCTTCTGCATAGGGAATGAAGGCGGAAGGTTCCACTGCGCCAAGGGTCGGATGCTGCCAGCGCAGCAGTGCTTCTGCTTTGATGATGCGTCCATTGGAAAGGTCGACAATAGGCTGGTAGTGCACGGACATCTGGCCATTGTCCAAGGCATAACGCAACTCATTGCTGATGCGCAGCTTATGGTGAGCCTTCTCATCCATCGACTGTTTGAAGTAGCAAAACTGGTTCTTGCCATTGCGCTTAGCGGCGAACATGGCCTGGTCGGCCCGCCGCAATAAATCCTCTGGGTCTGCGGCGTCAATTGGGTACAGCGCGACCCCGATGCTCGCAGAAATGTACGCATGGTCCTTCTTTACCTGAAAAGGGTTAGAAAGTCCCCCAAGAAGATTCTGGCATACAAAGTCGACGTGCTCTGAATTATTCAACTCCGGCATTATGATGGCGAACTCGTCGCCACCTAAGCGTGCAATGGTGTCGGTCTGCCGGACACAACGCTGCATACGCTGCACGGCGGCGACCAATAGCGTATCGCCGGCGTCGTGCCCATAGAGATCGTTGACTTCCTTGAAACGATCGAGGTCAATGTAAAGGATGGCCAGTTGTTGTCCGTGGCGCTGGGATCGATGTATTTCCATGTCAAACCGCTCGCGAAAAAGGCGGCGGTTGGGAATGCCAGTCAATGCATCAAGATTGGCGTGCCGCCACACGGTGGCCTCTGACTCTTTTCTCCCGGTAATATCGCTCATCGTGCCGGTCATGACCAATGGCTTGCCGTTGGCGTCACGCGAGACGATCGTGCCACGGGACAATACCCATTTCCATTGTCCATCCTTGGCACGGATGCGGAATTCGCATTCGTAGCTTGGCGCAGCACCGGCGAGGTAAGTATGTAAGGCATTGTGGACCCGGACAGTATCTTCCGGATGAAGGAAATTGCTTTCGGTTACACATTCTGGAAGCGGCTCATGGAGTGGGATGGCGAGGAGCGTTCTCACGCCGCTGGAAAATTCATACTTGTCGTTCACGATATCCCAGTCCCAAATACCTTCGCCTGCGCTTTCAAGCGCGAAGTGCAAGCGTTCGCTGGTAATTCGGAGCCGGTTTTGCGCCTGTTTCAGTTCCGTGACATCGCGCAGCATGATTTGGATGGCCGGTTGCTTTGCCCATCTAGTCCATCGGGCAGTCAGTTGTACGTCGATGGACCCGCCGCTTATTTGGCGGAAGAGCAAATCGATCGGCGCGAGGGTTTCGGATTCCCTCAGCAGAAACTTTTGCGCGCGTTCTGCGATGAACTGACGCTGGTCCGCGTCAGTGAAGTCATACATGGACCGTCCTATAATTTTTTCTGGCAAGTCAGTGCCAAGGATCCGTGCGGCTGCCTGGTTTGCGTAGACATAGCGTCCGTTGACATTGACGATGATGCCGTCGGGACTCATTTCAGCGAGGTGCCGATATCGTTCTTCGCTGGCACGCAGCGATTCCTCAATAAGTTTTTTCTCTGTAATGTCAACAGCGACGCCGCCGACCCTGATTGGTTTCCCTGTTTCATCCGGAAACACGACACCTCGCGATGTAATCCAAAGGACGTTTCCGTGAACATCAAGCAAGCGGTGCTCTACGTCAATGGGCGTCCCCGACTGGATTGCGGCCTCAAGAATATCCCCGAGCAACGGCAGGTCATCGGGAAAGATCAATGCTTCCCACTGTTCGAGCGAAAGACAGGTCTGCTTCTCCGGCAACCCGAGGATTCCCGCTAGCACGGCCGAGATAGTCATCTCATTTGTAATGAGGTGGCGCTCCCAAGTTCCGATCCGTGCCGCGTGGACGGCGTAATAAGGAATCAGCAAACCATTGGAAGGACAGCCTGTGTCGGCTGTCGTCATGTTGCCAAAGGCGTTGGCGGATTTACGGTTGCTCGCGTCCATAAATATTTCATTTCCTGGTATGCAACCAAAACAGGTGAGTAACAGTTTACTAACTGATGCCGCAACTGTGTTGGAAAAATTTCAACAATAGCGGAAGATTTACGCGCAAGACTGCAAGCCGAAAAACCGGTTAGCTCTCTGGAATAGACATTCCCTCTAAACGCTTAATGAATGTTTCCCTGCAGCTTTAATTGATTTTGCTCTCTTGCTCATGAGCTAGGGTTGAAACTGGTGCAATCGTAACCAAAGAGGTGTGCCCCACACTCGAAGAGAGCAGTCAAAACCAGAGGCATCGTTAGGCTACGCATTGGCAGTAATTGTGATTCTTTTCCTCTGTGTGGGGTCGCCGTCGATCAGGCATGTCGCGCATTTTCAGCTCGCCGTTAAGCACCGCTACCCGAACCTGCACAAGAAGGTGTGCCCCCTTATTCGTCCAACGCATCAGCCGCTTCTTCGCACAACGCAAGCTGACGACTTCATTGACCGCCGATTCAGCGATGCTGCTACTGATGGGCATGCCGCGCCGATAACGCCATCCATCGTTGACCAGGTATTGGGCATTGGATTGGAGGTACTAATACGTGCCTCGCAGATTCCACCGAAGCGCCCTGTACGCCGCGTCTTCCGGGGCGAGACCAATCATCTCATGAAGGCTTTTCAGTCTTTCGACTGCTTCGCAACCCCTGCCATGCCACGTTAGCCATATCGCGGATGCGATTTCATCTGGTACTGAGCGACCATTGGGTGCCGACAGATCAGCAAACTTCTGGGCCGATTGTTCGATCGCACGGAGTTTCATCGCGATTTAAAAACTAGTCCAGAATTCGGGTCAATGACCTTTGGGAACCGTCGGCCGCTTTTTCAAATTCTCCCGCGCCGTCGGAGACGATCGTGATCTTTTGGTCCGGCGCAGCGCCTTGCTCCGAAAGAAAGTGGTCAAGGCGTGTCGCGGCCGATGTCACTTCCCGGTTGACGTAGCCAACCACTTTGCAGCTGCCGTCGTCGCGAACTGCCCGGCCGGCGATGATGTTCACATGTCGCCCAGTGGATGAAAGCCGCTTCGAGGGGAAATACTGCGCCATTTTGGCTTCGTCCTGTCCCTGTTGTGACGGGCGGTGGCGTAAGCATGCGGAATCCACCGCGAGGGCGATAATCTTGACCTTGCTGTTTGCGGGTGGGTAGGCACGTTCACCGCGAATCGCCCTTTCGGTGGCGTTTTCCAGTTCTTGTCCGAGCGTCCATACGCAGTTCCCGGGGCCAGAGATAGAGATGGCCTGATCGACCGGCAAAGTTTCTTTCAAGAGCAAGGTAGCGACCGCATACGGCAGGTGCGCTGCCCACTTTACCTAAGGTATTCCAGTTTCGGGCTGACGCGTCCCGGTAGCGCGGCTGCAAGTGAGCTGAATGACTTGCGGCTCATGTCCCGACTGCACTTGCAGACACGCAGCTGAGGGCTTTCGATGGCCACCTTACCGAAAACCGTTCGATATCGGATGGTATGCTTAGCTTTGATTGACAAGGCTGCGCCGCACTGCAGGCAATGTCTGGAAGCGGCCACGAAGCCGTTTGCTTGTGCGTTGACCAAAGCGCGCTGGGCTTCGCACACAAGTTGTTTTCCTTCAGCCAGGCTGATCCCCAACCGCATCAGTTCGCCATCGGCGCGTTCAAATTCAACCAATCGGATCGGTACACTACCGCCGGCATTGTCTGCAAGTCGCGCCTCGATGACCATCCGCATGACTGCCCTCCATTATTGTTTTTAAGACAATACTGTGCTGCCAAATTTGAGTGAGCGGTTGCCTCCGGTTTTGACTGCTCTCGCGTCGAGGAAAGCAATTTTGTCTACATTTTTGCGGCACCTACCGTAGGAAGCAGGTCGTTTTGTAGACAAATTTACCAGCATACGAAAGAAAATAAATTTGTGGATTCGTAGCTAAGGCAAGTAAATCTGTCTATTCGTAGCTTTGAACATTCGGGTTGGGGCGTACGTTGTCGGTATGACTCCACTGACACCCGGTTTTCTTGCTCCTGCCTCAATGAGTCGTCCACGCGGCAGTCGGCGTATCGACGTCTACAGTCCCAAGCTGCGGCGCCGTCTGCAATGTTTCGGCGAGGCGATTTATCATCAGTGCCTTCGCCTCGAGGCAGATCCAACGGTTCTGGCGTACTGCGAGCGTCCGGCTTATTTTACGATCGGCAATGAGAAGCACCTGGCCGACTTTTGGGTAAGGCAGGCAGATTGCGAATGGCTCCTGTTCGTCGGTGACAGTAAGCCCTCATTCATTGCGCACATAGGGCCCGGGGAATATGAAGCGCGAGCCGTACCAGCTGCCGAGCTTGCGGCCGCTCGGGTCTGGATCGAGAACTGGGAACGCATTCTGCCGGTGGTCACCTCGTGCCAGAATCTCTTGACGGCCCCGCTTCTGGACGCCGTGCGACGGTTTGTTTACAAGCCGACCCAACTCACGCACATCGAACAGGAATTCGCCATCATGGATCTCACCTTGGTGCGTGCCGGCGTTTTTACGTTGCTGCACAGCGGGCGACTGACCGCACCATCGTTATGGACCGAGCCGCTTTCCTTGCTGACACGGTTCGAACCGGCGGAGGGAGAACCATGAGCTGTCGACGCGCTAGCTTCCTTCACATCGACACCAGTACGTGGCCTGCGGTCGACCATCATGCCTTGCCTGCCGAGCGGACAAGCAACTTCATGGCACGACGCGCGGCAATCGAGCTTTATATTAGTGGATCACCATTACGCGAGATTGCCAAGCAAACGGGCATCAGCAGTCGTCAACTGTATTGGCTGCTGGACCGCTGCCTGAAACCAGCTGAGGACGGTCAGGTCTTTGGATTTCGAGCGCTCAGCAAGGGCGTCCACATCAAATCCTATACGCGTACAGCTGCGTTGGTGGCGAGTCCAACGGGCGCGGTGAACGGCTATGCCGGCACATTTGCTCTGCTGCTCGAACGCTATCCGGGGTTGGCGACATGGCTGCAACATAAGCTCGACAAGCGCGCAGTGGTGCTGGACCAGATCAGCACCGATGGAAGCCTCAAGACACGATTGCGGGTTGTGTCGCATTGAGCGAGGAGGTCCTCGCCGTCCGGTAGACTGCTGCCTTTGAATAATGCGCAGGCAGCCATGCTGAAGACCAAAGGAATGCGTTTTCCGATCGATGTGATTCTGGTCTGCATCCGCTGGTACGCGGCCTATCCATTGAGTTACCGGCACCTCGAGGAAATGATGCAGGAGCGAGGTGTGGCGGTCGATCATTCATCGATCAATCGCTGGGCGGTCCGGTTTCTGCCTTTATTGGAAAAGGCCTTCCGAAACCACAAGCGCGCGGTTGGTAAAAACTGGCGCATGGATGAGACATATATCAAGGTCAAAGGCGTGTGGAAGTACCTCTATCGCGCGGTGGACAAGCAAGGAAAGACCGTGGATTTCTTGCTGACCGCAAAACGAGATGCATCAGCGGCCAGGCGCTTCTTCGACAAAGCCATGCGGCACAGTAATGTCCCGGACACGGTGACGATGGACAAAAGTGGCGCCAACAAGGCGGCGCTCGACCAGCTTAATACGCAACGAGACATCCCGATCAAGATCCGGCAAGTCAAATATCTCAACAATATCGTGGAGCAAGATCACCGTGCCGTCAAACGCGTCACCCGACCGATGCTTGGCTTCAAATCACTTCGCTCTGCACGATCAGTCCTGGCCGGCATTGAATTGATGCATATGATTCGCAAAGGTCAGTTCATGATGGCGGGCTGCGATAACATGTCGTTTGCCAACCAATTTTATACGTTGGCAGGACAAGTCCGTCCAGCGTAAGCCCATATGCCGAAGCCGGCACAACTCTGTCTTTAGTCCGCTAACGCGACAGAACCCAAAAGCTTTACGAAGGCATCCTCGAAGCTCCAGGAACGAAACAAAGAAAGGCTTCGTTCCTGGAGCCGTCGTTCGGCGTCATGTTGCAACAGCCCGCGTGCTCAGGGACGGATATGTTAAGTAATACCTTTAAAGCGGTGAGTCTTAAGATTTAAAACCGGCCTTTTCTGTACCAGACCCGTTTTGCGCAGTGAAGCTATTGCGAAATCAATCAAACGATCCGACTTGAGATAGTTTTAGCAAGCATTTTTCGGATTTCATCCGGCAAGACTGGCTTGCTATAAAAATAACCTTGATACTTATCACAGCCATGTTCGCGGAGGAAATCGCCTTGCTCCATGTTTTCAATACCTTCCGCTACTACTTTCATCCGTAGGCTTTTTGCCATTGCAATGATTGCCTTGGTAATTGCCGCATCTTCGGTGTTTTGCGGTAGATCATGAATAAAACTGCGATCTACCTTTAGGCAGCTTACAGGGAATGCTTTCAAGTAGCTCATTGATGAATAACCAGTGCCAAAATCGTCAATCGCAAGCTGGATTCCGGCTGCCTTCAGATCAAATAACTTTTCAATAATGCTTGCCGAAGCTTTCATAAGCATGCTTTCGGTCAATTCCAGTTCGAGATATTCCGATTCAATTCCCGTTTTCTCAACAATCTCAAGCACGTTCTTCACGAAGTCGCGCTCTTTCAATTGACGGCCTGACAGGTTGACTGCGACTCTCAATTTATGGCCCTCTTCATGCCATCTTTTCATCTCCAGGCAGGCTTCCTCCATCACCCATGTCCCTATCTCCACAATGAGGCCCGTGTCTTCAGCAATCGGTATGAATTCTGCCGGCGTGATGATACCTAGCTCCGGATGAACCCAACGTATTAAAGCTTCAACCCCGCTGATTTGTCCCGACGTGACATCGACTTGCGGCTGGTAGTGCAGAACGAATTCTCCTCGTTCCATAGCCCTCCGCAAATTGTTCTCCATCGTAAAGCGTTTTTGTGCGTTCTCCTGCATACTTTGCTCAAATAGCCGGTACGCGTTCTTTCCACCGTTTTTTGCGTAATACATTGCGGTATCTGCATATTTCAAAAGAGAATACTTGTCCTGCGCATCGTCGGGATACACGCTTACGCCGATGCTTGCTCCTATGTGCAACTCGTTCCCGCCGATTTCGATCGGCTGAGCCAACGCGGCCAAACATTTTTCTGCGATCATCGATGCGACGCTGAGTTCACTGACGTTTTCTAGGATAATCGCAAACTCATCGCCGCCTATACGGCAAGCCACGTCGCCGAAACGCACCGTATTGGCCAAGCGTTCTGCCACCAATTGCAATAATCTGTCTCCAACGTCATGCCCAAGCGTGTCATTGACTGTCTTGAAATTATCAAGATCGATAAACATCAGAACCGTCTTTTCAGTAAATTTTTCGGAACGAGTAATGACGGAATCGAGCCTATCATTGAAAAAGTGACGGTTATTCAGTCCCGTCACATTGTCGTAGTGCGCTAGTCGATCGAGTTTTACCTGGACGCGTTTTCGCTCCAAAATTTCGGCTTGGAGATCCGTCTCGCGTTTCTGGATACGATTGAGCATGCCGTTAAAAGCATCGGCCAACGTCATTATATCCTGCGACGACTTTATCTCGGCGCGTACTGAATAGTCGCCGTATTCCGAGATATTTTTACTTATCTCAGACAACGTTATTATCGGCTTCATAATTGAACGCTGAAGTCGCGATAGCATCAAGTTTGCGATAGCCAGCACAGCAATCATCACAGGGACAGTGAAGCACAGGTACAAAATCACCTGCTTGTAGAAACCAGTCATCTCGGTGTGCAGGACGACAGCGCCTACCAAGCTTTCATTTACGACGATCGGATAATGGAAAAATAAATGCCTGAGTGAAAGCGAATAGGAATTTTGCAGTCCGTGCGGAGAAATGGAGTTAGAGATATAGTTCGAATCTCTGGAGAAAGTGGCAAATTCATTATTGTTATTATCGTAGACAGCCGCAAACTTTATTTCGCTTACCGCATGCAACGTCGCCAAGATATCTGCGGCAGCCTTCTTATCCCCGAAAACTATGGCTGCCGAAATATTTTCACTGACCATTTTCGCCTGCGTTTCAGTCTGACGCACCAGGGAGGATGTGAATAAATAAATCTGGATACCAAGAAGGAAAATCGTTGATAGCAGGATCACCGTTCCACTCGTAATTAAATTGGCAATCTTAAGCTTCGAACTTAAAGTGTGCTTACTCGTCCATTCCGGCGTGGGCTTCATCAGTGAAGGAATATAGTAAAGTTTAGTAAACTGATTTAGCGAGCCGAATTACCTTCGAACTCAATGAAATCCTGGCGGAATGTGCTGAATCATTGTTGAATTCAAAGGCAATCTTGTTATTTTCGATATGCAATTCAACCATGATTCCCTTTCGGGCGCTGCCTTCAACATCGCTGATCGTCATGACGCCAGACTCTTTGCCCAGCGTGGCAAGTGCCAATATATTGTCGGCTTCAGATAAGGCAACGAAAACGGCTTGGCACTGCTTGAATGCTTCGGTGCTCGTGCGCGGATAGGCAATCGTCAGCTTGGACGAATTTATCTCCTTGCCTTCCAGCATATTTAATCCGCCGGAAAAAGGATCTCGACCCAGCACGCATAAACGGATCGTTCCATTGCCTCCTACGGGAAACGAACTAAAAAGCATAACGTTATACAGGAACGCAGCTTTCGCAGCGTACTCATTAGCTACCTGGGCTATAACAGGACGAAAGGGGAGTGCGCCGATCATCACGATAAGTGCCTTGACTAAGAGGCGTGCCACGTATCTGGTCGACATATCTAAAATTTATAAGTTGCAACGACTCGGAAATTTCTTCCGTTCTGCTGTATTCCATTCAGATAACGGGGCGGGCTGCTATTGTCGAAATGCTCTTCACTCGGCGAAGCCATGTAACGTTTGTCGAGCAGGTTGTAAAGGCTTGCAGAAAGCTCCAGCTTATTGGCGAGTTTCTGCGTTACCAGCGTGACATTGACAATTCCAAAGCCACCGACTTCGCCACCAATCGGAGTTTTTCGCTTGCTGGTGAACTGGTATTCCAGGCCAGTACGGTAAGCCTTGTCAAGAAAAGGCATGGTGTAGTTCAGTTTGAATATCTGGCGTGGAGAATTAGTCAGCCATTCTCCATTTCCAGTGCTATTGGCATATTGAAAGCTGGCGCTGGTTTTCAGCCGGCTGCCGCCTTCCCGAGCCCACTCGGCTTCCAGTTCCAGGCCTCGGGTTTTGGCTGCGTCGATATTCGAAAAATACAAAAGCCCGTCTGCAGCATCGGTAGTCAGCGAAATGAGATCCTTGAACTGGTATTGGAATAATGACGCGCTGGTTCTAAAATTATAAGCCGGAGAATACTCGAATATCAGCTCTTGCGTGCGGATCTTTTCGGACTTCAAATCAGGATTGATTTTATAAAGGCTTTCGGTCGTTGCGTAATATCGTTCGTAGGCGTTGGCGGTACGAAATGCCGTCCCGTACAGGCCCTTGATTGCCAATTCAGGAGTGGCTTTGTAAATAACGGCGACCCGAGGATTGTTGCTGGCGCCGCCCTCCGCGTCAATATCCCGGCGAATCCCCAGATTAAGGATCAGGTTTTCCTGCAGCCGTATTTCGTCCTGTACATAGACGCCAGAACCATGTTTTAGAACATTGCTTTTTAGGTAGGAGTACAACGGGTTGATATCATAATTCAGCTGCTCCCTTTTGAAGCTGTTGTTATATTCCGCTCCATAAATGACTTTATGATTCCGAAAGCCGGTACTGACAAGGCGCAATTCCCCGCCCAACGACTGTGCATTACCGAGGTCCCTGTTGAGTGTGTCACTCTGTGCATTGTAAATGTAGGCGCCGCTGTAGCGATAGCTGTTCAGGTTGAGGTTGGCATACAAATCAAGCGTTCGGGATAGTTCTCGCTTGTAGGAAGCATAGAGCGATGCGTATTCATCTACCGTCTGGCTTCGAGGATCATTGAATTGCTGTCCATAGGATGCCGTTGGGATTCCCTTTGTACGCTGGCTCAGGTATCCGGATAACGTGAAATCGCCCGCAGATACCTTGGCAAAAAACTTTTTGTAGCGGTCATAATCAAGACCGCGAGCGACGCCATTATTGCTTTCGATACTGTCGAATTCAGGAAAATACAGATCCGGTCCCTTGCTGTTGAGTCCCGAAGCGCTCACCAGGACATCCAAGCCATTATCAAGTTTTTTTCCAAACGTAGCGCGCCCGTACCGGGTATCGTAGCTTGCAACGTGAGTGCTGAGTTCGCCTCCCTGAAAGCTCGCCCCGGATTTGGTAATGACATTAATGACGCCAAAAAAAGCGCTGCTGCCGTATATTGCCGATCCCGGACCTGGAACAAATTCGACCCGGTCGATCAATTCAACGTCGATGGGAAATTCTGTACCGGCGGCCCCCGTATCATAGATGGCGTCATTAGTGCGCTTGCCGTCAATCAATATCAAAAGGCGGGTGTTGAAGTCTCCTGGCCGCCCGATGCCGCGGGTCCCAATGTAGCTGTAGTTTCGGTCATAACTGATATAAATGCCGCGCATGCTTTGCAAAATATCCGCCAATGACCGGTGTCCGTAATCCTTGATGTCCTGGGCGGTCACGACAGAAACCGAGCCTGGCACGTCACTCACCTTCTGCGCAATCTTGGAAGCGCTAACGATCTCCATGTTAAAAATTTGATCGAGGCTCAGACTGGTCAGATCGGGTGAATGAGCGGCAAACGCTGGCGGTTGCAGAATTAGGCTTGCGACGGCAGCAGAGATGAACAGGTTCATCGACTCTAATGAAGATTTTCCATTCATTGTTAAAAGAGTTGCTTTGGCACGAAAAAGAATCATGCGAATAGTTCGTTTTGCAAATAGAAATGCGATGTAGACATGCTGGGAAAATGGTAGGGATTGCAGTATTTTTTACAAGTCGCTAGTCAGATGCTCTTTCGCACGATTTTCTCTATTACTTACTGGCGTGCATTTGCGATAATGTCTTGCGAATTGTGTTGTGTATTGGCAACGGATCGTGTAAGCAGCTCACTGAAGCGCTCTGCCATTTTTGACTTTTTTGTAAAAGACCATAGCCTGTTTGTTATTTAGGTAAAAAATGCGTGGTTATTGCTATTGACGAGTTTATGGACACTTCATTGCTACAACTGAGATTCGCGATATCATAACGGAAAAATTACTTTAAGGAAATTTATTTCTATCGTAGGGAATTGCGCGCACGGAGCCGCCCCGGGGCGATTCGCGATGACTGGATCGCCTGTGACAGGGAGCCTTTTACGTAACGGACCCATGTGTTGGAGCTGTTTGTTACGTTGTAACGGCGTGGTATTACGAGCTGCGATACGCCTTGCATTGAACCCGGGCGGATAGTCAAGCTTGCTCGGATGGTTGGCGCCGTTGGGCGGCTCGCTATGTTGTCGCTGGCGATTGTAAAAGGCTTCGATATAGTCGAAATTGACGGGTTTCTTGGCGTCTTGGGTGTTATAGCGCACGCGATGAATGCGTTCATTCTTGAAACTGCTAGACCAGCTTTCAATCGGCGCGTTGTCTTCGCAATCGCCTTTGCGGCTCATTGGACACGCCATGCCATATTCTGGAACCGCCCCGGCTTTGAACTGACCCCCAGGAGTTGGACACAATCTTGGAGGTTTTATGAGGACGTTCGACGTCAAGTTCAAACGGAAGGTGGTCCGGGAGTATCTCTCTGGCAAAGGGGGATACAAGCTTCTGGCCGCCAAGTTTGACATCGCTGACAGCCAGGTCAGAAGATGGGTCGGGGCATATCAGCATCACGGCAGTGCCGGCCTTGATCGTCAGCGCGGTCGATACACGTGTGAGTTCAAGTTGGAAGTGCTGCACCGCCTCGCGGCCGAAAACCTGTCCTGCCGCGAGCTGGCAGCTCGGTACAATATTGGTAACCCTCATAGCATCACGATGTGGCAGCGACAACATGAGCGCGGAGAGCTTCGTTCGCCGCAGCATATTCTCCCATTGGATAATCTCGTGCCAACAAAGAAAAAGACCTCGCCTCGATTGCCAGAGCCTGAACAGTCAGAGCAGGCAGACCGCTTACTTCGCGAAAATCAACAATTGCGCGCGGAGGTTGCGTACCTAAAAAAGTCAGTGCCTTGGTTCTAGCGAAGAAATCAGCGCAGCAGAAAGGGCGCAGATAGTGCTAGAACTGAGGCGTGAATTTCCTTTGGCCGACCTACTGCTTGCTGCGCAACTGCCGCGTAGCACGTTTTACTATCAGGCGAAGGCATTGGCTATGCCTGATAGGCAGGATGAGCTTAAAGCGCGGATTCGGGCTGTCTATACGGAACATCGCGGCTTGTATGGCTATCGCCGTGTCACGGCGGCTATCCGTCGCGATGGTTGGTTGGTGAATCATAAGGCCGTACAGCTACTCATGAACGATATGGGAATGCAGTCACGTGTGCGCCCGAAAAAGTTTCGGTCCTATAGGGGCGAGCTTGGCGAAGCCGCACCTAACTCCCTCAATCGCGACTTTACGACATCGCAAGCAAACCAGAAGTGGGTTACGGACGTGACGGAGTTCAGCGTCGCCGGTAAGAAGCTATACCTGTCTCCCATCATGGATCTCTACAATGGCGAAATCGTAGCGTACGAAACCAGCCGTCGGCCTGATTTCTCGTTGGTGATGGACATGCTAAAGAAAGCCGCAAGGAAATGCAGGGGAAAGGACAAACCGCTGCTTCATTCCGACCAAGGCTGGCACTACCGGATGCAGCCCTATAGATCGGCTCTGGCTCGATACGGGATGAAGCAAAGTATGTCGCGAAAGGGAAATTGCTTTGATAATGCGGCCATGGAGAGCTTCTTTGCTACCCTGAAAACCGAGTATTTCCACCTCGCCGACTTCGAGGATGTCGAGCAACTGGATGCGGGCCTAAAGAGCTACATCGACTACTACAATCGACACCGCATCAAATCGAAGCTTAGCGCGGTTGTCGGAATGCTAGACGGTGGAATGCGGCGCGATTTATGCGGTCTAATGATGAGCTTTGTTACCGTGAGGAGGCCATCATGGGCGCTGCTTATTCCGTGGATCTACGACGCAAAGTCGTCCAGGCCTGTGAACGCGGTACAGCTTCGCAGGCACAAGTGGCCCGCTTTTTTGGGGTGAGCCAGGCATTTGTCGAGAAGTTGCTGCGGCTGTATCGTCGCACCGGAGCCTTGGAACCTGATCGCAAGCGCGCCGGCCGTCCGGGGTTGCTCGATGCGGCAGCCTGCGAACAGGTGCAGCGCTGGCTGGCCGAGCAAAACGACTTGACCCTGGCCGAGCTCGCCGAGCGCTTGCAAACGCAATGCGGTCTGACGGTGAGCATTAGCTGCGTGCATCGACTGTTGCAGCGGCTGCACATGCGGCGCAAAAAAAAACCGTTCATGCCAGCGAACGGGACACACCGACTGTACTACTGGCACGCCAGCAATACCGCACGCAACTTGCCGCCTGCGCGTGCCGACACTTGAAATTTATTGACGAGTCCGGCTGCAACATTGCCATGACCCGCCGCTATGGCCGGGCCCAATTCGGTCGGCGGGTGGCGGATGCAGTGCCGAAGAACTTTGGCTTGAACGTCACTATCCTTGGCGCGCTGTCCTGCACCGGGCTCGACGCCGTCATGACAGTCGAGGGAGCGACCGATACGGCCGTGTTTCGTGCGTATGTCGAGCAAGTGCTGGTGCCGACGCTGGTGGCCGATGACATTGTGGTGATGGACAACCTCAGCGTGCACAAGGTCCGTGGCATCCGGGAAGCCATTGAATCCACCGGCGCCCGATTGATTTACCTGCCGCCGTACTCACCGGATTACTCGCCGATCGAAAGCTGCTGGTCCAAGCTCAAGGCAATTCTACGAAAAGCCAAGGCGCGGACCCGAGAAGCACTTGATGAGGCTCTTACGCAAGCGATCGAACATATTTCGCAATCGGATGCAAAGGGCTGGTTCAATCTCTGTGGCTCTGCCGTACATTAATTCGACAACTGCGCTAGGGGCATGAGCCCGGTGGAATATAGACTTCAGGCAGCACGTAACTAAAGTTTAACCGTCCAACTCCTGGGGGTCAGTTCACTTGGGGGCGGTTCACTTTTGCAGCGATAGCAGCCTGTGCCAGGTAACGCAGGCGCTGTCACCCGCTTGGTTCCCAATGCGCCAATAGATGGAATTGTATTCTTGTAACTACAGCAAGACTTTCGAAACCGATATTCCGCCTTTTGTCGAGGACACTCAGCCTGACTACGCGCTCGGTAACTTGGGATTGGTATGAGACCATCCATGAGCGCCTCCTGCTTCGTGGCGATTTATCAATATGCGGACCAAATTTTACGACGCGCATAGGAGGATCTCAGGCATTTCCTATAAAAAAATATTTGTTTCAAACTGAGGTTACTGATAGTAAAAAATTTACGAAAAGTCGTTATGCATTGTAATTGAATTCAGTACGATATTGCACTCATGCAATAATCCGAGCATGCAGAAAAAATATTTGATCATGTTACGCATCATTATTTAAGCAAAAGAAGAGCGACAGCTTTTTCTTTGCCTCGAAGGCGAAATAAATTGTAATCCGACAAGTCGAGATTTCTTTACCATGCTCAAGAAAATTGATACCACTGAGCTGCAGCCTGGAATGTACATCGCCAAGATTAGTGAGAGCTGGTTTCAGTCACCATTCTGGCGCTCGGCATTTTTGCTATCGAATGAGCAGGATATTCATACACTCCTGGAGCCTGGTTTTACCAGCGTATGGATTGACATCAGTAAGGGAGGTGATCTTGAAACGATCACTACGGAACTCTCGACTGAAAGTGACGCGGCTCCGGAAAACGACGCCTTGAACGCAGGTGGCATCGATAGTACTGCTGGGCCGTCTCCAACGACAACAACTCATGAAATCAAGAGCCGTGCAGAATCGTATGGTTTTGGCGAGCCACGGCCGGCGCCATTAGATACCGAGCGGGCGCGCGCTGCAGCTCTTTGCGGCAAGGCACGACGTGCGATGGTGGCTATGTTTCAGGAATTACGCATGGGCCGAGCGGTCGATGCACAAACCATGTTACCGGTGGTCGATGAGATTTCCCAGTCAGTGCTTCGAAATTCCGATGCTCTTATCGGCCTGGTGCGTCTAAAGACTAAAAACGACTATACATATATGCATTTAGTGGCTGTTTGTGCGCTGATGGTAGCTCTTGCTCGCCAACTAGGCATGTCCGCGGATGCAGTCCGGGAGGCGGGTTTGGCTGGCTTGCTTCATGACATTGGCAAGATGGCAGTACCGAACGACATTCTTGACAAGCCAAATTCACTAACAGACGATGAGTTCCGCATCATCAAATCCCATCCGACGGTCGGCCACTGGATTCTGATGCAGGGGCATGGAGTACCAGAAGGTGCTCTCGACGTGGTATTGCGTCACCATGAAAAAATAGACGGTTCGGGTTATCCGCATGGATTGGCCGACGAGCAGGTCAGCCGCTTGGCGCGCATGGGCGCTGTTTGCGATGTCTATGATGCGCTTACGTCAAACAGGCTGTACAAGGAGGGATGGTGTCCGAACAAGGCGATTCGCCAGATGGCAGGCTGGAAAGGCCACTTTGACCCGGTAATTTTCCAAGCGTTCGTCAAGAGTGTAGGAATTTATCCAGTCGGCACTTTAGTGCGCCTTGAATCCGGCCGGCTTGGCGTGATCATGCAGCAAGGGCGTGATTCTTTGCTGCAGCCAAAAGTCAAAATCTTCTTTTCAACGAAGTCAATGACGCATATCTCGCCAGAGGTGATTGATCTTGCAGCGCCCATGCGCGGGACAAGATCGCTGATTGGGAAAACCCGGATAAGTAGAAATTCAAGAATCTCGACCGAACGTGGGTGCATGGCTAAAACCGATAAGAAATCGCAGTATCGGCCTATGGCCTTGGTAACTGCGCAGCTACATCGTGATCGTTTCCCTGCGATGCAAGTGCAACGGCGTGCCTGGGGCCAGTTGCATTGCTCAGCACGAGCACCCGCGACACTTGCGAGCGGCAGATCCACGACTTGCCATCATGGTTTCCGTGCGTGCCTGCCTGTTATGCCGTCTCGACGTACGCACAAGCTGCCACACTATCCTGCGTGTGCCTAGCTGTTCAATCACCTCGCTGAGAGAGCTCGCGTTCGAATAGGCTGCCGCATGAAATCGGCAATAATGAATGGGGGCATATCGATGAGGCCACCATTCGGAAACCAGCGTTGTTAACCTTGAGCGCCAGTGTCCCGCGTCGTAGCTCATTAAAGCCGGCGCAATGCAACATATCCGCAAATTTATTGCTTGTAAGCAACCATTGTCAGTGCTAGTTTACTCGTCATTATTAACGCAAAACAAGTGATGTATGATCGATTTTGAATGGCCCAACCCGCCGCATTTCCAAGCTTCGACCGGATCTCGAGGCCCTCAATCTGCACTGCTTACGCTTAATAGCGGTAAGCAGGAAACAGGAATGTTGGTCAAGTTTGACCCTGAAAACAAGCTGGTTGAATTTGTTCATAAGGACTGTCTGCTGTCAAGTCAAGTTGGCTTCACGGAGTTCAGGAGTCTGCGCTTGACGCAGCCAACTGAAATGAAGCGGATAGCATTAATTCAAGAACAGCAACTCGTTCCGGCCGCTGCAAGTCCAACCCAGCGTTGTGTCGTCAACTTCAAAGATGGCGATAGCCTGATGGCTGAAACCATGGGTTATGTCGAGCATCCGTTCGGCCTGTTTCTTTTCCTCCGCAGTTATGATGACGAGGTACTGCGCTGGTTCATTCCTGCGAGCGCAATATCGAGCTATCGCATTGGCGAGCACTTGGGGCGAATGCTGGTCGAAGGCCGTTTGGTATCGCAAGATGCAGTGGATCTTGGCTTAAAAAAACAAGAAGCATTACGCACTCGTAAATTGGGTGACTACTTGCAAAAACAGCAGATACTCAGTCAGGAACAGGTGGAAAAAGCGCTCCACCAGCAAAAGGAGCTGCCCCATATACGCTTGGGAGAAGCGCTGCTGCAGGAGGGCCTTATCACGCAGGAACAGCTGGAGCAGGCGTTGGCGATGCAGACGCATGACCGTAAAACCCACTTGGGCGAGATCTTGGTGGAAATGGACGTCGTCAAGCGCGACACCCTGCGCCGGGTGCTGGCCCAGAAGCTGGGCATTCCACTGGTCAGCCTGCGCAAGTTCGATTTTGACCTGAACCTGATCAAATCGGTGCCGGCCGATCTCGTGCGCAAATACCAGATCATGCCGCTTTACCGTACCGAGACCCGCATGGTGGTTGCGCTGGAAAATCCGCTTGCCATCGAAGGCCTGCAGGCGCTCGGCTTCTACACCAAGCTGAAGATCGATCCGGTGATGGCGTCGGCGGACGACCTCAGCGGCGCAATCAGGAAGTTTTACGGCAGCCAGGCCAGCCGGGAAAGCATGGAAGACCTGGTGTTCGAACTGGGCGGCACCGACCTGGTCACGCCGGCAAGCACCATCAGCGTGATGGACGATGTATCGGAGTCGGACAACACGCTGGTGCGGCTGGTCAACAAGATCATCATGGATGCCTATGAAGATGGCGCCTCCGATATCCATATCGAAACCATGAAGGGCAATCGGCCGACCCAGGTACGCTTTCGCAAGGAAGGCCTCATGTCCCACTATTCCGATATCCCGGCCAACTTCCGCAATGCGCTCGTGTCCCGTTTGAAGATCATGAGCCGCCTGGACATTTCCGAAAAGCGGCGCTCGCAGGATGGAAAGATCGATTTTTCTCAATTCGGCCCGGCCCGCATCGAGCTCAGGGTGCTGACCATGCCGACGACAGAAGGTCTGGAAGATGTGGTGATGCGCATCCTCAGCGCTCCCAAGGCGGTATCGCTGGATGGCCTCGGCCTGTCGCCCAGCGCTCTGGAAGGCATCCGCAAGATTGCTGCGCGGCCCCACGGGCTGCTGTTTGTATGCGGCCCGACCGGATCGGGCAAGACCACGACGCTCCATTCCATCCTCGCGCATATCAACACGCCCGATCGCAAGATCTGGACTGTCGAGGACCCGGTCGAGATCACCCAGGAAGGCTTGCGCCAGGTACAGGTCCAGCCGCGCATCGACTGGACCTTCGCCGCCGTACTGCGCAGCTTTCTCAGGGCCGATCCGGATGTGATCATGGTCGGCGAAACACGCGACGCCGAAACCGCCCGCACCGTCATCGAAGCCTCCCTCACCGGTCACTTGGTCTTTTCAACGATGCACACCAATAGCGCCGCGGAAAGCGTAGTGCGGCTGCTCGATCTAGGCCTGGATCCGTTCAATTTCGGCGACGCGCTGCTGGGCGTTATCGGTCAGCGCCTGACGCGCCGCCTGTGCGTTTCCTGCCGCATCGCCGATACGGCTTCCGACGAGGAACTGGCCATGCTGGCGTATGAGTACTGCCTCGACACTGCGCTTTCCGCTGACCGGATCCTGGCCGACTGGCATGCAACGCATGCAGGCCCGGATGGCAAAATGACGCTGCACCGTGCCCGCGGCTGCGAGGAATGCAACGGCAGCGGCTACAAGGGCCGGCTGGGCATTCATGAGTTGCTGGTTAACAGCGGTGCGATCAAGCGCATGATTTTAAACCGGGCCAGCGTGGCGGAGATCACTGCGCAGGCGATGCAAGAGGGGATGGCGACGATGCGCCAGGACGGCATTGCCAAGATCCTGCAAGGCTATACCGACTGGGAGCAGGTGCGCACCCTGACCAGTTGAGGCGTCCGTGGCGTCGGCCTCGACGCTTTATCCGACCCTTTCCTGGCGAATGCGCCAGGCGCCGTCAAGGCGGATAAGCGTCAGAGTTTTCTGATCGGTCGAACGCAGTTTGTCTGAACTAAATTGCTGTTTGAACTGCACAGTCGCCTGGCCACCCTTCAGCGTTACCTTGGGGTCGACTACCTTGACGCTGATGCGCTGCTTGTTGGTGATCCGCTCGGCGCGCTCGGCGGCCCATTTTTCATGGCTGAGACCGCGCGGCGTCACAAAATCTTTGCTGTAGGCGGCAAGATAGGCGCTCACATCGCGTGCACTCCACGCATTGGCCCATGCATTCACGGCTTCGAGCACGGCTGCCTGCTCGGCATCGCCGTGTTCGGCAACAATTCCCCGACTGACCGCTTCCTTGCCAAGAACGGGTTTAGGCGCGGCTGCAGTCCTCTCCGCCATTGCTGGCGCATTTTTTTCGGACGGGGTGGCGAGCTTGGCGATGCCAGACGCAGATTGGACAGTGCCGCGCAGCGCCGCAGCTTTGGCTCGGGCGTTGGCATTGCCGTCGAGCTTGGCTGCCTTCTCATATGCCTGGCTGGCCAAGCCGGCATAAACGTCGCCCAGATTTTCATGCGCCATACCGTAGTCGGGATTGTTCGCAACTGCCTTGTTCAGCGCAATGCGCGCACTCTCATACTGGCCACCGGCCGCATACAGCACGGCTAGGTTGTTGTAGGGTTCAGATAGCCTGGGATAGTCTTCGGTGAGCTTGAGCAATAGCGTGATTGCTTCGGCCGATTTACCCTGCTGGGCCAGGATGACGCCTTTGTTGAAACGCATTTGCGGATGCCGGGGATTGGCGAGTAATGCCTCGTCGACTTGCATCATGGCCGCATCCAGTTGGCCGCGCTGCATCAGTTCTGCAATTTTCAACTGCGCTTCTGCCGGCGCTGCACTGGCACTGGCGACAAGAGCGCTGCACAGCAGGAAGGTTGCGCCCGGCGACAGACAATTTCTCCAAAATCGGCGAACAGAAAGCTTTCTTGACATAGGTTGTTTTTGATACGTTCTTAGTGGTGGTTGTTTGCTTCGTCGATGACTGCTGTTTAGCCAAACTGACTTGCCGTCGATAATTTCTCAGTTTCCTCTGCCGCTGCGATAGCACGCACAATTTCCCGATACGCTGAAAAGTCGAATTTGTGAGGAGCTAACAGCAAACCTTTCAAATACGGAAGCAGGGCGCTGGTTTGGGCCAGAGCGTCAATTGTTTCAACCACGTCGGGGAAGCTTGCCAGCGTAAGCCGTGGCCGTGCATCTGGTTGCCAGTATTTCGTCGCCTCGGGAAAATACCGACTCATGCGTGCCTGGAGGGCCTTGATTTGTTCTTGGTCGCCGGCAGTCTGGTAAAGCGCGATCAAGTAGAGTCCGGGCGCCGGAGAAAGCATGTCCTGGCGCTCCAAGTAAGGCCGCAGGGGTTCGGCTGCACGGAGCGGGCTGTGTTCCATCATCCAGCGCTCAGCTGCCAGCAACATGTCGGCAACCTCGTCGGCATGCGTCTGCGCCGCGCTTTCCGACACGGCAGGAAGGATCAACTCCGGTAAAGCGATGTGGCGGTCCTGCATCCCATCATCTGCTTGCTCCGTCGTGAGCAAAGGAAATGTAGTGTCAGGCGCTGCAGGCGCAGCGGCCGCAGCAACGGGGCCGGTCGGTTCAAGGTCCCATTCAAGCGTTGGGCTGCCCGGTTGCGGCGGCGCGCTTGCAAAAGCAGAGACGCTCGACTTGTCTTCCCAGTCGAGCATTGTGGACGGAGTCGCGTTGCTGGCCCTCTCTGCAGGGAAGCTTACGGCTGCTGATGGAGATTGATCCTCAACATGAACCATGCTTGCCTTAGGGACGCTTGGTGGTGCCGGTGGATCAGTCTGCGCTTGCGTATCGAATGCCGACGTCAGTATCAGTAACTCGTTTTGATAACGGCGCTTATCCTCAACGCGGCATCGCCACAGCCACAGTGCAATGGCAACGCTGGCAGTCAATAACGCGGCAAGAAGAGCCAACCACTCGCTGGAAACCAGGCTTTTCCGTTCAGCTGCCATTGCTGCTTTTTCTTTTTTCAGTTCCTGCCTTAACGATACGGCCGACTGCGTAGCAAGACGTAGTTCTCGTTGGGCATCCCGCAACTGGCCGCGGATCAAGGAAGTCGGATCCTCGCCGGATACCGGTTCAGGCACACGGGTCTGGTCAGCATCAAGCGGCGTCGGCTTCGCCTTGTCGGCTTCTCCGAGCGGTTCGGACAACGTGGTTGCATGTCGCAAGGTGAGGTAAGGCTGCGCTTGTTCCGGACCGGTATTGGCGGTCGATAGAGTCAACAGGCTCCTTGCGGCTGGCGCCTGCTTGGCCCTGGGGATCTTTGGAGTCTTGCCCGGACCGAGCACGCCGGACGCAACAGGGGCCGCAGCAGAAGTTAATCGACTCGATTTGTTCTGCACGGCAGAGGGCGGTTCGACGTCTGGCAGACGTGGCTGCTGGCTCTTCGCACTTACTGACTGCATTTCCTGATCGGGATCAAGCAGTATTTGGTAGTCCCGTCTAATGGTGCTTTCACAATTGACCTCAACCGCGATATTCACGACAGGCTCGGACAAGCGTTCGCGCCCAGCGATGTTGATCGTTGCACCGGAACCCTTGACGATAAGCTGCGAACTAGGTTTCGACAGCAAGTTGCCATCCAGTGCCGTAACGCGGGTTGTGAGGCAATTCGCTTTGAGTTCTTCTGCGCCTAGGCCATACACAGCCACTTGGGCCTGAAGCGGGTGGCCCAACTTGGAACTCAGTGTGATCGGACCCAGCCCAAGCGCATCGGCTTGGGTGCTCGAAAAGGCAAGAAACAATGCCACTGGCCTTGGCCAAAATTTTTTCAGTGCAAATTGCATCATTAATGTTAGCCGATAGACCAACTTCCTAGTCGTCATGAACTATTAAGTGACCAACAGCAACATCGGTCTCGGTCAAATATTGCCATGAAACAATTTCATAGGCAAGACAATGGTGACCCTAAGAAACAAAATGGAGCCGGCAAAAAACAATCAATAGACAACGAGAGCCTATTTGCGTGGAATGGGATAGCTGACAATTTTTGTACCTGATTAAAGTACGCAAATGATGCGAATTAAGTTCATGAGAACGGCGCATTAATGCAAACGCCCGCCTGCCGGTGCGGAATGGCACACTACGGATGAAGCTTATTTTTTAAAATTCAGCCAGGGCAACGGGTTTTCTCAACTCTTAATCCCGCGTGGCGTAAACAAATAGTTTGCCTGAACTGGCTCTTAGCTTGTTTGCGCTTAAATCGTGCTTTTTCAATCAGCACAAAGGACCATCAGTCAAATCAGATAGGCGGACGCATTGCAGGTGTACGTTGTTTCTTCGCGACAACTCTCTCCGTTGAGAAGCGCAAGCCAGGCAGATTGCTTTACCGGCTAGCGCTTTCATCCTGATGAGATTGCCAACTCAAGACGAACAGCTGCCAACGGCGATCGCGCCATTGGAAAAAGGGTCGCCACTTCCGGGCGTCGATGGCTGCTTCTTCGGAACACCGTTCTTTTCGATTTTCGGAATCTCTTTCAATTTTTTGAATAAACCCTGTAAGATAGTTGCCTGTTGGTAATTTACGCCGTGACAGCCTGCCGAAACTGCAGGCGTCCGGCTTTCACAGGCGCTGAACTTCTACAACTCGTTGGCTGGATTCATTTTTAACTGTGACGTCTCTTCCTTCAAGCTGCGATGCCGCCGCTGCAACTCTCGTGTGTCCAGGCGACCTGATCGAGATGCAGTCCTCGATGCTGTCACATGCAAGTTTTGAAGCGGCGGCTGCTGACTTCGCAACGCGGCTCGCTGTGCTGTTTCAGGCAAGCCGGGTATCGATTGGTCTTCTGAACCGCGGCGTCAGTCGAGTGGTCGCGGTATCGCATGGCGTCACCGTTGACTATCGCCGGGACTTGATGGCCCTGATCGCTGCCGCGATGGATGAAGCCATAGACCAGGCGGCCAGCGTTGTCTATCCGGACGTGAGCACGCAACCGCGTATCGTCATGGCACACGCAGCGCTAGTAAGCCGGCACGGCGGCTCAGCGGTTTCGGTGCCCGTGGTGGATGCCGGCTGCATGGTCGGCGCGGTTACGCTGGAGCGACATGGCCAGGAACATTTCACCGCAGCTGATGAGACTGCCTGCGTGCAAGTCCTGCAAGCCTTGTCGCCGGTGCTTTTCCTAAAGCGCAGCAGCGAGCGATCGCTGGCTGCTCATGCGGCAGGCGCTTTGGGCAGTGCAAAGCGCAGCCTGATGACCGCCAATCCTGCACGTAAGATTGCCGCCGCACTGGCCGCCATGGCGTTGCTGGCCACGATTGCGGTGCCCGTGCCATACCGCATTCACGCGCCAGTTCGGCTCGAAGGCGCGGTGCAGCGCGTGCTGACTGCTCCCGACGACGGATATATTCAGCAGGTTGAGGTTCGACCCGGAGATCCGGTCAAGGGGGGGCAGACGCTGGCACAACTGGCGCAGCAGGATTTGCAGCTTGAACGGAGCAAGGCCGAGAGTGAATTGGCGCAGTACGAGAGCAGTTATGGGATGGCGCTGGCCCAAGCCGACCGCTCCATGCTGGTGTCCTACCAAGCAAAGGCCAGTGGGGCGCGCTCCCGCATCGACCTGATATCCCGCCAAATCGAGCGCTCATACATCGTCGCGCCCTTCGATGGCGTGGTGATCAGCGGCGATCTGAGCCAGTCCCTGGGTGCGCCGGTACAAAAGGGCAATCCTCTGCTAGTCATCGCCCCGCATGACAGCTACCGACTGATCGTGGAAGTGGATGAGCGCGACATCGCCGACCTGGGTGTCGGCGCTGCCGGCCGCGTGCGCCTGACCGCCTTGCCAAATCAGTCCATGTCTTTCGCCGTCGAACGCATTGCGCCGGTCGCAGTGAGCCGCGACGGGCGGCATTTCTTCGAAGCCGAGGGCAGGCTCGATTCGAACGCGGCCGCCATCCGCCCGGGACTCGAAGGCATTGCTCGCATCGACGCCCCCGAGCGCTCGCTTGCAAGCATCCTTGGCCATCGCATTCATGCCTGGCTGCGTCTGTCGCTATGGTCGCTGGGCTGGTGGTCATGACGGCGCTGCACAGCGCGCATTGGTATCGTGTTGCCGGCCTGCGACCGCGCTTGCGTGCGCAAGTGCAAGTACAGCGTCACGTTCATCGTGGCCAAGTCTGGCACCAGCTGGCGGACGAGGGCAGTGGACGCCGGCAGCGGCTAAACCAGGAAGCCTGGCGCTTTGTCGGCTGCTTCGACGGTCGGCTTACGGTAGGTGCTGTCTGGGACGCACTGTTAAAACGCGATGGCGACGCCGCGCTGAGCCAGGACGAGGCGATTCGTGTGCTGGAGCAGCTTTCCAATGCCGAACTGCTACAGTGCGAATTGCCGCCCGACATCGAGGCGCAGTTCCGCCGCAAGAAGGCGCGGCAGACGCGGCAACGTTGGCTTGCCCTCAATCCGCTTTCGGTCCGGGTCAGGCTGTTCGACCCGAGCCGCCTGCTCGACCGCTGTGCGCCTTTCCTGCCGCGGCTGTTCAGCCGCGCCGCATTCGCCGCCTGGCTGGGGCTGGTACTCGTGACGCTGCTGGCGCTGCCGCGCTACTGGCCGGAGCTCCAGGCCTTCGCGCATTCGCATGCCGACACGCCGCGCTATCTGATCATCAGCTGCCTGGTCTATCCGCTGATCAAGGCATTGCACGAGGCCGGACACGCGCTTGCGGTGCGGCGCTGGGGGGGTGAAGTGCATCATGTGGGCTTTACCGCTTTCCTGTTCATGCCCGTGCCCTATGTCGATGCCTCTGCCGCATCGGGCTTTCCGCGACGCGCGCAGCGCGCTTTGGTCAGCGCGATCGGGATCATGGTCGAACTGCTGTTGGCCGCACTCGCCTTCCATGTCTGGACTGAGGTGCCCTTGGGCCTGGTCAAGGACATCGCTTTCGTCACCATGCTCACCGCAGGCTTGTCGACGCTGGCCGTGAACGGCAATCCGCTGCTGCGCTTCGACGGTTATTTCCTGATGTGCGACCTGTTTGATCTTCCTAACCTCGAGCAACGCAGCAATGCCTGGTGGTCTGGGATGGCCCAGCGCCTCGTATCAGGCGTTCAGGAAGTCACACTGTCGCCGGCCGTCGGCGAGCGCAAGTGGCTGGTGCTGTACACGCCGCTGGCCTGGTTTTACCGGTTTACGCTCGGCACGCAGGCCATGCTCTGGGCGGCCGGGAAGTCGGCGTTGCTCGGCTTGCTGCTGGCAGCGGCCTTTGCCGCTGCGATGCTGGCTTCGCCATTGCGCGGGGCGGCCAGCATGGGGCTGCAGTTGCTGAGGGACGATACACGGCCGCGCGCCCGGCTTGCGCTGTGCCTGTCCGCCGTGGCGCTGCTGCTTGCCTTCGTCTGCCTGCCGCTTCCTTACGGCGCCACTGCGCCAGGCGTCGTCTGGCTGCCCGAACAGGCCCAGGTGCGGGCCGGCACCGGAGGACGCGTACGCGAGATGCGGGTGAATGACGGTATGCACGTGGAGCGGGGACAGGTGCTGGCCGTGCTGGAGGATTCAGATCTTCTGTCAGCGCGCGAGGAAGCGGTCAGCCGGCTGTCAGCGCTACTAGCCGACCAATATGGCGCGCTGCGCAATTCACGGGCGCAAGCGGTCAGCCTGGAAAGCGCGGTTGCTCATGCGCATGCGGAGATCGAGCGCTTGGACCAGCGGATCAGCCAGCTCGAGATTCGAAGCGAGGCGAGCGGGCGCATGGTCCTGATGCGCCAGGCCGACCTGCCGGGCAGCTTCATCAAGAAGGGCGGCCTGCTTGGCTACGTATTGCCCTCCGGCCCGCCAGTGCTGCGCGCCCTGGTGTCTGACGGCGACGCTGCCCTCGTGCGCGAGCGCAGCAGGGGTGCATCAGTCTGGCTCGATGACAGTCCAGGCAAGATTTATCCGGCACGGCTGCTCCGGGACATTCCGGCCGCTACCGTTGAGCTGCCAAGCGGTGCTTTTGCCGACAGCAATGGCGGGCCGATTGCTACCGACCCCGCCGACACCAACCACCTGCGCGCGCTGGAGCCGTTCTTCCAGTTCGACTTGGCATTGCCGGACGCCGCGTTCCATCGCGCGCTCGGGCGTGCCCGGGTGCGCTTTGACTTCGGCCACGCGCCGCTGGCCAGCCAGCTGGCGCATAGCTTGCGCCAGCTGGCAATCCGCCATCTCGGAACAGGGCGCTGAGATGCTGACTACCGGTTTTTCCTTGCCGATCCGTGCCACCCGTCGCCATGGCGCAGTGCCAGCGCCGGGCATCATTCACGGGGAGTATCCGCAGCGGCGCGATAGCGAACCTGCCTCATGGGGGCAGTCGCTATTACCGCTACTGAAAGGTCCGGGCTGGAAAGGCCGCGCAATTTCGCGAAACTTTGTTGCCACGGTGAGGCAATGGGAAGGCCGGCACGGGCAGGCAGGCTGCCAGGCATTCGGGAAGCGCGTGCGGGAATTGCGGGCGCTCCTCGCACGCGACGGTCTTGTCGATCTGCTCCTGGCGGAAACGCTCGCGCTGGTCAGCCTGGCTTGTCGCCGCGAGCTGGCCATGACACCGCACGATAACCAGCTCGTCGCCGCGCATATCATGCTGAACCGGCAGCTAGCCGAAATGGCGACCGGGGAAGGCAAGACCCTTGCGGCCGGCATTGCTGCGATCGCCGCTGCGCTCTCCGGGGTGCCGGTCCACGTCGTGACCGCGAATGACTATCTCGCCGGGCGCGATGCCGCCATGCTGCGGCCGCTGGCCGCGGCGCTCGGCCTGTCGGTCGGCATAGTGACGCAACCGATGGACTTCGCCGCCCGGCGCGCCAGCTATGGTTGCGATATCGTCTATTGCACCGCGCCCGAATTGGTGTTCGACTACCTGCGCGACAATCTGGCCGGCAGGCCGCAAGCGTCCGGCCAGGCCATGCCGGGGCGCCTGCTGCGCGGATTGTGCATGGCTATCATCGATGAAGCCGACTCGATCTTGATCGATGAAGCAAGGGTTCCGCTGGTGCTGTCGCAGCAGACCGAACAGACCGAATTGCTGGCCGAGTACGCCCATGCATGGGCGCTCGCCGAGCCGCTCGAGGAAGGACGCCATTTCCTGCTTCAGGGCGCCGTGCGGACGGTGCAACTGACCAGCGCCGGGCGGGCCTTGCTGCGAACCGCCACGTCGCTCGGCGCGCCATGGCGCGCCGAGCGACGTGGCGAAGACCTGGTCTGCAGCGCGCTGGCTGCGCGGCATTTGCTCCAGCCAGGGGTGCATTATCATCTGCGTGCCGGCAAGGTCTGCCTGATCGACGACGCCACTGGCCGCACTGCCGAGGGCCGCGTCTGGTCTGGCGGCCTGCAGCAGATGGTCGAGCAGAAGGAAGGCTGCAAGCTCAGTCCACCCAGTGAAACGCGTACCCAGATCACTTATCAGCGCTTCTTCCCGCGATACCACTGGCTGTGCGGAATGAGCGGCACGTTGTCCGAATCGCGGCAGGAACTGGCCGCCGTGTATGGCCTGGCAGTACGCCGGGTGCCGCTTTGTCGGCCGTCGCGACGCATGCTTGCCCCGGCGCAGGCTTTCCCAGATCAGCAATCCCAGTGGCAAGCGGTGGTCGCGGCGGCATCGGCAATGCGACGCGCCGGACGGCCGCTGCTGGTGGGCACCGACACCGTCGCCGATTCCGAGGCGCTGTCGCGCTGCCTGGCCGAGGCAGGCCTGGCGCACGCGGTTATGAATGCCCGCCATGACCAGCATGAGGCTGCGCTGGTGGCTGACGCTGGCATCGCCGGCGCGATCACGGTGGCGACCAACATGGCCGGGCGCGGCACCGATATTGCGCTCGCAGCCGGGGTGGCGGACAAGGGCGGCCTGCATGTCATCTGCTGCCAGCAGAACGGCTCGCCGCGCATCGACAGGCAGCTTATTGGTCGCTGCGCGCGGCAGGGCGAACCCGGCAGCGCGCAACGCTACATCGCGCTCGATGGCCGCTTGCTCCTGCGGCAGCCATTAGCTAGGGTGCTGCGCGCGCTGCGTCCCGACCAGCGGAGTCGGCTGTGGCCTGCCTGGAGGACGGCCTGCAATTGCCTGGCGCCGCGGCTTCTCACCAGGGCACAAAAGAAAGAGCAGAAAAGGCAGCGTGGTGAACGGGATCGACTGCTGCAAACGGACAGGGAATTGGCGCGCTGGCTGAGCTTCGGCGGCGCTTCGCAATGAGGAAAGCAACATGAAAAAAACAGTGTCGCTCACGCGGCTGGCTATCGCTTGCAGCATCGGCCTAACCGCGGCACAGGCCATCGCCGCCGGCCCGGTCGGCTGCCTGATCGAACCCGATCAAGTCGCTGAACTGGGCACGCCGGCTGCTGGCGTCATCCGCAGCATGCTGGTCGACCGTGGCGACTGGGTGCATAAAGGCCAGGTCATTGCAGTGCTGCAGGACGATATCGAGCGCGCATCGGCTGATGTGGCGCAGAGCCGCTTCCAGGCGGAAGCCGAAGTGCGTGCCGCGCAGGCCGCGCTGGCGCTAGCACAGCAGCGCCGCGACCGTTCGATCGAGCTGGAGGCCAGGGGCTTCATTTCGGCCCAGGCGCTCGAACAAGCCCTGGCGGAAACCCGGGTCACCGAGGAAAAGATGCTGCAGGCGCGGGAACAGAAGCGCGCCCTGGAAAAAGAATATGCGCTTGCCAAGATAAGGCTGGGCGAGCGCACCATACGCAGCCCCTTCGATGGCGTGGTGGTGGAGCGTTACTTCACTTCCGGCGAGCGGGTGGAGGAAAAGCCCATGGTGCGGATTGCAAAGGTCAATCCCCTGCGGGTGGAGGTGATCCTGCCCAGCAACATGTACGGCAGCGTCAAGCCGGGATCCAGGGCGCAGGTGATGACGGACCTGCCCGGCATGGCGGCGCAACCGGCCAGGGTGTCGCTGGTGGACAAGGTGCTTGATGCCGCCAGCGGCACTTACCGCGCACGCATGCTGTTGCCGAATGCGGACGGCAAGATACCTGCAGGCCTTCGCTGCCGGGTGCAGTTCGATGAGGCTGGCCGGCCTGCCGACAAGCCGGAGGGCAGCCCGCCGCCTCCGGTCCAGCCGTCAGCACTGTCGGCATCGGCCATGCCGCTGAAACTCGATACCCGCTTGTCGGCTGCGTCGCGCAGCAAGCCATAGGAAGACTTGCCGACCATGGGCTGGTACCGAAATCGCACGCAACCTGTTGGCCGCCATCAGGAGACCCGATCGCGCGGGCTGCTTGCGCGACTGCTTCATGGCTGGGAAGCGCGGCAGGGAGGTGGGCAGCGGCAGCGGCCGCAAGTCGAGGAATATGAGCCGCGGCTCCTGTATTCAGCCGACCCGGCTGGTTTAGGGGTGATGCTGGCCGGCGGCGGCGAGGTAGTCGAGCAAAGGGTCATCAGCGCGCAGGGGGAATACGTAGCGGCATCAGCGCCCAGTATCGCGGCCACGCGCCACGAACTGCTGATCGTCGGCGCCGGCATCGATGACAGCGACACGCTGCTGGAAGGCCTGGCGAGCGACGGCCGCGACATCGAGGTCCTCGTGCTCGATCCGGGGCGCGACAGCATGGTCCAGATTACCGAAGCGCTGGCGGGACGGAGCGACCTGTCGGCTATCCATATCCTTTCGCACGGCAACGAGGGCATGCTGCAACTGGGTGCTACGGTCCTCGATAGCGCCGGGCTTGCGTCGCGTGCCGGCGAGATCGGCCTCTGGGGCGACGCGCTGCAAAGCGATGGCGACATCCTGCTGTACGGCTGCGACGTGGCCGCCGGCAGCACTGGCGCCGCCTTTGTCCGGCAACTGGCGGCACTGACCGGCGCTGACGTCGCGGCCAGCACGAACTTGACCGGCGCCGGCCGCTACCAGGGGGACTGGACCCTGGAATACCAGACCGCCAGCATCGAGACCAGCATTGCCTTCTCCAGCGCGGCGCAAGTGCAGTGGGGCGGCCTGCTGGAAACTTTGGTCAATGGCAATCCTGCCAATACTCAGGACCAGGCGGCCATCGCGATCAGCACGTCGGGCAATTTTGTGGTTGTCTGGACGGCGGATCATGCCGAAGATGGCGACAAGCACGGCGTCTTCGGCCAGCTTTTCGACGCCTCCGGCAACCGGATCGGAGCGAACTTCCAAGTCAATACCGACTTCAAGGACGAGCAGCAGAACGCCACTGTTGGCTTCGCCGCCGACGGCACCTTCGTCGTGGCCTGGGCCAGCCATAGCGGCCTGCTGGGCGACAGTAACGGCTGGAGTATCCGTGCCCAGCGTTTTCAGTCCGATGGCACCAAGGCGGGTTCCGAATTCTTGGTCAACCAGCTCACGGCCGGTGAACAGACATTGCCATCCATCGCCGTGGCAGCAGATGGCCAGTTCGTCGTGGCGTGGGCCAGCAACCAGGGCAATGATGTCTACGCGCGCCATTTCAGATCTGATGGCTCCGCGCGCTCTGGTGACATCCTGGTCAACACGATCGTTACGGACGGTACGCAAACCAGCCCCCAGGTTGCCTGGGCGGGTAATTCGTACATCGTGACATGGCAGAGCGACCGGGGCGGCAGCGGCAAGGCGGTCTTTGCGCAAATCATGAGCAGCAGCGACGTTCCGGTCGGCACGGGTTTCCGCGTCAATACCTACGACACCAACGACCAGACTGCGCCCGTGATCGCTGGCAACAGCAGCGGCGCCTATGTAATCAGCTGGGTCAGCGCGGGCCAGGATGGCACGGGCAACGGTATCTACGCCCAGTTATACAAGCCCATGATCGGCGTCACTCCGAGTGCTGTTCCCTATGGCACGGAATTCCGCGTCAATACCGTGACCGACAAGGACCAGATTGCACCATCAGCTGCCATGGACGGCAGCGGCAACTTCCTTATCAGCTGGACCAGCAAGGGAGAGGATAGCGGCGACACGCTGGGCGTGTATGCCCAGCGCTACAGCGCCAATGGCACGCCGTCGGGCAATCCATTCCGGGTGAACACGACTACAGCCCTGAATCAGTCCCTTTCCGTGGTGGCCATGAACGCTGCCGGCGCCGCCGCCATCGCGTGGGAGGGCAATGGCGTGGGCGATGCCAACGGCGTTTTCGTCGCCAATTATATTCCTGCAAACAATCCGCCGGTCGCCGCGCCCGATATCGTCAACATCACGCAGGACGACCGCTTCATCAGCCCTGCCACGGGAGTATTGGCCAACGATTCCGATTCTGATGCCGGGGCAGTGCTGGCGGTGGATGCGGTAATGCCAGCAAATTCCGACAGTGGGGTAGCGGTGACAGCGCAAGGCACCGTGGTCAATGGCGTATATGGAACCCTGCTGATCAGATCCGACGGCAGCTACGAGTACACCGCCGGGGCAGCCGCCCGCGCGCTGGCTGCCGGGCAAACGGCAAGCGACGTGTTTGCTTACTTCATCCACGACAATAACAACGCCGGTGCATCGTCCATGCTGACGTTCAGTGTGCTTGGAAAGAATGACGCGCCAACGGCAGTCGATGACAGTTATGCCGTGTTCAAGGGAAACAACCTGGTCGTTGCCGCAGCCGGCCTGCTTGCCAATGACCGGGACCCGGACCAGATGCTAATCCCGGATTCTCTCGTGGTGCTGGCGGCCGGTTATGCGGCCACGAGCAGTGCGCCGGGACAGAGCCTGCGGGGCCAGTATGGCAGCCTCAGCTTCAACGCCAACGGTGCTTTCAGCTATGTGCTGGACGGGCAGGACCCCGTTGCAAGCCTGCAGGCCGGTCAATCGCTGACAGAGACATTCACCTATCAGATATCGGACTCGTCCGGGGCTGTCTCCAGCGCGACACTGCGCATCGTCATCCTGGGCAAGAATACCGCGCCAATTGCGGTCGACGATGGCGGGTATACGGTGCAGGAGGATGGCAGGCTGGTAGTGGCGGCACCGGACAGCGTGCTGACGAACGATATGGACGGTGAAGGAAAGGAAACGTTATCTGCCGTGCTGGAAAACGGGCCGTCGCATGGCACGCTGGTGCTTAACACGGATGGTTCTTTCATCTACACCCCTAATGTCAGCTACTTCGGCACCGATACCTTTACTTACCGGACGAGTGACGGATCGCTGGTCTCAGACCCGGCGACAGTAGCCATCACGATCAGTCATGTGAACCATGCGCCGGTTGCCGAGGCCGACAGCGCAGCGCTGCCGCAAGATGCGAGCCTTGACGTCAACGCCGCGAACGGCCTGCTCTATAATGACACGGATGTCGATGCCGGAGACCAACTGACCATCCTTGCCGTGCAATCTGGCGACAGTACATCTGGCATTGATCCAGGATCATCCATCTCGATCCGCAGCGACTATGGTTTGCTGACGATTGCAAGCGATGGCTCGTATAGTTACCTGGCAAATGGGCTGGAAAGCAGGGCGCTCGGCCAGGGGGCGGTCTCCAGCGATATTTTCAATTACACGATTAGCGATGGAAAAGGCGGCACGGCAAGCGCAACGCTGGTCATCACCATCACCGGCGGCAACGATGCGCCCACCATCAGCGGCGCCACCGCTGGCCACCAGGTCAATGACAATGGCAGCCTGCAGCCATTCAGCGACGTCACGATTGCCGATATCGACAGCCCGGCCCAGCAGCTCACCGTGACTATTGCGTTGGACGATGCCGCCAAGGGCTCACTGTCGAGCATTTTGGGCGGGTCATACAGCGCCGGTGTCTACACCTTTACGGGCAGCGCTGACCAAGTGAACGCCGCAGTGCATAGCGTGAGATTTACGCCCACCGAGAACCGGGTCGTCCCGCTCGCAACGGAAACTACCAGTTTCGTCATCAGCGTCAGCGATGGCATTGCCACGGCAACGAACTCTGCAACAACCGTAATCTCGACCTCGGTCAACGATGCGCCTGTGATTACCGGCACGCTGGCTGGCCAGGCTGTCGACGACAAGTCCAGCCTTTCGCCATTTGCGGGCGTAACGATTGCCGACGCCGACAACGCGTCGCAGCAGCTGACGGTGCAGATGAAGCTCGACAGCGCCGACAAGGGCTCGCTGACCAACCTCGGCGGCGGCACCTATGACGGCGCGACCGGGATTTACACCTTCACCGGCACCGCTGCCCAGGCCACGGCCGCGCTGCGCGGGCTGGTGTTCACGCCGACGGCAAACCGCGTACTGCCCAACACGATTGACACCACGACCCTGACGCTTACCGTGAACGACGGCTTTGCTACCATCACTGACAGCACCACCACGATGGATTCGCGCTCGATCAACGATGCGCCCATCGTTAGCGGCACGCTGGCTGGCCAGGCTGTCGACGACAAGTCCAGCCTTTCGCCATTTGCGGGCGTGATGATTGCCGACGCCGACAACGCGTCGCAGCAGCTGACGGTGCAGGTGAAGCTCGACAGCGCCGACAAGGGGTCGCTGACCAACCTTGGCGGCGGCAGCTACGACGTCAATTCGCGTATCTACACCTTCACCGGCACGGCGTCGCAGGCCACGGCCGCGCTGCGTGGCCTGGTGTTCACGCCTACGGCAAACCGCGTGCTGCCCAACACGATTGACACCACGACCCTGACGCTTGTCGTGAACGACGGCTTTGCTACCATCACTGACAGCACCACCACGATGGATTCGCGCTCGATCAACGATGCGCCCATCGTTAGCGGCACGCTGGCTGGCCAGGCTGTCGACGACAAGTCCAGCCTTTCGCCATTTGCGGGCGTGATGATTGCCGACGCCGACAACGCGTCGCAGCAGCTGACGGTGCAGGTGAAGCTCGACAGCGCCGACAAGGGGTCGCTGACCAACCTCGGCGGCGGCACCTATGACGGCGCGACCGGGATTTACACCTTCACCGGCACGGCGTCGCAGGCCACGGCCGCGCTGCGTGGCCTGGTGTTCACGCCTACGGCAAACCGCGTGCTGCCCAACACGATTGACACCACGACCCTGACGCTTGTCGTGAACGACGGCTTTGCTACCATCACTGACAGCACCACCACGATGGATTCGCGCTCGATCAACGATGCGCCCATCGTTAGCGGCACGCTGGCTGGCCAGGCTGTCGACGACAAGTCCAGCCTTTCGCCATTTGCGGGCGTAACGATTGCCGACGCCGACAACGCATCGCAGCAGCTAACCGTGCAGGTGAAGCTCGACAGCGCCGACAAGGGCTCGCTGACCAACCTTGGCGGCGGCAGCTACGACGGCGCGACCGGGATTTACACCTTCACCGGCACGGCGTCGCAGGCCACGGCCGCGCTGCGTGGCCTGGTGTTCACGCCTACGGCAAACCGCGTACTGCCCAATACGATTGACACCACGACCCTGACGCTTACCGTGAACGACGGCTTTGCTACCATCACTGACAGCACCACCACGGTGGATTCGCGCTCGATCAACGATGCGCCCATCGTTAGCGGCACGCTGGCTGGCCAGGCTGTCGACGACAAGTCCAGCCTTTCGCCATTTGCGGGCGTAACGATTGCCGACGCCGACAACGCATCGCAGCAGCTAACCGTGCAGATGAAGCTCGACAGCGCCGACAAGGGCTCGCTGACCAACCTCGGCGGCGGCACCTATGACGGCGCGACCGGGATTTACACCTTCACCGGCACCGCTGCCCAGGCCACGGCCGCGCTGCGCGGGCTGGTGTTCACGCCGACGGCAAACCGCGTACTGCCCAATACGATTGACACCACGACCCTGACGCTTACCGTGAACGACGGCTTTGCTACCATCACTGACAGCACCACCACGGTGGATTCGCGCTCGATCAACGATGCGCCCATCGTTAGCGGCACGCTGGCTGGCCAGGCTGTCGACGACAAGTCCAGCCTTTCGCCATTTGCGGGCGTAACGATTGCCGACGCCGACAACGCGTCGCAGCAGCTGACGGTGCAGATGAAGCTCGACAGCGCCGACAAGGGCTCGCTGACCAACCTCGGCGGCGGCACCTATGACGGCGCGACCGGGATTTACACCTTCACCGGCACGGCGTCGCAGGCCACGGCCGCGCTGCGTGGCCTGGTGTTCACGCCGACGGCAAACCGCGTACTACCCAATACGATTGACACCACGACCCTGACGCTTACCGTGAACGACGGCTTTGCTACCATCACTGACAGCACCACCACGATGGATTCGCGCTCGATCAACGATGCGCCCATCGTTAGCGGCACGCTGGCTGGCCAGGCTGTCGACGACAAGTCCAGCCTTTCGCCATTTGCGGGCGTAACGATTGCCGACGCCGACAACGCATCGCAGCAGCTAACCGTGCAGGTGAAGCTCGACAGCGCCGACAAGGGCTCGCTGACCAACCTTGGCGGCGGCAGCTACGACGTCAATTCGCGTATCTACACCTTCACCGGCACCGCTGCCCAGGCCACGGCCGCGCTGCGCGGGCTGGTGTTCACGCCGACGGCAAACCGCGTACTGCCCAACACGATTGACACCACGACCCTGACGCTTACCGTGAACGACGGCTTTGCTACCGTCACTGACAGCAGCACCACGGTGGACGCGCGCTCGGTCAACGATGCGCCCGTCATCAGCGGCACGCTGGCTGGCCAGGGTGTCAATGACAATGCTACGCTTTCGCCATTTGCGGGCGTAACGATTGCCGACGCCGACAACGCATCGCAGCAGCTAACCGTGCAGGTGAAGCTCGACAGCGCCGACAAGGGGTCGCTGACCAACCTCGGCGGCGGCACCTATGACGGCGCGACCGGGATTTACACCTTCACCGGCACGGCGTCGCAGGCCACGGCCGCGCTGCGTGGCCTGGTGTTCACGCCCACGGCAAACCGCGTTACGCCCGGTGCGACCGACACAACGATTTTCTTCCTCACGCTCCGGGATGAATCGGGCGCGCTGGCTGAAGCGCTGGCGAGCGTCATCACGACCTCGATCAACGACGCTCCAGTAGGGTGGGGGGCAGCTGTGACTGGCCAGCAAGATGCGGGCACCTTGCTGGCCGTGGTCTTGCTTGCGGAAGATACAGATGCCGATCCGGTTTCCATCGTCATCGTCCGCCTGCCTGCCCATGGCACGCTGTATTTCGACGCCGCCGGCACGCAGCTGCTGTCCTCCGGCTCGACGCTAAACGTAGCTGGCGATGCGGCGCGGGTGTATTTCCGGCCCCAAGCCGGCTGGGCAGGAGAGGCCCGGTTTTCCTATGCCGCCATCGATGCGCATGGCCTGCAGGGGAAGCCCGCCGAAGTGCGCGTCAGCATCACCGCCTCCATTGGCGTTCCGCCACCCATGCCAGTGTCCCAGGCTGGCGTGACGCCACCACAGACGGAGCCTTCGACGCGCACGACGGCAGACGCGCAGGACAAGTCATCCGCCGAGAAAAAGCCGGCCCTGCTGGCGCGGCTGACCGCGTCCGAAGTCTTGCCGCACAAGATGGCAGCCGAATCTGCCAACCTTGCCTTGCCGGCACAGGAGATGGCGCAGACTGCCCCTGCAACGGCTGCGAATCGCCATGCCGGCGCCGGGGCGCGGTCGCTTGCCGTCAGCTTCCTGGCAATGCGGGCCGGCGATGCCGACGGCAACAATTTCTTCGAGGTCGGCGCACTCCAGTCCCCGGCCTTGCCGGCGTCCGTGCTTGAGCAGTCCCGAGCCGCAATGCGCAGTGACAGCATGATGCGCGGCCTAGACGAACTGCGCCAGAGCGTGAAGGCCAGCGAAGAGGCCGAACAGCGCGTCGTCGGCGCTACAGTGGCCGTCGGCACCAGCTTCTCGGTTGGCTATGTGATCTGGCTGCTGCGCGGCGGCGTGCTGGCCACCAGCCTCTTGTCCTCACTACCGGCCTGGCGGTTTGTCGACCCGCTGCCGGTTCTTAAGCAGTTCATGGACGAAGAGGAGAAAGAGGCGAAAGAGGCGGACGACTCGCTTGAATCTATTATCGGCGCCGGCGAAACTAGCAAAGATAAAACCGCCGCGCAGGCAGCAGAGGAGGGCCGTAAATGAAGGCATTGAATGCCAAAACCTATATTTCGCTGGGCCTAGCCGTACTGGTGACTAGCACGCTGTTCGCCGCCTCGTTCTTCGGGCTGGTGCCGGACCGGCCGGCCGCTATCCGCGACGGCCGCGCCGCGCTGGCTGAATCGCTGGCCATCACCAGCACCGCTCTGGTGACTCGCAACGATCTGGCGACCTTCGAGTCCATCCTGAGGATGGTTGTCAAGCGCAATGCGGAGCTACTGTCAGCCGGCGTGCGCGGCGCGGATCGAACGCTGCTGGTCGCCGTCGGCGACCATGCTCGCCTGTGGTCCGAGGTCGCGGACACCCATTCCACCGATACCCAGCTGCATGTGCCCATCTTCTCGGGCAGTGCAAAGTGGGGCCAGCTAGAGCTGCGTTATTCGGATGGCCACGGTGTGGGCTTGACCGCTATGCTTAATTCACCGCTGCTGATGCTGGTGACGTTCATGACGGTAGCCTGCGCACTGATGTTCTATTTTTACCTGGGCAAGGTGCTGCGCCATCTGGATCCGTCGGAGGCCATACCGGGCCGGGTGCGCGCCGCGCTCGACACCCTGGCGGAAGGCCTGCTTGTTCTGGACCGCCGCCAGAACATCGTGCTCGCCAATGAAGCGTTCGCCACGTTGGCGGGCGTGAGGCCGGACGCGCTGCTCGGGAAGAGCGCGGCCGAGCTGCCCTGGATCGATAGCAATGGCCGACCTGCCGCAAAGGCATCCATGCCATGGCTGGCGCAGCTCAAGAGAAATGCCCAGTCCGTCGACAGCATCATCCATCTACGCGACAGCCGCGGCGAGCAGCGCATGTTCGTGGTCAATTGCTCCCCGGTGCTTGCCGAGCAGGGCAAGCCCAACGGCGTGTTCATCAGCTTCAACGACGTCACCGAGATCGAGCGCAACAAGATTGAACTCTATCAGGCGAAGGATCAGGCCGAATCGGCCAGCAGGGCCAAGAGCGAGTTTCTGGCCAACATGAGTCACGAGATCCGCACCCCCATGAACGCCATCCTCGGCTTTACCGAACTGCTGCAGCGGGGCTACGGCAAGAGCGAGCAAGAGTCGCTCAAGTTCCTCAATACGATCCATTCCAGCGGCCGGCATTTGCTGGAACTGATCAACGACATCCTTGACCTGTCCAAGGTCGAGGCGGGGCAAATGGAGATGGAGATTGCGGAATGCGCAGCTCACTTGGTTGTGCTGGAGGTCGCCAATGTGCTAGCCGTGCGCGCGGCGGAAAAAGGAATCACGGTAAACATTGCCGCCAGGAGCCCAATACCGCGAGCCATCAGGACAGACCCGGGGCGGCTGCGCCAGATTGTCACGAATTTGGTGGGGAACGCGATCAAGTTTACCGAGCGCGGGAGCGTTCGCATTGAACTCTACATGGAGCAAGGGGGGTATGAGAACGACAAGGCGCTTTTCGCAATCGATGTGATCGACAGCGGCATTGGCATTGCTTCGGACAAGCTGTCCGCCGTCTTTGAGGCTTTCGTGCAGGCCGACACCAGCGTCACACGTCGGTTCGGCGGCACCGGCCTTGGCCTGTCGATATCGAGGCGCTTTGCCCGCGCCCTCGGCGGCGATATCGTTGCTACCAGCGTTCTGGGCCAGGGAAGCACGTTTGCCATCCGTATCGATTGTGGTGCGATCGAAGGCGTCCCCATGCTGACGCCAGAACAGGTTGTCGCAGCCAGCGAAGTCACCTCCCGCAGCGAGCAGGCCCTTCAATGGGTTTTCCCCACAGGCAGCCGGGTGCTGGTGGTGGACGATGGGCCCGAAAATCGGGAACTGCTAAGGCTTGTGCTGGAAGAATGCGGCGCGACGGTGGACCAGGCGGAGAATGGCTTGGTCGGGATGGAAATGGCGCTGGCGCGCAATTATGGCTTGGTGCTAATGGACATGCAGATGCCGGTTATGGATGGCTTCATGGCGACGGGCCGGCTGCGCGAACGCGGCTATGCGCAGCCAATCTTCGCGCTGACGGCACATGCAATGAACGGCTTTGAGCAGGAAGTCATCGCAGCTGGATGTAGCGGCTATCTCACCAAGCCGATACACATCGATGGCTTGCTCGCCACGGTCGCCGGCGTACTCGGCGGCAAACAGGTTCACACCCCGGAGCGGCAGGCCCAAGCCAGGCTCCCGGCAGGGCATGCCGTGCATACCGCGCCGGCCCTGCCGCTCGCGTCCCCTGCGCCGGCTTTGGCCGCCGACGATGCGCAGGCCGACTCGGGTCCGCTGCTGTCGCGTTTGGCCAACCGGCCGCGGCTGCACAATTCGATCCGCAAATTCACCTCCCGCCTCGCGGAGCAGCTCGACGCCATGGATGCCGCCTGGCAGGCCCGCGATTTGGCCGCACTGGCCGCGTTGGTGCATTGGCTCAAGGGGGCGGCTGGAACGGTTGGCTATGATGCCTTCACCGATCCGTCGGCAGAGCTTGAAAGCCGCATAGAACGAAACGACGAACAAGCTGTTGCCGCATCGCTAGCGCTGCTTCGCAGTTTGCAAGCCCGCATCGTCGAACCGAGCGCAACGGAATGACAATCTTTAAAACGGAAAGCAAACACGTGACACACCCTCATATACCCCCGGTGCTGCCGGACTCAGGCAGTGCGCTGAAACTGCACGACATGAGTGGCTACGGCAGCGAACTGAACGTGCTCCGGGACGCCTGTATCATGATGGTGGACGATGAGCCTATCAATATCGAGGTCGTTCAGGAGTTCCTGACTGAGGCGGGATACAGCAATTTCATTGACACCAGTGAGCCGGCGCTGGCAATGGATTTGATGATTGAACGTAAGCCTGACGTTGTGCTGCTCGATCTGATGATGCCCGACGTGACCGGTTTCGACATCCTGCAGTTCATGCGGCTGGATGAGCGTTACCGACACATCCCGGTCATCGTACTGACATCTTCCAGCAGCCCTGAGGCCAAGTTGCGGGCGCTCGAACTCGGCGCGACCGACTTCCTTAACAAGCCGGTGGACCCCAGCGAACTTGCGTTACGTATCTGGAATACGCTTGTGGCCAAGGTCTATCTGGACCGGCTTGCCTATTGCGATTTGCTGACCGGCTTGCCCAACCGGCGCATGTTCTATGACCACCTGGACTGGGCGCTGCGTCAAGCGCGGCGCCATGGCCGCAACGGTGCGCTCATGTATATCAACGTTGACCGCTTCAAGAAAATCAATGACGCACTCGGTCCGACGTTTGCAGATGCCTTTCTTCAGGAGGTGGGCCAGCGACTCGAGAGAAGCATACGCAGCACGGACAGTGCCAGCCGTAGCGACGCTGGCCACCCTTATCTTTCGCGCGTGGGAGGGGATGAATTCGCGGTGCTGCTCACTGAGATCGAAAAGGAGGAAGACGCCATCCATATTGCGCGCCGCCTCCTCGGCGTGATGAATGAGCCCTTTCAAATTGCCAGCCAGCGCTTGTTCACCTCGTGCAGTGTCGGCATCACGGTATTCCCGGGCGATAGCACGGAACGCGATTTGTTATTGCAAAATGCCGGGGTTGCAATGAATTTTGCCAAGCAGCAGGGCGGCAATGCCTACCAATTCTATTCTAGCGATCTTAATGAGCGTTCCCTGCAGTATCTCGGCCTGCAAAGCGATCTTCATAAAGCGATTGGCCTGGGTGAATTGAAACTATTCTACCAGCCCAAGGTGGATACCCAAACCCGGCGCATCGTCGGCGCCGAGGCGCTCATCCGCTGGCAGCACGGAGAACGCGGTTTTATTCGTCCTGATGAGTTTATCCCGCTGGCGGAAGAAAGCGGCTTGATTGTTCCAATTGGTGCTTGGGTGCTTGCCGAGGCATGCCGCCACATCCGCTTGTGGCAAGCGCGCGGCCTGGCTGTTCCGAGGATTTCCATCAATGTTTCCGGACACCAGTTCAGCAGTCCCGATTTTCTTGGATCGGTGCGCGACATCATGGCGTCAAGCGGCGTGGATCCAAAGTATTTCACGTTCGAAGTTACCGAGAGCGTGCTGATGAAAAACGCAGACGACAGCATTGCCCTCCTTAGCCAGTTCAAGAACATGGGCTTGCACTTGTCAATGGATGACTTCGGTACCGGATATTCCTCGCTCAGCTATCTGCGTGGATTTCCGTTGGATGAACTTAAGATCGACCGCTCATTTCTTCAGGAACTTGAGCCAGCTGAACAACTGCAACATTTGCAAAGCGTGAAAGGACGCGGCACGCTCATTGCCGGCATTATTGCTTTGGGCCGCAGCCTTGGGCTGCGTGTCGTCGTCGAAGGCGTGGAGACCGAACAACAATATCTTTTTTTAAAGGAAAAAGGCTGCGACCAATGCCAGGGCTATCTCTTCGCTAAGCCAATGCCATGCTCAGAATTTGAACAGCTTCTCTAAGCGAAACCCACTTGGCCTTGCCCCCTTTTCATAAGCGCAATTTGACGCACCTATCGGACCAGGGTAAAGATGGCAGGCTGGTGTCCACCAATCCAAAACTGCTCTCATTTGCTATGCCAAGCAGCGTAGCGTAGGGAAGATCGGGTATTTCAACTTTGCTAGAAACGGACATTAATGAGATGGTCAGCCTCCGCCCCCGCCGTTGGCGGAGACGGAGGTCGGGGTTAACCTAAGGAGATTAATCGTACGGAGGCCACCATGGAAATCGCCGTTCTTGGAATTGATCTGGGCAAAAGTACTTTCCACCTTTGCGGCCAAGACCGGGCAGGGCACGTCCTGTTGCGGCGTAAGTTGAGCAGGAGCCAGTTGCTTCCAGCACTTGTCCGGCTGCCGCCGTGCCTGATCGTCATGGAAGCTTGCGCTGGTGCCCATTACCTTGCTCGCAAATTAACTGAGATGGGGCATCAGGCCAAGTTAATTGCCGCGCAGTACGTTAAGCCTTTCGTCAAAGGGAACAAGAACGACTTCATTGATGCCGAGGCAATTTGTGAAGCGGCTCGGCGCCCGACCATGCGGTTTGTTGCAATCAAGACGCTCGACCAACAAGCGCTTGCTGTGCTTCACCGGATGCGGGATGGCTTCGTCAAGGAACGAACCCGATGCATGAATCAAGTCCACGGTTTCCTGCTGGAGTTTGGCTTGGTCGTGTCCAAAGGACATACCGGGATGCGGCAACTGGCGATCTTGCTTGACGCCAAAAAAGAACAGCTTCCGCAACGGTTCATTTATCTCCTGGAGCGCTTGCATGCGCATTACGTCGATCTGAGTAAGCAAATTGCCGAGCTTGAGCGCGAATGCAGCCGGTTGCTGGCAGAAGATGAGGCCGGAAAGCGTCTGATGACCGTCCCTGGCATTGGGCCGGTAACCGCAAGCCTGATGGTTGCCCAAATTGGCAATGCGACCCAGTACGCCAACGGCCGCCACATGGCTGCTGCGCTCGGTCTGGTACCGCGCCAGCACTCAACTGGCGGCAGATCGAGACTGCTTGGCATCAGCAAGCGGGGCGACAAGAATTTGCGACGATTGCTGGTGCAAGGTGCGCGTGCAGTGCTGATCCAGCGGGAGAAGCACCACGATGCGTTGAATGACTGGGTTCAACGCGTCATGGCGCGGCGACACATCAACGTTGCAGTCGTCGCATTAGCCAACAAGATTGCTCGGATCGCATGGGCGGTTCTGGCAAAAGGAACGTCCTATGAGCCGAAGCTGATGTAGCCATTTAGTGAATCCTTTCCACGTGTTTGCGACAGCAGATATTGAGATGACGAGAACGGCACAAGGTCGGGCAGAAAACCTGAAAGTTGTATAAGTCTTCGAGACTGCGACATTATGAAGGACTGACCGGCGCGACTACTCATTGAGGACCGGAGAATAGATTCTCCAACTGAAGTCCGGATACATACTCGCAAGCCAATTCGTGATCTTGGGTCTGTGGTTGCAAATAGGAGGCTGACCATACATACAACTTTGCCGTGACATCAAAAAAACCAATAATTTGATTTATGTAAAATATAGTTAAACCATTCGGCAACCGTAAATCAATCTGTGGTTCCCGGCATTTAAGTCGGAAATTCAGGAGTTAGTTGGAAATTTTTTTAGCTAGTCCGCGGTAATATTGATACGCGTTACAACTGTAACGATTTCAACGTATTTCCTTTGCAACGCTAAAAAACGCCGGTATATTGCAGCAAAATTAAGCAACCAATGGCGGAAGCGATGGCGGCTAGTTTCACAGCTTTACTAAATTCGGTCTTCGATACTTCCAAGCATGGCTGGAAGACCCGTGCCGCCAAGGAACTCGCTATCTCCCGGCCGCGCCTGGACCGTTATCTGGCTTGGGAGGCCGAAGGCGATATCGATGCCATTCCGGCCGAGATTTGGGATCGCCTGCAACGCCTGAATGTCTCCTCTCAAACGCCTGCTGCGGTATTGAGCGTCGAGTCCATGGTGCGCGAACTGGCCAGAGGCCTGGTCGAACTTCAGGAGAAAGTCGACGAGATTGGACATATTCTCGCACCTTACCCTTTGCCGCTGCGACGCGGCTTTAACCTGGCCGCCCTCCTCAATATCGAGTTGGGCAAATCCTATCCAGTCAATCTGATTGAATTCCTGGTGGCTTGCCAGCAGCCGCTTTACCAGTGGTGTCCGGACTATGATGGCGCGGATGCCGAGGAATTTGGGGCTGTCGTGTTGTTCGAGAGCGGCAGCATCACGGAAGATTGCCTGCGATTTGTCAGCGCAAGAAGCGTCGATGAAGAGCACCACTACTACGAAACGGTGATGGCGGCGTGCAGCACCATGGCGCCTGCCGATGCGCAGGCGTTCTATGTGGCATGGCGGCGTACCGTCATTGATTCGCCCACGGTCGCCAGCCGCTCCGTGTTCTTACTGGACCCGGTATTGCGTCGGCACCCGGCGGATACCATCGAGCTGGTCAATCAGTTTTACCGACCACTCCTGCCCATTCACTGCGTCGACGGCAAGGTGCCTATCTGCCCGGTCTCGAAAGTGCGCGTGGCGCGTGTCAATGGCGTCTGGACTTCGGAGAGCCGCGATCCGCTTGCACGGCAACTGCTGGAGCAGCACGGACCACAGATGCTTGACTACGGGCCGGACATGCTTGAACTAAAGCGTCCGGCGCGCCTGTTCTGGGCGCTGCCCGGCGTGACGGAAGTCCAGTTATATGAGGATGTGCTTGCGCTAGGCTACGACGCCGAGTTGTGGCCACTGATGGACGCGGTCGACCTGCTGATACACCACCCAACACATCCGCATCATTGGGCGGTCGACGTCAAGGTGCATCGCTCGGCGATTGGTTTGGCGCGCAGCTTCAAGGAATTCAAGGCATTCAAGCGGCACCGGCTCGCCATCGTTGTGCCGGACTATCTGCTTGAGATCAACCGCCGCTACATCGAGCAGTTCACGCGGGCTAGGCGCTCTGGCCTGCGCACCGAGGCGCGCATTCTGCCCAGCAGCGATTTGCTTGCCGAACTGAGGGAGGCCCTGTGAGAAACTTCTGGCTCTGGATGAATGACTACATCGCGACCGTCTACCCGAGCCTGGAAATGGCAGACGCCAAGGTCAAACGCCGGGTCTTTCTAGCAGACCTGTGTCTGCATTTCCTTTGCAAACATCTACAGTCCGACGAGGTCGGCGTGATGCCGATCCTGCTGCAGGGTCATTGCGCGGGCTGGCTGCGTGAAGACCTGCGCGCACCGCTGTTTCGGTTGCGTCAGTATGCGCATGGACTCGCCGCTCGCTTCTCCTGGAACGGCGCAATGGAAGAGCATGCCCGCCATGCGCCCCACACCGCATATTTGGTTACCGGCGGGGTCATTCGACCCTCCTCCCATGCCAGCAGCGCGGCTTTCGCACTGCTTGACCGCATCATTGCCACACCAGCCCCGTATTCCACCCGAGAGTTTTTCTACGGTAAAGAGGGCAAGGCCTATATCCGCCGGCGTAACAGCCAGGACCGCATCCAGATCACGCTGCCTGCGCCCACGGCACGCGGCGCGGCATTCGATCTCACCCGCCGCCAGAACAACCCCGCCATCGCGGTGCCATGGAGCCTCTTGCTGCATACGGCCGCTGAGGCCGACGCGCGCGAGAATGCGCCGGGCTTTCCGGCGTGGCTGCCGAAACTGCATCTGGAAGACCGCCTCAAACGGGTTAGCATTACCGACCTAGGGGAAGGTTTTTTTCGTGATGGCGTCATACACCTCGATCGCCTGCATCACGTCGTCGGCATGCTCAGCAGCGGCAAAAGCACACTCTTGCAAGCGCTGTTGTTTGTGCTCATCAGCCCGGCATTTAACAAGCGCGTGCTGGTCCTGAGCAAGGATACGGCAAGCGCGTCCGAACTGATCGCCCGCGTCAAGGCGCATGGGTATGACAAATCCACCGTCATCAGTTCATTGAATCGACGCGATGAACACCTGAACGCGGCGCTCTGGAATTCTGCCGGTTTTCCCACCGAGCAATCGTTAGAAGCGGCGGCCGGCTTGACCGAAACGCTTGACACCGCCTGCCCGCTGGAGGGCTATCAGGAAAACGACCATTCGTTCGCGGACAAGCTGAAATATCCCCCATGCGACATCCTGTACCAGCCTAAAACACGCAAAGACGGGACCCCGTTGCAGGACAAGAACGTTACCTGCCCTTACCTGACCGTGTGTCCGACCCATCGCCAGCAGCGCCAGCTCGGCAGCGCTTACGTCGTCGCCATGACGCCGCAGGCGTTTTTGCTGATGACGCCTCAAAAGTATGCGCTGCTTGAAAGCCTGTCGTTTCCCGAGGCGGCGCAGTTTCTCACGGACGTGGTGTTGATCGACGAGGCGGACGAGATCCAGCGCGCCTTCGACAAGGAATGTACGCAGAACCAAGCGTTGCTGACCTCCAGCGGCACGGCATTCACGCGCACCAGTTCCGAGGCGCTTGCCATCTCAATCAACACTAAGGGTGGCGCCCAGTATGGGAAACGCACCAACCTGTTATGGCACCGGCAGTACAACGTGCTGCAAGACGCGATCGCCGCCATCTATCATCTACTCATCAGCCGCAGTGCGCCATTGAACTGGGTCGTCGACAGTCGCACGTTCACTGCAAGCAGCATCCTGTCCAAACTGTTGCCAGTCAGCGCCGACCGTCCCGGCGCGGTCAAGAAACTCGAACAACTGGCGGCCCTCAATGGCGTCGTGTATTCCACCGTGGTGGATCTGGATCTTCCCACGCCTGCCGAGAAAGAAGCGTTGTTGCGTGCCTGCAGCAACGACGTGGAGTTGATTAATGCCTTCCGCTTCCTGCTCGACCTCCAGCCAACGGTCCTGGAGGAGGTCGTCACCGATGGCATGCGCGAAAACGCCAAAGGCTTGCAAGCCAAACTGATCGAAGCCATCGAGAAGGGGCCGTTGCAGGTGTTTGCGGGAACGGCTTCGCCGGCCAAGAAGACGCGGCGCCATCTGCTGTCACGCAGCACGCGGCCACCCTGGGACGCCGCCGCGCGCGCGTATGCCATTACCCTGGCCCTCTTGACCAATGCCTGCCTGGCCAGCTTCAATTATCTGGTGCATAACATCGGCGGCGTTGAGGACGATTTCGACTTGTCCGACACCGCGATGTTCCGGCAGGCCAGCAACATCATCCGTCAATATAGTGGCCTGGTCCCCAGCCCGCTTACCGGATTCATGTTCGGGCTGTTGTTCGAGCCGTCCACCTCGGACGCGGAATCAGGCGGTTCGCTCAGCCTCACCAACCATTTGACGATCGGCCGCTATTTATTGACTAATCTGCACCGGTTGCTACAGGCAGAGGACCAGGCCGGTCCCCATGTGCTGCTGTTGTCCGGCACCAGTTGGGCCGGGGGCTCTGCCGCCACCGCCTCCCCGCTGTTTGACGTCCAATGGCCGGTCTGCGCCATCCTCGAGCAGCCGCAGCAGGAGCGCGAAGCACTGGCCAAGAGCCGCTGCGAATATACGGCACTGGGGCCGACACCGATCCGGGTGTCAGGCCTCAGCACGGATGAGCGCCAGGACAACCTGCGCAAGATTGCCACCCAGATGATGCGCAAGCAGGCAGCAGGAACCGTGCTGCAGGCGAAGTGGCAGGAACTGGCGGCGACGGATCAGGATGGCAGCGGGCATTACGATCTGAGGCGCCGGGCGCTTTTAGTCGTCAACAACTATCAGGATGCGCGCATTGTTGCCGAAACCATTGCCCGCCTGTCCGATGGCCATCACACCGCCTATTGCCTGGTGTCCGACGCCGAAGCCAAGAAGGCGAGCAACGGCATGCCCGGCGCTTCCCCATTGGCCGTGCCGCGCCTGCATTTTCTGCCGCGCTCCCGTGTTGAAACATTCGGCCAGGCGCCCGATGGCAGTATCCTGGTGGCCCCGCTGCAGCCAATCTCGCGTGGCCACAACATCGTTCTTCCGGGCCGGGGGATTGCTGCAATCTCCACGATTTACTTTCTACACCGCCCCCACCCTCGCCCGGACAATCTCGATGTCGTCATCGGTGCGCTCAACCGCTTCGCCATGGAAGTGCTGCAGGATCGCTGCAGGCCGCCCGAGGGCGCTAGCTTAGATGAGGCCGCCCGCTGGTTTCGCAAGCAGGCGCAGCGCGCCCTGGATGACGGCTTTGCCCTGAGAACGGCGTATGGACTAATGTCGGACCATACCCGCGAACAGTTTGCCTGGGACTTGATCACCTCGCTTTGGCAGACGGTCGGGCGCGGCATCCGCGGCGGCGTGCCGGTGTTCGTCGCTTTCGTCGATGAGCGCTTTTCCCCAGGCGTCTACCGGCAGCCACCCAAGGCCGACACCAAAGAATCGAGTTGCATCGTCCAGAGCCACACCACGTTGGCGGCGGCGATGTCCGCCCATCCGCACCCCTCCGAGCGCGCGATCGCCGAGCGGCTGTACCAACCTTTCCAATCCATGCTGCACACCATCTTGCCTTAGGAGCACCGCAATGACTGAAGCCGACACCCTGCTGCTTGAACCATTCCTGTTCGACGTGGATGCCGACGCGCTGGCAGACCGGTATTTTTACCGCTACTGCGTGCCGGTGGCGGCCTATCAGGAATTGGTGACGGCGCAGCTCGAGGCAGGCACCATCAGCAAAAAAAAGGGCGCCGACCAGGATGATGAGCCGGTCAAGGCCTGCATCGATGGTCTGGCGGCGGTAATGGCGTGGGCGGCGCCGGCGGTAGACAAGATCTCAGTGCAGCGTCCCGATACCGGAGGGCGGCCGACCGCCGACGGCGGCAATGACGTCACTATCTGTTTCTGGATGATCGCGCCGATCGGACAAGAGGATGCGCTCATCGCCGAGCTGGAGCGCACGTTCGATATCTGGCTAGGCTGGGTGCTTGAGCCCGACGCGTATAAGCGCGTGCGGCGACAGTTCGAGCGGCGCGGCAAAGCGCGCCAGCCGTTCGACCAGTTCTCGATCGGCACCGCCCTGCGGGCCAACGCTGTCTGCGCAAGCCCGCATGATCCCAACTTGTTCGACCTAGTCACGCTCTATGCCGCGCGCCGGCTCGAAGGTCGGTTGATCAACACCGGCACCGAGCACCAGGGGGAATTGGTCATGAGCGGGCCAAGCGGTAGCCTCTTTTCAGGCAAAAAGCTAATGCGGTTTCATCCCAGCCGCCGGGATGGCAGGATGAAAGGCGCCTGCTGGACCGAAGTCTTCAGCGTCTGCGCCATCACAACGCCGGGTTGCAAAACGCTACGGGTTGGTGTCAACGTAAATATCCGGAACTTTCGCTCGGTGGAAGCAAAATACCTGTCCGGCAGCGAGAACCGGATGATGGATATCGTCATGCCGTCGGACCCCGTGCTGTCCGGCGGGGCGCGCCGGTTGCGGACCTTTTCGCTGGCGTTGCGTCGCAGCGATTGGATTGCAGCATCGCAGAAAAAACCGTCGTACGAAGTCCGGGTCATGAGTCAGATGCTGCGTATCGCAGGCGTCGCCGAATCCTGGCCCACCATCCGGGAAGGCACCATCCCGGTGGCGGAGCCCGGTGTCAGGCATGGCTTTTACCCGCGCATGGGCGCCAACCATGGCGACCGGTTCATGCCCGGGGGGACCGGAATTCCTGCGCCGGACCGGATTGACTACCTGGCAGCGCTGGATGCCGCATTTGGACCGGCCGGTCTGCACCGGGTCCGCATGGCAAAGCGTCCGCGAATGACGGTACGCTGCCTGAAAGAGGCGCAGACCGTGTATAGCGATACGGACAGCGCCGCGCTCCGGGCGGCGGTCGCTTTTACCTGCCAGTCGTACAAGCATGAAAACGGCCTGTGGATCTCGCACTTCAGCAACGACCCGCAGGCCGTGACGTGGATGACAGCCGCCGCGGAACAGCTGTTGGGCGAGCCCGCAAGTCGGGAGGATGTCGGGCCCGGTATCTGTCGCCTGCAATACAAGGACGACTTCGCGGTCACGATTGAAGCCTTGGATGCGGGGCCGATGGCCGAACTGCTGCCAGAAGTCACGCTGAATCCGGTGGACGCGAAAATGACCAGCGAGATGCGCGCTGCCAAGGAACGCAGTTTGCGCCACCAGGCTGAACAGCAGCGCGGCCAAGCGTTGCGGGAACACATTGCCAAGAGCGCCCATCAGGCCGGCAGCGCGTGGGTATCCTGCGTGGAGATGCCGGAAGACCTGCGTCAGCACCCTAGGCACGACCCGTATCTGCTCAATTACGCCGCTCTCGGCGCGGCCGGCAGCATGGTGCAAACCAAGTTTCTGATGAACTCGGTGGCGATGGAGGGAAAGACCGGTGATGACAGTGAGGTCAAGAAAGAGACTGCCAAGTACAAGAACAGTGTACTCGACATGCTGCGCTCGATTGGTGTTGCCGCGATTCGCACACCCGACATACGGCTTGGCGCATGGCATCTGATCAATCGGAACGGCGTCAGCGCCTACAACCGGCGTCCGGGCGAGCTGGACCGCATCGTGACCCCGATCTATGCCGAGTGTGTTAAGGGCAATCTCGTCGTCGCCATGCTCAACGAGAAGCGCGAGGTGGCGTGGATGTCGTATCCTCAGGCGGTCATCAATATCGGCCTCAAGCGGGTGGCGAACCTGAAATCGTTGAAGCGGCCGGAGCTGATCTCGACCGTCGAACAGTTCTTTGCCGAGGTCACGCCGGATGACGACATTTCGACTGTGATTTTCACAGAGGCGACCAACATCCGCCAGGTGGTGCCCGGCCTTTCCAACGACAAGTTGTCGCCACTGGGCTTATCCCTGGGCGCGGTAGGCGCTTCAGCCCCTAAACGCACCATCGGCCCAGGTGGGACTGTCAGCATCGTGCGGCTTACTAACGAAAGTGCGAAGGCGGTGTCCTATGCATCTTCCAACCGGGGCGGCTATGCCCGCGGCGTGTTCCAGGAGGAAGAGGCGTCCTCGGTCTTCTGGCTCACCCGCGGCTTGCCCGACCCGCTGCAGATGTCTGTCAAATTCACCAACCCGAATTCACGCATTAATTCGCCGGAAGCTGTTGGCAATGCCAGCCGTTTCGGCAACCGGCGCATGCCGCTGCTGTCGGAAGTGTGCATGGTCGTACAAGGTAAGACATCGAGTGCCGACGAGTTGGCTGCCATCACCCGCTTTGCGCTGGGCTCCCACATCACCACCGACGACGCTACCCGGCTGCCGTTTCCCTTGCACGAAGTAAGCGTGCTGCGCTAGGTGACGAGAAGAGTGGTGAGCTTATGCAGGGAGCAGCTCACCTTTGGTATCGCGCCGAATGACGTTTGCTCCAACACGCGTACTCCGTAAATTTTATTATTTAATTTGCTATTCTTCTCTTTAAGGGGCCATCGGTCATATTAAAAACCAGATGGACTATCTCCAATAACCTTTGCAGAGGAAAAATTATGAGCAACCTGAATACAGCAAGATCACTTATCCAGGCCGATCTGGATCACGCTCGCCAAGTGCTGGATCTCTGGACCCATCAGGTCAGCGAACTTGAGCGTGCGCTCGAACAGATCGATGCGGTGGGCACATCACGTGACGCACTGCGGGTGGAATATCGGGGATCGAATAGCCAAGGTTTGGCTCTCGAAAAACCGGCCGCGCAAACGGAAGGGAAAAAGCGTGGTCGCAAGCCAAAAACTGCCGAGGTGACTGCGGCAGCCAAACCCGCCAAAGCCGGTGTAGACATCCGGGCAAAACGTAGTCGCAAGCTTGCCGAACGCAGCACGGCCCGGGCAGGACAAGTCACCGATGCAAAAGCGGCGAAACCGGCGAAGACGAAAGCTGTAAAATCCAAGCCAATCCCGGAGGCGAAATTCAAGGATCCGAATTCCGACAAGACCTGGTCTGGGCGTGGACGACGTCCATTCTGGATGACGGGCGATGCGGAGCAATACGCGATTGGATCCGAAAAACAGAACCCGGCGAGCAAAGCAGAGATGGACGAATCTAAAGAGCCGACTACGACTACCGAGTGATTCGCTCTCTTTAATGCACTGCGCGATCGACGGTCAAACTCGGCTCAGTGCAATCCGGATGCCTTCACTAATATTGCCCTGGCCTAGTTTCCTGGCGCGGGCAATGCTTACCGCATCAAGATAAACATTATGCCGTGCGCCGCCTTCCAGTTCCGTCGGACGGCCGACTTTCCCACCGCCTTGCGGCCAGGCGATCTGCTCTACCCTTCCCTGCCAGTTGTTTGCCGTGCCCGGCGCCGCATCAAAGTAATGCACGGCCAACGCAGTACGTTGATACATCATGTGCAAACTGACTTCCATATTTTGCAGTTCGTCGCGTTCGAGGAATGCTCTGAATACGGATTCGGCGATCGACCGCGATCCCGTTTCGGTACGTTCGAACGCGCTGCCATTCGGGATTTGCAGATAGATGCGGTAGCTCATTGCCGAATTCGTAAGCCGTATTGATGAGGCCGACTATTTGCTGTGTTTTCGCAGGAAGGCCGGAATGTCGCTGCCGTCGGTTACGTGCTGCCTCAGCGAGGCAGAAGCACGCTCGTCATGCTGAACGAACTCATGTAGTACGGGCGACGGAGACTTACGCCACACGTTCGGAACAACCGGACTGCTATTCCCCCTGCCCCCATTGCCGTGCTGCGCAGTGGATTCTATGGAATTGGAAACCGAAGTGAGACTAGAGGGGGTATTTCCTTCCACATTCACCAGCCCTTCTGGTTGCGCCACTGCGATGCAGAACTTGACTGACGTGTAGAACTTGATTTGTTCGTCCGTTTCACAGAGGTAGACCTTCTTATTGCAATGATCACAGTGCCGGACCATATCTGAAAACGCTGGCTTCAATTTGTCCCAGTGTTTTGGACAGGCAGAGTCGAAATCTTTCGCGCTGCAATTCTTGATGAGATAAACGAGCTGAGACATCGGAGCGCCTTGAAGTAGGTGGAGCAGGTGCGTCCAATTATATACACTAAAATTTTCCGATAGCGTAACGTTGCACTGAGTCCACATTTGGCTGACAAAATTTTTAGTGCTGATCGCGTAAGGGAAGCCTCGCCTGTTCTCCTCTAACTAACGCTTGGATTCATCGTTCCTTAAACGATAACAATTGCGAGTTGGCGTAAGGTCACGCGAGATGTGCCCCGTGGCGTACGTTTCTTTAGTGATACCAGGATACGACAGAGTGCCTAATGTTTGCGGTGCAAATTCAGTGCAAGCGAACTATCGGTACGTCCGCTTTACGGTGTGGATTCAACCGATCGACGCAACAGATTGGTGAAACCGCTGGGCGGGCGTTTCATAATCTAACGTTTTTCGTGGCCGTTCATTTAATTGCCTCGCAATGGCATTGAGTTTTGCCTGCGTGTAACTCGATAGATCGATCCCCTTGGGGAAATACTGCCTTAATAAGCCGTTTGTATTTTCATTCGACCCACGCTGCCACGGATGGTGCGGATCACAGAAATACACCTGGATATCGGTCGCCAGTGTAAATCGCTTATGGTCGGCCATTTCCTTTCCACGATCCCACGTCAAGGATTGGTAGAGCTCTTCCGGCAGCTTGCGCGCATGCCTGATGAGCGCGTCGATCACGGTCTGGGTATCCTTGCTCGCCACTTTCACCAGCATGACGTAGCGCGTTTGCCGCTCGACCAGGGTCGCAATCTGGCTATTCTTGCTTCCAAAGAGCAGGTCGCCTTCCCAGTGCCCCGGAACAGCCCGGTCTTCCACCGTAGCCGGACGCTCGCTGATGGATACGGTATCCAGAATTCTGCCGTGATTGTCTGATTTCTGAGTGTGATGGCGCGAGCGACGCATGATTCGGGTCCGTTGCAAATGCGCCAGCAATTCCTTCTTCAAGGCGCCACGGGCCTGGATAAAGAGGCTGCGATAAATGGTCTCGTGTGACACTTGGAAGCACTCGTCGTTCGGATAAGCATGTTTGAGCCACCCAGCGATCTGTTCTGGCGACCACAGCAATCGCAGCCTGGCGGCCACCATGCGCGCCAGTGTACGGTTGACGACCAGTTTACAGGTCTTGGGACGGCGAGCCCGTTCCCAGGCAGCCTGCTCGGCTTGCGCTGCCCGATAGCGTTCCTCCCCACCGTTACGGTGGATCTCGCGGCTGATTGTCGACGGTGCCCGTCCCAGGGATTTCGCGATCGATCGAATTGATTCACCTGTTGCAATCGCACGGGAGATTTCTTCGCGTTCAGCCAAGGTAAGCGCCAGACGAGATCGGCGCCGCGGCGCCGGACGGATGCCGCCGGTCTCTGCCAAGATTCGTTCAATTGACGAATGGTTCCGATCAAATAATTGAGCGATTTGCTGGAGCGAATCGCCTTTTTGTCAGTGTTCCCACATCAGCGCTTTCTGGCTTTCCGTGTAATAAATCCGTGGTTTCCGGTTCATTTGCAACACTCCTTCTGCTTGCGCAGTCTTTAGTGTGTTGCATCCACCGGTTGAATCCACAGGCGAAAGCAGACTCAACAAGTTCAAACGCGTGATTACACAGTGGGACCGCTGCATCGAGTATTACACCGCATTCGTTCATCTTTCGCTCGCTATGATTTTTCTTCGCCGCCATTTATGAAATGAACTCTGATTAGTTTTTAGTTAATAGCATTGATCGTCCAATAATACCGCCTTTCCCTTATCTCACCTGCCTCTAGTAGGTGACCTAGCATCCCAATCGCGCGCATTGGCCAACAACCAGAACCGACCAGCCAAGCGTCCACATCGGATTTGAACAGGGTAGGTAGTCCTTGAAAGAATCGAAGCAATTTCGGAGGGCATCACCGTCCAGCCCGACCGATCCCAAAACGTATTCTTATATAAATTTCTATATCCTGATCGGATTAAATTGTTTGATATTTTATTTCATAAAAACAGGCCGGTAAAAAATACGAGACCAAATGAAATACGTCGAGTTATCTAAACGCCTATGATTGGCAGCAAAAGTATCGATTGATCGAGGCTTATCATCGCAAGCCATGAAAGCAAGCTATTTCATATTTTCTAAATGTGATCGCGCCTTCAAATACCCTGGCAACAATTCTACATTGCCATTTTTGCGCAAATAATCAATAAAGCAATTAGTCTTGTGAATTATTTCATCTAAACGCTTTTCAATAATTACATCCAAAATCTCAGGAACTTTGACGCCAAACGAAAATTGAGCTTCCAACAAAGACATGCAATTGTTGGAAATTTCGCTCCAGTCAACAGTTAAATGATGTTGGCCATCAGGAAGTTCTTTTTCATGATTCTCTATAAAAAGCGAAAATGCTTTTGTTGCATTTGATGAATTGCGACCGTGATGAAACATCATAGCCATGCTCCAGTAGCACTGAGCATTTCCTTTCCGAGCGCCTTCCTTATAAAACTCAAGTGCTTTATTTCTGTTTTCGGATGTTCCTTCACCACGCTCGTACATTTTTCCTAACTTATTATACGCTGTCAGACATCCAAGCTTTGCAGCTTCGCGATATAAACGCAAAGCATCACTGTAATCCTCTAGATACCCATCGTAACCATAATAATGGCCCTCAGCATCATCATAGACTGATGACCAAACATAGTCAGGCTGGTGGAAATTTCCGTTAAAACTTAGCTCATCCAGTTCATCATGGATATCACTCTGCAGTAGTTCATCATTATCCTCCGCCACAGTAATGCTAGATTTGCCGTGCTCAGAAATAGGCCCAGGCGCTAACATAATTGCGCGTACGATTTCGTTTACTGGAGCGCTAAAAAACTCTCGATTATTAGCGACCCTATGTCCGTCTTTGCTTAGTAATGAATGAACGAATTGTTCCGCTGCTGTGCAATCTTCAAATAACTGCTCGAATACGACAATGAAAGAAGTGGGAAGTCCAGTTGCTCCAGAAAGTTCTTTTGACCGTTCCAACACGGTACGAGTTGTCTTTCCAACTTTAACCATTCCAGGCATTGCACTATTAGCAAGCACATATAAATAGCCCCTGTCGCTCATTTTTCGCTCCCTGTTTTTATACTACTAATACAAATAACAAATAATTTCCACGATCTGATGTTTGTTCATCCCCACTTATTTACGGGCAAATAAATTTCCCAAGTGAATAAGTAGACTGTTTTCATTTGAGCGTACCAGTGCGAAATTTGTAGGCTTGGATCGTCGCTCCTAACCAAGTGACTTGAATTGTATCAACTTAGTTGTTTAAAAAGAACTATTTATGCATACTTTATGCTCCTAAAATGCTCCAACTAGCTACCCGAGTGGGGTTCTAATCGAAGCTATACCGCACCGAAAACCTCAATAGATAAATTGCTTAGTTGACCTTTAATGAAGAATGGAAGCTCCCGCCGCCTCCACCATTATCTTTGTAGTGTCAACAAGTTAGAAGGGGTGGTTTGAAAAATTTACCACCTACCCCTACCCTCGCCGTGCAAAAGAACGCGTATCCTTAGAGCAATCAACAATTCTAAGGACCGGGATGTTTTTTCAAACGCGCCTTTTTCATATTCAAGTTTGCGGCTCTGTTCACGTTTGGGACGACTCACCGGTATCGGTATCCCAGGAGACAGTCCAAGCGTATCAGCGTGCGCAGCGGGTCGTTTTCGAGGCGGATTACCGCGCGCCTGTCGACCTCCAAATAGGCAGCTATCAGAATGGCGATCGGCTAAGCCAAGTTATCCCGTCTAGTCTCTTTGCCGACGTCTTATCCTCATTTAAGAAGTTCGGCCTGCCAACCGATAGCGTGGACAGCTTGAAGCCATGGATGGCCGCTCTGTACCTCATGCCTCACCAGTTCAGGTCGGTGGGCATCACCAATTCGCACGGAATTGATAAGCACATCTTTGATCAGGCAGTCGCGGATCGGAAGACTATTGACTGCTTCGAGACCATGTCAGGTCAGTTAAATTTTTTCGAAGGCGCCCCGATCGAAGAACAAGAGACTTTCCTTCGGCGGATGCTTTCGCTGGCCGCCGCGGACGAGGCGGTCCGGGTATTCAGTGCTTATAAAGCGCGGGACATGGGCGCGCTAGAGGTTCTTGCGACCGACGCGCTGAAGATAATGCCAAAAATGTTTGAGCAGATGATCCCCGGCCGTAACACCAGCTGGAAGCGCACGATCTTGGAAAAATTCAACGATGGCATTCCGACGCTTATTGTGGTCGGTGCGCTTCATTGCGTCGGACCTACCGCGGTACAAATTGTTTAATCTATAGGCCTGTACGGCACTTCAATGTCTATCAATTTCAAAGTTCTCGAGTGGGGGGCGCGTGCCTCTGGCCCTAGTAGAAATTTAGTCCAGCTAGTTCCAGACAACTGGGACGACTATTCATTCAAAACCACGTTCGAAGTCGTTTTCTTCGACGCAGAAGGAAAGCGGATAGATCTCGGAACCGTCAAGATAGGGTATCGAGGTCAGCCTCACGGCTGGACCTTGCACGCTATTCCAAAGCTGTTCGACTATTTACCGATCGGCTGGTTTTCACTTGGACAGGACGTCGATTACTATCGTAGCATTCATGAAAAATTGTCGCCTGAAGAAAAGGCCCAGGTTCTACGTGCGCTCGGCGACATCGTCGCCAGCGACGATGTCCTAGAAGCGGTGCAGAACGAGGACGTATTCAGTACTTCGCTAATGAGGAGCGTTAGTCTATCTGTCATCTATGGTCAGTTCCGGCGGGTTCTCGCAGGACAAGTGGTACTAACGGACTTCCGATTTGGTTACCGCGATCCCGGCGACGAACGACATGCCGCAGTAAATTTAGAGTTTCAGGTCGATCCAGCCTCAAAACCATCAACCAATATTCACGTTCTGATAGGGCGGAATGGTGTTGGAAAGACTACTTTACTTAACAATATGGTAAGTGCTATTTTTCCACAAGCAGATGCGCTCAATGCCCGATGGTGTTTCGTTCAAATAAACCAATGGGGAAGATCAGTTCCTTTACCTGATGATTATTTTAGTAGTGTTGTTTCAGTCTCGTTCAGCGCGTTTGACCCTTTTGTGCCGCCTGCGGATCAGCCGGACCGCAGCCGTGGCGTCGCGTATTTTTATGTGGGCATGAAGCAGGCTCGATCTGGTTCTAAGGTACTTACTCCGCAACCGCCAAAAACGGATGCCGATTTGGCCAATGACTTTATAGAAAGCCTGCAGTCTTGCTTTAGCCAGCCAGCTAAGCGAGACCGATGGCTTGCCGCTATTACGCGCCTAGAGTCGGACACCAATTTCGCTGACATGTCCCTCGGGCGACTGCTTGAAATGGATAACGAAGCCGCAATTCTGGCGGCTCGCGCGTTGGTCAATCGCATGAGTTCCGGCCACTCTATCGTGCTGTTGACCATTACCAAACTGGTCGATACCGTAGAAGAAAAGACGCTGGTATTGATGGATGAGCCTGAGAGCCACCTGCACCCGCCGCTCCTCTCAGCCTTCACGCGAGCATTATCTGATCTATTGCATAATCGTAACGGCGTGGCGATTATAGCAACGCATTCCCCTGTAGTTGTTCAGGAAGTGCCAAAGTCCTGCGTATGGAAACTGACGCGCTTGCGTACCCAGGGGAGAGCCGACCGTCCGGAAGGCGAAACATTTGGGGAAAATGTTGGAGTGCTTACACGCGAAATCTTCGGATTGGAAGTTACAAAATCTGGCTTCCACGACGAGCTGCAACAAGCAGTCAATGAAGGCGGCACGTTTGACAGCATTCTTAAAGAGTACAAGGGTCAACTGGGGTTTGAGGCCCAAGCGATATTGCGAACGCTAGTCAGAATTCGCGACGATGCAATAATACGTCGGCAATGAGGCGCCTTAAACCACTTAATGTCGATTCCGCTGAAGTGTACGATGCTTGCATAAGTGAAATCGACGACTCCGAACTGGCAGAGCGATTTATTCGAGGTCGGGCCGAGATAATTACCGCTTTCCAAAAATACGAATTTTTCGGCGGTACCCACCAGTTATTTATGCTCGCCGCCAGCCCCTGGGGGAACGACACGCAGGAGGTGCTTGCGGGGCTAACCAAGAAAGAGTTTGTAGAGCTCTATTCAAGGCAGATGGTTGGTCGAGAAAAGCCAGGGCGGAGGTATTACGACAGTCTAATGATGCTAGCCCCGCTGGGAAAATGCCCGTTTTGTGGATTCGGCCAGGTCTCGACGCTCGATCATTTTCTTTCAAAGGCTCGCTATCCTGCGTTCTCAGTGCTAAGCACGAATTTGGTGCCTGCGTGTGCGGATTGCAACAAGGGTAAGGGGTCTTCGTTAGTAACACAATATACCCAGTCACTTCACCCGTACTTTGAGGAAAAGATAGTCGAGACAGACACGTGGCTTTTTGCGGAAGTGTTCTCATCAACGCCCGTGACAGTGCGCTATTTTGTTCAGCCGCCTGATTCCTGGCCGGCCGACTTAGTGAAGCGCGTCGCCAACTATTTTCATTATTTTGACCTTGCGCGCAGGTTCGCCATTGAGGCGGCTACTGAGCTTTCGGGCCTTGGGGATCTGTTGGAAGAATTGAGAAGCCCGGATTTAAGACACGCTCATTTGTCGACTGTGGCACGAATAGAGCGTACAAACCGGAAGAACTCTTGGAAGGCTGCGCTATATGAGGCGCTGGCGGAAAACGGCTGGTATGTGAACGGCGGTTACCACAATCTAGTTCGTTGAAGCCGGCTGGGCCAGGTTGATGAGACCGGCGTAGCCCGCCAGTAAAAAGCTATAAGACTTTGCCAGAACATGCAACAGCACGAACACTACGTCTATCTTTACCGTGACAAATCAGGCAAGCCGATTTATGTGGGCTACGGTCGGCACGCCCGCCGCTCCTCTGCCCATTTGGGCGTCAACGCTCATAACGCGGATCTTGTCCGCAAGCTCAAGCAGGGTTACACACTGGAGATTGCCGGGCCGTTTGGTGATCGTCAGGCGGCAATGGCCGTCGAGACAGCGCTGATTTCTGCGCTATCGCCAAGCGGCACCCTAACAAATAAGAACAAAGGGCACAACGGCTGGCGCTTCCGGCCACTAGGCGTGCCGCAAAAGTTTGTTGAACGAATGGACAAGCCAAAGCTAGGCGGCGCAGAGCTGCGCCGAATATGCCTCGGTACAAACGGGATTCTCTTTGTCATCATCAATGACAAGGATTTGGCTGACGGCAGGTCGGGAGACGTTCTAACCAATGTGCCAACCGACGCAGAAATCGCGAAGCGCATGGATCGTTGGTGGCAGCTCTACGGACGCGCCTCCCGCGAATGGATACCGCATCCAGAAAAGAGCCCCGGGTTACTTGTCGCCTTAGGCGGGACGGGGAATTTTCGCATTGTCATTGGCAGCCTTGTGATCGATAAGAATGGCTGGCAAGCTGCCGTGGACGGGCGCGAGCCGGACGGCCTGCTAACAGTACCCCACGCTAAGAAACTGCAAGACTTAGACGCGTGGGACCTACGGGGGCGTTTACTCGACACAGCCACCGGCTTTCGTTTCGGATCGCTACGGCATCAGTCTTTCATCCTGCTCGATGGCACAGGCCGCTGGGTCGCTGGCGGCAATAAGACCTTGCGCGACAAGCAGGGGATGGGCTAGCCTGAGACCCGCGCCGTTATACCAAAGGTGCCAACACTGCGGTGCGATAGTGAACTGCTTAACTATCGGATTACGGCTAGGTACAACTCATGGGTAGCAAGCGCTATGTCATCGCGCCCAGCACGGACTGCCGGCTCGATAGCCGCTAACAAGAGCTCGGCCGATCGCGATAACGCGGTAGCACGGTCCTCCTCAGATTCATGCGGCACGGCCAGAAACACCGCTGCTCGTTTTACCGATTGCTCTAGCGGCTCCAAAGTCACTTGGGTATTATTCATCGTCGTCAATTTCCTCGATCGGCTCTGCTGCGGCTGCACTTAGGGCCAAAAATATCTCTGTTCTCAGCGACTCTACGAGAAACTCGATTGCCTTGGCTAAGATGTGAACACCTCAGCCAGGCAACTATAAATCGCAACAGAGTTCCAGAAAGCAAAAATTCTGCCTCTTTTATTTTAAATAATTAGACTGAAACAAGGGCTGCACTATGGCTGAGAAGAATTTTAGTAAAACGGGCGAACAATCCACCGTTACTAAAGGCAATAAATTTAGAGATGCAGTGGCAGATCTACTTCGGACAAAATACCAAGATGTTGCCACGGAAGTACGTATCGCACATAAAAACGTTGATATAGTCTTTAGCTACCGTAATTACGGAAAAACAATTAAGGTTGGAGTGGAATGTAAAGAATATAGTAAGCCCCTCACAAAAGATATGATCAGAACTGAAATCTGGAGTGATTATGGCCCACTAGTTCCAAGTGATATTCAAGAAGTTATTATTGTAGCTAGACACCCATTAAACTCCGCCGCGCAACAATATGTCGATACCATTCCGCAGCTAAGATTTCAAACGTATGAGCATTTAGAAGAAGACCTTCTTGGTCTACATCTGTACATAAAGAAATTGGCTAGCGAGTTTAAAGCTCAAGAAATAGAAAATTACTACATTGCCGCTCGTTTCGATGGTCATGCGCTTTCAGCGCAAAAAGTAATTCGAAACTGGATAGAAAACCCAACTGGAGATTCCCTTGCGGTGCTCGGCGGGTACGGCAAAGGAAAAACAAGCTTAGCCCTTCAGACTATTTCGGAACAGGCAAATAGGCATCTAGCAGATCCGGGTGAACGAATTCCTATTCTCCTCCGCCTTGGGCAAGAGGTGCACGAGACATCGCTTGAAGGTTTATTTGGCAAAGAATTTACAGCAAGGCAGCACACTGAAGGCTATAGATTTGAGACGCTGATGCACCTCAATAGAGCTGGTCGTCTGTTAATCGTATTAGACGGCTTCGACGAGATGAAACATGCGATGTCCTCAACCGATTTTTACAATAATTTTAGAGAGTTCAATCGCCTTCGCGGCCCAAATGCTAAAGTATTGTTACTTGGTCGACCAAATGCTCTCCCGTCTGAAGCAAGAACCTTAGTTTTTCGAGGCCAAAGAATGGTCGGGGCTCAAATTCACAATGATCCAGCTTTCCCACCGTGGTCCGAAGAGCAAATAGCATTCTTTGATTCCACTGAAGTAGATAAATTTTTACGTTCCTACTTACAATATAGAGTCGCGAACTCTTCACTCGCCCTGGAAGATTTTGTTAACTCCCGAGTCACTGAAATAAAAGACCAAATCGCCTTTGAACTTTTACGGCGCCCGGTGCAAGCAAGGATAGTAGCTGACCTCGCCGCAGATCCTGCCTTTGATCTCAGGGGTTTTACGGCTTACACATTGTATGAGCAGTTTATTCGACAACTGGTAGAACGTGACAGTGAAAAGCGTGTAAGAAAATTAATTTCGACAGAGGATCGGCTTACTTTTCAGCGGGAGCTAACGTGGTGGATGTGGACACGAAGAGAAAGTCAAGGTCACTTCAACCGACACGATGTCCCCACTGACTTGTTACAAGGCCTCCCAAACGGTGGGGCGACGAATCTCGATACAAAATTAAACGAATATATCGTATCTACGTTGACGGAAGAAAAGGAAACGGGGATTCTTTACTTTGCACACCGGTCGTTTCTGGAATTCCTTGTTGCTGAGCGACTACGCAAAGTAAAAATTTCAGCAGAACAGCACGTCGTTCTAAGTAAGACATTAACTTCGGATATCACGAACTTTTTACAGGAAGCTCCTGGTCAGGCAGACGTAATGCTGGATTGGTTCGAGACGCTAGTTGCTTGCGCGGGGCCATTATCTTTTGGGTATGTCCGATATTACCAGTCTAATTCCACTATTTCAGACCGCGCTCTGGCCAATGAAAATTACGCGACTATAAGTCCAGCAGAAACATTAATTATTGGCATGATTGATGCGCGGGACACTTTACTCACTTCAGCAGAGTTGTCTGAAAGATTCACAAAACTTGGAAAAATCGTCGCAATGGGCGGTGAAGTTTCGGCAGCGGTAGCTGCGTTTTGTCTAGCTGAAGTAGCCACTTCATTGCACGAAAAAGACGATAAAGACGTTATTCGAAACGCTTACGAATGGCTTATAACGGCCTCCTTTGTTCGCCTTCTTACCCATTGTTCACAATTACGGGAAGGTGACAACTCGATTTTAATCGAACAAAAACGGTTTGGACCTATCGAGAAGTTGATTCAAAGATCGTTTAAAAAATATCGCGACATAGGAACTGGAGTCGATATTGAGATCGATATAATTGCTGCCTTTTCGAGTTTATCTGTATATTTGACGAGCGAATCGAAGTTTCTTGACGACGAGTTTTTACGCACCACTTTAGAGAACGACGCTGAGAAAAGTTTGCTCTTTAGAAATAATTCATTTCGTCCAATTAGAATTCCTGCTAAGGCAATCGCCGGTCGCCTTAAAAACCCACTTCGTAGGGAGATTTTCGAAAGTGTTCTACTGCCAATGAAAACCCTTTCTTTCCCAATCGTGGCAAAATCAGAGCGGCATGCAAAAATAACTACAGCTATCGACGACCTATAATGCGGCACCATCCGTTGTTAAATGCCTGAACACCATCTTGAGTTGACTGCCTTGCGTCTCGGAGTAGTTTTGCCGCGGAATAAGTTGTAGCCAGCAGGGGCTTTCTATCCTCTCGAAGCAGAACACGAGGTTCGCTTTCTGCACCTTTTGCAATACTCTTGCTGCGCTTTACCGGCTTCATCAAACCGATCAAAGCCAGTAGACGGGGTGGTCAGGAAGCGACCTCCGTGATCAGTTTACGGATGTCCTCTACTTTCCAGACAACCGAGGCGGTGTCGCCGATTTTATGGCCCCCTCCACCCAATTGGTTACCCCTCCATTCTACCCCACCACATTGAGCGGGATTCAGATAAACATCTGAAACGGGCAGAAACAGAAAATAGAACCAAGTTATTGATTTTTATATGCTTTGTTCGAGTACTTAAAACTTCCTGAAACAATCTGATCGACTTAATTGGTGGACGCCGCCTCCATCACAACGGCTGGTTCGATGGCAGGTTGCCGTTGCCAAGGAGCTGTTCTCCTTCGTCTCGTGGAATGACCGCCTTTAGCCGACATGCGCCTTTGATTGACGTAGAGAAATGTCCGCTTACAGTCTATTTTGACGAACCATGAAAGCAGACGTTGGCAGCTTGTTGGCGGACGCCAACAAGCGACCCCGAAACGGAGCTTTCTCTCCTGAAAGAGTGGTTGGCGGGTTTATGTATTTCATGACGCGGCGGCACCGCGATGTTATTGATCACCTATTAAGTGTCAGGTAACGTGGCTGGGTCGTTGCCACCTGTTAGACTCAGCATGGAGCCCAGATGCAATCTATAGCTACTAATTTCTGGAATGTCTCGCCTCTGATCCCTGCTCGCGATGTCGAAGAAGGCATCGCCTTCTACCGAAACGCCCTTGGATTTGAACTAACTTACCGTGACGCCGACCCCGCACAGTTTGCAATTCTCGGCTGCAACGGCGTGAGATTGCATCTGTTCGACAACCAAGACAAGAATCTTGCCGATTGGACCAGCCTGCGTATTGTGGTCGAGCGGATCGATACGTTATATCGACGTTGCCAGGAGAACGGTTGCGTGCACCCCAATGGATTATTGGGCTCGCGACCTTGGGGGAACACGGGAATTTTCGATCATCGACCCGACGGGGGTATGTATTGCATTCGTACAGCAGGCCACAACGGAAAACTCTCAGGAGAAAAAGGAAAGGTTGAGTGAAACGGCGTCCGGAGGTTTGAATAGTGGGCTCATTCCTGATCCAGAGGTACTCCGGCGCTTTCTGGAAGCGCTTTCTCCTGATCAGATGTCAAAGCTCATCGCAAGCAAAGCACTGGACGACATAATTCCAATAGAAGAGATAGACGGAAGAGATCCTGACGCGGCTTATCCGCACCCTACCGAGAGACAAGGGTTTGATTTCGAAGAATGGAAAAATCGACCCAAACCAAAAATTCGCTGATAGAACCGCCGCTTTTAAGAGAATTTTGACTCTTTGTCAGCGCATGTTGATGCTAAACGACGGTCATCGCCCATAGCAGCCGTTCTACTACTCGAATTGCAAAACACATCTAGCGGGCAGTATTAAGGAAATAGCACAGGTATCCAGCGATGACAGGCCCGCTTCCAACTCTTTTGTCGTTCGGATCGGTTCGCCCTTCAACATAGAGGGACACGGTCATCCCTATATGCCCACCTGTCACAAGGTGAGTTCGCTAGGCGCTTACTAATGAACTCACTCTTGTAGGCGTCATGACGTGCTTTCTTCCGATAGTGACGCTGTTTTTGGCGGCGCTACGGATTGTATGGACCCTTGGAAGCCACGATATGCGTGCCCTACAGTGTTACAAAGTATAACCCTTGTCGACCAGCATCGAACTGAGCGGCAAGGTAATGGATGTTCTATAGATCTTCTCATTTCGCACTCGTGACTCCCCAGAACTGACTTACGACTGACGCTTTTGGCTTCTGTCGGAAGTTGGATACCCCCAAAGCCTGAAGACCAGCGAATGTGTTGAATTTCTCTGCCGCATTCGCTGCAGTTCGTTGCCGGGGTACTGCCACAATCGTTGGGCTTGTGCTGGTGCTGGTCTCTGTTGAAACCACCCCGCCAAGGCGACTGCCAGTGCAGACGTGAAATAACTTTACTGACAAAGAGGTTAGGAATGAGTTTTTCGATTGGAAATCATGTAATGAACCGACGACTACCCCCTAATGTGAGGGCAGTCCGAATGACGCTCGCAATAACCGACAGCTTTCGGGGGTTGCCGGGAACGGCGCCAAGAACCGGAACAAGATGCGGATCGCGGCGTGAGCTCCTTAAAGCTTCCAGAGGAGTATAGCCATGGCCCGCGCACGAAATATCAAACCTGGATTTTTTGTAAATGAGGAACTCGTTGGGCTCCCGTTCTCGACCAGGCTGCTCTTCATTGGCCTGTGGACTGTCGCCGATCGTGCCGGCCGTCTGGAGGATCGCCCCAAGCGCATCAAGATGGCAGTCTTTCCAGCAGACAACGTTGATATAGACGGCGCGCTGGATGATCTGGAATCTTCTGGGTTCCTATTGCGCTACAAAAATGGTGACGCTAGGTATATTCAGATTCTTGCATTCGATAAACACCAACACCCACACAAAGATGAAAAGCAGAGCGCCATACCGGCACCAGCCTTGTCCGGTGCCGGCACCGGGCAAGAACCGTGGTCCCATAATGCTAATCCGGCTGATTCTCCGATTCCAGATTCCCTGATTCCTGATTCTCCGAACCCCCAGCAGGATCACCGCCAGCGTCAAGACATCGAAGTAGGCGCGCGCGCTGTGACACCAGCCGATTTGAGCGTTGTCATGAGAACAGCCGGCATACCGGCGCAGCCTGCAGACCCACGGCTTATTGCCCTTGCCTCGCAAGGCATCACGCCCGAGACCGTCGCCGCTGCATGCGGTGAAGCAAAGCGATCAAAGCCTAACGAAAGTATTGGCGTGGGCTATGTGTTGAAGATCCTTGAGCGCTGGGCCAGAGAAAAAGCATCGATGAATGTGGCAGGAGCTGTGCAGCCGCGAGCCTCTCCTTTCCGGTACGAGTCGGAGAAGGAGCGCGCGCAGCGCGAAACCATCGAAGGTCTAACAGGCAGGAGGCAACATGAGCAACGTTCCGAATTCATCTACATCACATCCGCAGCCCGTCCCATTGCATTGGGTTGAAAGCCTTTTTGAACGCATGCACGGCTACTACGGCGCAAAATTCGCGCAGCAATGGCAGGGAACCGACAATGCGACAGTGAAGGCGGTATGGGCCATGGAGTTGGGGAAGCTTACCCCGGAAGAACTAAATCGCGGCCTTGTAGCTTTGGTGACGTGCAAATGGCCGCCGACCTTGCCGGAGTACATTGCTCTTTGCAAGCCAATCCTTAACCCTGCCGCGGCGTATATGGAGGCCATCGCGGGTATGAATGCGCGCGAGCGCGGCGAGACGGGCATATGGTCGCACCCCGCGATCTACTTCGCGGCAGCCGGCATGTTTTTTGAGTTGAAGCAGGAAGGCTATGCGGCAATCAAGCCGCGATGGGAGGCCGCGCTGGAGAAGGAGGTGCACAAGGGGAAATGGTCGAACATCCTGAAGCCAACGCTTGCCTACTCCCCCACTACGGGAAATACGAAGTCTTCACAGGAAGAGCTGGCAAGGGTGTTGAAAAAAATCCGAGCAGCTCGGACTTTTCAAGAAAAGCAGGACCCTAGGGCATGGATTCGCAGAGTCTTGCAGCGAGTCCAGCGCGGCGATTCATCTTTGCCCGGGATCGCGATCGGATTTGCACGCGAGGCAATTCTGGGGCCGGGGCGGAAATGACCCCATAACGTTCAAACAGGGAGGGCTGATGTCAGAGCTTGGCTGAACCTTCTCCATTTGAGAATGTGAGCGATGGGCAGTTCAACGTTGCTGAGGATGCCTTCAAGCTATCCATTGGTTCACTGTTAGCGGTATAACGTGCGACCTGGTAAAGGCACGCCGTGCCGCTGATTCGAAAATCGAACTAACGGCATACGCCGTTTCAGTCTCGCGCTGCTCCCTTTGATGAACGCCACTTTCGATGCAACAATCTGTGGCGATAAAAAGAACAACAAAAGACAACAGGCAGAAAAGCCACCACGGGAGGTTTCTAACGGCGTGATTGGCGTTAATTCTGAAATCTCGCATCATATCCATGAGCATTCGATCCGGTTTCAGTATAGGGTTCGGGCATGGTTGGCTAGGTCCAAATGCTGCTGTTCTGGTGGGCCGTTTCTACGCTGGCGCCGGAGACGCCTCTACTAAAATTCATTCTGTTCTTGTTCTTCTTCTTTTCCCTGCGCCGTGCAATTCGCCTTGATTTACAACCTCAAAACCCAACGACTAGTCCTGGGGTCGGTTGTCTCGGGCGACGCTGCTGCTCTCTTTTTCAGGCGCGCCCACCCGGAATACCGGACGCGCGCTGGCAGTGATCCGTTCTATGACATCGCCCCGGTGCGCCGTATGATCTAGCGGCATGGCGCAAGGCAATACCGGTGGCTCGGCATGCTGCCTGGGCATCCCGCTCGATAACGTCGTCATCGGCTTGGTTGAACTCTTCCGGCTATAGCAAGGCCCCCAGGCTTAGTTCGACTCGGATTCTGCAGCAGGCAGGAAAACTCGGCCATCAATAGGTACACGATATTTTTCGAGGTTGTTATGATCGTCGCGTGTGACGGCGCCAAATTGCAGACCGCCCATAAAATTGGCACCTAAAATTATCGGCAGTCTGCTTTTCCGATTTAAAAATCAATTACTTACGAGAGTGGTCCGCGTAACGTGTGTCGTCGACATGGGCTTTCAAGAGCACCATTCCATGTCTTTCTGCCAATGATGTTCCTACTTATCAGGACGGCGGCGAGGCTCGCGGGGCATTTTTTAAGACTTCCTTCTCCATGCGCTCCACCGCGAGCTCACGGCGCAACCTGGCGTTCTCCGCTTCCAAGTCAGCGGCACCACGACTGCCGGGGGCTGAGGCTGATGCTGTTGACCCCCGCTTGGTAGCCCTGACCCAGTTTGACAACGTCCCTTTCGGCACCCACAGCCGCTGCGCCGCCACTTCCAGCGAAAGTCCTTGTTCCAATGCCAGCTTGACCGCTTCCGCACGAAACTCGGGCGTATAGGTCATCAAATCTGTTCTTAGAAGTGGTCCCGGGAATTCGGGCAGATGGATAAGTGGAAACCTTGCTTCAAAATCTCGGTCGCAAGGCCGAATACAGGAGCAAGCGTATGACAAATAGAAGCAGACGGAACCACTCAGGCAGCTTTAAGGCCAAGGTGGCCGTAGCGGGATTACGTGGCGATAAGACGCTCACCAAAATCGCTGAGCAGTCCCAAGTCCATCCGACCCAGGTGACCGAATGGAAGCGGCAGCTGCTGGAGCGGGCTGCTGACGTATTCGACGGTACTGCCAGCAAGAAGGAGAACGAGCCGGACCTGAAAGTGTTGCACGCAAAGATTGGGCAGCAGGCACTGGAAATCGATTTTTTAGGAAGCGCGCTCACCAAAGCGGGATTGCTAAGCGCAAAGAAATGATCGACCGTAGCCATGCTCTGCCGGTGACACGGCAATGCCAGAACCTCTCCCTGGCGCGCTCGACTGCCTACTCTCGTTCTCGGCAGGCCAGTGAAACGGACCTGGCGCTCATGCGCAGGATCGACGAACTGCACCTGGAATACCCGTTTGCTGGCAGTTGGATGCTACGGGACATGCTGCGGCAGGATGGCCATGCGATTGGCCGCAAACATGTGACGACGCTGATGAAGCACATGACCATCGAAGCGGTGTACAAGAAGCCCAACACCAGCCGGCGCCATCCTGCTCACGCAGTTTATCCGTACCTGCTGCGCCAGATGGATCTCAGCCTGCCGAACCAAGTCTTTGCCGCGCATATTACCTACATCCCAATGAAGCGAGGCTTCGTCTATCTGTTTGCCGTGATGGATTGGGCCAGCCCCCGCGTTCTGGCATGGCGCCTGTCGAACACACTGACCACTGACTTCTGCATTGAGGCGGTTCAGGAAGCAATCCACCACTACGACAAGCCGGACATCTTCAACACCGACCAGGGTAGCCAGTTTACGAGTCAAGAATTCACCCAGCTCCTCAAGGAAAATGGCATTGCCATCAGCATGGATGGCCGGGGCTGCTGGCGCGACAACGTATTTGTAGAGCGGCTCTGGAAATCGATCAAGTATGAAGAGGTCTACTTGCGCGCCTACGAGACAGTCAGTGTTGCGCGCAGCGGGATTGGACGGTATATCGACTTCTACAACGGCCGCAGGCCTCATAGTTCGCTTGACGGCATGACGCCAGATGCGTTTTACTTCAAGCACATCCCTGCAATGCGACGGGCAGCGTAGGCCACTCGGAAAGACCCATCATCAGCCAGGTTCCACTTAAGCCTTGCCAGTCTCTGTCCAAACGAACGGGGCCACCTCTCTCTTCATGCTTTCTCCCATTGACTCAATTTATGAAACGGGAGTGTCCACAAAAGTTAGGTCACCTCAAAAAATGCCACATCTTGCGCTCGCAATATTGAGCTCGCTCTGTTGCGCTTAGAACTGGTCTGGGTCAAATTCGACATCAAACGCCGGCGCCGGTGCTGCCATAGGCAGTTCCCCACGAACTAGCGACGCAGCAGTCGGCGCAGAACTCTCCGACGGCGGAAGACGGACCGGGGACAAATGATTTCCAGTCTCGTTAGAGAATGGTGTCGTCTGTAACGAAACTGTCTGGCCCACGCCGCGATCCGCTTGCAATGGCGTAGTCGGGTCTCGCAGGCAAACACAGCCTTGTTCACCGGTCCTAATTCCAAGCTCGTTGCGAAATTCAATAGTCCGGTATTGCTCTACAAGACGGGTAGCCAATTCAGTGTCATTGTTATTAGATGTAAACCATTCCACAAGTACGGCACGTATAAATACGTTTTCGCATCCTTCTGGTAAATGAGCCAAGTTAGCGATCAGTCCAGGACAAGCAGACTCCTTTACGACAATCTGCAGACGTCGCTTCGCTCGTTCCGGCCGGCTAGCCATTCACCACCGTCGCATTGTTCAAATTCTGTTCTTTCAAACGTTTTTGCATAACGCTAATTGCATAACGCAAATACCCTTCCGCAACTGACATTCGCGGCTCTGGCAATGCAATCGTATTCGACCATTTCTCTCTTAGCTGATGCAAAATCGCATTACTGCCACCACCCGCCAGCAAAATACCGTTGACCTTAGAAGCTTCCCTTGCAAAAAGAATTTCTGCCTTTTCGATAATTTTTCGTGCGACCGGTTCAACAGCTTCAACTATCTCGTCGGTAATTGGCTGCTCTTTGCCAAACAAAAGAATTTTCCCGATACGCAATGCCTCGTCGCATTCCAGCATGTCGCGCCGTATCTTTTTTGCCTGCAGAATGCACTTTAGATTTTTTGCCGCAGCACTAATTCCTTCCGCAATATCATCCCGGTCTTGTTGATGCGCCCCTTCCTTTATGTACGTGAAGCCGGTATCGAAGTGTCCTACTTCGATAATAATCCAAGAAGTGCGGCGGCCAAACGAATCACGATGCTTATCCAAAATAGCGCTGCCCTTCTGATCCAAAACATGAGAAAGGTATACGCCGATAGGCTGCGACAAAGATTTTACTTGCGCATTCTTTAGAACAGATGATGTGCTGTCTTCTAATGCGGCGCGGCCAGAAAGGTAGTGATCCGCCGGAGTTCCTACAACGACATACGCGTCATTCAACCCTCTCACTCCCATATGCTTAAATCGTGAAATTGCGCCCAGCACAAGTGCTTTATATTCGGCGCCGTCGGTCCAGTCATTGGTTAAGCCAGCATTATTTTCAGCCTGGGTATATAGACGGGCTGCTTCACCGGTAAAGTAATCAGCGTTATCCACCGTTACGATTTCGTGGGCAATGCGCGCCATCGTTTCCTCGTCTGCGAGCTTGACTGCACGAGCGACGATCGCCGGGTACACCAGCGGAATCTTCATGCCGTCGTACAGCGCAATAGCTTTGACACCGCTGCGCCCAACGTCGAGCGCGATAATGGTTCTTTCAAACACTGGAAAGAGATCTTGTTCGGCAATTGTGTTCATGGGTTTCAAGAAAAGTGAAAGGGTTAATCTTTTTGCATGAATAATAAATACTCACGCGCTGAGTAGAGACTATTCACGGCATGAGTAGCGTTTACTCACACTCTAAGTAGCGCTTACTCAGGTGTGAGTAGCAACTACTCATACCTTGAGTAATACTCTAAGACCCCGAATTGCTTCGCCTCGCGCAAATCCTTGTGTGTTTCACATGCGATTTGCAAATGGTCATTTTGTTGACCTGGTCACGGCATCTTCGCGAATAGCAGTTGACTTATCGAATTTCGATAGTCTAATATTCGCACGCCGCCCAGCGGCAGCTTCAAAACAATTCCCAAATTCAAATTTTCGCCGTGCACGAGAATCCCTCGATTGCCGAACGCAGCTGACTTGCAGGTCGATTCTTTAGAGCCGATCCCTTGGCTCCCTTATACCTCTGCTAAGACTCCGCAGCCATCAAAGCACTAGGCGATCCAGCTCGAAGTGCTCATAAAAGTTGCATCGTTTTCCTAACTTCTACGGGCGATTGTGCTGTTTACCAGATCGCCGCCGCAACAGGCCGTTCCAATCCCAGTTCGCTTTTGGCCGAACATGGTCCTTTCGCCGAAGTGACAAGTCGAAACCAAATCTGATAAGTCTCTTCAGATGGAATGCGGCTTACCATAAAAAAGCCATCCAAATACTTGCAACGCTTCAATTGTAATGACATACTTCCATGTCGCTAAGCGGCAGCTTCAAATTCAACTACGGGCTTTTCTCGCGGCATCTGCGACAAAAGTCTGCCAAAGACTCTAGGTTTCTCATCCGCCCAGCGGAAGCGAATAACCTGCTTGACCCGCAAGCTATCGGCTCTGCCGACCTTCCAACTTTGTTCCACAATACGATGGCTTCCTTCTGTGGTCGCCACGTGCAAGCATCTCTCAGCATCCAGCCAGATAGGGCCTCGCAGGAGCGCTCAACCCAAGCCGTTTCAACCTATCCGCAAGAGCTGCCACGGCCTGCCGTACTGCCGCAGCACCCAACAGCCATTGGGCATCGCACACTGCGAAGCTCCGGAACTTGCCCGGACCGCGGAGTCTCCGAACACTGGTTCACACCAGCATGCCACCTGGTGATGTCTCGCCTTCATAAAAGTCTGTTTTGATTATGCAAACAGCGTGTCATTGCAATCCGGTAAGAAGCCAATTTCTGCTCAATAGCTCCCTCCAACAAACTTCCGAAAACTTGTGGCACATCGATCCTGGCCAGCCCCCGCCCAACCAATTCTAGCGGTCGCTTCCGCGATCCGAAAAGTAGGTTTCGCAGTTAGAGCCAGCCCTGAATTTGCAGCCCATGAGTAAGCGGATTTCGAGCTCCATGCGGTTGCCAAAAACTCCCCAAGAAAGGTTTTTGACGCACACCATGCCGGCCCGATCTAGCTGGGTAGATCGCTGCTGCTCGTTGCGTTTTTTTTACTTCAGAAGGTTGGTAGTGACTCGACGTCAGGAGAGTTCCAACCAGCTCGGACAGGGCCACGATTTGAAGCGTTGGTATGAAGTGACGTTTGAACGTTTGTGCCCTCGTAGTGCCCTCTCAGCGTAGTACCCAGGCTAAGTGCCCCCGCGGACAGCGGTAGCCGACCGATATCTGAACTCCGCAGTAACCAAACGGTGTTCCCCGTTTTGGCTTGTATCACCTTGCTGTTGCTGTGCCCGGCTTTACAGATTTTTCCTACTTGTAGTGACCACTATGGAGGTGTTTATGGCGAAGCGAGTGAACGTGGCTGGCGCTGCAACGGCTGGCCAGGCTGCGAAGGCAAACCGTGCCGCAAAACGTGCCGCTGACCGGTTGAAGAAAAAGGCAAGGGCGCTGTACTCCACGCGCGTTTTGATTCTCTATGCTGACTCGGATTCAATGACCGCAAAATTTATGCAATCGGCCCTTGGACAGAAGCGTGCGGCGACAACAATGAATCCGAAAATGCGGACGACCTTCATCGCACTTGAAGCATTTGCGAAGGAAGCGCGTTGGGGAAAGGTTGATCCATTGACTTTGACCTTCAAACAATTCCGGGCATATATCCAGTCCCGCATTGGAAAGGTGACTAACCGGACGATCCAGAACGAGGCGTCGCATATCCGTCGCGCGTTGAAGTGCGTCGGGCGTGGTGAGTTCGCGGTAGTAACGTGTTCAAGCAAATTGCTTGGCGTGCCTAGCGCATCCCGGATTGGGACCGGCACCGTAGTCCACGTCGATGTGCTGGAAACGGCGCTGGAGAAGGCGAGGGAAGATACGGCAGCGATCCTGCTACTGGAGCACGCAATCGGCCTCAGAGGACGAGAGGCCATCCAGAGCGAGGGGTCGCTGTTGGAATGGAAGCGAGCGCTCGAAAACGGTCAGCCGATTATCGTGAGGAAAGGCCCTAAAGGTGGGCGTCCCAGATCCGTAGTTCTTTGCCCCACAAAGGCGGCAGAGGCGATGGTGGCTGTAGACGCGGCGCTAAAGGTTTTGGAGCACCAGGAATTCCTGGTCGACTCGGTGAGCTTGAAAGCGGCCATGGCATGCAACCACAAGCGCATGAAGAAACTCGGTATTGCCGGGAAAGATGCACAGCATTCGCTTCGGCGTAGCTTCACGTGGGAACAGTTTCAGTATTACCGAGGCGAGCTGCAAATGAGTGAAAAGAAAGCACTGTCCAGACTCAGCAACGATCTGGGCCATGGCGACGGCCGCGGCAGGTGGGTTTATAACTGTTATCTTCGCGCCACCGTCGAGGAGCGGGAAGCAGCCCTTGCGGCACAGCAGTCGAAGCCGACGCCAGAGGTGGACAAAGCTGGATGATTCATTCACCCCGGGCCGTCATGCGGACGGCCCACTTTGCATATAGTGCACCGCTGCGCCGTCGCGGGTACCGATCTGGTAGCGTTGCAGCGTCATCTGGTTCGCCGTCATCTTGACCACAACAGGCTCAAACAGCGGCGGGAGGATGTCAGTCGGGATTGAGTGGGCATCGGTCAGCAGCCTGGCATAGCGCACGGGCCGTTTGAATGTGCTTCCTTCTAGCCAGTCCTCGATCACCCGCATCACACTATGCATAAGGCAGGGACTGTGGATTGCTGGCTGCAACAACTGGCAGGTCGAAGAAACATGAACATTGCCTGTGTAGCCCAAGCCAACAAAACGGCCCGCGTTGTTTAGGCGATGCTGGTTCACGGCAGTAAGTCCCGTGCAGAGTTGCTAACCGTAAGCGTTCGACAACTCGGCATGGCTCGAAGAAGCAAAGCAGACACGTCAATAAGTTGCGTAAGTAAGAAACAAGTGATGGCAGATCGGTGAGACTGAGACGGCTCAAACCCAATAAGAGCGATGAGCTTCGAGCTCGCGTTAGAAATGTGGAAGTTGTCAGCCAATACCATAGAGGCTAGCAGCTTAAAGCTGCATCCGAAGGTCGATGTAAGCGAGCAACCTCTTTTCTCCTTGTGTCAGAAGTTTATTACTGGGCAAATGGCGGCATCAATGTAATGCTCTTAGTAAGACACCTTCTTGCATTTCTGGGGCATCATATTCAACCCGATCCTGGGTCCAATACTGAAGTTGCCATTCCCTCAGTCTCCGTGCCTTGGCAATGCTGGCGGCATCCATATAGATATTCTTTCGCACGCCAACTTCCAATCCGGCCGGGCGCCCGACCTGACGGGTTCCCTCTGGCCAAGGATTCTCGTCTCTCCTCCACTGGCAGTTATTGGCGCCACCGGCAGGCGATCGGAACGATGAACGGTCAGCGTTGATCGCATGTCCCCCCGCGCAGGCTGACCGGCTAGCCTTCGAACTTGTCACGGTCAAGGAACGACCTGAAGACAGCTTCGGCAACCGAGCGGGGCCCGGTTTTGGTCTTTCCGAATAGGATTGAATGCCGATGCGGTTTGCGACCAGTCGCAAGTGAGCTTGGTGATGGCGACTGCCGAAACGCATTTGCGCAGCGGCGTCCCATATGGGCCGGCTTGCATCACTTGTAACTGTATCTCACAAGTATCAAACAATTGATGCATTTTGTTCAAGTTACTAAGCAAGGCCGTTTATATAGTCGAGAACTTTTTCAAGCCCATTTTCATCAAGTTTTCCAGCTGTAAAAATCACTTTTGCGAGCATGTCATTGGGCTCAAAGAGGTAGCTGACCGGTACCTTTAAAGCAGCTGCGAGTCGCGCGGCGGTTCCATGATCGGGAGCGTGCACTCCTCGCTCATATTGATTTACCCGTGCACTGGCTGAAAACTCGTCAATTCCAGCAAGCACACCAAGCTCGATCTGAGTCAAGCCTGCTAAGAGGCGCGCCTGTCGGAGACGCGCTGAGAAAACAGTTCCGTGGTTACCATTTTTTTTCATCCCCGCAGTTTCAATATTCTTACTTGACAGGGTATTAAGTAATCCTTAGTATTTGTGTCTTACGAAAGATACAGAAGTTATTGTTTTTCTTGAACAGTCGCACATTCACTCGAAATTTTAAGTTGAGTGAATAATTTAAAAAGTGGTCGTGGATAGCTCGTAGTTTTATTTGAAATTATTGGCAATTTTCCATGGCATAAATGAACGGTTTTAAATTTAAAAGATATTGCCTACCACATGTTTTGGAGACGAAAATTTATATTCAGAAAAGAGATCAGATAATGCTTACCAAAGAAGAAAAGCAACTAATTATTCTTAATCATTCGTCTCGCGAACTGTTACAGCTTATGGTTGCAGTTAAAATAGAGTTAGAAAATCAAGCAAATCCAACTGCCGAGTTAGAGCAGCTTCACAGCACATTTAATCTAACTTGGGAGGCTATTGAGCGACAGATTGAATACATCTCCAAATATCTTAAAGTTGAAGAAGATGTTCTTCAAGCCTATTCAAAGTCTAAAATTCAGTAAAGGATTCGACGAAGGACCTAGTCCTTTTCCGCGCACGAATGAGAAAATCCAGCTTGATATTCTTTAACTAGCTAATCCGATTTTTGGCCGGACAAAGAGTGAAATTTGTCAAATTTTTGCAATTGCCTTAATTAAATTATCTGAAAGATGGATCATGAGTTTGAATGAAAACTAAGTTAAGTAAGATGTTGATTATCAGGCTGGATATTTTTAGGGAAAAAAATTGGAAAGTGCTATAAGTTTTCTTACGCGATCGGAAAATGCTGTTCGGGCGCTTCTGCATCAAAACGCCATATATGCTGACAAAGTAAAAAATATCCAGAAATCAATTCCTTTGGCTTCCATTGCACTTAATGAAACAACATCTCAGCTATCATTTGACGACTGGCGGATAAAAAACAAAGATGAGAAACATATTATTATCGATGCGCATCAGAAATATTCGACTGAAGCCTTTACTTGTGGTTTATTAGCTGGCTCTATTTTAAGAATGGCAAATCGAGCGATCGGTTTATATTCTGAGAATACACATATTCCTGATGAATGGAATAGAATTTTTAATAAAAGGATTTTACCGGCTCGTTTCTTTGTCGGAAGAATTGTTCATACAATTCCTATTGGATTACTTATATTTTGTGGTTTGAACCAGTTCATCAATACCACCAATCGGGAAATTGAAGCACTTAACCGCGAAGTATTTAGGCGACTGGCAACCTATGGAGAACAGTTTGAGTTTCGAGCTTTCGTTGAACAGGAGACGACATACCGAAAACTCCATTCTGAATATCTAGCAACGAATGTAATAGATATCCTAGGGTGGAATGATTACGATTGTTATTTTGAAGATATGCGGCGTATGTTGCTATGATAAGCGCCCACTGCAAAATAAGAGCTCTGGAGAGCCGATTCTGCTGAGGTTGAGCGATGCACATCAGGGCGAAGAGCAGTCAAAACCGGCGGCACCGCTATGCAACACATTGACCGTGATCGCTACGCTTTTCTTCTATGAGGGTTCGGCGTCGATCCGGCATGTCGCGCATTCTCAGCTCGCCATTGGGCACCGATACTCGAACTTGAACAAAAAGGTGCGGCTCCTTATTCGTTCCGCGCATTTGCCGCCTCTTCGCACAACGCAAGCTGACGACTTCATTAACTCTCTATTCAGCGATGCTGCTGCGGATGGGCATGCTGCTCCGCTAACGCATTCAAAGGTGACCAGGTATTGGGGATTGGATTTTGTGACAACAGGCAAGCGCTTGCCTTGTCCGCAAAGCAGAACTATCTTAGGTAACGGTGAAGAAACTGACATGCCGATAACATGGAAGTTGAAGCGAAAGCCAGTTGATCCAATCACGGACGATACTGTGCCTGCGGACGAGATAAAGACACTGTCGCCAGTCGAGCAGATGGAAATGATCGAGCGTATGCCGAAACCTTGGCAATTGACATATTCTAACCGATCAATCTTCGTAAGGCTGGCGAAGCGAAGCAGTTTAATGTCGAGGACTTGAAGAAGCGTATTGGCTACGAACAAGCCTAGAAACTACTTGATGCATCTTTAGCGGCTGCGGATAAACATGCCGCAACCTCAGCATTGAAAGTTGCCAATAGGGAAACTTGGCTGCCGAATATTTTCTGTAGGGAGCGGTCATGGAGGCACTAAATATTCGCAAGGTCCGGATGATGCAAGAAGCGATAAAGCTAATCTTTGCCGGCACGCAATGGCTCACAGCAGAACAAATCGGCGCAGGTTTAACCGCGAGATCCGCACCTGACTTTCAGGGCCTACGTAATGCTGGCGCTGCCAAAGTGAACCGCTGGAGGCATGAGAAGTGTATTTTTGCCATACAACGCGGCGATAGGGACTGTTATCCACAATATCAATTTGATCAAGGCTACAAGCCACTGCCCATCATGAAAGCGATAGTTAATGCATTCGGCGACGCACCAGGAATCGAAATTGCTGCTTGGATGGAATCTCCAAATAACTATTTGAATGCCAAACGTCCTAGGGAAGTGGTTCGCACTTCACCTGGCAAAATTTTAGAAGCGATGGCATACCATTTTGACCGGCCGGTGGCTACGCTGTCGCATGTCTGATTTCTGGCTTAGCACGTGTACTGTGGCTCCGTGTCATGCCAACGACCGAATGGGAGCGTGTTCCTTAGCAGGGCGGGTGTGCGCAATGTCAGTTTGTGTCGCCTTAGCGAGGGCAAGGCACAGTGGTACCGGATTTTGCCAGCGACTCCCTACGCCGGGCGGAATTGTCCTGCCAATGCGTAAAATTGGTCGGCAGACGACATGCCTTCACGCTTCAGCGTGAACTGGCCTTTGCGAATCATATGCATCAGTTCGATGCCGGCCAGGATCGCGCGCGCCGCTTGGAATGATTTGAAACCGAGCATCGGCCGCGTGATGCGTTTGATCTCGCGGTGATCCTGCTCGATAGTATTGTTGAGATATTTGACCTGCCGAATCGTAATCGGTACTTCGCGTTCCTGGTTCAGTCGCTCCAGCGCTGCCTGGTTGGCGCCGCTCTTGTCCATCGTAACCTTGTCAGGCACCGTGTTGTGCTGCATGGCTTTCTCGAAGAAGCGCCTAGCGGCAGCTGCATTACGCTCGGCCGTCAACAGAAAGTCGATTGTCTGGCCTTGCTTGTCGATTGCCCGATACAGATACTTCCAGTCGCCGTTGACCCTGATGTAGGTCTCATCCATCCTCCAGCCGGTGCCGACGGCATGCTTGTGCTTTCGGAAGGCTTTTTCCAATACTGGCAGAAACCGGATCGCCCAGCGATTGATCGAGGAATGGTCAACCACCACGCCGCGTTCTTGCATTATTTCTTCGAGATGCCGATAGCTCAAGGGGTAGGCGGCGTACCAGCGAATACAAACCAGAATCACGTCGACCGGAAATCGCATCCCTTGGTATTCAGCACGGCCGCCTGCTCATTCTTCAAAGACAGCAGGATGGCGGGGGCCACCTCGCTTAATGCGACAAAACAACTGTTCGTCACATGCGAAGCCAGCTTCGCATTTCCTCGGCCGTTCGCGCTGAAAAGCGAAGCCAACTTCGCTCGTGCCTTCCACTTTCCCGTCAAAAACACCTAATCAGGCTGGCACGCCGCTTGCGAATGCAAGGGCATAGCCGGCAGCAGCAAGCCGGCAAAAATCCTAAAATTGCCGAGGAAGTTGCATGGAAAGCCCGCTAGTCAAATTCAATCCGGAAACCGATGCTCTGTACCGGGATGCTTTCGGCACGGGAGCCTTCGGGACAGAACTGGAAGCCCCCGGCATCCTGGACGATGCCGAGGAAACAGAACTGGCCACGATATTGATGGAAAGCGGCGGCGAAGGACTGAAGCGCTTCCTCTGTACCCTGTTCAAACGCCTGGGGATGGGAACTGCGCTAGGAGCACATGCCTTGGGCGAACTGCTGCAAGAGGCGGCAGTCGCCACCTTGCCTTTCCTGGTCAACTCCGGAACAGCGAGCCCTTCGGCCACTCTGCTGTCAGGCGAAGTATTTGGTCTTGAACTGGAGGGCCTCAGCCCGGAAGACCAAGAATTCGAGGCAGCCAAGGCATTCGTGAGGCTGGCGGCCGCCGCTGCACATGAGCTGGCATCGACGTCGGCAGCGCCGTTTCCCGTCCCCGTCGCGCGCCATGCGCTCTGTGCCGCAAGCACCGAGCACGCACCCGGATTGCTGCTGAAGCATGGCCATCCCTGTGCCCGCAGCAGCACCGACGCGTTTTCTTCATCCCCCACTGATCCGGCAAGGATCGCCCGGCGCAACAGCGCGCCACTTTCTAAGGAGATCATCATGCACGACATCGATCGCACCTCGCTGGAATTCGGCCAGCAGGAAGCATTCGGCCAGTTCGGTGAATTCGGCCAGCAGGGAGAGTTTGGCCAGCAGGAAGCATTCGGCCAATTCGGCGAATTCGGCCAGAGTGAATGGGGCGGCGAAGCCGAAGGTGAAGTGCTTGGCGAAGCCGAGCAGCTAGAAATGGCTGCCGAACTGCTCAACGTGAACAACGAGGCCGACCTGGAGCAATTCCTGGGCGACCTGATCAAGACTGTCGGCCGGGTCGCCGGCACCGCGATCCGCTCGCCCATCGGGCAGGCGCTTGGTTCGGTATTGAAGAGTACTGCGGGCAAGGTGCTGCCGATGGCGGGCGCAGCCCTGGGCGGCTATGTCGGCGGGCCACTGGGCGCGAAGATCGGTTCGGGCCTAGCCAATGCTGCCGGCAAGGCGCTCGGACTGGAAGCCGAGTCCCTTTCCTACGAGGACCGGGAATTCGAGGGCGCCAAGCAGTTCGTGAAGCTGGCTGCGCAAACCGTTAAGAATGCCGCTGCCTCTCCCGGCGGCGATCCGATGACCACTGCCCAGCGCGCCCTAATCAGCGCCGCGCAAAAGCTGGCACCAGCCTTGGCCAGCGGCGGGCAGCAGATGCCAGCCGTGCCCGGCCAAGGCGGCATGATGCAGCAACAGGGGATGGGCGCAGGTCCGCGCCGCAACACCGGCCGCTGGGTGCGCAAGGGCAAGGTCATCGTGCTGCTGGGGGCTTGATCCATCATGGCCATGCACCCCCTCGCCGCGCGCATGCTGGAGCATGAGGCACGGGCACTGCTGTCCCGGTTGTCCCGGGTGCGACCCTTCGCGCTGCACGAAACCATGGTGCCGGCTGCCGCTCTACTGCCGCGTGCCCAGGTCGGCATAGAGCGCTACCTGGTCGCCGGGCGCCATGAGCTGCGCGGGATGGTGCAGGGTTTCCTGGACTGGCTGCGCGGCCCCGGCCAGGAAGCCGGCGCCGAGGCGGCACAACGCCGCTTTTCCCTGCTGCGGTTGAAGTTCAACGCAGTGCTGACCCAGTTCGACATGTTCAATGCGGTCATCACCCAGCGCAGCGAGCATGAGGTCGGGGTGTGGATGTCGGGCCTGGACATCCTGTGCGCCGATGCCCTGGCCCTGCCAGGACGTTATTACGAAGTACCGCCCATCATCTGCTACCTCGACCGCGGTGTCGGCGCCGCCATCCGCCGCGCCCGCACCCGGCTGCCGGGCGGCGGCGCCAACCCGGTATCTATCATCCGGGTGCCGCGCGAGCGCATGGTAGGAAGCGGCATCGCTTCCTCGCTGGTGCACGAGGTAGGTCACCAGGCTGCCGCGCTCTTGGACCTGGTGGCCTCGCTGCGGCCGGTGCTGCGCGGCATGCAGCGCGGCGCTTCCGGCGAACGCCAGGCCTGGATGTTGTGGGAGCGCTGGATTTCCGAGATCGTCGCCGACTTCTGGTCGGTGGCCCGGGTCGGCATCGGCTCGACCTATGGCCTGATCGGCGTGGTCAGCCTGCCGCGGCCCTTCGTGTTCCGGTTGTCGACCGACGACCCCCACCCCGTCCCGTGGTTCCGGGTACGCCTGTCCTGCGCTATCGGCGATGCACTCTATCCGCATCCGCAATGGGCGCAGCTGGCGGCGCTTTGGGAAACACTGTATCCGCGCGACGGCCTGGATCCGGAGCGGCAAGAAATTTTCGCGTGTCTGGATGCCAGCCTGCCGGGCTTTGTCGCGCTCCTCGTCAACCATCGCCCGAGGCTCCTGGCTGGACGCACCCTGGCCGAGGTGCTGGAAGTTGAAAAGCGGCAGCCAGCACAGCTTGTTGCCCGGTTCGCCGCATGGAACCGCGATCCCGGCGGGATGTATCGGGCTTCGCCGACCCTGGTGTTTGCCGTCCTGGGACAGGCCCGTGCCAACGGACTGCTGGGGCCGGAAGATGAAAGCGAAATCGTGGCCCGTCTGCTCGGTTACTGGGCGCTGCGCAGCACCTTCGAAATGTCTTCCGCTTGCGCAGTGGTAGGTACCAGCGGCTTGGCCAATGCGATGCGGATCGCGGCGTGAACCGATCAACAAACCTTTGAACGTTTATTGAGGAGAGCAAGATGAACACGGATACAGTTGGCCATGACGGTGCCACCCTGAAGGTCTGCGTGCGGGACGGCGGCGATGCCAATGTGCGCATTAGGGCCCATGTGCGGATATTTCTGATCGAAAGACCAGACGCCGCCCACGGGCCAGGCCAAACCGATACCCAGTTGCCGAAGCGTTCCGGCCGCCCCCCGTCCGAACAGGCAGTCCTGACAAGGATACAAGTTGACGAACGCAATACCGAAGATGATGGTTGCGTAGAATTCCATCACTTGCAGTCCGGTGTCTATAGCGCCTGTGCTTCGGTTAATGAATACGAGGTATGCAGTCAGGACAGTGAGTACGTCAAGCTGCAACGCGACGGCTGCGAAGCCCTGACGCTGACGATGCATACCGGCTTCAGAGTCGATACCCTGGTAGTTAATGACCAATGCGAACTGCTTCCATGCAGTAATCTGCAATCAGGAAAGTCGTTCATCCTCCGGATCAGCCATCGTAAATCGCTGGGCAAATTAGCACTGACGATAAACCCAGGGAGCGCCCAGTTGCAAGGTGAGCCACGCGAGCTTGTGACCGAGGGCGACGCCGACGGCCATGATGGTGGCAATGGTATTGCTTTTTCCGGCGGAAACAGGGCGACCTTGCGCCAGCTGGAGTATTTGGCCAACTATTCCAAAGCCGGCACCAATGTCATGCATATTACCGGCGAGTCCCCGGACGGCACCAGCCTTATGTACAGGATGGAGAATGCCGCCCATGAGCACGTGCGGCGCGTCGGCGGCGATATCTCGGTCACTCTGCGCCGCACTGGCGCCGAGCCGACCAAAGACCTGCCGTTATGGTTGGTGATCCGCAACAGCACCAATGCGATGTGCTACAACAACTATGAACGTTTCATGAATCATCTGTTGTGCGGTGCCGCGGACTTGCGTCGACAGCCGCTCGTCCCAGCTCCCGAGCTGGTGCATAACTTTCACCAGCTGGCCAAGCGCCGCTACCTGCCTTATACCGATGCCGATGCCTACCGCGTGCTGAAGATTGCCACCGAAGCTTTCGTCATGGTCAATTGCGGTGTGCTACTGGAAGAATTTCCTTTCACCGAAGAGGACCGGGAATACATGTTGCGCAAGGTCGGTCTGTCGCCCGAGCTGCCTCGCTTCTGGCAGGAATATCTCCAGCAGGTCAATGGCACCGAAGACTATGTCTTGCCCTACCTCGCGCTGATAAGGGAAAAGCTCAAGGACGTCAGCATCAAGACCCGCCTGTTCGACGATCCGGATCAGCTGCCGCCACGGCAGTACCAGGATTGCACCGGCATCCTGCGCAGCAAACTGGCGGCGCCTTGCATGATGGAGCTGATCTGGTCCTACTGGCACGAGGAAGGCATGCTGGTGCAGACCCTGAACGCAGTAACCCGACGCTTCCAGAATGTGCGTGTCACCAGCAGCCGCCTCGACCCGCTGGCCAATTTCGAGGTCGATCCCCTGCGCCCGCTCAACAACCTGCTCTGGGCCTTTGTGCAGGACGAACAGCATCGTCTAAGCGTAGTGCGCCGCAATTATGAATACAACCATGAATACGGCCTGCGGCTGGAAGGCCGCGCCATTGGCGAGATGCAGGCAGCCGACGCCCGCTCAAAATTCCTGGAATCTTTCCATAACCTGCTATACCGCACCATTCAGTTCTACCGCCAGGATGACAACACCACCATCGTGGCTGACGGCTTCCCGGTGCTCAACGCACTCAAGGAGGTCCACCTGATCCTGGCCGAGGGCGCGCACAACCAGTTCGGCGACCTGCCATCCACGTCGCGCATCGAGATGCTGATGCAGCAATGGCTGCTGGCGCGGCCGGAATTCCGGGAATTCCTGCCGACCAGGGTGATGGTTGCCTATCCCGAACCCTGGATGGACCGGGTCGACGCCATGAAGCGGATGCAGGGCTGGAGCGATACCAATGTGCTTAACTTCCGCGACCTAGGGGTGTTCGGCGAGCAATTGCTGCTCAGCATCCGATACGGCAACTGGGCCGGTGTGCATGACGCTGCCCAAGGCGCGAACTGGGCCCGCTTCTGGCGGCCCGAGGTACAGGGCTACGTGCATGCTTACCGCGCAGTGTCCGGCGTGGATTTGTCCGCGGCCGACAACAATGCCCGGGTCAATGCGACCCTGCCTTCCACCCTGCTGCGCCAGAGGCTAGCAGCACAGCGGATGGTGTGAGCACAGGTTAGCGACCAGACGGCGAGGCAGCGATGCTGGACTTTACATCCGCGCTCTACTTGGGCATGCGCCATGGCAGCGCCGAACTCGGCCCGTGGCCGGCACTCTCCCTCGGGCGGCCGGCAGCGCTAGAGGAGCCGCCGGGAGCCACGGATCTCGCGCCGCGGCTGGCCGGGCTGCAGAGTACCGGCGCAGCCCTGCTGCTGCCATCCACGCTGCACCTATTCCTCGAACTGTTCTGCAGGCTGGCGGGCCGGGACACAACCTTCCTGGTTGACGCCGCCGCTTATCCTATTGCCCGCTGGGGGGCGCAATGTGCCTCGGTGCGCGGCGCCGCGTTCTGTTGCTTTCCGCACCAGGATGCCGGCCAGCTTGCCGACTTGGCCGCCGTCGCACAACGCAAGGGACGGCGCCCGGTGATCGTGTGCGATGGCTACTGTCCCGGCTGCGGCACGATCGCGCCCTTGCCGCTTTATGCGCAGGTCGCCGCCCGCCATGACGGCTTCCTGGTGCTGGACGACACCCAGGCTATCGGCATCCTCGGCGGTGATGCCGATGCGCTGCATCCGCTGGGCCGGAATGGCGGCGGCAGCCTGTGCTGGCATGGCTTAAGCGGTCCGCGGATATTGTCCGGCGCTTCGCTGGCCAAGGCATTTGGCGCGCCGCTGGCGGTGCTGGCGGGCGACTTTGAATTCATCCGGCAATGGCGCGCGCAGTCCGCTACCCTGGTGCATTGCAGCCCACCCTCGGCTGTCGCAATCCAAGCTGCACGGCGGGCGCTGGACATCAACCGGCTGCATGGCGAAGCGCTGCGGCAAACGCTGTGCCTGCTGGCGCAACGATTGCAGGCATGGGCTACAGGTTCCGGCTTGATGCCGGTGGGCCGCTTGCCCTTCCCGGTGCAATCCTTCCACGCCCCGGGCCAAAGCGCGATGGCGCTGCAGCAGGGCCTGATGCGACGCGGTGTGCGCGCCATCGTGACGCTGGCCTGCGACGGCGTCAGCCGATTGCTGACTTTCCTGCTTTGCGCGCGCCACCACGTCGCCCACATCGATGCCGCCGGCCGCGCGCTGGCGCAAGCGGTCAATGAAACCCGAGCCACGGCCGAAGCAAGAACCGGTCACTACTGCATGGCGGCCACCCCATTCCCATCAAGGAGCTCAAGATGAAACAGGATACCGTCTTTGGCGGGGAATTCACCCCACAAGCCTTCGTCGGCGACGCCGGAGAACTAGAAGACGAGCGCGGCCGCTCCAGCGGTCGGGGCCACGGCGGGCGCGGTTTCGGCGGCATGGGACGCACCCCGCAGCGCCGCAGTTCGTTTCCACCGCCCGCGCCTACCGTGTCCGGACGCGGCAGGTCACGGCCGGGAAAGGGCGGTGGCCGCTGGATAGGCGGCCGTTGGGTAGGCTGGCCGTGGCCTTATCCCTTGCCGATTCCTGAATGGCCGGACCGCCCGGGCGAGCCTCCGGACGACCGGTTACGAATGCGCTGGGTCCAGCGCTGCCTGAACCGGGTGATGAACGGCCGGCTGCGCGCCACAGGCATCGCCAGCGCGCCCACCCGCAGCCTGCTGCGCAGCTTCCAGCGCGCCAGCGGCCTGCCCGCAAGCGGCGTCCTCAGTCGCGCCACCGTGGCTGCGCTACGCGCCGCATGCGTCGGGCAGGCAAGCGCCGTTGCCCGCCGCGCGCCGCCTGCCGCCGATCCGGGCGGCTATGTTGGTGACTCTGGCGATGGCGGCGCCATGCCACCCGAACCCGAACCGCCCGAACCCGGCCTACCGGAAGACGGGCCGCCCGTCGATGGCGGTAGCGAGGGGGAATTTGGCGACCTGTTCGGACAAGTCGGCCAAGGCCTGCGCCAGGCCGCCAGCGCGGTCGGTCGCATGGCAAGCGTCGGCGAAGCGCGCATCGTTGATCTCACCGCCCAAGCCGACAAGACGCTGCGCCGCGGCACCCGCGACCCGAAGCAGGTGCATGCGATCGTACTGCACCAGATGGCTTGCTGCTTTCGGCCAAAGCAACCGGAAAAGCGTTTCCTGAGCTTGAATGCCCATTTCGCTATCCTGGCCGACGGCCGCATCTTGCAGCTGCACCCGTTGTCAGCCCTGCTCTGGGCTTCCAACGGCTTCAATGCGCGCAGCGTGGCGGTGGAATTCGCTGGCAATTTCCCGAACACCGCCGGCAAATGGTGGCAGGGCGAAAAGTTCGGACGCGACCGCGTGACGCCAGCCCAGATCGAAGCCGGGCGGGCGCTGCTGCGGCACCTGCAACGCAGCATTGGCTTGACCCATGTGCTGGCCCACCGGCAGTCCAGCAACACCCGGGACAACGATCCCGGCCCGGATATCTGGCGCCACGTTGGCCAGTGGGGCATCGAAAATCTGGCACTCAAGGACGGCGGCCCGGGCTTTAAGATCGGCAGCGGCAGCGCGATACCGCAGGCATGGCGCGATTGGGGCCGGCCCGACGCACAACCTGGGACGCGGGAATGGGAAGCCGAGACGCTCGATGCCCGGGAAACCGTCCAGCTCGGCGAAGCCGGCGGCAGCCATAGCGACATGGTGCGGCCGGTGCAACGGGCGCTGAACCAGGTCCTCGGCCTGCGCCTGCCGGAAGATGGCATCGCCGACCCCGCAACTCGTAGTGCGATCCGGGTCTACCAGCGGCAGGCCGGCATGGCGTCGACCGGGAAGCTGGATATGGCGCTCGCCACGTCCCTGAAGCGCGAGCTTGGCGGTGCCGCGGAAATGCGGGATGGCATGGAACAGGAACACCCCGTCCTGCAAACCCTGCGCAAGCTGCCGCCGCAGTTCGGCCAGGTGCAATGGAAACTCTTGGGCAGCCTGGCGCCGGCGGCACTGCGCCCAACCCCGTTTGCCGCTGGCGTTTATGTGATCCTGCTGCCGACCGGCATGACCAGGCAAGCCTATGTCGGCCAGGCCGCCAATCTTGGCAGCCGCCTGAAGCAGCATCTCTGGTGCCTGACCCACATGGGGCAGTCGCCCAAGGGGTATCGCGTGGTCGTTGCCAAGGTCGACAACAGGCAGCAGCGCAAGGCATTGGAAGGGTACATCAACAAACTGATGATCCCGCTTTCCGTGGTCACAAACCGCAAGATCAATGAACTGGAAACGGAAATCAGCGGATGGCAATGAACCGGAGCCACGTCCTCACCATCAACCAACACGAAACAGGAGACAGTCATGCATGATACGACATGTCGCTGCACACAATGCCGTCAGACCGGCGTGCTCAACGAGACCCAGGAAATCGAATTGGCGCTGGAACTGCTCGGCGTTGGCAATGAAGCCGACCTCGAGCAATTCCTCGGCAAGCTGATCAGGAGAGTAGGCAAGATTGGCAAAGGCTTGCTCAAGCCACTGGCCGGCGTCCTGAAGCCGCTCGCGAAAGCGGCCATGCCTTTCATCGGCGGTGCCCTGGGCTCCTTCATCCCGATCCCCGGCGTTGGTACGGCGCTTGGCACCGCGCTGGGCGGGGCAGTCAGCAAGGCTCTGGAATTGGAATTCGAAAGTATGGACCGCGAGATCGCAGAATTGGAAAGGGCGCAGCGCTTCGTGAGGATGGCCGCGGATGTGGCCCAGCGGCTGCAGGCGTCGGGAAATGACTCATGGTCGGAGAGCGAGGTGCAATCCGCACTCCTGGATGCCGCGCGCCGGCATTTGCCGATGTTGCAGCCGATACCACAGCCGATGCTGAATGCTCCCATGCAGGGAAATGCCGGACGCTGGGTTCGCCGGGGGTCCCAGATCCAAGTGCTGGGCATCTGATTCATGTCCAGGAGACCGTGCATGATCATCGACTGCCACTGCCATGCCGGTCTCGGGGATGGCTTCACCGGGCCTTGGGACACCCGGGCCACTCTCGGAAATTATCTGGAGCGCGCACGGGAAGCCGGCATAGACCACACCGTCCTCTTTCCGGCTTTCCATACCGACTACGGTGCCGCAAACCGGGTTCTCGGCGACTACGTCGCTGCCAGCCGGGGGCGCTGCCACGGCTTTGCCTTCGTGCATGCAGCCCGTGATCGTGGCCGCATCCGCGCCATGGTGGATGAAGCGGTCGAACAGTATGGCTTTATCGGCATCAAGGTGCATCGGCATGATGCCCGCATCACCCGTGAGGTCTGCGATGCGGCCCGTGCCCATGGCTTGCCGGTACTCTATGATGTCGCAGGCGAAGTCTGGGCGTGCGAACTTCTGGCCCAGGAATACCCGGAGGTCAATTTCATCATCCCGCACCTGGGCAGCTTTGCCGACGACTGGCGTGCGCAGCTTGCGCTGATTGATCACCTTGCGCGGCATCCGAACATTTACGCGGACAGCTCTGGCGTGCGCTACTTTGATTTTCTGATCCAAGCCGTGCGGCGGGCCGGCCCGGAAAAATTGCTGTTCGGATCAGATGGGCCATGGTTGCATCCGGGAATGGAACTGCACAAGATTAGGCTGCTGGGCTTGAATGCGGCGGATGAAGAACGGGTGTTGGGTGCAAATTTCTTGCGACTGACCTCCAGGGTGCGGGCCAGAAGTGCCAACCCGTTCAGTGCCCAGCTCTCTCCGAGGCACAACGCATCTGCAGTGCCCGGTCGGTGACGCCCAGCCTGTGCGCAGCCCGGTGGAGGCTGCCCTGCTCCCGCTCCAGCGCGGTGTGGATCGCCGATTGCGCCACCAGATGGGAAAGATCCTTCAAGCCGATGCCAAGGTCAAGTGCTTCCCGCACCGCCGCTTCCAGGCACTTGTCCAGTGTGTTTTCGCGTGGCTGTTGACCCGGCGGCCGTTCATCTTCCGGGATATCGCCCGCGGTAATCGGCCCCGGTCCGGCATGCCGGCGGGCCAGCCTCAACACGATGCGGCGCAGGTCACGCACATTGCCCGGGTAGTCGCGGGTCAGCAGGAACCGGCTCACCGCTTGATCCATGATCGGCACCCGGTACGGATCTGCCTCGCCCAGGAAATGAAGCGCCAGTGGCAGGATGTCTTCGCTGCGTTCCCGCAATGGCGGGGTGGTGAAGGTCCATCCTGCCATGCGGTAGTAAAGGTCGCCACGGAATGCGCCGCGTGCCACTTCCGCCTCTAGATCACGATTAGTGGCACAGACCAAGCGAAAATGACTGTGCTGCCAGGTATTGCTGCCCAGGCGCTTGTATGTGCGCTCCTGTATTGCCCGAAGCAACTGTGCCTGCAAGGGCAAGGGCAGTTCGCCGACTTCATCTAGAAACAAGGTGCCGCCATCAGCTTGCGCAACTGCGCCTTCCCGCGGATTGGCAGCGCCGGTAAAAGCGCCCCGCTCATGGCCGAACAGTTCGCTGCCCGCCAGTTCCGCAGTCAGCGTGGTGCAATCGACGGTAACCAGCGCTGTCTTGTCCGGGCGTCCATCGACTTCATGGATCAGGCGGGCTACCATTTCCTTGCCCGTTCCGCTCTCGCCCGTGATCAGGATAGCTTCCTGCGTCAGGCTGGCCGCTTCGACGATGTGGCGCAGCATCCTGGTCCAGCAACGGCTATTGCCGACCAGGCGGCGCCGCGCCTCGGCCGACACCAGCAATGATTCGAGATCCCACCAGCGGCGCAACCGCGCCGCCACCACTTCCTGCAAGCCGTCCTCTTCATTTATCCACGCATAGACATCGGCGGCCCCGGCGGCAAGCAGCTTCCACACGACATGCTCCTGGCAAGCTGGCGGCGATGCCACATTAATCGCATACACGGGTGCATTGCACGCGAAAGCAGCCGCGCTGATCCACCGGCACAAAACATCGTCTGGCTGCTCGAAAAATACCAATCCGGGCGCATGGATGTGCATGGAATGCGGGCAAAGCGCCATTTCCTCCGGTACCAGGAAACGGGCTTGCGCGTCCGATGGAAACGCTGCTCCGGTTCCGGCGCAATGAAACCATACTTTTTCGTCGTGCACTCGACTGCCTTTTATGTCATGTACATAAAGACTGGCCTGTCGGCGATCCCGTGCGCAACGGCCATCGGCTTTGCTTCTGAAGCTAGGCAAGGAAAACGACTTCCAGGGGCGAAATCTCAACCCTACATGGACAAGCGGAAAAAACTCACTGTCACCACTGCACCGGGACCGCCACCACAGCCGTCACTGCAGGCCGTACGAGGTGCGCTCAACGCCATGCTTCATTCCCCATTCCCATTTGCTGTTCCCATCGCGGCGCCCGACTGGCTTTACAACAACGTGAGTAACATTGCGGACAAGTGCTAGAAACCTTCCTTTAGCAAAGCAACCGTATTTGCTAGCGCCCGGAGAGAAATACCGGCTGGCTGAACTGCAGATTGGCGCCTTTGCCAGAACCCGGCCCGGCAGACATATCAAGCTCAATATCCGCCTCCCAGTTCCCACCGCCCTGAGCCGGGACGAACCGGTCGACGCCGACCGCGTAACGCTGATGCTGCGACGGGTTGTCCGGGTCGATGCGGCTGATCGGATAGGGAGTGAAGCGCCCTACTTCCGCGGCCGGCGCACCAGGGCTGGCTCGAAGCAGTATGACGATACTGACTGCCGCATCGGGAACCGGATCCATGCCCACCAGTTCGATCTCCAGTCGCCGATGCGCCCCGGCCGCTAACGGCGGCGCCGGGCCGAGAAGAAACCGGGCAGGCTGATTCGCTGTAGCAGTCGCCACGACGTTCCGTATCCCGGAAGGCGTTGCTCCCGACACGCTCACTCCCGACAGAAATACCAGTGTCGCAAATCCTATCCTGGCTGCAGCGTGCACCATATTTTAAAACCCCTTCAATTTTAGCTCGCGGCAACTTGTACAGATCGTACGCGCACCGATGCTGACGCGCCAGCAGCTTCCTGTAGCGGGACGGGCAACATCTGCAATTCGAGCCGCCTTTCTGGCGTTCTGCCGGCCTCTCGTAGCGTGGCCAGGGTGCGAGTGAGGTCAATCGTCGTTCTCACGCCAGGCTCCATCGTGTGGTTGCTGCCCATGGGCTGTTCTGTTGCGGTGCTGTGCTTCCTTGATGGGAAGAAGGAATAGGTGGCTACGTAATGCGGGTCGCTGTCCGGGGTATCAGCGCTCAAATAAGGGCAGCTCAGAAAAACGCGTACAGCTGGTGAAGGCCCTTCCAGCAGCTCTGTTTCAACCGTAGCAATGACGCGGCCTGCAATGCCCGGCTGCGTGGTAGCACCGGCGCCTGTGCCACGCGTTGTAGGAACGATGCGCAGCGCGCGCGCCGTTGTTTCTTCGGCCGTACCTGACAGCTGTAGGGGAACAGCGACCGGTTGATTAGTCGTGGCCACCGTGTTAGCAGGTAGTGTGCTGGATCGAAACGCCAGTTGTGCAAGCGGAATGGCCGGGAGAACAGGCTCAATCGCCACTGCGGAGGACGACAGGCTTCTCTGTAGTGGATTAGCAGCGAGCACCTTGGGGTAGCGGTAACCAAGGGGCTGTATATCAAGAAGATCCCGCACCAGCGGATTCCAGGGTGCACCGGCTGCATTCACAAAATGGTCGACAAACTGGAAGTTTCTCCACAGGGCATTGGTTGGATTGAGAAATGCAGGGGGACGTAGCCAAGCATCCCAAAGACGGTCAATATTGGCATGATGCAGCCAAAATAACGGATCAAGCGGCGACAGAAAAGCGCCCATAGTGCCATTAATCCATCCGTGCACTGTGTTATGCGGCAAACTTTCCAACGCCCCCTGACTTCCCGGCGCCCGTCCCCATTGCTGACTCAAATTCGTCTGGCCTGGTGGGCGACTGCTGGCAAACAACTCAAAGTCCGCTTCCTGCAAAATATTAGCGATCACCTGCGGACGCACGGCAGCATTGAGCAGCACTTCATTGGGGCGCCGCATCCTGTACGGTGCTGTATTGGGGTCGTCGGGGACACCGCCCTCGGGATCAAACGGCAAATACAGAGGATTTGGCTTCCCATCAAAGGTTGGCATTGCAAACGTGACAGGCATCTGTGGATTTTGACTCCAGTCCCAATATGGCAAGCGAAATTCATCGTCGCCGGACATCTGCCGGCACACCCGCTCGAATGACAGTGAGTAGGCGCGACGCCATGGCAAGAAATACCAATTGCGGTGAGCGCAGTGATCCAGGTGCACTGTAGCCATTCGGACCCAATTGCGGCGATCACCGGAAGGCAGCGCTTTCATGGCAGTAATGGCGCGCCGATAGCTTTGCAGCACCCTGTGGCTGGCGGGTAGAGACGTTCCACTTACACGCAGAACGGGCTTCGGCGTGGGGGGCATTTGGGTATTGCCGGTTTGAGTCCACAAGCCAGTTGCTGCGCTTGCACTACCCATTAGAAAATGCCGACGACTGATGCTCATGAGTGGCTTATTAGAATGGACCAACGGTGATTGCAACAAAAGCAAGCTGCATTTGAAAAATGCAGGAACGTGCATGAATTAACGATTGCCTAACTGGACCCTATCGCTGCGTACGCAGGCAGCTTTGAGAAAGCTCAACCTCGGTTGTTGTCCATGCACGAATCATGTCGTCTCATTCATGCAGATTCTTCGGGATCGATCCAGGATTACCATTGCCACGATGAGACAGCGGGGCCTCTGTGTGCGGGCCATTGCCCAATGGAATGGCCCGCACACCCGTAACGGCATCGAACGTGCCAAAGTGGGAGTGTCAGCCAAGTTAGCAAACCGAAATTCGGTTTGCGATTCTGCCAGCCTCGGCACAGTGGCTGGACGCATAGCTAGGGCAGCGCCGTCTCGGCTGAGCTGGCCTTCCCTATGGCTTGCCGCTTACACGAATGCGCATGCAATGCTAACGCTGGATTCCTTGCTGCCTCATTTCACGCCGTATTGGCGTTTGCCGATCGGAAGGAACCACTGGCACGCCATCGCCGCTGGAGGCCGGCCTGCCCGCACCCGGGGTCGGGTTATCCACGACAACGGGGCGTGGCTCCTGGTGCGGCAAGCACCCTCTTTTAGGGTATGGGTTTCCTTCCTTCCTATGTCGATCCACACAATCTTGATAAGAGTTTGCGGCAGCAAGCGGTGCAGTCTCCGCCACAGAGAAGCTTGCCAGGGTTGAAAAGAAGAAGGCGCTTCCGTGGACCATTGTTACTTTTATGAGGCGAACAGACAATCGAGTAGTAGTCATTTCTCTTCTCCTGCAGTCTCAATCTTTCTAGCGGCATATAATAATTAATGACAGTCAGCCGCGAAAACGGCTGGTTAGCGCCCGATTCTTTGCTCCGTGGTCTCGCGTTGAATCCGGTCTGGTTGTCTTATTTCCAGATGTATGGGTTGCCCTCGAGTGCCAGGGGCCGCCGGAGACGGCGGACGAAACACCGGTATCGCGGTTGGGGCGTGGCCCACAGGAACACTTGTACCGTCACCAACAGTGCGTGGGCCGCACACCCGTTGAGGATACGGATTTCCTAGTTTTCTTTGTTCCTCAATACAATTTGGATCAAGACTTCCTGCAGAAGCTTGTGGCGGCGCTGGAGTAGTAACTATTGAGGCACCCTTTGAAGACAGCGCTTGTGAGGCGTTCCTACAGCGTGCGGCGATGAGGACGGGACACAGGCGGAAAGGGAGAAGGCAGTTCCGCAAACCATCGCCACTTCTTTCAATCCGATGGATAAACGAGCAGTAGTCATTTCTTTTCCTGGACATTATTTACGACGTTAGTATCACGCGTCACATATAAGTAACCAACAACAACCGGCCGTGCAAAGGTTTGCACAAGCGTTATACTATTTTCCGATAAGGCGCCGATTTGTATATCTTCTTTCATTCCAGCCTTCTGGGAAAGACTTGGCATAGAAAATGCCATGTTATTCATCGCCTCTTGCAGTGAGCGCTGCATTGCAATCATATCGCGTTTCTCTGCTTCATCGAGATTGCACCCTGCGATTTGTTTTGCCAACTGATCGTTCTTGGCATCTGCCTCCGGATCCGGCGCGATCTCCTTCTCACTGCTTTCTGACGAGATTAATTTATTTTTCGAAGAAACTTCATTCTTTATTGTTGGCAATCCGCATTTTTGCAGAATCACATTTTGTCTTTTCAAAACGCTGTCCAGTTTTGTGCCGACTCCTGCAAACGACGAAATAAAACGAGAGTCTGACGAACTATATTCAATGCGCTTCGCCAAGAAAACGCGGCTCACAATCGCCACTTTGGTCAGGTCGGGAACGTTTTTTTCACTTAAGTTGCTGATCAAATCCCTCACAAACAAATGGTCGCAATTTTTACCTGAGTCCTTATCTTGGCAATAAGTATCCAGCGCGTTATATGCCTGCACTGCAGGCACCCCATAGGTATATCCTTCTTGGATACGCATCGACACTTCGCTGGAACGATTTCCTGAGAGTCGCATCCACCCGCTTAGTTTGCCTAACAGACCCGCAGAGACGTTCGCCCGATCTGCTGAATTAGTGGAAAAGGTCGGAAAAACCATGATCGGCAGTAATGCGACATTATTGGTTTGCCAGAAAGTCTTAGGTAGCGCCGAAGTTTTTTTCCCTGTATTCGAGGCAGTCAACTGCGAAGCACTTTCGTGGCTGTCTTGAGTGACGTTCGGCACCATGTTGTAATATTTGTTCAATTCATAGACCAAGGACGCGTGGTCAATCTTGATAGCATTCCACAAAATAGATTCATCCTTTTTCTCCGGCGTCTGTTCTGGCGTCTTATCCTGGGTCTGTTCCGAGGTCTTTTCCAATGCCTCTTTCTTGGTCTCGCCTACACTTTTATTAGTTTGGATTACCGATGGTCTTGCTCTGATTCCATAAATATCGCCGACATGAATATCTTCGGTTGGCGGATACACTGGCTTAATTTGGTAGCTTTGCATGGTTTTTACCCATGCTTTCGCAATCCACTCGTCATCCGGGACCGAAATTGGCTGATACCTGTACCAAATAACTCCAACCAACAGAATTACCAGGATCGAGGCCGACCACCGCGTCACTTTTTTTGCCAACTTTACCTCCGCGGGCATCAGTCGCAATAAATTGGAACCTTGACTGTTAAGTATTACATGTTATCTCAGCTAACATTCATTGTGTTTTCTCAAAAATAAGCGACTATCAGAAGCGGCGCGTACCGGGCAGACAACAGGCCGGTGGAATCTTTTTGCACCAGCCGCCAACCGGTTCTGTCGGGTTAGCGAACTAAAGACAAAGTGGTGCCGGTTTCAGCATATGACTTTACCCTGGACGGGACTAGTCCTGCCCACGTATAAAACTTGTTGGCAAACGACATGCCATCGCAGCCATCCATCGTGGCTGACCTTTGCGAATCATGTACATGAGTTCAGTGCCGGCCAAGACTGATCGTACAGAGTGAAACGATTTAAAACCATGCATGGGGCGGGTGACGCATTTGACGGCACGTTGATCCTGCTCCACGATATTGTTAGGGTACTTCACTTACCGAATCTTAATTGCGAGTTCTCGTTGTGTGTTCGGCTGATCGAGCGCTGCTTTGGTAGCGCCACTTTTGTCCACCGTCACTGTGTCCGGGGCATCACTGCGCCGCATGGCTTTGCTAAAGAAGTATCTAGCCGTTGATGCGTCTCACTTGGCGGAGAGCAGGAAATCGATGGTGCTGCCTTGCTTGTCCACCGCGCGATAGAGGTACTTCCACACGCTTTTAACCTTGATATATGACTCATCCATGCGCCAGTTTTTACCAACCGCCTGTTTGTGGTTTCGGAAGACCCTTTCCAACAAAAGCAGCAACCGGACCGTCCAATGTAGAGGAGAGCAGTCAAAACCGGAGGCACCGCTAGGCTACGCATTGGCAGTGATCGTCATTCTTGTTTTCTGTGCATGTTCGCCGTCGATCAGGCATGTTGCGCATTTTCAGTTCGCCGTTGAGGACCGCTACCCTCACTTGAACAAGAAGGTGTGCCCCCTTATTCGTCCAACGCATCTGCCGCTTTTTCGCGCAACGCAAGCTGACGACTTCATTGACCGCCGATTCAGCGATGCTGCTACTGATCGGCATGCCGCGCCGATAACGCCATCCATAGTTGACCAAGTATTGGGCATTGGATTCGAGGTACCAATACGTTCCGCGCAGATTCCACCAAAGCGCTCTGTACGCCGCGTCCTCCGGGGCGAGGCTAATCATGTCATGAACGCTTTTCAGTCTTTCGACTGCTTCGGCCCCCTTGCCATGCCACGTCAGCCATTTTGCGGATGCGATCTCATCTTGTACTGAGCGCCCGTTAGGTGCCGCCAGATCAGGAAACTTTTGCGCCGATTGCTCGATTGCGCGAAATTTCATCGCGATATGAAACCAATCTAAAATCCGGGTCAACGGCCTTTGGGAACCGTCGACCGCTTTTTCGAATTCGCCTGCGCCGTCGGAGACGATGGTGATCTTTTGGTCCGGCGCAGCACCTTGCTCCGAGAGAAAATGGTCAAGGCGTGTCGCGGCCGACGTCACTTCCCGGTTGACGTACCCATACACTTTGCAGCTGCCATCGTCGCCAACTGCCCGGCCGGCGATGATATTCACGTGACGCCCAGTGGGCGGAAGCTTTTTTGACGGGAAATACTGCGCCAGTTTGGCTTCGTCCTGTTCCTGTTGTGACGGGCGGTGGCGTAACCATGCCGAATCCACCGCCAGGGCAATAATCTTGACCTTGCTGTTCGCAGGCGGGTAGGCGCGTTCACCGCGAATGGCACTTTCGGTGGCACGGTCCAGTTCTTGACCAACCGCCCATACGCAGTTCCTGAGCCCAGAGATGGAGATCGCCTGATCGACCGGCAAAGTTTCCTTCAGGAGGGCAGTGGCGACCGCATAGGGCAGGTGCGCTGCCCACTTGACCTGAAGGTATTCCAGTTCCGGGCTGAGGCGTCCCGGTAGCGCGGCTGCAAGGGGAGTGAATGACTTGCGGCTCATGTCCCGACTGCACTTGCAGACACGCAGCTGAGGGCTGTCGATGGCCACCTTACCGAAAACCGTTCGATATCGGATCGTATGCTTGGCTTTGATGGACAAGGCTGCACCGCAGTGCAGGCAGTGTTTGGAAGCGGACACGAAACCGTGCGCTTGGGCGTTGACCAAAGCGCGCTGGGCTTCGTGCACTAGATTTTTTCCTTCGGCCAGGCTCAACCCCAACTGCTTCAGTTCACCGTCGGCGCGTTCAAATTCAGCCAATCGGATCGGTACACTACCGCGAGTATTGTCTTCAAGTCGCGCCTCAATGACCATCCGCATGACTGTCTCCATTATTGTTTTTAAGACAATAATATACTGCCAAATTTGACTGAACGGTTGCCTCCGGTTTTAACTGCTCTCCTCTACGGAAAGTCACAAAAGTAATCAAACGTATTCTTCAATCAAAAGACAGCTTTGTGAAATCTCAACGAAGAGGTCTTTAGATTTTAAGTAAATCAACATGACGATTAAAGCGATCTAGATTCGCAAGTTGTCGAAGAGGAGCTAGGCAGGGTAAGAGCCTCGATACACTGCTACGAATGGTTAAAATGCGGTGTTGTCAAAGGGCAGATACATTTCGCCTATCGCCATCAGGGTAATCTATCGCTGAACCGATTGAATGGATTATGCGAAGTATGCTTATAAGCAAGCGTCCGAGAAAGGCACCTTGCGTTGCTTAATTTCGGCATGTAAATTGGAAGCATGCCGCTTCGAACCGATGGATGAAGAACAAGTCTCCATTTATTTAAGCTAAAACTTCGTTCGAAATGGCAGGGGCTGCAACAACGGCATTGTCTCTGCCGCCAGCCAACTGCTACGGCAGCAATTGCTCAACTTGGTTTATCGGAAACTTGGCGACCTGTGGCCATACTTGACACCGGACAGCTTTGGGAGCAAAGGCGTACAGTTTTCCGAACCGACTGGGCTATAAATCGCTGCCGCGCGATGTTCATCCACATCCCACCCGGCAAACAGCCAATAGTTGCGATTATGCTGAGTTCACCAAATCCGCGTCTACTGGCTGTTTGCCGGTAGCTTGCCCATCGACCGATGCGGCGCGGCCACTATAAGACTGAACCACTCGACCAGCTCAGCGACCGTCACGTCCGCACCAGTTTAAAAGACTTGCTAAAACGCTTGCCATCACAACCGGCGGTCCGCGCCTGCAAACTGTTTGCACATTGCTGGCCACATACACAATGCCGTTTCCACGCCACATTCCTACCATTGTCAAAATAGAATTGCGGTGCGTTTTTTGACTATGAAGACAACTTGATTTACTTTGCAAAAGGTTACTATCCGAAGCACCTAAATTTTATCACCTAAGAAATGACTATTATTCCTTCTTCTTTTCCAGTTCCTGCATTCGTCGATGGATAAATTCCACGGGCGTTTCGTTGCTCGTCTCCTTCGTCTCTGAATTTTCCCCAATCTTTCTTGCTTCGTCTGAATTTTTCAGCGATTCGATTCTTTTATGCAACATTTCTGCCTTTGATCGACGTGCTTTTTCCTCGTCCTTTTTCATCGGAAGCCCCATTTTTTAAGCAGTAATCACGGTTAGATTACTGCCTATACCGAAGGTTCGCCGAGTGTCAGCAAGTTGTCAATTTGTCTACGCAACGCTTCCATCTTAGCGCTACCTGCTAGCCCAGCCGATGACAGCATCATTTTCTGGACAGATTCAGATTTTGGTACGACTTTTTGGGCCTTTAGCGCTTCAGGAGTCAGTCGATAAATTTGTGTCCGGATGCTTCCTTCCTTTTGGCTAAGCAATCCAAGATCACGAAACTCAGATTTTTTCCCTGAAAAAAAAGTTTCCTGATACCAGTGATCAGTCTGTGGATCATGCCAACTCAGATATCCACCTTTCAGTACCTCCCGCGGCTTTCTTATAGCACCGCTGTAACTGTAGCGCACCCCTGGTGCAGCTACCGGGTCGAAATAATTAGGCGTATAGAAGTCCGATACCACGATACCGTTTACCTGATAGCTGAATTCTGCTGCCTCCGAGGGGTCACATACCTCTACCAAAAAATTGACCCGTCCTTGTTCGGGGTTGGGTGATTGCCCTGCTCTCACAATATCTCCTGTTGGATCGCCCAACATCTCAAGGCACTCATGGCTCGCTGTTAGAGACCATCCCGGCGAATATTGGACAAGGGCAAAAGGTGCGCCATCCTTGTCAAGATGTATCCCCGCCGCACCTGAAAACTTAATATCATCACGAACAATGATAGGCCAATAATCTATGGGAACGTCTTCCAAAGACGCAAATGCATCTACCGTTGCATAAATATTCCATATAGGCCCAAAATCCCGCATTGCTTGTTTTTGTAAGGCTGCACTTGTTTTGCTTAGTTCACTAAACGACAGATTTTTAGTTTCGGAAATTAGTCCAATATGCTTAATCTGTATAGAGTTTCCCATTTTTTCCGCCTCCAATGTCGTGCACCACGCCTCACAACAATTAAAGCATAAGCGCAACGTAAGTTAATAAAAGGACAAATAATGAATTTTTATACTAAAATATTACACGTCATTTAAATAAGTATGTTAAACATGGATATGGTTGATACTACTAGCTGAGGGTGTTCTTTGAAAAAGCCGTGTCTATTAAAGGAAGAATAAAAGCACTCGCCATTGCGAGCATGCTGAGCCACCACTGTTGACCCGGAAATATACTTGGTACAGAAGCGCCCCACACAGCAAAAGAAACGGTCGCGAGCGTAGCCTCAAACAAAGGCAGACTATGCCAACTTCTTTCCTTTCCCGCCTCCGCCGCCTTGGCTATAAATATTAAAAAAACGGCGAGCGGCGTTGCAATGATGAAACCAACATAGATGTACTGCGAAAGTACTTCTGCGTGCACCATTGCCTGCTCCACTGCCTGCCCTCCTGGAGGCCGAGCTTTCTTGGTATCGCTCGCGATCGAGATGAAAGGTATATATAGCGCCAAAAACTCTGTCGGAATATACCGTTTTAATGCTTCAAGTGAGTTGTTGACCTGCTTCGCTGTTATCTGCGCTGTTGAGCGCGCAGGTTGATCAGGTGTTATCTCGGCAGCTGCAATGCGCATCCGTTCCGTACTAGAGGGGTTGCTTGGATTACGTCGGTCATAAGCAACTCCTGCAATTGCCTGAAGTGACATAATTTCTCCTTTTTAATTTTTTGTGCAAAAAAGAGATAAATATATTATCTAAATATAACAGTTAATACGTATCTACAATCTTATCGCAATCGTTATTCTGTGAATCCGGAGTATTGAGCACGGTGTCACCTTTGATCACTGCGCTCCACTTGTCACGTTAAGCATGCCGGCATTTGCCCTCCCTTCAATTTGACAGAACAGAAAAGATGCAACTACTGGGAAAACAGTCATTACGACAGTCATTCTTTATTAGCCCGCAACCGCACACGGTCATTCGTAAATACATTCCGTGCTTGCTTGAATAGTTATACAACCCTTGTGAGCCGATGGAAACCATTCAACTGATATTCCGCAACGGCATTAAATAAAGCTTTTTCCCAATCGATAAATAGGACACTACCGTTGTACTCGCTCATTCTTATGAGAAAAATCAAACTGTTTGAAAAGGTGGAATTTTTCGTTGCAAAAGTCTGCGAAAGCCGCAGATTTTTTTGCTTTATGACCAAATTAGTATCCATTAGGAATCTCTGCAGAAGCACCGTGAAGTCAAAATCTTCCTTTTCGTAAATAAGGTAATGGCATAGTGACTGGCATTAATCGGCGCGGGAATATGGTGAACGCCCAGGATCCATGGGTCTTCGCCCAAATAAGACAGTGCTGGATTTGCCGGATTGGCCAATATGACTGGCCTTTCCCTTGCAAAATTAACGGGGCTTCCATGCGCAGGAAATGCCGTACTTCTCAGCATGACAACACGCAGAGTTACCCGTTGCGAGAGCATATCGACCCGCATCATCCTCTCATGGGACTGGCCAAATGATCGAGTGAGCCGCCATTGACCGCATTGCCACCGAGCCGTTTCACTCCGGGCTGAGGCGGCCAATCTTGCGGCCACGGCTTGTCGCCGGCCTTCTGTAACTTCTGCATGCATTCAACCTCTTCCACAGGCTTCCATGCCAATCTCGCAGCCCGGTTAAATTCTCTTTAGCAGTGCCTTTAACCAATCGGCACAATTGAACTTCCTGCGCAAAACGGGCTTCTCAGCGCAATCAACACCCTGGACCTGGAAGACATTCTTTGCCAAATCGACCCCAACGCAAATAAGCTTCATAGTGGACTCCTTCTTTTACGACTGGTGTGTGGAAACTCCAATGTGGTACCACGGTGCCCTTTCGGGGAGGAGGAGTCCATCCCGTTCCTTCCAGGCTAATGCTGCCGATTGCGAACGGCTGCACTAGACCGAGGCTGTGAAAAAAAGAAATGACCACCTGCAGGCGACGGCCACTACTCTCACTAGATTGCTGCTCATGCCTTGAACCGCTCAAGCCCAAATTCGTACCCACGCCTTAGTCCAAAGCAGCTAAGATTAAGTGGACGAACTACTTGGAGGCGCGAATGCCAGATTGGCTTTATCACCAGAGCACGGGTGATCTGTTTTACCTGAACGGAATCAGTACCCAACCGGTAGAGCGAGGATATTCCGGATACGGCAGTTGCAAGAACAAGCCAGAGTTCCAAGGAGTCAAGCAGCTAGGGCCGATTCCACGCGGCAAGTACACCATGGGCGCCGCTACTGAGATTCACGGCGGAAAGATAAAGACCGCGATCCCCCTCACCCCCGATCCAGCCAATGACATGATGGGCCGCGACGGCTTCTATGTACACGGCGATGGGACCGTAAAACCAGGTGAAGCATCCGAAGGTTGCATCATTTGTTCTTTGGAGACTCGCAAGAAAATGGACCTTTCGGCGCCTACAACCTTGCACGTCGAGCACGGCCCATGAGAGAACTTCAACTGAGCTAGCCTCGAATCTCACCGAAGAGAATTGCGTGGGCATCGTATTCGCGAAGACAAGCGCGCTTGGCCGCGACGCCACGGCACTAGCTGCCGCGCGTTGCACTGCTTCCGCCATCATTTACAAGCGCAATGGGGATGGGTGCGCACCACCGAGGCTTCCCACCGCGGAGCAACTGAAGAATTCCAACACCAGAGCTATCTGGGGCCGCTGCCAGGATGCCGCCAAGAGCGCGGCAGCCGACGACGTCAAGACGTGCGAGCACTTCGTCATCTAGTATTCCAGTGACAAAGGCAAAGCGCCATCAAAGAAGTCCAAGCGAATTAATGCCGGCTGGCCCTATGACCATCAGTACAAAATCAAGAGCAACTGGGGACCTTCCACCATGCCTTTCGCCCGGAATCATTCCCGGTCGCCCTTAGCGTGTAACCACCTGGGAGTTGGCCGCAGGCGGCGTCGACAATAGTTACGTGATGCAGTATTGCGACGTGCCTTGAGACGCTAAGGGCGAAGTTCCTTCTCGATCGTTTCCGGGACGTGGGTGCTTTCGGTGGTGCGTTCGGCTTTCAGGACGGAGTAGCCGAGTGCATCGGGCGTGACCGGATCAATGCTCACCCACTTGAAGATGCCTCTGCGGATTATCCTCGCGGGCGCACGCGCATCGCCCGCGCCCCTTACGACGTCCGTGGACATACTTTCCGGTGTGGGAAGCGCGGAATGCGCGCTGCACCAGGCCAACGGCGCCGGTCGCGACCCGGCGTCGAGCGCCACCAGTGAATACATCGCTTGAGGAGGCGGCAGGACCGTTTTGCTCTTGATCGGGATCAGCAAGCTGGCGATTAGGTCCGCGTTCTCGCTGCCCATCGCTACTGCCTTCACCTGCAGCACGAGCGTGTCACCTGCGCGCAGCAAGCCGCCTTTGGCCGCCTTGAGGACGGACGTCGGAAGCGCGTAGTACTCGTCTTGGGCGAGGGGCATGCGACCGAGCACTACGCCACCGGCTCCGAAGTCGAAGTCGAGGGCCTCGTCGGAACCATCTGACTTATGGATAGTTCGGGCCGTCAGAAAGAAGGACCTCATGCCATCCCTCCAGTTCGTCGTCACGCGAACCACGGCTGTCTCGTTCGGCGTGACACTCTGGCGGTCGATCCAGGCATTGAAGATTTTGTCGGGGATTTCTTCGTCAAATGCCTGATTCACGCTCAGCGGTTCGATCCTAGACAGCTGCAGGTCGAATGCAGGATCACTAAAAAAGACCGTGCGGCGCACGAGCGGTATCGGGAAGCGCCCCTGCACTGGACCGAGCACGGGCAGCGCGAGCAGGCGGAAATCAGCCCTATCGAGCGTTTCGCGAGCTCTCACCTTCAGCTGGAGATCAGCCATGGCCCCTGCCGGCAGGTCGACCATTCGGGGACAGAATCCGCACTCGAATACGCAATCCCCGTCCGTGACGGGAAGCGCTCCTGCCGGCGGCAGGAACACCAAGCGATCCTGCCCAGCCGGGCCCGGCGTGTCGACAACTTTCACCAGCTCGAAATCGATCCATCTCGCACCCACCCGTAGGCCGGTGCGCAGGGACTCTTCATGAACGCTGGTGAGTAGGCCAAGAACCACCAGCGCGGGATCGCTCACCTGTCTGTCCCCGTCCCATACCGAGCACGTCACCGTGACCGCGCCCCGCCAGATTGGTGCGGCGCCTCGAGTCTCCTGAGTGAGGCCGGACGGCACGGCTTTGCCGAGGAGAACGCTCCAGCGTGGCAGTTCCCGATGCTCCGGCGGAGACGAATCATTCACGTCGGGGGGGCCCGATAGCGAATCCCACGTGCCGAGCAGAGCCTGGCAGGACTGCGCGCTGTCCCGCCACCAACCCACCGTGCGCCGCCAGCTTGACGGAGATCCGCTGTTGTCTGGCAAAGACACCGGCCGGGGCCTGCGAATGCCGCGCGAAATTCCCGTGCCGCCATCCGCTTGTTCGAACTGCCTGTGTACGGAGTTGCAACTGCTCAGGACGCGAACTCCGATCTCGACATAGGCGCCGGCCCGGCTGCTGAAGTCGAGGGTGTCGGCAACGACGGGCAAGTATGTCTGAAATCTCCTGCCTTGCTGCGCACCCAGCGACGGATCCATCTGCAAGATCGCGCGCGAAATCTCCCTCGTGGAAGGAACCAGGGGCAGACAGGCGACCGCGGCGTCCTGCATCCACGGGGCCGCACCCGCTCGCTGTTCCGGTGGCTTGATGTAGGCGACGCGATCGCGTTCTTCGATCCAGACGGTATGCGTCTGTTCAAGTGCAGTGCCGCCCTGCAAATCGAAGGACAGCCCCATCGGCCGCGTCGTCCGCATACGGCCTGAAAGAGCGGCCAAGGCGATTGGCGCGGCGAAGTGTTCCGGCGCGCGTTCATCCACAGCAATCGCAAGATCGGCTTTGCTCAAATGCCCACTGGTGAAGGCGTCGGGCCACGTGAGATGCCCGTCCGTTTTGTGGACTGCTTTTGTGCGCAGCGCGCGAACGGAGAAGTTCAACGGATCCATTTGCTTGGCTGGCAACTCACACCGCGCGAACGTCGCGCCTTTCTCCACGCGGCGGATGATAAGGAACGCAGGCTCCACCATCTGCCTGATTGCGAGACCGACAAGGTGCTTGGGATCCTCGTGGTCCAAGTCTGCGCGCGACACTGGCAGTGCCACCAACCCGCCTTCACCGCCGATGACCAAGTCTCCCCCGGGATTTATAGCGCCCTTCGGCTGCGATTCGAGGATGGGCTGGAGTTTCACGGATCTAAAGCTGACATTCAGGCGCTGGGGCTTGCTCATGGTCTTCGCGTGCGCGCGCGGCCCATACCGGGTGAGTACGCTCAACGTCTCCTGAACGCCGGGGGGCGCGTTCTTGCGAAGCATCGCGAGCATAACGGCCGCGCGGGCAAAGGGGTGCGGCAGCGGATCCTTCTTGTCAGTCGCGCCGGGCCGCTGAATCTGCTCCACGTGCCAGCCCGGCAGGTAAGGCTCGCTGTCAGCGAACCAGCTGCCGGTCATGGCCGCGCCCGAGAGCAGGCTCGATGGAAGAAGCGCCTGGGCAAACGGGATGGTCTGCAAGTGGGTCACGTCGACGAGATCTGCAGGCGACACCGCTGATCCGGCTTCTGTCGTCACCGGCAAGTCCAGCACGTCGTACCTCGACATTTTCAGCGAGGTGCCCTTCGCTGGCGTTTGCGGTGGCATCAGTAGCTTCTGCACGCCGGCGGCGGCGCCGGGAGTACATACCGCAGCAATGAACGGCACATGCAAGAGGCTGTAGTTGATGGATTGTTCACGTACCAACGTCGTCATGCCACCAAGAATCACCCACGAGTCCGCGAGCGTCTTCAGTTCTGCGACGATGCTCTTGTCAAACAGGCCGATGTACCCAAGATGGATCCGCTGCACGCCGGGGCGCGGGAACGTGGGTGTTGGATATTTGCTTCCCATGTATCCAGGCACGAAGCCGAACTTCCAAAGCATCGCATCGAGGGACTTGGCAAGTGGTTCGGCGCTCCAAAGCTGCAAAGCATGCAGCGCCCGGATTCTGTAACTGTCATTCGGCTGCTCCGGCCAGGTCAGCGTGTGAGTCGCTTCGACGACCCAGGTTTGCGGGGTCTCCTCGCCGGCGGATTTCAGGCGGATTCCCGCATTCAAAGCAAGCTCGATGTTCGCACCAGGGATGCGATGGTCGAACAACTCAAAGGCCGTCTGATGCCTCACGACCGCGCCCGGCGGGCACGCGAATTCGACGGGCACGCTGTCGGCTCCGTCTGAGAACTCGAAGCCGTGGATGTTCGACCATCCGATCAAGCTGTCATGCGTCCAGTTTCCGTCGAACCGCAAGGTGTCGCGTTCTGAGGGCAGCAGTCCTCCGGACTGGAGAAGGTGCGCGACGGTGAGTTCTTCCCGCTGCAAGAAGCGCAATTCGAAGAAATGTGATTGGACCTCCAGCCGTGGTCCCACCCCGGCACCAATGGATAGGGCGACGATCCCGTCCTTGATTCGACCTTCAGCCACCCCCGGAAAGATGGTCACCGCGTCCACGGAACTGGGATTCGCCAAGACGCAGGCGCCGCGCGTACCATCGACTGATGCGTCCCAGTTGATCTGGTTACCAAACCACTGCACTTGCCCCGAGGACTTCTTTTCGTCCCAGCGATGCTCGACCGAAATGTTCACGCCCTGACGCAACGATCCCGCCAGGGATAACGAGAGGACGCGCGCATTGGCAAGATCCAGCTCGATCCCGGAGACATACATTCCCAATTCGTCGCTTGGGACCGCAAACGATACGATCGACGGTGCCGTGTGCCGGGTATCGATGGGCGCTGAAAGCGCCAACTCGAAACTGCGCTGGAAGATGGAGAGTACGAGGCGCGCATCGTCCATCCAAAGCACGCCCTTGCGCAGCGCTGGCGTGCCAATCAATTGAGCCACCCCGCCCCACCCCGATGCGTCTGCAGCTTGCGTTTCGAGGTCCCACACGATTTGCCCGTCTGTATGCACCGACTTCACGTCCGTGATGGACAGGTTTCCCTGTGCGTTGGCCGTCATCTGCACGGTGACCCGTCGCAACGCATCCGACGCAATGGCACGGCTCCAGTTACCGGCGACCAGCACCCCTTCAACAGCCACTGACTCGAGGGCGCCCGCTGATTTAAGGACGAGGCTCGCCAGTTCGCTGGGCATGAAGCGGCAGGTACTGCTGATTGGCAACGCCCGTATCACGCGATCCTCCTTCACTTCTTGCTCGCTGGGAGCCCACAAGCTCCAAGTCCAGCTACTCGCCACCGCCGCAAAGCGGCCGACGGGGTCGAGCTGTGTTTTGGCTGCCATCGACTTGCCGGCCATGAGCAAATCCGTGAAGGCAAACCTCCAGGCCACACCGGTGACCCCCGACACGGAGATCGCCTCCTGTGTGGCGATGAGCGAGCCTTGGGTCACATTTCCGGCCGAGTCCCGCAACTGCAAGGCTCGGGAGATGAGCCTGCCTTGGGGTGTCAGGCCCACCGCCCAGCCGACGCCTCGGGCGTCCCAGACGTAGCCGCCACTGGCCTCTTCTCGCACGGACCAGCCAACAAGAAGGCGCCCAACGGCAGGGTCCAGGCTCACGGTGGCGCCGCTGATCTTGAGCATCCTGCCGCGAGGTCCCTCGAGTAGCGAATCGCCACTGAACACATCGCTCCACACGGGCGTCTTTTGCGAAAAGGTTGCCCTTCCATACGTCACATGCGAACCCTCGATGGTGATCTCCGGATCGATTTGTATCGACGCAGCCCACGAGAATGGGGGCGCCAGCGTTGTTGGTGTCACGTTAATCGGTTTTCCCATCCCGCCGCGGGGGAACATGCTGCTGTCCTGTGTTGCAGCCCCCTCGCGCAGCGCCCAATTGGCTAGCCTGAGTTCCTCGAGCCTCTCGGGTTCCAGTGTCGTGATGACGGGAGGCACAGGAGGCGCGGAACCCTGACCCGGCCCCGATGGCTCCTTGTTAGGTGGCGGGGTCACTGCAAGCGCATGCGGTTCTACATAAAGGGGTTGCTCGAAATCCCCGGAGACTTCATAGATCGAAGGCGACAGCGGCAGCAACTCGACACCAGGCAAGGTCAGCGCCACCAGAGGCTCGGGCCGCTTTTTCGCATCGAGCTTGGCCAGGAACGAGTTCTCATCCGAGGCCGCGATCCGCGGCAGCATGCTTGCGGGGTCCTCCAGAGCCAACGGGGAAGCTAGACGCTCGAACGGCGTGAGAGAGCGGCTAACATGCGGCAGCGTTGAGGTGGGATCAGACCGGGTGGAGCACATCACCTGTATGCTCGGCAAAGTCAGATGCCTCAGCCAGGCCCGCTGGGTTGGCGCATTCGGAGCGAGCGCGCTCGGATTGAGGTGCAGCACCAACCCCTGCGCGAGCACCGGCTGGAGGTCCTGCGCACCCGCGGCACCATTCCAAGCTGCGCCTGGCCGTTGCGGCGCCTCGACCACCAGCCCGGACACTCCGAACGGCGCCGCGGCTGGAACTCCCACACAACGTCGCAGGACAACGTCGAAGTATGCGTCGGGGTGGTCCGACGCCATCGGCAGCGCGTCATTCGCATCCGGGCGGCTGTTGGCCATCCAGGCCAGGCCCCTGGACTCCAGCGCGAACCCGGACAGGTTAATACGTGCCTTCGTCAGAAGGCGTGGGGAGGACAGGTCGATCGTGAACTCCACGAAATAGTCCGGCGGCTCGTCCAGTTGCAAGCTCCACGGTGCGCTGACAGGCACCTCGCCGGCCAGATGGAACTCGTGCCGGCGATTCCCGAGCAGGAAGCTGCCTCGCACCGTCTTGGCATCTGTCCGCTCCACGACCGCAGGCAAGCGCGATCCCGTGTCCAAGTCCCCTTCGACGGGCACTTCGAGCCAGCCGTTCTTCAGTTGGATAAACCCCACCACCGGAACCGAAGACGCGGGAGTTCCACGCCCGTAGGCGAAAGCCAGCTGCCCCCTCACCCGGGTCGGTTCATGGACTAGCAGCATCGGCGCGAAGCTGAAGAATTCCTTGACGACGCTGATAGTTGTCGTGCCCCCGGTTGTTTCGTCGATGCGGTCTTCTTGTGTCACGCTCCATGAATACTCGGCGTCAGCGTCGGCGGCCGCGGCCGCAGCTCCGGCCGAGCTGACCACGAGCGTGCCACCTTTAAGCTGCAGCCGCACGGCCGGTGCCAGTTCCAGCACCTGCTCCGGACCCAAGACCTGGCTTTCGAGTGGTTGGTCCGCGAGGGTGATTTGCGCGATGCCTGCTTGCAGCACGACGTCGGCCCAATCGGCGGTGACCCGCTTGTTCTTCACCTTTGCGGGCCAAGCCAGCTCCGGCAGGGCTGCATCGACCGAGAAACTGAGCCGGGCCCAAGCTGTCACTCTGAGGGTTCGGCCAATCGCATTCATACGCAGCCACAGCTGACGCCAGAGCACATCTGAGCTTGCCGGCTGGGGATTCAGCAGGCCCACGCTCGCCTTTCCTTGCCGTCGGGTCAGGCGCACCCGCGTTGGAATCGAACTTCCCCCGTCGGGGGGCACGACGGCAGCCGTGTAGACGATCCCATCCGCCCTCAGCTCGATAGGTTGCGCGAGATCCACATTAGGCAAGAGCTTTTCCAGCCCTTCCTCATTCACGATCGTAAGTGACCCTTCCGCTAGCACATAAGGAGGGACAGCGATGCTGTCAACCGAAGCCGGCACGAAACCTGGGTGTTCCCAAGCGGGCTGCACGAGCGTGCGGGCCTCGCGGGCCAGCTTGACCGTCGCCTCCAGCCCGAGAATGTTGAGCGTGAATGCCTGGCCTTCCTTGCCGGCGGCCGACGCGAAGAAGTCGAGCAGCGCAGGATCGACGAAGTCGTAGTCGTCTGCAACATCGAAGCCCTTCATGTTCCGCGAGCCGGACCTCACCACCAGCGTCCGCAAACTGAATACACCTGGTGTCTTCTCGTCATAGCCGTTCCGCGGGATGCGCGTGGCCCGTCCGGTGAGCGCCCAAAGCGAGTCGGCCTCGTCGATCTGCCCCAGCAGAATTACCTGCCCCAGGAAAGCGATCGTCTTCTCGTCGATTTTCATTGTCAACTCCGGTTCTGGATCGTTGCTTATTGCTGCGAGATGAGCGGCAGTTGCAAGGGAATGAGGTCGCCCCGTGTCGCGCGGATCGCGAGCTTGCTGCCCATCCACGCCCTCTCTTTCTGCGCGGTCCACAGCTGCTCTACGCGTTGCAATTCGACTGGGTCGGCGGCATCTTTCGCGTGCTCGTACTCGTCTGTGGTCATCAACTCGGGCAAGAGGTGGCGCGGCGACGACCCTGCCGCCGGCCCCACGCTGACCAGCGGCCCGGGCTGCGGCATGTCTTCGATCCACGGAAGTGTCTCGGTGTGATCCCCGGCGCCGTAGGGCCATTCACCCTTGAGCAATGGCTCAAGAAGCCCGGCATAGGTCCTGCCGAGTGCTTTTACGATCGGCGTGCTGCCTTCCAGCGCCTTGATCCACTCTGCGAGTGACTCGGCCAATTCTTTGGCCGTGGGCTTGCTCACTTTGCATTCCTTTAGCGAGTACTGCGGGAATTGCTGGAATGCCAGGCCAGCAGGCGCCGCCAACCCAACGCTCGCTACGGCGAGCGCTTGCCACAATTCCCTAACCAGCATGGCGCGAGAGGGCCCCGTGCCGTCAAGCGCCGAGACCAGACGGGCTAGCCAATCATCGCTCCAGCCGCCTGGCACTCGCAGCGTGTCGCCAGTCAGATGCGGCCAGCCGCCTAGCGCCTTCTGCAGCGCGGCGGACACGATAACCGGCGTGCTGAGCGGCGACACTGAAATCTCGAGCTGGTGATTCGCTTTTATATCGTCTATGAGAAGCCGGCACTTCACGTCCCAGTCCTTGTCGAGCATCAATACCTTGAACTTCAAGTTCCCGGGCGAGGCATCACCCGACCTCGAGATGCGTGCCAACGCCTTCACGACCTTCTGCGGGTGCAGCGGGGTGGCTTCGGACTCGAACTCCAGGTCGTAGGCAACCTCGGGATCGGGCAGTGTGGAAAAAGCGTCCGGCCAAAGCCTTGCTGTGTCTTCGTCGGTGCAATCCACGTAGCGCAAGGCCGGCAGCGTGATTACGAAGCACGCGGAGTTCGCGTCCCCCTGATCGTCGACCGCGAGCGCAGCGACGCCCGCGTCCAGCATCGGCTTCCACGGGTGCGTCGACTTCACGCCGATCTTGCCGCTCACGACGTTGACGAGCGAGCAGGACGCATCCGGCAGGTACGTTGCCGTGGCCTGCGAAACGGCCGTTCCAGCGCTCGCGGTTATCACGACACCGTGGCGGTACCAATGAGGCAGGAAGCGGACCAGGCGGACCTTCGATTGCGCGTTCGACATGCCGCCCCGATCTCTCCTGCTCAACATGCCGGAGAGATCGGCTGCGAGCGGCAGCGTGGTCGTGTCCTCGTGTATGGGCTCGAGCACATGCTCGTCTTCGTACTCTCCAGTCCACGCGGGATCGACCGCGGTCAGAACGAACGTTGATTGCAGACCGTATCCAGACAGATTGCGCGCGACCGTCAGATTGTCCTCGCTGAGAAGCTGTTCGGGGTGGTGCGGCATCGCGACCGCGAACGAGCTGCCCGGCATGGCGCCCAGCCGCACGAATGCCTGTTTGCCAAGTTCCGCTTCCTGTCCGGGATCGGCCGCGGATACCAGAGCATCGCCCTTACGCCACCACGACACGTCGCCAACGCGACCCAGCGCGTAAGCTGCCTGCGGCAGCACAGGTGCGGTGCGCTCGATGCTGGAGATGGCTTGGCGGGGGTGCTCATTCGCGGCGGCCAAGGCAACATCCTTCCGGACCGCGGGCGTCAGCTGCTGAGCGATAGCAATGCCAAACGCCTCAAGGATCCTGCCATAACGCCACTGGGGCAACACGGCAAACGCCCGCCGGTGCGCATAGCCGTCGGGTTCAGCGAGCACAGTGGAGATCAGACCCGACGTGTCTGCGGCGGCGCGCACCGGCTCCGTCTGCTCAATGGCGCCCACGGCGAACTGCGGCGGCGCATTCGGGGACGTGGGCACGGCCGCGCATTCGAAAAAGCGTTTATTCCAGCGCAACCACTGGGTCTTCATTGTCCCCAAATTCAAAGCGTAATCGGCCTCGCTCAGCCGCAACGCATTGCGCAAGACAATCCAGAAGCGGTTCAAGCTGTCAGCCGTGGGCGGGCTGGTCTCGTCCCATTTTTCCCAACCTTTCCATGGCTCGAAGCGGCCGAACGCATCCGCGAGCTCCACGCCAGCGTGCGTGCCGGGTGCGTTATCCTCCGAGGAGTCTAGTGGAATGGCCTCGCCGCGCGACACGATGATCTGCGGTACCTTCGAGTCCAGTTCAGCGAGCAGTTGCGCAAGACTGCGATCCGCCAGATTGCGCTGCTGGCCATCCGAAAGCAAGATCACATCGACCAGAGGATTTTTGTCCTCAAGCGAGCCGCCGCCTTCGCCTGCCTTGCGCTCGAACACACGGTAGTTCAGATATTTCTCGATGGTCGGCCTGAGCGACAGTCGCACCATGGCCAAGGCCTGCCCTTCGATCGGCACGTCGTGCTCCCCCAACGCGAAACGTCCCGAGTCGTCGGGCAGTTGCGGGAAATCGACCCGCTGTGTCATCGCTCCGGGTTCCAGGAGGTATTCGACGAAGAGATGCTTCTGGTCCTCGGGATAAAGCGACTTTGCCGAATCGACAGCGCGCATAAGCTGCTCGCGCAGCTGGCGCGGCGCAAGAAACCTGTTCTCGTAGGTGTCGAAGAGGCGGATTGTCACACCAAGACCCAGGCGGTCCAACGCCACCCATCCGTAGGGATCGGCTGCCTCGCCTGTCAAGGCAAGGAACTCGCCAGGATTGATCGCCTTCAAGACCGGCGCCGGCCGGCAATCGATTTCAAGGAGAGACTCGTCACCATCCGCCCCCATTTTGCGGCGCATCCGCGCGAGGATGGTCTCAATTAGAGGATGCAGGTCGCGCTCGAAATGCATGGCCACGGTTTCAACGGGGCCCGAGTCCCTGATCTTGTCGGTTTCAGTCACCTCGACTTTGTCTTTGGCCTCCGGCTTGAGCTTCTCCCAGCCCGGCTGCAGTTCCAGGATCCAACCACTGCGGACTTCGAAGCTCCACTTCGCTGCCGTGACGGATGTCACCGGCACGGCCTGCAGCGCGCGCAACGCGGCCCGCAACCCGGTCGCGGAACCACCGCTCAGCCGCCGGCCTTCGATCTTCCAATCGTGCGCGGTGCCCACGTCCAAGGAGAACTCCCAGCTGACGACGGGCATTTCCTCCGGCGGCGGCGGCAACCCGTCGGGCCGGGTCATCCGCAATTCGATGAACTGGGGATTTCCTTGCGACAGGAGCGCTTTGATCAGCTCAGAAGCCGGCTCCAGTAGCGGGTGCGAGCGCACGGGCGAGTTCGGCCACAGGATGTACGACTCCGCTTCCGAGTACCATGCGCCCCCCGCTTCCCGCCGCGCGGCTTGGCTGGGGTAGCGCATCTTCCAGTTGCTGGGTTCGCCCAGTTCGTCCGGGGTCAATGTCACCCGGTCCGCGCCCAAGAGACGGACGCTGGTCCGGCGCTGGGCAGCGAGCCAGGAATCCGGCTCGCGAGGATTCAGTCCGGTGTCGAGGTTCAAGGCATACACGTCGAACCCGGAGAGCATCCGGTACTTCCTTGCCGCTTGCCCCAAGGCCGCGTGTGGCCGCAGGTTCCAGCTCAATCTTGATACGGCGCCGAACTCAGGATGAACATTTAAGGTGCAATCGATGCTAGCCGATGCCGGCTCGGCAATGGGCTCCGGCAGCGCGGCGCGCCCGGGAAGGACGAACAGGTCGTCGCCCGCGACCGGCCGAAGCACCTCGCGTTCAGCGTTGAACGGCAGGCGCACGAGTTCAAGTGCGTGCACCTGCGTGATCAACACCGCGTCTTTGGAACCCGTCCGCCGCAAATGCACGGCCATCTTCGGTTGGATGAGAGGCGACCGCGCAATCACCTCACCTCTCCGCTTCACCACGGACTGCACCAGCAGCGTCCAGGCGCATGGATCCGCCACATCCTGCATCAGGCGCTGCAAGTGCACCAGTGCATCCGGCAGGTTCTCTTCATCGTTGCCGCCCGGTGTCTCGTAACTGAGTTCATCAGTAGATGGGATGTCGAACAAGAGGTCTCCCGGGAGATGCGACATGCCCGCTCCCAACTTGGACGAGAGGGCCTGCTGCGTCTGCGCATCGGAGCCATAGTCGCCTGCCGGGAGGATGGCCTCCGTGCGCGCCACAATCCGCCAATGGAAACCGTCTCCGTCCTGACGTTTGACGGGAATTGAAGGCAAGTCTTTCGGGTCCGCCTTGAGCGACAGCACGAGACGGCAGGAATTGACCCGGTTGCCAACCTTTCCGTTGGCATCCACTGACGTCGCTTCGAACGGATCAAGCACGAGCGTGACCGAAGCATCCAGTAGACGCGCAAGCTTATCGATCCCTTTGCGCGATGCAATAAAGTTGCTGCAAACCACGCCGTCGGTGTCGCTCACACACACAGGTGTCACCGAGTAGCGCACCGAAATGTCCAAAGCGGGGTCCAACAGCTGGGACTTAAAGTAAGGGCTGAGATCGCTGAACTCGTCCGTGTAGCGGCAAGGGGACGCATGCAGCACCCGGGAAGGATCCCCATTTTCGTCCTGGGTCCATTCCTCGCCCACAGCGCAGGTCACCGTGATCGCGGGACTCGTGATGGGAGCACCGTCAATCGACAGCGTTCGTACGATCCGGTAGTGCTTGACGTACTCCTCGGCGGGCCGTTCCCCCTTGGTCGCATCCCAATCCCAGTGCAACAGCCATGTGAGCTTGGCAACCCTCTCATCCAGAACGGCGGACGGGTCGATGAAGTTGTGCCGCTTTTCGGAGAATCGCAGCCATGGCGGATTGAACACCGGGCATACATCGGACAGTGGCTGGGATGCCGCTGGGAGCGTGTCGACCCGTTTGCGAACCTTTACAGTCGGGCCGCCAGCTTTGCCAAGCGCCTCGGCGAATTCAAGCGGCACGAGCAGCGTGAGTCCCAGGTGCACGATGTGAGCCGTTTTGGGCACGTTGCCATCCGCGGCCAACTCGAACAGGTCGGACGCGAACTTGTGAAGCAGAAAGTCACGCGCCTCATGGCAGCGCCGGTCGGCGGGATCCTCCTTGATCGCGCCTAGGTAGCCGGTTTCCTGACGGGTGAAGCGCTCCTGGTCGCTGCTTGCTAGAGATTGTTTCGGCTTGAACAACGGTGGCTTCGCTTTTGGCTCGCAATACGGCCGCGTTCTATTTACGTCAACGGGCCTTTCGGCGACTGTCCTGAACGTCGCGAAGAAGAGTTGGCCCATGCTGGCAGTGCCCGTTTCATCGCGCGGTGCCACATTGACTTTGTCGTTTCGTTGCGTGAATTGCAGCCAAGCTGCCCACCCGACGGTGGACTCCACAGAATGGTCCGCTGATTCGATGGTCTGCTTCTGCCAGTGCTTGCCGTCAAACACGTAGAAATGCAGCGCCTGTTCATCGACAGGGATCGAATCGAATTCGATGCGGTGATCCCATGCGACATCTGCATCCGGCAGCCGCGGAGCGGCGTAGAAGGACGACTTCTCCGGGTCTTTGTCGAGAGGCAGGAATGTGATGTACACCCAATCGGAAGGCTTGATGACTTCGCCTGCCGTGAGCAGCGGTGCAACCTTCGGGTAGGACAGCACCATCTGGAAGTTGGTCGCCCCGATCTCCCTCGCCTCAACAGTGGGCCTCACCTCAAAGCCGGGTGCCACCGGCTCGTCTTGCGGCACCTTCGCGAGGGTGGTGCCCTGCGCGTTCGCGGCCGCGGCGGCCTGCCGTGCTTCTCGCCTCGCGTCGCCGGTTTTGACCGCTTCTTCGTTGGCGGCATCCTGCGTGCCGATTGGCGCAACCGCGGACGGCGTGTCCTGCACCAAGCCCAGGTTCATGAAACGCCCAACGCGCGCGGCGGATTGGTCGACCAGCCCGGCGTTCATTCCGAGGCCAACGGATAATCCCAGCGAACGCCCAAACACCGACAGCGAGATGGTGGCGCGCATCTTCGCGCCCACCTGGCCATCCCCCTGCACTGCGAGCTCGGCCAGCACGTCGATCTGCAGCGTCATGGCGAACGAAATGCGGATCGTAATCTTGCAAAGCCACGCGTCTATCTCCAGCCACGCCGAGATCCGCAATTCCACGCGAACCTGCAACGAGAACAGCGAGTAGTACAGGGAGTTGGATGCGCTCTGCGAATCGAGGTAGCCGATGATTCGCGCCGCGATCGCAGCGTAGACGGAAGCCTGGATGGCTACCCCAACGATACCTGCGTCCAGCCGTCCGGACAATTCCATCGTGAGCACGCCCTCAAGATTGAGGCCGGCCAGCAGAGCCCCGTCGTGCACGCGGAAGATGGCACCTCCGATGACGCTCAGGGTGGCTCCGCCGATGTTCTTGGTCCATCGGATGCGGTTGGGCCATCCCAGTTCGAAGTGCAGTAGGCCGGGCCGCATGTACAGGGTGGCTTCGTACTGGAAATCGCGCAGACCTTCCTTCACCGCGTCGGGAAGTGCCAGGCGTGAGCCGATCTCCGCGCCCGGGTTGCTGACCAGACGTGCCAGGAACTCGCTGCGGGCGCCAGCCAGGATGATGTAACCCGTCAGCGCCTGTTTCCCCGTGAGTTTGTTCGGGCCGATCTGCCGGTTCTTGTCCCAGTCGTAATAGCTGTAGCCCAGCCACGCGCTCGCCGTCATCATGAACGTGCTGTTGCGCATCGCGACGACCGCGTTCAGCAGCATCAGGTTGGGCAGCTTTGATTCCTCGTTTTCCTTCCAGACAAGGGTCTCCACCGGTGTGGACGCGCTGCTCATCGAGAACATTACTCGCGCAACCAGCGTCAACCCGCTGTCTTCCGACAAGTCCCAGGTTTCCAGCTTCGCCGGCTCCAGGGCGCTCAAGGCGATGTTGTCTAACTCCTTGATGACGGCCGGCAGGTTCGGCGCATTGTCGATCTCCTTGATGCCGACGTAGGTGAAGTGATAACCCAGTCCCAAGCCGGCTTCGCGAAGGTAGAACGGGATAGGGCCAAGCTGGAACTGGTAGCTGAGGCGTTGCGCTTCCAGGTAGACAAACCAAGCACGCCTGGGCGCGGACCACTGGTCCTTTTTGATTTCCACGAACCCGAAGGACGCTGCGAAGGGCGGAAAGCCGGGGATCGCGACCCGGCCCTGACCCATGAACCCGTTCGCATCGAGACTGAGATCCGGCTTCTTGCTGACTAGGACGTTAGGCGGCATGCGGCTGTCCACGGCCACTACCTTGCCCTCGACCTCGATCGCACCGCCAATGCGCAGAGCGAGCCCGAGACCCTCACAGCGCAGTCGCGGCACCAAGGTGCCCAACCCGGGCGCGATGTACAGCTTGTGGAAGTCGCATTCAGCCCGGATCACGTCACCCATGTCGGCGAACGCCACTTGGCCGCCGATAACGAGTGCGGCCGGCCGGTCGTCGAACAGGTTGCAGCGCGGCTCGAAGCCGATGCTGCGCACTTCGAACTCGAACATGTCGAAGAGGTTGGCGCGCATCGGCTCGTCAAGCGCTATCACGAAAGAAAGGTTCAGCTTCTCGAGTTCGCGCCGGATCACCTCGGATGCCCCCGCGAGCGGGCAGTCTGTGAAGCGCAGCTGGACGCCGGAGAGCTTCTTGAGCATGCCGTCCGCCAGCTCGGAAACCGTGGGCTTGAACACCGCCAACCCGGTGACGAATGCACAGAAGTGAAGACTGTCGCCGTCCTCGAACACCCGCACGTTCAAATGTTCCAAGGTGAGGTCGAAGTGAGTCTGTTCACTGCGAATCGCCTTGCCCTTTGCTTCGAGCTGCAGGTTGCCGTCGATCAAGCCGAGGCGATCACCCCTCACTCCGAACTCGAGCCTCAAGCCGACATCGACGTTCCCCAGCAGCTCGGGAGGCAATTTGCCCTTGGCTTCCAGGCGGAAAGACTCGGCCCGGCCGCTGCGGACCTTCACGGCAGCCGCTTTGAACGTGAAATCGGTTTCCAGCCCGTTCAACTTGAGCCGATACGGCTCCTTGAGCTTCGCATCCAAGTCGAGCCCGCCGCCATGTACCACGAACTTCTCGACCTCAAACTTGAGCGCGCGACCTGATGCATCCACACCTAGTTGCATGAACTCCAAGGTAGCTGTCACGCCCTCGGACAGGTACAGGCGCGTGTCGCGGGTGCGCATGTCAAGGCAAAACTGATCTTGATATACGGGCCTGTTGTCCTTGCTGAAGGACATCCGCATGCCGAGGATTTCAAAAGGCTTGTCGCCGTCTTTCGGCAGCGAAATCTTCAGGAGGCCCCCGCTTATCCCGGCAGTTAACTTGCGGGCGTCCAGCTGCAGCTGCAGGGTTGATCGGATATCCGACCCCATCAAGTGCAAGACCACCCCCATCGCCGCTTCAAATCTGCCCTCCTTCAGTTCGACTTCGGTGGCATCGAATGTTTCGATCTCAATGTACTGCTTGAGCCACTGCCCGACGCCTTCTTCCTCGTCGCCGCTGGGCGCATCGACGCTGGGCGATGCGAGGAAAGGAAGCACGCGCTTCTTCAGCTCGCTGACTTCGGGGAAGCGTGCCTTCACCGTCACTTGGTCCATCATCGGCGTGAGCTCGTAGCCCTCGAATTCGAACTTTGTCTGGCCGATCGGGGGCAGCGGTTTCTTCAAAGCGTGCAGAAACGTGGCCTGGCCGTGACGCAAACCAATAGGAACCAGGCTGAGACGTCCGGCATTTTTTGCCTGCGCCTTCACGCCGATCAACTTCTTGGGCTTGTCCTTCTTAGGCTGGTCGGCATCGACCAGTTCACCCGCAGTGCGCTCAAGCTGCGGGCCCGAAAACCACAGGTCGGTGTCCAGCTTGAGAGGCTGGTCTTCCTTGTCGACCGTGATGACGGCATAGGCGTCGAGCGCCCCATCGCGCAGGTCGATCAGCAACGCAAGATCTGCCGACTGCGGAATGGTAAGTTCGAAACCGGCGGCCTCGAACGAATAAGGCTCGGCCGACTTCGCGTGCCGCAAGGAAACGACCACCTGCAGCAGCTGCGCCGTGCGGATGTCCACCACAAGCAGCACTTCCAGATCGCCCAGCGCCGAGGCGGCTTGACGGAGCATCTGGAAGATCGACTCCAGCACCGACTGGATCACACGGGCGAGCCCAGCCACGCCTCGACCTATCGCGGCCAGGATTGCGCTGAGTACATCAACCAGAGCGTCGGCCTTGGGCAAGCTCGCCTTCGGCATTCTCAGCCGGATCCCCAGTCCTCCCACCGAAGGAAGGTAGCCGATCAGCGCATCTGCCAATGGGTCCGCGGTAGGTTCGAGCAACTGGATCTCCCTGCGCAACGGCCCGCCGATGTCCACGCTGTCGACGAGAGAGTCACCCTCGAACGGCAGCTTCAAGTTCAGCACGACGTGCTTCATCGGTTCAGCGGCTGGGTAGACCGTGAGGACGATTTCCAGATAGCCTTTCCACCGAAGGCGACTGCTGACGTCGATGGCGAGCCGCAACTTCCCATCGCCCACCCCCAGGGTTAAACGTTCAAGGGGAAACGGCAACGCCTTAGGCGCTTGGGATTTCCATGTAATTGCCTTGGGTACCACGGTGAACGGCTTCATGGTCACCTTGCCATCCTTCAGTGCGAATTCGAGGTCCCCCAGCGAAGCCGCATTGGTCCCGAATGCAGTTACCTCTACCTTTGCTAGCTTTGCAACGACCTCTAGCGCTCCTGTCCCCGCGTCATAGTCTACGAAGAGACTTGCCGGTCCATGCTTGATGCCGAACGGGATGCCGGGCAGGGATGGCAGCTGGAAGCCGAAGTTGGGCGTGGGAATCTGCAGCTTGCTGGGCCACGAGAAAAAAGGAAGGTCAAACTCGGGAAAGTCGACACCCAGTTCCGGCAGCCGCAAAGCTAATTTTGGCCATTGCACGCCTATTTGCATCACGACCCGACACGCTATACTGACCGAGGCCGCAACCCCTGCCGACTCGAAAGCAATCTCCCCGGCCAATTCCAACGCCCCATAGAACACCGCCCCAGGTTGCGCCCCGGAAAGACATACACCCAGATTGAAGTTTGCACGCCCGGCGACTGTCGCCGCGCCGGCAGGCCAAATGAGAGCCTTCAAGAACTTGTGATCGACATCTAGGCTCAACTCGGCCGTCGACACTCGCTCGACGAACTCTCCCCAATGGTCCTCAAGCTCCTGTAATGCCCCTGTCGCGGCGTTTGCAAATTCAGTCCTGATTTCTGGAAGCGTCTTGAGACGTAAGACTTCGTTGTCATTCTTCAATAGGGCCGAGGGGACCGCAAAAGGTTTCGCAAGCTTGACGCTGGCACGGTTGTCCAGCGCATATACAAACTCGAGCGACTGGGCCAGCCGCTGGTCGTCCATGCGAAGCTCGGTTCTGAACCCGGCACCCTCGGGTGCCAACAAGACGATCTGTGAGGCCACAACGTACCCTCCTTCTTTTTGTAGTCAGGAACTCGACGCTTGGTCGGCTTCGAGATGCACTTCGACCCGCCCAGTACGACGGGATTGCATCCCGGTAATTGCGCTGGACAGTGGGATAAATCCAAGGGATTCCGGGGTTGCGCCATTCGGTGTCTGCTTTGAGGTGCTCAAGCGCATTGCCAACTCATTTTCTCTTCCAGAAAAAAGTTAAATGTTCTGTGGTAATACGCGAAATAGAAATGCTAACTAAATATTGAATTAAAACAACTAACAAACTAAAGAACGACCTCTTTAACTTCGCGTTGACATCACGAACATGTCAGAAAGTAACGCGGGTGCCCGGCGTATTAACAGTCAGGTGTTGGACGTGATTCGACTAATGTCAGCAATTTTAGATTTCGGCTTAGGGTGCCCATTACGAACCTCTTCATCTGTGGTTTTCGCAAATTACTTGCTCTGTCTATGAATTTGCGTACGCACAGCTGTGCTCATTCAAATTCAAGTCCGGCGCAATGTAAGTAAGGGCTATCGCAATAGCGCTATACATAAACTTCCTGATTCGCGAACTACGAGGACACTTAGTTATAAAAAGGAGTAGAGATCATCACCGAAATTTGCTGTCGTGTCTTATCCGCTAACCTGTGCTGCATTGGCTTTCGCAATCATTGACCCGCTTGCTCGCTCAGCAATTTCCAGCTTGACCCATCGTACATAGCCTGCTGTTAAGAATGTTTCGTACTGCGGAGGCCTGCAGGACGCTTGAGCCGAAGGTAATCACGTCTCCCCGCACTTTTCATCACAATCAATCTGAGCAAGCTGTTTTGCTTCATTGTCATTCGCACTTTCGACTTCCACTACTTTCTTGTGCGATCGTTGCAGGTGCATTCGTAAGTGTATTTAAAGTTCCCTAGAGTGCCAGCTGGTTCCTTTTTTTTATATTTTATAGTAGACATCAAGCTTCTCCTCTTTAGTTGTGGTTTAAATAAAATAACGGGAAGTATCCACTTGCAAGGTGTTTCCTATCATGATCAAATTTTTTTGATCTGAAAGCGATGGAATGTCGCCACCCATCACAACGGCTCGATGGAGCCTGCAGTCACTTTGCTGCTAACCTATTTGACCTTTTGATTAGCTCGTCAAGGTTAAGGTTAAGCATATTGGCTCCTATAAATTTTAACTTTTTGTCTTACTATGATTTTGCAAATAGTATAACGTTTGATAGCGCAAAAGTTTTTACCGAATGGCGACTTTGCAGTTTATTGACGTGTATCACACGAAGAAAAAATAGTTGTAACTTTCGTTCTTAGAGACTGTTTGAAAACTCATTGAAGGCCTTTAATCTGGTTGCCTGATGCGCAAAAAGCGCGGGAGGCATTGCCATGTGGACCAAGGAACACCGGGCAAAGGCACTGGCCCGGACCAGAGAACTCAAACGCTATCCGAGTGATTTGACCGACGATGAATGGTTAGTCATTGCACCGCTGATGCCGGCCGCATCCCGCATAGGTCGTCCGCGGAGCGTGGACCTGCGCGAAGTGATCAATGCGATTCGGTATCTGGTGCGCTCAGGGTGCGAGTGGCGCATGCTGCCACGCGATTTGCCGCCCTGGCAGACGGTGTACTGGTGGTTTCGACGCTTCGTGCGTCGCCTGCTGTTTCGCGTCGTCCATGACATTGCCTTGATGATGGATCGTCTTCTGCATGAGCGAAACAAGCAGCCGAGTGCTGGTGTATTGGACAGCCAGGCGGTCAAGGCACCAGCCTCGCGCGAGCGTGGCTACGATGCCAACAAGAAGATCACGGGTCGCAAGCGCCATATTGCCGTTGATACGGATGGCAGGTTGCTGATGGTTAATCTCACCACAGCCAGCATTTCCAATTCGGCCGGCGCGCAGCAAGTGCTCGATGCACTTAAATTGCGCTGGCCTTGGCCCAGGCGACTGTTCGCCGACAGTGCGTATGACCGCCGGGTCTTGCTGGACAAGGCAGCGTTCCTAGATTTCATTGTCGAAGTGGTTCGCAAGGTCCAGGACCAACACACATTTGTGCTGCTGCCACGGCGCTGGGTCGTAGAGCGAACCTTTGGCTGGATGATGCGTTGGCGCCGCCTGGTGCGTGACTATGAGCAGCGGGTTGATGTTTCCCGCCAGATGATTTATGTCGCCACAGGCAGCCTTCTTCTTAAACGACTCTTCGATACCAATTAATTATCAAACAGGCTCTTAGAAGACAACATGGTAACTAGTGAGTGTTTGAACTTAATCCAATACTCTGCATGAAAGTACCAGGCTTTGGTTAATAGCAGCGATTCCTTCGCCGCCGCAGACCCACGCCGAATTTTGATGACGATGTCCTGCGTGCTGGCTGCCGTCTCAGCCAGCTTCAACGGCGGGGGATTAACCCCGCTGGTTGAATCGGCATGGTCCTGCCCGCGTGGCAACGGCATCTGCCTCCTGAGATTCATGCTCTGCCACCCAGCAGTGCAGCAGATTGGCATTGAGCCAGTGCTGCAATGCCACCGCCGCAATTGACACGCTCGGCTGCATGCATGCCCGACTGCCTCTGGTTTAAACGCCGCACTATGCCACCGGCGCCGCATCGGCTTGACGTCCATGTTCTCTTCCATGATGTACGAGTGTCCAGTTAAGTCTTTGGTGGACAGGATGCGCCCTGGACACCATGCATTAAGTCAAGATGGGGTTACCGTGCGCTTACAAAGGCCGTAATGCCGGGCGGCTCGGATTGTGACGGTACTGGCTGTCAATGCCGCACGTAGTTTCCTCATATCTGCCGAAGTAAATTTCCCCACCCTTGGCAGTGGGAAGTCAACCCGGCAGTGACGCGGCTTCCTCCCTTTTGGGACGGCCGGGCCGGCGCTTTTCCGGTACAGGGCTACCCATTTCATTGAATGCAGGACGGTTGCGTAAGTGCTCTGGAATCAGGGCGGCATGTTCCCGAAGCCGGTACGAATTGCCTTCGATGGGAATGACGATCGCATGGTGTAGCAACCGATCTAGCAGCGCAGTGGCCACAACTGGATCGCCGAAGATCTCGCCCCATTCACTAAAGCCACGATTGCTGGTCAGGATCATCGCGCAGCGCTCGTAGCAGGCATTGACCAGCTGGAAGAACAGATTGCCGCCGGTCGAGCCCAACGCCAGGTAACCAATCTCGTCAACGATGAGCACGCTGTGGCGCGACAGGAACTTCACCCGCTCACGCAGCTTGCCTTCGCGCTCGGCCTTGCGCATGGAATCAACCAGCTCGGCCAGTGTGGCAAAGTACACGCTCTTACCAGCCCTGATGGCTTCTACACCGAGTGCCACGGCAAGGTGGCTCTTCCCTGTTCCAGGTGGCCCAAGGAAGTGCACGCACTGGCGTCGCTCAATGAACCCCAGTTCCGCCAGCGCCATGACACGGCTGCGCTCCAGCGATGGCTGGAAGCTGAAGTCGTAACCGGCGAGCGTCTTGAGCACTGTCAGGCGTGCAGTCTGCAAAGCGATCTTGATGCGTCGACTCTCGCGTGTGCTGTACTCCTCGCCCAGCAAGGCTTCGATGGCTTCCAGGGCAGTAAGCTGCCCTTGTTCGATCTGGGACTGCACCGTCTGCAAAGCTTCCAACGCGCGGGGCATCTTCAAACCAATCAGATGCCGGCGGATGCGTTCGGCAATGGGTTCATGGGTCATCGCTGGCCTCCGATCTGCCGTGCAATAAAGTCATAGACAGCCAGCGGTCGCTGGGCAACAGCGTGGCCAGGCGGTAGCACAATGGCATCCGGCTTCTCGCGCTGCATGATCCGCTGCAGTACCCGGTGGCCCGCCAGGACTGAGCGCTCGCGCCGGCCCGCCAACCGGGCATGGGTAGCGATCAAGGCGCCGTCCTCGAAGATGCGCACGCTATCAGGCGTGGTCTCCACATCGAGTATCCGCTTCCTGGTGCCGTCTGGCACGCTGTAGTAGTTGCCGCCAACGCTGACACAGCCTTCGTGGCTAACACGCCGCTCGACGCGCAGTACCGCTTCAAACCGACCAGCCGGCAAGGGTTGCAGTTGCGGCTGCTCCTCTCGGAAGTGCTCCACGACGACGCGCCCAGTCGTGCCATGGCAACGTACATTGGCCACCGTATCGAGCCAGTGGCGTAGTTGGCGGTTCATGTCATCAATGTCCTCGAAACTGCGCGCCATGAAGAAGTCGGCACGGATATAGCGGTAGGGACGCTCGACCTTGCCCTTGGTCTTGGCTCGATACGCCTGGCAGGCACGCGGAAGGAAGCCGTAATGAGTCCCGCACGCCAGCAGCTTGCCGTTGTAGACGATGCCTTCGCCGCTGTCGTCCTCTCCCAGTACCGCCGTCTTCATGCGGTCGTACAGGATCTCCCGTGGTACACCGCCGAAATGGGCAAACGCTTCCATGTGGCAGCGCAGGACCGTTGGCAGGTCCTGGTGTAGAACGAATTGGCCCCACGAGTAACGACTGTGGCCCAGCACCATGGCAAACAGCCAGACTCGGCGTACGGGCCCCTGGTTGCCAAAGCAGACTTTGAACTCGGCAAAGTCGACCTGCGCCTGTTCGCCGGGCGGCGTTTCAAATCGGACTTCAAAGATGGGCGCCGGCGGCGGGCGTACTGTGCGCAGGAAATCGTTGACTGCCGTGCGGCCACCCGTGTAGCCCTGCGCCCGAATCTCCCGTAGCAGCCGCTCGCCAGTGAGTTCCGGCCAAGCAGTCACGCGTTCGCGTAAGTAGGCTTCGTAAGGCTCGACTACCGTTGGACGAGGGTGGCGCGGCTTGTATTTCGGCGTTGCCAATCCCTCGCGAATGTACTTGCGCACAGTCTTACGATCATGCCCGGTCCGCTCCGCAATTGCCGATACCGACAGGCCTTGCCGGTGCAATTCGAGAATCATCATCCACTCCTTTAACTTGACCACTTGCTCTCCTACCGGCAATCAACATGCCGTCATGGTGGAGCAAGTAGAAAGCGGGCGCGAAATCCGGTGCGCGCCCGCCTTACCGTTCAAACTGGGGAAAATTCAAACGGCAGAAGTGGGGAGTATTACTCCGGCAGTGACACTGGCTCTGCGGAAAATGACGTGGGTCCATGTTGGCCTCATTAAAATCTTCCGGAAAACGGGTATGAGACCGGCAAATCCTTGTAAATTCCGTACCCGGTTTCAAACGCTAACCCTCACATGGTGAGTCGACCAAAACGTTTTTTCAGCGCGCACTAATGACAGCCGTGTGGTCAGCGGCTTCAGCAATGCAACCGCTAAGTGAATAAAGCTTTTGCCCGGCATGGCGGATGTTGACGTTTCCAATGCATCTGCCTTCGTAGTGCGGTCTGTTGATCTGATGCTAACCTCGGCTTTTAACATTCAGAGTGAAAGATTGACTCTTGCCGTGCTGCGAAGGCAGGCAACAGATGTTTTGGGGAAATGGACTTATGGCGTTCTACTTCGATAGTCGACGATAAAAGTGCTTCCGGAAACTAGGCCAAATTCCCTCACCTTCATATTGCCGATTTCGTTTAAGCCTAGCGCCTGGAATCGGTGGGTTGGAACGGGGTAGGCTGACAACTTTGGGATTCGGTCTTCCTTTGGTAACTCAGCAATACAATCATTTAAATTACCATCCGGATCAACAATCTTATAATGCGTTTCTGACTTTCCCTGCGTATCAATAACCTCTACACGTATGCGCAGAGGGGTATTCTCGAGTTGCTCAGCCAAATTGACATAGCCACCATCGATCAAAGCAATCACACTTGGATCGACAACATAGACGATCACGCGCATTCGTTCAAAGTGTTCGTCGGGGGTTCTCTCTTGGCACCACTGACCATAGGCCCTGGCCATCTGGACGAGAGATACCCATGGATGAAAAACCCGTTGTTTCCCAGCAGATAACAACTGAACATGTGCGACCTTAATGCCAGTCGCTTCAACAACCTCCAAAAAAGCACGGAACCCGGTTCGAATGGCTTCGGGGCTTCTTGCATCACGCGATGATAGAGTGTCGTCAGAAAGTTCCCTAGCAACAATTCCATAGCTGCGCTCAAAACCGCCCCATTTGACGGTATAGTCATTTATCCAAGCATAACGCCGTAGCGTCGGGCCACCAGCGCCAAGCAAAGCGCGATCGCTTAGCATTGGAGCTCCGGGCGGTGGAAGTGGATTTTTCGATTTATCCTTGTAGGCTCGGCCACAGCTAATTGCTACAGCTTCATTGTCAGGCAAATCGCTTTCGCTAGGCAGCGTCGCACGAGCAATTTCAAAATGCGGCTGAGCGCGATGGGTGTCCCGGATTGAAAGTGAATTTAAGTGGAACCCCCATCGGCTTGATCTAGCCCGCTGGCTTTTCAGGAATCTCATAAATCCATTGAGCATCCTCGATACATCGCTATGCTGGCCACGGGGATAGGTATAGCACTCAATGTGGTACTGCTCACGCATCAGGCGAGGAACTACCTGCCCTTCCTGCACGATTGCGAAATGTGGGCCGATTGGCGGACCGAAAAGCTCAATAATTTCGTCAAAAAGCGCGCGAAAATAACTTTCACCAAGTCCCGACCCAAGGAAAAACAGCGACTTTGAACGGAACAGTTCGGCGAAACATCGACGAAAATGAGGCGTGCGGTGTGCAATCTGTCGGTATTCCGCATGTCCAACTACGAGTTCTTCTTCAAGGCGTCTCCCGTCGAAGCCGGCTCTGGTGAAGGCTTCTCTTACGACTTTGTGTTCTGGTTCGAGAAATCCTTGAAGAGCCCAAAGTACCTCATCGACGGGAAAGCTTAGGTGCTGCAACAGGTAGTGGCAATCGGCTTCTGATCTTCCTATCACGCGCGGTGGCGTTGTCCGAATTTTGAGCTTTGCCCTAAGGTACACGTCATCGTAATTAGTCGTGCATACAAGCGGCCAAAAAAAGGAAGCTAGTGCTGGCGAGTGAGTTGAGTCTAAATCGTCATTGTCGGTATATACCGAGGCACGAACTGCGCGAGCGACATCTGCACCATTAAGACGAAGTCTTTGTATCGCGAACAAACCCCGTTCTATCACGCTAAGATTTATGTTCGGCTCTTGCTCGAATCCAGCCTGTTGCTCTAAACCCTTGATAAAGGGCTCCCAGCGGGTGCACACCGGATCGCTCATTCCAGAGCCAATGAAGGGAACGAGAAGCCCCCGGTCATACAGGGCGGCAAGAGATCTGCAGTCAAGTGAGTCAGTCATCGCATCCCGCCAAAGGTCAACATTGCCCGGATCGAATGATTGGGCTATGTAGTTGCGCCGGCATTAAGTAGTAGCGCAAATGGAATGGTGCTCGCAAAAACATGCTGAATCAAGACTTGGAAGCGCCAAGTTATGACGCATCTCAAGCATGCAAAACACTTTGGACCCGTAGTTTTTTAGAGGGGGTTTTAATCGTTGCGAGCAACGGGCTCAATCAAACGCAGGTGGAGTAATTTCCTGTGAATGATAATTTATTGCCAATAATCGTTTTAGTTTATGCGTGTGTTTGCTGGGATGCATTTAAAGAATCCACAGAAAATATTGTACGGTCCCCGGTCACAGTTTTGTGGGTCGGTTATAGTACGTCCAGAGTTATCTACATTTCTCGCCGGAGTTTGACCTGGCTTATGCGACCAGTTACCATTGTCATCCAAGCGATACCAATGATAGTCGTAGCCTATGCCTAGAACTAAGGCAATGAAGTGCCCTTGAGTCGGCGTAGTTGCTGGAGTAGAAACTGGGACTTGCCCGTCACGCTGCGCCGCTGGTTCTACGTCATTAGCACAAGAAAGCAATTGAGTCCAACTCTGTCCAGTCCCGCGCCCAGGCTGTGCAAATGTATTTGTTATTTTGTCGTTGGCGTAATTATAACAGTTATTCCTGTGTTGAATATTAGGATCATTATTCCATTTTCCCGGAGTATAGGGAGGAATGCTCATAATGGCCGGCTGCTGAGCTAGCGCCGATATTTTTCCACTGGATAGCTCTTGACTGACATGTTGGTTAATCCTCGCATCTACATTTTGACTGGCGGTCGATAATAACCATTGCTCTAAATCCGGCGCATCACTTACTAAGTTTGCTCCAAACCGAGCAAGGTCAACAATGCCTGCATGTATATACATCTCTGGCTCTAGGTCCTTTTCTCTTACCGAATTGATGGTAAAACCCCGATAACCCAATCCGCCAATAATGCCAGGCGGTTTTAAAAGTGTACTTTTACTTATTCTAGCGAGACGGGCGGAAAGCTCTTTTGATTGGTCATCAGTGAGTTCCCATGCTGGGTCTGGTCTACCAGAGAATACATGTAATGTGACGGTCACAGACATAATTTTATCCCTCGAATAATTCCGGAGCAACGTTTATTTATACAAGTCCAAGCTGGATTGCTTTGTGAAGTGCAACAAGCGACTGAAACGCATTTGCCCGAGGATATTTCCTGTTAGTGTGCTTAACATTGTCGTCGTCGTCATCGCCGTCTATTATCCAAGTAGAACTTGCACGGAGTAGGTCCTGTAGCAGAGCAATAGTCGGCATTTCGTGTTTTCTTCGTAGATAATATTGCTGCAAAAGAAGGACTATTCCTGCGACTGTCGGCGATGCTTGACTCGTTCCGTCTTGAGTGGATGCGGCCGTATCGTCAGCAGCACCCGCAGAAGTTACAGCACCGCCCGACGAAAAAATATCTGTATAGCATTCCGGACTCGTTTCTTTTGACAGGCGCTGAGTAAACGGGGTAAGTTGATCGGCGTGAGTAGAAAACGCAGTAGCACCATCACTATAGGAGCGGTTTTTAAACGATTCGTCATAAACCGCACCCACTGAAATAACGTTTCTAAATATTGCCGGTATGCTCATTCCCTCCGCTTGAACGCTGTAATAGCTATTTCCAGCTGCGGCTACCACTGCAACTCGTTTGGTAGCGAGCGCTTCGGTGATTTTGGCAAAACTTTCCAGTGTTTTTGTTGGTTCAGTATCATCTTTAAAATTGGTATTAGGCACACCAAGTGAAAGATTGGCCACGCTAATTTTCAACCTCTCTGCATTGGCATATACCCATTCGAGCGCCTCGATAATTACAGATAAGTTCGGAGCTGGAATGACTTTGAGAGAAACAAGGTTTGCTGCCGGTGCAATTCCACGGCGTTCGTCATTAGTACCTGCAGCAATTATTCCAGCTACGTTTGTGCCATGTCCATTCCAGTCGGTAACATTGTTTGGATCACTCCCGTCCTCTTCTGTAAAATTCTTTACTCCAATAACTCGGCCGGTGAAGCATTCATGCGTGGTTCGCAGACCGGTATCTAGTACCGCAGCGGTAAGGCCAGCACCATCGACCTTAAATTCCCTTTGTGCCCTCTTAACATCAAGCAGCTTATCTACTTCTAGATCAAATGTAACCCAATGATCTTTTGGAGTGATTCGTGGTGGAAGCGGCGCGGGGATAGACAAAGCGTGTAACAAATCTAATGCCATTTTTTCTCCAAGACTTCAATCGACTTGAATATTTATTTTGTTGCTCTCTAATGGAGGCTAGCGTCGTATAGACATATGCTTCTGATAAAAATCAAACTGGGTGAACAGTGAAGATACTCATTTCACATATTAGCCAAAACGGTTTGGATGAATCGCCCCGGTTTTGAACTGACCCCCAGGAGTTGGATGGTTAAACTTCAGTTACGTGCTGCCTGAAGTCGATATTCCACCGGGCTCATGCCGCTAAGCTTCGATTTGATGCGGTGTCGATTGTAGTAGTCGATGTAGCACTTTAGGCCCGCATCCAGTTGCTCGACATCCTCGAAGTCGGAGAGATGGAAATACTCGGCTTTCAGGGTAGCAAAGAAGCTCTCCATGGCCGCATTATCAAAGCAATTTCCCTTTCGCGACATACTTTGCTTCATCCCGTATCGAGCCAGAGCCGATCTATAGGGCTGCATCCGGTAGTGCCAGCCTTGGTCGGAATGAAGCAGCGGTCTGTCCTTTCCCCTGCATTTCCTTGCGGCTTTCCTTAGCATGTCCATCACCAGCGAGAAATCAGGCCGACGGCTGGTTTCGTAAGCTACGATTTCGCCATTGTAGAGATCCATGATAGGAGACAGGTATAGCTTCTTACCGGCGACGCAGAACTCCGTTACGTCCGTGACCCACTTCTGATTTGCTTGCGATGCCGTGAAGTCGCGATTGAGGGAGTTAGGTGCGGCTTCGCCAAGCTCGCCCCTATAGGACCGAAACTTTTTCGGGCGCACACGTGACCGCATTCCCATGTCGTTCATGAGTCGCTGTACGGCCTTATGATTCACCAACCAACCATCGCGACGGATAGCCGCCGTGACGCGACGATAGCCATACAGACCGCGATGTTCCGTATAGACAGCCCGAATCCGCGCTTTAAGCTCATCATGCCTATCAGGCATAGCCAATACCTTCGCCTGATAGTAAAACGTGCTACGCGGCAGTTGCGCAGCATGCAGTAAGTCGGCCAAAGGAAACTCCCGCCTCAGCTCTAGCACTATCTGCGCCCTTTCTGCTGCGCTGTTTTTTTCGCTAGAACCAAGGCTCTGACTTTTTTTAGGTACGCAACCTCCGCGCGCAACCGTTGATTCTCGCTCAGTAAGCGGTCTGCCTGCTCTGACTGCTCAGGCTCTGGCGACCGAGCCGAGGTCTTTTTCTTTGTTGGCACGAGATTATCCAATGGGAGAATATCCTGCGGCGAACGAAGCTCTCCGCGCTCATGTTGTCGCTGCCACATCGTGATGCTATGAGGATTACCGATATTGTACCGAGCTGCCAGCTCGCGGCAGGACAGGTTTTCTGCCGCGAGGCGGTGCAGCACTTCCAACTTGAACTCACACGTGTATCGACCGTGCTGACGAGTAAGGCCGGCACTGCCGTGATGCTGATATGCCCCGACCCATCTCCTGACTTGGCTATCAGCGATGTCAAACTTGGCGGCCAGGAGCTTGTATCCCCCTTTGCCAGAGAGATACTCCCGGACCACCTTTCGTTTGAACTTGACGTCGAACGTCCTCATAAAACCTCCAGAGTTGTGTCCAACTCTTGGGGGGTCAGTTCAAAGCCGGAGCGGTTCAGGAAGACAAAATTGCCGCTATTGCCAGAGCACTTCCGTTAATTTTCGCTCACGTCTGAACACAACGCCAATTCTCTCAATATACCCAGAGTGTTGTAGAGCTTGGCAGGTAAATATGCGACTGTGCCACCAAGGAAAGTAGTGTTATACCAATCCCGAGTCATGAGATTCCTTGATCGGCGGGTGAACTTGCCCAAACGCGTGTACACAGCGAACGAATTGCGCCGGGGAGTTGGGTGAATTTATTCCATGCGTCACAGCAGGCGTCGACGATGTCGTCGTAACTGTCATAGCAGCGATTGGCCAAACTGCGATCGCGTAACTGCTGCCAAACCTGTTCCGCAGGATTCAACTCAGGGGATCCCGCTGGCAGCGACAACAGCGATACATTCGCAAACTGCGGCAGTTTCGGTGTCGTATGCCATCCCGCCTGGCCCAGTACCAGTACGGCATGCCGGCCTGGCGGTACAGCTTGACTGACTGCTTCGAGATGAAGCGCCATGGTCTGGGTGTTGGCAAAGGGCAGCACGAGACCGACTGCCGCATCGCATTGCGGGCACACCGCACCAAAGATATAAGCCGACTCGGATTGCTGCTGTCGCACCACACGTGGCCGTGTTCCCCTGCGTGCCCACACCCGCGTCTGCGTACCGCGCTGCCCAACGCGCATCTCATCCTAAAACCAGATATCGACCTGTTCCAGGCACACCCCGTTGGGAAGTGCCGCTTCTACCTGCTGGAAAAATTTTTTTGGAATGCGGCCTGCTTGGCCGGATCCGCATGCGGGCTCATAGACCGGGCCGTGATCCAGGCCATATCGAGGCGCTTGAGCAAGTCATACACGCCGTTCAAGCTGTACGTCACCGCAAACTGCTCGGCCAGCAACTGCCGGATATCTTCCCCATGCACTCGGCCGCCACCACGGCTGGCCTGCAACTGCTCGACCGCCTGGCGAAAGGCTTCTTCCTGGACTTTGGGAAGCCGCTGCGTGCTCCAGTAATGGGGCACACCGGCCAGTCGATCGACCCCGCCGCTGGCAAACCACTTCAGCCAGCGCATGACGGCATGGCGCGTCACACGCAATGCACTGGCCACTTCCGTGAAGTTCTTGCCATCCTTTAAGTGCGCTAATGCGATATAGCGCATGCGTCGTTGCCCATTGAGTTCCTGGCGTGCAAGCAGGTCGAAATTGTACCTTTGCAGTTGCTGTAAAACTTCATCGGTCAACATTGCCGTCACCTGTACAGAGATTTGTTCCCTTCAGACGCCCGGCACATTCCTTGGTTCAGCTAAGCCTGGGATTGGTATTAGTCCAATTCGAGCTCATGTCGATTCGCTCAGATCGCGTGAACAGGCCCTAGAAAATAAAGCAAGTTAGCTATCGAGCCATGGAGCGAGAAAGTGTAGTCCTTCCCCAATGGCACGCGCCGGCGCAGTCTGTCGGCCGTGATGGATTTTCATTCTGGGAAACGCCCGGTCTTTCGTATAGGATCGCCTGATGGCAGCAACATGAATTGCTCGCGGTACCGTCCTTATTCAGCCTGGACGGCATCATTTCGCTTTCTACCGAGGCTATCTTGACGGTCTGGACGTTCGCACCTTCGCCCGCCGTTAACTTGAAACGACGTCGGACGACGACGGCAGCGAGAATAATTTTCGGGTAGCGAAGTCGGTGGTGAAATGGATTCGCGATCAGCTCACCGTGACTGCGCTCCAGACCGGCAATACCTCCGCGGCCAAGCTGTTACGCGTGGCGGCGCAAGCCTTGCGCATTGCCTACGCGCCGAGCACACCCAGCTTTGAGGAATTTCGAGAGAAGCGTGACCTGCACGAGATGTTTTCCGAGCAGGCCTTAACCGAAACTTTTCCAGGAAGGATACGGCGACACGGACAAACGCGCCGAGCGCGGCACGCAGCGCAACGACTGCCTGCGCCGTAAGCAGCTCGAAATGCTTAGCGCAGTTGTCGGAATGCTAGACGGTGGAATGCGGCGCGATTAATGCGGTCTAATGATGAGCTTTTCTACCGTAAGGAGGCCATCATGGGCGCTGCTTATTCCGTGGATCTACGACGCAAAGTCGTCTAGGCCTGTGAGCGCGGTACAGCTTCGCAGGCACAAGTGGCCCGCTTTTTTGGGGTGAGCCAGGCATTTGTCGAGAAGTTGCTGCGGCTGTATCGTCGCACCGGCGCCTTGGAACCCGACCACCAGCGCGCCGGCCGTCTGGGGTTGCTCGATGCGGCCGCCTGCCAACAGGTGCAGCGCTGGCTGGCCGAGCAAAACGACTTGACCCTGGCCGAGCTCGCCGAGCGCTTGCAAACCCAATGCGGTCTGACAGTGAGCATTAGCTGCGTGCATCGACTGCACATGCGGCGCAAAAAAAAACCGTTCATGCCAGCGAACGGGACACACCGACTGTATTACTGGCACGTCAGCAATACCGCACGCAACTTGCCGCCTGCGCGTGCCGACACTTGAAGTTTATTGACGAGTCCGGCTGCAACATTGCCATGACGCGCCGCTATGGCCGGGCCCACTTCGGTCGGCGGGTCGCGGAGGCAGTGCCGAAAAACTTTGGCTTGAACGTCATATATGGACTCCTCCTCGTTTGCAAACAATCCGCTTTTCGGTATTAGGTACGACTACTCACGTATATCCGGTCTCTGACTGCTGCACCTGTAGTGATGCTCGACCATAATGGGCTATTCGCGCGCCGGTTCCCTATCGCTATCACGGGCTTTTCTGCCACAGACGTTTCCGGGTTCTACCAGCGCCGGTTCGACCTGTTGGCCATCAACGGCTTGTCTTGCAATCGTGGTTGGACACTACTGCTTGCTGACTCCTTCTTATCTATAGTTAAGATGTTACCCTGTCAGGGTGGTAATCCGAGCCTTTCGTGATCATGGCCCAGGCAATGCGGACGGTCTTGTTTGCCAGTGCCACTGTCGCGATATTCTGGTGCCGTGTATTGGCAATGCGCATGACCCACTGGCTGAGCCGATCCGTCTTCGACCCGGCAGTTCGAATCATTGACCGTGCCCCGTGAACCAACAACATTTTCAAATAAGAATCACCCCGCTTGCTGATGCCAAGCAGGCGCTCCTTGCCACCGGAACTGTTCTGCCGCGGTGTTAGACCCAGTGCAGCCGCCATTTGCCTGCCGTTGGCAAACTGCTTTGCGTTGCCAACCGTAGCCACGATCGCCGTGGCAATGATGGGGCCAACTCCACGGAGCTGCTGAAGACGCTTGGCGACCGGATCCGCCTCTGCAATGAGCGCGATTTCGGCATCTAGTTGCTGGAGTCGCTTATCGAGCCCAAGCAGATCCTCCCAGAGACCCATCAGCAACCGGCGAAACCGGCTGCTCAATCCATTTGTCTGGTCCTCCAACCAATATGGGATAGCCGCCCGCAACTGGCTTAATTCTCGCGGCGCAGTCAAAGCATATTCCAAGCATAAGCCCCGAATTTGATTGCCTTTGGCCGTTCGCTGGCTGATCAATTCAGCCCGGATACGGTGCACGGCCTGGATGTCTTGTTGCTCGACCGTTTTAACCGCTACGAAGCGCATGCTAGGCCGACTCATCGCTTCACAAATGGCTTCGGCATCGTTGGCATCGTTCTTGTTGCTCTTGACGTAAGGTTTAACAAACTGTGGCGCAACCAGCTTGACGGTATAGCCATGGGCCTGCAACTGGCGCGCCCAGTGATGGGCACCGCCACAGGCTTCCATGCCGATTTCACAGCCCGGTTCAATTCGCTCTAACAGTGCCTTCAACCAGTCAGCACGGCTTAGCTTCTTACGCCAAATAGGCTTCTCAGTGCGATCGACACCGAGGACCTGGAAGACATTCTTTGCCAAATCGACCCCAACGCGAATAAGCTTCATGGTGGACTCCTTCTTTTACGACTGGTGTGTGGAAACTCCAGTCTGGCACCTCGGTGCCCTTTCGGGGAGGAGGAGTCCATCCCATTGCTATCCTTGGCGCGCTGTCCTGCACCGGGCCCGACGCCGTCATGACAGTCGAGGGTGCGACCGATACGGCCGTGTTTCGGGCGTATGTCGAGCAAGTGCTGGTGCCGACGCTGGTGGCCGATGACATCGTGGTGATGGAAAACCTCAGCGTGCACAAGGTTCGTGGCATCCGGGAAGCCATTGAAGTCATCGGCGCCCGATTGATTTACCTGCCGCCGTACTCACCGGATTACTCGCCAATTGAGATCTGCTGGTCCAAGCTCAAGGCAATTCTCCGAAAAGCCAAGGCGCGGACCCGAGAAGCACTTGATGAGGCTCTTACTCAAGCGATCGAACATATTTCGCAATCGGATGCAAAGGGCTGGTTCAATCTCTGTGGCTATGCCGTACATTAATTCGACGACTGCGCTAGTGGTACTTTGTTATAAGCGGAGATAGAGGTTGATTCCGCCTCCGATTGTCTCGATGAGGTATCGGGCGAGCTTGGCGAATTCGGCGGGCGGGGGCTGAGCGGAGAACATGCGCCAGCAGCGCATGAGCCAGTTCAATGGCGTCAACCATTGTCACTGCCGGAGTAATACTCCCCACTTCTGCCGTTTGAATTTTCCCCAGTTTGAACGGTAAGGCGGGCGCGCACCGGATTTCGCGCCCGCTTTCTACTTGCTCCACCATGACGGCATGTTGATTGCCGGTAGGAGAGCAAGTGGTCAAGTTAAAGGAGTGGATGATGATTCTCGAATTGCACCGGCAAGGCCTGTCGGTATCGGCAATTGCGGAGCGGACCGGGCATGATCGTAAGACTGTGCGCAAGTACATTCGCGAGGGATTGGCAACGCCGAAATACAAGCCGCGCCACCCTCGTCCAACGGTAGTCGAGCCTTACGAAGCCTACTTACGCGAACGCGTGACTGCTTGGCCGGAACTCACTGGCGAGCGGCTGCTACGGGAGATTCGGGCGCAGGGCTACACGGGTGGCCGCACGGCAGTCAACGATTTCCTGCGCACAGTACGCCCGCCGCCGGCGCCCATCTTTGAAGTCCGATTTGAAACGCCGCCCGGCGAACAGGCGCAGGTCGACTTTGCCGAGTTCAAAGTCTGCTTTGGCAACCAGGGGCCCGTACGCCGAGTCTGGCTGTTTGCCATGGTGCTGGGCCACAGTCGTTACTCGTGGGGCCAATTCGTTCTACACCAGGACCTGCCAACGGTCCTGCGCTGCCACATGGAAGCGTTTGCCCATTTCGGCGGTGTACCACGGGAGATCCTGTACGACCGCATGAAGACGGCGGTACTGGGAGAGGACGACAGCGGCGAAGGCATCGTCTACAACGGCAAGCTGCTGGCGTGCGGGACTCATTACGGCTTCCTTCCGCGTGCCTGCCAGGCGTATCGAGCCAAGACCAAGGGCAAGGTCGAGCGTCCCTACCGCTATATCCGTGCCGACTTCTTCATGGCGCGCAGTTTCGAGGACATTGATGACATGAACCGCCAACTACGCCACTGGCTCGATACGGTGGCCAATGTACGTTGCCATGGCACGACTGGGCGCGTCGTCGTGGAGCACTTCCGAGAGGAGCAGCCGCAACTGCAACCCTTGCCGGCTGGTCGGTTTGAAGCGGTACTGCGCGTCGAGCGGCGTGTTAGCCACGAAGGCTGTGTCAGCGTTGGCGGCAACTACTACAGCGTGCCAGACGGCACCAGGAAGCGGATACTCGATGTGGAGACCACGCCTGATAGCGTGCGCATCTTCGAGGACGGCGCCTTGATCGCTACCCATGCCCGGTTGGCGGGCCGGCGCGAGCGCTCAGTCCTGGCGGGCCACCGGGTACTGCAGCGGATCATGCAGCGCGAGAAGCCGGATGCCATTGTGCTACCGCCTGGCCACGCTGTTGCCCAGCGACCGCTGGCTGTCTATGACTTTATTGCACGGCAGATCGGAGGTCAGCGATGACCCATGAACCCATTGCCGAACGCATCCGTCGGCATCTGATTGGTTTGAAGATGCCCCGCGCGCTGGAAGCTTTGCAGACGGTGCAGTCACAGATCGAACAAGGGCAGCTTACTGCCCTGGAAGCCATCGAAGCCTTGCTGGGCGAGGAGTACAGCACACGCGAGAGTCGACGCATCAAGATCGCTTTGCAGACTGCACGCCTGACAGTGCTCAAGACGCTCGCCGGTTACGACTTCAGCTTCCAGCCATCGCTGGAGCGCAGCCGTGTCATGGCGCTGGCGGAACTGGGGTTCATTGAGCGACGCCAGTGCGTGCACTTCCTTGGGCCACCTGGAACAGGGAAGAGCCACCTTGCCGTGGCACTCGGTGTAGAAGCCATCAGGGCTGGTAAGAGCGTGTACTTTGCCACACTGGCCGAGCTGGTTGATTCCATGCGCAAGGCCGAGCGCGAAGGCAAGCTGCGTGAGCGGGTGAAGTTCCTGTCGCGCCACAGCGTGCTCATCGTTGACGAGATTGGTTACCTGGCGTTGGGCTCGACCGGCGGCAATCTGTTCTTCCAGCTGGTCAATGCCTGCTACGAGCGCTGCGCGATGATCCTGACCAGCAATCGTGGCTTTAGTGAATGGGGCGAGATCTTCGGCGATCCAGTTGTGGCCACTGCGCTGCTAGATCGGTTGCTACACCATGCGATCGTCATTCCCATCGAAGGCAATTCGTACCGGCTTCGGGAACATGCCGCCCTGATTCCAGAGCACTTACGCAACCGTCCTGCATTCAATGAAATGGGTAGCCCTGTACCGGAAAAGCGCCGGCCCGGCCGTCCCAAAAGGGAGGAAGCCGCGTCACTGCCGGGTTGACTTCCCACTGCCAAGGGTGGGGAAATTTACTTCGGCAGATATGAGGAAACTACGTGCGGCATTGACAACCATGCCCGCACCGAGCGAAGCAGACGCGGCCAGCGACATCGCATCGGCAACCGTACCGGCTGGCTTTTTTTTTCGTGCCGGCGAATCCACCAGAGCGTGTTGATGTGCCTGTCGTGCCTCCTGCCACCAGCAAAAGGCAAAGGCGCAGCACACCAGCTGCCAATGCCGACGGATTGCCTGGTCGCTACGTACCATGAAGTCAGCCCAGCCCAATTCATCCTTCATCTGCTTGTAGCCTTGCTCGACCCAGTGTCGCAGCCCGTACAGGCGTACCACTTCCTCCAGAGAAGCCGCTTCCAGCGGCAGATTGGTCGTCAGGTACCAGGTCGACAATTCCGGCAATGTCCGCGGGTCTGTCGTGGCGCAGATGGCACGTACCGGCTGATCGGGGCCATAGTTCAGGAAGGTCAATTCGGTTGCCCACCAGCGTTCGGTATGTCTGTCACGGAAGTGGCGTGTCACCTTGTGCCAGTCACGCAGCCGGAGTTCGTCCAGGGCTTCGTTGAAGGAGTGCGCCATGTCCTCCGGTGCCCAGCCGCGTCCGACCGAGCCGCGATGCGACAGCACGAAAGGCAGTCGGCGCCGTCGCAAGGTGGCGACCAGTTCCCGATGATCGCCATAAAAGCAGTCCGCCACAATCGCCTTGAACGTAATGCCGGCCGTCATCGCCTGCTCAATTAATGCCATGGCAAGTTGCGGTTTGCTATGGAAAGCTGGGTTCTTCCTGCCGTCGGGCAGACGGCTTTCCGGGGTGTAGGGGGCTACATGCAACGGGTAATACCGTTGTTCATTGGCCCACAAGGTCGTCACCGCCACGATGCCGTTATCGATCTTGCCCACCGAACCCAAATACTGGCGTGCCACATGTTCGGTGGCACAACCGTCCTTGCGGTCGCCAGTATCGTCAACGACGAGCACACCATCGGGATCGCTGGCCGTCAGCGCATTCTCGGCCAGCAATTGCAGCGTGCGGGTAGTCACGGCGTCCGCATCCCAAAACGATTCGGACAAGAAGAATTGCAATTGCTGTACCGGCGCAGTTTGGGCTTGCACCAGCGGCTCGGCGCCAGCCAACGCCGTAAGCGTCTTGGGCCGGTCGCGTGGCGCCAGCAGGCCGGCCAGGTAGGTTCGGAAGTTACGGCGTTGCGCCAGCGAATGAAACAACGGGTCGAAGTGCTTGGCGTAGTCTTCCAGCGGCCCCGCGGCTGGCGGACAGGGACGACGTGCAGTCATGGCAGCAGTACCTCCTGCTACCACCATAGACCTTCCGCCGCCACTTTCAACAAACTACCACTAGAACGCCGGACACAGTTTATGCGTTATCTTACGCATAGGAATAAGACTGTGAATATGACTATCACTAACAAAAAAATTTAAGTGGTCACCGTGACCGAGCAGCCGCCGGCGCTGGTCCACCCAGGAGAAAGCAGACCTAGTTCGCCTGACCTACGAACCCGGCATGAGCGTGTCGTTGGTGGCACGACAGCATGGCGTCGCCGCCAGTCAGTTGTTCAATTGGCGCAAGGAGAGCAGTCAAAACCGGAGGCATCGCTAGGCTACGCATTGGCAGTGATTGTGATTCTTTTCCTCTGTGTGGGGTCGCCGTCGATCAGGCATGTTGCGCATTCTCAGCTCGCCGTTCAGCACCGCTACCCGAACCTGCACAAGAAGGTGTGCCTCCTTATTCGTCCAACGCATCTGCCGCTTTTTCGCACAACACAAGCTGACGACTTCATTGACCGCAGATTCAGCGATGCTGCTACTGATCGGTATGCCGCACCCGTAACAAGGTGAGTTTTCTAAGCGCTTACTAACGAGTAGCTGAGAGACAAGGAGGGGCAGGCGAAAAGCTGCTTATTTACAATAAATTAATGTTAAGCTTTGCTCAGAATTATCAAAAGGAGCAATCTATCAGTTTACGTGTTCGTTATCTCTGAACACTTTAAGGAACAGCAAGTAGATCAAATAGTGCCTAGTAGCCACTATTTTGAATCACTTCGTCCCTGATGGGTGGTGACATTTGTCGTCACTCTTAGGTGCGGCAATCTTCTTTATCTCACGTATTACTGTGGCACCACCTGCTATCCAAGGCGAGTACATTTGACGTGGAGTCTCCAGCATGGCCTGCCAAAAAGTTTTAGCCATGTCTTTTGCGACCCCAGAAAATTCTTCTTTCAATCGTGTAGACATCTTCAACTACCTCCTACTGAAACGTTTCGTGAAACCTGAACATATCGTTGACCATGTTGGCTTCCACGCTATGCGAGTAACGCTAAGCACAAATTTCCACGCCGTTGTCAGTACATATATAACATAAATAACAACATCAACCCAGAGGACAAACGTCTCTAAACCGTAAAAAATCGTTACTATAAGCCACGGCGCTTGTTTTGACTCAAGAAAGTGAGCAAATTCTGCAAGTCCAAAAGCTGCTGCTCCCATCACAACACAAACCAAACTTGCTGCAAGAACATGCCCGGCAAAGCTTGCTCCAGGCCTCCACCAACTCTCAGGTTGCTTTGCCTCACGCAGAACTAACCACCTTGGGCGCCAAGTGATATGCGTCAGATGGCAAATAAACTGGCATCCCGTTGCCAAAACATAAGCAATAAATACGCCAGCATCAACGACAAAAACAAAGTTTTCTAATCCAGTAAAAACACCAATTATGGACTCTGGAGCGTCATGGGTTTTGAGGAGTTGGATAAATAGGAATATTCCATATGCGGCTGCTCCGATAACAATCAAGACCAACGTCGCTACAGCAATATGTGCAACAAAAGTTGCTCCATGTTTCCACCAACCTTCAGATTCTTCTTCATCCATCATAAAACTTGCTGACTGAACATTAATCGTGGGAGGCAATGATACTCTACTAATATTAGGAGGTTTAGATGTCGTTCATTGGCAGCGGCTCTTTCGGTAGGCCTCGCTGCCTTCGGACGACCGTAATTTACGTCGTACTTGAGGCTCTTTTTCAGAGGATGTTGAGACCCAAAAAACTTTTCCTGACTTGGTTCAATGCCAATTGTTAAAAATCTTCAATAGCGGAATATTACTTTGAAGCCACCGTGAGTATTCGGCAACATAGACAAAAGGCAATAGTGTGCACGTCTCCCTTTACTATGCTGTCGCAATCGTTGCCTCCCTGATCTTCTATTCAGGATATTTACATGCAGCAAGATTTGACTGTTACCAAGTCAGCCAATCGATAGAAAAAGTGATCTGTTCCGGCCCGGAATCGTGAGCATAGGACGAAACGCTGCCACTCATTGCCGCCTTGGAGGGTTGTGTCGCATTAAGCGAGAAGGTCTTCGCCGTCCGGTAAACTTCTGCCTTTGAATAATGCGCAGGCAGCCATGCTGAATACCAAAGGGATGCGTTTTCCGATCGATGTGATTTTGGTCTGTATCCGCTGATATGCGGCCTATCCATTGAGTTACCGGCACCTCGAGGAAATGATGCAGGAGCGCGGTGTGGTGGTCGATCATTCATCGATCAATCGCTGGGCGGTCCGGTTTCTGCCTTTATTGGAAAAGGTCATCCGAAACCACAAGCACGCGGTTGGTAAAAGCTGGCGCATGGATGAGACATATATCAAGGTCAAAGGCGTGTGGAAGTACCTCTATCGCGCGGTGGACAGGCAAGGCAAGACCGTCGATTTCCTGTTGACCGCGAAACGAGATGCATCAGCGGCCAGGCGCTTCTTCGACAAAGCCATGCGGCATAGTGATGTCCCGGACACGGTGACGATGGACAAGAGTGTTGCCAACAAGGCAGCGCTCGACCAGCTGAATACGCAACGAGAAATCCCGATCAAGATTCGGCAAGTCAAATACCTCAACAATATCGTGGAGCAGGATCATCGCGCCGTCAAACGGACGTGTCAGTATTTCTGTGTGCGAGGTCGGTTTAGTTGATGGCGTTGGTGAAGCGCTCGCCGAACATGATAGCGAATTGATTGGCCGCTTGCTTCCATGTCTGCGGCGGCATCTTCCAGTCTTTTTCAATGTTGCGCAAGGCTAGAAACAGCAGCTTCGTAGCGGCCTCATCGCTGGGGAAGTGGCCCCGGTTCTTGACGATCTTGCGCAGGCGCATATGCAAGCTCTCGATGGAATTGGTCGTATATATGATCTTTCTGACCTCGGGCGGATAGGCAAAGAACGGAATGACCTGTTGCCATTGGCGTTGCCACATCGCCGCCACTGTCGGGAATTTGCTTCCCCAAGGTCCAGCAGCAAACGCGTCCAGCGCCGCGGCGGCAGATCCGCATTAGCCGCCTGGTAGATCGGCTTGAGCGCCGCGGCCAGTTCCTTACGGTCCTTCCATGCAGCCAGCGTCGTGGAGTTGCGAATCAAGTGCACAATGCAGGTTTGGATCTGGGCCTGCGGATAGACCGCCTCGATCGCCTCCGGGAAGCCGCGCAGACCGTCGACCACCGCGATCAGGATGTCGTGCAAGCCCCGGTTTTTCAAGTCGTTGAACACCTTGAGCCAGAACTTGGCGCCCTCGGTTTGTTCAATCCACAATCCCAGCACTTCCTTACGCCCATCGGCACGCACGCCCAGTGCCAGGTACACCGCCTTGTTCTTGACGGTTCCTTCATCGCGGATCTTCAGGCGCAACGCATCGAAGTACACGATTGGATACATTGCCTCCAGCGGCCGCTGTTGCCATTGCGTGACTTCCTCGATGACTTCGTCGGTGATGGTGGAAATCAGGTCGGGCGAGACCTCGGTGCCATACAACTCCAGCAGGTGGGCCTGGATCTCCCGTACCGTCATGCCACGGGCATACATGCTGATGACATGGTCGTCAAAGCCAGGCATGCGCCGCTGGTGCTTGGCTACCAGTTTGGGCTCGAAGCTCGACAGCCGGTCGCGCGGCACATCGAGTTGTAGTTCGCCACCGGGTGCCAGCACCGTTTTGGGTGACATGCCGTTGCGATGGTTTTTGCTGGCTTGCTCTTCCTGAGCCAGGTGGTGGGTCAGTTCAGCCGACAGCATGCGCTCGGCCAGCATCTTCTTGAGCTGGCCGGCCAGCCCGGATTCGCCGAGGATGGATTCGTCATCCTTGTTCTGCACGGTGGCCAGTAACTGGTCAATCAGTTCGACTGGAAACGGCGGTGGTGCTTTCTGTTTTTTAGGCTTTTTGGTCGTCATTACGTCGGTCATGGAACATCCCTTTCGGCATTATTTCATGACCTCGCTTACACAAAAATTCTGACAGGCTCCGTCAAACGCGTCACCCGCCCGATGCTTGGCTTTAAATCGTTTCGCTCTGCGCAAGCAATCCTGGCCGGAATCGAACTCATGCACATGATTCGCAAAAGTCAGTTCATGATGGAGGGCTGCGATGGCATGTCGTTTGCCGACCAGTTTTATACGTTGGCAGGACAAGTCAGTCCGACGTAAGGTCATATCCCGAAGCCGGCACTACTTTGTCTTTCGTTTGCTAACGCGACAGAACCAACCAGTATCTCTGCCTGGAATGTTTTCGGTACTCACGCCCCAGAGGGTGGTCCTGATTTAAGAGCTGTTCCATCATCTCCGCTATCCTCTATCGAGGGGACGATGCCCGGTTCAGACGGGACGTTCAAGTTGGGGGGACCAACCGCATGCGATGGATCGACCGATAGGGTATTAGTCACTCCCGCACGAAAATATTCACGGAAACCGTGCAGGGTCTCGTCGCCAGCTTCCATATTAAATAGTTCCGTGCCCAGCCGGCGCGTGTCACGGCTCGTTAGCGTCTCGGTTACCCATTTGCGGATTTTTCCTGCTTGCAAGTTCGACTCCGATACTTCCTGGAGCTCGTCGATGAGCTTCAGCGTCATCTTGCCTGTCGCGACGGCCAAAGCGCGTCCAAAAGTTTTGGCTTGCTCATCGGATGAGACCTCAATGCCAAGGATTTCAATGGCCAGAGCAGCAAGATGCGGATCGTCCTTGGCGAGCTCTGCAGCCGTCTCCCGAAGCAATACCGGTTGTTCGCGTAGCTTCCGCAGCATCTCCTCGTCGAGCTTCGCAAGCGCATCGCGACGGAGTTGCACGCGCTCGTCGTGAGCGCCCGGACAAAGCTGCCGTTGCAACCGAAGCGTAGTGACCAATACACGAAATCGCAGCAAACGATTGCCACTATGGTTCGCTACGGCAATGGCCTCCTTCAGCGTTTTTTCGGCTCCATGAATGTTTTGCCGTCCCTCGTCAATTACTACCATTTTGAGCAGCAGCTCCAGAGCCAAGTCGATGGCCCCGTCAGCCGTAACTGACTCGACGCCGCGTCGTGCAACGGATAGCGCCTCGTCGGGCAAGCCCATGAACCGATAAGCTTCTGCCTCAAGTGCGAATAGCGGGCTGCGCGGAAGCCGCTCCGGCCGCTCGCCAAGCACCTTTAGCGCAGCGACCGGGTTACGGTTCTGCAGATAGCGATCGGCAGAGCGCGCCGCCTGCGCCTCCCACACCGCTTGGTCGGCCGATTCACGTACGCTCACGTCCAGGGTGACCCCTAGACGCTCGGCGAGCCACAGCCGCTGTTCGGGCGGGAGCTCGTCGAGCGCACCTTTGAGCCGCTGGCCAGCCATGGCTGTCCAGCGTGTGCCGATCGTCGTCAGCGGTTGCCGCAAACGCAGCCGGTGGTAAATTTCCTCTCCGCGCGCAATGGGCCCGTCCTGCTCCTCATAATATGCGACGGCGTTGCGGTCGATGCTTTCGACCACCGACGCGTCGACATGGTCCGTCAGGTCATTCATCATCGCTCGACGTACATCGGGGCGATGGCGCAAACTGCCGTCAACAGGATCAATCTCGACCAGAGCAGCCTCTCGCGCGAGTTCGCTCACGATGATAGACGGCGTTCGCTCGGCATCGAAGGTCAACTCACATGGCTCCGCAAGAACTTTCTCTACCACGCCCGCATCGATTCTGCGCACTACGAGCCCTGGATACGCGACCTTACGCACATTGTTTCCGTGAAGATGGTGCAATATGCGGCCATAGAGCAGTGCCTGGATCTTCTCGGCGCGTAACTTCGTCAACAGGGCCGCGCGGTCCTCGCGGAGCGCCGCAATGCCCTCCTCACGTAGTAGGCGTGCGGCAAGCTTGAGGCACATGGGGTTGCGGCTGACGACGTGAATAATGTCGTCCAAGTCCTGGTCTGTGACTGGCGGCATCCCTGCAGCTTCGATAGACGTAGTCAGAAGCCGACGGGCCGAGCGTTTATCTAAAACATCTAGCGCGACAGGGCCCTGATGCTCGGGGAATAGCTCGACTGGGAAAGGATCGTCTACCGAATGACGCATTCGCAGCACCTCCGGAAATGCGTGGGCGACATATTCGGTCGGCAGCGTGCGCCCCGAAAGCACGACACGCGCGACTGGCGCTAACTGTTGCAACTCGCAGACGAACTGAATGAACGGCTCGGTAACGTCAGTCCCAAGGAACTGCACCTCTTCGCAAGTGTCAATGACGATCAGGATCGTGCGACTATTAGCCCACTGCGAAAGGCTAGCCGCAAATAAGCGCGCACCTGAGCTGTACGGCATGTTAGCTGACTCAAGCTGGCGCCCAATCTCGTGGCGCCGTAGCTCGAACTCCAGCTCCTTGGCCACGCTTTCGGCGTGCGGTAGCGGTGCGTCAAGCTGCGGCTGTAATTGCCCAAGCGCGTCAAGCAGCAGCGTCGAGGGGTGCTCTGGCCGGATCGTAGGCCGGTCGATATCGATGTAGGCGACCGGGAGATCGTTTGTTTCGATCTGCTGCAAAATGAACTGGGCGAGCAACGTGGACTTGCCAACGCCGCCCGGACCGTAGACGAACATCGGCACGCGCGGCTGTGGCCCCTTCAAGAAGTAAGTTAGATGCGCGAGCTCTTTTTCACGCCCGACAAAACCCGCCGTGGTGAGGCGCCGCATCGGCGCGAGCAGGTCGTTTCTGCGCAGCACTTTCTTGATCCCTGCCGGTTCAGGCAGGCTATCGAGGATGCCTTCAAGCCATTCGTGCACTATCAGGAGCGAAGCAAGGTCGTCGCGCGGAAGTTTCTCGAGCGCGATTGGCGCACCTTCGAGCACACGCTCGAACACACGCTGCAGGGCATTGCCTTCGCGTTCGGGATTGGCTTCGAGCGCTGCCTTCATCCGCTTACGCGTTCTCAGACGCTTCAACGCCTCGCGACGCGCAGATAGCGACAGAGACCAGCGGCTTGTCTGGCTGCCGTCCGTCTCCACCTCGCATAGCGATCGCATCCGCGCCAGCACGTCAGAAGGCATCACTGTGGCACCACTGACCGGCCAGAGCGCCAGTGGGTCAAAAACCGATAGCACTGCCGCTGCATCGCAATAGGGCAATAACTCGCTATCCTGAGCAGAATTGCCAAGGAAACGGTCAAGGTCGTCGAGCGAGAGCTTGGCCTGACCCCTAATTGCGTCTGTCATGGCTGCTGCCCCTGCCTCAACTTCTCACCCATCTGCTCGACTGCGCTGGTAAGATTGCTCATGGCGGCCTTGTCGAGCGTCGCGCCGTACTTTTTAAAAAGTAGATCAGCGATCTCCGTCGCGCGGTTCATCTTAAGCGGGTTTGGTCCAGAGTCCGACAGGGCCTGCAAGTGCTCCGCGACGAACGTCGGCACTGGGTACTCTGCGTCGTCCTGCGCGATAAAGCGAAGCTCAGGATCTGCAATCGACTCGTTGTAGCCAAGCAATGCGACCCATAGGCCCTGCGGTTTGAGCTCCTCGGCAGCCTGCGCGATCGCGAAAGCGGCTTCTCGCACCGAAGGCGTGACCGTCGGCTCGTTGAGGTCGTCGATCACAAGCCAGGAGCGCCGCGTCAGCCCAACGACCTTGCCTTTGAACGTAGCCAGCAATGCGTCGATACGTGCGAGCTGTGGGTCGTCGGTTAACGATGGAAGCGCCGACACGTCGAGATCGAGCAGGCGGAACACGTCCTCAAATAGATAGCGCGGCGTATACGCCTCTCCCTTCCCTTTCAAACGGTGGCGCAAAGGTTGCGCGCCAGCGGTCGACAACGCCAGATGCTTTAAATACTCCCACGTATATGACTTACCGCCTGGGGCACCGCCCCGGACGACAAGCATGTGCGTCGTGTAGATACTTAAGCTAGTCGTGAAATCCCGTATTCGCAGGCGAAGGTCAGGGCGCGCAATAAAGGCCGTCCGACCAAGCATAATCGCGTCGTGTGGGTCGCCGGTCGGTGAAAAATAGGTTGGCACCATCAGCTCTTTGGCGACTGCCTGCAACCTAGCGTTGCCCCGCATACGCAACATCTCGAGAAACTCTCCAGCACGCGTTGGAATTTGGGCATTGAGATACTCTATGAGCGTAGCTGCTCGCTTTTTAAAAGGCGCGATGCCATTGGTCTGGTTTGCCCAGTTCACGCCGAGGTCCGTGGCGATCAACTGGAGCCGGCTGTCATCCGACTGTTGGTCCAGTTCGTCGGCGAGTTGGTCAATCTGCGCTTTCGTGAACATGATGCTGTTACCTTTCGCTATGGAAGCTTCCAAACCTTTTTGATTACCGACATTGGAATAGCTTGGTTCCATTTGGGAGGGCACGCCGGATCTCGTGCGTGATGCAGCGCTACGAGATTAAGGTCGGCGTCAAAGACCGGCGATCCAGACGATCCATCCTTGCTGTTCGCATCGTAGCGCACGCGCGTGCCGCCATAGTTGAATTCGACGACAGTCCCAACGGTGAGGCTTAACGGATCGCCTTTTGGGTGCTGCAACAGAAACACCTGATTGCCCTTGGCCAACGCAGGAACGTCGCCAGCAGTGTCGATCCATCCACGCCGTTGAGCTTGTGGATCGACCGTGTCGCCGCCGATTGGCAACTCGCCAATGGGCTCTGCAAGGCGCAGGATTGCGTAATCGCTTTCATTTTCATCCGCTTCGCCAAGCGTCGGCTCAAAATCGAACATGCTTGGAGGCTTGCTGTTGGCTAGCCATTCGGAGCCGTCTACGAGACCCACCTCTACCGGTCTCTTCTTCGCCAGCTCGGACCCGTCAAGGGCCTGAAGATAGTCGAACTTGCACTTGACGTCTTGCTGCCGCGCCTGGCCTTTACGAATACGCTCGACGACATGACTATTGGTGAGCACAAGGTTGGCTCCTATCAAAAACCCGGTGCCACCGCCGCCAGGAATGTCTATCCAGCATACCTGACCCGCCAGCTGCGGCAACCTCTCCATGAAAATCGTGATATCAATAAATTTTGCATTGTCTTGAACGATCTCCTCCAGCGTCTTGCCTGTACTATTTAACAGCCGCGGTCCGACAATCGACAACCCCATATCCTCGGCGATGGAGGCAAGGGTGGCGTTTTTCGGGCGGCGTTCATGAGCGGCTGCAACAAGGTCAATCAGCCAATCCTCTAGCTTAGCTGTGTCGATTAACTCTTGAAGGCGAAACTCGTGGGTTTTGTTGAACCCAGGCGGTGAAATAACAGCAAATCCCTTTCCAAAGTAATCACTTGTCAATAGACTTATCGCGGGTTCGTCGAAGGCATCTGAAAGTGCCTTTCTAAACTTTCCATTCCAGGCACCAGTGGGCGTCCAAGGTGGCATTCGATTGCTCCTTTCGTTCTCGTTACTTGGGAAGCTTTACGTTCATCTGCGTGGCAACCGAACTCGGCGTCAGATTTTGGATACCAGCGCCAAATGTCGTCAAGCCAAAGCCCCACAGAAAACTCGATACCAGATCGACCGTCGTCCCAAAGTCCGGGTCCGCGAAAATCCACGAGCTTCCAACCACAAGCGCAATCGCACCCAGATGGACCATGCTACAAGCGCCAGGCCCTTGATCTCGAGGTCGAGATAGCTGACCGTGACGCCGTGGACGGCTGGGTTGGCTTGAGACCCGAGTTCGGTGCCCTGGGCAGCGAGCACGCGGGCTCGCAACTCGTCAGCCTTCGTCTTCGCATCTTGCGGGCCGGTCACGCGATCGGCTAGGTCGTCAAGCTCCCGTGCGAAAGCAAGCGCCACATCTCTTTTACCCGGTTTTTGCAGCAGCTTGAGGATCGCCGGAATAGCAGTGCGCAGCAGCACTAGCAGTCCTTCTAGAACATTCGAAACCTCTTCGAGTTTCGTTTTCAACGCTGCTGTCATGTCAGGCGTCGCGTCGACGCCCGGCCCGAGCGAGAAACTTGAAGGCAGCAGGTTTGCCCGGTCAAGCGTGTCATCCGCAATCGATTCTCCAAGTTGCCCTGCAACCGCTTTCATTCTGTCCATCGCTATATCGGGCGGCGTTGTGCGTCCGAGCTCGGCAAGGAACTGCGCAATCCCATGCCGCAGTGCGGCCGCCGCACGGCGTGCCTGCAAGCGCGCCATCCGTGGACGTGCAAGCGCGGAAATAATCACTGTGAGCGAAAGGCCTAAGAAAGTCCACAGGACGCCGAGCAAGCGCCTGCCGGTCGAACTAGCCTGTAATTTCATCGGAACGTCCTTCATTGCCGCGCTGCCATCGGCGGTGAGGCGTATCACTCCGTCGAACGTACCGTACGGTCCAGCAGATTCGCCATCCTCAAAGCGAAGAAAGACCGTGCGCGTGCTGTTGCCTGGCACGTTGATGCCAAGCAATCCTTTGTCGTCCGGACGATCCATTAGCCGTAGGCGCTGGACACCGATTGCATTGCCCGAGCCGTCCTTTAACGTACTCTGCACGAGGCGCAGGTTGGTAATCGGCTCGTCGGGGTTTTCGATCACAACGCCGTAAATGCGCGCGGTCGGCGGGTCGCTCCATGACAGCGACCAAAGATTGGTAGCGCCCCTCGGAGTCCACTGCGATGCGGCGGCGGGCTTGGCGCTTACCGAAAACTCGACCGCGTATGAGTGGGGTTCTGACGTACCAAATGACAGCGCCGCCATTCGCACGTGCGATGTACCTGCTGGAACGTCAGCCTTCATTGAGATTCGCCAAATAAGGCCATTCGCGCCTGATCGTCCCACGAACTCCGAGCCGAGAAATTCGAAGGTGCTGCGTGCCTCCATCCCTCGTGCAAACCCGCGGTCAACAATTCCGAGCGAATTCGCGAGCTTTTCTATGTCAGCAGTTGCCAGTTGGTCGAGCCCGGCGATGCCTGTGACAGTAAGCGTCGTTACTTCTGCTGGCACACGGACTATGTTGCTGTCGCCAAAGACAAACTGAAATCGTGTACCTGGTAGTGCATTCGCCGACGTCGGCGTCGCGCCGGCGGGTATATCACCGCGCTGTGTGCTCTCAGAGGCACGTGCGTGCGACGTAGTTGATGTGGACGCTCCGGCGACCTGACGGCTGGACGGCGTGGACTTGCCATTGTCTTGTAGCTCTCCATACGCTGCCGTGCTGAGCGTCGCTAGAAACGCGATCGCCACCACGCAACGCAAAGCCCATGAGTTCATGTCTTACCTTCTCTCTCGCTGGGCGGCGCATCGATCCGGATCACGATCTCGCCTCCTTCTCCACCGTCGACTTCGACCTCACCAGCCGAACCCGAGTCGGTGACCGCCTGCAGGCGAAATAACCCTTCAGGCAAACCCACCTGAAACGCCCCATCGTCACCGGTGCGCCGACCAATTTCCGGCGTCGGCGCTGTGCCCCACATAACTGATACGAGCGCACCGGCAATACCATGACTCTCGCTGTCCACGACCCTACCAGAGCGAAGCGAACGGCTCATTCTAGGTGCTCCCTCTCGCGACCCAGTCTTTGATCACCTCTATTACATCAGGCAAAAGACGCGGACCTGAATTGGCCACAACGTTAAGGCTAGCCGGTGTTCCGCCGACGCCGTAGGCGTGGATTGCCACTACTGTCGGGATATCGGAGTGATCGTCGAGGTATGCCCATACAGGGGCGCCGCTTTGCCCGCCAATCGTGTCAACGTCGTAGAATACCCGCCGTGTGGTGACGGCTTTTACGCGGTTGGCGTGAAAGTATTGCTGTCGGCCGTTACCTGGACTCACTGGATAGCCGCTGACATTTACAAGCCGATTTGCGAGTTCAGAGTCGGGCAATACCCCGATGCCGAACGTACCGACCTTCGATCCAATGTCGATATCGATGTGTATTGCTGCATAGTCGAAGTCTGGATCCTGCGATGCAAGCCATGTATCGGTAGTCGAGAAGCTCGACGACTGCACTGAGTGGAAAGGTTCTTCGGCGCCGTCACGGCCCGGAATGACCCTGATCGACTTCGCCCAGCCCCCAAGTTCGACAGGGTCGAACACGCAATGGCCTGCCGTAATGACCGTGCGTGGAGCCGCGAACCAGCCGGTACCGACGTATACAGAGCCACTCTGGCTCGTGATTTCGAGCGCGCAAATCATCCGCCACGGTGTGAGTTCGGTCTCAAGAATTTGCTTCCTGCGATCAATGTCGGTTAGCAGACTTTCGAATATCGACGAGGGATTGCGTAGAGGTTCGCTCCGAGTTCCGCGCACTAGGAAACGTTTAGATGCCCGGGCCGGTGTGACGTCGAGCAGCCCTTTAGATCCGCTGATCACTTCGCGTGGTACCAGATTTCCTGTTTCTCTTCCATTGTCGAGCGATCCTTGTGATGCTGGGTTGTCAACAGACTTCAGTACCATAGCTCCTCCAATTGAATGACGAGGGCCCAACGAGTGGGGTTCATGCTTCTACAGACTAATGACGTCAGCATCTTCTAGGACATACAACTAGACCTAACTTAGTAAAAGTAGCCTTACCCTAATAACATCAATTAAAGTTAGCGTCCAAATCTTCAAATACTTGATTGCTTGAACTTGCTGGAATTAGAGAATTATATGGAAGTTACCAATTTAAAAGCTTAACTACTATATATTGCACATCATCATTTTTCCTTAAATTTTTCTTGAATTGCACTGCTTATTGCCGGACCCATTGCTTCTTGGATAGCTTTTAATTCATTAACGGCCTCTTCTGGTTCAAAACCAAGATCCCCTTTTTCGGAAACTGCAACCGAAAGAATTGCTAAACTCTGAGGTGCCAATAAAGGAATGGGTTCAGAACGCGGACAAGTAGCATTTTCACAGATGCTGCCAAGCACGTTACTGCTAATTTGAACCTTAGGGATACTAACGACTGCCTCGCCTACTGATGCTGCCACAGGTAGTCCATTTTGCTGTTTCCCGATCGACTTTATACTGATGGCTATCGACATACCTATGGCTGGTGAAGATGTCTCGCGTGTCACAGCTGCTGCATGCCAAACGCGAACATAGACCGGCTCAAAGTTAAACGCCACACGTCTTGGAGGCACCGTATTTTGCGAAGCGTTACCTGCGGCAGCAGCGGCATTGTCATTATTTTCTATATTATCACCGGCATCTGTTAGCTTCAAAATGACAACAGAGCCGCTGGGGAAACCTTTATCGAGTGACCGTATCAGTGCAACACATGAGTTTTTGGCAAGGGCGTCGCTAGAAAGAACCACGTGAGCTGAATAAGATGCCTCGGACGCTCGTTTCAGGGCTTCTATCTTTTTAATCTGGTTTTGCATTTGGAGATCAAACACTAATTTTCCAAGTGTACTAACAATTGGTACTACAGCTGGTGCAAGCTCAGTTGTGCTCGGCTTAGAACATGCCTTTTCGACGGAGGCTTTAAATTTTGGATCCAATTTAACGAACTGTGCCAAACGATCAGGTAAGGTACTGGCTGTACTTAGCCAAAAGACAAGCGATGTCTTGCCGCCTCTTTCTCCACTTAATTCGTCAGCTCGAAAACGTGAAATATCTGGCGTCGTACAAGCACAAAGGAAGGGAAGGTATATTACTGGAAATAAGTATTTCATATATTTTTCCTTGGCTCATATAAAGGAATTTTTTAAAATTTTTTTTTAGAAATCAATAGATTTTCCGAGTGCCACGTTATCCAGGTGCCAGTAAAGCAGAGCTATGATGCGACTGCCAGGTTATATTTTTATTTAGCCTCGAACTGTCACCCAGAGGACAGGCGGACGTGACTTCAAGTGGTTGTTATGCCGGCACAAGCGCATATTCAGCCGGTACCTTCTCCAAGGTTGCAATGCTTATATGTGGCCAAGCGACCCGCCCGGGCAATTCATCCTCACGAGGATGAAAGAGATCTAACATGACAACTTGAGAGTATTGCAGCCTCAACTTCGGATTACCGAATTGGTCCTTTTCAGCGAGTTCCTGTATCCAAAATGTCGACTTCATGCTAACTGCTTCAGCTTCTCTAACAGAAAATGGCGCGTTTGTTATCCCACCCGTTCTTCGGGTAGAGTCTACGGTTAAAGTAGTTGTCTTAACTATATTGACACCTTGGTTCGTAAACCTAAGAATTTTATTCATATCATCTGGGCTTAACCAGGAAATCCAAGGGCACTGACATTTCCCATAAAAGGGTTATCAATGTAATGTTTATAAGGTGCCAAATATGGATCAGATTCGAAATCATAGCCTGGAGAATTCACATCTTCAAATCGACCTGACGGTAACCCACTAATTTGCGGGATATCTGGCATTCCATGATGGTTCTCTGACTTTCCAAGCGCTAAAACGTAATCTCCATGGGGAATGGATGCAAGCCGTGCGACATCGATCTCCTCCTCTATCACACTGTCGCCCCTGATCTGATCATCTCTCGATCTACGATTCTTCATAAATAACCATAGTCCAGGCTCGTGATGGATCGGTAGACCTACTCCACCTGCGTCATCGCTTGCTAGTCGGTCCTCAGCCACCACTTGGGCAATTTTTTGCTGATAATCGAGCGTCACGAAAAATTGTTCAAAATCAGGATCGCCAGATCTTAACAAACTTCGATTTGGAACATCCTCGTCAACGAAAGCAAAGCGAAGTTCTTCGTTATACTGATTCATCAGTACTCTGAATTTAAACCATGCAGGCGACGGTGGAGAATTATGGAACGGTAGTGCGATCATGTTCCATCCAGTATCGCTCGCGGTCCATATTCCTAGGAGATTTTGGAGCGGTCCAAGGTTTTGAAATGGCGGAGAACCTCGATTTGTAAGCTTGCAAACAGGAGTAGATTGCGGTGGGACGACATCAGAGAACTGTCGGTCTCTATTATTAATTGGATTTTTCGCAGCCATATAAATGTCTTCTTAAAAGGGTTTCATTTATTTTTATGAAAATTGCAATTGAAAACGAAAAACATATACAGCTGAGCTAACGCAGATGCCTAACACCTGCAATGATGTTGCATCTACTAGAGAACTGTTAAATTGTGCAATGTCAAAGTTATTACAAAACTGCATTGAAAAATTATGACGTTTACGCGGGAGCACACCGTTTTTGGTATACGCTGGGCCGTCGAGCGCGAGCTCTCAAAGGGACGAAGTGACACATTTTCCTGCCGATGCTACGAGTTGACAGATTTACCTTTTTTCTTGTGCGGGTAAAAGTGTCACCATTCACTGCGGCTTGAGAGGGAGACGGGTTCATAAATCGGTGACACAATCACCTTCCAAGACGCGTCGCGCCCGACGAGTATGCGTCGGCCTCGGGCAACTGGATAACGGATCGCGAGCACGGCAGGCAGTTCAAGGCCGTGTTCGTCAAGGTTTCCCCGCCCACCACGCTCACCGGCATTGAACGCTATCTCGGCTCTGGCATGGTCAAAGGCATCGGTCCGGTCTACGCGAACCGGCTGGTCAAGGTAATTCGGCGCTGCGGTATTTGACACCATTGAGCAGACGCCGGCACGGCTGCGTGAAGTGGAAGGAATTGGTGAAATTTGCGCAAAAAAATCACCTCTGGCTGGGCGGATCAAAAGGTCATCCGGCACATCATGGTATTCCTTCATGGCAAGGGCGTGTCGACGTTCGATGCCGTGCGCATCTTCAAGACTTACGGCCAGGACGCCGTTGCTGTCGTGTCCGACAATCCTTACCGGCTGGCGCAGGACATCCGCGGAATCGGCTTCCTGTCTGCAGACACCATGGCCCAGAAAGTCGACATCACACGCGACTCGCCGCTTCGTGCGCGGGCAGGCGTTCCGTATGCGCTGTTGGAGGCGACCGGGGAAGGCCACTGCGACGTGCCACGCAGCGAGCTGGTTTCGCTGGCCGTGAAGCTTCTCGACATCGCACAATCGGTCATTGAAGAAGCGATTGATCAGGAACTCGCCGAGCAAGTCGTCATTGTCGATACCGTGGATGGCATCCCAAGCGTATTTCTAGCGCAGCTGTACAACGCCGAGTGTTCCATCGTCTCCCAGATCAAGCGGCTGCGGTCCGGGACGCCGCCCTAGCCTTCCGTAGATGCGGACAAGGCCATACCGTGGATGGAACAAAAGCTGTCGATCGTACTGGCCGATAACCAGAGGCAGGCGATCCGGCTGGCCTTGACATCGAAGGTGTTGGTGATCACGGGTGGTCCTGGCGTCGGCAAGACTACGCTGGTCAATTCGATCCTGACAATCCTGCGTGCGAAGCAGGTCAAGGCGTTGCTGTGCGCACCGACTGGACGAGCGGCCAAGCGGCTATCGGAATCGACCGGGCTTGAAGCCAAAACAATTCACCGGCTGCTTGAAATTAATCCGGCCAATGGGGAATTCAAGTGCAATGAAGCCTTTCCGCTTGAATGTGACGTACTGGTTGCTGACGAGTGCTTGATGGTCGACGTGCCACTGGGAAACCAGTTACTGAAGGCGGTGGCGACCTCCACTGCCGTGACCTTTGTCGGCGATGTGGACCAGCTACCTTCGGTCGGCCCCGGACAGGTGCTTGCTGATCTGATCGACTCGGGTGCGGTGCCGGTGGTGCGCCTGACCGAGCCGCGAGTTCACGCATTGTTCGCAGCGCCTACCAAATTAACCAAGGTGTAACCTCGGATCAGGATAACGGATTACCGGCATGCTGGCGCAGATGACATAAGGGATAGCCGGGGTTTATTCGGCATAAGGCAGTACGCGACAATGCCACTCATCAAATTGACTATGAAGTTGGCATGCGAACGGTGACGCGTGTGCTCGACCGGGCACAGGTTTTTCAGTTCGTCAAAGACGGTTTCAATTAGAGATCGTCGCTTGAGAAGCGCCTGGTCGAATGGAGTATGCTGGACCGGCTTCATGTTCTTGCGCACCTTGGTGACGAAGTCCATGTGACGAGCGCGCAGCAAATCGACCAGCCATCGGGCGACGTACCCCTTATCCGCATATACTAGCCAAATAGCCTGCGACACAGGAAGGCAACCGGTTTGCGATCATCAACGTTGCCTGGCGTGACTTTGATGCTCAGCAGTTCGCCATGGTGGTTGATGGCTACATGGCGTTTTAAGCCATAGAACCAGCCGGTCGAACTCTTGCCGCGTGCTGCGACCTTGGCAAAGACCCGATGTCGGGAGATGCGCAGGTTGTCACACACCGCAAGCGGGCTGGAATCAAGGATGGTAATGCCGGTGCAGCGCCCCTTCACCTGCTCAAACAAAGCACTTAGTGGCACGACACAGCGCGGCATCAACTCCAGGCAGCGGTGATAGCTTGGCAGGCTGGAAAACTCTGAGCGCAGAAACCGTAGCGCATAAGAAAGATAAAAGCTCTTGACTTGCCGATAGCGCAGCTGATGAAACAACACGGCCAGCGTCATCAGTTCCGACAGGCTCAACGAGGCTGGACGCCGCCGCTTCTTTCGCCCGTCGGCGAGCAGACGTTTCTCCCATTCCGGTTCGAATCTTTGGCAAAAGTCATCGATCTGGCAAAACAGCTCCGTTAGACTGTCCACAAGGCGCCTCCTGCTTTGTTTCGGTTGATCGGTACGCAAACCCAATCGTACAAAGTAGTGAGGCGTTTTCCTTTGATCTGCGAGCAAGCTTCCTTAACCCGATCTGAGGTAAAGTGTATTCTCTTCGTTACCTGAAAAGGGAAGGCGTTGGATTTCGACTTTGTGCCAGCCGATGAGCCAGAAACCATCGCCAGGACCATCGTCGAGCTGGTCAAGACTCGGCTTCCGCGAAAATTCCAGGTCGATCCGGTGCGCGACATCCAGGTGCTATGCCCAATGAGCCGCAGTCTGAACGAAGCGCGTGATCTCAACCAGCTGTTGCTGGAGGCGCTGAATCCGCCGGGTGAGAGCAGCATCGAGAAGTTCGGCTATCGCTTCAGCGTGGCCGACAAGGTGATGCAAATCTAGAACAACTATGACAAGGATGTCTATAACGGCGACATCGATTTCGTGACCCATATCGACCATGACGAGCAGGAACTGACGGCGAGCCTCGATGAGCACGTCGTCACCTATGCGTTTGGCGAGCTCGATGAACTGGTGCTGTGTTACGCAACGATCATTCACAAGTCCCAGGGGTCGGAGTATCCAGTCGTGGTGATTTCCGTCTCCACGCAGCACTACATGATGCACAATCGGAACCTGATTTATACCGGCATCGCAGGCGGCAAGCGTCTTGTCGTACTAGTCGGGCAAAAGCGTGCGCTGGCAATGGCGGTCAAGGGCAAGCAGGCGGGAACAGCGGTGGTCCAAGTTAGCGGAATGGCTGCGTTTTTAGCGTGCCCTGCTCGAAGGTGGCCTTGTTTTCTAAAGAAATTCGCATGCTGGCTCTAACGGTAAGCATTGCGGACCGGCAGATGATCCCACAACGAGGCGGACCTGACCTGCCCGTCTCGTCCCACTCTATTTTCCCCTTCGGCTGGCTCGTTTTTCCAAGCATTGATCAGCTAAATTCTAAAATCGCTAGATTGATAACCGGTATTATCAATCGCCCATTTATACCAGCCAAATCGCTCTTGCTGACCATGAGCAGTGCGCTGGCATCCCTACTCTCCAGCGCTTTTTTATATCCAACACGATTCTCGCTTACCCAGCTATTGTGATAATCTATCTTATCGCCATAGATGCTTCAATCCAGTAAACTGGCGAAATGAAATTACGCCATACCCTTCCCACGACCGCCCTGCCCGCTTCGTCTGACGGTTTCCCCACCGCTTCTGAGCTCGCCGCCCTGCGCGCCTGGTATCAAGGCCTCGACACGCGCGACGCGGTTGGTCGCTATTTGGATGCTTGTCTGGTTTCAGGCAACTCGTCGCGCACAATCATCCGGCGCATCCGTGATCGACTGTGTCATCTCGCCACCTCGCGGTCACGGCCAGATTTGGCGCAGCTGCTGCGTCACAGGGAGTCGGAACGGGTCAAGCTCGCCCGCGCCGTGTTTCAGGCAGTCGAGACCTTGCAGTCCACGCCACCCGCCATCCCACAGATCGGCGACGCCATCGAGCGCTGGCTTGCTCCCCGGTCAGTGCAGGCGCTGCATGCCTACGGCATCCACACGCTCGCGGAATTGACCGTTCGCGTAGCCCGACGAAAGATGTGGTGGTCCACCGTCCCGGGCCTCGGCGCCATTGGGGCACGCCAGATCGAAGTCTTCTTTGCGCAGCATCCGGCGCTCACAGACCGCGCACGGGAACTGATTGTGCTCTCCCCACCTGCCGAAGTCGTGCCATGGGAAATGTTCATTCCGCCCCAGGATATAGATGGGTCGCAAGGGACGTTCCGTGCCCCGAAAAAGACCTGCACCCTGAATGCCGATAATGACTACCAAGCCGTGCAGGCATGGCTTTCCCTTCACGAGTCGCATGCAACCCTGCGGGCGTATCGGAAAGAAGCCGAGCGTCTGATTCTTTGGGCTATTCTGGAACGAGGGCGGGCTCTGTCGTCGCTGACTGTGGAAGATGCCGTTGCCTACCGCGCTTTCCTGCGACGCCCCTCCCCGGCAAGCCGTTGGGTTGGTCCTCCTAAACCCCGGACCTCACCCGAGTGGCGCCCCTTTGGCGGCCCCCTCTCTGCCCGATCGGTGTCCTACGCCGTGTCCGTCATTGGCGCGTTGTACCGGTGGCTGATGGAGCAAGGCTATCTGCTAGCCAACCCCTTTTCTGGCATTAAGGTCCGCGGCGCATCTAAAGCCCGAGTGGTGGATACGAGCCATGCCTTCACGCAGGGTGAGTGGGGAATTGTCCGCGCCATTGCCGACGGCCTGGAATGGTCCTATGACTGGACTGAACCCGCTGCGCAGCGACTGCGCTTTATTCTGGATTTCGGCTACGCGACTGGCCTGCGGGCGGCCGAACTGGTCGGTATAACCCTCAGGTCGATCAATACGGACAGCCATGACGACCACTGGCTGCAGGTCACCGGGAAAGGCAGCAAAGCTGGCAAGGTCGCGTTGCCGCCGCTGGCACGTTCCGCGCTCGACAAGTACCTCGTGCAGCGCGGCTTGCCGACAACGCGTGTGCAGTGGGATCCAAAAACACCGTTGATCGGTTCATTGGATGAGTTCAACAGTGCGAAAATTACGGCAACCCGGCTGCTTGCTATCCTCAAGCGGTTTTTTGGTACAGCTGCAAAGCAGATGGAAACCGATCATCCTGCACTGGCGGAAAAGCTTCGGCAGGCGACGACCCACTGGATGCGACATACGCATGCAACCCATGCATTGGCGATGGGAGTGGAATTGGTTACTGTCCGAGACAACCTCCGGCATTCCTCGATTTCAACGACATCGATTTACCTCCATGGCGACGACGCCAAGCGTTCAAAACAGATTAGTGACGCATTTTCAGGGAAGGCCTAGATTTCAGCTGGCTACTAATGCGCTTCGGCATAATATTTCCAATTTATTAACAGCTTGTAGTAGGTCACCATCCCACGTAAAGAAATAAATTCCATCCATTCGACTAGCGTGCGATGCTCACCAAGTTCTGCTTTACGGCGATCACAGCCTGACAGCAACTGGCACTTTCGACCCAAACCGGTCAATTCACGTGCATCTAAAAGGGACCGATTTAGGAGCAGTAGCCGACATCCGCTGTAACCTAGAGCGCAAAATTTCGAGCCTTGAATTCGTACATTTTTTGGGGCTTTCGCAACACTGAATAATTGCCTACTAGTCACATTTGGTGGCTGGCAAGAGAGAAGTTTAACTTTTGGGGGAGCCCCTGGACGTTTCAGCCATTTATGTAATTTATCCCTGCTACGCCCAACGCAGTCAATTCGATGGCTCAACGCGAGCCTATTGCCAATGTGGGAGTGGCTATCAAAAGTCATCTGCGAGCCTAGCATTCTCTTGCCAAGCACGCTGAATGTCTTGTGCAAGTTGCAGGAGCATTGGCGCATATCGTTCTACCAAATTATCGCGACTCTCTTGATCGAACTGGAAGCTGATGTTCATGCCATACACAGTTCCGTCCGGCGCCCGGATTGCCGTGCCTATGCCGATCAGTCCAGGCAACCAGACCGCGGTACAGAAACCAACGCGTGTCAATTCATCCATCGAACGGAGAATATCTGATTTTAATTTCGCCCATTTTCCCCTGTACTTTCCAGCAATCTGAAGCAACAGTTCATCTCGCTGCACCTTAGGAAGCAACGTTAGACAAGCCCGCCCTACTGCAGTGACTTCAATCGGTACGCGCGACCCCGGTACCAGACGCCTAGTTCGCGAGATGCCGTCATCGCTCTTACGCAAGGCCGCAAGGTAAATCATTTCATCTCGGTCGGCGATCGCAAGCCCGACGTTAATTTTTTCATGCTCGGCCATTTTCCGTATCAGGTCGAGCGCGACATCCATGCCGGGCGTTGCGTATTGAAATGCGTCCGCCAGGCTAAGAAACACTGCAGCGAGTCGATATGCCTTGGTGCCGAGATCATATTGCAGGAATCCCGCATCAACCAGCGAGCGCGTCAGGCGGCTCACGGTGGGCCGCGGTAACCCGGTTCGATCAGCAAGTTCTGAATTGCTTAATAACGTCACACCTGGGCGAAAGGCACGCAGCAATTGAAGTCCTCGTTCGAGTGACTGACTACCGGCCGTTTGCCGCGTGAATACGCCGGTGTCGAGCGTCGTGCGGCGTGTTGACTTGGGTGATGGAGCTTGCGTAACTGTTGGCATGGCAAAAAATTTCAGTATGCGAAATTACAGTGTAGCGCGTGGTCGTCCTTACGGCAAATAATGAGATGTGTACAACCACTCAACGAAAGTAGCGCGATGAAGACGATCAGACTTTCTGCAGCATCCTGTAAAGAGGATTTCACATCATGACCGTTAAAGAAGAAATCGTAGTGCGGCATGACGGTCATGTAGCAATTGTCCAGATGTGCCGGCCTCCACACAATTTTGTGGATATAGAGTTCATGGCACACCTAGCTGACACCCTGGAGAAACTCGACGACGACACCAACTGCCGGGCCGTCGTCCTGACTTCAGGCGTCAATACATTTTGTGCAGGTGCCGATTTCGGGGCGTCATCAGATAGTACCGTGGCACGCGATCCGTCTCCTTTCTATCGTCAGGCAATGAGACTGTTTCGTACGAAAAAGCCCATCGTGGCTGCCGTGCGCGGTCCGGCTATTGGTGCCGGACTGGGACTGGCTGTGGCAGCGGACTTCCGCGTCACTTGCAAAGAGGCACGCTTTAGCGCGAATTTTCTCCGTCTTGGCTTTCACCCTGGCTTCGGTTTGAGCTTCACCTTGCCACGCCTCATTGGCCAACAGAAGGCTGCCAACCTTTTTTACACTGGGCGCCGCATCGACGGTGAAGAAGCGGTCACGATTGGCCTCGCAGATGAGTTGGCTGAGCTGTCTCAGGTCGAGGATCGGGCAATAGCTCTGGCCAAAGAGATCGCCGCGTCGGCACCGCTCGCGGTTGAATCAACGCGTGAAACGATGCGACTCGGGTTTGCTGATCAGGTCTTTAAAGCAAATCAGCGCGAACTTCAGATCCAGCTTACTCACTTTCCCACAGCGGATTTTCGTGAAGGCGTTGCTGCAATGGCGGAACGACGTCTGCCTGTCTTTCACCGCAAGTAATCCAAATCCTCATGCGACAAAATGCGGACGTTTCCCCCAAGCAGGGGTGCAATGGACCTCTTGATGGCATTAGAGTCCTCGACCTCACATCCGTTGTCCTTGGCCCGCTGGCGACACAGATCCTCGGAGACTACGGCGCTGACGTAATCAAAATCGAGGCCCCCGAAGGAGACTTAATGCGTTCCAACGGGGTCTCGCTGCATACCGGGATGAGCTCGATCTATCTTGCTTTGAACCGCAACAAGCGCTCCGTCGCCCTCGACCTGAAGAGCAATGACGGCGCTGCAGCCCTTCGGAAGCTGATTGCAACGTCCGATGTATTTGTTCACAACATGCGCGTTGCAGCGATCGAGCGGCTTGGCTTTGGTTATGAAGCGGTTGCTCAAATCAATCCACGTATTGTCTATTGTGCGGCGACTGGATTCGGGCAGGACGGGCCCGATGGTGAAAAGCCTGCATTCGATGACATTATTCAGGCGGCATGTGGCCTGGCAAGTGTCGCGTCGATCGGTCATGAAGCCCCGGACTACACGGCCAGCTTGATTGCAGATAAGACCACAGGCTTGGTTGTCGCGAATGCCGTGATGGCAGCCATGCTGCACCGTGAGCGGTATGGGGTCGGACAATATGTCGAGGTGCCGATGCTTGAGACTATGACTGCTTTCGTGCTAGCCGAGCATATGGGCGGCATGACCTTCCGTCCGGCGCCGACGCCCGCTGGCTATGCCCGGCTGCTACAGGGAGGACGAAAGCCCGTCAGAACCAGCGACGGATGGCTGAGTCTCCTTCCCTACACACCACGGCATTGGCAAGCCTTCTTCAAGGCGGCTGGCCGAGAGGCCATCGGCCAAAGATTCAAACTTGAAAGCCGCAAGGATCTCAACGAGAACATCCGCCTGCTCTATCAGTATCTTGGAGAGGTCGTCGCCACCCGCAGCACAGACGAATGGCTGGCGCTGTGCGAAGAACTCGATATCCCGGCTACTCGCCTTTATGCATTGGACCAGCTCCCAGACCATCCGCATCTGCAGGCAGTAGGACTGTTTCAGGAAACAAACCATCCGACGGAAGGCGCAATCCGGGAACTCCGGCCAACGACACGATTTTTCGGGACTCCGACATCGATCCGGCGCCCTGCCCCGGTCCTTGGCCAACACACGCGAGAGGTTTTGCTTGAGGCAGGCTTGAAGGAAGAAGAAGTGAGCCGGTTGTCGACTTAAGCCTGATGTCGTTATGAGGACGCAATGTTAAAGGATGCCTATGAATTTTGAATTGGATGACGAGCATCGCATGCTCAAGGACCTTGTTGCGCGCTTTGTGCGCGACGAGCTCATGCCGCTGGAAGGAGCGGTACTGGCACGCGAAGCTACCGGCGGCCAGTTGGAATTGCTGCCTGAGGAACATCGGCGTCTCAGCAATTTATCAAGAGAACTTGGCTTGTGGGGGTTGGATGCGCCTACTGAAATGGGAGGGTCCGACTTGCCAGTCGTTGCGATGGTCGGCGTTAATGAGGAACTGGGAAAAACAATTACGCCGTTCGAGTTGCCACCCGACTCACCCAATCTTCGCATGCTTCTTAATACCGCCAATGTGCAACAACGAGAACGCTATCTTGAACCGTATGCACGTGGCGAAACCGTTTCAGCGATCGCCATCTCGGAACCAGGGGCTGGAGCCGACCCCTCAATGTTGTCAACCCGTGCTGTTCGTCATGGCGACGCCTGGATCTTGAATGGCCGAAAGATTTGGATCAGCCGCGCAGCCAAAGCGGATTGGACCATTGTCATGGCCGTCACTGACAAGTCAAAAGGTGCCAGAGGCGGCATCTCCGCGTTTATTGTCGACAAGGGGACGCCCGGCTTCAAGGTGGAGCGGCGTATTCCGATGTTGGGTGGAGTATCGACCTATGAAGTGGTTTTTGAAGACTGCCAAGTTCCATCGACACAACTTTTAGGGATCGAGGGCGGCGGGTTTGCCCCCATGCAAGCACGCCTTTCCTCGCGGCGGGTACAGATGGCCGCATGGTGCATTGGCCGCACGCAGCGTGCATTGGACATGCTGTGCGAGTACGCGCCTCAGCGCAAGACCTTCGGCGCGTCATTGGCCGAACGCCAGACAATCCAGTGGTGGATCGCAGATGCTGCTACGCGCCTTCATGCATGTCGTCTGATGACCTATGAAGCGGCAGCACGCATAGACCGTGGCGAAGAAGCGCGTACGCAGGTTTCGATGATTAAGGTATTCGCCACCGAGATGGCGTGGGACGTTATTGACCATGTGATGCAGGCATTTGGAGCGATGGGAATGACAAAAGAAATGCCGTTACAGCAGATGGCAAACGAGACACGCTTGATGCGCATTTATGAAGGACCGAGCGAAGTTCATCGCTGGGTTGTCGCTCGCGATTTGCTCGGGCTCAAGCGTTGAAATAACAACCACGACCTACAAGGAGACAATATGCCGTTAATACATATAAAACTGAATCGACGCAAGTTCATCTCATTCACTGGTGCTGCCGTTTTGTCGATTATCGCTGGTATGCACGTTAATGCAGAGGCTGACACTTATCCCTCGCGCGGCATCAAGTTTATCGTGCCATTCCCTCCCGGGAGCGGCACGGATACGACCGCACGGCTTTTCGCAAAAAGGATATCAGAGATCAGCGGCCAACCCGTCACGGTTGAAAACAAACCAGGCGGCAATGGCTTTATTGGCGTACAGACGGTGCTGAATGCGCCTCCTGACGGCTACACGGTATTCATCGGGAGCAACTCGACCTTGTCGACGAACGCCGCTACCTTCAAGAAATTGCCGTACGATCCGCTTACTGATTTTTCCCCGGTCAGCTTGCTCATGCGCGGCCCTTGTCTCATTATTGTTCCGGCAAACTCACCTTATAAGACGCTGAACGATTTGTTCGCGGATGCCCGTAAGCGACCCACTGAACTCAACTACGGCTCTGGATCTGTTTCCTACACCCTGTACAGCGAATGGCTCAATGAACTGGGAAAGATCAAGACGACCAATGTGCCCTATAAGGGGGCGGGGGATGCGGTCAATGCTGTGACTGCCGGCCTGGTGGATTTCGCTGTCGTTGACGCGGGTGGAGCAACGGAATTGGTAAGAGCTGGGCGAGTTCGCGCATTGGCGTATACGGGCACCGAACGGCTGCCTTTGATACCTGACGTTCCAACTTCGGCGGAGGCTGGCGTAGCCAATTTTCTCGCCTTTAACTGGGTAGCGGCAACGGTCTCGGCGAAGACGCCTCCGGCAATCGTCGAAAAGCTTGAAAGCTATTTCAAGCAAGCAGGAACGTCCCCGGAAATCAAGGAACACTTTGCTCGTCTGAACACCCCTTTGCTCGTTACCGGACCTGCCGAATTGCGTCAATACCAGATCGACGAAATTGCACGGTGGAAGCGACTGATGGTCACCGCCAAGCTGGAGCTGCAATAAGGAAACGGGGAGGCACTGACCGTTTGCCTCCCCATTGAAGTGCTCGCCGCGGCTGAGGTCACGTCAGCCCATCCCGTCAACGGCAAAAAATGATCTACCAGGCTGCGTCGAGCAACGATCGCACCACCACCGGCCCGTCTATTTTTCGCGGATTACTATGGATCAGGCGATCCAACATCGCGTGTTCGGCGATGAGATCGAGTTGGTCGTGTTTCACTCCAACCTCGCGCAGCGTGCGCGGCAATCCGAGTTCGGCGATCAGGTCTCCCACCGCTTCGGCAGCAGCCTCTCCTGGCCGGCTTAATGCGTCGCTGATCCAGCCCTGACGCTGCGCATTGACAGGGTAATTGAATCGCAGCACATGGGGCAGCATCACACACGATGTATAGCCATGCGGAACGCCGGCAGTCCCGCCCAGAACATGGCCAATGCCGTGACTGGCGCCTTTGCTGACGCCAGCACTGGTCCCGAGGATGGACATCCATGCGCCAAGTTGGCAGTCAAGCCGCGCTGCAAGATCGGACGGGTCGGCCTTGACTCGGCGCAGGCCCTTCGCTAGCAGGTACAGCGCATGGCGGGATGTCCCATCCGAAAACGGCATGCTGTTGATGGCGCAAAGATCTTCCACCGCATGGTCAATAGCACGCACACCGGTGGAAAGCCAAAGCCACTCTGGCGTGTGAATAGTGACCGCAGGATCAAGTATCACAGTGCCCGGTATGGCAGCTGGATGAATGTAGGATTCCTTGCGCATCGTTCGCGTGTCGGTGCAGCCCGCTGCGGCGGAAAATTCACCGGCCGACAGGGTCGTGGGAATAATGACGGAGTCAATCGCTGGCGCCTTGTAGCTAGGCCGCACGGTATCGCCGTTCGGCTTCGTTACAACACGCAAGGCATCGAGCTCGGCCGGGTCAGTGATGCCATTGCCTAGGCAGATCGCCACCATCTTTGCCGCGTCAGTGACTGAGCCGCCCCCGACGGCCAGCAACAAATCTGCGCGAGCGGCAGCCGCCATATTTGCAGCGGCCACCACCCCAGTGCGAGGCGTGTGTGCACCTATGTCGGAAAATACGCCTGCGCAGCGGGAGCCGAGCGACGTCATCAGGCGGTCGACCACGTCGGTTTTGCGTGCCAGAGTCGCGCTGGCCAGCACAAACACCCTTTGTGCGCCACGATGCGTCATTTCCTTGTCAAGCGCCTCGCACATGTCGATGCCGTAGACCACCCTCTTCGTTCCCGGATAACTGTAAATGCCGTTCTGCATTTGGTGACCTTTCAACTTAAGTACGAGTGTGTAAAAGCCCTGACTGGGATGTGCGATTGCCTCACGATGTCGCGAGCAATCCTGCGATTTGCTCTTGCATTGCGCGTACATAGTTCTGTTCGTTGGCGATCAGACGGTCCGTCAGGCCAGCAACGCCAATGGTCAGTGGCCGCTCGTTCGGCTCGGTGGGCAACAACATGGCAATCAGTGTCGCGTGCGGCGTGACCTGATTCATCGACACGGCATAGCCACGCTCCCTATCTTCCCCAATTTGAGTCAGCAGTCCGGCAATGTCGACGCGGGCTCCCTCTTCCGCAGCCAAATTGTATTTTTGAACAAGTTTGGTGATGGCGGCATCCGTCATACGCGTAAGTAGCATGCGACCGGTGCCTGAATACAATAATGGACGCAACGTTCCAATCTGCAGGTGCATACGTAGCGTATTCGTGCCTTGTATGACCCGTAGATATTGCGAGTGCAGTCCGTTCTGCGCGGCCAGCACGATCGTTTCGCCGGTTTCCATGTTGAGGCGTTCCATCAGCTCCGTGACTTTGCCGTGTATTAACATGGAATTGGGTATCCAGTCGCCTAGCAGAGCCACGCGCAAGGAAGGCGTATAGGTGCGATGTTTGGGCTCATAGTGCAAGTAACCCAAGGTGACCAGGCTGCGCACCAGTACAGAGGTGCTCGAATGTGGCCAGCCGAAATGATCAGCTATGTCGGCCACGGTGCTCTCGCGCCGTACTGCATCGAAGAATTCGAATACTTGGATGACTCGTGCGGCTGATTTGACGACTGCGTTTTCCATAGGGCTTTCACTTAACGAGGCAAGAGGCGCTTTTCTGGATCCGATCTCAAAATACGTATGTGTGATTTAAAAGCATAGAGGAATTTTACCTTGCCCGGAAACCTGCGTCCACGATAAATTAAAACAACACGATGAAGGTTTATTAAAAACCAAGGACAGGAGACGGGATGCAGGATTTCAAATTCGGACCGGTGCAGATGCCCTCTGGCGTAGACCTTCTGCGCCAGGAAATCAGGGCATTCATCGCTGACGAAGTAGCGGCTGGTACCTTCACACCCAAGCGCAATTCATGGTCATCGTTCGACGCCGATTTCAGTCGCAAATGCGGTGAGCGCGGGTTCATCGGCATGACCTGGCCGAAGCAATACGGCGGAGGCGAAAAAACTGCGCTCGAACGCTATGTGATGACGGAAGAAATGCTGGCGGGTGGGGCGCCGGTGGGGGCGCATTGGGTGGCGGACCGTCAGAGTGGCCACCAGATTCTGCGCTATGGCAGCGAGCGTGCCAAGCAGACCATCCTGCCCAAGATCACTACGGGCTTATGCTTCTTCGGCATCGGAATGAGCGAACCGGACTCCGGATCTGATCTGGCGGCGGTACGCACTCGTGCTGTCAAGGCTGATGGCGGATGGCGCATTCACGGCACCAAGGTCTGGACCAGCAGCGCACACCGCGCTAACTACCTGATTGCCCTGGTGCGTACGTCAGCCAAGGAAGAGAACCGGCATGCGGGCCTGACTCAGTTCATCATCGACATGGCCGAACCTGGGGTCACGGTGCGGCCGATCTATAACCTCTACGGTGGCCACGACTTCAATGAAGTAGTGTTTGACGATTACTTTGTACCGGATGACATGGTAGTAGGCGAAGTCGACGGCGGTTGGAAAATGGTGACCGGGGAACTGGCCTTTGAGCGTTCTGGCCCGGACCGCTTCCTGAGCACCTACCAGCTGCTGGCCGAATCGATCAGAGTGCTAGGTAGCGAGCCGGATGACCGCGCCGCCAACGAGATTGGCCGTTTTGTCGCGCATCTCGCTATCTTGCGAAGAATGTCGACCTCGGTGGCCGGCATGCTGCATCGCGGACAGCAGCCGTTGGTCGAGGCGGCGCTGGTCAAGGATATCGGCACGACATTCGAGCGCGAGATCCCGGAAGTATTCCGGCACCTGATTCCGACCGAACCAACCATGGGCAGTGGCGACAGCTATGCAGAATTGCTGGGCATGACGATATTGCGCGCACCCGGCTTCACGATCCGGGGCGGCACGAGGGAAATTTTGCGAGGCATGATTGCGAAGGGGCTGGGACTGCGATGAACGAGATGACCGATGACCTGTTGCACACAGTCGACCGACTGTTTGATAGCGCATGCACAAGAGAGGCCCGTGAAAGCTCGGAAGCCGGCATCTGGCCAGCGGCCATGTGGCAGGGGTTGGAAGATACCGGCCTGACCAAAGCCGCTCTGCCTGAATCAGCAGGCGGGCCCGGGGTGACATTCGAGGATGCGATGGCCGCACTCAAGCGCAGTGCTTACCATGCAGCACCCGTGCCCCTGGCAGAAACCATGCTGGCGGGTCGCTTACTATGTGCCGCAGGGATCGATGTGCCGGAAGGCGCGCTGACCGTGGCATCCGAAACCGGCAACGCCACGCTGGCGCTAGATAAAGTTGGCCTTCTGTCTGGTACGACGCAGCGAGTACCTTGGGGCGAGCACTGCCGCGCCGTCGTTGTCGTGGCCAATTGCGCCGGAGTGGAGACAGTCTGTCTGGTGTCAACCGAAGGGGCCAGCCGTAAAACCGAAAAAAACCTCGGTGGCGACCCGCGCGTCCAACTGGTATTTGAAGGCGTGCCAGTGCTGGCCGCCGCCCCTCTACCCGATGCCCACAATAGACTCTTGGTTGAAGGCGCGTTGTACCGCGGCATACAGATGGCAGGTGCGCTTGAACGTATTCTGGGCTATTCACTGCAGTATGCAGGCGAGCGGGTGCAATTCGGCCGCCCGATCGGCAAGTTTCAAGCGGTGCAGCACATGCTGGCGCTTCTGGCCGGCCACGCTGCCGCATCAAGCGCCGCGGCGGATGCGGCTGTGGAGGCTAGCGTCGACCAGCCCAACGAATTCGCCTCTGCGGTAGCCAAAGCGCGCATTGGTGAAGCCGCCGGCAAGGGCGCAGAAATCGCGCACCAGATTCATGCGGCAATGGGCTACACCCGCGAACACAATCTGCATTTCTCCACCCGACGGCTGTGGGCCTGGCGCGACGAATTCGGTAACGAAACCTTCTGGCAAATGCGCCTCGGCCGGATGGTAGCCAAGCAGGGGGCGGATGCTTTATGGCCAATGCTGACGACACTTTAAGCCAGGCAGTGCTATATCTCGAGGTGCCAACATAAACTATAAATAAATGATGGAGACGAAATGAAACTAGCAAAAATTGCATTGCTTGGACTAATGGTACTGGCTCCCCTAACCTATGCACAGACCAAGAATTTCCCCACCAAGACGGTAACTATTATTGTCCCTTTCACGGCAGGCAGCGGCTCCGATACTTCTGCGCGGTTCTTCGGCGAGCAGCTCGCAAAAATCCTTAATCAAAGCTTCATTGTGGAAAACCGGCCCGGCGCCAGCGGCATCGTCGCGGTCACAGCGGTTAAAAACGCGCCTGCAGACGGCCACACCGTCCTTTTGGCCAGCAATTCGCCGATCGCAGTCAACCCCGTCACCATCAAGGATCTGCCGTACGATCCATTAAAGGACCTGAAGCCGATTTCGGGTGTCAGTCGAGGCATGAATGCGCTGGTCGTGGCACCAGGTTCGCCGATCAAGACCATCGCTGACCTGGTGGTCCAGGGAAAGGAAAAGAAGCTGTCGGTCGGGACCTATGCGGACGGATACCGGCTGGCTTTGGAATGGTTGTCAAGCCAGACCGGCGTTAAATTCATGAATGTGCCGTACAAGGGTGGTGCCCCGGTATTTACCGACGTAATGGGCGGCCACCTGGATGTGGGCATGGTCGACCTGGGTGGGGCCGCGACTACACTCAAGTCCGGCAAGTTACGCGCCCTCGCCGTATCGGGCGAGGCACGGCATCCCGACTTTCCCGACGTACCGACCGTCAAGGAAAGCGGCTATCCAGAATATGTGAATTACTCATGGACCTCCTTCTACGTGCGTTCGGAAACGCCCGACGATGTGACCAAGACTTTGGCCGACGCAATGCAGAAAGCGCTGCACTCGGACGCAGCCAAGAACTTTGTCAAGAAGACCGGCGGCGAATTGATGCCCTACACGGCAGAAGGGATGCGCGAATACCAGAACGTGGAAATCGCACGCTTCCGCGGCATCGCGGACTCCGCCGGCATCAAGGCGCAGTAATCATGTTTACCAACAACCTCCTCGCCGGCAAGCGCATATTGATCACCGGCGGCGGCACCGGCCTGGGTAAGAGTATAGGGCGACGTTATGCTGAGCTAGGTGCCAGCCTGGTCATATGTGGACGCCGGGGAGCGATGCTTGCACAGGCTGCCCAAGAGTTACGTGATGAACTAGGCACGCACGTCGAAACGCATGTCTGCGACGTTCGCGACGCCACAGCGGTGGAAGCAATGATGAGTACCATCTGGCTTGGTGGGCCACTGGACGTGCTAGTCAACAATGCCGCCGGCAACTTCCTGGCGCGCACCGAGAGGCTGTCGCCGCGCGCAGTGGATGCGGTGATCGATATCGTGCTCAAGGGTGGCGCCTACTGCACGATCGCAGCAGGCAGGCGGTGGATAGACGAAGGCCGTTCTGGGACGGTGCTGTACATACTGACGCAGTCAGCGCTGGTAGGGGCGCCGTTCACAACGCCATCTGCGATGGCTAAGGCCGGGCTGGTGGCCATGATCAAGAGTCTCGCTGTTGAATGGGGACCGAAAGGCATACGCCTGGTCGGCGTGGTGCCCGGCCCATTCCCGACAGAGGCGGCCTGGTCACAGTTGATGCCGCCGGAGCGGCACGGCACGCCGCCAGAGGCCGGCGTGGCGCTGCGCCGCCTCGGGAGGCACCATGAACTAGCTGACCTCTGCACCTTTCTGGTATCGGACAATGCAGGCTTCATTACCGGTGAAACGGTGCTCATCGACGGCGGCAAGATGCTGCAAGGCGCAGCCGGCACATCGGCGGCCACCATGCAGGGCTGGCCTGATTCAATCTGGGAATCTATTCGACAACGAGGTAAGGAATGACTAGCAAGGCAGAAATTGACCGTACGACCGCGGATGCGGAAGAGGTCAACAACGGGCCACTAACCGGCGTGCGCATACTGGATCTGACGTCAGTGGTGCTGGGACCGATCGCAACCCAGATATTGGGGGATTATGGCGCGGAAATCATCAAGATCGAGAACTTGGATGGCGACCTGATGCGTTCTAATGGGGTATCGCTGCATCCCGGCATGAGCTCGATCTTCCTGGCGGTGAACCGCAACAAGCGCTCACTTGCGATCAATCTGAAAACTGCTGAGGGCGTGGAAGTTGTAAAGCGGCTGATTCCAACGGTCGATATCTTCATACACAACATGCGGGTTGGTGCTATCGAGCGACTGGGACTGGGATATGAGGCAGTTTCTAAAATTAGCCCCGACTTGGTGTACTGTGCAGCACCGGGGTTTGGGCAGTCCGGGCCAGATCGGGACAAACCAGCTTTTGACGACATCATTCAGGCAGCCTGCGGCATCGCCAGCCTCAACAGCGTAGGTCGGGAACGACCGGATTATGCGCCTACATTGGTGGCCGACAAGACTGCCGGCATGGCTGTGGTGAATGCAGTGCTGGCTGCCCTCTTCCACAAAACGCGCACCGGCCGCGGCCAGTATGTTGAGGTGCCGATGTTTGAAACTATGGTGGCTTTCACACTGGCTGAGCATTTGGGCGGACTGACGTTCGATCCGGCGCCAGCCAGGGCCGGCTACGCGCGACTGCTGTCAGGCGGACGACGACCGGCGCCAACCGCCGATGGCTATATTGCGATACTTCCCTATACGGGCGACCATTGGGCAGCGTTTTTCAAGATCAGCGGGCGTCCTGATCTTGCGGAGAAGTTCAGTGTAGATGACCGGCAGGCGCGCAATAAGCTGATTACGGAGATGTACAGTGCGCTGACCGAGATCACGCGCAAGCGTACCACTGCCGAATGGGTGGAGATCTGCGCTGAGCTTGATATACCAGTGACGCCACTATATGGCATCGACGACCTCATCGATCATCCACATTTGAAGGCGGTCGAACTGTTCAGTAGTGCCGACCATCCGACTGAAGGCCCGATACGCTTTGTACAACCACCAACCCGCTTTTCCGCTACGCCGGCACGCGTGCGGTTCCATGCGCCGGTGTTAGGGCAGCACAGCGAGGAAGTGTTGAGGGAAGCCGGCTACAGCGAGCAAGAAATCGTCATGCTCCGCGAACGCCGGATTGTGGGCGGCGCAGTCCCTAGGCTCGAATGATGAGTGGTTGCTGAACCTATGGCTTTGTCATCAAATGCGGGCGCCCAGGCATTGCCTCCGCTATGGATAATAAGCCTGCTGCCAGGGCTCGGGTTATTCGCTTCAGCAGTACATTTTCCTTCTATCCCTGCCATGGCCGCCGATTTTGACGTAGGGTCCGGCGAAATTCAAGACACCATTACGGTGTATCTGGCCTCAATGGCACTGTTTTCACTGGTTGTTGGCCCAATGAGCGATCGACTCGGGCGGCGCCATGTAGGGCTCGCCATGCTGTTTGTCTTCCTGGTCGGCAGTATTGTCGCACTGATGGCGCACAGCGTGCCCATACTATTGGCAGGGCGAGTGCTGCAGGGCATTGGGGCTAGCGGCGGTCTGGTGCTTTCGAGATCGATGGTAAAGGATGCGCTAGTTGGGCCGGCTGCAGCGAAGGCGGCTGCGCAAGTTTCGATGGTAGTGGCAATGGCCCCGATGCTTGCGCCGATGTTCGGCGGCTATGTGCAACAGCATCTCGGGTGGCAAGCGAACTTCGTAGTTGTCGTTGGGATGGCGCTGGCGCTGTTCATCTTGGCTGCTCAAAGGCTAGTAGAAACGCTACCCGCTAACAAGCGCAATGCCAACGATTTTCTATCGATGGCGACCAGCTATGTCGGACTGCTGAGAATGCGCAAGTTCCAAGTGCATACCATCCCGGTAATGTGCGGAGCAATCGGGCTGTTCACTTTTCAGACTGGGGCGCCAGTGCTGTTGATAGGGAGCATGCAAGTGGCGCCAGAAGATTATGGATTGTTTGCAGCCATGCCGGCAGCAGGTTTCATGGTAGGTACCTTTTTAACTACGCGCATGGCATCGCGAGTAAGCGAGAAATCCCTCATTGAGGGTGGATGCCTGCTCTTCATTGCCGCCGGCACGCTCATTACCTTGCTGGCGTTGGGCTTTCCGCCTACGCCGTGGTCGGTTGCATTTCCGATGCTGCTGTTTGGAATCGGTAATGGCCTATTGATGCCGACCGCTACACTAGGCAGTATGAGCGCTGCGCCCTTGCTAGTGGGATCGGCTGCTGCGCTCGTGAGTTGCCTGCGCATAGGCGCTGGCTCGATGGGCAGTCTCGTCATTACCATGCTGCCATCCAACACTGCGCTCTCGCTTGGATGTGTAACGTGCTTTGCAGGATGCTCGGCATTCCTTTCCTGGGCTTGGCTAGGAAAGGGAAATTGACCAGGGTTATCAGTTGTGCTCTCCGGTGACCACTGAAGCATAATTTGTTCTGACTTGCGTTATTAATGGACTATAAACTCGGGAACTGCGGAGCAAGCAAAGCAATGGGATGGACTCCTCCTCCCCCTGAAGGCACGCAAGTGCCAAACTGGAGTTTCCACACTACCGGTTTGAAAAGAAGGAGTCCGTCATGAAGCTTATCCGCGTTGGAGTCGACTTGGCAAAAAATGTCTTTCAGATCCACGGTGTTGATCGTTATGAGAAGGCGATATGGCGATGCAAGCTCGGCCGGGGCGACTGGATCAAAGCGCTGACGGACCGAATCGAGCCTGGCTGCGAGATTGGCATGGAAGCGTGCAGTGGTGCGCATCACTGGGCTCGGTTGCTGCAGGCGCGAGGATATACCGTCAAGCCTGTTGCCCCTCAGTTCGTCAAACCCTATGTCAAGAGCAACAAGAACGACGCCAACGATGCCGAGGCGATCTGCGAAGCGATAAGCCGGCCGAACATGCGCTTTGTAGCGGTAAAAGCCGTCGAACAGCAAGATGTTCAGGCTGTGCATCGGGTCCGAGCCAGCCTGATTGATCAGCGCAAAGCCAAAGGCAACCAAATTCGAGGATTAACGTCGGAATACGGTCTCGTGGCACCGAAAGAATTGCTGCACTTAAGAGCGGCAATCCCACGATGGCTCGAGGATCAAGAGAACGGTTTGAGTGAGCGATTCCGTCGGCTTTTACGCGGACTATGGCAAGACCTGCTGGCATTAGATGAGCGTGTCCAGCAACTCGATCAGGAAATCGAGCAGATCGCTCGACAGGATCCGGTGGCTGTACGGTTGCTGCAACTGCGCGGAATTGGTGCGGTGACTACGACAGCATTATTAGCCACCGTCGGTGACGCCAGCCAGTTCGCCAGCGGAAGACAGATGGCTGCTTCGTTCGGGCTCGCGCCCAAACAAAATAGCTCGGGAGGAAAGGAGCGTTTGCTCGGCATTAGCAAGCGTGGTGACGCGTATCTGCGGAGTTTGCTCGTGCACGGGGCCAGAGCAGTCATTCGCACTGCTCAAGCTAAGACTGATCGATTGAGCACCTGGGTGATGCGAATCGCAACAACGCGTCACCCGAACATCGCCGCGGTGGCATTGGCCAACAAGACAGCACGCATCGCCTGGGCAATGATGACTAAAGACACTGATTACCAACCGGAATTGGCATAAGCTCAGCAGCAGAAGTACCATTACAGGAGTATCCGAACCACGATTGCATGACAAGCCGCATGATGGCCAACAGGTCGAACCGGCGCTGACAGAACCCGTAAAGGTCTGAGGCTACCAAGCCCGTCAAAGCGATAGGGAGTCAGCGCGCGAATAGCCCATCAGGATCTAGCATCTGAAACAGATGCAGCAGTGCGAGACCGGATATACGTGAGCAGTCGTACCCCATGGCCTGAATTCGGATTGTTTGCAAACGAGGAGGAGTCCATATACGGACCTAAACCTTACCAAGCCAGATAGTCAACGCTTAGTCTGCTCCACTCCCCGATCAACGCTGTCTAGCGTCTGATTTGTCTAATCGGCTTTGTTTCTTGCTTCGACAATGGCATGAGAGGCTTGCAACTTTGCGTATAGCTCTTGTGCTTCTGTGTCCGGTAGTACCGCCTCAAGCGTGACAGACTGGACATAACTATGTGCGGCCCAGGCTAAATCGGTGATTTCGCATTCTTTTCCGTCGGAAATATCGATAATCATTTCTAACAGAAGAAGGGAAATGTTCAAGCGACTGCATTCGTCTTTGGTCATAGTGCCCCCGATTCAAATGAGAAAATTTAACCATAAGTTAGTTAATTTATACCTTTTGGTAGATTTGTTGAAGTGATGAAATACAAAAACGCTCGCTAAATCATCAAATCGTCCTATCCTGCGAAAGGGGGTCGACGACAGTTTCTACCTTGCGATCATGTGGATTTCATCATGTACACAGACTTTGCTCAGTGGGCGCGAGTACGAGAGTTAATATTGTTGAAGGGCAAAACAAGAACCGCCGTTAGCGCTTCAGAACACATCGGTATCAGCACGATTCGGAAAATGCTTGCCTATGAAAAGCCGCCGGGCTTCAGATACAAAGAAGGTTTGCAAAATGGGCGTCCAAAAGTTCACAACGATATTGTAGAGAGGCAAATAGCAGACAATCACCGCCTACCGGAAGCTTCACGTCTTTCGACGACTGAGCTCTATCATCAGATGCAACGCGACGGTTACAAAGGCTCGTTAGGTTCAGTGTTCCACTACCGTAAAATTTATGAAGATGCGGATGAAGGGCACTTATGGCAGACAGTCCAGCACATCGTTCGCAGGTTGCCGGATGAGGAAGGTGCCAAATTTATTTCGTCACTTTTCCCGCGGGATACATTAACTGGAAGCAGCCAAGCAGCTGTTGAACGGCGCCGAAAAATCCACAACAAATCGACTGCTTTGGCGAAGCCTCTCATAAACCGCGAATATTGGTTGCGTGCAGAATGGGATCGATGGCTAGCCGACCTCGAAAAAACGGAAAGATACGATTCCAAAGTTTTTTCAGAAGCAGATACACAATATTTGCTTGATAAATTGTTTCCTGAAAGGAAGACCAATAAGAAGACTAATAGGAAGAAAGTATTGTTTCTGCTCGCCCAAGATCAAAACTGGCCTATTAATTGTCTCATCAAGTTCTTAGGTATTAGTCTTCGCACTGCGTGCAGTTACCTCAAGGCTAATAAGCTTGGCGGTGTAAAAGGCGTCTTTTTGTCTCAGCCTCGGCTTAAGAAAGAAAATGACTCCACGCTCAAGAAGACGATCTTTTCCCTGCTGCACGAACCACCGTCGCTTTCAGGGATCAACCGTACTTCCTGGCGCATGAACGACTTGGAAAAAGTCTTAAAAGCCAAAGGACTCTCTACTTCTTATGGCATATTGCGTAAAATAATAAAAGACTCAGGATTCAGGTGGAAATGCGCGCGCAAAGTGCTTACCAGCCACGATCCCAATTACAAGCTAAAGGTGGCGCATATCCAAGACATCCTTGGCCACTTGAAAGACAATGAACGCTTTTTCTCCATTGATGAGTACGGCCCGTTTTCCGTAAAAATGCAAATGGGACGCTCGTTGTCGCCGATTAAAGGGCAGCGTATTGTGCCTCAGTTTCAAAGGTCCAAAGGCAGGCTGATTTGTACAGCGGCGCTTGAGCTTTCTCGAAACCAGATTACGCATTTCTTCTCGCCTGTTAAGGATAGCGCGGAGATGATCAAGCTGGCAAATGCATTGATTGAGAAGTACCCAACAACAGATAAGCTATATTTATCCTGGGATGCGGCGAGTTGGCATAAATCGAACAGCTTGCTGAACTTTGTGGAAGAACACAACGCGGCCGCTCTATCCACGCATCTGCCTCTTATCGAAATTGTTCCGCTACCGGCTGCCGCACAATTTCTGAACATTATCGAATCAGTCTTTAGTGGCATGTCAAAGGCGATCATCCATAACAGCGACTACGCGACGAAGGAAGATGCTATGCATGCGATTGACCTTTACTTCGCAGAGAGGAACCAGCATTATCTTGCACATCCCAAAGCAGCCGGCAAGAAGCTCTGGGGATTGGAGCGCACCTCGACCCAATTTTCTCCAGAAAACAATTGCAAAGATCCGAGCTTTCGTTAGTTAGTTCACAATGGAAACGTGCTGAAGGTCTAGTCTTTCAAAACATTGTTTCCAGTTAATTCCTTTTAACCACCTTTTCCAGAATCCTCTATTTGTGGTCTTTTTAATATTTGAATAACAAATCTAATAGTTGTAACTTAAACGACTGGTTTTGGCCGCTTCCGGGCGGACTGGGTGGCCGTACCCGGCCCAAACCAGTCAGTTGGGATCCTCGAAAGCGGACATAGCCGTTTTGAATTTCAACGTTTGACATGAGCGGCGGCCCTTGGTCTGTCGTGCGACGTCTTCTCGATGGAAAGGTTAGGCCTTGCCTACGCAAGCATGATTACGCTTTTGCGAACCGAAATACATAGTTATCGCCGTTGAGTTCGGTAACTTCCCCAATAAGTTCAAGCTTAGCATCAAAGTCCTTCTTTACCTCGCTTGCGTCGCTACCGGACTGAACATGCTCTGTTTCCGGTGTGCTTACAACAACCAGCCTTACCTTCCTGCGCTTTGAAAAGGCTTCAGCGATGTTTCTTCGGAACTCAGCATTCCCCGGCCCTTTCCAACGGTCTAGAGAGTCTGCGTACTCCACAGTGCCTGGTGGACCTTTTCTATAGTGATGAGCCCACAGGCTCACGACTAGTGAGCCGTCTGGAGCCCAAGCCGATACGGACCATTGAACGTTGTTCAGCGTAGCACCGTACTTCGCAAATGCGTCTTTGATTCCAAGCCGTGGCATAGCGTTTTTCTCGTCGATGAATAAATGATACGGGTCCGGATATCCGGACACGGTCGTCCGATAGACGCCGTACGAGGCTGATATCAGTCAACCACCGCCCATCGTGCCATGAGGAAATTGTCAAAGCAACATTTAATTCACTGGATAGCTGAATGACCGCTCTTGGCCGAACCCGGTCGATCGGACAGCTGAAAACGCCGATCAAATCCAGTACTCGCTGCATAATCAAGGCTGAACTATGCATCTGCACGCGGCGTGCCATCGTCATGCCGCGTGCGCAGGTGGCCTCGGGCCTCGGGCTTCGGGCTTCGATGCTATTCCAGCTTGATACCGGCCTGCTTGACGACTTTTGCCCACCGGTCCAGATCATCCCTGATCAATATTGCCAGCGCTACCGGTGTACTGCTCTCCAAAACCGCGCCCTGGGCAGCCAGGCGCTGGCGCAGTTCCGCCGATTCCAGCGCCCTAGCTACATGGGTATTGAGGACCTGCACAATTTCCTTCGGGGTACCAGCAGGTGCCAACAAGGCAAACCAGTTGGCCGCGTCGAACCCCGGTACGCCGGCTTCGGTGATGGTTGGAATGTCTGGTGCAAATGTCAGCCGTTTCGGGCTGACCACGCCCAATGCCTTCAGTTGTCCTTTCCTCACCAAAGGAAGCGAAGAAGTCACGCTGTCAAACAGCATCGACACATTTCCTGCCAGCAGATCGGTCATGGCATTGCTACTGCCCTTGTAAGGCACATGGGTCAACTCGACGCCAGCAGCCAGCTTGAACAGTTCGAGTTCCATATGCGACAACGTGCCGTTGCCCTGCGACGCCACATTCATTTCACCAGGCTTGGATTTTGCCAGGGCAATTAGTTCCTTGACGGAATTGGCCGGGACGGTTGGATTGGCGACCAACATGTGCGGTACATGGCCAACCAGCGACACCGGGGCGAAGCTTTTCGCAGGATCGAAGGGAAGCTTCTTGTAAAGGTTCGCGGAGATGCAAATTGAGCCGGATGCAAGCAGCAAGGTATAGCCATCAGCTGGCGCGCTGGCAACCTGCTCTGCACCGATCGTACTGCCGGCGCCGGGGCGGTTCTCAATGACGACCGCCTGTCCCAGCGACTCGGAGAGTTTTTGGCCCAGGGCGCGGCCAAGAACATCCGTGGCGCCTGCAGGGGGGAAAGGGATGACGAGTTTAACCGGCTTGCTGGGATATTGCTGCGCAAAAACAGTCATGCTTGCTGCGCAGAGTGATATGGTAATGGCTAATCTGGTGAATCGCTTCATCAAGGTCTCCTACCGGGTCCACCGGTTCATTTTTCAAATAATTCTCATAGGTTAACCTAGCCGTGGATAGAGCAGGCGAAAAACGCATCTACACTCGCAGTCATTCCGACAAGTAGAGCATGACGGCGCGACTTGTCCCCTGCGCCCGACGCATTGCGCGTCTTACCTGCGAAACCTCGCTTATCGAAAGATGAGAGGTGAGCTTCCGCAGGGACTTTTAATGCCTAGCCAGCAAGGGCTGCCCTTGCGGCAGAAAGCAGCCCAGAGTTAATTCGGCTTCTTTCATCCCGTCCAACAACATCTATTTTTTGGTTGTTCGCCGATTTGAGGGAGACAAAAACCGTTACGGGAGGGACAGTTGTGTATGGGATGGGAACGCGGAAAATCGACCCAAAGCTGCCGTTGGCAGACAGACTAAATCACTCCCCACCACATCTGACGAGTTCCGAAGGCTGGCATGAGATCGTCCGCCACCGCCGAAACGGTGTCGAACGAGGCGTTTGCCTCAGCAGGCTTTTTGTCCTGCATTGCAGCATAGCCGGCGGTACTGCGAACCGATCGTTTGAAAGACTCGAACTCTCGAAAATCCCAACATGCGAACGACCAAGTCCCAGCAGGCAGCACATGCGTAATGACGTCCATGTCCCACCTATAGCAGAGACGCAGTCGTAGTCTATGAGCTAGGCAAGGTAAACCACTGTCGCTGGATGAAAGCCTGAGAAGTCCGACCAAGCCGATTTCAAGGCGAGTTCCGCGTCCGTGGTCGGTTACGTCCTCATAGCACGCGATTCCGTCGCCATGCTCAGCAAGGACGTCAGAGAATCGGCTGGTGCGCCAAAACTCTTCCATAGCGTCGAGCGCGATTGGCACAGTTAGGGCTGAAAGCTTGAGAGACCTAGAGCGGAGAAAAGCTCGGAACTTTTTTTCAACCTGGGAGGAATCTTTTAGACGCATTGGCTATTAGCAAAAAAGAGGCTACTCCGGCAGTCCACGACAGTCCGGTTTTGGCCGGGCAGCGCCCATTGTGGTGAAAAGACACCTGCCGGCCTATCGCTAGATTTCTGTCTGCTCGGCTATTTCGAGCGCATCATCAACCTCGATTCCAAGATAACCCACAGTGCTTTCAAGCTTGGTATGCCCGAGCAGCAACTGAACGGCTCTCAGGTTCTTCGTGCGCCGGTAGATCAGCGTTGCTTTCGTTCGCCACATGGTGTGGGTGCCATACGAAGCATCATCCAACCCGATGGAGCCCACCCAGGCGGCCACGATGCGTGCGTACTGTCGGGTGGACAAATGAGGCGACTTCGCGACCCTGCTGGGAAACAGACACTGATCTGCTGCGAGATGAGCCTTTTCGATCCAGCTAGCGACTGACTGTCGCGTTTGTTCAGTAATCTCGAACTGCACTGGACGATGTGTCTTGCGTTGCATGACCACTGCGCGCGGGAAGATGCTTTTACCCTGCGTGATGTCACAGACTCGCAGACTGACCAAATCGCAGCCGCGCAGCTTGCTATCGATGGCAAGATTAAA
>NZ_JBDFLX010000002.1:0-632595 GCF_047237965.1 Noviherbaspirillum phoenicis | reverse complement strand
GCCGGTCAGGCGCATCACCCGCGCATCGAAGTCGGCGAAGACGCCGTCAAGATCGAGAAAGACCTGGATAGGTGTTGGCTTGTTCGTGTCCATATGCGTATCCATGGTGGAAATGGCAACGTTTCGTCATCCTTGCCGCCATCTTCGCAGATGGGGCGCGCCATGCTTTGCTTGCGCGCCAAGGTGTTACTGCCTGCCGCCGGATTTGCATTTCCGGACAGAATTGTGCTTGCGCCAAAACAGGGATCGGCATGTGTGGCAGGGCGTTAGTCGCACAGCCTGCCTTACACTTCTGGCATCAACACGCAAGCAAGCGCGATGCTGCGACGCCACACCGGGCTTGCCGGGGCGTTGCGGCGACAGAAAGATTCAAGCTCGATGAACCATTCCGCCGACATTGCCGCTATCGAGGCAATCAGCGCCCTTCCCACCATCCTTGAGCTGGTCAGCGACCTGACCACGCTGCGTTTCATCTGCGTGGCCCGCGTCACCGATACCTCCTGGACCGCCTGCGCGGTGCTGGACAAGCTCGGCTTCGGCATGCGGCCCGGCGACCAGCTCGACATCGCCACCACGCTGTGCCGCGAGGTGCATGACGAAGGCCGGCCCATCGTCATCGACCACGTCAGCGAGGATATCCAGTACTGCCGCCATCCCACGCCGCAGATCTATGGCTTCGAAAGCTATTTCTCGATGCCGCTGCATACCAGCACCGGGGCCTACTTCGGCACCCTGTGCGGACTGGACAGGGTGCCGGCGCGCCTGTCCGAGCCCAAAACCCTGCGCGCGCTGGAATTGCTGGCGCAGATGATTTCCCACCAGTTGCAGACCGAGCAGACGCTCGAGCAGAGCCTGCGCACCCTGCGTACCGAGATCAGCAATACCGCCCATCTGCGCAGCATGCTGCAGCAGTTGCGCAGCGCCGAGCAGCGGCAGTCGTTCCAGCTCGACATTGCCGAACTGCTGCGCCAGCAGCCCGGTCCGGACCGCATCTACGCCCACAGCAGCGAGATCGCGGGCCGTTACCTGGGCGTGTCCCAGGTGCTGTACGCCGAACTCGACCCGGCGCAGCAGGCCGTGCTGTGCCGCCATGGCTACAACGCCGGCGCCATGCCGGAACTGGGCGGCCGGCATGCCGCCTCGATCTTCCCGGCGGAGATGCTCACGGCGCTGCAGGAAGGGCGCAGCTGGGCCTGCGCCGACCTGGCGCGCCAGGCGCCGGCCGGCTGGCCCGAACTGGCCGCCGCCGTGGCGCTGCCGCTGGGCCGGCATGGCAGCTCCGTCTGCTTCCTGCTGGTGTGCCACCATCAGCCGCGCGCCTGGGGCGACGACGAATTGCAGCTGCTGGAGGACATGGCCGAGCGGGTCTGGAACGTGATCGAGCGGGTGCGCACGCAGGAGGCGCTGCGCCAGGCCGACCGCAGGAAGGACGAGTTCCTGGCGATGCTGGCGCATGAGCTGCGCAATCCGCTGGCGCCGATCAGCACCGCTGCGCAGCTGCTCAAGCTGGGCCGGCAGAGCGAGGAGCGGATCAGCCGCACCAGCGACGTGATCACGCGCCAGGTGAGCCACATGACCAGCCTGATCAACGACCTGCTGGATGTGTCGCGGGTGACGCGCGGCCTGATCGTGCTGGAGCGGCAGCGGGTGCCGCTGCAGCAGGTGATGGCCGACGCGGTGGAGCAGGTGCGGCCGCTGATCGAGTCGCGCCGGCACAACCTGGCCATGCAGGCGCCGACCGACGAGGTGCTGGTGCTGGGCGACGCCAAGCGGCTGGTGCAGGTGCTGGCCAACCTGCTGTCGAATGCCGCCAAGTACACCCCGGAAGGCGGGCACCTGGCGCTCTGGCTGGAAGCCGATGGCCAGGAGGCGCGGCTGCATGTGAGCGACAACGGCATCGGCATCAGCGCCGAATTGCTGCCCCATGTGTTCGACCTGTTTTCACAGGCCGAGCGGCCGTCCGACCGGTCCCAGGGCGGCCTGGGCCTGGGCCTGCCGCTGGTCAAGAGCCTGGTGGAACTGCATGCGGGCAGCGTGCGGGCCGTGAGCCGGGGACAGGACTGCGGCAGCGAATTCGTCGTCACGCTGCCCCGGCTGGGCGTGTTCGACGCCACGCCGTCGGGCCGGGATGGCGACCACCATGCCCAGGCCGAGCCGGCTGCGCTCAGGGTCATGGTGGTGGATGACAATGTCGACGCCGCCCAGATGCTCGGCATGTACCTGGAAAACGAAGGCCACGAAGTCTGCATCCTCCATGATCCGCATGAAGCGCTGGCGCTCGCCGAGCGCATGCCCATGGATGCCTTCCTGCTCGATATCGGCTTGCCGGGCATCGACGGCAACGAACTGGCCAGCCGCCTGCGCGCGCTGCCGCAGACGCGAGGCGCGCTGCTGGTTGCCATCACCGGCTATGGCCAGCGCTTCGACCGGCTGCGTTCGATGCAAGCGGGATTCGACCATTACCTGGTGAAGCCGGCCGACCCGGCGGCGCTGGCGGCGCTGCTGGCGCATGCCGGCCGCAGGCAGGGAAAGTAAGGGCAGGCCGGACGGCGGCCTGAAGCCGTTGCAGCACAGGGCGGCGACTTGTAACGGGTTTCATCTCAACCACGATCTCGTGCGGGATACCAGTGCAAAGCGATCGATTGCATCAGAAGGTGACCCAGGCCAGCCTGCTCGACAAGCTCGGTTTCCTGCGCCGCAATCCGGCCATCTTCATGGCGTGGCTACTGTTCTCGATGGCCATTGCGCTGATCGGCTGGGGCGTGCTGCTGGCCAACCTGAAGGAAGCCCATCAGGCGGTGGAACAGCGCGCGCTGCGCGAAGCCAATGCGCTGGCCCGCACCCATGCCGACCGGCTGGCGCGCAGCCTCGATTCGATCGACCAGGTAACCCGGCATGTCAGGCTGGAATGGCAGCTCTCGGGCGGCCGCCTGCGCCTGGAGCAGCTGGCCAGCGACGGCCTGTTTCCGCCGCCGGCGCTGTACTACGTCACCCTGGTGGATGCCGACGGCAACGCCTTCAGCACCACGCTGCGTGACGGCGAGCTGGGTTATCTGGGCGACCGAGGGTATTTCCTGCGGCAGCGTGAAGCGAAGGCAGATCAGCTGGTCATCGATCCGCCGATTTTCGGCAGGATGGCCAAGCGCAATGTGGTCCATGTTTCGCGCCGGCTGGTGGATGACCGCGGCCAGTTCGCCGGCATCGTGATGGTGTCCGTCAGCACCACGTTTTTCACCGCGAACTACGACCCTATCGTCCTCGGCGCGCAGGGCCTGCTGGCGATGGTCAGCGCCAACCCGCCCATGGAGCTGGTGCGCATCGGCGACAACGTGCTCCCGCCCGAAATGCAGGCCTTTACCTCCCACCCGTCGCTGAGCCCGGCCAGCGGTAGCCGCCACCATGGGGCCGAGGTCTTCGAGGACAGGCGAGCCCGTTATCTTGGCTGGCATCCGGTGCGTGGCTATGACATCACGGCGCTGGTTGGGCTGGACGAGGCCGCTACCCTGGCCGAATTCCATGCCAGCCGCCATGCCGCGATCCGGTATGCGGGCTGGGCCAGCGCCGCGCTGGCCCTGCTCACCGCACTGGCCATCGCACTCAACACCGAGCTGGCCTGGCGCAAGCACCGCCTGGGCATGGCGCAGGCCACCTACCGCCTGGCCACCGAGGAGGGCAGCGAGGGCTTCTATATCGTCCAGCCGGTGCCGGACCGCCATGGCGCCATCCAGGACTTCGTGGTGCTGGACTGCAACCAGCAGGGCGCGGAATTCTTCAATGTCCGGCCCTCGGAGCTGATCGGCAAGACCGTCTCCGCCTTCCGCGGCAGTCTCGATACCGGCATGTTCATGGACTACCTGATGCAGGCCACGCAGAACGGCACGTATGAAAACGAGATCGACGTGCCGGGCAACACCGCGCTGCGGCTGCGCTGGGCGCACCTCAAGATCATCCGTTCCGGCGACAACCTGGCGGTGCGGCTGCGCGACATCAGCGAAGCCAAGGCCCATGTGGCGGAACTGAAGCGGCGCGGCAACGAGGACGTGCTGACCGGCCTTCCCAACCGTCACTGGATACAGTCCTATCTGCCGCAGGCCCTGCGGCATGCCAATGAAAACGGCGCCCGCCTGGCGCTGCTGTTCATCGACCTGGACGGCTTCAAGAAGGTCAACGACACCGCCGGCCATGCCGCCGGCGATGAACTGCTGAAACACGCCGCGCACCGCCTGCAGGAAGCGGTGCGGCCGCACGACAAGGTGGTGCGCTTCGGCGGCGACGAATTCGTGGTCATCATCGAAAGCATCGAGCACCGCATCGACGCCGCCCATGTGGCCGACCGGGTGCAGCAGGCATTCCGCCAGTCGTTCCGCCTGAGCCAGGGCGTGCATTCGGTCGGCACCTCGATCGGCATTGCGCTGTTCCCCACCGATGGCGAGGATGCGTCGACCCTGCTGGAAAAGGCCGACATCGCGATGTATTCGGTCAAGACCCACGGCAAGGCCGGCTACCAGTTCTACGAAGCCAAGTTCTACCACGCGCTGCGCGAGCGGCTGGACCGCGAGGCCGAGCTGCGGCGCGCCATTGCCGGCCATGAATTCGAGATGGTGTACCAGCCGCGGGTCGACATCGCCAGCGGCCTGACGCTGAGCCTGGAGGCGCTGGTGCGCTGGCGGCATCCGGCCCGCGGCCTGCTGGAGCCGGCCGAATTCATCGGCCTGGCGGAAGAGACCGGCATGATCGTGGCGCTGGGCGAGATGGTGCTCGACATGGTGTGCGAGCAGATTTCCCGCTGGGCGGCGCATGGCGGCGCGCTGGTGCCGGTATCGGTCAATGTCTCGGCGCAGCAGTTCAGCAATGCCGATGTCGGCAGCCTGGTCACGGCGGCGCTGTCGCGGCACCGGGTGCCGTCGCACCTGCTGGAACTGGAGATCACGGAGTCATCGGTCATGGGCCAGGACTCGGCGGTGTCGCGCACCCTGATGATGCTGCAGAAGCAGGGCGTGAAGATCCTGGTGGATGACTTCGGCACCGGCTATTCCTCGCTGTCGCAACTGCACCGGCTGGACTTCGACGTGCTCAAGGTAGACCAGACCTTCACCGCCAGCATGGAACAGTCGGCCGAAGGCAAGGTGTTCTTCACGGCGATCGTCACGATGGCGCATGCGCTGGGCATGCGGGTGGTGGCCGAGGGCGTGGAAAATGCCGCCCAGATCGCGCTGCTGCGCTCGCTGCACTGCGACGAGGTGCAGGGCTACTACATCTCCCGCCCGCTGCCGCCCGGCGACATGCAGCCGGTGCTGCCGCCCTGCGCCTTCCCGGCAGCGGTCTGATGCGCCGCGCCCGGGCGGCGCGCATGTTTCTTGCTCTCTTCATGCCGGCCTGCAAGCGGCAGCCGCCGTCAGTTTTCCCGGCCACGTTTGCTATGCTTCGGCCGTATTATAAAAAACACAAAAAAGACAAACATGGAGAGACATCGAATGACGCATGCCGCTGTTCCATTCCGGCGCACCGCGCTGCTGGCCGCCCTGGCCGGCGCGCTGGCCGATCCCGCCCTTGTCCTTGCCCAGGAAAACCCGGCCGAAGCGCTGGAACTGCCCACCGTCGAAGTCGTGGGCACCTCGATGCTGCCCGGACTGGGCACAGCGATACAAAATGTGCCAGCCAATGTTCAAATTCTGAACAGTCGCACGATGGAGCAGCAGCGCCAGCTGACCCTGACGGACCACCTGGAACAGAACGCCGGCAGCGTGACGGTCAATGCGGCGCAGGGCAATCCCCACCAGCCCGACGTGAGTTTCCGCGGCTTCACCGCATCGCCGCTCCTGGGCGTGCCGCAGGGCCTGTCGGTATTCCAGGACGGCGTGCGGATCAACGAGCCCTTCGGCGACACCGTCAACTGGGACCTGCTGCCGCAGTCGGCCATCGCCAACATGCAGCTCATTCCCGGCTCCAATCCCGCTTTCGGCCTGAACACCCTGGGCGGCGCGCTGGCGGTCTATACCAAGAGCGGCAGCGCCTATCCGGGCGGCGCGGTGCAGTTGTCCACCGGCTCCTTCGGCCGCCGCGCGGTGGAATTCGAGCAGGGCGGCAAGAGCGGCAACCTCGACTATTTCGTTACCGGCAATGTCGCGCGCGACCATGGCTGGGCCGAGCACAACGGCAGCCGCGTCCAGCAGTTCTTCGGCAAGGTCGGTTACCAGACCAGCGACACCGACCTCGACGTCAGCCTGACCGCCGCCGACAACCGGCTGGAAGGCACCCAGACCCTGCCCAGGTCCTTCTCCGAGAACATCCGGCAGGCCTACACCTACCCGGACCGCAACGAGAACAAGCTGATGTTCCTGACCGCCAAGGGCAGCCGCTTCCTCAATGACGACGTGCTGCTGGGCGGGAACCTGTACTACCGCAACTACCGCAACCGCAACGTCTCCAGCAACGTCAACGATGACTTCGGCCAGCTGGAGAATGGCGCTATCGACGCCAACCAGGCCCACAACGACCGCGCCGGCATCCGCCAGCACAGCTATGGCGCCGGCCTGCAGCTGACCGTGTCCGGCCAGCTGGCCGGGATGAAGAACCAGTTCGTCGCCGGCGGCACGGTGGATATCGGCAACGCCCGCTACAGCCAGGAAACCCAGCCCGCGGTATTCACCGCCAGCCGCGGCACCATCGGCGCCGGCGACTTCGAGCCCGAGACCGACGCCAGGACCCGCAACCGCTATTACGGCCTGTTCCTGTCGGACGTGCTGGCGTTCAACGAGCGCTGGACGATGACGTTGTCGGGCCGCTACAACCTCGCGCGTGTCAGCATCCGCGACCAGAGCGGCGAGGCGCCCGAGCTCAACGGCAGCCATCGCTTTTCCCGCTTCAACCCGGCGGTTGGCCTGAATTTCAATCCGACGCCACAGGCCACCGCCTATGTCAGCTACAACGAGGGGATGCGGGCGCCGACGCCGATCGAACTGACCTGCGCCGACCCGCAGGCGCCCTGCAAGCTGCCCAACAGCTTCCTGGCCGATCCGCCGCTGAAAAAAGTGGTGGCCAGGACGATGGAACTGGGCGCGCGCGGCAAGGCGGGGGAAGGCCTGTCGTGGAGCGCGGCGGTCTACCATACCGTGCTGGACGACGACATCCAGTTCATCGCCAGCGGCGGCGTGGCCACCAATGCCGGCTATTTCCAGAACGTCGGCCAGACCCGGCGCCAGGGGCTGGAACTGGGCGTCAACGGCACATGGGGCGCGCTGTCGGCGAGCGCGCGCTACGGCTACACCGACGCGACCTACCGCACCGGCTTCGCCGAGACCAGCCCGGCCAATACCAGCGCGGACGCGAACGGCGCGATCGCCGTGCGCAGCGGCGACCGCATTCCCGGCATACCGCGCCACAGCCTGAAGCTGCGTCTGGGCTATGCGCTGACGCCGCAGTGGGACGTCGGCGCCAACCTGCTGTATGCCGGCAGCAGCCATGCCCGCGGCGACGAGAACAACAGCGATGCGCGCGGCAAGGTGCCCGGCTATACCGTGGTCAATCTCGACACCCGCTACACGGTGGCCAAGGGCTGGGAACTGTTCGCCCGCGTCAACAACCTGTTCGACCGGGAATACGCCAACCTCGGCGTGCTGGGCCTGAACGCCTTCACCGGCCCCGGCCGCAGCTTCGACGGCGCCAACGCGGTGGGCGAGCAGTTTCGCGGCTACGGCGCGCCGCGCGGCATCTGGATAGGCATGCGCTATTCCTGGTTGTAGGAGCCGGCGCCGGCTGGCCCGGCGTCGTGTGAAATAACAACACTCGCGAACGCCGGGCTTGGATGCATTAAAAATACAACCTTAGAATCCCCAGACGCCATTCGCAGGGGACTCATGTGAACCACCAGAATGATCAATCCTCATCCAGCGCTCCTCCCAGCCTGGAGAGCTTGCGTGAACGGGTGCGCCGGCAGGGCGAGCGCGTCAGCGACCTGCGGCGCGCGGCCGACAGCATGCAGCAAACGCCGGCACGCTACGGCAAGGCCGTAAAGCCGCAGCGCGTCCCGCCTGACCCGCCGGCGCCGGACGAGAAGACGCCGCGCTGAGCCCGCAGGGCAGCCCGGCAATGTCCTCTTCCTCCCTCGTCATTTCCTCCCGGGCCGGTGCATGACCGCGGTAAGCCTGTATGCCGCGCTGCTGGCCATCCTCTATGCCGTCCTGAGCGTGCGCACCCTGCGCCTGCGCCGCCGGCTGCGCATCGCCATCGGCGACAGCGGCGACGAGCGCATGCTGCGGGCCATGCGGGCCCATGCCAACTTCGCCGAATATGTTCTGCTGGCATTGCTGCTGATCTACCTGGTCGAGATCGCACCTGCTTCCGCCGTGCTGGTCCATGCGCTGGGCCTGGCGCTGCTGCTGGGCCGGGTGCTGCACGCCTGGGGCGTCAGCCGCAGCCCGGAAGACTTCCGCTTCCGCGTGGCCGGCATGGCGCTGACGCTGGCGTCGCTGCTGGTGGCGTCGCTCTACCTGCTGCTGGCGCATGCCTCGGGGGCGCTCGCCGCGCTCGCCGGCCCCGCCTGACATCGCACGCCGAGCCGGCGCCTGCGCCGCCGGCCGGACCAGGCGCCTCCCGCCTGTTTGAACGAGATCAACAAGCCTGTGCGCCGCGCTGCGGCCGCGGCCGGTTTCATGCGACTGTTGGGTTCAGGACATTTCCTTCCCTCCCCACCAGGCTGTTTCCCCGCAGGCATGAACCCTTTTCACCTTTTTCTTCTGGTTGCCACGCTGTTTGCGATGGAGTTCGCGGTTGCGCTGGTCCACAAGCATGTGATGCATGGCTTCGGCTGGGGCTGGCACCGCTCGCACCATGAAGCGCCCAAGGGCGCGGGCTGGGAGCGAAACGACCTGTATGCCATCGTGTTCGCCGCCGCCACCATCCTGCTGTTCATGGTCGGCGCGAGCCGGCCGTGGCTGTGGTGGATCGCGCTGGGGATCACGATCTACGGCATGCTGTACGGCATCCTGCACGATGTGATCATCCATCGGCGCCTGCCGCTGGCATGGCGGCCAAAAAGCGGCTACCTGCACCGGCTGGCCACTGCGCATCATCTGCACCATGCCGTGCGCACCCGCGAGAACGGCGTTTCCTTCGGTTTCCTGTATGCGCCGCCGGTCGAGGCGATACGCCGCGAGTTGCGCGGCGGCGATCGCCAGCCATGAACCCCGCCAGGCAGGGCCGCATCGGCATGGCGCTGGCCACGGCCATCATCGCCGCATGGACCACGCTGCACCTGTATGCGGTGTTCCTGTTCGACTGGAACGCGCCGTGGGCGCTGCCGCAGGCGGCCCTGCTGGCTGTGCTGCTGACCTGGCTGTCGGTGGGCATGTACATCGTGGCGCATGACGCGATGCATGGCTCGCTGTGGCCGGCGCGGCGCGCCGGCGGCGACCTGGTGGGCAGGCTGGCGCTGCTGCTGTATGCCGGCTTTTCCTTCGGCCGCATCAAGCCCAAGCATGACCTGCATCACCGTCATTCCGGCAGCGCGCAGGACCCGGACTTCGCCGTTGCCCATGCCAGCCGGCCGCTGCGCTGGTACCTGCAATTCCTGACTACCTATTTCGGCTGGCGCGAACTGGCGGTGATGGCGCTGCGGGTGTCGGCCTATCTGCTGCTGGGCGCCAGCGTCTGGAACATCCTGCTGTTCTTCGCCGTGCCGGGCATCGTGTCCTCGCTGCAGCTGTTCTATTTCGGCACCTTCCTGCCGCACCGCCATATCGACGGCCACGGCGCCGCCCAGTTCGCCGACCACCACCGGGCGCGCAGCAATGAATTCGGTTACCTGCTGTCGCTGCTGACCTGCTTTCACTTCGGCTATCACCACGAGCATCACCTGCGGCCGGGCACGCCGTGGTGGCGCCTGCCGGGAGCGCGGTCGCGATGAATAGCCCGCCTTCCCGCCACATCGTGTTCGCGACCTCCGGCTCGCTGGGCGACCTGCATCCCTTCCTGGCGCTGGGCAGCGAGCTGCGACGGCGCGGGCACCGTGTCACGGTCGCCACCAATGCCGCGCATGAAGCGCATGTGGCGCGGGCCGGGCTGGGCTTTCGCCACATGCGGCCCGACCCCGACAATACGCCGGCCTTCCACCGCCGCTACATGCATCCCAGGAGCGGCGGCGAATTCGTCTATCGCCATTACCTGGGTCCGGCGATACGCCACAGCTATGCCGACCTGGCCGAGGCCAGCCGCGGCGCCGATATGCTGGTGAGCCAGTCGCTGATGGCGCTGGCCGCGCCGCTGGTGGCGGCCGCGACCGGCGTGCCCTGGGTCTCGGCGGTGCTGCAGCCGATGTCCTTCTTCTCGCTGCACGAACGGCCCAATTACCTGCCGTTCGCGCCGCTGTCCTGGCTGTGCGGCCGCTCGCCCGAACTCCACGGCAAGGTGTTCGGCTATGTCAGGCAGCATACCGAGCGCTGGCTCGACCCGGTGCTGGCCCTGCGCGCCGAACTGGGCATCGCCTCGCGCGAGCATCCGCTGTACGAGGGCCAGCATTCGCCGCGCCGGGTGCTGGCGATGTTCTCGCCGCTGCTGGGCGGCCCGCAGCCCGACTGGCCGGCGGCCGCGGTGCAGACCGGCACCGCGCTGTACCTGGACGAGGCGCCGGCGCTGCCGGATGCGCTGCAGCGCTTCCTGGCGCGCAACGATGCGCCGCTGGCGGTCTTCACGCTCGGCTCCGCGGCCAGCAATGACGCCGGCGACTTCTATGCCGATGGCCTGGCGGCTGCTTTGGCGCTGGGCATGCGGGCATTGCTGGTGACGGGCGGACTGGCGGCCGCTGCGCATCTGCCGGAACCGCTGCCCGAAGGCGCGCTGCGCATCGGCTATGCGCCGTTCGAGGCCCTGTTTCCGCATGCGGCGGTGATCGTGCATTCCGGCGGCGTCGCCACCTCGTTCAAGGCGCTGCGGGCCGGCAAGCCGCAAGTCATCGTGCCCCATGCGCACGACCAGATGGACAATGCGCTGCGGCTGCGCGCATCGGGCGCGGCGCTGGTGCTGCCGAAGCGGCGCGCCGGCCGCCATGCGCTGCGCGCCGCGCTGGCGCGCGCCCTGGCCGACGAGCGCATGCATGAGGCGGCGGCCCGGCTGGCCGGGCCGAGTCGCGCCGAGGATGGCGTACAGGCCGGCTGCCATGCCATCGAGGAGGCGCTTGGTCATGGTTGACGCACCGCTTGACGTGCTGCTGATCGGCGGCGGCCTGGCCAACGGCCTGATCGCCTGGCGGCTGCGCCAGACGCGGCCGGAACTGCGCATCCTGCTGGTGGAACGCGGCGCGACGCTGGGCGGCAACCATACCTGGTCCTACTATCATCCCGACCTGACGCCGGCGCAGCATGCCTGGCTGGCGCCGCTGGTGGCGCACCGCTGGCCCGGCTACGAAGTGCGCTTTCCGGCGCACCGGCGCCGGCTGTCGACGCCCTGCTACAGCATCAGCGCCGACCGCTTCCATCAGGTGCTGCAGCCGGCGCTGGGCGACGCGGTGCTGCTCGGCGCTATCGTGGACGAGGTAAGCGCCACCGGCGCCCGCATCAATGGCGCATGGCAGCCGGCCGGCCTGGTGATCGACGGCCGCGGCCATGCCGCCTCGCCGCATATGCGCTATGCCTGGCAGAAGTTCGTCGGCCGCGAGGTGCTGCTGCGCCAGCCGCATGGCCAGGCGCTGCCCGTCATCATGGACGCCACCGTGTCGCAGGACGACGGCTACCGCTTCGTCTATACGCTGCCGCTGGACGAGCGCCGCATCCTGGTCGAGGACACCTACTACAGCGGCGCACCCGCACTGGACGAGGCAGCGCTGCGGCGCCGCATCGACGACTACATCGCCGCACGCGGCTGGCAGGTCGAGCGCGTGGAACGGGAAGAGAGCGGCGTGCTGCCGATTGCGCTGTCGGGCGACATCGAGCGCTTCTGGCGCGACAAGCCGGCGCAGCTGGCCTGCAGCGGCCTGCGCGCCGGGCTGTTCCATGCCACCACCGGCTATTCGCTGCCGTTCGCGGTGCGCCTGGCCGACGAGATCGCGGCGCTGCCGGCGCTGTCGGAAGCGGGCGACTGCATCCGCGCCAGGTCCGTCGCGCAGTGGCGCGGCCAGCTCTTCATGCGCCTGTTGAACCGCATGCTGTTCTTCGCCAGCGCGCCGGCGCAGCGCTACCGCCTGCTGCAGCGCTTCTACGGCCTGCCGCAGGCGCGCATCGAACGCTTCTATGCAGCCCGCCTGACCTGGGCCGACAAGCTGCGCATCCTGTCCGGCAAGCCGCCGGTGCCACTGGGCGCGGCATTCATGGCCATGGCCAACATCGAAAGGGGAACATCATCAAAGCCATCGTGATCGGCAGCGGATTCGGCGGCCTTGCGCTCGCCATCCGGCTGCAGTCGGCCGGCATACCGACACTCGTGCTGGAACAGCGCGACAAGCCGGGCGGCCGCGCCTATGTGTATGAAGACCAGGGCTTCACCTTCGACGCCGGGCCGACCGTCATCACCGACCCCACCGCGCTGGAGGAACTGTTCGCGCTGTCGGGCCGGCGGCTGGACGACTATGTGAAGCTGCTGCCTGTCAGTCCCTTCTACCGCCTGTGCTGGGAAGACGGCTACTGCTTCAATTACGTGAACGACCAGGAGGCGCTGGACCGGCAGATCGGCGCCAAGTCGCCGGGCGACGTGGCAGGCTACCGCCGCTTCCTCGACTATTCCAAGGCGGTGCTGGAAGAAGGCTACATCAAGCTGGGCCATGTGCCGTTCCCCGACTTCCGCAGCATGGTGAAGGTGGCGCCGCAACTGATCAAGCTGGAAAGCTACCGCAGCGTCTACGGCATCGTCTCGCGCTTCATCAAGGACCCGCACCTGCGCCAGGCCTTCAGCTTTCATTCGCTGCTGGTGGGCGGCAATCCGTTCGAGACCTCGTCCATCTATGCGCTGATCCATGCGCTGGAACGGCAGTGGGGCGTGACCTTCCCGCAGGGCGGCACCGGGGCGCTGATCCGCGGCATGATCAAGCTCTTTACCGACCTCGGCGGCGAGATCCGGTTGAATGCGCCGGTGGACGAGATCCTGGTCGAGCAGGGCCGGGTGGCGGCAGTGCGGCTGCGCTCCGGCGAGCGCCTGCCCTGCCTCCTTGCCGCCAGCAATGCCGACGTGGTGCATACCTACGAGAAGCTGCTGCGCCAGCATCCGCCGGCGCAGCGCAAGGCGGCCGCCCTGAAGAAGAAGCGCTTCTCGATGTCGCTGTTCGTGATCTACTTCGGCCTGAAGGGCACGCGGCCGGGGTTGGAGCACCATACCGTGCTGTTCGGCCCGCGCTACCGCGAACTGCTGAAGGACATCTTCCATGGCGCCACGCTGGCGGACGATTTTTCGCTCTACCTGCATGCGCCTACCGTCACCGATCCGTCGCTCGCGCCGCCCGGCCACAGCGCCTATTACGTGCTGGCGCCGGTGCCGCACCTGGGCAATGCCGACATCGACTGGGAAAGCGAAGGCCCGCGCTACCGCGACCGCATCCTCGACTACCTGGAGCAGCACTACATACCGGACTTAAAGCGCGACCTCGTCACCTCGCGCATCTTCACGCCCTGCGACTTCCGCGACGAACTCAACGCCCATGTCGGCTCGGCCTTCTCGCTGGAGCCGGTGCTGTGGCAGAGCGCCTATTTCCGCACCCATAACAAGGACCAGCAGATACCCGGCCTGTATTTCGTCGGCGCCGGCACCCATCCCGGCGCCGGCATCCCCGGCGTGGTCGGCTCGGCCAAGGCCACCGCGCGCATCATCCTGGATGAACAGCCCGCCCGGAGCGCCGCGTGACGGAGGCCGCGATGCAGGACATTTCCGCCTACAGCCAGCAAAGCATCCGGCAGGGCTCGAAGAGCTTTGCCAAGGCCGCGATGCTGTTCGACCGCGACACCCGCGACAGCGTGATGATGCTGTATGCCTGGTGCCGCCACTGCGACGACGTGATCGACGGCCAGACCCTGGGCCATGACGCCCAGGAACTGAGCCGGCAGGAAAAGGAAGCGCGGCTGCAGGCGCTGCAGCGCGAGACGGCGCGGGTATGCGACGGCCATGCCAGCGACATCCCGGCCTTTGCCGCGCTGGGCCAGGTGGTGCGGCGGCATGCGCTGCCCCGGCGCCACCTGTTCGAACTGCTGGAAGGCTTTGCGATGGATGCGCGCGAACAGCGCTTCCACACTCTGGACGACACGCTGCGCTATTGCTACCACGTGGCAGGCGTGGTGGGCGTGATGATGGCCCGCATCATGGGCGTGCGCGATGCGCAAGTGATGCATCGGGCGGCCGACCTGGGCATTGCCTTCCAGCTCACCAACATCGCCCGCGATGTGCGGGACGACCTTCGCATCGGCCGCTGCTACCTGCCGGAAGACTGGCTGGCGCAGAAGGGCATCGCGCCGGGCGAGGCGGCGCAGCCGCAGCACCTGCCCGCGCTGCATGCGCTGGCCTGCGAACTGGTGGAATTGGCCGAGCAGTATTACGCATCCGCCCGCATCGGCATGACGCAACTGCCGTGGCGCTGCGCCTGGGCCATCGCCGGCGCGCTGCTGATCTACCGCGAGATCGGCCTGCGGGTGCGCGCCGAAGGCGCGGCTGCCTGGGAGCAGCGCACCAGCGTATCAGGCAGGCGCAAGCTGCTGCGCCTGTTCCAGGGTGGATTCGTCGCGGTTCACGCGAAAGCGCGGCGGCCTGCCGAGGCGGCGCGCAGCGGGCTGTGGACCCATCCGGACCTGTAATAACTTCTAAGCGCGCCTGAAGAAGGCTTCCGCAAAACCTTGCAGCATGCCGGCGTTGCGCTCGCCCGCGATCGCATCGTTGGCCGCATCCAGGTAATCCTGCAGGCGGCGATGCGCGCCGGACACGCCGATATGCGCCACCATGTTGGTGCCGGGGCTGTCCATGTCCTTGAGGTCGTCCAGCAGCTGAAAGGCCAGGCCGATGTTATTGGTGAAGCGCATCACCTTGTCTTCCTGCGCCGGGCTGGCGCGGGCGATCAGGCAGCCGGCCCGCGCCGCGGCAAGGAACAGCACGCCGGTCTTCAGGTGATGGATGTTGGTGATGGCCGAAGGCGTGGCCATGCCGGCCACGCCATGCAGATCGATGTACTGGCCCAGCGACAGGCCATGCGGGCCCACGGTTTCGCACAGCATCTGCACCAGCTTCAGCCGCAGGTCCGGCTCCAGGCTCTGGTGGGAGGCGATGGTGCAGCAGCTTTGCGTGAGCAGCGAGACCGCCGCCAGGATGGTCAGGCTTTCGCCGTAACGGACATGGGTGGCCACGCGGTTGCGCCGCTCGCGGTCATTGTCCATGCAGGGCAGGTCGTCCAGGATCAGCGAGGCCGAATGGATCATCTCCAGCGCGCAGGCCACATGCATCGCCGCCGCCGGCCGCACGCCGAAATAGCTGGCCACCGCCAGCGTGAGCAGGGGACGGATGCGCTTGCCCTGGGCCAGCACGCTGTAGCGCATCGCCTCGGCGACCGGCGATGTCTGTGAAGGAGCGAGCAGGGTATCGAGATGCTGATCGACCAGGCGCCGTGTATCGGCAATCCAGTTCTGGTCTATCGCAGTGGGCGGATTGGCAACTAGCAATTTTTCCTCGGCGCTTGATGGTCGATCGGTTGGTGCCAGCCGGGAAACGCTCCGTGGGAATGCAGCGCGCAAGCCCCGCGCTGTCCGTCATTACGGACGCTGGGTATCGGGAGTGTGCTTTCGGCCCGGCATGAAACTGGCTCAAAAATAATAGCGCCAAGCGCCGCGCCTTGCTGTGCTTAAACGCTGACTTTGATCATCAAATGCGCTTGCCTTCGATTTGAACAAGCTTTTAAGGTGCAGGCCGCTGCTCGTGCGTCGGCGGAAAGCCGCCTGCGGCTGGCATCTGGTAACGGCAGGAAAGAATTGCCGGGTCCGTGGCGGCTGCCGCGCGGCCCGGCACATGGGCATCAGCCGGCCTTGCCGGCCCAGGCCTCGTAGCGCTTGCGGTTTTCCTCGTTTGGCGGATAAAGGCCCGGCAAGGCCGCGCCTGCATTGACCTCTTCCATGATCCAGGCTTCCAGCCTTTCCTGTTCGACCGAGGCCGCGACCACCTCGTCGAGCAGGGCGGCCGGGATCAGCACCGCGCCGTCGCCGTCGGGCACCACCACGTCGTTAGGGAACACCGCAACGCCGCCGCAGCCGATGGGCTTCTGTCAGCCGACGAAGGTCAGGCCCGCCACCGAAGGCGGCGCGGCCGCGCCCTGGCACCAGGTCGGCAGGTCGGTGCCCAGCACGCCGGCCACGTCGCGCACCACGCCATCGGTTACCAGCGCGGTCACGCCGCGCTTTTGCATGCGCGCACAGGATGTCGCCGAAAATGCCGGCGCCGTCACGTCCATTGCGCCGACCACGGCGATGCAGCCTTCGGGCATGGCGTCGATCGCGGCGCGGGTGGAGATCGGCGCGCCCCACGAGGCCGGCGTGGCCAGGTCTTCGCGCGCCGGCACGAAGCGAAACGTGAAGGCGCGGCCCACCAGCCGCGGCTGGCCGGGCACCAGCGGCATCGCGCCGCGCAGCCAGACCTTGCGCAGGCCCTTCTTCAACAACACCGTGGTCAGCGTGGCGGTCGTCCCGCCCGACAGGCGCCGGACGATGTCAGGGTCCAGCGGAACTGGATCAACGCCCATGTCATGCCTTCTACTGCGGAAACTTGAGGGTGGACGCGCCGCCATCCGGCAGGACGAAGGCGCCTTCGGAGTGTGACCGCGACCGCGGCGCATGGTCATGCGCCGGCTGCACGCGGCATCGGCCCGGGGCGCAAGCCGGCAACTTAATCGTGCCGCGCCGGTCTTTCCATTACACCAGCGATGAAGGGCGCCGACATGACCAGCCATCCGGGTATCTTCCCCACCTTTTTCCTTTCGGGATTCGAATGTTCGACCTTCCTCTGGAAAGACCGGCGGCGCCGCAACCTGGTCGCCGAAACCCGGCATGACAGCCATGCGATGGAGGATTACCGCATCCTCCACGATCTTGGCATCGCCGTGGCGCGCGAAGGCATCCCCTGGCCGCTGGTGGACCGGCAGGGCAGGCTGGATTTCTCCAGCCTCGACGCGCTGATCAATGCAATGAATGCCAACAAGATGATTCCCATCTGGGACCTCTGCCATTACGGCTACCCGGATGACCTCGACCCGTTCGGGCCGGCATTCACCGAGCGCTTCGCGGCCTACTGCCGGGCAGCCGCGCAGTATGTCGTTCCGCGGGTGCGCGGGCCGCACTTCTTCACGCCGATCAACGAGATCACCTTCTTCTCCTTCTGTGGCGGCGAGTGGGGATGGGTCGCGCCCTACCGCAACAGCCGCGAGGACCGCATGCGCCTGCGCGTGGCCCTGTGCCGGGCCGCGATCGCGGGCGCCAACGCCATACGCGAAGTCGACCCCGAGGCAAGGATGGTGCACATGGACCCGCTCGTACATGTAGTCGCGCCACGCGACCGGCCAGATCTGATCGAGGCGGCGCGGCATGAAACCTGTGTGGATACCTTCCTCGCCTGGGACATGCTGTGCGGCCGCGAGCATCCCGAGCTCGGCGGCTCGCCGGAGATCCTCGACATCGTCGGCGCCAACAATTATTCCTTCGGCCAGATGGAATACCGCGAGCACGGTCCGCATGCCGCGCTGGCGCCGGATGACGACCGCATCGTGCCGCTGTGCGAGATGCTGGACCCGGTATGGCAGCGCTACCGCCGGCCCATGATCATCGGCGAAACCAGCGGCATGGGCGCCGGCCGCGCCGACTGGCTGTGCGACGTGATGGAGGAGTCGCTGGCGGCGGTGGAGCGCGGCATGGACCTGCAGGGCATCTGCCTGTTTCCCGCGGTCGACATGCCGGACTGGCATACCGGCGCCTGGCTGCACAACGGCCTGTGCGACCTGGTTGAAGAGGATGGCGACCTGCGCCGGGTGCCGGACCCGGCTTATGTGGCCGAGTTGCGCCGCTGGCAAAAGGAACTGAACCGCGTCACCGCGCTGGATGAAGACCCGTTCAGCGACCCGGTGGAATTGCAGGATGTGGTGGATGCGGCGCATCGGCTGAACAAGCAGCCGGACCGCGACTGGTGCCGGGAATGAGAAATGAGCGGCGGGGCTTGCTTTGTTGGGAGTGGGAGGGTTCGGTGGCCAAGCAAATGCAGTTTGGATTGAGGAAGCGTAGCCTGGATTGAGCGCAAACGAAACCCGGGGACGCACCGATCGCCAAAACAAAGCCGGCAGCAATCAAATTCGCTTCCATCAGGCGAAGTGAAAAGACGGTTGGCGCCCGACGGCATTTTCATCATGGGCAATCAGGGCGTGTGCGAGCTTTTTCGCTTCGTGTTGTTGAAGGAGGGAGCGGGCGATCAGTTTGCCGCCGCGGTGAAAGCGTATTGCGCAGGGATGGGGCGACCCGGGTCTCGCCTGCGCTCAACCCAGGCTACGCTGGCTTCGTGCCCGGCATTTGAGCCCGTTCACATGTCCACACAGGGACGGCGTCAGCTCATCGGCAGGCGTGGCAGCCTGGACATTCGCGCCGAACCCAAGCAGCATGTCGGCACCACATTTACAGCCACGGAGCAAACAATGACAACGCAAGGTTTCGTCGTATCGCATGCAAAGGACGCCGGCTTCACGCGCGGCCTGCGGTCCTTCTTTGAATATCGCGACCTGGGTATCAGGGAGGCGACGGCCGGCAGGGTGGCGGCGCATGTGATCCGGGCGGCGGCGGGGACCGATTTCTCCAGCCAGCCGCATGCGCATGCAACCAGCTTCCAGCTGGTGTACGTCCTCAAGGGCTGGATCGAGTTCGAGTATGAAGGCCAGGGCCGCGTCCGCCTGGAAGCCGGTTCATGCGTGCATCAGCCGCCAGGCATCCGCCATCGCGAAGTCGGGCATAGCGATGACGTCGAAATGCTCGAGATCGTGATGCCCGGCGACTTCACCACCGGGGAGGTGGATGCGGTATAGCGTCGCCGCCAGCGGACGCCGGGCGCGCCGGGCCGGCGAAGGGTTCTACGCAGCCGGCGCAGGCGCTGCCTCGCGCCCATGCGCCGGGCCGTTGCCTGGCCTTGTCGCAACGGACGCGGCATCGCCATTGGCGCCGATCAGGTACTGGCTCGGGTCGCCCTTGAGCCAGAGCGGATGGCGGCCCCTGCCGGTCCATGTCTTGCCCGATTCCGGGTCCTGGTATTTCGGTGACGCAGCGCCGTTGCCGGAGGCCGCGCGCCTGGCCTTGCCGGCTGGCCGCGTCTTCCCTGCGCCGCTGACCACCGCGGCCTTGCGGTCCCGCTTTGCCGGTCCATGCGCGCTTGCCTTGGACGCTGCGGATGCGCTGCCTGCCTGCTTGGGTTTCCTGCCGCGCCTGGCGGGCTTGTCGATCGGGGCGGGTGCGCCGAGCATCGGGCCTGCCCCTTTCGCTGCCTGATACTGTGCCCGCAGGCCGTCGCGCGACATGCTGACCGCGTCGAGCTGCTGCAATGCCTTTTCCAGCTCCGCCACCTGGTGGGCCCACAGGTCCAATACGCTGCGGGCATGGTCGAGGTCGGCCTGCAGTAACGCCCTTGCGGATGCGAGATTGCTGATCATGACTCCTCCTTGTAAGGCGCCGGCGTTGGCCACGGTCGACCGGGATTTCATGAATTGCCTGCGCGCAGCGCAAAGTCTGCACGAATGCGGCAGAAAAGACCACGCATTTAGCGCAAGCAAGCCCCAGGTCATGCCTTGCGATAACTTGCCGGGCACGTTCGTGCCTGATTGCCTGCGCATGGGGATGCATCGCCCCGGATTGCCAGCCGGCCGGGATGTCATTGCAGCATGCGGTTGCGCCTTGACGATGACGGTTTTCTGATCCGCGCCAAACCGCCTCCAACTCGTCTATTGACACTGCCATGACGGGCGCGCAGCCTTGGCTCGCTTCACACGCTCCTCCCAGGGGCATTCCGTTTCTTTCCATGCGAGGACATCATGCTGGAAACATACCATCCCGATCCGAGCTTTCATCCCTCGCCGCGGCTGGCGATGGAAGCCGAACCCGAACATCTTGCCTACACCGTGCTGCTCTCGCCCGACAGGTCGCAGCCCGACGCCCTGGCCGTGATCGATGTCGACCCGCAGTCGGCCAGCCACGGCACCGTCATCAGCCGCCTGGCCATGCCCAACACCGGCGACGAATTCCACCATTTCGGCTGGAATGCCTGCAGCTCGGCGCTGTCCCCGCTGTCGGGCCATGCTTTCCTGCAGCGCCGGTACCTGATCATTCCCGGCATCCGCTCCTCGCGCATCTACATCGTCGACACCCAGCCCGATCCGAGGAACCCGAAGCTGGTCAAGACCATCGAGCCCGAGGAACTGATGCGCAAGACCGGCTATTCGCGTCCTCATACCGTGCATTGCGGACCCGAGGGCATCTACATCAGCACGCTGGGCGGGGCCGGCGCCGACGGCACCGAAGGGCCGCCAGGCGTGTTCATCATGGACTGCGAGACCTTCGAGATCCTGGGCCGCTGGGAAATCGACCGCGGGCCGCAGAAGCTGCATTACGACTTCTGGTGGAACCTGCCGCGCGACTACATGGTCTCGAGCGAATGGGGGCTGCCGCCGCAGTTTGAAAACGGCATCGTGCCGGATGACCTGCTGGCCAACCGATACGGCCATTCGCTGCATTTCTGGAACCTGCGCGAGCGCCGGCATGTGCAGACCATCGACCTCGGCGCCAACCACCAGATGGCGCTGGAAATCCGGCCGGCGCACGATCCCACCCGCGAATACGGCTTTCTGGGCGTGGTGGTCGACACCACCAACCTGGAAGGATCGATCTGGACCTGGTACCGCGAGAACGGCAAGTTCCACGCCAGGAAAACCGCCACGGTGCCGCCCGAGGCCGCCGATGCCGCGCAGCTGCCGCCGCTGCTCAGGGGCTTCGGCGCGGTGCCGCCGCTGATCAGCGATATCGACCTCTCCCTCGACGACCGCTTCCTGTACGTGGCCTGCTGGGGCACGGGCGAACTGCGCCAGTACGATGTCACCGACCCGATGAAGCCTACCCTGGCCGGCAGCGTGCGCATCGGCGGCATCGTGCAGAAGGCAAGGCATCCGAATGGCAAGCCCTTCGGCGGCGGACCGCAGATGACCGAGATCAGCCGCGACGGCAAGCGGGTGTACTTCACCAACTCGCTCTACAGCAGCTGGGACCGGCAGTTCTATCCGGACGGCATCGGCGGCGCGCAGGTGATGTGCCATGTCGGCGCGAATGGCGGCATCGAACTCGATCCGCATTTCCATGTGGACTTCGGCCCGCATTACGCCGCGCATCAGATCCGGCTGCAGGGAGGAGACTGCTCGACCGATTCCTTCTGCTATCCATCGGCTTGAACAGCACCGCGGCGCTCTGGCTCACCATCATCGCGCTCGGCCTGTATCACGGCCTGAACCCGGCAATGGGCTGGCCGCTGGCCGTGGCCAATGCGATGATGGACCGCCGCGCCCGTTCCCTGTTTGCCACGCTGCTGCCGCTGAGCGGCGGCCATCTGATGGCGATGGCGGTGGTGCTGGCGCCGCTGGCCTGGCTGGGCTGGTACGTGCAGTATGGCCGCGCCATCCGCATCGGCGCGGGCTCGGCGCTGCTGCTCCTGGGCTTGTTCAAGCTCGTCAGGCGCCGCCACCCGCGGGCGCTGGCGCGCATCGCACCGACCCGGCTGGCATGGTGGTCCTTCCTGATGGCCACCGCCCATGGCGCCGGCCTGATGCTGGCGCCGTTCATGCTCGGCCTGTGCGTTACAGCAGGGCCGGCGCCGAGCGCGGCCGACATGGGTCATGCCGCGGTGATGAACTACACCGCGCAGTCGTCGCTGGGCATCGCGGCGCTGGTCACCGCCGTCCACACCCTGGCCGGCTTCGCGGCTGCAACGGCCATGGCCTGGCTGGTGTATCGCCATCTGGGCCTGCGATTTCTGCGGCACGCCTGGCTCAACCTGGATCTGGTATGGGGAGCAAGCCTGGTGGCGGCCGGGGCCGCGGGTATTGCGCTGGCGATATGACGTCGTCGTGCATCGATGCGCCGCGGCCTTGTATCATGCGCTGACAAGACCTACATGGAGACAGCCAGAAATGAACGAGCAGATCACGTCGGAACAGCAGGGCGATGCCGCAGTGGATGCCGAAGCCATCCTTTCCTGCATGCAGGAAGCAGTGGTGTATTCGGACCTCAAGGGCATCATCAGGTTATGGAACAAGGGCGCGGAGCATGTCTTCGGGTTCACGGCGGAAGAGGCGGTCGGGCAGAGCGTGGACATCATCATCCCGGAAAAGCTGAGGAAGGCGCACTGGGCCGGCTTCAACAAGGCGGTGGAGCATGGCGATATCCTGTCAGCACCCGGATCGCGCATGACGCGGGCATTGAAGAAAAATGGCGACGCGCTGTATGTCGACATGAGCTTTGCGATGGTCAGGAACCGGGCCGGGGAGATGATGGGTTCGCTGGCCGTGGCGCGCGATGCCACCGCCCGCTACATGGCCGAGCGCGCGGCCAGGGTGGCCGCTTCGGGCGCGACGCCAGCCGGCTGAGGCGGTCCGCCAGCATACCCTCCGGCCTGAGGCCGGAGCGCCAGGATGCGGCAGTCTGGTCAGCCCTGCTGCGCGGGCATGCCGGCCGGCGCCGTCTCGTGCAGCGCCTGCTCGGTTTGCAGGGCCTGCGCCACTTCCTTCACCTTTACGTAGCGGTACTGATTGTTGACCGGGTAAAGCCGCACGCTGCCGGATTTGATCAGGCTGGTTACCCGTCCCGGCGAGACGCGCAGCTTCCGGGCTGCCGAGGTCGGGTTGTTGAGACCCAGTGCCGCGGCCCGGTATTCCTTCCACTGTGCCGAGTCGTCGGATTGGTCCAGCCGCACCAGCAGGCGGTCCAGCAGTGAATCCGACTGCCTGCTTGCAAAAATCGATTTATAGACTGCGCTCATTACTGCCCTTCTTCTGATTCCGGTGCCAGGGGCGGCCTGCTGGCAGCTGCGCCTGGCGTTGCTGCGGGTCAAGATTCTACTGGGCCGGTCGGGACCTGTCTGTCTTGGATACGCAACGGCGATGGCTTGACAGAACGCTTTCGGCCGGGGCCGGAACGTCCCTGGCGGGAAGCCGGCGGCCTGGCAGCGCGGGCTCCTGGCTTCAGAACCGGCCCGGCGCTGCCGATAACAGGTTCTGACCACGAAAAAGGAGCATCGAATGGACGTTACCGGCATTGCAAGACTGTCCACGGCAATGACAACAGCCAAGACCAGCGAGGAAGTAGGTACGGCGGTGTTGAAGAAGGCGCTCGACCTGTCGGCTTCCACCGCCTCCGCGCTGATTGCCGCCGCGGCGCCTGCGCCCGCGCCCGCGGCGCCTGCGCCCGCGCCCGCGGCGCGCCAGCCCGCGCACATCGGACAAAACATCGACACCACTGCCTGATCCGCTGTCCAGCACCCGGCACCATCACGGCGCCTTGCCGCATGCATTGCGGCAAGGCGCCGCTTGCATTTGGCCGCTTGTCTTGCCGCGTTGACATGCCGCGTTCGCCCCTCGGCCGCCCCGCGGCGGCGCCGGGTGAGCGCTTAAACAGTGGTACATCGTGAAAATCTCGTGCATAATATGGAATGTGTCTTATGTCTTATAGAAGACTTAATTAAAGATAAAGACCTGATCGCGCCGCAGGGCCGGTCTGTCCACCAGGTTCCACCATGCTCCGCCAGTGGGTCAGGTGACCGGGCATGGTGCGCCGACCGTGAGCCTGCGCAGGCGATGATTTGCAGAACACGACTCCCAAGAACCTTCGCCACATTCCAAGGAAAAAGCGCATGAGCAGCGATCCGACCATCATCTACACGCTAACCGACGAGGCGCCCCTGCTGGCGACCCACGCCTTCCTGCCTGTCGTCAGCACCTTTGCCAAGCCGGCCGGCATCCGCATCGAGCAGAGCGACATCTCGGTCGCCGCCCGCATCCTGGGCAATTTCGCCGACTACCTGACCCCTGAGCAGCGCGTGCCCGACACCCTCGCCGAACTCGGCAAGAAGACGCTGGAGCCGGACGCCAACATCATCAAGCTGCCCAACATCAGCGCATCGATGCCGCAGCTGCTGGCCGCGATCAAGGAACTGCAGGAAAAGGGCTACAACCTGCCCGACTACCCGGTCGACCCGAAGACCGATGAAGAAAAGGCGATCAAGGCCCGCTACGGCAAGTGCATAGGCTCGGCGGTCAACCCGGTCCTGCGCGAAGGCAATTCCGACCGCCGCGCGCCGCGCGCCGTGAAGGAATATGCACGCAAGAACCCGCATTCGATGGCGGAATGGTCGCAGGCATCGCGCACCCATGTGTCGCACATGCACGACGGCGACTTCTACCATGGCGAGAAGTCGATGACGCTGGACCGCGCGCGCGACGTGAAGATGGAAATCCTCACCAAGAGCGGCAAGACCATCGTTTTGAAGCCCAAGGTGTCGCTGCTGGAAGGCGAGATCATCGACTCGATGTTCATGAGCTGCAAGGCGCTGTGCGAGTTCTATGAGAAACAGATCGACGACGCCTACAAGTCCGGCGTGATGTTCTCGCTGCACGTGAAGGCAACCATGATGAAGGTGTCGCACCCGATCGTGTTCGGCCACTGCGTGCGCATCTTCTACAAGCCAGCATTCGAGAAGCATCGCGAGCTGTTCGACAGCCTCGGCGTGAACGTCGACAACGGCATGGTCGACCTGTACAACAAGATCGCCAAGCTGCCCGACTCGCAGCGCGAGGAAGTCATGCGCGACATCCACGCCTGCCACGAGAACCGGCCCGAACTGGCGATGGTGGACTCGGCCAAGGGCATCACCAACTTCCATTCGCCCAGCGACGTGATCGTCGACGCTTCGATGCCGGCGATGATCCGCGCCGGCGGCAAGATGTACGGCGCCGACGGCCGCCTGAAGGAAGTCAAGGCGGTGATCCCGGAGAGCACCTTCGCCCGCATCTACCAGGAAATCATCAACTTCTGCAAATGGCACGGCGCATTCGACCCGCGCACCATGGGCACCGTGCCCAACGTGGGCCTGATGGCGCAGCAGGCGGAGGAATACGGTTCGCACGACAAGACCTTCGAGATCCCGGAAGACGGCGTGGCCAACATCACCGATATCGCCACCGGCGAAGTGCTGCTGTCGCAGAACGTGGAAAAGGGCGACATCTGGCGCATGTGCCAGGTGAAAGACGCGCCGATCCGCGACTGGGTCAAGCTGGCCGTTACCCGCTGCCGCAACTCCGGCATGCCGGCCGTGTTCTGGCTGGACCCGTACCGTCCGCACGAGAACGAGCTGATCAAGAAGGTCCGCACCTACCTGAAGGACCACGACACCACCGGCCTGGACATCCAGATCATGTCGCAGGTGCGCGCGATGCGTTACACGCTGGAGCGCGTGATGCGCGGCCTGGACACGATCTCGGTCACCGGCAACATCCTGCGCGACTACCTGACCGACCTGTTCCCGATCATGGAACTGGGCACCAGCGCGAAGATGCTGTCCATCGTGCCGCTGATGGCGGGCGGCGGCCTGTATGAAACCGGCGCCGGCGGCTCCGCGCCCAAGCATGTGCAACAGCTGGTGCAGGAAAACCACCTGCGCTGGGATTCGCTGGGCGAGTTCCTGGCGCTGGCGGTGAGCTTCGAAGACCTCGGCATCAAGACCGGCAACGCCCGCGCCAAGATCCTGGCCAAGACGCTCGACGCCGCCACCGGCAAGCTGCTGGACAACCGTAAGTCGCCTTCGCCCAAGACCGGCGAGCTCGACAACCGCGGCAGCCAGTTCTACCTGTCGATGTACTGGGCGCAGGAACTGGCCGCGCAGACGGAAGACGCCGAACTGGCTTCCTACTTCGCGCCGCTGGCCAAGCAGCTGGCCGAGAACGAGCAGAAGATCGTTGCCGAACTGCTGGAAGTGCAGGGCAAGCCGGCGGACATCGGCGGCTATTACAAGGCGGACGACGCCAAGGTGAAAGCCGTGATGCGCCCGAGCGCCACCTTCAACACGGCGCTGGACAGCCTCGGCGCCTGATCCAGCAAACGGCGCGCCGCCAGGCGCGCCGGGGTGGGGCTGATTGCATCACGTCCGGCCGAGCGCAGGCATCCGCCATCCGGCTTGTTCGGGTGATGGATGCCTGCGTTGTCTTTTCCCTGGCCTGCTTGCCGCGATGGCGTTTCGCGCATGCCCACTGCAAGGCCGCGGGCACCGCATTTCCCTCTCCTCCCAGCAGCGGCAAAGGCCTCGCGCACCTGCTCAGATCTTGCGGGCGCGCGCTGCGCCGGCGCCATCGTACCAGTCGTTCTCCAGCGGGCCCTGCACGGCGCGATCGCGCACCTTCAGCAGCGTGAACATGCCGCCCATGCCGATCGGTCCGTAAGGACCCTGGCCGCTCATCATCGGCAGGGTGTTGTCGGGCAGGGACATGCGCATCGACGCCATCTCGTGCATGCCATTCGCGCCCATCGGCATATAGCCCGGCACCATGCTGCGCAGGGTGGACTGCGCAGCGCTGGCATCCGTGCCCAGCATGGTCGGCACGCCGTGGCCCATTGCATTCATCGCATGATGCGACTTGTGGCAGTGCAGCGCCCAGTCGCCGGCTTCCTCGGCAATGAACTCGATCACCCGCATCTGCCCAGGCGCGACATCGACCGTCACCTCGGGCCAGCGCGCCGACTTCGGCACCCAGCCGCCGTCGGTGCCGGTCACCTCGAAGCTGTGCCCGTGCAGGTGGATGGGATGGCTGTCCATGCTCAGGTTGCCGATGCGTATGCGCACCCGTTCGCCGCGCAGCGCAAACAGCGGCTCGATGCCGGGAAAGACCCGGCTGTTCCAGGTCCAGGTGTTGAAGTCGGTCATGGTGCCCACGCGCGGCACCTGGGTGTCGGGCCGGATGTCGTAGGCATTGATCAGGAAGGCATAGTCGCGGTCCACCCGCATCGTCCTGGCGTCCTTCGGATGCACCACGATGCAGCCCATCATGCCCATGGCCATCTGCATCATGTCGTCCGCATGCGGGTGATACATGAAGGTGCCGGCGCGGCGCGCGATGAATTCATATTGCCAGGTGTCGCCCGGCGCGATCGCCGCCTGGGTGACGCCGGCCACGCCATCCATGCCATTGGGCACCGGCATGCCATGCCAGTGCACCGTGGTCGGCTCCGCCAGCCTGTTGGTGACGAAGATGCGCACCCGCTCGCCTTCCACCATCTGCAGCGTCGGGCCGGGGGAACGGCCGTTGTAGCCCCACAGATTGGCCTGCATCCCGGGCGCGATCTCCTGCGCCACCGGCTGGGCCACGAGATGGAATTCCCTTGCGCCGTCGCGCATGCGCGACGGCAGCGACCAGCCATTGAGCGTCGTCACAGTCCTTATGCCGGGCATGGCCGGCGGCGGCCGCTCCGTGCCGGCGGGCGCCATCGTGGGCGCCGGCAGGTCGGCCTGCGCTGCCGCCGACATTGCCTGCGCGCCGATCAGGGTGGCGCCGCCCTGCAGGAATCGTCGTCTCGATATCATGGATCAATGGTCTCCCGCATGGTTCGGGCCGATGTCTGCCGCGCCCGTGATGTCGCCTGCCGGCGCGGGCAGCCTGCCCAGGCCGGCCAGCGCCTGCTGCAGATCCACTTCGGCCAGCCAGAATGCGCGCTGCGCCGCCGTGCAGCGCGCGCCGGCATCGATCTGCTCCCCGGTGCTTTCGATCAGTTCGAACACGCTCGCCAGCATGCCGTTGTAGCGCTTGCCCTGTTCCTCGGCGATGCGCTGTGCAAGGGGCAGCGCAACGTCGCAGGCATGGCGCGCCAGCTCGAGCCGCGAGCGGTAGCCTATCCAGGCGCCGCGTATTTCGGCGCGGGCGCGCAGCGCGGCGGCATCCAGCATGGCCTGGTGCGCTTCATGCAAGGCCGGCCGGGCGGCGTCGGCCTCGTGGCGCGCAAATGCCGCGCGCGCTGCCTGCATGTCCACCCGCTGCGATACCGCTACCGCTTCCAGCCCTTCCGCATTCACGCCCGATGGCGGCAGGTCGGGCAGGCGGTCGGCCAGCTGCAGGCTCTCGATCGCCATGCCCCAGATGCCGGTGCGGTACTGCAGCTGCTCGCGCAGCAGCCGGGCCTCGGCGTCCCGCTGCGCCCCGGACGCCGTCGCCTGCGCATGCAGCTGCTGCGCCCTGAGCAGGTCCAGCGTGGCGGCGCTGCCGACCTGGCGCATGGTGCGGGCGAGGTCCTGGCTGGCGCCGGCCAGCCTGACCGCCTCGTTCGCGTGGCGCAAGGCCTGCCGCGCGGCGATGGCCCGCACCCAGGCGCGCCGCGTGAAAAAGACCCAGTCGCCGATGGCATCGGCCGCCGCCATTTGGGTGTCGTTGTCGGACGCGGCTTCACCCGCTCTTGCCGTTGCGGCGGTGGGCTGCGGGCGCAGCGCCGGCGCCGCCAGCCAGCTGGCGAGGTTGATGGTCAGCGTGCGCTCCACCTTGCTTTCCGCCGCGCCCTGGCCGCGTGCCGCATCGCTTCCCGGCGCTGGCGCATGCGCCAGGCGCAGCCGGCTTGCGGCATCGATCTGCAGCGCGGCGTAGTGCGGCGTCAGGGCCGGGTGCAGCAGGGCCAGCTCGGCAGCCGTATCCTGGCTCAGCGGCTGCGCAAGGAGACGATCCTGCCTTTGCCGCAGGGCGGCATCGGGCTGGCCTGCGACCTGCGCCGGCACCGAAGCGCCGCTGCCGGACGGCGGCACCGATGCGCAGCCAGACATGATGGCCATGGCGATCGACGCCACCGTCGCGCCCGGTTTGCCAAGGGAAGAAAGGACAGGCTTCATGGCCTGAACACCGCCGTCACCAGCATCTCCTGGCCTGCCGGCGCGATGGCGACGCCTACCCGTTCGCCCTCGCGCAGCTGGCGCAGCACGGCGGCGCTGGCCGCCCTGAACTGCATGGTCATCGCCGGCATGCGCAGGCGCGCTATCGGGCTGTGTTCGAGCAGCACTTCGCCGGTGCGCCGGTTGACCGTCAACACCCGGGCAACGGTATCGGCCTGCGCTGCCGCAGCGATGGGCGGCGCGTGCGGCCGCACGGTCGCCGCGGCCCAGGGCAGGGCGGGCGGGTCGGCTGCCGGCGTCCTGGCCAGGCCGCTGTCGACCTCCAGCAGCGCCGTCGCGGCTGCCGGATTGGCGGGACCGCCTTCGCCGGCAGGGTCGGCCGCCGCCGGCGGGCATAACAGGCAGCAGGCCAGCAGGGCGCCGATGCCGCCGGCCGATGCGCGCATTGCCCGGCCCCGGCGCATCAGGGCTGGACGATCGCCCTGGCCGGCCCGGTCAGGTCGAGGATGTGCATGCCGGTATTGGCCCGGTCCACCGCGTAGATATAGCCGCGGTCGTCCGTCTCGACGTTATTGGTCTGAATGGCCACCTTGCAGCGGTCGGCGCCGTCCACCTTGATGCAGCGCTTGTCGGTATTGGCGGTGACAGCCGGGATGTAGTAGCCGACCTCCTTCGGCGACCATGGGTCGCGGATGTCGACGGCCCGGATGCCGGCGTTGAAGTAGGCCAGGAAGATCAGCTTCTTGTGGTACTTCGAAGTCATGTTCTCGTTGGACGAGTGGCTGCCAAAGCGGCCGCCGCGCGCGCAGAAGTTGCCGCTGGCTTCCGGCACCTGGAAGTTCGACACGCCCCATGGCTTGGTCTCGGTGGTGATGTCGACCATGTACATCATCTGCCGGTTTTCCTGGCACTCGTTGCGCAGCGATTCGTTCACCACCAGCAGCATGTCGCGGCTGCGGCCTTCCTTGTTCTTTTCGAATTCGGGAATGTCCATGCCCATCAGCGGCAGCGTGGTGTGCGCGCCCAGCCGCGGCGAGGTGTAGAAGGTCGTGATGACCGGATAGGTCAGGTTCTCGTCCGTGGGTTCGAACGGGTCCTTGGCCGACGGGTTCCCGCGCAGCAGCTTCTCGCGGTCGATGATCTGGATCACGCCGTTGAGGAAGGTGTTGTAGCCGAAGTAGATGCGGTTGCCGAGCCTGATCGGGCCATGCATGTCGTAGTCGGACCCGCGCAGCGAGTCGGGCGAGCCGGGCTGCTGGCCCACCAGGCCGAAGTTGCGGATGAAGCGCGGCTTGGCGGGATCGCTGAGGTCATAGACCTGGGTCATGCGCCGGGTCTTCCAGCCTGGCGCGCCGGAGATCAGGTAGGCGATGCCGGTGTCGCATTCCCAGAAGTTCTTGTGTGTGTCGCGCAGGTTGCCGGTGATGCGCGACACCAGGCTGGGCTTTTCCGGCGCAGACACATCCCAGATCTCATGCGCGCTGCCGCCAAAGGTGCGCAGCATGTAGAACCTGCTCTGGTCGGCATGGGGCAGGGTCTTGCCGCTGCAGACACGCACCATCTGCGCGCCGCCTGCTTCGCCTTCGCCTTCCTCGCCGGGGAGATGCGCCAAATAGCGTGGCGCCTTCGGATCGGTCACGTCCACGATGGAGGTGCCGTTGTATTCATCCTTGCCGGTCAGGGGATTGGGCTGCTTGCCGCCATGGTGGCCGACATAGGCGATCCAGCGATCCCCCTGCTGCTGTATGGTGGGCTGGTAGGCGGTGCGGGCCTGCAGGTCATTGTGGCCGAGCAGCTGCATGTTGCTGGCTTCTTCCTTCGCCTGGGCATGCACGCTGGCGCCGGCCAGCAGCGATACGGCGCAGGCCAGCGAGGCCGCGAGGCGCCTGCGAAAGGCTGGGTGGATTCCGGATCTCACGCTTGTCTCCTGATGATGCTTCATGGGCCAAAACCGGAAGACATGCGATCCACACGCAGTGGAAGCCATCCATGTTCCGGCGCTACCTGGCGCTTCGGGCGTTCAACTGCTCCGGAGCCGCCGCTGCGTCATGCGTTCTTCGACGCCTGGACGCAGCATTGCCTTTGCGCTTCAAGCCGGGGCTGGCTTATTCGACCTTGCCGATCCTCTGCACCACCTCCGCCATCTTTTTGGCATCCGCGTTCAGGTAGGTCTGGAATTCGGGCGCATCCATATACATGATGGAGCTGCCGGAGCCGTTGATGGCGGTGTTCACCGCCGGATCGTCGGCCGCCTTGTGCGCTGCCGCGCGCAGCTTCTCCACAACCGCGTCCGGCGTGCCGGCCGGCACGAACAGGCCTGCCCATTGCGCATATTCCAGCGGGTAGCCGGCCTGCTTCAGGGTCGGCACGCCGGGCAGGGAAGCCAGCGGGCCTTCGCCCCAGTGTGCCAGCGCCTTGAGCTTGCCGCTCTTGATCTGCTGCAGCACGCTGGCCGGGCCGGTGGCCACCGCGTCGACCTGGCCGCTCAGCAGCGCGATCAGGGCCGGGCCGGCGCCGGTATAGGGCACATGCAGCATGCGGAAGTCGGCGTTGGACTTGAGCATTTCCATCGGCACGTGCATGGTGCCGTAGTTGCCCGACGACGCGAAGCTGTACTTGCCGGGCTTGCTCTTCATGTCGGCCACGAATTCCTTCAGGTTCTTCCACGGCGCTTCGCTGCGCACCACCAGCACCACCGGGTCGGCGGTGAAGCGGGCAATCGGCTTCAATTGCGACAGCTGGAACAGCGAGGTCTTGCCGTTGACCTTGTCCGCTTCCGGGATGGTGGTCATCGATGCCAGCGACATCAGCACGGTATAGCCGTCCGGCTGCGCCTTGGCCACCGCGGCCATGCCGATCGCGCCGCCGGCGCCGGCCTTGTTTTCAACGATCACCGACTGCTTCAGCTCGCGCGCCATCGCTTGCGCCACTGGCCTGCCCACGGTGTCGGCAACGCCGCCGGGCGGAAACGGCACCACCATGGTGATGGGCTTGGCCGGCCAGTTGTCCTGGGCCACGACGGTGGCCGGAAGGGTGGCGATCAGTGCGGCGCCCGCCGCGGAAAGAAAACCCAGTCGTGCTGCAAACCTGTACATGATTGTCTCCATTGATGTTCTTATGTGGCGCAGCCCCGCCCGCCATCGGGCGCGGCGGGGCTGCCGTTTCGATCCGACAAAAGGCCTGTCGGCCCGCGCCTTATTCCATGCGGTTGACCAGCGTGCCGATGCCTTCGATCTCCAGGCGCATTTCATCGCCCGGCTTCAGGAACTTGGGCGGCGTGAAGCCGATGCCCACGCCGGCCGCGGTGCCGGTGGCGATCACGTCGCCGGCTTCCAGCGTCATGCCGGCCGACAGCACTTCGATGATGGTCGGGATGTCGAAGATCAGGTCGCCGGTGTTGGCGTTCTGGCGCAGCTCGCCGTTGATCCAGGTTTTCAGTTGCAGGTTCTCCGGGTCGATCTCGTCCGGGGTCACGATCACCGGACCCATCGGGCAGAAGGTGTCGAGCGCCTTGCCGAGGAACCACTGGCGCGCCTTCTTCTGCAGGTCACGCGCGGTAATGTCGTTGACGATGGTATAGCCCCACACATGCTTGTAGGCGTCGGCCTTGGCGATGCCCAGGCCGCCGCTGCCGATGATCACGGTCAGTTCGTTTTCATAGTCCACTTCCTGCGTGGCCTGCTGGTGGCACTTCACCGCATCGTTCGGGCCGACGATGGTGGAGGCCGGCTTGGTGAACACCGACGGCAGCGGCGAGATGTCTTCCTTGGAGCCGTCGAAGCCCGACTTGTTGAATTCCTTCGCATGCTCGTGATAGTTCTTGCCGACCATGAACAGGTTGCGGCGCGGCGTCGACAGCGGCGCCAGGATGCGCACGCCTTCCAGCGGCTTGCCTTCGCCGCTGGTCTTGAGTTGCTTGGCGGGCTCGGGCACGGCGCGGATCAGGTCGACCATGTCGCCGTTGAAGCCGGGCATCACATCGGCCACCGGCCAGTAGCGCGACAGGTCGCGGTCGACGATGGCGACGGTGGGGGCGCCGTTCAGTTCTATGGTCGCAAAACGCATGCTCACTCTCCTTGGTGCAAATTGGTTTTAAGATGAACCAAGTTAAACCAAGTATCGACCAATGTCAACCCGTGAAATCGCCTTTGATGGCAGGGCAGGAGCGCAGAGCATGCCTTTCCAGCACCGTGCAGGCGGGAAGTTGATCTGTTTGGTCCGTCAATTGGTTTATAATTTCAACCATTTCCGGGAGGGCGAATGTACTCATCAGACACCTTGCATGAATTCCGTCATTTCCTGCTGGACGAACTGCGTTCCGGCCGGCTGCATGGCGGCGACCGCCTGCCGACCGAGCGCGAACTGTCCGAGACATGGAATATCGGGCGCAGCGTGGTGCGGCGGGTGCTGTCGGAACTGAAGGAGCAGGGGCTGATCACCCAGGTAGTGGGCAGCGGCACCTATGTCAGCGCCGATGCCAGCGAGAAGCTGCAGGCCGGCGCGGCCCAGGTGACCGCGATGGAGACCAGCCCGGCCGAACTGATGGAAGTGCGGGTGCTGCTTGAACCGGTAGTGATGCAGCTCGCCATTCGCCACGCGACGCCGGCCGACTTCATGAAGATGGAAGAGTGCTGCGCCCGTGCCGAGGCGGCGCAGACCCTGGAGGAGTTCGAGCACTGGGACGGCGCGCTGCACCAGACGATCGCCGACGCCACCCACAACAACTTCGCGCGCAGCATGTTCCAGCTGATGAACAGCGTGCGCGAGCAGGGCGACTGGGGCGTGCTGAAGAAGCGCAGCGTGACGCCGCAGCGGCGCGCCATCTACGAGCAGGAGCATCGGGACCTGGTGGCCGCGCTGAAGGCGCGCGACGCCGAGGCGGCCCGCGAACTGATGGAAGCGCACCTGGTGCAGGTCAGGCGCAACATGTTTGGCTACTGAGTCCGGCCGCCTGCGCGCGATGTCGCCCTGCCTGGCGTGTTGCCTGCCCTATACTTCGGGCCTCAGGAGAGATCATGGCCAAAACCATTCCACCGCTGAATCCATTGCGGGTATTCGAAGCCGTTGCCCGGCTGGGCAGCTTTACCAGGGGCGCTGACGAGCTGCATGTGAGCCAGTCCGCCGTGAGCCGGCAGATCTCGCTGCTGGAAGACTATCTGCAGGTGAAGCTTTTCAACCGGGAGCAGCGCGGCATCAGCCTGACCGACGCCGGCCGGCGCTACCAGCAGGAAGTCGGCCCCGCGTTTGCCCGCATTGCCGCCGCCACCCGCGACCTGCTGGCCAACAACCGCAGCGGCCCGCTGCGGGTGCGCGCCTACACCACCTTCGCCGCCAAGTGGCTGATGCGCCGGCTGCCCCTGTTCCAGCAGGTGCATCCGGAGGTGGACGTGCGGCTCAGCACCGATGTCGCCCCGGCCGACTTTGCCAGCGACGAGATCGATCTCGCGATCCAGTTCGGCGACGGCAGCTGGCCCGACATGCACTGCGAGCGCCTGCTCGGCGACCGCATCACCCCGGTCTGCAGCCCGGCCCTGCTCGACAGGCCCGGCGCGCCGCTGCGGACGCTGGACGACCTGAAGCATCACCGGCTGCTGCATTCGCATTACCGCAGCAATGACTGGCCCTACTGGTGCAATGCGATGGGACGGGCCGACCTGGCCGAGCACCGCGACAGCATGGTGTTTTCCAGTTCCATACTGACCTATCAGGCCGCGGTGGAAGGATTGGGGGTGGCCATCGGGCAGATCAGCCTGCTGGACCAGGAGCTGGAAAGCGGCGCGCTGGTATGTCCGTTCGAGACGGTGACACGTCCCGGTTTTGCCTATTACCTGCTGCTGCCGCAGCGTGACACGATGCCGGCCAAGGTGGGGGTGTTCCGGGACTGGCTGCTGGCCGAAACGCGGCAGGCGGGAGGATGAGCCGCCGGGTTTGACGCCCCGGCGCGCGCGCCGCGATCATGGGGCGCCCGTGCAAGGCGGGCCTGGATGCAGGAAGGGCCTGCCGTTCCTGGCAGGCCCTTCCTTTCCGGAGCGCGGGCGGCGGCTTCAGTAGCCGTAGTAATGGCGATGATGCCGTTCGCGCCAGTAAGGCTGCCCATAGCCGCTCTCGATCACCACGGCGGCCGGCTGGGCCTGGTAGACCGGGGCCGGCTGGTAGTACACCTGCGGCGGCGGCGCCGGCTGGTAATAGGTGCGCGGCGCTTCGTAATAGGTGGGGGCTGGCGGCGGCTGGTAGTAGGTTTGCGGCGGCGCGTAGCTGGGGGCCGCGTTGGCGCTGGCGATCATGGAACCGACCACCAGTGCGCCCAGCACGCCGGCCACCACCGCCGCGCCATTGTTGCCGTGGCCGCCGTGGCCGCGATAGCCGCCGTTGCCGTGGTAGCGGCCGCCATCGGCCAGGGCCGGGCTGGACAGGGAGGCCGCCAGCAATCCGGCGGCGGCGAGGGTGGAAATCAGGGTCTTGCTGCGCATGGCTATGTCCTTTCCAGGAAACGCCGGCATGGACCGGCGAGGACCTGAATATACGGCCTTCCCGCGCAGCGATGTTCGCTTCTTATGCCTTGTTACAAGTTTTACGGATGCCGGCGGTTCAGCGCGGATAGAGCCGGTGCAGGATCGCAGTGGCCATCTGTTCCAGCAGCTCGCCAAGCTGCGCATCGCAGGCGGCATTGCCCCAGAGCGCCGGCAGCCGGGCCGCATGCCGCGCCACCTCGGCTTCGACCTCCGCCTGCCAGAAGGACGGCGCCTCGCTTTCGACGAAGCCGCCGCGGCCGCGTCCGAAATGCGCCACCGCGAGATAGCGCAAGAGCGCCGCCACCAGCAGCGAGCGCAGGAATTCCGGCGAGAACCGCACCCGCGCCTCGTTGCGGCTGGTGGTGGTGTTGAAGGTCCAGGCGGCGCCGGCGAAGGTCAGCGCGCCGACGATGCTGCCCAAGAGCGCGCCGGCGCCAAAGCTCAGGCCGCCGGCCATCAGGTCGGCCGACAGGCCGGTGGCGGCGCCCGACATCACCGCTCCCAGCAGCCCGGCCTGGCGCGCGTCGACCGGCGTGCGCACCACGTAGGCCTTCTGCACCCGCTCGTGTATCCGCTGCGCCGCGCCAGCGTCGAGGCGGTGCAGCCGCAGCAATTGCGCGGTGCTGTCGGCGATGCCCTGTTCCAGGCGCGCCATCAGCGCCTTCATCGCCTGTTCCTCGCGCCTGGCGCCCAGCTTCTGTCCCAGTCCGACGGTGCGCGCCACGCTGTCGAGCATGGGCCGCTCGGCCGGCGGCACCGGCTCGCTGTCGGCGGCGGCGGCGCACAGCTGCCGGCCGAGCAGCTGCATGGCGCCGTGAAAGCGGGCCTGGTTGTCGTGCGCCCATTGCGCCAGCAGCCGGTCGCAGGGGGCCCGCTTGTCGGCCGGCACCAGCGCCGCCAGCGTTTCGAACAGCACGCGTTCATGGACCCAGCAGCGGGCAAAGGCGTCCAGCGCCAGCACCCGGCGCACTGCCGGAGAGCCGGCCAGCGCCTCGGCCCAGCGCGCCTGCTCTGCCTGCTCCTGCGCGGCGGGGCGCGGCGGCCCCATCTGGTTCAGCAGGACCACCACCGGCTTGCCCAGCCAGTCCAGCACCTTCATTTCCGGCGCCAGGTAGCCGGCGTCATGCGGGTCTTCGGAAGAGTTGACCAGGTACAGCACCAGGTCGGCTTCCTCGCGCGCGGTGCGCAGCGCCTGCTGGCTGAGCCAGAACGGCCGGTCGCGGTAACGGTCGATCACTTCGCGCAGCAGCCAGCCTATCGGGTTGTCGGCCATGGCAAGCCGCTTCACCAGCCGCACCGAGTCGCCGAAGCCCGGTGTGTCCCACAGCAGCAGCGCATCGCCCCCGGCCGTGCGCAGCAATGAATGCGACTCGGACGCCACGGTCACATGCGCGGCGTCGCGCACTTGGCCCACGTCCATGCCGACCAGGGTACGGGCCAGCGTGGTCTTGCCGGCATTGGTATGGGAAATCAGCACCAGCTGGATCTGCTGGCCATGCTGCTCCTGCTGCTCCTGCTTCACCGGTTGCTCCTGCTGTTGGCGGTCGTTCATGACACGCTCCGGGCCGCGCCCAGCAGCCGCTCCAGTTCCTCGCCGCCGGCGTCCGGCGCGAGCAGGTTGACGATGGCCGCCGGTATCTGGTGCTGCGCGCAGAACTGGCGCCAGAGGCCGGCCCGCTCGGCGGCGCGGGCGCCGGCCTGCGGGCCCAGCCGCTCCAGATAGCCGGATTCGTCGATCAGGGCCACCACCCCGGACGGATGGCTGCCGCGCAACTGGTCGAGGAACTGGCCGTGATTTTCCGGCTCCGGCGTCGCCGACAGCGCAAACAGCGCCGCGGTCACTGCCTGGCTGGCGGCCGGCGCCGGCGGCGCCTCGCCATAGGCCGTGACCGGCAGCACGGTAAGTTCGGCCTGCTCGCCCAGCAGCAGGCGGGCCGCGTTGGCCAGCCCGGCCTGACGCGCTTCATCCACGCGCATGCTGTAAGGACATATCCGCAGGGTGGCGGTCCCCGGCGCCAGGCCGGCGCACAGGCGCTGGAAGTAGGGCTGGGACAGGTCGAGGGGGAAGTGCCTGGCCAGTCGCCGCTCGCGCCACCAGGCCAGCGCAGCCAGCGCCAGGCGCGGCAGCACCACCAGCAGGATCAGCGTAGCGGCATACAGATGCACCCACTGGGCGCCGGAGTCGGGCGGCGCCGGCTGTCCGAAGCGCAGCGCATCCACCTGCTGCGGCGTGAAGCCTTCCAGGCCCAGCAGCGACACCGCGGGCAGAAACAGCCACGACAGCAGCGCATGCACCTGGCCGGCGTCGAGGAAGGTGCTTTCCCAGCCGACCCGGTAGGCCGCCAGCACGCCGCGCAGGTAAAGCGACAGCGCGGCGCCCGCGGCCAGCAGGGCGGCGCACAGGTGCAGGATGCGGGCGCTGCGGGCCCAAGTCAGCGGCGCCGACAGTGACAGCCATTCCTCGGCGAAGCGGGCAAGCGCCGCGCCGAACCTGGCCTGGACGCGGCGAACGCGCGGCAGCGCTGGCCAGCGCATCCTGCCGACGCGAGGGCGCAATGCGCGGCGCGGCAGCAGCGGCCGCACCAGCAGGAACAGATAAACCGCCAGGTTCCACAGCAGGATCAGCAGCAGGGGCGCCGACAGCAGGTTGACGCGGTGGACGTCGCCGATCCGGTCGGCCAGCATGCCAAACAGCAATGCCAGTACGGGCAGCACGATGCCGGCAATGCGCAGCCAGGGACGCGGACGCAGCATGGCGGCAGCCGCCGGCGTGCGCTCCGTCAGGCGCGCCAGCAGCTGCTCGGCGCGCTTGTGCAGGAACAGTTCCGGCGTAGCCGCCACCTTGCGCTCGGCGGCCGTCCACTGCGCCAGTTCGCGCGCGGTGCGGCTGGCGTAACGCCGGTCGTCTTCATTCAGTATCTGGCGCTCGCGGTCGCTCGTCTCGATCGCCTTGACCAGCAGCACATCATGCGCAGCGCGTTCATCCATGGAGTCTTAGTCGGAATTAGTCCGGACCCATTGTAATTTGGACAGGCGAGACCGTGCCTCGACAGGCGTGCAGCCCTTGTCGAAAGATAAACAGCTCCGAAAAATAGTGCTGTAAACCAATATTTTTTGGAAAAGCTTGACGATTGTCGTGTTACCGCCTGCTGAACAGGATATTGTTTCTAAGCAGAATTATCTATGAAACGAGTTTTACTGCATTACGCACTCGGCGCATTGAATTAACAAGCAGTGGATTAAAAGCGAATAAATTATAGGTAATTCCCGTTTCATGCATAAAAACGGGGATTGAATTTGGAATAAGAGTGCCAAATTGAGGGATTGCAGAAAGGAGCCGCAGATTCTTGCATCTCCTATTTTGACAATGAGACGCGCCTTTTCCATGCAATGCGCCGCATAGTAAAAGAAATGATAAGTAATTGATCCTGCAGGAAATATTTCCCGGAATGAGTGTCGATTTCATCCGTTGAAAATTGATAAAAAGATATTTTTTCAGTAATTCAAACATGCTTTCTTTGTAATAAAAGCCTTTGCCGTTACCATGTCGCCCTTTTGAAACTTTTTCTCTACCGGAACCTCAATGAAAATAGCCACCAATCTCGTCAAATACTCGACCTCCGTCTTGTTCGCCGCTTTCGCGTTTCATTCTGGAAATGCCTCCGCCGAACTGCGTAATCTGCCATTGAGCATTTCCATCGACACGCTGGAATCGCTGGCGCCACAGGAAACCCCGGGTGTTACCTGCAGCACCCTGGCTGAATCCGTAGGCATGACGACTGGTTCGGGCACGATGAGTGTGGGCTACAAGAACCGCGGCTATGTTGGCCAGGTGATGGCCAATGCCCGTGACTGTGCCACGCCCACCTTCGTGTTTTCGAACGGCAAGATGACCATCAACGCCGTCAATGGCTCCACGCTGACCGCCGACTATGCGGGCAGCTTCGTCGGTACCGCCGGCTCGCCCATCCTGACGATGAGCAAGGATGCGAAATTCACCATCACCGGCGGCACCGGCGTGTTCGAGGGCGCTACCGGCAGCGGCAAGCTGAGCGGCTATGTGGACATCACGAACGCGCTGGGCGGCGTGCCATTGAACATGCCGGGCAAGCTGCAGGCGACTGGCGCCATCTCCTTCTCCAAGACCGCATTCGAAAACGCTTACCAGGTGTACTGATCCGGATGACGGCTGACTGTCCGTCATGCCTGCCGCCCGGCCCGCATTCTGTCGGGCATACGGGCGGCGCCGGCGCCGGTCAGCCGCACCGGCGCCGCAACCATTCCGCCAGCCCCGCCAGCGAGCGGAATTCCGAGGCCGAACGCGCTTCGATGTGGCCGTGCCGCTCGCGCAGCATGCGCGACAGCGCCGCCCCCGGCCCCAGTTCCAGCGCCACGGTCACGCCCGCCTCGGCGATCGCATCCATGCAGGCCGACCAGCGTATCCTCGTCTCGATCTGTTCCGTCAGCGCCTGCAGCGCCTGGTCGCGCTGACGAACCGGGTTGGCGCTGGTGCCCGAGAGCAGCGCCAATGCGGGTTCCGACCACGTCGCGGTTTCCAGCAGAGGCCGGAAGCTGCCGGCGGCCGCATGCATCAGCGGCGTATGGGAAGCCACCTTCACCGGTAGCCGTGTCGCATGCACGCCGCGTTGTTCGCACTCTGCTTCCAGTCCCGGCAATGCATCGCGCAGTCCGGCAACGATGAAACTTGCTTCCCCGGTCTCGATCGCGATATGCAGCGCACCCGCAGGCAGCAGGGACTGCAGTGCCGTTTCCTCCAGCCCCGAGACCGCCAGCATGCCGTGCGGCCGGCCAGGCTCGACGCAGTCATCCATCAATGCCGCCCGCCGCGCAGCCAGGCCGACCACCTCCGCCGGCGCCAGCGCGCCAGCCACGCCGGATGCCGCCAGTTCGCCTATGCTGTAGCCCGCCACCAGCGCCGGCGGGGGCAGGTCGGCGCGCAGCGCCTGCCACATGGCCAGCGTGGCGGCCACCACCAGCGGCTGGGCGATGCGATTGTCGTGCAGCGCCTCCGGCGAAGCCGGCAGCGCCTGCGGCGCCAGGCCGGCGGCCCGCTCCACGCCCCAGCCGGCGAGCGCGGCGGCAGTGGCCGGGTCCGAGAGCGCAAGATCGAACATGCCGGGATGCTGGCCGCCCTGGCCGGGGCACAAAATCGCCAGGCGCGCCGCCATGGTCAGGCGATTCCGTCCAGTTGATGGACGAAGCAGGTAGCCGCCAGCAGGTCGGCGGCGCCGCCCGGCGACAGCCGGTGCGCAACGAAGCGGCGGTGGCAGTCCAGCGCCATCCTTTCCCAGCCATCGAATGCGGTGCCGCCCCGCGCCAGGAAGGCCTGCGCGCTTTGCCGCACCAGCAGCGCGCCTTCCGCGCCGGCGCGGTGATAGACATTGGTGTCGCCCAGCTCGGCCATCAGCGCGAACAGCGCATCGATGCGGGCGGCGCGCTCGCCGCGTCCGGCCGCCAGGGTGTTTCTGAGCCTTGGCAGCGCCAGCTCGAACACGGAAGGCAGGCCGCGCGCCATTTCGGCGCGGGCGCCGCCCACGGCATGCAGCGCCGCCACCCGTTGGCCATGCGACTGGCCGCCGGCGCCGCCGTGATGTTTGCCCAGCGCATCGCCCCACTGCGCCAGCAGTGTGCGGCGCAGGCCAGCCGGCGAAAGCGGCAGGCAGCGGCCGTGGCGCCAGCCTGCGGCCGCGCACAGCATGCCCAGGCAGAAGATCGCGCCGCGATGGGTATTGACGCCGCCGGTCGCTTCCAGCATGCGCCGCTCGGCGGCAATGCCCAGTTCGCGCAGCACCGGGAAAGGCGCGCCGTCGATGCCGGCGCGGGTGATGCGCACGAAGTAGTGGCGCAGCGCGAACAGGCTGCGCAGGAAGGTGCCGGCGTGCATGTCGCGATGGCTGCCGCTGTCCACCAGCGACACCAGGCCCGGCTTGGGATACAGCGCCAGTTCGATATAGAGGCTGCGCACCGCCAGCCGGGCCGCGGCGGCGCAGAAGGCACGGCCGGTGCGCGGCGCGGCGGGCAGCGATGGCAGGGCTAGGTCCGGCACATGCGCTCCGTGAATTCGTCCAGCAGGTCGGCCGGCCCGGCCAGCAGCACGCGGTCGATGTCCTTGACCAGCACCTTGGTTCGGCCGGGCGTCGACGCCGCGTTGCGCCACTCCTTCCAGGCCACTGCCTGGCCGGACGGGAAAACGATCTCGCCATCCAGCGGCAGGTGGCGGCTGGCGTCGTCGAGCAGCGCCAGGCCGTCGTCCAGCTGGACCGCATCGGAAGGAAAGAAGGCCAGGTCGATATCGGATCGCGCCGTCAGGTAGGGCGCGCCGGTGGCGGCCTGCAGCGCCAGCGAGCCATAGACGCGCATATCCAGCCGCGCCAGCGCCGCCTGCCGTTCCAGGCTGGCATAGGCGGCGCGCCAGGCCGGCGGCAATGCCGGGGCCGCTTCCTGCAGCGACAGCGGCCGCCGTCGCCGCGCCACCTCGGAGTGCCTGCAGCGCAGGCCGAGCCGCATGCGCGCCGCGCCGTTATCGTCGATCGGCAGCGTCAGGCCGAGGCAGACCTGGTCCGGCGCGGCGTCGGCGTCCCGGCGGCGCACCGTGGCGGGCCAGCCTGCCTGCCGCCAGTGGGCCAGGACTGGCTGCTGGGCCGGCGTGGCTGTCTGCTGCGCCGCATCCCAGCCGGCGTCGGACAGCCAGACCAGGTCATGCCGCGCCGTCATCGGCCAGCACTGCTTCGATCACATTGGCGGCCAGCCTGCGCCCGCCGCGTTCCCGGCCCAGTTCGCTGCGCCGGTCTACCGGGCCGGCCTCGTCCAGCGCCGCGGCCAGCGCCTGCGCCAGGTCGCCGCGCCAGAGATCGACCACGCCGCCCATGCGCAGATAGTTTTCGGCGCCGGGCGCAAATACCGGGTTGTCGCGGGCCAGTTCGGTCAGCAGGGCTTCCGGCACCTTGGTGATGCGCGCCATCGCCGGAAGGCCCATCACGCGGATGGTGGCGTCCGGCAGCGCATAGCAGGCGTCGGCCATCAGGCCGCTGGTGATAAAGCCGCCGGACAGCGCCTGGTCATACACCAGGCCCACCACCCGGTGGCCGCGCCGGCGCGCCAGGTCTATGCACTTGCCCAGATGGGCCATGTAGCTGTTAATGCCCAGCATTTCATCGCGGTGCCGCAGCCGCTGGCCCTGGGTGTCGATCAGGATCACGATGGGCCGGCCCGGCTGCTCGCGCACCGTGCGCAATACCGCCTCGGCCTGCGCCAGCGCGATCTCCACGCCGATCGGCGCATGGCCGGTGGTGCCGATCACGGTGACGTCGCGCCCGGCTACCCGGGCCTGGCCCGACAGGAACAGCTCGCGTTCGGTAATCTCGTGGCCCTGCGGGAACAGCGTTGCCGCCAATGTCTTCCAGTCCATCATGCGGCCCTCCTGCGATGCGGCGCGGCAGCGGCGACGAATGCGTCGGCTTCCAGCATGGGCAGCGCGGCCGGGTCGGCAATGCCCATGCCGCGCCAGATGTCGGCCGGCTCGGTCTGCTCGCCATAGGCGTCCAACCGCTGCCGCAGAAGGCGCTGCTCGGCCTCCAGTTCTTCCAGCGTCAGCGCCACCGTGCCGGCATGCAGCCGGTCGATGGCTTCGGCGGCGGCATCGGCGAAGGCGGCGATGCTGTCCGGCAGCAGCGTGTCGCAGTCGCCCAGCAGATAGCGGTGCTTGCCGCCGCTGGTGCGCCAGACCAGCGCCCGATCGCGCGCATCGTATTCCTCCACGCCATGGGTGGTCTCGATCACTTCCGGCCCGGACATGGCCAGCCGGCCTTCCTCCGACATCAGCACCGCATTGGCGCAGCGGGCAACGATGCCCATGCCGCCGAAGCAGCCGGTGGCGCCGCCTATCATCACGATCACCGGGATGCCGGCGTCGCGCGCATCGAGCAGGGCGCGCATCACCTCGGAGACGGCGATCAGGCCGGCATTGGCTTCATGCAGCCGCACGCCGCCCGAGTCGAGCAGCAAGAGCACCGCGTCCGGCCGCTCCTGCACGGCGCGCCGCAACAGGCCCACCAGCTTGGCGCCATGCACCTCGCCCACCGCGCCGCCCATGAAGCCGCCTTCCTGGGAAGCGACCAGCACCGGCCTGCCGCGCAGCCGGCCGCTGCCGATGGTCACGCCATCGTCGAACGATACCGGCGAGTCCAGCTGCGCCAGGTGCGGGCTGACCAGCCGCCGCTGCGGCGGCAGGAATTCGGTGAAGCTGCCGGCGTCGAGCAGCTGGCGCAGCCGCTCCCGTGCATTCGCTTCGAGATAACTGCCCATTAATGACCTCCCTTGCCGCCTGGCGCCGAGGGCGCCACCGCTTCCACCGCCTGGTCCAGCCGCAGGCTGACCACGGCCGGCGTGGCGCCCATGTCATTGATGGCGATCGAGACGTCGCCCAGCTGCCAGCGCTGGTTGAAGTCTTCCATCACCGCCTGCCAGATCGGCGCAAAGCCGAGCGCGGCGGTGTGGACTTCGATCGCGCAGCCGGCGCCGGCCGGCGCCGGCTCGATCAGCACTTCGAGGTTGCCCGAACCGACCACGCCGACCAGGCTGGCCTTGGCCACCGGGCGCGTCGCGCCCTGGTTCCTGAAATGAAATTGCAGCGTTTCCATCGTGACCTCACCAGTTGCGGAAGCGGCCCGGCGGGTCATACAGGCCGCCGGAGGCCCGCACCAGGTCCTTCATGTTCTTTGCGGCCAGCAGGTCGCGCGTGGCCTGCCGCTTGTCGATGCCGAGGTCTTCGGCGCGCCGGATCACGCCGCGGTCGCGCAGGTTTTCCACCATGCGCTTGTCGCGCCCCAGGCCCACGGCGGTATAGCCGGCCACGCCGCGGATGGCCTGCTCGCGCTCTTCCTCGCCGCGGCACAAGAGCAGGTTGGCGATGCCTTCCTCGGTCAGGATATGGGTCACGTCGTCGCCATAGATCATCACCGGCGGCAGCGCCATGCCGGCCTGCTCGGCCAGGGTCCAGGCATCGAGCCGCTCGACGAAGGCCGGCTGCATGTGCTCGCGGAAGGTTTCCACCATCTGCACCACCAGCTTCTGGCCGCGCGGCATGCCGTTGCGGCCAGCGCCGGCTTCGCGTCCGGCCTTCAGCCAGGCCGGGCTGGCATGGCGGCGGCCGCGGGCATCCGCGCCCATGTTGGGCGCCCCGCCGAAGCCGGAAATGCGGCCGGCGGTGGCGGTGGAGGAATTGCCCTGCAGGTCGATCTGCAGCGTCGAGCCGATGAACATGTCGCAGGCATAGTGGCCGGCGGCCTGGCTGAAAGCCCGGTTGCTGCGCATCGAGCCGTCGGGTCCGACGAAGAAGATGTCGGGCCGGGCGCGGATATAGTCTTCCATGCCCAGCTCGGAGCCGAAGGAATGCACCGACTCGACGAAGCCGGCCTCGATCGCCGGAATCAGCGCCGGATGCGGATTGAGCGCCCAATGGCGGGCGATCTTGCCGCGCAGACCGAGCGACTCGGCATAGGTTGGCAAAATCAGTTCAATGGCGGCGGTGTCGAAGCCGATGCCGTGGTTGAGCCGGGCGACTTCGTATTCGGCATAGATGCCCTTGATGGCCATCATCGCCATCAGCACCTGGATTTCTGAAATCTGCGCCGGGTCGCGGGTAAACAGCGGTTCTATATAGTTGGGCGTCGGCGCCTGCACCGTGTAGTCCACCCAGTCGGCCGGGATGTCCACCCGCGGCAGCTTGTCGACGATGCGGTTGACCTGGGCGATCACGATGCCGCTCTTGAAGGCGGTGGCCTCGACGATGGCCGGCGTGTCCTCGGTATTGGGGCCGGTGTAGAGATTGCCGTCGCGGTCGGCGGCTTCCGCCGCCACCAGCGCCACCTGGGGCGTGAGGTCAATGAAGTAGCGGCCGAACAGCTCCAGATAAGTATGAATGGCGCCGATCTTTATCCGGCCGGACGACACCAGCCGCGCCAGCCGGGTGGCTTGCGGGCCGGAGAAGGAAAAGTCCAGCTGCTCGGCGATGCCCTTGTCGAACACGTCGAGATGCTCGGGCAGCGCAATCACCGACTGCAGCATGTGCAGCCGGTTGACACGTGCCGCATCCAGCCCGGCCAGCGCCTTGCACAGGAAGTCCGCCTGTTTCTGGTTGTTGCCTTCCAGGCAGACGCGGTCGCCGCATTCGATCACGGCATACAGCAGGTCGGCGATGCGCGCCGCCGGCAGCAGCTTGCCCGACAGGTCCGCGCCCAGCGCCGCCGCGGCCCGCGCGTGGCGGGCGGCGCGGCTGGCCTGCTGCCGGTTCCAGATGCGTTCGCTATGTCCCATGCATTCCTTCCAGGTCACTGTTGAGTCGGTGGCGCGCTGCGGGCCGCTTATTCGAGCTTGACGTTGGCGGCCTTGACCACCGAACCCCAACGCTCGATCTCGGAATCCACCTTGGCCGCGAATTCCTGCTGCGACATCTGCGGCACCTCGGAGCCGGCCTCGTGCCAGCGGGCCTGGATGTCGGGGTTGGCCAGCGCCTTGCGTACTTCCGCCGCCATCTTGTCGACGATGGGCTGCGGCGTTCCCTTCACAGCCCACAGGCCGTACCAGGTCGACACTTCATAGCCCGGCACGCCGGCCTCGGCCGTGGTGGGCACGTCGGGGAAGCCGGGCGCGCGCTTGGCCGAGGCCACCGCCAGCGCCTTGAGCTTGCCAGCCTTGATATGACCGGACGAGGAGCCCAGGCCGTCGAACATCATGTCGATCTGGCCGCCCATCAGGTCCTGCAGCGCCGGGCCGGCGCCGCGGTAGGGCACATGGCTCAGCTGGGTCTTGGTCTGGATCTTGAACAGTTCGCCCGCAAGATGGTGCGAGGTGCCGTTGCCGGCCGAGCCGAAATTGATCTTGCCGGGGTTTTCCTTGGCGTAGGCGATGAAGGACTTCAGGTCGGGCGCGGTGACGCGCTGCGGATTGACCACGATCACCTGCGGCGGCGTGGCGATCATGGTGATCGGTATGAAGTCCTTCTGGATGCTGTAGTCCAGCTTGGGATAGATGGACGGCGCGATCGCATGGTGCGCCGCGCCGATGAAGAAGGTGTAGCCGTCCGGCGCCGCCTTGGCCGCCAGGCCAGCGCCCAGGGTGCCGCCGGCGCCGCCGCGGTTGTCGATCACCACCGTCTTGCCGAGTTGCTTGGTGAGCTGGGCCGCCAGCGGGCGGGCAAAGGTGTCGGTGCCGCCGCCGGCCGGGAAGGGCACGATGAAGGTCACGGGGCGTTCCGGCCAGGTCTGCGCCGATGACATGGCGCAGAAGCCGAGACCGGCAAAAAGCAGCAGGGCAGGTTTGAACATGTTTGTCTCCATCCATGGAAAGGGGTGGGGAACCGCCGCCTGCATGTTTCTTTATAGGTTGGATCGCTTGCAGACATACATAACGGCAGCTCTTGTATACAAGGTGGCGGAGAATATATACATTGTCAAGCAAATGATCGTTGTATCGCCTTTCCTTTGGAACCATTTACTAAAAAATGTCACTCCAAACTTCCGCTGCGCCAATTTCTTTTCAATAAAGAAACATTGCAGCTAGTGTGGCGGCTGTGAATTAACAATGGCGGGAGAAGCCGGGCTTGCCGCCGGCTTTTCCAGGCAAGCTCAGCAGCGCCTTGCAATATGCGCTGGCCGACAGCGCCGTCAAGCAGCGCTTCGGCGACCTCGGAACCGAGCCGGTGGCGCAGAACCGCGCCACGCCCGGGGCGCTGCGCAGCCATCTGAAACCGAAAATGGATAAATGGGCGCCGATCATCAGGAAGGCCGGCGTCTACGCCGACTGAGCGGGCCGGCGGAGCAGCGCCGGCGCTGCCGCCGCGTTTGTAAGAGGATGGTCAGTTGACCATCCCCTTTTTTCATGTGCGTCCGGCCTGGTGCACCCTTGGGTGCCAGTGCGGCGTACGCAGAGGGCAAAGCAGGTCGCAGCGGGCGGTCGCGGCGGCATGGCGACGGATGGTTGAACTGTTGTTGAACCGTAGCCCGTCCGCACGCAGTCGCCCGGCGCCACCAACAGGGCAACTGCACCGGCATGAACTTGTCCGCCCCAAACACCGCACTCCGGTGCGGATATAACCGACCCTTCGGGTTACCCACCGCGTTCCTTCCGTGACACGGAAAGCTGGCGCCAATGCCTGGCAGGCGCGGCCGGCAAGGCGTCCGTGCCGTCCGCCTGCCGACAACCAGCCCTCACCCTTCCCGCCGGCGGATCGCCACGCGGGTCTCTCGCAGTATCCGTCGTGAGCGCACAGCCCTGTCGCATGCCAAAGGGCGCGTGACATGGCGTCCCGCTGTCTCCGCCGCTTCAGGCACGGCCGAAGCGCGCCGTCGTCCCGACACAGCGCATGGCGCATGGCGCACGCCGCTCCCGGCTCCAGGCACGGTCTCCATGACGCCTTTATCCCGGTTATGTCATCCCCTCGTTTACCTTGTCAGCCTGCTGGCGCTGCCATGCATGGTGCTGACTGTCCTGCTGCTGCCGGCAGGGCAGGCGTCGGCGCAAGCGCCGGCAACCATTGATACGGAAGCGCTGCGCCGGCGCGATGAAACCGCCGAGCAGGAATTGCGGCAGCGCCAGCAGGCGCCGGCAGTCAGGCTGCTTCCGAAACCAGGCGACGGCGATCCCGACCGCCAGCCCTTGCCCGCCGATGCCAGCTGCTTCCTGGTCCAGCGCATCATGCTGACGCTGCCGGAGCAGTTGTCAGGCCCGGCGCGCGAGGCTGGTCAGCGCCATCTTGCACAGGGCGCATTTCAGCAGGCGCAAGCCTCACTGCAGCAATACCAGGGGCAATGCCTGGGACCGGCCGCCATCGGCGAGCTGGCTGCCCGCATCGGCCGGCGTCTGCTGGCGCAAGGCTACAGCACCACCCGCATCATGGTGCCCGAGCAGGACTTGTCGACGCGCACGCTGACCCTGACCCTGCTGCCCGGCATCATCCGCAGCATCCGGTTTGCCGAGCCCGGCCGGGATGCCCAATGGCGCACGGCCTTTCCCGCCGCAGCGGGCGACCTGCTGAACCTGCGCGACCTCGAGCAGGGCCTGGAACAGATGAAACGCCTTCCCAGCCAGGACGTCGACATCGACATCATGCCGGGCGAGCAGGCCGGCGAAAGCGACGTGGTCTTGCGCGTGAAGCGCGGCAAACCCTGGCGCCTGGTCGCCAGCCTCGACGATGGCGGTGCCCGAAGCACGGGGAAGCTGCAGGCCGGCGTCCAACTCGCGCTGGACGGGCCCTTGGGTCTGAATGACATGCTCAGCGCCGGCCTGCTGCGCGACGCCGACCGCGCGGGCGCGGCCCGTGGCACGGGCGGCGGCCAGTTCGCCTACACGGTGCCGTATGGTTACTGGAATTTCTCGCTATCGGCCAGCCGGCATGCCTACCACCAGCGCATCGCCGGCTATAACCAGACTTTCCTTTCCAGCGGTGATGCCCGCAACCTGGAGTGGAAAGTGCTGCATCTGTTCCAGCGCGACCAGACGCAGAAGAATAGCTAGCAGCTCAGGCTGGGCAAGCGCTGGAGCCAGGCCTATATCGACGATACCGAAATCGCGGTGCAGCGGCGCCATGCCAGTTTTGCGGAACTCGGCTGGCTGCATCGTCATTACCTTGGCCCATCGCAACTGGACCTGACGCTGGCCACGCGCTGGGGGACGAGCTGGTTCAACGGCCAGGCCGACCCACCCGACCGCGCATCCGATGCGCCAACGCTGCGCTACACCCTGCATACGCTGGACGCCGCGCTGGCCACGCCATTCAGGCTGGCCGGCCATTCCGCCCTGCATAACGCCACGCTGCGCCTGCAGACCAGCCGCTCGCCGCTGTACCTGAGCGAGCAATTCAGCATAGGCGGCCGTTACACGGTGCGCGGCTTTGACGGTGAAGCAGTGCTGGCCGCGGAGCGCGGCTTTTACCTGCGCAATGACATCAGCCTGCCGCTTGCCGACAGCGGGCATGCCGTCTACCTGGGCCTGGATGCGGGACAGGTTTCTGGCCCGGCCACCCGCCAGCTGGCGGGCAGGCATCTGGCGGGCGCCGCGCTTGGCCTGCGCGGCAATCTGGGCAAGGTTTCCTACGACTTCTTTACAGGCTGGCCCGTGAAGAAGCCGCCGGGATTTGCCGGCACCCATCCGGTCTTCGGCTTCAGCCTCAGTGTCCAGTATTGATCCGTCTCACCGAAACAAGCCCGCATTACCCGACAAGGAGCGACGATGAACAAACTTGCCTTTCGCGTGATATTCAACCGCCACCGCGACCTGCTGATGGCAGTGGCCGAAACGGCCCGGGCTTGCGGCGGTGGCATGGTGTCGGCCGGCCGCGTCTGTCGGCATCCGGTCCCGTCGTGCAACAAGCGCCTGCTGTACCGCGTCAGCACCATGCTTGCCAGCCTGTACCTGGCCTTTCCCCCGGCGCTCGCGCAAATCGTGGCCGACCCGAATGCAGCCGCCGGCCGGCGGCCGCTGGTCGAAGCCAGCGCCAATGGCCTGCCGCTGGTGCGCATCGCCAGGCCCAGCGCCGCCGGCGTGTCCCATAACCAGTACAGCCAGTTCAATATCGATGGCCGCGGCATGCTGCTCAACAATGCCATCACCATCACGCAGACGCGCCAGGCCGGGTTCATCGACGGCAATCCCAACCTCTCCGGCGGCAGCGCCCGCGTCATCCTCAATGAAGTCACTGGCGTGGCGCCCAGCCAGTTGCTCGGTTATGCGGAAGTGGCCGGTAGCAAGGCTGAAGTCGTGATTGCCAATCCGAACGGCATCAGCTGCGACGGCTGCGGTTTCATCAATACCAGCCGCGCCGTGCTCAGCACCGGCACGCCGGTGATCGGGGCGGCAGGAGGGCTCGACAGCCTGCGCGTCGTGCGCGGACAGGTGCGGATCGGCGCCAACGGCCTGAACGCGGCAGAGCTCGATCAACTGGACCTGATTGCCCGCAGCGTTGAAATCAATGGCAGCCTGTGGGGCAGGCAGCTCTCCGTGATTGCCGGTGCCAACCAGGTGGCCTATGCCGGGCTCGAAGCCAGCGCCATCGAGGGCCAGGGTGGTCGGCCCACGGTGGCCATCGACCTCGCAAGACTGGGCGGCATGTTCGGCGACAAGATCCGCCTGATCGGCACCGAAGCCGGCGTCGGCGTCAATACCGAAGGGGTGATCAATGCCAGGGCTGGCGACCTCGTCATCGACAGCCAGGGCAGGTTGCGATTCGCTGGCGCCGTCTCCGCTGCCGGCGCAATCAGGGCAAACAGCGCCGGCATGCTGGAAAACAGCGGCACCGTCTACGGTACACAGAAAGTCGTCATCGGCAGCGGCGAGAGCCTCATCAACAGCGGCACCATCGCCGGCGGCGACGACCTGACCATCCGTGCCGCAAGTGTCGACGCCTCGGGCATGCTGGCCGCTGGCGTCCATGCCGACGGCAGCATGGCGGCCAGCGGCAGCCTGTCTGTCCAGGCTACTGGCCAGATCCATGCGGGTGGGCGCAATCAGGCGGCTGGCGACATCACATTCACCGCCGGCAGGCTGGACCTTGCGGGAGCGCGTAGCGAGGCTCGCGGCATGCTGACGCTGACGGCGCAGGCCGGCGACATCGTGCTCGATGATGCGCAAACCCTGGCCGGCACGCGCATTGGCATCGAAGCCCTGCAGGGAACGGTGTTCAATAACGCTTCCGGGAGCGGCGCCGCACGCATCGAAGCCGCCCATATTGGGATCGATGCGCAGGCCTTGAGCAACCGGGGCGGCCTGATCAGCCAGACCGGCAACGAAGCCGGCAGCAAGGTCCATGTCAGCGGAGAACTGGACAACAGCGCCGGCACCATCGTGGGCAATGCACAGGACTTGTCGATTGCCAGCGCCACCTTGCTCAACGACGGCGGCGCCATCCGTCATGCCGGCTCGGGCACACTGCTGATCCGTGCAGGGGCTCTCAAGAATCGCAACGGCGGCAGCATTGGCAGCAACGGCACGTTGGACTTGGCCGCATCCTCGCTTGACAACAAGGGTGGTGCGATCACGTCAGCCCTTGACGCCACCCTGACCATCACTGACGACGCCGGCAACCAGGGAGGCAAGCTCAGCACCGGCGCTAACCTGACGATGCGCGCCGCCCAATTGGACAACAGCGGCGGCCAGCTGCATGCGCTGGGCAAGCAGCTTGACCTCACGATAGACGGTCTGTTGACCAACGCGGGCGGCCCCTCCGGATCGATAGGCAGCAATGGCAATGCCATCATTCGCGCCGGCGCGCTGCGCAATAGCGGCATGATGCATGCCACCGGCGATCTGCAAGCCCTTGTTGCCAACGTGCTGGACAACAGCGGCGGCCAGCTGCGGGCTGGCGGTCTTCTTCATGCGCAGGCCGGAGCCGGTTGGTGGAACGCAGGCGGCATCGCCAGCGGCAACCAGCTTCAACTGACGGCGGCCAGCATCCACAATCGCAAGGGATCGATCAGCCAGTCCGGTTCAGGCACAGCCATCATCGATGCCCGGTCCGGGCTGCTGGACAACAGCGAGGGTCTGATTGAAGCGAACGCCGACAGGCTCACGCTGTCGGCCGGCGCGCTGCACAACGATGCCGGCGCAATCCGCCATGCCGGCACCGGCCTGCTCAAGATAGACAGCGGCGACTTCGTTAATGCCGGCGGCACGGTAGCCACTAATGGCCAGGCAGACATCCACGCCACCGACGCCGGCAATGCCGGCACCATCAGCGCCGCCCGCAGCCTGAGCGTGGCAGCCACCTCCCTGCGCAACAACGATGGCATTCTCATTTCCGGCGGCGACCTCACCGTCAAGGCCGGCGCCTTGCTTGTCAACGCCGGCGGCAGCCTGCAAGCCGGTGACGCCGCCAGCCCGGCACGGATTCAGGTCAGCGCCGGGCGGATCGACAACCGCGACGGGCAGATCAGCGCGGCATCGCTGGACCTCGCTGCCGGCACCCTGCAGAACAACGGCGGCCTGATCTTGCAGAGCGATGCGGCTGGCCATGCCGTAGTGGATGTCCACACCGAACTGGACAACCGTAACGGCGACATTGCCGTGGCAGCGCATGAACTGCGGCTGACCCCGGGCCGGCAATTCCGCAACGACGGCGGCGCCGTCCTCCATACCGGCGGCGGCTTGCTGACCCTGGGCGCGGCAGCAATGAGCAATGAGGCCGGCGCGCTGCGCACCAATGGCGGACTCGTACTCCAGGCGGCCACCACATCGAACCGCGCAGGCAAAATCAGCGCGGTTGGCAACCTCGATATCAGCAGCAGTGGCGGCATCGACAACAGCCTGCTGGGCAGCCAGGGCGGCACCATCAGCGGCGGCCAGGTCATGCTGACCACGGCCGCCGGCAAGCTGGACAATGCCGGCGGCACCATCGAAAGCGCCAGCAGTCTCACCGTGCGCGCACGTGAGCTCAGCAATGACAGCGGCCTGATCGTCAATCGCGGCACCGAGGCCTTGACCGTGGATGCCAAGGGCACGGCCAGCAACCAGGGCGGCAGCATCGTCGGCCTGGGCCAGCTGAAACTTGATGCCGCCGGCATCGACAACCGCGCCGGCGTGATCAGCGCGCAGGGCGATGCCACCATCACCTCCAGCGTACAGATCAGCAACGCCGGCGGCGTGATGCAGTCATGGAGCAAGCTTGCGGCGCGCGCCACCACCGTGCTTGACAATGCAAACGGCAAGTTGCGCGCATTGGGCCAGGGCAGCGCCCTGGAGGCCAGTGGCGCCCAGCTGATCAATAGCGGCGGCCTGATAATCAATGCCGGCAAGGGACTCGCGGCGGTGACTGCCGGCAGCATCGTCAATGCCAATCCCGAGGGCGCCCAGGATGCCGGCCTGATAGGCGGCAATGGCGACCTGCTCGTGTCAGCCGGCACGCTGCAGAACCTGACGCAGGCAAGCCTGGTGGCGGGTGGCGACATGACACTTGCCGTGACTGGCCTGACGGACAATGGCGGCAAGCTGATTGCAGGCCGCAAGCTGCTGATGCGGCAGCCGGGCGCCAGCCTGCGCAACAACGGCGGCGAAATCAGCGCGGCGGACATCAATCTCACCACTGCCAGCCTGGACAACAGCAGCGGCGTCATCGCCAACCCCAAGGGCAGCGATGGCAATGTCGCCATCCACACCGGCCAGCTGGTCAATGGGGGCGGACGGATCGGCAGCGACCGCGACTTGCTGGTGGTGGCAGACCGCCTGACCGGTAAGGGCAACCTGGTTGGCGGCCGCGATGCCGATGTGCGTCTGCAAGGTGATTACACCAATGAAGCCGGCAACCTGATCAGCGCCAACCGCGAGTTGCGCCTTTCCACCACCGGCACCCTGACCAACGCCGGCACGCTGGGTGCGGCGGACAGCATCGTGCTTGACGCGGCAAGGCTGGTCAATCTCAATAACGCAGTGATCGCATCGGGCAGCCCGGACGATCCGGCCACTGGCCTGACCCGGCTCAACATTGCGGGTGATGTGGACAATGCAGGCCGCATCGAAGGCAATCGGGTAGATAGCCGCAGCAGCAACTTCCATAACCGCGGCACGGTGCTCGGCGACCTTGTCAGCGTCAGGGCTGACAGCCTCGACAACGATGGCCAGGCTGGCATGATCGCCGCTGTCTCCAATCTTGATCTATGGATCAGGCGCACGCTCTCCAACCGCCGCGGCGCCACCTTGTTCAGTCTGGGCGACATCAATATGGCTGCCGACGAGGCAAGGGATGGTGCCGGCCTGCTGCTGCATCGCATCGGTGTGGTCAACAATCTGTCTTCGACGGTGGAAGCGGGTGGCCAACTCAACCTGGCCGCCGAGCTCGTCAACAACGTCCGCGAAAACGTTCGCACCGAGAACGTGACGGTGGCCGATGCGGCCTTTACCCTGACTATGCTTCCCTGGTTGAGTTCTCTGGCGCCCGGCAGGGGCACGCCGGAACGCAACACCAACACCAACCGCTTCGACGCTTATTACCTGGACCCAAAAGCCATTCTGTCCGATGAAGCCATGCTCACGCCGGACGGTTATGTGATCCATAAGGCGACGGTCAAGCTGAACGCGAATGACTCGGCATTCCAGTGGATGGTAGGCGGCCTGACCTATCCCTTGGAGGACGGTCAGTCCGACGTGCAGTATGGCAGCACATCCCGCCTCCCGCCCGAGAGCGGCACCAGGATCATTTATTACATCAACCGGCGTAACAATGAGGCCAATCCTGACCAGGTCGCCGGTGTCGACCCGTGGGCCGACAGAGCGAACTACCTGATTCGTCAGATGCTGGGGTCGGCTAGCTACTCGGGCAACTTTGGCAATTGCACCAGTAACTGCGTCCGCCTGGAAGCCCTGCCCGACTTCACCGATCCCACTACGCAGATCATGGCCAACCACCGCATAGCCCGTGAGGGTATTGCAGCACCCGGCGTCTTCCCCGTGGAAGTCCAGCGCAAGGCCCATCAGACCATTACTGAAACCCGACTCAGCGCCGACAGCGGTCAGGTGGCTAGCATGACCTCAGGCGGCGCCATGCAGCTCCAGATCGGCACATTGCTCAGTAACGACAATGGCCAGATTGCCGCCGGCGGCAACCTGCTGGTCAATGGCCAGGCCGTGTCTGACAGCAGCAGCCAGGCCCTGATCCGCAACATCGGCACCCGTCTGGAGCGCACCTACACCTTTGAGAACCAGTCCGGCTTTGGCAGCGCCATGATCGAGGCGGCGCCACCGGTTGATTGGGTGTCCTGGAGTAATTCCTCGATCACCCAGCCCATCGCCACCGTGGGTGGCACCATCACATCCAATCAAACCGTGGTGATCAATGCCGGCAAGCTGGTCAATCAAACCGTGACCAAGGTCAACGGCCCTGGCGGCGCCAGCCCGCTTGCCATCGGCCTGGGCGAGGATATCGCGGTCTATACCGGCAGCGCCGCCGACCGGCAGTTGAAGCCGGCCATCCAGGGCATGCCGGGCATCATGCAAGCCGTCGCGGCTGCGGCTGGCACGCTAGCCGCGCCGCTGCCAGGCGTGGCGCGCATGGTCGACGGCGCCCGTGCCGGCGCGCTCAGCCAGACCCTGCCCACAAGCGGCCTGTACCGCATTGAACCGCAGCCGCAAGGGCGCTACCTGGTCGAGACCGATCCGCGCTTCACCAGCTACAAGAACTTCATCTCCAGCGACTACCTGCTGCAGCGCCTGGGCATCCAGCCCGAGCGCACGCAAAAGCGGCTGGGCGACGGTTTCTACGAACAGCGCCCGGTACTCGCCCAGGCCACGGCCATGACCGGCAAGCGCTTCCTCGACGGCCATGCCAGCGCCGAAGCGCAGTACATCGACCTGATGACCAACGGCGTCGCCTTCGCCGAGCGCTTCGCCCTGACCCCCGGCATCGCCCTGACTGACCAGCAGATGGCGCAGCTCACCAGCAACATCGTCTGGCTGGTCGAGCAGAGCGTGACCCTGCCCGACGGCAGCCGGCAGACCGTGCTTGCGCCGCAGGTCTACCTGGCGCGCCATGCGCAGCTCACGCCGACCGGCGCACTGGTGGCCGGCGATGCGTTGGGCATCCAGGCCAGCGAGGTCGACAACCGCGGTAGCACACTGCAAGCCACCAACGCGCTGGTGCTGCGCACCACAGGCGATGTGGACAACAGCGCCGGCGCCATCCTGGGCGGCAATGTCAGCCTGCAGGTCGGCAACAACCTGCTTGCCCGCTCGCTCACTGGCACCGAGCGCAGCACGACAGGCAAGCAAAGCAGCAGCACTACCAGCGTGACAGCCGTGAGCCGCATCGCAGCCACCGGCGATCTGTCCATGTCTGCCGGTGGCGACCTGACCATGCAGGGTGCGCAGGTCAGCGCAGCAGGCGACCTGACAATGAAAGCCGGCCGCAAGCTATCGGTAAGCGGCGTGGAAACCGGAAGCGAGTACGACCTGTCGACCGGCGACGGATGGGCAGGCATGAAAGGCCTGCCCAGCATATTCGACTCCATGCGGCGCGAGAGCACGTACCAGTCGAGCACCCGCACCAGCGTCGGCAGCAGCATCACCGCCGGCGGCAACTTGAATGTGTTCAGCGCCGGCGCGGTCAACATCGAAGGCAGCCAGCTCAGTGCCGGTGCCGACCTCGCCATTGCCGCGCAAGGCCCGGTCAATATCGTCAACAGCACCGGCCGCAGTACGCTAAACATGTCGGCGCGCACATCGAGCTACCGCAGCAGCACCGACCTGACGACCGACACTGTCATTGGCAGCAAGCTGGCTGCTGGCGGCCAGGTGTCGGTGCATGCCGGGGTGGAGCAGGGTGCCGATGGCAGCCTGCGCTTCAACCCCAGCGCAGGCAAGGAGGGCAGCGACCTGACGCTGCGTGGCAGCAGCATCGTGGCCGGCCTGAATCCGGCGCTGGATGGCAAGGTGAGCCTGGGCGCCACCGGCCGCACCGAGCTCGACGCCGCGCGCAGCAACTTCAGCTACCGCACCGAGTCGAGCCAGACCAGCAGCAGTACCTTGTCCAGCACGTACCGCCGCGACCTTGACAGCCGCAAGGCGCAAACCGCCACCGGCAGCACGGTCAGCGGCAGCGCAGTGAGCGTCACCAGCGGTGGCGACCTGACCGTGCGCGGCAGCGCGATTGCCGGCAGCGGCACGGTCAGCCTGTCGGCTGGCGGCAATGTGGTCGTCGAAGCCGCCCGCGAAAGCCGTCAGGAATACCATCTGCATGAAGAGAAGAAGTCAGGCGTGTTCGCCAGCGGCAGCGGCATTGGCATCACCATCGGCAGCCGCAGCGAGCGTGACGAGTATCAGGGCGATGGCCTGACCGAGAACCGGCGGCGCAGCCTGGTAGGCAGCAGCACGGGTGACGTAGTGGTGCAGGCGCAGGGCAATGTGACGATTGCCGGCAGCGACCTGGTATCGGGCCAGGACACGATCCTGGTTGGCCGCAATGTGACGCTCAACCCCGGCACCGACCGCCATGACAGCCGTGAGACACACGATGTCAAACAGAGCGGCCTGAGCATCACCGTCAGCGGCCCCGCCGCCGCGGTGGCGCAGAGCGTGGCGCGTGCCGCCGACCGCGACGTGCAAAGCCGGGACCCGCGCATCGCCGCATTGCAGGGCGTGAAAGCGGGGCTGATGGTCAACGACTACCTGGACAAGGCCGGGCAAGCCAAAGCACTGGACGCAGCCAACGCCGCCAACGGCGATCCAAACGCCGCACCGGCCAGCAAGCCCATGGCCTTCAAGATCAGCGCCACAGTAGGCAGCAGCAAGAGCCATGCGCAAAGCGTGAGCCGGGAAACGGTGCAAAGCGGCAGCAGCATCGCCGCGGGCAAGGACGTGTACATCAGCGCCACCGGCAATGGCGAAAGGGACGCGGCAGGTTACGCGGTGGACGGGGATCTGAAAGCGGCTGGGGCCAGGATCAGCGGCAACAACATCACCATTGCCGCCGCACGCGACGTCGAACTTACCGCAGCCGAGAGCACCGCCAGCAACCGCGGCCAGTCCAGCGGCAGCAGCGTGGGCGTCGGCGTGGGCTTTGCGGTGGGCGGCAAGCAGAACGGCGTGACACTGGAAGCGCAAGCCTCGGCCAGCCGCGGCAAGGCCGACCAGGACAGCAGCCGCTACGACGCCAGCCAGATCCGCGCGGCCGACACGCTGCGCATCGAGAGCGGTCGCGACACCACGCTGCACGGTGCGCAAGCCAGTGGCAACCGTGTCGAAACGCAGATCGGCCGCAACCTCGACATCACCAGCACGCAGGACAAGGAGACGGTTCGGATCGAGCAGCAAAGCGCGAGCGCCGGCATCAGCGTCTGCGTGCCGCCGGCCTGCGTGGGCACGCCGGTGCAGGGGTCGGTGAGCTACCAGCGCGCCGACGTCGACAGTGGCTATTTGTCAGTACGCGAGCAGAGCGGCCTGTACGCCGGCAAGGAAGGGTACGAAGTGCAGGTCAAGGGCAACACGAACCTGACGGGCGCGGTGATCGCGAGCTCGGCAGAGGCGGCCAAGAACCGGCTGGTGACCGGCACGCTGACGACGAGCGACCTGGAGAATCGTGCCGAGTACAGCGCCAGCATTTCCGGTATCAGTCTCTCGACAGGCGATAAGAACACGGTTGTCGTCACCCCGAACGTTGGCATGCCGAGCGGGGACAGTGCAGCGGGCGTAACCAGAAGCGCCATCAGCCCAGGCACGATCGTGATCACCGATGACGCCAGCCAGCAAGCCAGAACGGGCCAGGATGCGGCCACCACGGTAGCGACGCTGAACCGTGACACGGCCAATGCCAATGGCGCAATCGGGAAGATCTTCGACCAGAAGAAGGTGCAGCAACAGCAGGAGTTGTCGCGGCTGGTGGGCGAGGTAGGCAATCAGGCTGTGGGCACGGTGAGCCAGAAGCTGGGGCTGGCCGATGGCAGCCCGGAGAAGATGGCGTTGCATGCGGCGGTGGGGGCATTGCAGGCGAGTGCCGCCGGCGGCAATGCGCTGGCCGGGGCAGCGGGCGCGGCGGCAGGCGAGTATGTGCTGACGCAGGTGAGCGACTACCTGGAGCGGCATCCGGAGCTGACGCCGGGTCAGAGAAACGTGATCCAGCAGTGGGCGGCGGTGGTGACGGGTGGCGCGGTGGGGGCGGTGGTTGGTGGTGGTGGAGCGGCGCAGGCGGGCGCAGCGTCGGCGCTGGATGGGGAGCGGTATAACCGGCAGTTGCACCCAACTGAAGTGAAATGGATCCAAAACAAGTCAGCTGAGTTTGCAAAGAAGCTGTACAGCACAGACACGCCATCGAAAGAACAGATCGCGCAGGCCCAGAGTTATTTGACTTACGCAGCCTTGGGTAATGACGATAACGCCGAACAGAAAGCCAACGTGGTGCTCGGGATTGGCAAGGATGAAAGCTACATCGCGGCCAAGCAGTTCCTGAACAACCAACCTGACGTCTTCATCAATGATCAAGGCAAAGCGCAGCGAGTCTTTACGGTACAAGGCAATGAGTTCTATGAGCCGCTGAAGTACTCGCAATACAACGCGGATGCGACGTATCGCGACTTCATGTGGAACTCGGTGGGGATTAACTATGCGCCACCGGCCAGTGCGTCTGCGCAAGATAAGGCGTTGTATGAACAGCGTGAAACAGAACGGTTGGCGCGGGATGCGAAGAATCTGGTGACAGGCATGATTCCCGGCGTGATGGCGATTGGCGCAGGAACGGTATTGAATCGGAGTTCTGCCGTAAAATTGCCTGGTTCAGGTGAAGCAGGAAACCAAGTACCTAAGCCGGAAAATGTTAAAGCAACCGCAGGGGGAAATAGTGCAGGCTCTACCTACCAGAGCATCCTCGGCCGCATACCAGGAAAAGTAATTTATGAGGCTGATGCGCTGACTCCTGGAGCCTTAGGCAATGATCCATCTGGATTGCCGGGAACATTTTCAGGTGGTCGCTATGCGACTGTTCAATTGGATAAGCCTATGACAGTTTATCGAGCGTGGGCACCAGGCCAGTCGCGAGAGTTTGGTGCCTTCTGGTCTCTAGAAGAGCCCGTAGGGTCTTTGCAGACAAGCATTGATGCAGATCTTTTGCCACAGTGGGGAAATGTGCGCGGTACACCGTTTAGCGCTCAAGCTACGCAGTACACCACCATCACATTACCTGCTGGCACAACCATTTACGTTGGCGAGGTTGGTTCCCAGGGAAGCGTTTGGGTTGGTGGCAAGAGTCAATTGCTGATCGAAGGTGGTGTGCAACCTTCTTGGAAAACTGGTGGAGGAACATTAAAGTGAACACAAATTCAGAAGCAGGACAACGCGACTGCGAAAAACTTGGGGAGCCTAGATCATTTAGCGGTTGGAATGACTTTGACGCATTTGTTGCCTTGATTAAGGCGTCAGATGACTTCTTGCCAAAACCTGTTATTTCACCTCACTCCAATGTTGGCTTAGATGAGCATTGGTATCAGTGCAGTAAGTGCGAAGGTGTGTGGCGTTTGGTGGAGCCTGATCCGCCGTTTGCTGGTTTATGGGAACGCGTCTCGTAATCGTGCTCTAGCCTGGGTGAGAAAATCGAAACCCGGGTTACCTTTAATATCTGCGGACTCGAGCTATCCCCAGATCGCGCCATAAGTGCCCGGTGCGTTCTGCAATAACGCGGACTGAAAAACTTCACAAGCACTCGGAGCCTGGCAGCCGGTTGGTGGAGTTGTTTTCCAAAGTATGTGCTGACACAGGTGAGCGGCTACCTGGAGCGGCACCCGGAGCTGACGCCAAGTCAGAGAAACGTGATCGAGCAGTGGGCAGCAGTGGTCACGGGTGGCGCGGTAGGAGCGATGGTTGGTGGTAGTGGAGCAGCGCAGGCGGGTGCAGCGGTATAACCGGCAATTGCATCCGGTTGAAGTGAAATGGATCCAAAACAAGTCAGCTGAGTTTGCAAAGAAGCTGTACAGCACAGACACGCCATCGAAAGATCAGATCGCGCAGGCCCAGAGTTATTTGACTTATGCAGCCTTGGGTAATGACGATAACGGTGAACAGAAAGCCAACGTGTTACTCGGGATTGGCAAGGATGAAAGCTATATCGCGGCCAAGCAATTCCTGAACAACCAACCTGACGTCTTCATCAATGATCAAGGCAAAGCGCAACGGGTCTTTACGGTGCAAGGCAATGAGTTCTACGACCCGCTGAAGTACTCGCAATACAACGCGGATGCGGCGTATCGGGATTTCATGTGGAACTCAGTGGGGATTAACTATGCGCCACCGGCCAGTGCGTCTGCGCGAGATAAGGCGTTGTACGAGCAGCGTGAAACAGAACGGTTGGCGCGGGATGCGAAGAATCTGGTGACAGGCATGATTCCTGGCGTGATGGCGATTGGCGCAGGAACGGTATTGAATCGCAGTCCTGCCGTACGATCAGCTACGAATTCGGAATCGCCAAGTGGACAGCCTCCGTCTCATCTATCAGAAAACCTTCGTGTTAATCCAGATTTTTTACAACCAGAAGCGGATTTTGCAGGACGTGGCTTGGTTAGGCAGGATCTAGCTAACCATTTGGTAAATGCTTCGCGCTCAGGCAGACAAATTTCAGGGGGGCATGAGATAGGAAACTTCACCATAGCCCTCAATGAAGCCGGCGGAAAAGTTCTTTCGCGCAATGAAAAAGCGCTAGGAATTTATGAAATTGAGTATCAAATGCCGGGAGCTTCAAAATCGGCTACCAAGACGGTTTATGATCCAGTCGTTTATCCAAACATGACTGAATTGGTGAATGTGGCAGCCAATAAGGCTCTGATGCAGTATCAACAAACTGGAGACTTGTCCATTTCAGTAGTTGTAGAAGGCATAAAATTTACTGTCCCGATTAGGGTTCAAAATGGCGTTCCCACTGTTCCGACAGTTATCCCAACAGGAGTTGTGAAATGAAATGGGCTCATTTCGATACGGTCGACGCCTCGGAACGGCTTCTCTATTGGGTGCTTATGTATGTGCTCTCTCCATACTTTGATGATCCTATTGATCATTGGCTAAAGAAGATCCTCGGCCAAGATGGTGGTGTGGGTGGGGATCCAGGATGGGAAATAGAGCGAGTTTCAGACGGCACCGGTAACTGCAGATTCCTCGTTTGGGCTGACCCGAATATGAGCGGAATTGACCCTCCTGCTGCAACATATAGCAAGGAAGCAGTTATGCATGCGATCCGCAATTCCCTGCTAGCATTAGTCGAGACACAACCAGAACGCGAGCATGAAGTCAAAGAGACACTAAAGCGATATGCGTTAGATCACTAACTTTTTTGCCTGTGCGCTGAGCAATAATCCATCTCGTTATATACAAGTCGGGCATCGTCCATTAGACGGCTAGGACGGCGTCACCAGCGGTAGCGACCTGACCGTTCGCGGCAGCGCCATTGCCGGCAGCGGCACGGTCAGCCTGTCGGCCGGCGGTAATGTGGTCGTCGAAGCCGCCCGCGAAAGCCGTCAGGAATACCATCTGCATGAAGAGAAGAAGTCAGGCGTGTTCGGCAGCCGCAATCCTCTCTCCCTACAGCCCTCCCGCGCAGCGCACCACCGCCCCCGTCATGTAGGAAGCCTCATCCGACAGCAGCCACACCACCGGCGCGGCGATCTCTTCGGGCGTGGCCAGCCTGCCCATCGGGATCTTGGGCGCTACCCGCAGCGGCCGGTCGGGTTCGCCGGCGGCGGCATGGATGCCGGTCAGGGTCGAGCCAGGCGCGACCGCGCAGACGCGGATGCCGTCCGCCGCAACTTCGCGCGCGAGACCCAGCGTGAAAGTCTCCACAGCGCTCTTGCTGGCAGCGTAATGCACGTACTCATTCGGACTGGCGGTAACAGCCGCGATCGACGACAGGTTGACGATCACGCCGTGCGTGCCGGCGTCACGGAAACGCTTCAGGGCGGCACGGCTGCAATGCATGGTGCCCAGCACATTGGTGCGGAATACCTGCTCGATCGATGCCGGGTCGGCATCGGCGAAACGGCCCAGGCGGCCGGTGATGCCGGCATTGTTGACCAGCCCGAACAAGGGGCCGAGCTGGGCCTGCGTGATGTCGAACATGCGCTCGACATCGGCCTGCTCGCCGACGTCGCCCTGCGCCAGGCAAACGGCGCCGCCGCCGGCGCTAATCTCGTCGGCAAGCTGGCGCGCTGCTGCTTCGTCATGCAGGTAATTGATGGCCACCGCATAGCCCCGCCTCGCAGCCAGGCGGCAGACGGCGGCGCCGATGCCGCGGCCGCCGCCGGTCACTAGCACTGCGCGCGGGCTGCCGGCGGGCCTGGCCGGCGTTGCTGGCTGCTGCTCCATCGGCGCGCTCACTGCGCCGGCCCGTCGGGCGCGATCGGATGGTTGGCCATCAGCTCCAGCGCCTGGCACAGCGCCGAATGGTCCAGCCGGCCCATGCCGTTGGCGGCGCAGGTGTTGAACAATTCCTGCGCGGTGGCCGTGTTGGGCAACGCCACGCCCAGCGCCCGTGCACCCTGCAGCGCCAGGTTCAGGTCCTTCTGGTGCAGATCGATCCGGAAGCCCGGATTGAAGGCGCGCTTGATCATGCGCTCGCCATGCACTTCCAGGATGCGCGAGGAGGCGAAGCCGCCCATCAGGGCCTGGCGCACCTTGGCGGGATCGGCGCCGGCTTTGGAAGCGAACAGCAGCGCTTCGCTGACGGCCTCGATGGTCAGCGCCACGATGATCTGGTTGGCGACCTTGGTGGTCTGGCCCGCGCCGTTGCCGCCGACCAGCGTGATGTTCTTGCCCATCAGCTCGAACAGCGGGCGCACCCGCTCGAAGGCATCGTCCGGTCCGCCCACCATGATGGTCAGCGAAGCCGCCTTGGCGCCGACCTCGCCGCCCGATACCGGCGCGTCGAGATAAGTGCAGCCAAGGGCATTGATGCGCTCGGCGAAATCCTTGGTCTCGATCGGCGAGATCGAACTCATGTCGACCACCACCTTGCCGGCCGACAGTCCGGCTGCCACGCCATCGTCGTTGAACAGCACCTTCTGCACGTCCGGCGTGTCGGGCAGCATCAGGAAGATGATCTCGGCCTGGCGCGCCACCTCGGCGGCCGATGCGCAATAGCGGGCCTTGCCATCCAGCGGATCGGGTTCGCGCCGGGTGCGGGTATGCACGAACAGCTGGTGTCCGCCGTTCTGCAGGTTCAATGCCATCGGCGCGCCCATGACGCCCAGCCCGATGAATCCGATGCTAGCCATGTGTCCTCCTCGTGAAGTGATTGGTATGTGCGCAGCAGTGTAATGGCTGCGGCCGTGGCGAGAAAGCCTCACCTGCGAGGGGCATGCGGACCTGCGCCTTGATCCGGCGCATTGCGCAAACAATTGCAGGCGTCGGGTGTTTCCCATGTTTGCCATTGATCAGAGTCGCAGGCGTTTGCCTGCCGGACGATTTTGGGGAGCGCCGCATCTGGCGGCCACCTTCAGGAAAAGGCAATCATGAAAGCGCTGTTCATGTTGTTGGTCGCGTCCGCCTTGTCGCTGGGCACTGCCCGGGCGGCGCTGATTGAAGTCGCTTCGCCGTTGGGTCCGGCCAGTACGGTGCAGGACACCAGCTCCGGTCTTGAGTGGCTGAAGCTGTCGTACACGCGCAATCTTTCCGTCAATCAGGTCCGGGCCGCCATGGCGCCGGGTGGGATGTTCGAGGGCTTCCGCTATTCCACGCAGGATGAATTCAGTTGCGGCTTGCTGAAGCCGCAGACCGGATTCGGCTGCGGCAGTTTTTCGGCCTCGACGGACGAGGCGCAGGTTCGGGCCTTCCTGAACCTGTTCGGCACCGGCTTCACGGAATGGTCGCTGTATTCCGTGTTTTCGCCAGAACAGAGCAGGCAGTTCGGGTGGATCGACGATTACGCCGCCACCTTTGGCGTGCACTTTTACTATTACCCCGGCGACCGGTTTCCAGTCGAATACGACAGCCAGCTGTTTGGCGTCCGGCTCGACAGCCCTCAGACGCACTGGCTGGTGCGCGAGGCACGGGACGGGCGCGACGCCCACGACGTGCCGGAGCCGACAATGCCGGCCCTGTTGGGCGCGGGCTTCCTCGGCTGGCTCGGCCTGCTGCTGAGACGCCGCGTCCTTGCGCGCTGATCCCGCCGGTCAGGCGTTCACAGCCTGCGGCCTGGCATTGCCGGCCGCCGGTGCAATGGCGAGATTGAGTCGGTGGCGCGCGGCCTGGTACTCGTCGGCGAAACGGGCCACCAGCTCGGCCGCCGGCACCACGCGCTTGATCGCGCCCACGCCCTGGCCGGCGCCCCAGATGTCGCGCCAGGCCTTGGCCTTGCTGCCGCCGCCGGAGCCGAAGTTCATCTTCGACGGGTCGGACTGCGGCAATGCCTCCGGGTCCAGGCCGGCATTGACGATGCTCTGGCGCAGGTAGTTGCCATGCACGCCGGTAAACAGGTTGGAATAGACGATGTCGGCCGCGCTGCTGTCGACGATCATCTGCTTGTAGCGCTCGTCGGCATTGGCTTCCGCGGTGGCGATGAAGGCCGAGCCGATATAGGCGAGGTCGGCGCCGGCGGCTTGCGCGGCCAGGATGGCGTTGCCGCTGGCGATGGCGCCCGACAGCGCCAGCGGGCCGTCGAACCATTCCCGGATCTCGTGCAGCAGCGCAAACGGCGAGAGCCGGCCGGCATGGCCGCCGGCGCCGGAAGCCACCGCGATCAGGCCGTCCGCGCCCTTGTCGATCGCCTTCTTGGCAAAGGCATTGTCGATCACGTCATGCAGCACGATGCCACCGTAGGAATGCACCGAGCGGTTCACGTCCTCGCGCGCGCCGAGCGAGGTGATGGTGATGGGCACCTTGTACTTTGCGCACAGCTCCAGGTCGCGCTCCAGCCTGTCATTGGACTTGTGGACGATCTGGTTCACCGCGAACGGCGCCGCCGGCCGGTCCGGGTGGCGGGCATTGTGCTCGGCCAGCTCGTTGGTGATGCGCTCCAGCCATTGCTCCAGCGCCGGCTCGGGCCGCGCGTTCAGCGCGGGGAAGGAGCCGACCACGCCAGCCTTGCACTGGGCAATGACCAGGTCCGGGTTGGAGATGATGAACAGCGGCGAACAGATCATGGGCAGCGAGAGGCGGCCTTCGAGGATGGGTGGCAGTGACATGGTGGCTCCGGGTGGGGAATGATTGAAGTGGGTGTTTCGGGTTCAGCCGGGAATGCTGTTGCCCTTGAGCGTGGCGGTGGACGACGACAGCTGCGCGCCCATCTTCGCCGCTAGCGCCTGCAGGCCGCTCATCGGGCGCACCATCACCTCGAACTCTTCGATCAGGCCCTGGTCGTCGAAGCGCAGCATGTCGATGCCCTTCAACGCCTTGCCGCTGACCTCGGCGCTGAATTCCAGCACGATGCTGCGGCCGTCCTCGCTGACGAAGCTGCGGTGATAGTGAAAATTCTCAAATACGGTGTTGACGGTCTTGAGCACCAGGCGGATGGCGGCCTTGCCGGGATAGGGTGTGTGCGCCACCGGCGAGCGGAACACGATGCGCTCCGACAGCAGCGGGTCGAGTTCTTCCATTGCATTGCGTTCCAGTATCTGGTGCCAGGCGGCCAGCGTGCGCTGCGCGGCGTCGGACAGTTGATTCGCTTTCATTTCGGTCTCCTTGGTCTTGTCCGCCGTCGTCGCGGAATGCCGCTGCATCAATACGCAACTGGTTGCATAAAGCATAGCAAAGCCAAATCGGCTATGCAACTGGTTGCATAAAGTTTCGCAGCTGGCCCGAGCCAGCCGTTAAAATACCGGCCATGTCGATCCAACATGCCCTGCTGACCTCGCTGCTTGAAAAGCCGTCCACCGGCTACGACCTGGCGCGCCGCTTCGACAAGTCCATGGGTTATTTCTGGCATGCCAGCCACCAGCAGATCTACCGCGAGCTGGGCCGCATGGCCGATGCCGGCTGGATCGTGGCGACCGACGACAACGATGCCGGCAAGCGTCGCCGGCGGCTGTATCAGGTTTTGGAAGCGGGCAGGGCGGAACTGGCGCGCTGGGTGGCGCAGCCGGAAACCGACAGCAATACCGACCGCGCCCTGCTGATCAAGATGCGGGCCGAGGCCGTGATTGGCCCGCATGGCCTGGACCGGGAGCTGCGGCGCATGATCGCCGAGCACGAGGCCAAGCTCGACACCTATCTCGGCATCGAGCAGCGCGACTTCGGCGCGCCGGCCGCTTCCAGGGCGCAGGAGCTGCGCCATGCGGTGCTGCGCGCCGGCATCGTGGCCGAGCGCAGCTGGCTGCAATGGGCCGGCGAGGTGCTGTCGCTGCTGGAATCGGCCGAAACCGGCGCCGCCGGCTGATCAGGTCAGCGGAAAGGGATTCTTGCTCAGCGCCACCGCCACGATGTAGGCAAAGGTGGCCAGCGCCGCCAGGAACGCGGCGGCCCGGATGCCCTTGCTGCGTCCGCGCTTCAAGGCCACCGAACCCAGCACGATATACAGCAGCAATGCGCAGACCTTGGCGGTGAGCCATGGCCGGGCCAGCGGATACTGCGCGCTCCAGACCGCCAGCGTCACCGCGCTGGCCAGCAGCACAGTATCGACCAGGTGCGGCAAGGTGCGCACCCAGCGCTGGCCGAGCCGGGGCGAGTCACGCAGCATCCACATGCCGCGCAGCAGGAACAGCGCGCCGCTCAGCGCGGCGCAGCTCATGTGCAGGTGTTTCAGCAGAAGATAATTCATCGTGGAAGAGGGGATGCGTAAGCGACGTTCGGGTTCATCGGGTCACTGCCCTTGATCTGGGTAGACATGCATGCCCGTCGGTAAAAGGGTTGCGTCAAGTAATATAACCGCAGTATCACCGCGACTCTCACTGACCGGGCAAACCAGTGCCAATCCATTACGCAAGACGGCTGACCGCACCCCACCGCACCAGGCAGGCAAACTGGCACCTGGGCATTGCTTTGGCGTTTGTCGCCGGCGCCACCAATGCCGGCGGCTTCCTCGCGGTGCACCAGTACACCTCGCACATGACAGGCATCGTGTCGGCCATGGCCGACAACCTGGTGCTGGGCAGCTATGGCCCGGTGCTGGCCGGCGCCGGCGCGCTGCTGTCCTTCCTGTTTGGCGCCGCGTTCACCGCGATCCTGGTGAACTATGCGCGCCGGCGCGGCCTGTACAGCGAGTACGCATTGCCGCTGCTGATCGAGGCGCTGCTGCTGCTGGGTTTCGGTTTGCTGGGCGCGCAGCTATCGACGATAGAAGGGCTGTTCATTCCGGCCACGGTGATGCTGCTGTGCTTCATCATGGGCTTGCAGAATGCGCTGATCACCAAGATTTCCAAGGCCGAGATACGCACCACCCACCTGACCGGCACCATCACCGACATCGGTGTCGAGCTCGGCAAGCTGTTTTACTGGAACATGCATGAACGGCCCGACCGGCCCAGGGTGCTGGCCGACCGCAGCCGGCTCAAGCTGCTGAGCCTGCTGCTGCTGGCCTTCTTCGTTGGCGGCATCAGCGGCGCGCTCGGCTTCAAGCATGCCGGTTATCTCTCTACCGTGCCGCTGGCGCTGATCCTTACCGGGCTGGCGCTGGTGCCGCTGCTCGACGATGTCGGCGCCGTGCTGCGCCGGCTGCGCAAGCGCGGGGTTTAAAGCACTTCGGTGTCGGTCGCCCGCACCAGGATCACATCCTGGCTGAACTGCCGTTCCAGGCGGGCGCGATAGGCTTGCCACCAGTCGCGGTCCAGCGTATCGGACATGACTTCATACAGGTAGACATCGTCGCGGCACACGTCGCCGCCGGGTTCCTGCCACGCACCCACCGCGGGAGAGCGCAGGAAGGCGGTGACGCCGCCGAAGCGTTCGGTCAGTTCGCTGCGTGCCTGGTCGAAGAATGGCTTGGGAAAGGGCTGGCCGTGCTGGTCGTAGACCGGCAGGAAGAGTTGTATCAGTTTCATGGCCGGCGCCGCTGCCGGCCCGCATGGGCGGACCGGCAGGCAGGCGTCCTTACACGTTCATGATGGAGATGGAACGGGTGTTGAGATACGCTTCCAGCGCTTCTGGTCCGCCTTCGGAGCCGTAGCCCGAATCCTTGATGCCGCCGAACGGCATTTCAGGCCAGGGCGCGGCCGGCTGGTTGATCCACAGCATGCCGACTTCCAGGCGCTGCGACAGCAGGTGCGCATTCTTCAGCGAGCTGGTGAAGGCATAGCCGGCCAGGCCGAAGGGCAGGCGGTTGGCTTCGGCGATCGCCTCTTCCAGCGTGTTGAAGGGACGGATCGCGGCCATCGGTCCGAACGGCTCCTCGTTGAACACCTTGGCGTCCAGCGGCACGTCGTTCAGGATGGTCGGCGAATAGAAGTTGCCGACCTCGCCGATGCGCTCGCCGCCAGCCACGATGGAGGCGCCGCGCTCGACGGCGTCGCGGGCAAAGTCGGCCATCGCGGTCAGGCGGCGGCTGTTGGCCAGCGGGCCCATCTGCACGCCCTCGCCGCTGCCTTCGCCCACCTTCAGGCCCTGCGCATACTTGGCCAGCGCGCCGGCGAAATCATTGCGCAGGCTTTCATGCACCAGGAAGCGGGTCGGCGAGATGCAGACCTGGCCGGCGTTGCGGAACTTGGCGCCGCCGGCAGCCTTCACCGCAAGGTTCACGTCGGCGTCCTCGGCCACGATCACCGGCGCATGGCCGCCCAGTTCCATCGTCACCCGCTTCATGTGCTTGCCCGCCAGCGCGGCCAGCTGCTTGCCGACCGGGGTCGAGCCGGTGAAGGTGATCTTGCGGATGATGGGATGAGCGATCAGGTATTCCGAGATTTCAGCCGGATTGCCGAACACCAGGCCCACCACGCCCGGCGGCAGGCCGGCGTCGATGAAGGCCTGCACCAGCGCGGCCGGCGACGCCGGGGTCTCTTCCGGCGCTTTCACGATGATCGAGCAACCGGTAGCAAGGGCCGCGGCGATCTTGCGCACCGCCTGGTTGATCGGGAAGTTCCACGGCGTGAAGGCCGCGACCGGGCCGACAGGGTCCTTCAGCACCATCTGGCGCACTGCCAGGTTGCGCGACTGCACGATGCGGCCATAGACGCGCAGGCCTTCCTCGGCCGCCCATTCGATGATGTCGGCCGAGGCCATTGCCTCGACCTTGGCTTCTGCCAGCGGCTTGCCCTGTTCCTGGGTCAGGATTTTTGCGATCTCGCCGGCGCGTTCGCGCATCAGCGCGGCGGCGCGGCGCATCGTCTTGGAGCGCTCGGCGGCCGACACGTCGCGCCAGGCTTCAAAACCTTTCTGCGCCGCTTCCAGCGCGCGGTCCAGGTCGGCGATGCCGGCATGGGCAACGCGGCCGATCTCGCTGCCGGTGGCCGGATTGACGACGGCGAGCGTGCGGCCGTCCGCCGCATCCTGCCATTGGCCACCGATCATGAGCTGGGTATTGGGATAAGTCATGGTGTCTCTTTCCTCTTGGTTCGCTGTAGGTTCTGTAGATTTTTTATAAAGCCGGGAACGCAGATTATAGGCATGCCCGCCAATCCTCGCCGGACTCACTGAAGAAATTCGCACCGCTGCTCGAAAAATCAGCAAAAGTTACGCACAAAAACCGTGAACAAGCCTGTGGATATCTATAGGGTCAAATTCCCAAGCCGCTGATTTGATGGGGAAATCTTGTCCTGCTCAAAAACCTGCTGCGCAGCCGTCCACAGATCTTTCCAGCGCACAATCCACAGCAAGTCCCTGCGGCCCATGCACAGGTCGTCCACAGGGTTTTGCTTTTTGCGCCCGTTGGGCCGCCGCGTGGAGGGCGGCTTGCCGGGGAAATCCAGCCGCCGCCGTGCGCGGCATCCTCAGGCTTCCGGCTCGTGGTCGTCGGCGATGGCGCGCGTCCAGCTCGCCGTGTCCTCCGGCGTCATGTTGCCCACCGGCTGCACCCGGGCGTCCTGCAGGCCCTGCAGGTGGATGTCGTTCAGATATTGTTCGCGCGACAGGAGGGTGCCCAGGCACAGGTCGGTGGCGGGCGGCGGCGCATGGGTTTCGTAGTTCAGGCGGCGGATCAGCTCGTCCATCACGCCCACCGGCACCAGGTCGCGCTGGGCGGGATAGGCGAAGCCGAACAGGACCAGGTGCGACAGCAGCACCCGCCAGTGTTCGCCGAAGCGCCGCACCAGGCGCGGCCAGTCGATGCGCTCGCTGCAGGCCTGGATCAGGTGGGCGATGTCGGCGCCGTCGAAGCGCTCCTTCTCCATGATGAAGGCCTTGGACCAGATCATTTCCTCGATCGGCGAAATCCGCGCCGGCAGGCCCAGCACCTGGGCATCGGCGGCGAATTCGAACCAGGCGTCGTCGACATGGGCCACCGCGTTGCCGGAACTGAAGATCAGGTCGATGTAGTTCTCGTCGAGATGGATCTTGCCCAGCCAGTGCGGGAAGGTCAGTTCGCACCGGTAGCCCGCCGCATGGAACACCTCGCTGACGCGCTCGAAGTCGCCGCGCCGGATGAACAGGTCGAGGTCCTTGGTCGGCCGGTTGATGCCGGTGTAGCGGTTGAAGGCATAGGTGCCTCCCACCAGGTATGGCACGGATGCTGCATTGAGCCGGAGCAGGACATCGCGGTAGAACGCGGCAACGGCAGCATCCGGTTCTTCCGTCGCAACGTGTGCCGGGATCGGGTCGGTAAGGTTCATGGCGGCCTTGGCATTAGGGTCTGGCATTGAAAGTCAGCAAAACTTATGCCACGCAATGCGGTCAGTCCTGCATGGACAACGTTAACCATTCAATAATCAGCAAGGAGGATGCCGTGGTTTCAAAGGACAAGATCCGTTTCGCAGCAGTGGGCGACCTGCATTGCACCAAGGACTCGGCGGGCAGCCTGCGCGACTTCTTTTCCCAGGCCGGCGAAGCAGCCGACGCGCTGCTGCTGTGCGGCGACCTGACCGATTACGGCCTGGCGGAGGAAGCTCATGTGCTGGCCGAGGAGCTTGCCCATACCCGCATCCCGGTGATCGCCGTGCTGGGCAACCATGACTATGAATCGGGCGACCCGGACCAGGTCAGGCGCATCCTCACCGAAGCCGGCGTGCGCATGCTCGACGGCGAAGCTTGCGAGATCCATGGCGTGGGCATTGCCGGCGCGAAGGGATTCGCCGGCGGCTTCGGCCGCAGCGCGCTCGGGCCGTGGGGCGAGGCGTCGATCAAGGCCTTCGTCAACGAGGCCCTGCAGGAAGTGATGAAACTGGAAACGGCACTGGCCAAGCTGCGCACCCGGCACCGCATTGCGATGCTGCATTACTCGCCCATCGTCGGCACGGTGCAGGGCGAGCCGCCGGAGATCTTCCCCTTCCTCGGCACCAGCCGTCTGGAAGATCCGCTGATCCATTACCCGGTCGACTACGTGGTGCACGGCCATGCGCACCGCGGCACGCCCGAGGGGCGCACCGTCAATAACATTCCGGTGTTCAACGTCGCCCGGCCGCTGCTGCACCGTTCTTACCCGGGCCAGCCGGCCTTCCGGGTGCTGGAAGTGCCGGCTGAGGACTTGCTGCCTGTGTAAAAAGCGGCTCTGGCCTGCAATATTTTCAGTGTGGGAGCGTTGGTTGGAGCAGAGGACTGACTTCCCGAGTGCCAGGATTTGGTTGTCTCTGGCGCAACCTTTCTTCTTGTAAGGCAGCTTGTTTGAAAAAGGCGGGTGGGCGAAAGCTTATTTTGCCGACCCCAACCGCGCTACACGGCGCTGCGCATTCGACTCCCGAGAAAACAGCAGGTGGCTGTAACCACGCTACCTGCTGTTTTGTTCAGCTTGCCAAACAAGCCCACCGCATCAAAGCGCGGCCGCGATCGCCTTGCCGACCTCGGTCGTATTGCTGCTGCCGCCCAGGTCCGGCGTGGTCGGGCCCTGCACCAGCACGGTCTCGATGGCGCGCACGATCGCATCATGCGCGGCCGTATGGCTGGCGTCGCCGTTGCCCAGGAACTCCAGCATCATCGCGCCGGACCAGATCATGCCGATCGGGTTGGCGATGTTCTGGCCGAAGATGTCCGGGGCGGAGCCATGCACCGGCTCGAACAGCGACGGGAAGCTGCGTTCCGGGTTCAGGTTGGCCGAGGGCGCGATGCCGATGGTGCCGGTGCATGCCGGTCCGAGGTCGGACAGGATGTCGCCGAACAGGTTGGACGCCACCACCACGTCGAAGCGCTCCGGCGACAGCACGAAGCGGGCGCACAGGATATCGATGTGGTAACGGTCATGGCGCACGTCGGGGAACTGCGCGCCCATAGCGTCGACCCGCTCATCCCAGTACGGCATGCTGATCGAGATGCCATTGGACTTGGTGGCCGCGGTCAGGTGCTTCTTCGGGCGCTTCTGCGCCAGCTCGAACGCATACTTCAGGATGCGGTCGGTGCCCTTGCGCGAGAAGACCGACTCCTGCACCACGAATTCACGGTCGGTGCCTTCGAACATCCGCCCGCCCACCGAGGAATACTCGCCTTCGGTGTTTTCGCGCACCACGTAGAAGTCGATGTCGCCCGGCTTGCGGTTGGCCAGCGGGCAAGGCACGCCGGGCATCAGCCGCACCGGGCGCAGGTTCACATACTGGTCGAAGTCGCGGCGGAACTTGATCAGCGAACCCCACAGCGAGATATGGTCCGGCACCTTGCTGGGCATGCCGGCCGCGCCGAAATAGATGGCGTCGAAGCCTTCGAGCTGCTCGCGCCAGTCGTCCGGCATCATCTTTCCATGCTGCAGGTAATAGTCGCAGTTGGCCCATTCCATCGTCGTCAGCTCAAGGCCGATGTTGAACTTGGCGGCGGCGGCCTGCAGTACCCGCAAGCCTTCCGGCATCACTTCATTGCCGATGCCGTCACCGGCGATCACTGCGATCTTGTGCGTCTTCATGTCTGAACCTCTAAGTGGGGATGGCGATGGAGGGCGATCATACTCAATACGCTGCGTTTTATAATGGTGCGATTTGTAATCTGAAAGAACACGGAGCGTGAACAATGCAGGTCGACTTGAAACCGGGCAAACCGCTGCTGGACGATCTCAACCTGTTCTGCGCCGTGGTCAGGCGCCAGGGCTTCGCCGCGGCGGCGCTTGAGCTGGGGGTGTCCAATGCGCTGGTGAGCAAGCGCATTGCGATCCTGGAGGCGACGCTGCAGGTGCGGCTGCTGCACCGGACCACGCGCCGGGTGTCGTTGACCGAGCATGGCGGCGTGGTGCACCAGTGGGCGCAGCGCATCCTGGAAGACGTGAGCCAGCTGGAGGAAGCGGTGTCGGCCAAGGGCAGCGCGCCGCACGGCGTGCTGCGGCTGTGCACCAGCTCGGGGTTCGGGCGCAACTGGATCGCGCCGGCCATGTCACTGCTGGCCCGGCAGTATCCGGAACTGGTGATCCAGCTGGAACTGCTGGACCGGCCGGTGGACCTGATCGCCGAGGGATTCCACCTGGACATCCGCATCGGCCAGGTGCAGGAAACCCACCTGATCGCAAGGAGCATCGCCGCCAATGCGCGCGTGCTCTGCGCCTCGCCGGCCTACCTGGAAAGCCATGGGATGCCGCAGCGGCTGGAGGAGCTAGCCGGCCACAAGTGCATTGCGATCCGCGAGCGCGACCAGGACTTCGGGCGCTGGAAGCTGGACGGGCCGGATGGCCCCGAGACCGTGAAGGTGGGCGGCCCGCTGTCGACCAACAACGGCGAACTGGTGCATCAATGGGCCATCGACGGCCACGGCATCATCCTGCGTTCGATGTGGGACGTGGGGCAAAGCATTGCCGACGGCCGCCTGGTGCGGGTGCTGCCGCAATACAGCCAGGAAGCCAATGTATGGGCGATCTATCCGACGCGCCTGAACCTGTCGGCCAACGTGCGGGTGTGCGTGCAGTTCCTGGAAGAGTGGCTGGCGAGGTCGCACGAGTCGTGGACCTGAGGGCGGCGGCGCAGGCTACTCCTGGTCAGGATGGCCGGGCAGCGTAGGCGGGGGCGCCAGCTAATTGTCCGCATCCTTGCCTGGCGCCCTGAACAGGTCTTCCAGCGCCTGGTTAGTGGCCTTCGGCCGCACCGTGCCGCGCCGGCCGGTGAACTCTTCCTCGATATTGTCGCGGTAGTAGCTCCATGCAGAACCGGAGGTCGAGAGCTTGCGCCAGACCTCGGCGCCGACGCCCGAATAATCGATTGCGCTGCCGTCGTCGAATTCCACCCGCAGCAGGCGCTCGCGCGGGTCGTAGCCGATGGCGCGCAGTTTGCCGGCGTTGATCTTTTTCATTTCCATGATGCATGCCGTCCTTCTCGAAAGTGTGGGTGGCGGGTAGTGGATGCGGGCCAGGAAAGGCATTCTTGCATAAACCGTGATGCGGCGGAGGCAGGAAGGGCATGCGGCCGCGACAGGGCCTGCGCCCGCTTTCCTTGGTCATCCATTGATCACGCTTAAGGCCATGCCGCAGTTCTTTGACCTTGCAGGGAAAGACATGTGAGGATCGTGTCCCACCATAGACAGTCAATAGAAGGAGCACAGCATGTCGGACTACAACGAGGGCAGTTCAGCGGGCAAGGCGCAGGAACCGGATCAGATCCGCATCGATGTGCAGGATGAATCCGCGCTGCGGGAATGGTCGAAGAAGCTCGATGCCACGCCGGACGAGCTGAAGGAAGCGGTTGCAGCGGTAGGCGACCTGGCAAGCGATGTCGAGATGCATCTGAAAGGCAGCCGCAGCAGCATGAACAGCGAGCGGGTCCACAACGCGCTGTAGCCGCTCACCCGCTCAGCCGGCCGCGCGGGCCAGCCAGGCCGGCGCATGGCTGCCTAGCGGCATGGCCGGCAAGTCCCAGCGTACCGGCGTGGCCGACATCCGGGCCGCATGGCGGATGGTGGTCAGCATGCCGAAGCCGGAATCATGCTGCTCGGTCAGGTCGGCGATGTCGCCGAAGCCGGGCATGGCCATCTGCAGGCCGCCCTCGACGCGTCCCAGGTGGCGCAGCCAGTGGCCGGTCTGCGCCAGCGACAGGCGCACATGCCAGCTTCCGCCTTCCCGGCTGCGGCGCATCAGCGCGGCCATCACCGCATACGCCATCAGATAGCCGGTGGCGCGGTCCAGCGCCTGCGCTGGCAAGGGGGCGGGCGCGGTGCTGCCGCCAGCCTGCGCTTCGGCATGGTTGAAGCCGCTGGCGGTCTGCACCAGCGAATCGAAGCCCCGCCGCGCAGCCCAGGGCCCGGCCTGGCCATAGGCGCAGAGGCTGACGTAGATCAGGCCCGGCCGCGTTCGGGCCGCCGTTTCCACATCCACGCCCAGCGCATCCAGGCCGCCCGGGCGGTAACCCTGCACCAGCACGTCGGCGTCGCGCAGCAGCGCCTCGAATGCCTGCCGGCCCGGCGCGTCGCGCAGGTCGAGCCAGCAGGCGCGCTTGCCCAGGCCAGTTTCCATGACGAGCGGCTCGATCGAAGGCAGGTGCGGCGCGCCGACCAGCAGCACATCGGCGCCGTGTCCGGCCAAAGTGCGGCCACAGACCGGGCCGGCGATCACCCGGGTCAGGTCCAGCACCCGCACGCCCGACAGCGGCCGCGCCGCCGGCGGCAGCGGCTGCGGCGGCGCATCGCCGATGCGCTCGATCGACAGCAGCGGCAGGCCGGCCACTGCCTGTCCCTGCGGATGGGCATCCCATTCGTCGAAGGAGCGCATCGCCGTCACCACCATGCCGGCCGCGGCGGCCGCGTCCTCGAAGCGGAAGGCATCCCATGACTGCAGCGCGCGAGCGACTGCTTCGGCGTCATGGCTGCACCCGAGCAGGCGCAGCACGCCGTCGCGGTGATGGGGGAAATTGGCATGGATGCGCACCCAGCGGCCGTCGCCGCACTGGAAGGTGCGGGTGAGCCTGTCGCGGAATTCCGGCGCCGGCGCGCCGTCGACGCGCAAGTATTGCTCGGCGCGGAATTCAATCGCCGCATTGCGCATGTCCACATCGATCTGCTGCGCGATGCCGCTGCGCTGCCGGTGCAGCTCGGCTGCCGCCAGCGCCGACGCCGCGATGCTGGCCTGGGCCGCGGTGCCGACGGCGAACGATGACGGCAGCGCCGGTTCCCGTCTCCACAGGCGGACCCGCTCCAGCGCGCGTTCGTCCTCGCCGGACAGCCGCCATAGCGCGGCGAGCGTGCTGGTGGCGTCCGGTGCTGCTTTCTGATCGTGACCGTTCATGCGTTCTCCTCGGGCATCTGGCGTGGGCTGCAATAGAATAGGCCAAACCCGGCACGGGCGTCGACCGGCGCCGGTGACAGGCTGCTGACAGCTTGGCCGCGCACAATGCAAGGCTGGAGCGCTCTGACGTCCCGGTTGAACCGGCCGGGCGCGAATCACGATCATGGAGAGACTGGGAAGATGAGGCTGCTGCTGGCGGAAGACGAGCCGGAACTGGCGAACTGGTTGTGCCGCGCGCTGAAGCAGAACGGCTATATCGTCGACTGGGTCGACGATGGCCGCCTGGTGGAGAGCAGCGTCGGCCGCGTCAGCTATGACGCGCTGATCCTGGACCTCGGCCTGCCCGGCATGGACGGCCACCGGGTGCTGGCCCGGCTGCGCGAGATCGATGCGCGGCTGCCGGTCCTGATCCTGACGGCCCGCGACTCGCTGCTGGAACGGGTCAGCACGCTGAAGAAGGGCGCCGACGATTTCATGGCCAAGCCGTTCGCCATCGATGAGCTCGAAGCCAGGCTCACCGCGCTGATCCGGCGCGCCCGCGGCAGCGAGCATCCGCGCCTGAGCTGCGGGCCGCTGGCCTACGACGCGGTCACCCGCCAGTTCACGCTGGACGACAAGCCGCTGTCGCTGTCCAAGCGCGAGCATGCGCTGCTGCATGCGCTCCTGCGCTGCAGCGGCCAGCCGCTGCCGAAGAAGGACATCTACGACAAGGTGTTCGAGGACGAGGTCGACGCCATGCCCGAGGCGGTGGAAGTGCTGGTCTACCGGGTGCGCAAGAAGCTCGAAGGCAGCCCGCTGCACATCGTCACCCTGCGCGGCCTGGGCTACCTGCTCGAACTCGCCTGATGTGGAAAACACCGATTTTCCGCTGGAGCATCAAGCGCACGGTGCTCACGCTGCTGCTGCCGACCCTGACCCTGATCACCGTGCTGGAGCTGGTGACGGCCAACCGCACCGCCACCGACGCCGCCAATTCCGCCTATGACCGATCGCTGCTGGGCGCGATCAAGGCGCTCGACGCCAATATCTCCACGCCGGGCGGCGGCCTGGCGGTGGAAACGCCCTATACCCTGTTCGAGTTCTTCGAGCTGACCGCTTCCGGCCAGGTGTTCTTCCGCGTCGCCAGCGAAGACGGCCTGGTGGAGATCGGCAGCGCCGACCTGCCGCCGCCGCCGCGGCCGCTGCAGACCGGCAAGCCGCAGTTCTATGACGCCGTGTATTTCGGGCTGAAGGTGCGGGTCGGCGCCTATGCGCGCGAACTGAAGCAGCCGGCGGATGCAAACGGAACGCCCCGTCACCGGGTGGTGATCCAGGTCGCCGAGACACTGGGCTCGCGCCAGGAGTTCATCCGGCTGCTGCTGGTGGCCGCCCTGCAGCGCGACCTGCTGCTGCTGCTGGTGGCTGCCGCGATGCTGGCCCTGGTGCTGTTCATGACGCTGCGGCCCCTGACCGTGCTGCGCAATGCCGTCAGCGCCCGCTCCGACCATGACATGACGCCCATCGATACCCGTTCGGTGCCGGCCGACGTGCGGCCGCTGGTGGCCGCGATCAACCTGCACATGGCGCGCAACCGCGAGTTCATGGAAAGACAGCGCCGCTTCGTCGACGATGCATCGCACCAGTTGCGCACGCCGCTGGCGACGCTGCGCACCCAGCTCGACTATGCGCTGCGCGAATCCGATCCGCGCAATGTCAGCGATGCGCTCGACGCCGTCTCGCGCCAGCTGGACGACGCCACGCACCGCACCAACCAGATGCTGGCGCTGGCCAAGGCCGACGCGGCCGAGCTGGAGATGGGGCAGGTGGACCTGGCGCAGCTGGCCGAGCAGGCCGCGCGCGACGTGGTGCTGGCCGCGCGCGAGAAACGCATCGACCTGGCCTACAGCGAACCGGAACGGGCCATCCTGCTGCGCGGTCATGCCGGCCTGCTGCGCGAGGCGCTGCTGAACCTGCTGCACAACGCGATCCGGTATGCGCCCGAGCGTGGCCATGTGTCGCTGAGCCTGGCCTGCCGCGATGACCGCGCCGTGTTCACGGTGATGGACGACGGACCCGGCGTGCCGCCCGCGCAGTTGTCGCAGCTTGGCGGCCGGTTTTTCCGGGCCAGCAACAGCGCCTTGGGCGGTTCCGGCCTGGGGCTGGCGATCGCGCGCGCCGTCGCCGAGCGCCACGGCGGCGAACTGGTGCTGTCCAACCTGATCGACGGCGCCGGTTTCTGCGCCAGCCTGGCGCTCCCTTTCGAAATCTCAACAAACTGACAGCCGACTGACAGCTTCGGTTGTTAGAGTTCGCCTCAATGCGGTGCATACCGCTCATTTAAAAAGCGGGCTGGCGCCCAGTCAGCCGCCATCACAACCGTCACTGGAGACAATCATGAAAAAGATCCTCTGCGTCTTTACGCTCGCCGCCGCCACGACCGGCGCCTTCGCCGGCCCGCTGGACAAGACCGAATGCATCGCGGCCGCCAAGCCGGGCGGCGGTTTCGACCTGACCTGCAAGCTGGCCCAGACCGCGCTGTACGACGGCCATGTGATCAAGGACCCGATGCGGGTGACCTACATGCCGGGCGGCATCGGCGCCGTGGCCTATAACGCCATCGTCGCGCAGCGTCCCGCCGAACCCAACACCATCGTCGCCTTCTCCGGCGGCTCGCTGCTCAACATCGCGCAGGGCAAGTTCGGTCGCTACAGCGAAAACGACGTGCGCTGGCTGGCCGTCATCGGCGCCGACTATGGCGCGGTGGTGGTGCGCAAGGACTCGCCTTACAAGACCATGGCCGACCTCGCCAACGCGCTGAAAACCGACGCCACCAAGGTGGTGCTGGGCGCCGGCGGCACCGTGGGCAGCCAGGACTGGATGAAGGCCGCGCTGACCGCCAAGGCCGCCGGCGTGAACCACAAGACCATGCGCTTCGTCGCATTCGAAGGCGGCGGCGAAGCGATCGCCGCGCTGCAGGGCGGCCATATCAGCGCCTACTTCGGCGATGCCGGCGAAGCCTCGTCGCAGATCAAGGCCGGCGCCAACATCCGCGTGCTGGCGGTGATGTCGGACAAGCGCCTGCCGGGCGCGCTGGCCGACGTGCCGACCGCCAAGGAGCAGGGCTATGACATCGACTGGGCCATCGTGCGCGGCTTCTACATGGGACCCAAGGTCAGCGACGCCGACTTCAACACCTGGTCGGAAGCCTTCGCCAAGGTCACCAAGACCAAGGAATTTGCCAAGCTGCTGGACGAGCGCGGCCTGTATCCGATGACCCTGACCGGCCCGGAACTCAATAGCTACATCAAGAACGCCACCGAGAAGTACCGCAAGCTGGCCGGCGACTTCGGCCTGATGGGACAACCGAAATGACCAGCGACCGCGTCCTCGGCATTCTTGCCGTTCTGATGGGCGCCGGCATGGCCGCGATGTCCTGGGGCTACGTGGCCCAGGTCGAATACGAGCCGGTCGGCCCGCGCGCCTTCCCGCTGCTGCTGGCGGGGCTGATCGCGCTGTGCGGCCTGTGGCTCGTCTTCAAGCCGTCGCACCGCGCCCACTTCGGCAGCACGCTGCAGATGCGCAGCGTTGCGCTGTGCGCCCTGTTCGTCGTGCTGTATGCGGTGCTGTTCCAGGTGCTGGGCTTCGTGGTCGCCACCGCGCTGATGTCGATTCCCGTCGGCCGCATCTTTGGCGGCACCTGGAAGCAGTCGGTGCTGACCGGCGTCGGCATGGGCCTGGTGCTGTTCGTGCTGTTTGACACCCTGCTCGACGTGGTGCTGCCGGCCGGCATCGCGAAGCCGCTCTTTACCGCGATTGGACTCTGATCATGGATACCTATTCCTTTCTCGCCTCGGGTTTCGCGGTCGCGCTGCAGCCGATGAACCTGCTGATGGCGGCCATCGGCGCCTTCATCGGCACCGTGGTCGGCCTGTTGCCCGGCCTGGGCCCGATCAATGGCGTGGCGATCCTGATGCCGCTGGCATTCGCGCTGAAGCTGCCGCCGGAGACCGCGCTGATCCTGCTGGCGGCGGTGTACATCGGCTGTGAATACGGCGGGCGCATTTCGTCAATCCTGCTCAACGTGCCGGGCGACGCCGCGGCGATCATGACGGCGATGGATGGCTATCCAATGGCCAGGAAGGGCATGGGCGGCGTGGCGTTGTCGATCTCGGCCTGGAGTTCCTTCGTCGGCTCGATGATTGCCACCGTCGGCATCGTGATGATGACGCCGCTGCTGTCGAAGTGGGCGCTGGCCTTCGGCCCGGCCGAGTACTTCGCGCTGATGGTGTTCGCCTTCGCCTGCCTGACCGGCCTGCTGGGCGACCAGCCCGTCAAGGCGCTGCTGGCAACCCTGATCGGCCTATCGCTGGCTACCGTGGGCGTGGATTCCAATTCCGGCGTCTACCGCTTCACCTTCGATTCCATCCACCTGTCGGACGGCATCCAGTTCATCGTGGTCGTCATCGGCCTGTTCTCCATCAGCGAACTGCTGCTGATGCTGGAGGAAGCGGTGCATGGCAAGGCGGTGATCCCGGAAACCGGCCGCACGCTGTTCAACCGCCGCGAAGTGGCGGAAACCTGGTGGGGCACGGTACGCTCGTCGCTGGTGGGCTTCGTGGTCGGCATCCTGCCGGGCGCAGGCGCCACGGTGGCCAGCGCGATTACCTACTCGATGGAAAAGCGCATCGCCGGCGCCAGCGGCACCTTCGGCGAAGGCGACATCCGCGGCGTGGCCGCGCCGGAAGCGGCCAACAACGCCTCGGCCAATGCCTCGTTCATCCCGATGCTGACGCTGGGCGTGCCCGGCTCCGGCACCACCGCGGTGATGATGGGCGCGCTGACGCTGTACAACATCACGCCGGGCCCGGCGCTGTTCCAGCAGCAGCCGACGCTGGTGTGGGGCCTGATCGCCTCGATGTTCATCGGCAACGTGATCCTGCTGGTGATGAATATCCCGATGGTGGGCTTGTTCACCCGCATGCTGAAGGTGCCGAACTGGGCGCTGGTGCCGGGCATCCTGGCCGTCTCCGCGGTCGGCGTCTACGCGGTGCACTCGACCACCTTCGACCTGGTGCTGATGTCCATCCTCGGCGTGGTGGGCTATGCGCTGCGCAAGTGCGAAATGCCGATGGCGCCGCTGATCCTCGGCTTCGTGCTGGGCGAGATGATGGAGCAGAACCTGCGCCGCGCGCTGTCCATTACCAACGGCGAGCTGGGCATCCTGTGGGAAAGCCCGATCTCGATCGGCCTGTGGATCTGCGCGGCTGCGATGGTAATCGTGCCCCTGGCCTTCCGCAAGCTCAGGAAGCCGGCTGCTGGCACCACGCCGGCTGGCGTGGTGGTGGAGCAGGCCTGATGCGCTGACTGAGCAAGCCGCATTTGGTGGTTAAAAAAGCCCGTTGCGCCGGAAGGTACAACGGGCTTTTGTTTTTGGATGCGGCTTGCGCCGGGAAGGAGGGAAGGAGTTCTTGCCGTTGCAGTGCAAATCCTGTCGAGCAGTCCAGTCAAGCAGTGCTCAACAGGAATTAACGACAACGGCGAGGGCAACGCAGCGAAGCGAAGGCTCTCACTACGCGTATTCCGGATTCAACTGCTTCTCTCATGGTTTGCCATCGATGCAGTGGCCACGCAAGATACGCCACGTACTGCTGCGCCTTTCATGCGATGCGATACCCAAAGGACATAGCACACGGCAGTCCCAACGGCATTGTCGAATGAGTCGATCGGATAATGACAGCGACGATTCCGGGCGTTGACCGGAATTGCCGGGATATGGCAATTGCGCAAGGATGAATTAGCTCTTCGGTTTGTACTCCTGATTTCTTTGCAGGCTTGCGCGGATTTCCACACTGTCGGCACCGTCGAGGGTAGTAAGCGTTGTATTGACCTTCAGTGCCTCCGACAGCGCTGTTGCTCCAATGGTGCCAATCTTGTTACTGATAAGGTAAAGCGAGGTAAGCGCGGTATTGACCATCAACGCTTCCGACAACAAGGCTGCTCCGGCAGCGCCAATCTGGTTATCTTCAAGATGAAGCTCGGCCAGCCTGGTATTGGCCTGCAACGCCTCTGCCAGCGAAGCTGTTCCGGCGACGCCGATCTTGTTGTCATTTAGATGCAGCGTGATGAGTGTGGCGTTGACCTTCAGCGCTTCCGACAGCCGAGCTGTTCCGGCAGTGCCGATCTGACTGTTGGAAATATGAAGCTCTGTGAGCGTGGCATTGACCTGCAGTGCCTCTGCCAGCAATCCTGCTCCGGCAGCGCCAATTGGGTTGTAGCTAAGATGAAGCGAGCTGAGCGCGGTATTCACCTTTAACGCATCCGCCAAATATCCTGCTTGGGCAGCGCCAATCTTGCTGCAGAAAAGATTAAGCGTAGTAAGCGTGGTATTGATCATCAGCGCCTCCGACAACGATTCTGTTGGGGCAGCGCCGATCTGGTTATTGGCAAGATGAAGCTTGGCGAGCGTGGTATTGACCTTTAGCGTCTCCGACAGCGACGTTGTTCCGGTTTCGCCAATCTGGTTATGGTCAAGATAAAGCGCTGTAAGTGTGGTGTTACTCTTCAGCGCCTTCGATAGCAGGCCTGCACCGGCGCACCTGATCTGATTGCTATTGAGGTTAAGCTCGGTGAGTGAAGCATTCACCATCAGCGCATCCGACAACGAAGCTGCTCCTGCGTGGCCGATTTCGTTTTCATCGAGATGAAGCTCGGTAAGCGTGGTATTGACCTTTAGCGCCATCGACACCGACGCTGCTCCGGCAACACCAATCTCGTTCCGGCGAAGATCAAGCTCGGTAAGCGTGGCATTCATCTTCAACGCCTCTGACAGCGAAGCTGCTCCCGCATCGGCGATTCGGTTTTCAAAAAGCCCAAGCCTGTTGAGCGAGCTATTGACCTGCAGCGCCTCCGACAGAAATCCTCCACCGGCAGCGCCGATCTGGCTCCCCTGTAGATCAAGCCAGGTGAGGGTGGTATTGACCTTCAACGCCTCTGAGAGCGAAGGTGCTTCCTTGTCGCCGAGCCGGTAGCCATATAAAAAAAGCTTGATAAGCGAAGCATTCACCCTCAGCGCCTCTGACAATAATCCCGTGTAAACGGCGTCACAAAGAAAGGAAATGAGCTCAAGCGAAACAACCTCGCAATCCGACTTTGTCAGCAACACAGCAAGCGCTTCCATGGTGCTCTTTTCCGGCTCTCCGAACAGTTTCAGCTTTCCCTGCTCCACCAGCCCGATAACTTTTTTTACCTCCGACGTCAGCGCCAGCGCTTCAGCCGGTGGGCGTGCGGCATACGCCGGACGAGTAGCCGTGGTTATGGTCGTTGTCGTTGTCGTTGTCGTCGTCGTTGTCGTTGTCGTAGTAGTCGTAGCAGCCATGTCGATGTTCGCCGTGGTCGTGCTTCCATCCCCAGCCGTCACCGTCCCCGGGCTGGCAACTCCCTGGGCAACGCTCGCCACCGTATCCACGCCTTGCGTGCGCAATAGCGCCACCACCGACTCGTGCCCCTTTCTCGCCGCATGGTGCAATGCCGTCCAGCCCTGCTGATCCGGCATCTGTGCGCTGGCCTTGTATTCCAGCAGCAGCTCGACCATCGCCAGGTCGCCGCGCCGCGCCGCCAGGGACAGCGGCGGCCTGACCGCCTCCTTGCCGCCGTCGACCTGCGCACCCCTGGTGATGAGCAGCCCGGCCGTTGTCAGATGCCCGCGAGCGGCCGCTTCGGCCAGGGCTGTGCGCCCATGGTGGCTGCATTGCTCGAGATTGCCTTTACGGTTCAGCAGCAGCGCCACCACTTCATCCTTGCCGGCGGAGGCTGCCATCGAGAGAGCGCATTCGCCGTGGGTGTTCTGCCGGTTCACGTCCTGCACCGACATGTTCTTGGTCAGCGTGAACACCACATCATCATGGCCCTGGCGGATTGCCAGCATCAGCGGGGTGAGCTGGGTGTCCGAGTCGAGTGCGCCGATGTCGACGCCGCCGGCGGCCATGAGCCGCTTGATCGCGGTGGGATCGTCGTCCAGCACGGCCTGCAGCAGGGAATGTTGCGGCTGGCCGCTGCGCAGCACGGGCAGGCCGGCCCGGGTGCTGGCAAGTAATGAGGCTTGTCGCACACCGGCGGCATGTGTGTGGGCGGACTTGGCGGATGTGGGGGTAGTCTGCTGCATGGCTGCTGGACTCCTGATCGAGTGGCGGGGGTGGACCGCAGGCCCGGCCGGGTGGATGGGGCGGCTTCGTAACAGCAGACCAAAAAATGTCACGATGCGCTCGCCGGCATGGACCGCTGCTGGCGGGGAGAGCTGTTTCCGGGTGCGGGCAGGTTGCCGGGCGGGATCATGGGCACATGCCCGGGTGCAGGCGGGCAGGGTATGTACGTCGATGGCCGATCAGGAAAGGTGCGCGGCACTGCTCCAGTGGCATCGTTCCTGCGTCAGGCGCGCGGAGCACGGAACGTGGGATGGAATATCGCGAAGAGACAGGCCAACGGACGATGATGACGACACTGCAAGCGCATTGCCTCGCTCCGGAAGACGTCCTTGCCCTGGCCATGGAGCCGGTTCAGCCAAGACTGCAACTGGTGTTTCGGAATGGCGTCTTTCACCCTGGCATGCAAGACGACGGCGCCTGATCCGTCGAGCGCATCCCCACTCTGGCATGGTCGACAAGGCTCTGGAAAGCACGGACAATTGCCGGGCCGGAATGGCCATGGCTTGCCGCACTTTCCCTGATCGACGATCGGCGGAATACCCTCGCGGTTTGTGGCGCCCGACGACTACGGCAGGCGCCATGCCGACAAACACCGCCACATCGCCCCGACCTTGGACGCCGGCCCGGATGCGGCAGCCGCTTACGCCAGCCGCACCAGCGCATCCACCGCTACCACGCCCTCGCCGGCGGCGCGCACGATCAGGGGATTGATTTCCGCTTCCGCCACCTTCAGGTCGGGCAGCAGCGCCAGCCCGGACAGCGCGACGATGGCCTGCGCCAGCGCGTCGAGGTCGCCGGCCGGCTTGCCGCGGTAGCCGGCAAGGGCCTGCAGCGCCTTGACCTCGCCGATCATTTCCCGCGCGGTGTCCAGGTCCACCGGCGCCAGCCGCATGCTGCGGTCGCGATAGATCTCGGTCAGCACGCCGCCGGCGGCCAGCATCACCAGCGGACCGACCTGGGCATCGAGCCGGTAGCCTATCAACACCTCGCCGACGCCGCGCACTATGCTCTGCGCCAGGATGCGCTCGACCGTTGTGCCGGGCCGGCGCGCCGCAACGTCGGTGGAAATGGTCTTCATCGCCTGCAGCAGGCCGGCGTGGTCCTGTATGCCCAGCACCACGCCGCCGACGTCGGTCTTGTGGGCGATGTCGGCATGCAGCACCTTGGCCGCCAGCGGATAGGCCAATTCATGGGCGGGAGCGGTGTCGGCCGCATCGATCGCCACCACCGGCGCATGTGCCACGCCGATGCGCTGCAAGAGGCCATAGGCCTCCAGCTCATCCAGCATGCGCGGCGTGCCGCTCGCTTGCGCGGGCGCGGCCTGGGCTCGCGGCGCGCGGCGGGCGAAGGCGGCGGCAATGGCGTCGGCGCAGGCTTCGGGCGTGCGGAAGTTGGGCACGCCGGCGGCCGACAGCAAGGCCAGCGCCTGCGGCGCTTCCGGCACCAGGAAGGCCACCAGCGGCTTGGGGCCGTCCCTGCTGTCGACGATGGGCCGCACCGCCAGGTCGGGATGATAGCGGGCCGAGGAGCCGGCCACGGCCACGATCAGGTCGAACTCCGGCGCGGCCGACATCACGTCGATCGCCGCCTTCATCACTTCATAGCGGGTGCCGGCCAGCGTCAGGTCGACGATGGCGCCATGGCCCACCTTCACGCCGGCCGCGGCCAGCCGGGCGAAGGTGTCATGAGACGGGGTTTCCACCTGCACGCCGCGCATGCCGAGCTGGTCCACCACCATCGCCGCGCCGCCGCCCGTGGTGGTGATCACGCCCACCCGCTGCGACTTGCGCTGCGCCAGCGGCATGCGCGCCATCAGCGGCAGGCATTCGATGAAGGCTTCCAGGGTCTCGACGCGGGCGATGCCGCAGTCCTTCAGGAAGGTGTCGGCCACGTCGTCCTCGCCGGCCAGCGCGCCGGTATGGGACACCGCCAGCTCCGCCGCGGCCGCCGAGCGGCCGAGCTTGTAGGCCGCCACCGGCTTGCCGCGCGCGGCGGCGGCCAGCGCGAACTCGCGCAGCCGGTCGCCCTTGCGTATGGTTTCCAGGAACAGCAGATAACCTGTGATGTCGGGGTCGTCCAGCGTGGCAAGGCAGATCTCGCCGATGCCGAGGTCCGCTTCATTGCCCACCGAGACCAGACCGGCAAAGCCGATGCCGCGCTCCTTGCCGCGCGAGACCAGTGCGCCGATCATGCTGCCGCTGTGCGAGGCCACGAAGATGCCGCCGGGCGGCAGTTCCGGTTCGGCGAAGGCGGCGTTGGCGGTGATCATGCAGCGCCGGTGGACGTTCACCACGCCCAGGCTGTTCGGACCCACCACCCGGATGCCGGTGCGCTCGCAGATGGCGCGCAGCTGCTCCTCGCGCGCCAGGCCTTCCGGTCCGGCCTCGGAAAAGCCGTTGGCCAGGATGCTGGCGACCCTGATGCCGGCCGCCGCGCATTCTTCCAGCGCCGGCAGCACCAGCTCGGTCGGGGTGACGATATAGGCATGGTCGGGGACTTCCGGCAGCGCCGCCACGGACGGCCAGGCGCGTTCGCCGAGCACCGTGTCGCGGCGCGGATTGACCGGATAGATCGCGCCCTGGAAGCCGGCGCGGCGCAGGAACAGCACCGGCCGGCCGGAGGTCTTGGCCGGGTCGTCGGATGCGCCAATGATGGCGATACTGCGCGGAGAGAAGAGGGCCTGTCCAAGGCTGGTGTCGGGTGTGGCGGGCATGCTGTGCTTGTCCTTCGAATCAACAATGAGCGGAGTGGGCTTCGGACCGATGTACGGGGCAGGGCCGGTTGCCTGGCCGCTGCGATTATTGCACCGGCGCTATCGGGCGGCCATTTCCGATTTGGTATGTAGCTATGCCTTTTTGTAAAGCCAGGACCATCCTGCTATGAGTTTTTCTCATGCCGGCTTGCATAACCGGAAATTGTCAAAGCACCGGTCCCGGCGCACACTGCAGCGCATTCGGAGCGCTGGCACCGGCCTCGCCGCGGCGGCCAGGACTCCAGCGCCCCAGCAGCATGAACCATCGCAGATCATCAACGAGGACCCAATGAATTTCGAACTGAGTGAAGAGCACCGCGCCTTTGCCGACTCCGTACGCCGCTTTGCGCAGGACAAGCTGGCGCCAGGCGCGCTGGCACGCGCCCATGCCACCCACTACCCCTGGGATGTGGCCGCCATGCTGGCCGAGCAGGGCTTGCTGGGCATCGCCTTCGATGAAGCCGACGGTGGCCAGGGCGGCACCCTGATGCACGCGGTGCTGGCAATCCAGGAAGTGGCGCTGGCCTGCCCGAAGAGCGCCGACATCGTCCAGGCCGGCAACTTCGGCCCGATCCGCACCTTCGTCGAATATGCCAGCGCCGATCAGAAGCAGCGCTTCCTGCCCGATCTGCTGGCAGGGAAAAAGCTCATTGCGCTGGGCATGAGCGAACCCGACGCCGGCTCGGCCGTGACCGAGCTCAAGACCAGCGCCACCGAAGACGGCGACGGCTACCTGATCAATGGCAGCAAGGTGTTTTCCACCCACAGCCCGGAAGCCGACCTGTTCCTGATCTATGTGCGCTTCGGCCCCGGCGTCGATGGCATCGGCTCGGTGCTGGTGGAACGCGGCACGCCCGGCTTCACGGTGGGCGAGCCTTCGTCCTTCATGAGCGGCGAGCAGTGGAGCCAGCTCTATTTCGAGAACTGCCGCATACCGCGGGCCAACGTGCTGCTCGGCATGGGCGGCTTCAAGAAGCAGATCTCGGGCTTCAATGTCGAGCGGCTGGGCAATTCCTCGCGCTCGCTGGCGCTGGGCCGCTATGCCTTCAATGCGGCGCGCGAACATGCGGCCACCCGCAAGCAGTTCGGCCGCGCGCTGTGCGAGTTCCAGGGCATCCAGTGGAAGTTCGCGGAAATGACGATGAAGCTGGAAGCCGCGCAGCTGCTGCTGTACCGGGCCGCGCTGGAAGGCGAGCATGGCCTGCCGTCGGCGCAGAGCACCGCGATGGCCAAGCTCGCCTGCAACCAGGCCGGCTGGGACGTGGCCAATGAAGCGCTGCAGGTCATGGGCGCGATGGGCTACAGCCAGGAAATGCTGATCGAGTACTGCGTGCGCCGCACCCGCGGCTGGATGATCGCCGGCGGCTCGATCGAGATGCTGAAGAACCGGATTGCCGAAGGCGTGTTCGGCCGGTCCTTCCCGCAGCGCGCCGCCAAAGCAGCCTGAACGCCTTTCATCCATTCATAAATAAAACGATCAAGGAGACCTTCATGAAATTCAATGCCACCCTGCGCAAGTTCGCCCTGCCGGCGCTCGGCGCCGCCCTCGCGCTGTTTGCGCAGAACGCGCCGGCCCAGGACCAGGCCTGGCCTACCAAGCCGGTGACCATGGTCGTCGGCTTCTCCGCCGGCGGCACCACCGACATCATCGCCCGCATGCTGGGCATCGAACTGTCGAAGATGTGGAACCAGTCGGTGATCGTTGAAAACCGTCCCGGTGCGGGCGGCAACATCGCCGGCGCCGCGGTGGCCAAGGCCGCGCCCGACGGCTATACCCTGTTCATGGGTTCGACCGGACCGCTGTCGGTCAACACCAGCCTGTACAAGCGCATGCCCTTCGACCATCTGAAGGACTTCACGCCGATTTCGCTGGTAGCCGACGTGCCCAACATGCTGGTAGTCAATCCGAAGACCATGCAGGTCAATAACTTCAAGGAATTCATGGCGCTGCTCAAGGCCAATCCCGGCAAGTACTTCTATGCCTCCACCGGCAGCGGCACTGCATCCCACCTGGCCATGGAACTGCTGAAGTCGCAGGCCAACGTGGAAGCGACCCATGTGCCGTACAAGGGCGCGGTCGCGCTGAATGACCTGCTGGGCGGCGATGCGGTGCACTTCATGTTCGCCACGATCCCGTCGGCGGTGCAGCATGTGCGCAACGGCCGGCTCAAGGCGCTGGCGCTGTCGAGCAAGAAGCGCTCGACCGGCCTGCCCGACATTCCGACCGTCGCCGAATCGGGCTACCCTAATTTCGATGCGAGCTCCTGGTTCGGCCTGGTGGGCCCGGCCAACATGCCCAAGGCAGTGACGGACAAGATTTCATCCGACATTGCCCGCGTGCTGGCCATGCCGGAGATCCATGCCAAGTTCATCGAGCAGGGCGCCGAGCCGGTCGGCTCGACGCCGCAGGAATTCGGCAAGTACATGAAGGATGAAACGGTGAAGTGGGCCCGCGTGGTGAAGATTTCCGGCGCCACCGCAGAGTAAGAACAAAGGAGCATCGCATGTACGTTGTGGAACAGTTTGCGCAGTTTGCCGTTGACTACCGCGCCGCGGCCATGAGCCCGGACGTCGTCCATCATGCCAGGCGCGCCGTGATCGACTGGCACGCGGCGGCGCTGCCGGGCGCGGTGCTGCCGCCGGCCACGTCGCTGGAACGGGCCCTGTCGGAAGAACTCGGGCATGGCAGCGCCCGCCTGATGCTGGGCCAGCCGGCCACGGTACGGCTGGCGGCGCTGGTCAACGGCACCGCGTCGCATATCGTGGAGGTGGACGACATCTTCCGCGAAGCGATCTACCATCCGGGCGCGCCCACCATCGCGGCGGCGCTGGCGCTGGGCCAGTCGCGCAAGGTGTCGGGCGAGGCATTCCTGCGCGCCGTGGTGGTGGGCTACGAAATCTCGACCCGCATCGGCGCCGCGATGGGCCGGGCGCATTACCGGCACTGGCATAACACCGGCACCATAGGCTGCTTCGGCGCGGCGGCGGCGGCGGCCGAGATCCTCAGGCTGGACCAGGCCCGCTTCGCGCATGCGCTGGCCACCGTGGCCACCTTCGCCGCCGGGCTGCAGCAGGCCTTCCGCATGGATTCGATGTCCAAGCCGCTGCATGCCGGCCGCGCCGCCGAAGCCGGCGTCATGGCGGCGCTGGCGGCGGCCGAAGGCGTGACCGGCTCGCTCGACATCTTCGAAGGCGAAGCCGGCCTGGGCCGCGCAATGAGCGACGGCCCCGACTGGGGAAAAGCAGTGGCGACCCTGGGCCGCGACTTCCATATCACCCGCATCACGTTCAAGAACCACGCCTGCTGCGGCCATACCTTCGCGCCGATCGACGGCGCGCTGGCGCTGCAGGCGCAGCACGGCCTGCGCGCCGACGACATCGAGCAGGTCAGCATCAACACCTACCGCGCCGCGCTGGACGTGGCCGGCTACGAGAATCCGGCCACGCCGGCCGAGGCACGCTTCTCGGTCAAGTACACGGTGGCCAGCGCGCTGACGCATGGCAGCGTGCGCCTGGCCGCGTTCGCGCCGGCGCGCATGAACGATGCGGCGACCCGCGCGCTGATGAAGAAGATCACATTGACGGTCGATCCGGAACTGGACGCCGCCTTTCCCGGACAGCGCGCCGCCCGCGTCGAGATCCGGCTGCGCGACGGCCGGGTGCTGTCCTTCCTGCAGCCCTTCCGCAAGGGCGATCCGGAAGCGCCGCTGTCGGACCGGGAACTGGAGCAGAAATACCGCGAACTCGCCGACCCCGTGCTGGGCAGCGAGGCGGCCGGCGCGCTGCTGGAAAAACTCCTCCGCCTGGATGAACTGCCGGGCCTGGAAACGCTCTGAGCCGATGCGACGGACCGGCAGACCACAGGAAAAACCCATATGGCAACATCGATTGCATTGAACGAAGGCCTGCACACAGGCATGGTCGACACCAGCCTCGGCAAGCTGCACTACGTCAGCGCCGGCAACGGCGCGCCGCTGGTGCTGATCCATGGCGGCTTTGGCAGCTGGCTGCACTGGCGCGACAACATCGCCGCGCTGGCGCAGCACCATACCGTGTTTGCGATCGACCTGCCGGGCTTCGGCCTGTCATGCGACGCCGCGCCGGAAAGCGACATCGACGGCCTGGCGCGCCCGGTCGGCGAAGCCATCGCCGGCCTGCGCGCCACGCTCGCGCCGCCGCTGCGCGACACGCCGCCGGGCATTGCCGCCTTTTCCTTCGGCACCGCGGTGGCGGTGCGGGTCGCGCTGCTGTTTCCCGAGTCGGTGGCGGCGCTGCTGCTGGTCAATCCGCCCGGCCTGGGCCAGGTGTCGGAGGAGGTCAAGGCACTGCAGGCCCGTGCGGCCGAGGCGGCACGCAACCAGGGCCTGCGCGCGGGTCTTGCGATCACGCTCAACGAGCTGATGGTGAAGAATCCCGCGCTGGCCACCCCCGAGGCGCTCGACCTGCTGGAACAATGCGTGCGGCAGAACCGCTTCGTGTCGCGCCAGCTGTCGCGCTCGGTGCATCTGCGGCCGATGCTGCAGTCGCTGCAGGTGCCGGTGCATGTGGTGCTGGGGCTGGACGACCCGCACCAGCGGCATGAACTCACTGAACGCCGCGACTGGCTGGCACAGCACCTCGGGCCGGCATCGGTCAGCGTGATTCCCGATGCCGGCCACTGGCTGCAGTACGAACAGGCGGCACAATTCAATGCGCTGGCGCTGCGCTTCTTCAGCCGGGCACAGTCATGAAGATCACCATCCTCGACGACTACCAGAATGCCGTGCGCTCGCTGGCCTGCTTCGAGCTGCTGAAGGACCACGACGTCACGGTCTGGAACGACCATGTGGAAGACATCGACCTGCTGGCCGCCCGCCTGGCCGATACCGAGGTGCTGGTGCTGATCCGCGAGCGCTCCAGCATCGGCGCGGCGCTGCTGGAGCGGCTGCCGCTTCTCAAGCTGATCAGCCAGCACGGCGTGACGCCCCATATCGACCTGGCCGCCTGCAGCCGGCATGGCGTGCTGGTGTCGGCCGGGCAGTATGGCCGGCCCTCGTATGCGACGGCGGAATTCACCTGGGGCCTGATCCTCGGCGCGCTGCGCCACATACCGCAGGAAGTGGCGCGGCTCAAGGCCGGGCACTGGCAGTCGACCATGGGCGACGTGCTGCACGGCCGCACCCTGGGCATCTTCGGCTACGGCCGCATCGGCGCGCTGGTGGCCGGCTATGGCAGGGCGTTCGGCATGCGGGTGATGGTCTGGGGCCGCGATACCACGCTGGACAAGGCGCGCGCCGACGGCCATCTCACCGCTGCCAGCCAGCGCGAGCTGTTCGAACAGGCCGACGTGCTGAGCCTGCATATCCGCCTGACCGACGCCACCCGCTGCATCGTCACCGCGGAGCACCTGGCCCTGATGAAGCCCGACGCGCTGATCGTCAACACCAGCCGCGCCGGACTGATCGCCGACGGTGCGCTGGAAGCGGCGCTACGGGCAGGTCGGCCGGGCCGCGCCGCGGTGGACGTGTACGAGCATGAGCCGGTGGCAGCGAACCATCCCCTTCTTGCGCTGCCGAACGCGGTATGCACGCCGCACCTTGGCTACGTAGAACGCGATGCCTATGAGTTCGGGTTCGAGAAGGTGTTCGAGCAGATTCTGGCTTATGTGGCGGGCGCGCCGGTGCATGTGGTGAACGCGGCGATGCTGGAGGAGGCTGCGACGCAGCGGGCGGAGCCGGGACAGAACGCGTAGCCCGGGTTGCGCGCAGCGTAACCCGGGCTAGGGCTTCCGGAGCCCTGCCCTGGTGGGCGCACGGCCGTCTAGCCGGCGTCCCCGCTCTCGCTCGGCGTCCTTACCGGGTCGCCCAGCATGTCCTGCACATACAGCATCGACACCAGCACCGCGGCCACGGCGGCAATCGGGGTTGCCAGGGCCACGCCGGCGAAGCCCCACATCGCGCCCAGCAGCGCCTGCATCATGATGGTCAGCGCCGGCGGCAGCGACACCGTGCGCCGTTCCACCAGCGGCAGCAGCAGGTAGCCTTCGGCAGTCTGGATGAAGACGAACAGCAGCACCACGTACAGCGCGGTGGCAGGGCTTTCGGAGAAGGCCACCAGCACCGCCGGCACGCCGGCCATGATCGGGCCGACATACGGCACGAAGTCGAGCAAGCCTGCCAGGATGCCCAGCACCAGGGCCAGGGGCACGTCCAGCAGCAGCAGGCCGGCGGTGCTGGCCACCGCCACCACCAGCATGGACAGCAGCTTGCCTGCCAGCCATTGCGACAGGGTCGTGGCGATTTCCTCCAGCACCTCGCGGACGCGTTCGCGCTTGCCGAAAGGCGCAAGAGTAATGATGCCCTCGATATAGAGGCGCGGCTGCGCGGCGAAGTAGATGCCGACGAACAGGATGATGGCGATATTGCCGATCACGCCCAGCAAGCCGGAAAAGAACAGGCCGGTGCGCGGCAGCACCGAGCCCATCTGGCGCATCAGGTCTTCATTGGACGGCAGGCTCGCGCCCAGGCTGCGCAGCAGCGGCATGTCCTCCAGCATGGCGCGCACCTTGTCGAGCGCCTTGGGCAGCGCGTCGGCCAGGGTGCCGCTCTGCTCGCCGATCTGCGGCGCCATCAGCCAGCCGCCCAGCCCGATCACCACGCAGCTTGCCACCACCACGATGGTAAGGGCAACGCCGCGCGAGACCGGCATCCAGCGCTGCACCTTCGTGCTTGCCATGTAGAGCAGAAGGGCCAGCAGGATGCAGGCAAACAGCAGCAACAGCACTTCGCCGCCCAGCCAGACCACGGCGGCCAGCGCCAGGAACAGGGCGCCGACGGCATAGACGACGACAACCTGGCGCAGGAAACCCTGGCCGGAAGCGGCGGTGCGATGGCGTTCTGTGCGGGAAGGCGTGCGGAGGCGGGTATCGGGATTGGTATCAGGATTGGAATTGGGATCAGCCATGGCGCCTCGGTCGGCGGGACCGCCGCCCGGCTATCCGGTGGCACGGCGGCTGGCCCGCAAGGTTCTGGCTGCATTCTGCCCGGCGCCTGGACGGCGGGCGTACGACCCTGTCAAGCATGCATGCATTACTGCCGGGTTTCCTGGCCGGCCGGGCATAGCGCCGCGCCGGATTGCGCAAGGTCAGGTCAGGCGTCCAGCCGCGCTCGTCCACGGCTCATGCCAGTTGACGGCGCCTGCGCCGGGCGCGCCGGCGACAGGCCCTCGGCACCGGCCAGCGCGGCCAGGCGGTCGCGGTCCTGCCGGGTCTGCCAGCCCTCGGTGACGTCGTTCCATGCCAGGAACACCGTCAGCGCGCAGGCCCGGTAATAGCCGCCGGCCTCGGGAAACAGCGCGTCGTCGCGCCGCTCCGCCGTGCCGGCCTGCAGGATCAATTCACTGATGCGTTTTTCCGCGATGTCGGTCAGGTCACGGTAGAAACAGAGCGGTTGTGCCATGGCATTTCTCCTTTACAAAAGAGCATGCCATGGTACGCATTAGTTTCTGTGTAGAAACTAATTATTCCTTGATCCAGGCCAACATCAGCGCAGGTGATGCACCTCCGCCTGGCCGTAGACCGGGGTCGGTATGCCTTCCATGCGCGCCTTCAGCTGCAGCGACAGGTAGCGGGAATAGTGCCGCGACTGGTGCAGGTTGCCGCCATGGAACCACATATTTTCCTGCGCGGTGGGCTTCCACATGTTGCGCAGTTCGCCTTCCCACGGGCCGGGGTCCTTGGTGGTGGCCGAGCCCAGGCCCCAGCACTTGCCGACCTTGTCCGCCACTTCCGGCGACACCAGCCGCGCCACCCAGCCATTCATCGAGCCGTAGCCGGTGGCGTACACCAGCAGGTCGGCCGGCAGCTCGGTGCCGTCGCTCAGCTCCACCGAATTGGCCTTGATGCGCCGGATGTCGACCCGGCTCTTCAATTTGATGCTGCCGTTGGCCACCAGTTCGGAGGCGCCGACATCGATGTAGTAGCCCGAGCCGCGTCGCAGGTATTTCATGAAGAGGCCCGAGCCGTCGTCGCCGAAGTCGAGCATGAAGCCGGCCTTTTCCAGCCGCTCGTACAGGTCGGCGTCGCGCTTTTTCATTTCCTCGTACACCGGGATATGGAAGGTGTGCATGATCTTGTATGGCACCGAGGCGAAGGTCAGGTCGGCCTTGTCGGTGGTAATGCCGTTGGCCACCGCCTGCTCCGAGTACAGCCCGCCCAGCGCCAGCTCCATCAGCGATTCGGACGGCGCGATATGGGTCGAGCTGCGCTGGATCATGGTGACGTCCGCGCCGTTCTCCCACAGGTCGGCGCAGATGTCGTGGGCCGAGTTGTTCGCGCCCAGCACCACCGCCTTCTTGCCGGCGAAGGCCTCGCCGCCGGGGTGCTTGCTGGAGTGATGCTGCACGCCCTGGAAGTCTTCCGCGCCCTCGATTTTCGGCACGTTCGGAAAGCCCGACACGCCCAGCGCGAATACCAGCTGCTTCGGCCGCAGCGTCACGTCCTCGCCATTGCGCCTGACCAGCACTTCCCATTCCTTCTTCTCTTCGTCGAAGCGGGCGCTGACGGCCTCGGTGCTGCTCCAGTAGTTCAGTTCCATCACCTTGGTATACATCTCCAGCCAGTCGCCGACCTTGTCCTTGGGCGCGAACACGGGCCAGTCGTCCGGGAAGGGCAGGTAGGGCAGGTGGTCGTACCAGACCGGGTCATGCAGGCAGAGCGACTTGTAGCGGTTGCGCCAGGAGTCGCCGGCGCGCGGGTTGCGCTCGACGATGATGGTCGGCACACCCAGGCGCTTCAGGCGTGCGCCGAGCGCAATGCCGCCCTGGCCGCCGCCGATGATCACGCAGTACGGCTGGGCGCTGTAGCCCAGCTCGCGTTCTTCCTGCTGGCGCTTCTCCAGCCAGGAAAGCCGGCCCTTCTGCACGCCATGCTCGGCGCCCTTGGCGCGCCGCTCGCCGGTCTTTTCCTCGTGGCCCTTCAGTTCCGTCATCGTGGTCAGCAGCGTCCATGCGCGGCCGTCCTTCAGCCGCAGGTGGCCGCGGCCGCGCGCCACGCCGGTCTCGAAGGTCAGCCAGGCATCGACCACGCCGTCGGCTTCGGTAGGTTCGCCTTCCAGGCGCCAGTTCGACGGCGCGGTGTCGGCCAGCCGCGCCGCCAGCATGTCGCGCACCTGCTGGCGGCCTTCCATGGTCTTGATGTTCCAGGTGAAGCTGACCAGGTCGCGCCAGTAGCAGTCCTCCTGGAACAGCGCGGCCACGGCATCCGGGTCGTTGCTCTTCAGGGCCGCGCCGAATTCTTCCAGCCAGCCTGCCGCCGCTTGGGTGGGGGTAATCGTCATCTGTCTGCCTCCATGATATGAATAGCCCGGCTCGTGCCGGTCATCCTCTTTCGCAAGCCGCGTGCCAGCGCCGCCTGCGCTTGGCACGTTCTGCGGGCAGGCATGCAAACCTATGAATCAAAAGGATTTGTCAGTGAGGCAGGCTGCCGCGCATGAGAGGCAGGCAGGCACGCCAGCCCGGCGGTGCGGCACCTGTGCCGTCACCCGGCCTGTGACAGGTGTCACAGCTGTGACACTCGCAGGAAGCCGTAAGCCCGGAGCGTGCTCAGGCTTGCGTATGGTTGGGGCTGACGATGCCCAGCCGTTTCATGCGCCGGTACAGCGTCATGCGCGCCACGCCCAGACGCGACGCGGCCAGCGTCACGTTCCAGCGGCATTCGCGCAGCAGCGCTTCGAGCTGCCGCGCCGGCGTGTCGGCCGCGTCGGCGCTGCCGGGCGCTTCGAGCGCGCCCTGCGCGGCCAGGCCGTCCGGCAGGTCGGCCGGCTCGATGCGGTTGCCGCTGCAGACCGCGGCCGCATACTCCAGCACATTGCGCAGCTCGCGCAGGTTCCCCGGCCAGTGATGGCTGCGCAGCAGCTGCGCGGTGTCGGCGGCAAGCTCGGGCGCCTCCTGCAGGCCGTTGCGCCTGGCATGGGCGCGCAGCATGCGGTCCATCATCCAGCCCAGGTCCTGCCGCAGCCGCAGCGGCGGAAGCACGAGGCGCGCGCCGTTGAGGCGGTAGTACAGGTCGTCGCGGAAGCGGCCTTCCCGCACCAGCGCTTCCAGCGCGCAGTGGGTGGCGGCGATCACCCGGATGTCGACCTGCACCGGCCGCGACGCGCCGATCGGCAGCACTTCCTTTTCCGCCAGCACCCGCAGCAGCCTGGCCTGCAGGTGGCGCGGCATGTCGCCGATCTCGTCCAGGAACAGGGTGCCGCCGTGCGCCTCGGCGATCAGGCCGCGCTTGCCTTTCTGCGCCGCGCCGGAAAAGCTGCCGGGCAGATAGCCGAACAGCTCGCTTTCGATCAGCGTCTCGGGGATGGCCGCGCAATTGACGGCGATGAAGGGGCCGCGCCGGCGCTCGCTGCTTTCATGCAGGGCCTTGGCAAAGTATTCCTTGCCGGTGCCGGTTTCGCCCGTCAGCAACAGGCTGACCGGCGTGTTGACCAGCCTGGCGGCGCGCTCGATCTGCCGGTCCAGCAGCGCGTCGCCGCCGGAGAGCGCAGCCAGCGGCGCCGGGATCTGGCGTGCAGGCACTGCCTGCACCCGCCGTGCCGGCGGCGGCGACGCCAGCAGGAACAGGATGCGCCTGCTGCCATTGACCACCACCGCGCGCCGGTCGGCCGGCTCGCTCTTCAGGTAGCGGCCGAGTTGGTTGATGTCGAGCTGCAGCAGCTGGCCGATATGCCGGCCCAGGAGCGGCGGCGCGCCCGGCGCTTCCAGCAGCAGCTGGGCGCGGCGGTTGTAGCCGGCGACATGGCCGGCCGCATCGAGCGCCAGCAGGTATTCCGGGCTCACTTCCAGGAACTGCGGCGCCGCGGAAAGCCGCAGTACCCATTCCTGTGCGAAGCGGCGCAGGAAGCCGGCATCCTCCACCCGCTGCGCCGCCATCTTCACCAGTTGCAGCGCCAGGTGCTGGCTGGCCTTGGGCTGGGGCGAGGTGAGGGCGGAGATATCCAGCACCGCATTCAGGCCGCCATCGCTGCCATAGACCGGCGCGGTGCTGCAGGTGAGCGGGATGTGGGTGGCGTCGAAGTGGTCGCCCTGGTGCACCGTCAGCGCTTCGCCGGTGCTGATGCAGGTACCCACGCCGCAGGTGCCGGCATGGCGCTCGCTCCAGTCGGCGCCGAGGTAGAGGCCGGCCTTGCGCAGGCTGCGGTCCAGCTGCAGGTCGCCCATGAAGTCGACCGTCACGCCGCGCGCATCGGTGAGCAGCACCACGTAGCCCAGGCCGGCCACCTGCTGGTACAGCGATTCCAGGCCATGGCGGGCGATGCGCAGGAAGTCTTCCATCTGGTCCTGGTGCTCGCGCAGCAGCGGCGCCGGCAGTATCACGGCCTCGCGCATGCAGGTTGGGTCGAGCCGGTGGTCGTTGACGCAGCGCAGCCATGAGCTGCGTATCACGTCATCATGCGGCGCCGCGTCAGGCGCGGCCGCGCCGCCGTGGTCGGCCACGCGCAGGACGGTGTCGATATGTTCGCGTTGCTGATGCCGCATGCTGGTCTCCTTGCGCCGGATCGACGTCCGGCTGCGTTGTCAGGCACAGGAAGCAGGCTCGTAGTGTAGTTGAGTTTTCCGACGCGCTGCATGCAAACCCCCGCAATGCACTTGTGCGCCGCCCCCGGCTGCGACAGACTTGGCCTGTCGCCGTCGATTCCACAGGAGCCCGCCATGGACGTGAACGCGCTTTTATCGCAGCTGGGCGTGCAGCCCGCCAGCCTGGATCCGGCCGGCCTGCAGTCGGTCTCGCCGATCGACGGCAAGCCCCTGGCCGGCGTGGCGGCCGGTTCGGCGGCGCAGGCCGATGCCGCCATCGGCCGCGCCCACCAGGCCTTCCTCGCCTGGCGCGAGATGCCGGCGCCGCGGCGCGGCGAGCTGGTGCGGCTGTTCGGCGATGTGCTGCGCGAGAACAAGGCGGCGCTGGGCCGGCTGATCACGCTGGAGACCGGCAAGATCCTGCAGGAAGGCCTGGGCGAGGTGCAGGAGATGATCGACATCTGCGACTTCGCATTGGGCCTGTCGCGCCAGCTGTACGGGCTGACGATGGCGTCGGAGCGGCCGGGCCACCGGCTGATGGAGACCTGGCATCCGCTGGGCGTATGCGGCGTGCTGTCGGCCTTCAATTTCCCGGCGGCGGTATGGGCCTGGAATGCCGCGCTGGCCTGGGTCTGCGGCGACAGCGTGGTATGGAAGCCCTCCGAAAGAACGCCGCTCACGGCGCTGGCCTGCGCCGCCCTGTTCGAAAAGGCTTGCGCGCGCTTCGGCGCCGCGCCCGCCGGCCTGCTCGAAGTGCTGCAGGGCGGGCCTGCGCTGGCGGCCCGGCTGGTGGACGATGGCCGCGTGCCGCTGCTCTCGGCGACCGGCTCGACCCGCATGGGCCGCGAAGTGGCGCCGCGGGTGGCGGCACGCTTCGGTCGCGCCATTCTCGAGCTGGGCGGTAACAATGCGGCCGTGGTGGCGCCCAGCGCCGACCTGGCGCTGGCCCTGCGCGCCATCCTCTTCGCCGCCGCCGGCACCGCCGGCCAGCGCTGCACCAGCCTGCGCCGGCTGTTCGTCCACGCCGACGTGCACGAGCGCCTGCTGCCGCCGTTGAAGCAGGCGATGCAGGCGCTGCGCATCGGCAATCCGCTGCTGCCGGAAACGCTGGTCGGCCCGCTGATCGACGGCGCCGCCTTCGACGCGATGCAGCGCGCACTGGCGAGCGCGGCGCGGGAGGGCGGCACGGTGCATGGCGGCGAGCGGGTGATGGTGCCGGGCTGCGAGCGCGGCCATTACGGGCGGCCGGCGCTGGTGGAGATGCCGTCCCAGAGCGGCATCGTCTGCGAGGAAACCTTTGCGCCCATCCTGTACGTGATGCGCTACCGCAGCCTGGACGACGCCATCGCCCTGAACAATGCGGTGCCGCAGGGCCTGTCTTCCTCGATCTTCACGATGGACATGCGGGAAGCCGAGCGCTTCATGGCCGCTGCCGGCAGCGACTGCGGCATCGTCAATGTGAATGTCGGTCCGTCCGGCGCCGAGATCGGCGGCGCCTTCGGCGGCAACAAGGAGACCGGCGGCGGCCGCGAATCCGGCTCGGACGCATGGAAAGGCTATATGCGGCGCGCCACCAACACCGTCAATTACTCGGACCAGCTGCCGCTGGCCCAGGGCATCGCCTTCGACCTGTAGGGCACGGCCCACCGGGCTGCCCTGCCGGCGGAAGGCGCGCAGTCGGACATGTACAGGCAATCCACTCCCGTGGAAACTTCTCCGATTGCGGGTGACGAAGCCTGTTCCTGCCTGAAAGATGCCTCTGGCGCGACTGCGTCAACGAGCCCCACCGGCCAATCTGGTAAACCCATGTCTTGATCACTACAGGAACACGCCGAAATGGACACCGCAAGCCCCACGACCGCTACGCACCCGATGGATGACCGCAGCCGCATCTTCGCCATCGTCGCCGCCTCCTCGGGCAACCTGGTCGAATGGTTCGACTTCTATATCTACTCCTTCACGTCGCTGTATTTTGCGCATGCGTTTTTCCCGTCCGGCAATCCGACCACCCAGCTGCTCAACACGGCCGGCGTGTTCGCCGCCGGCTTCCTGATGCGGCCCATCGGCGGCTGGATGTTCGGCCGGATCGCCGACAAGCGCGGCCGCAAGACCGCCATGCTGATCTCGGTGTTCATGATGTGCGGCGGCTCGCTGCTCATTGCCTGCCTGCCGACCTATGCCACGATAGGCACCCTCGCGCCGGCGCTGCTGCTGCTGGCGCGGCTGCTGCAGGGCCTGTCGGTCGGCGGCGAGTACGGCACCAGCGCGACCTACATGAGCGAAGTGGCGCTGAAGGGCCGGCGCGGCTTCTTCGCCTCCTTCCAGTACGTGACCCTGATCGGCGGCCAGCTGCTGGCGGTGCTGGTGCTGGTCGTGCTGCAGCAGCTGCTTACCACGGAACAGCTGCGCGACTGGGGCTGGCGCATTCCCTTCGTGCTGGGCGCGCTGGCCGCGCTGGTGGCGCTCTACCTGCGCCGCACCCTGTCCGAGACCTCCACCGCCGAAAGCCGCGGCGCCAAGGAAGCCGGCAGCTTCGCCGGCCTGATGCAGCACAAGGGCGCCTTCTTCACCGTGATCGCCTTCACCGCCGGCGGCTCGCTGATCTTCTACACCTTCACCACCTACATGCAGAAGTACCTGGTCAACACCGCGGGCATGCATGCCAAGACCGCCAGCCTGGTGATGACCTGCGCGCTGTTTGTCTACATGCTGATGCAGCCGCTCTTCGGCGCTCTGTCCGACCGCATCGGGCGCCGCACCTCGATGCTCTGGTTCGGCGGCCTTGCCACGCTGTGCACCGTGCCCATCCTGTATGCGCTGGCCGGGGTGCGCAGCCCCTATGCCGCATTCGCGCTGGTGGTCGGCGCCCTGGCCATCGTCAGCTTCTATACCTCCATCAGCGGCCTGATCAAGTCGGAGATGTTCCCGCCGGAGATCAGGGCGCTCGGCGTCGGTTTTTCCTATGCGCTGGGCAATGCCATCTTCGGCGGTTCGGCCGAGTATGTCGCGCTGTGGCTCAAGTCGGTCGGCCACGAAGCCAGCTTCTACTGGTACGTGACGGCGATGTGCGCGATTGCCTTCGCGGTGTGCCTCAAAATGCGCGACCCGGCCAAGGTCGGTTACCTGAAGGATGCCGCCTGAGTGCAGGCATCACGGAGAAGGCATGGGAGCTGTCTGCCTTCCCACCTTTAATGCGCCGTGGCCGCCAGGCATGCTTTTATCGATGCCGGCGGCCGCACCGCAACGGCCGGATTGGCCCGCAAGCACCTTGCAGCAACGTTTTTGCATGGCAAAAATCACAATTTTTTCATCTGTTTCAATGACTTGCCTTTAATATTGGCGGGCCGTCCCAAAATGCGGCAACATCCGGTCGAATCAGATTAAAGGTTTGCAATGATTGCCATTTCTCGGGCAGTGGTCTCTCTTTTGTTTGCCGCCGGACTGGCGCAGCCGGTCCTGGCCCAGAGCAGCGCGGCCGGGCTCCAGGCCGCTATCGATCCGCGCTGGACCTCCAGCTTCGATGCCTTCGCCAATGCCGACAAGCAAAAAATGCCGGCGCCGGGCGGCGTGCTGTTCGTGGGCAGCTCATCGATCCGCCTCTGGGACAACCTGGAACAGCAATTCAACACCGCGCCCATCGTGGTCAAGCGCGGCTTCGGCGGTTCCCGCATGGAGGACTGCGCCGCCTACCTGAGCCGCCTGGTGATTCCCTACAAGCCGCGCACGGTGGTGGTGTATGCCGGCGAGAACGACCTGGCCGAAGGCCGCCGGCCGGAACAGGTGTTAAAGAGTTTTACCCGCTTCGTCGAAGGCGTGCGCGCCGCCTTGCCCGCCACCCGCATCGCCTATGTGTCGATCAAGCCCAGCATCGCCCGCGTTGGCCTGCTGGCCGACATCCGTGCCACCAATGCCCTGATCGGCGAGTACGTGTCGCACCTGGACAATGCCCGCTATATCGATGTCTTCACGCCCATGCTCGACAGCCGGGGCGCGCCGCGCGCCGAATTGTTCCGCGAGGACAGGCTGCACATGAACCAGGCCGGCTACGCGCTATGGCATGACCTGATCTCGCCGTCGCTCAGGTAGGCAGATCGGATTTGGCCGCACCGGCGGCCGTGGCCTGGCGACGCCCCGCGCGTTTCAGTTCCTGCTCCTTGCGCGCCGCCAGCATGCGCTGCTGCTCCTCGCGGTCGAGGTACAGCGTGACCAGCGCAGTCGCATACAGCGCCGCCAGGCCGGCCGCCATCATCAGCACATCCAGCAGCAGCGGGCGGCCGGGCCGGTATTCCCCGGCAATCGACAGCGCGGCAAGCACCACCACCAGGTGCATGCAGAACACTGGCAGCGATGCCGACCCCAGCTTTTCCAGAAAGCCGATGCGCGGCAGCCGCTCGCTCAGGCGCGGCCCGATATGCATGATCACCACCAGCAGCGCGAACAGGTTCAGCATGCGCAGCGGCCCCAGTCGCCATTTGTCGAACAGGTGGTTGATTAGGGATTCGGCATCACCCGGCACCGGAATCTGGCCGGCCGTATGGCGCCACACCAGGCCAATCAGCACCACCAGGAAAGCGCCCACCACCAGGGCCCGGGGGAAGGGCTTGCGGTGGTCCAGCCTGCCCTGTGCGGTGGCGGCGCCCATCCATAGGCCGAACAGCCAGAGGAATTGCCATGACAGGGTCTCGAACGAGCCGGTTTCGCTGAACGGCACCCGCAGCCCGGTATGCTGGGCCAGCATCTCGTACAGGCCCTGCGACAGCGGAAACTGGCCGCATGCCCACAGGGCCACGCTGATAACGAATATGCCGGTCCAGCCGCGCTGCATCGCAAAGGCGAGCACGAAGGGGCTGGCGAACAGCAGCAGGATGTAGAGCGGCAGGATATCAAGCAGCGGCGGGTTGTAGATCAGGAGCAGCGCACCCGGCAGCGCGGCCCAGGGATCGGACAGGTAGAAGCCGATCAGGTTGGTCAGCGCCGGCTGGTCGAGCTTGAGGCCGAGCATGGCAATGGCCGAGAACAGGAACAGCAGCAGGGTGGCGTGGCAGGCGTACACCGTGGTGACGCGCCGGAAAAAGGCTTTTTTCATGGCCGGTATGCCGGCCTTCTGCGCCCGCCCGGTATAGATCAGCCCGGCCATGAAGGCCGACAGCATCACGAAACCCTCGGCGGCCGACACATAGCCGAAGGGCTGGCCGAGCTTGTCGGAAAACCGGGTCGGCAGGTGCGTGGTAAACATCATCACCAGCATGAAGCCCCTTAGCAGATCCAGTTCCCAACGTCGATTCATGGTCTTTCACCTGTCGATTAACGGGACAGTCTGCCGGAAAAGAAAGCGACGGGTTTTGATTGAAAACACCGATGCAAAGTGCATGGGCGGCGCAATTATGGATGCATGGCGAATTGCATGAAGAAAATAATTGCACTGAATAAATTAAATAATGGAATTTGGAGAAGGTTTGATAAATATCCGAATATGTTTCCTGCAGTAATTACGCTTGCATCGAGTAATCTGGTAAAAAATTGATCGTACGACTGCTTCACAATCACGGTTTGCAGCGCGTGAAAGGCATACAAGATTGCCTGGACAGGGCATTGGACGAAGTGAATGTCGCGAATTTCCCCATTAACTTGCTTTTACGTGCGCAAACGCACATACATTTCGCGCTATCCATGCATATTGTCAAATTGTTGTGTCGGATAAATTTACAATATTGAAACTAGTTACATTCAGTAACTTGTTAAGTCGTTGATTTTAAAAAATGTTGATTGGGTGGCACGGTTCCTGCTGATTAGGCCATGAGAGCAATCTCGCCATAATTAATTAAACTGGAATCGGAAAAATGAAAAACGCAATTCGCAAGACCCTGATCGCATGCGCAGTGACCGCCTCGTTCGCAGCCAGCTCCGGCGCCATGGCACAGAGCTTCCCGGACTTCACCGTGAACGAAGGCGCGATCGCCGGCGCTCTCGGCCAGACCTTCACCGCCGACAAGATCACCGGCAACTACGTGGAAGTCATCACCTTTTCCGGCTCCGAGACCAGCGGCACATTCAATGTGTCCCTGAAGTGGAATGCAGGCCAGTTCGTCGCCAACAACGGCTCCACCCCGGTGGCTAGCCAGCTCGGCGGCTCGGCCAGCCAGTATGGCCTGTACGCGCTGTACCAGGGCACCGGCACCTTCAACACCACCGCATCCGGCACCGTGTTCAGCTTCACGCCAGGCGGCTCCCTGAACCTGTTCGCCGACGCACAATCCAACACCCTGTTCGGCCAGCCGGCCAACGGCGCGCTGGGTTTCTCCACCACCAACAACGCGGATGACGTGCTGATCGCCACCGGCACCCCGACTTCCGGCGAAGGCCGCCTCGACCCGAGCCTGAGCACCTGCGGCATCACCAACGGCATCAACTGCGGCAGCTTCGGCGCCTCGTCGTCGTTCAACCTGACCGCTGCCGGCAGCGAGTACTTTGTTGCGCCCAACCCGTTCTATAACATTTCGTTCCAGTCGGGCCAGCTCAACAACTTCAACCCGACCGGTACCCAGGTCATCAACGGTTCGCTCGACGTGATCTTCGGCGGCTCTTCGGAAGTGCCGGAGCCGGCAACCGTCGCCATGGTCGGTCTGGGCCTGCTGGGCCTGGGCCTGGCCCGTCGTCGCAAGCAAGCCTGATACTGCCCGCCGCCGCCTGCACGGGCAGCGGCGGGACAGGCTGCAATCCGAAACCACGGCGCTTTCCGGCCGTGGTTTTTTCTTGCCTGCGCGCGCCAGGCCGAGCCGCCCGTCCGGACGACATGGCGGGAAGACGGCCACGCCGACCGGATGTGGCAGCTGTGGCGGGCAATGCGCCCATCTTCCAGCAAGGACGGCACACAGCTACTGTTTATTGCGGACGGGTACTTTATACTGCATGACGTCCGGCAAGGCATCCAGCCCAAGGGACAGGCCCGCGCGGAGAGCCCCGGCGCGAACCAGGCCGGCGCCACCAGCGCCACCAGGGCAGCCCACACCAACCACAACAGCCCGAGATGCAGCCTTCCCACCGCCTGCGGCGTTATTTCCCCTTCCTGTCCTGGCCGCGTCCGACGCGGCAATCCCTGAAACGCGATGTCTGGGCCGGCATCACCGTCGGCCTGGTGCTGGTGCCGCAGGCGCTGGCCTATGCCACGCTGGCCGGCATGCCGCCGCACACGGGCCTGTATGCCGCGCTGCTGCCCAGCATCATCGGCATGCTGTGGGGCTCGTCGCCGCTGCTGGCGGTGGGGCCGGTGGCGCTGACTTCCATCCTTGTATTCGGCTCGCTGTCATCGCTGGCCGCGCCGGAAACGGGGGCCTGGACCGCGCTGGCGATCTGGCTGGCGCTCTACTCGGGCCTGTTCCAGCTGCTGCTGGGCGTGTTCCGCATGGGCAGCATCGCCAACCTGGTGTCGCAGCCGGTGGTCACCGGCTTCATCAATGCCGCCGCGGTCATCATCATGCTGTCGCAGCTGCCGCAGTTGCTGGGCATTGCCTTTCATCCGCGCCAGTGGTCCGCGCCCGCCGAGTTCATCGCCTTCTCGCGCGGCACGCCCATCACCGCCGCCTTTGGCGTCAGCGCTATCCTGCTGCTGGTGCTGCTGCGGCGATACGCGCCACGCCTGCCTGGCGTGCTGCTGGTGACCGTGCTGGGCATCCTCGCCAGCCGGCTGCTGGACTACGCCGGCCACGGCGGCGCCATCGTCGGCAAGCTGCCATCGAATATGCCCACGCTGGCGCTGCCGCCGGCGATCTCCTTCGACAGCCACCGCGAGTTGTGGCTGGGCGCGCTGATCCTGGCCATCGTCAGCTTCACCGAGGCGATGTCGAGCTGCCGCGTGATCGCCCGCAAGCAGCGTGAGCGCTGGGATGAAAACCAGGAGCTGATCGGCCAGGGCCTGGCCAAGATGACCAGCGGCCTGTGCGGCGCCTTCCCGGTCAGCGGCTCGATCTCGCGCTCGGCGCTGAACTTGTATGCCGGCGCCACCAGCGCCTGGTCTTCGCTGGTGGCGGCGCTGTGCGTGCTGTTCTCGCTGCTGTTCCTGACCGGCTTCATCCACGACCTGCCGTACTCGGTGCTGGCGGCGATGATCATGGTGCCGGTCTTCAACCTGCTCGACTTCGGCGCCTTCCGCCGCCTGTTCCACATCTCGCGCGACGATGCGGCGGTGGCCGCCGTGACCTTCATCGTCACCCTGTCGTTCTCGCCGCGCCTGCACTTTGGCGTCTTCGCCGGCCTGGGCCTGACCATGGTGACCTTCCTGTACCGCCGCGCCCACCCTCGCATCATCGAAGTCGCGCTGCACCCCGACGGCACCCTGCGCGACCGCGCCCGCTTCGACCTGCCGCCGCTGGCGCCCGACCTGCTGGCGGTGCGCATGGACTCCGCCCTGAACTTCCTCACCGCCGCCGCGCTGGAGCGCTTCATCGTCGAACGCCAGAGCGCCGACCCGCGCGTGCGCCGGGTGCTGCTGTCGGCTTCGGGCATCAACGATATCGATGCCAGCGGGGTGGACCTGCTGGAGGCGCTGGCGGTGAACCTGCAGGCGCAGAACGTGGAGCTGAATCTGGCGGCGGTGAAGAAGCAGGTGTGGGAAGTGATGGAGCGGGCGGGGTTGATTGCGATGATCGGGGAGGGGCGGTTGTTTAGTACGGACAGGGAGGCGGTGGAGATGTTGGCGGCGGAGCGGGTAGGGATGCGGTAAAGGGATGGGGCAGGGTGTGCGGGCCTGCTCGTCGTTCCATGTAAACATGAAATGCATGCGTTGACGACGCGGGCAGGCGGCTTGGGCGCATGGGGATTAGCACTACCTGCAGGCAGCTGCCGGCCGTGATCGGCGGCCGGCGGGGAAGAGCGTGTTGCTCAGGATTTGCGCTTTGGGACGAGGTCGGCTCCTGAAAAGCCGACGTCCCCTGGAATGGCAACCGCTTCGGGGCGCGGTACCCATGAGGTGGTGCTCTGCTGGCTCATGACACCAGGCATTTATCGGAATTCTTGTTGCCTTTTTCCTTGCGACCCGGACTCCCGCGACTGGCGTCGTCCTCAGGGGCCAACTTTTTGCGTAGGGGCTTTTTGGCGCTGGACTTTTTCCTGTTGGACTTGCTGCGCTTGGGCTCCTCGTGATCGGCTTCCGCCTGTGCCTCTGACAGCGATGCGATATTGCGTCGGCTCTGTGCTTCCACGTCCGCGACGCCAAGCTTCATGGCAATGGTCAGGGAGTGCTGGTAATACGTGAGTGCTTCCTCGCGATGACCCAGTGCCTGATGCATTTCACCGACAATGTTGCAGGAGTTGGCGGTATCGGCATGGTCGCCGAGTGCCTTCCTGCGGGCAGCCAATGCCTTGAGATAGTGTTCCAGCGCCTGGTCATCTTCACCGAGTGCCTGTAGCAGCCATCCCACTCCGTCGTACAACCCGGCAGTATCGATATGTTCGGTGCCTAGCTCTTTCTCGTAAATGATCAGGGCCTTTTGTTGGTATTGAAGCGCTAGTGCCTGCTTTCCCTGTGCAGATAGCAGCAGTCCGAGGTTGCCATACGTCCGGGCGGTCTCGATATGTTCGGCGCCGAAGGCCTTCTCCTGGATGGCAAGCGCCTTCTGACAGTGTTCCAATGCCTGCTCAGGCCGCCCTAGTTCATGCAGCACCCCTGCGATGGCCGCATAAGACAGGCTGGTCTCGATATGGTCGATGCCGAGAACGTCTGCCTGGATGGCGAGCGCCTTGCGATGAGACTCAAGCGCTTGTTCATAATGGCCTTGCGCCTGCTGTTGTGATCCGATGTCGTTATACGAGCGGGCGTTGTCGATACTGGTACGGTAAGGGTCGAGCACCTTCTCATGGTCCGAGCTTGTGTGGCCGGAAACCTTGTGGTCCACAGCATCATGTTCGACAACCCGATGTTCAACGACCTGAGCTTCGGCATGAGCATTCGACTTTGATAGCGATGCAATATTGCGTCTGCACCGCGTTGCGAGATCCAGATCGTCAAGCACGACAGCCATGCTCAGTGCTTGCTGATAATGCGCGAGCGCTTCCTCGTATTGGCCCAAGGCATGATGCATGTTGCCGACATTGTTGCAGAAGCCAGCGGTATTGGCATTGTTGCCGTTGGCTTTCCTATAGATGTTTAGTGCCGCCACAAAGTATTCCAGCGCCTGCTCGTATCTGCCAAGCGTCTGTAGTGTCATGCCGATGGCGTTGTAGGCACCAATGGTATCGACATGATCAGTACCGGAAACCTTCCTGCTGATGTCAAGCGCCTTGCGATAGCAATCAAGAGCCTGCTCAGGCTTCCCTAAAGCGCATAGCAGCGCCCCGATGCTGTTCAACGATGGGACGTTTGCCGCATGTTCGATGCTGGGAACGTTTTCATTAACGGCAAGCGCCTTGTAGTGGTAGTCCAGCGCTTGCTCAAGCCTGCCTAGTTCCTCCAGCAGCAATGCGGCGTTGTTATACGATTTTGCGAGATCGGTATGATCGGTGCCGAGTATCTTTTTCTGGATGCCGATTGCCTTGAGACAGTATTCAAGTGCTTCCTCTTGATTTCCCTGGGCCCGCAGTACTAACGCGATGCTGTCATATATCCTGGCGATATCAGCATGATCGGTGCCGTGGACCTTCTGATTGATGGCAAGCGCTTTGTGAAGGTATTCAAGTGCCTGCTCATATTTTCCCAGGGCCTCCAGCAGCGTTCCAATATGGAAATGCGAGACGGCGGTACCTGTATGGTCGGTGCCAAGGACCTTCTCCTGAATAGCAAGCGCTTTGTAGTAGTACGCTAGCGCCTGTCCATAGTCTCCTTGTGCCTGAAGCTGCGATCCCATGCGGTTATATGACTCGGCAGTGTCGGTATGGTCGGCTCCACGGAGCTTCTCGTAAATAGCCTGCGCCTTGTGTATGTATGCTTGCGCCTGTTCATGCTTTCTCTGCTCCTGGAGCAGCGTTCCGATGTGGCTATACGACCTGGCGGTGTCGAGATGGTTGTTGCCAAGGACGTTTTCCTGGATGAAGAGCGCTTTATGAAAATACGCAAGCGCCTCATCAGGCTTGTCTTGCGCCACGAGAAGCCGCCCAATATTGCCGTAAGAGATTGCGGTGTCGGCGTGGTTGATGCCGAGCTTGCTTTCCTTGATGGCGAGCGCCTTGTGAAGATATTCAAACGCTTGCGTATGCTTGCCTAGTGTCGTCAACATCGTCCCGATGTTGTTATACGAAATGGCGGCATTAATATCCTCCTTGCCGACTAGCCTTTCCTTGATGGCCAGCGCCTTGAACATGTATTCCAAGGCATCCGCATATAGCTGCCGGTCATCGAGCGCCTTTGAAATCGCTTCATACAATCTCGTTTCGATAGACTCCTGTTTTGGGCTGGCCTTCCCGGTGCGCTGAGGCGCTTCGCTGGCTTCCAGCTGAGCACGCGCCATCAGGAGTGCTTCGGGCGATGAAGTTTCTGTCCAGCTCAGAATTTTTTGCACCGCATCTGCGTTGAGGCTTATATCGTCTTTATGCAAAAGCTCCAGCAGCCGCTGCGCCAGGCAATGCTCAAACACTGACTTGTGGATGAACTCGATCACCGCGCCGCGTGGCCTAAGCGGCAGGCTCGTGGCGAATTGGCTGGCCTTCTGCCGCTGCAGCCGCACGAAGTCATCTTCCGTTAGCACCATGCGGCGCGACTGCTCCTTGCGCTCCGCTTCGCTCAATTCGCTCACCTTGGTCTGGCGCGCCTGGTAGCGCTGCTGTGCCTGTTGCTGAACCAGCGCTTCCAGCCCGGCCCAAGGTGAGCCGGGCTGCCCGGCATTAGCCAAGGGCAGCACGATGCCGCTGCCCTTGGCAGCCAACAAGGCGGTATCACGGGCAAACATCGTGAAGCTGGCAGACAGCGTGCCATGGCTGGCCTGCAGCTGCTGCAGCACGGCATCTTCCACCATGCCCTTGCCGCTATTGACCATGTGCTCGATGAAGCCCTCGTAAATGTCCGAACGGGTCAGCTTCTCCAGTGGCTTTTTGCTCACCGTGTCCCAGCTCTGCCACAAGAGGTAGAGCACGAAGGGATTGCGCAGCACCGCGCGCAGCTCGACAGAGGCTTGCAGCTTGGTTGCATAGCCTTGATAGGTGGCATTATCCCAAGCCAGGTGCTGCTTCAAGTAGGACAACAGTTGGCTGGTGCCGAACGAAAGGTAGTGGCAGCCTTGCAGCTTGCCGGCCAGGGCGAAGCGTTGTTGCTGCTGGTCCTCTGGCACGGTGCCGGGGCGGCAGGTGACGATGAGACGGGCGTCAGCCGGCAGGCCAAGATGCCTAGCCAGGTTGCCGGGGTTCTCTTCGTCGATGCCGACTTCATCGTAGCCGTCGATGAACACCAGCGGCGTGGCCTGGCCCGGCTGCAGGCCGTGGCGCTGCAGGGCGTCGGCGCAGGCGTTCTTCAGCGCGGCATGGGTCCAGCTGGCTACATGGTTGCGGAGGAACACCGGCAGGTAGCGCGGCTTGGGATGGCTGGCCGGTTCGGCGAAGTGTTGCCACCACTGCTGCTGGATGCGGTCGGCCAGCATGCACATGCTCAGGCTCTTGCCCAGCCCACCTTCCCCCAGCAGCAGCAGGGTGCCGGCGTTGGCGCTGGCGAGGAAGTCCTCGAACACCTGTTGCAGCGGCTGTGGCGCATTGGGCACGGTGGCCGGGCCGGCATGGTTCTCAAAGCGTTCCCAGTACCTCTCCATCGGGCCTTCGATAGGCTGCAGCGTGACCTGGCAGGGCACGTAATGGCGTGCCTCGGCGCGCCGTGGGTGCAGCGCCTGCTCAAGTTGCATGGCCAGGGCCATGAGCGCATGGTCGGCATGCATGGCCGGGGCCATGTCGCGCAGCTGCTGCAGCACGTCGGCGATGCTGGCGCGCTGGGCGGCGTAGAGGCTCCAGCATGCGAGGATGAGCTTTTTGAACTGCGGCGGGCAATCGGCGGGAATCGGCATGCGTTCGCCCGCCCTGACGGCGCTCAGGTTCGGGTCCTGATCATGCATCTGTTCCCATGACAGCGGCTGCTCGCCACCGCTGACCATCTGCCAGAACACCAGGCCCAGCGCATAGATGTCGGTGGCCTTGCTGCTCAAGCGGTCTTTTCCTTTGCCCAGGTTCTCCGGCGCGATGAAGCTCTTGTCCTGCAGGCCCTGATCGACGGCGCTGGCCTCGCTGTCGGCCAGCAGCGCATCGACCTGCGCCACGCCGAGGTCAGCCAGGCGTGCCCGGCCGTGGCGGTCGATCAGGATGTTCTCGGCCTTCAGGTCGCGGTGCAGCATGCCCTGCTCGTGCAGATAGGCCAGGGCCTGGCTGATCTCCAGCATCCATTGCCATAGCCGGGATGCAGGGATGGGCTTGCCATCCGCGGCGCTACGCTCCAGCACGCCGCGCATGCTGCCCTGGTGGCAGAACTCCAGCACCAGGTAGGGCGCGCCGTCCTTGTGGCAGATGCCGTGAAACTGGACCAGGTTGGGATGCTGGGTGGTGGCCAGGCGGGCGACTTCCCATTCGAGGGCTTCGGTGACTTCCTCGGGGTTCAGGCCCAGCCCTTCGCTGGCATGGGCGAAGTCGATCTTCTTGAGGGCGACATCGGTGCCGTCCCAGATGCCGCGGAAGACCTGGCCGAAGGCGCCGCTGGCGAGAAACTTGCCGATGGTGATCTGGCTGGCGGGAATCTGGTTGGCGCCGGCCAGGACGGCGGAGGCGAGGATGGCGGGCTGGGGGGTGGTGTTGTCCGGCGGGACGTCGTTGTCGCTGTCGGGATCGCCCACCAGGCGTTCGGTATCGCTGTCGGGATCGCCGACCAGGCGTTCGGTATCGCTGTCGGGATCGCCGACCAGGCGTTCGGTATCGCTGTCGGGGTCGCCGACCAGGCGTTCGGTATCGCTGTCGGGGTCGCCGACCAGGCGTTCGGTATCGCTGTCGGGGTCGCCGACCAGGCGTTCGGTGTCACTGTCGGGCTCGCCCACCAGGCCGTTGGCATCGCCTGGCGCAAGGTCGGTATCGCTGTCTGGCTCACCTACCAGCTGTTCGCCATCGCTATCAGGCTCGCCACCCTCTTTCGTGTCGCCGGTCCTTGCCTGCAGGCCGGAATGGGCGGCCTGTTCCTGCTCGCTGTCCGCATCGCCGCTGTCCTCACTGTCGCTTTCCCTGCTTTTGGTCGGAGGCAGGTCGGGGTGCCCGGACTTGGCGGAATTGAATGGCGCCAGCATGCCGGCGCCTGCGGAAGCAAGCTGCGGCTGGCTGCTTGTCAGCGCCGGCTTGCGCTGGCCCGCATCGCCGGCGGGCAACGCCTGCTGCAATGCGCCCGCGGTGCGGTTCTCCACCACGGCAAGCACCGGAGCGCCGGTGGGGGCGGGTGTGGTGCTTGTCGTGTCAGAGGCGCCGGTTGCGGAAATGAAGATGCGCTTGTCGGTGATGCCGGCAGCCGGTAAAGAAGTAGCCATGAGTTGCAATCTCCTGTCAGGACGGAACATTAAAGGGGTAAGACAAGCCCCGTTGTGCTGGACTCCAGCAGGTGGGGCGCGGCGGTGATGGAGCGGGTGAGGATGAAGCGGCGTGTGTGGCTAGTAGCGAGGAACTGTGAACAAGGTGCTGGGGGAATTGAAAATTTTTCGTACGGTGGCAGGGCAAGCGTTCCTATATGGATCTATCTGCCACCTCTGTGTCGTGGGCATCCGTCCATCGGCAAGGCTGGCAGGTGCAGGCGCCCGACCTGCTGGTGGCGCGCATGGACTTGGCGCTGACCCACCTCACCGCCGCCGCGCTGGAGCGCTTCATCGTCCAACGGCAGAGCGCCGATCCGCTCATGCGCTGCGTGGTCTCGTGAGCCTCGGGCATCAAGGATATCGGCTCCAGCGACGTTCCTCTGCTGGGGATGCCCGCGCTGGATATGCAGGCGCTGAACGTGGAGCTGAACCTGGCGACCGTGAATTAACAGATTGTGGAAGGGATGAAACCGGTGGCGCTGATTGCGATGATCGGGGAGCGGCATCTGTTTGCGACCGACCGCGAGGCGGTGCGAGCGCTGGCAGGAAGCATCGCCGCCGCGGGATATGGCGTCATGCTGAGGCGGCTTGGGAACCGGCGCACCGCCCGTGTATCGACAGCACAGAAAAGCGTGCGCGCCGGGCGATGCCGCAACGCCGCACTCCGCCTGGTGCATGCCAATCGCTTCAGGATAGCCAGCTTCGTTTCCTGAAACTCCCCGCCCTCTCATGCAGTTCGAGCGCAGTGACATGCCGCATCAAGGCGGGCGGCGCTGGATGCATCGCCCGTGTCCTGCTTGGCCTCACGCTGACAGATGGTCTGATGTCGTCGCTTCGGCCTGCGTTAACCGCGAACAGGCCGGCACTGTGTTCGTGCGGCCGATCGCGGCAGGCTTCCGCGCGTTGTGACGGGCTGCCGCCGGCGTAGCCGCAATGCTCAGGAGCGCGGGTCGTTCCGGTTCAATGCATCGATATGCCCCTGGTACGTCAAGGCGTCCGGGCCGCTGCCAGCAGCGGTGGCACCGGCCAGCGCCTTGCGCAGATATTCCACAGCCTGCTCCGGTTTGCCTTGCTCACGTAGAAGCAATCCGACTTTGCAAGACAGCTTTGCGGCATCCAGGTGGCCGGCGGCGAGGGCCGTTGCGTCTGTTTCCACGGCGAGGATCTGTTCCTTCGCGGCGAGCGCCTTGAGATAATAACCGACCGCTTCCTCATGCTTTCCCTGCTCCTGCAGCAGCGACGCGATATCGAGATAGGTCGTGACGGTAGAGACATGGCCTGGCCCGAACTCGCGTTCCTTGACAATGAGCACTGTCCGGAGGTTATCCAGTGCTTCCTCCTGCTTGCTCTTTTCTTGTATCGGCACAGCGTTGTTCACGCTGCCGCTTCCCTCGCCCAGGGTCCGGAGCAGATCGCTTATGGCGTTGCGCACGAGCGCGATATTGCGTTGGTCAGGCTCGGACGCCTTTTCCTCGATGACCAGTGCCTTGCGGAAGGACTCCAGCGCTGCCTTGTGCTTGCCTTGTGCCGATAGCAGCCAGCCGATGTCAATGTGGCCAATGGCGATGTAGGCATGTTCGTCGCCCAACACGGACTGATACAGGCTGAGCGCCTCGAGATAGCCCTTGTGCGCCTCCTCGGGCCTGCCCTCGTCCTGCTGCGCCCGCGCGGCGATATGTAACGTCACGGCGGCGTCGAGACGCTCGGCATTGACTTCGCTTGCCTTGTGCAGTGCGGACTGTTGCAGCGAAGTGGCGCCCTTGGCTAGCCAGGCAGGCTGGCCGGCCGAGAGCGCGGCCTGGTGCGCCTCGCTGGCCGGCAGCGCCTGCCGCAGCATCTGCGGCTTATCGGAAGGCTGCGTGTCCAGCGTCGGTGTCGCGCCACGTTCGGCCGCGCTGCCCGCTCTGGCGTCGGAGGCGGAGACGGTGGGCTGTTGCCTGGGCGAGAGACGCAAGGTGCCATAAGGGATATCCATGGGGGAAGCTCCTTTACGAAAAAGTACGGTGGAGGAATGGGCGAAGGTTGTCTGGAAACGCCTGATGCGCGCGGCAGCTGCGCCGCCGGTCGTGACTGCCAGGCAGCGCGCTTGGTGACGAAGGTGACAGCCGCTATCCGAGAATTTGAAGGGAATGAAACTAAATGGGTCGGTGTAAGAACAGTTAAACGTACCCATGCGACGCTGCCTCCGCTCTGTCCAAGTGGTGCAGGCCGGCATACCGGATCAGGCCCGCGAATGAGGCGTCAAGCCCGGCTGCGTCATTCGCGGACGCCGGCTGCACTGTTGGCGGGGCGTTGCCGGCATTGGCCGTAACAATGCAGGCTGTGAGCCCGGGGGCGGGCAGGTGGGGCAGACAGCGCACCGCATGGCACCATCGCCGGCCGGCACGCTGGTCTGCCACCGCTTCTGTCGACGGCGGCAAGGCGCCACTGATCTCTCAGGGGCTGTTTCGGTCAGTCAAGCATGATGACCCTGCTAGGTCGCGGCATCCGCACGCTTGCCGGCAGACAGACTGGCGGACGCTGCGGCCATGTATGCCATCGCTTGATCGCCCTTGCCTTGCGCTTTCAACAGCGCGGCAATATTCCTGTTCGTCGCGGCGATGGAGGGGTGGTCAGCGCCATAAATTGTCTCTTCGATGCACCGTGCCTTCAAATAGCAGTTCATGGCTTTCTTATGCTTACCGTTCTTCGTCAGCATGGATCCCATGTTGTGTTGTGCCTCGGCGGCCAGGGTGTGCTCGCAGCCGAGGGTCCGTTCCGTGATGTCGAGCGCGTTTTGCAGGTATTCCTCTGCATTCTCATGCTCTTCTGGTGCTCGCAGCAGCTTTCTAACGCTTTCGCACAACTCGGCGATGCCGGCGTGGTCGCTGCCGAGGACACTTTCGCTGATCACTAACGCCTTGAGATAGTGCTTCAGCGCTTGCTCACGATTGCCTATACCCTCGTACACAGATGCGAGGTCGGCATGCGACCTGGCGGTATCGGGATGCCCGATGCCGAGCGCCTTTTGGTTGGCGACAAGCACCTCGAAATAGTACTCAATGGCTCCTTCAGGATCGTCGGCATGCTCCAGCCCCAGTTCGTAGGCGCGTTGAATGCCGGCTTCATCGGCATCGGGCGGGACACGTATATCGATGGGACGGCCCACTGGTTCAAGGAGCCGGTGGTTGAGTACACGTTTGTTGCCTGCAGAGGCGCTTTTGCTGCCGGACCCTGGCGGGAAAGAGTTGCGCGTTGCATTGACGTTTGTGGAGAATGCCGGTGTCCGGTCGTCTGCGCCAACCCAGCTGGGCTGGCTGGTCACGGGCGGTGGGTTTTGTTGGCCCAAATGATCGGCCGCCTGCTGCAGCGACGACGGATTGGGGTCCGGCACGGTGGCTAACACCGGAGCGCTGGGGATGTTGGGCGGAGTGTTTGTCGTGCTGGCAGCGGGAATGAGAACGCGTTGGTCGACAATTCTGGAAGCGGGGGAAGAAGTGGCCATTTGAGAGAGGTCTGATAAGGATTGCGTTGCGAAGGACAGGAATAATTCCCATGAAATGCCTGGCCGTTAAAAGCCGGGGCATGGCGTTCGTGAAACGGTAAAACGGGAAGCCGCCTGAGTGGGTTGCGGCGAGTAATGGTTTCCAGCCTCCGGGAAAATTGAAGATTATTTCGTGCGATGAAAGAGCGGTAACAATAAAGATCGCCTGCGGGACTGTTAAAGGGAGGCGGTGTGGAGGGATGCGCCCGGCTTGCTGGGCGCGCAGCGTGCCCGATGAGGGCGGCTTTGGCGGGGACGACAAGGAGCGGGGAAGTGCTTTTCGGGGAAGGGAGACAAAGCGACGGCCGCAGGTGAGGGCGCGGCGTCCGCCGAATTGGCGTTTACGGAATCAGGCTGTGCAAACCCATGCAGAGAACCGTCCGGCTGGCATGGCCAGCCTGGGGGAACGGCAAGCTGGAAACCGGGCTGCCGGCGCCGGGTGCGTGGCATTCTTCGCTCCGGGAGATCTGTTGGCCCGTCAGCGATGGCCGCGCAGGAAGCCCCGCAACACCTCCATGTCCGGCGTCACCCCCAGGCCGGGCCGCTCCGACAGGGTCACTGCGCCGTCGTCGAGTGGCGGCATTGGCGTGGCCATCAGGTCGCGCAGGGGGTTGGGGTTGGCGTCGACCTCGACATAGCCGGGACCGCCGGCGGCTGCCTTCAGGTGCATCGACGCGACCAGGCCGATGCCGCCGCCCAGCCAGTGCGGGCAGAACAGCCGGCCGTGGGCGATTGCCTGGCGCGCCACCGGCAGGCAGCCCGAGAAGCCGCCCCATTTGCCGGCGTCGGGCTGGATCACGGCGAAGGCGCCGCTGGCAATGGCCTCGTCGAATGCGGCCTGGCCGCGCAGGTTCTCGCCGGCGGCCAGCGGAATGGTGGTGGCGCTGGCAATGGCTTTCCAGTCGGCCAGCGCGGAGTCGGCCGCGATCGGCTCTTCCAGCCAGGCCGGACCGAAGTCGGCGATGCGCCGGCTCATGGCGATGGCCTCGGCCGGCGCCCAGGCCTGGTTGGCGTCCACCATCAGCGTGGTCTGCGGCCCGAGCAGTTCACGCAAGGCGCGCAGGTTGCCAAGGTCGCGCTCTGCGCCGAAGCCCACCTTGAGCTTGAAGGCGCGATAGCCTTGCTCGCGCTTCTGCGCGGCCAGTTCCTCGGGCCGGGTCGGGCTCAGGCCCGACGCATAGGCCTGCACCCGCGGGCTGGCGTCGCTCCTTCCGAGCAAGCGCCACAGCGGCTTGCCGGCCAGCCGGGCGGCCAGGTCCCACAGCGCGAGGTCGGCGCCGGCCACGGCCTGCGCCATGGTGCCGGGCTCGCCGCTCTGTATGCCCAGCACATGCAGCCGGCGGCAGAGGGTGTCGAAGGCTTCGCCCGGATGTTCCCAGTCCTTCTCCAGCAGGATGGGCGCGACGCAGGATTCCAGCACCCGCGCCCGGTGCTCGGCGCCGACGCCGGGAAAGTTGCACCAGATCTCGCCCCAGCCCACCATGCCGTCGCGGTCTTCCACCCGCACCAGCACCGCCGGCCGGTCGTACATGATGCCGAAGGAGGTCTGCACCGGCACCTCCACCGGAGCGCGGAACACCAGCGCTTCCACCTTGGCCAGCCGCAGCAGCGGCAGGCCGTGCGCGCCTGCCGGCGCGTCTGCCTTGCGATTGTCCGTCATCGTCGATTCCCGTTTCAATGAGCCTGCGCCAGGGCCTGGCGGCTTTCCGTAGCCGATCCGGCGTCGGCCAGCACCAGCGCCGCGCCCTTTTCGCCGATCATGATTGCCGCCGCATTGGTGTTGGCCGACACCATCTCGGGCATGACCGAGGCATCGATCACCCGCAGCCGCTCCACGCCGCGCACCCGCAGGTTCGGGTCGACCACGGCCTGGCTGTCGCTGCCCATGCGGCAGGTGCCGACCGGATGGAACACCGTGCCGCCGGCCTGCTGGGCGAAGCGCACCAGGTCGGCGCGCGACGCGGCCGCCGCGCCCGGCAGCACTTCGGCGTCGACCAGGTCGCGGAAGGCCGGCTGCGCATAGATCTCGCGCAGCATCTGCACGCCCGCGGCCAGGGTGTCGCGGTCGAGCTGCTCGGACAGGTAGTTGGTCTCGATGCGCGGCGCGGCCAGCGGGTCGGTGGAGCGTATCTGCAGCCGGCCGCGCGACACCGGCCGGCACTGGCAGGCCGAGGCGGTGAAGCCGGGGTAGTCGTGCAGCGGCGTGCCCGGCTTGTCGACCGACAGCGGCATCACGTTGAACTGCATGTCGGTCCGTCCATTGCGGGCAAGCTCGGTGCAGGCGAAGCCGCCAACCTGGCCCGCGCCCACCGTCAGCGGGCCGGAGCGGCGGAACAGCCATTCCAGGCCCATCGACGCCAGCCGCAGCGGATTGCGCACATCGTTGTTCAGGGACAGCTTCTTCTTCAGGCGCACGATGGTGCGAGCCTGGTAATGGTCCTTCAGGTTCTCGCCGACCTCGGGCGCGTCCACCACGGTGGCGATGCCGTGCCGGCCCAGCAGCCCGGCCGGGCCGATGCCGGAGAGCTGCAAGAGCTGCGGCGACTGGATCGCGCCGGCTGCCAGGATCACCTCGCGTTCGGCCCGGGTGCGATGCGCCGCGCCGCGATGGGTCCATTCCAGCCCCACCGCGACCTGGCCCTCGAACAGCACGCGGCCGGCATGGGCCTCGGTGACGACGGTGAGATTGGGACGCTGCTGGGCCGGCCGCAGGAAAGCGGCTGCGGCGCTGGAGCGCCAGCCGTTCTTCAGCGTGAGCTGGTAGGCGCCGACGCCGTATTCGGTGGCGCCGTTGAAGTCGGGGTTGTAGGGCAGGCCGAACTGCTGGCCCGCTTCCAGCCAGGCGCGGCAATAGGGATGGTCGTTGCGCAGGTCGGATACGCCCAGTTCGCCGTCGCCGCCATGGTATTCGCCGGCGCCGCCGCTGTAGCATTCCGAGCGCCGGAAATAGGGCAGCACCGAGCGGTAGTCCCAGCCTTCCGCGCCCATGGCCGCCCAGCCGTCGTAGTCAGCATGCTGGCCGCGGATGTAGAGCAGGCCGTTGATGGAGCTGGAGCCGCCCAGCACGCGGCCGCGCGGCCAGACGATGGCGCGGTTGCCGCTGCCTTCGCAGGGCTCGGTGTCGAACAGGCGCGAGAAGCGCGGGTCGTAGATGGTCTTGAAATAGCCGACCGGCAGGTGCAGCCAGAAGTTGCGGTTGGGCTTGCCCGCTTCCAGCAGCAGCACCTGCACCGAGGGGTCGGCCGAGAGCCGGTTGGCCAGCACGCAGCCGGCCGAACCGGCGCCGACGATGATGTAGTCGTAGGCGCGCGCCGGCGCGCCGCTGGCCGTGTTCATGCCTTCACCGTGTCCAGGTAGATTTTCGGGTCGAAGTACTGGGTGGCCGGCAGCGCGTTGGGGATGCTGGCAAAGCCGCTGAAGAAGTCGGTGACCTGCTGCAGCCACTTGGAGACGGTGCCGTCGGCATACATCTTGGCCCATTCCGCCGAGGTGAACATCTTCTGCGCGCCGTACTGTTCCTTCAGGTCCGACAGCGGCACATCCTTGTAGTAGTTCTTCTGCAGCGTATCGAGCGACTGCTCGGGCTGGCGCATCATCGCGTCATTGGCCTGCGCCCAGACCTTGACGATGCGCGCCAGGGTTTCCCGGTTCTTGTCATAAAAGTCGTTGCGCGCCGCCCAGCCGCCGACGATGGCGGCTTTCGGATAGTAGGCCGACGCATCCACCAGCATCTTGGCGGTCGGCACCCGGCTGCGCACCGAGAGGTTGAAGGGCACCCACAGCGCCACCGCCGGCACCGCCTTGGAAATGAAGGCCGTCACCGCGTCGGGCATGCGCTGGTTCACCAGCTGCACTTCCTTGGGGTCGACGCCATTGGCGCGCAGCGCATTGTCGAGGAACACATGGGCGGTGGTGCCGGTGGTGGTGGAAATCTTCTTGCCCTTCAGGTCGCTGATCTTTTCCACGCCCATGTCGGGATGCACCCACAGCTGCGCGGTGGCGAATTCCACGTCGTTGATCAGGAACACCTTGCCCTGGCCACGCGCCGGGAAGTTCGACAGCACCGCGCCCGTGGAGAGCACGTCGATGCTGCCGCCGCTCATGGCCTGGAACAGCTCCAGCCCGGTCTGGAACTTGATGAACTCCATGTCCAGCCCTTCCTTCTTCCACAGGCCCATCGAGTCGGCCAGCCACATCTGGCCGTCCACCGCCAGGGTATGCAGATAGCCGACCTTGACCTTGGTCGACTGGGCGAAGGAAAGCGGCTGGGCGGCGGCAAGGGCGGAACCGGCGGCCAGATGCAGGAAGGTGCGGCGTTTCATGGCGTGTCTCCTGATGTTGTTGTGGGTAAGGCGGTGCAAGGCGATGGGCGGCGCATCAGCCGGCGGCGCGGCTGCGCGACTGGGCTTCCTGCGCGGCGTATTCGAGCATCACCGAGTCGTGGATGCGGGCGCGCAGCGCATTGAATTCCGGCGTTTCCTGCAAGGCCCGCCGGCGCGGATAGGGAAAGGGTATGTCGATCACCTCGCGGATGCGCGACGGCCGGGCCGAGATCACCAGCACCCGGCTGGCCAGGTAGACCGCTTCCTCCACCGAATGGGTGATCAGCATCACGGTCTTGCCTTCGGCGTGCAGCACGTCGAGCAGCAGGTCGTGCATCGCGCTGCGGGTCTGGGCGTCGAGCGCGCCGAAGGGCTCGTCCATCAGCACGAATTCGGGATGCACCGCATAGGCCCGGGCCAGCGCCAGGCGCTGGCGCATGCCGCCGGACAGGGTTTTCGGATAGGCCTTCCTGAAGTCTGAGAGGCCCATCAGCTTCAGGTAGCGCTCGACGATGTCGCGCCGCTCGGCCGCGCTGACCTTGCCGCTGTTGGCCTTCAGTTCCAGGCCGAAGGCGATGTTCTGCTCCACCGTCAGCCAGGGGAAGACGCCGTATTCCTGGAACATCACGCCGCGGTCCGGGCCGGGGCCGCTGATCTCACTGCCGTCCAGCGTGACGCGTCCCGAGGTCGGCTTGACGAAGCCGGCGGCCATGTTCATCAGCGTGGTCTTGCCGCAGCCGGACGGGCCCACCAGCGCGACGAAGTCGCCCTGGTTGATCGAAAAGCTCATGTCGCTGACCACGTCGAGCATGCCGCCGTCGGTGGGGAACTGCATCGATACATTCTGAAAGCGCATGCGCTCCTGTGGTTCCTGCATGGTTCAGCCCTCCACCTTGTCTTGCCACGCCACCAGGCGCTTTGAAATTTTCCGCAGCGCCAGGTCCATGCCCAGCGCCAGCGAACCGATGCAGATGATGCCAAGGTAAATGGTGCCGAGGTCGAAGAAGGCCGAGGCGTTCTGGATCATCGCGCCCAGGCCCTGCTGCGCCGCCACCAGCTCGGACGCCACCAGCGTGGCCCAGGCCACGCCCAGCGCCACCCGCAGCGCGGTCAGCATGTGCGGCACCGTCATCGGCAGCATCACCTTGGTGAAGATTTCCAGGTCGGTCGCGCCCAGCGTGCGCGCCACGCGGATGTAGACCGGGCTGATCTGCGTCATGCCCTCGTACATCACGATCACCGCGGCGAAGAAGGAGGCATAGAACAGGATGGCGATCTTGGCCACCTCGCCGATGCCGAGATAGACGATCACCAGCGGGATCAATGCGATCGGCGGCAGCGCGCGGAAGAAGTTGATCAGCGGATCGACGAAGCGGCGCACCGGCTTGTACCAGCCCACCAGGAAGCCGACCGGCACCGCCACCAGCATGCCCAGCAAGAGGCCCAGCACCACGCGCTGCACCGACATGCGGATGTTGGCCAGCAGCTCGCCCTGCGTCAGGTTGGTCCAGAACACCTCCAGCACCGCCGCCGGCGACGGCAGCAGGGTGGGGTTGATCAGGCCGGATGCGCGCAGCACCACCCAGAAGCTGATCAGGAAGATGAAAGGCAGTAGCGCCCAGCCAAAGTCGCTGAACAGGCTCCTGCGTTGACTGCTTTTTGCCATTGCTGTCTCCAGATTGTGATCATGGGCGGGCGCTTATTCGTTTGTTGCGCCTCTGCTTTTTTGCTGACTTTGCTGACTTTGCCGACGGATGCGAACCGGCGCGATCTAGCAGCGCAGCAGGTCGGTCTCGATCTGTATCATCTGCGCCGGATACTGGATGTGGGCGTAATAGATGATCTGCATGCGCTCGTCGAGAAAGACGCGGCAGACATCGGCGATCGGGTCGCCCACGCCGATGTCGAGATGCGCGGCGGTATCCTCGTCCGACACCGTGATGCGCATTACCTGCTTCGCATGCGCTATCTTCACGTCCTTGCGCGCCGCCAGTTGCGGCACCACCGGCGCGCTGCTGAACCCTTGCGGGTCGCTGTCGAATATCTTCTTGTCGAGATGAATCTCGATTAAGCAATACGGTTCTTCATTGTGGTAATGCACCCGGCGCAGCCGCTCGTAGGCCGGGCCGGCCAGGCCGAAATTGAAAGCCGGCGCCAGCGGCTGGCTGGCGTCGCCCTGCAGCGGCAGCAGCCGTATCTTCAGGTCGGCCACCGTCCTGACCAGCTCATCCATGCTGCTGGCCAGCTTGAACCAGCGCTGCTCCGACAGGTCCTTGGCGACGAAGGTGCCCAGGCCGCGGGTGCGCTTGACGATGCCCACCGCTTCCAGCTGGTCCAGCGCGCCGCGCAGCGTGATGCGCGACACCTTGTATTCCCGCTCCAGCTCGTCGAGCGTGGGTATCTGCTCGCCATAGGGCCAGTCGCCGTTTTCGATCTTGTGGCGCATCAGCCTGGCCACCTGCAAATACAGCGGCACGCGGCTTTTCTGGAACACGGAAATGTCGTTAGGCATAAATGCATAATAATAAGCACTTTAAAACCGTGCAAGCATTTTTTTCGCCGGGCGGCATGCCGGGCATGGGTCGTTCAGGGCTTGCGGAAGATGACTACATGCTGCCAGGGCAGGGTGGTGACGGTCTGCTGCCAGACCAGTCCGCCGGCTTCGATCTCGCGCCGTATGCCGGCTTCGCTCATCTTGTGCAGCGGCTTGATCGGCACCCGCTGGTCCTCGGCCCGGTACTCGACTAGGACCAGCCTGCCGCCCGGCTTCAGCGCCCGCGTCACGCTGTCCAGGACTTCCCGGGGATGGCTCAGTTCATGGTAGACGTCCACCATCAGGGCCAGGTCGATGGCGCCCGGCGGCAGGCCGGCGTCGGTTGCCGTGCCCAGCACCGGCTGCACATTGCGCACGCCGCGCCGGCGCATGCTGTCTTCCAGCAGGGCCAGCATCTGCGGCTGCACATCCACCGCATACACCTGGCCGTTCCCGCCGATGCGCTCGGCGATGCGGCCGGCGTAATAGCCGGTGCCGGCGCCGACATCGGCCACCGCCATGCCGGGCGCAAGTCCGAGCGCGGCCAGCAGCAGTTCGGGCCGCTCCTCGCGCTCGCGGCTGCCGCGCTCCAGCCAGTCGGCGCCGGGATAGCCCATCACCTGGGCGATCTCGCGGCCCATATAGGTCTTGCCGGTGCCGTCACGGCTGGGCGGAACGCTGCCGTAGGCGACCTCGCGGGCGGCGCCGGGCTGCGCCGCACACAGCAGGCATAGCGCCAGGCAGGCGATCGATCTGCGCATTGCAAGCTCTCCCGGGTGTGGTGGTGACAGGCAAGCTTAGCCCAGGCGCGCCGGCCGCCGTGCGAGGCTGCGCAATGCCTGCGCGGCAGTTGCCCGCAGCGGCGCATGGCGAGTCGCCGCCACCGGTGCGGCTGCCGCATCCGCTTTCCGCGCAGCGATATGCGGTTTCAGGTAACTCAACCTGCTGGCCCTGCAGCACGCCAAGGCCCGCTGCATGACGCAGGTCTTGCCGCGTTCAGATAAAGCCGTGGCGGCTGCGCTGCGGGCTTAGGATCGAGCACCTATCACACGTCAATAAGGGGAGACAGCATGGCACCGAAAATTGGATTCGCATCGCTCGTCCTGGCCACGCTCGCCGGCTGCGGCGGCGGCTCGGTATCGGTCGACAACGAACCCGAACCTTCCAGGCGCACCTTCATTTTCTGGAGCGGCAGCAGCAGCGGCGAGCGCGTGGTCGACGTCAAGAACGACGCCTTTGCCTTCTTCAGCGACACCGGTTGCCTCTACAACTTCCAGACCGGGCGCGAGAACCCGGGTTTTTGCCTCAATGCCGGAGGCGACCGGGTGCGGTACGGCGTGCTTGCGATGCGCATCGTCAATGTCACCTCGGCGGCGGGCACCTGCATCGCCGCCCTGGTGGAAGAAAGCACCGCCCAGTTCGTCGACATCGCCACCGATGCCTTCGACCGGGAGGCCGTCGCCGTGACCGCGCTGCGGCCCAGCCCCTGCTTCTGACGGGCCGGGCTGAGCGGGATGCTTGCGCTATCCGGCAGCCGCGGTCGTGCCGGCGCCGGTCTGCGGATCGCTTACGGCACGATGTCCGAATCGCCGCAGTGCGGATGCTGGAAGCCGGCCGGCGTGCCGTTGGCGAAGATGATGTTGTCGGTACCGTCAGTGGCGACGCCTTTCAGATCCTTGTCCAGGCCGGCCAGGCGCCGCATGCGGTAGGCAATCACATGGTCGGCGCAGGCGGTGTCGCCGGACAGGCCCAGGCCGCCGATCACCTTGCCATCCAGGTAGAGCGGCACGCCGCCGCCGAAGGTGATGATGCCGCCCGGCACCCGTCCTATGCCGCTGCCCTGCGCCAGGTAATCCGGGTTGAAGGGGTTGGAATTGTTGAGGCCGTAGAGCGAGCCGCCGGGCTGGGTGGGCGTATACAGGTTGGCCGTGGAGAGGGCCAGCGCATCGTTGCTGAAGGCGTTGGCCGTGTTGGCCTTGGCAATGGAGATGGCGCGGCTGCCCGGCCAGGCGTCTCCCAAGCGAATCACCGAGCACAGCACGCCCTGGCGGTCCACCACCGCCGACCACATGCGGCTGGGCGAGAACAGGCCGCCGTTGTTTTGCGTGGCCACGGCGGCGAGCTGCTGCTGCACCCGCGCCACGGTCGCATCGGGGATGCCGCAGGGCTTGTTGCCCTGTCCGTTGCCGTCGTCGGCCAGGGCAAGGGTGCTGATGCCTGCCATTGCGATGGCAAGCAGGGCGTTCGGTGTTCTTGGCTTCATGTTGGTCTCCTGATCCAGGTGTTGACACGATGGGTGCAGAGTCGGGACTCTGCGGACGCAACCCGGCACGCCGCCATGCCGGCGGCCTGTCTGGTCATGTGGAAGCGTTGATGCCGGCAGGTGGAAGATGCAGAAAAGAAACCGACAATCAACTTTAGTGTGGAATTAATTGTCGATCACCGAACGGCGAAGCGTTTGTGAAAGATCAAGTTGCACAAATCCGCCGGGCGCGGCACAGGCACCGGGCTGCGCCGACTTCGTCATGGTCGTTGCAGATCGGCGCGGAAATCGCCGCTTTGTGTTCGCCGACGCACCGTGCGGCTCGACAGTAAGGGCTATGTTCCACGGCAGAAATCAGATAACCGGTGCCGATCAACGTGGAACAACACAACTCCCTGACGCCCTCCATGGCGGCGCAGTGCCTGCGCGAACTGGATGAAGGCAGCACGCCCGGCGCGATGCTGCGCCGCCTGGCCGACGCCCGGCTGGACCGGCTGCCCCTGCCGGGCAGCGGCGCCACGCTGCTGCGCTGGCGCATGCTGGCGGCGGTGTCGGGGTGGGACCTGTCGCTGGCCAAGCTGTACGAGGGCCATACCGATGCGCTGGCCATCCTGGCCGAGCTGGGCGGCCGGGCGCCGGCCGGCAGCCTGTGGGGCGTCTGGTGCGCCGAGGCGCCCTCCGCCCGCGCCATCGTCAGCGGCCATGCCGCCGCTGGCGCGCCGGTCCGTCTGGACGGCGCCAAGGCCTGGTGTTCCGGCGCGGCCGACCTGAGCCATGCGCTGCTGAGCGCCTGGGACGCCGATGGCCGGCCGTGGCTGGTGGCGCTGGACCTGCGCCAGGACGGCATCCGGATCGACGACAGCGGCTGGGAAGCGGTCGGCATGGCGCGCACCGGCACCGCCTTGCTCACCTTTTCGGGCGCGGAAGCGCATTGCGTCGGCGACAGCGGCGCCTACCTGCGCCGGCCCGGCTTCTGGCACGGCGGCGCCGGCATTGCGGCCTGCTGGTATGGCGCCGCCGCCGAACTGGCGCGCACGCTGCATGCCGCCGCCGGCACGCCCGATGCGCACCGGCTGGCCCACATGGGCGCGGCCGACGCCTGCCTGAGCGCGGCGCGGGCGCTGCTGCATGCCGGCGCGCAGGCGATCGACGCCCGGCCCGGCGACGATGCGGCGGCGCTGGCGATGCGCCTGCGGCTGGCGGTCGATGCCTGCACCGTGGAAGTGATGACCCAGGTCGGCCAGGCGCTGGGCGCCGCGCCGTTCTGCCGCGACCGGCGCTTCGCCCGCCTGATGGCCGACCTGCCGGTGTTCCTGCGCCAAGGGCATGCGCGCCGCGACCAGGCCGCGCTCGGGCAGATCGCCCGCGAGGCCGCATGGGAACTCGCGCTGTGACGGCCGCGACCGGCCGCGAGATCCGGGGCTCGGGCACCGACGAACTGCGCTGGCAGTCCTGGGACGGCCTGCGCCGCCTGCCGCAGGCAAGCGCCGGCGAACTGGTGCCGGCCGGGTCGCGGGCGCTGGTGCTGGCGCCGCATCCCGACGACGAACTGCTGGGTTGCGGCGGGCTGATACGGCAGCTGGTGGCGCTGCGGCGCGAGGTCATCGTGCTGGCCGTGACCGACGGCGCGGCCAGCCATCCGCATTCGACGCTGTGGCCCGCCGCGCGCCTGGCGCGGGAGCGGCCGCGCGAAAGCCTGCGCGCATTGCGCCGCCTGGGCGCGGGCAGCGTCAGGGTGGAGCGCCTCGGCCTGGACGACGGCCGCATCGGCGAGCAGGCGCAGCGGCTGGATGCGGCGCTCGACCGCATCGTGCTTGGCGCCGACGTGCTGGTGTCCACCTGGCGGCTGGACGGCCATCCCGACCATGAGGCAAGCGGCAGGGCGGCGGCGCAGGCGGCGGCGCGCCACGGCGCGGCGCTGCTGGAAATGCCGGTCTGGATGTGGCACTGGGCCGCGGCTGGTGACACGCGGGTGCCATGGGAGCGCGCCTGCCGCCTGGGGCTGGACGACGACAGCCATGCCGCGAAATGCGCGGCGGTGGAAGCCTACCGCAGCCAGCTTTCGCCCGATCCGACCACCGGGAGCGGACCGGTCGTCGCGCCCGGCGCGCTGGCGCACCTGATGCGGCGCGAGGAGGTGTATTTCCGATGAACGCCACCGGCCTTTCCTATTTCGACGGGCTGTATGCCCACAGCGCCGATCCCTGGTCCATGGACCGGCGCTGGTACGAGCGGCGCAAGCGCGAGTTGCTGCTGGCCGCCCTGCCGCGCCCGCGTTTCGGGCGGGTGTTCGAGCCCGGATGCGGCGCCGGCCACCTGACCGAGGCGCTGGCGCCGCGCTGCGCGCAGCTGCTGGCCACCGACTTTTCAGCCGATGCGGTGCGGCTGGCGCGGCTACGCCTGCAGGGCGCGCCGCAGGTGGAGATCGACCGCCTGCACACGCCGCAACAGTGGCCGGAAGGCCGCTTCGACCTGGTGATCCTGAGCGAATTCGCGTTCTATCTCGACGATGCCGACCTGGCGCTGCTGCAGCAGCGCAGCCTCGATGCGCTGGCCGACGACGGCGTGCTGCTGGCCTGCCACTGGCGCCGGCCCTTCGCGGAACGCACCCAGGACAGCGAGATCATCCATGCCTGGTTCGACCAGGCGCCCGGCCTGACCCGGCTGGCGCATCACGAGGAGGCGGACTTCCTGCTCGACGTGTGGGGCCGGCAGCCGCAGTCGGTGGCGCAGCGGGAAGGCTTCGCATGATCGGCGTGCTGATCCCGGTCCATGACGAGGAGGACGGCCTTGCGTTGTGCCTGGAATCGGTGCTGCGCGCGGCCGCCCATGGCGACCTGGCCGGCGAGCCGGTGATGATCGCGGTGGCGCTGGACGCCTGCACCGACCGCTCGGCCCAGATTGCCGGCGCCTATCCGGTGACGACGCTACGCCTGGAGGCGCGCAATGTCGGCGCCGCCCGCGCCGCCGCGGCGGCCTGCCTGCTCGATGCCGGCGCGCGCTGGCTGGCCTGCACCGACGCCGACACGGTGGTGGCGGAAGACTGGCTGCAGCGCCAGCTGCAGCTGCACCACGAGGACGGGGCCGACGCCGTCTGCGGCACGGTAAGCGTGGCCGACTGGACGCCGCACCTGGCGCGGCTGCAGCAGCTGCTGCAGCGCTTCCATGCGGCCTATACCGATGCCGACGGCCATGCGCATATCCATGGCGCCAATCTCGGCGTCTGCGCGCGCGCCTATCTGCGCGCGGGCGGCTTCCCGGCGCTGGGCTGCAGCGAGGACGTGGCGCTGGTCAGGGCGCTGGAGGCGGATGGCGCCCGCATCGCCTGGAGCGCGGCGCCGCGGGTGGTGACCAGCGCCCGCATCGCCAGCAAGGCGCGCGGCGGCTTCGGCGATACGCTGTCGGCCTGGAGCCAGGCGCTGCCGCTCTGAACCCGCCTGCGCGTCAGCGCCGCACGCTGCTTTCGACCAGGCAGCGCGTCACCAGCGGCGGCGCGTCGCCGACATGGAAGGCCAGCTTGCGCTCGCGCAGCGCCACATCCGCGGCCGTCACGCGGTCGAAGCGCCGCAGGTGCTCGGTCCAGGATTCGTCGACGATCTGCTCCACATAGCGGCCCGGCTCGCCGAGGTCGCGCAGCAGGTCCCAGGACAGCGCGCCCTGGCGCAGGCGGCTGCGCCGGCTTTCCTGCATCAGCGTCATGAACTCGGCCGCGCGGGCCGGATCGATCTGGTAGTGGATCGTCACCTGCACATGGCCGGCGCGCGGCGGGTCGCTCGCCACCGGCACCTTGAATTCCCGGGACGGCGTCAGGTCTTCCTCGATGCCGAGGTCGGTCACCAGCAGGTGCGCGCCCAGCATCGCGGTCACGCCGGTCACCGAGGCGATCAGCAGGCTGGTCTGGACCGAGGTGACGGTCGCCACCTGGCCCCACAGCGCCGCGCCGAGCGCGCTGCCGCCCATGATGGACATCTGGTAGATCGACATGCCGCGCGCCCTGACCCAGTCCGGCAGCGCCAGCTGGGCCGATACGCTGAGCGAGTTGGCGGTGGTGATCCAGGCCATGCCGGCGACGAACATCGCGGTGGCCGCAAGGTAGATGTTGGGCGCCAGCGCCACCGCGGCGGTGGCCAGCGACTGCAGCGCCGCGCCGCGCATCACCAGCGTGTCGCGCGCCATGATCTGGCGCAGCCGCGGCAGGAACATCGCCGCCACGATGGCGCCGCTGCCCATGGAGGCCAGCAGCACGGTGTAGGCCGCGGCATTGCCGCCGCCGAGGCCGCGCGCCACCAGCGGCAGCAGCGCCAGCAGCGCGGTGGAATGCAGGAAGAACAGCGAAATGCGCAAGAGCACCGACTTCAGACGGCCGGACTGCAGCACGAACTGCACGCCGACCCGCATCGCGGAAAACAGCCGCTCGCGGCCCAGCGGGCTGGGCTTGTGCTCGCGCCGCCAGCGCATGATCACGAAGGCCGACGCCACCGACAGGACAGCATTGAGCACGAACACATAGGCGCTGCCCACGCTGGCGATCACGGCGCCGGCCACCAGAGGGCCGACGATGCGCGAGGCATTCATCGCCACGCCGTTCAAAGCCAGCGCGGCCGGCAGCTGGGGACGCGGCACCAGCTCCGGCACGCTGGCCGCGAACACCGGCCAGCGCATCGCCAGGCCGATGCCGTTGGCAAAGGTCAGGGCCAGGAGCAGCGGCGCGCTCATTGCGCCCGAGAGGACGGTGACGCACAGCACCAGCGCCACGGCCGCCACCCAGAACTGGGTCAGGATGAAATAGCGCCGGCGGTCCAGGATGTCGGCCAGCGCGCCGCTGGGCAGGCCGAGCAGGAACACCGGCAGGGTGGAGGCGGTCTGCACCAGCGCCACCCAGATCGGCGCGGACGACAGCGAGGTCATCATCCAGGCCGAAGCCACGTCGTTCATCCACATGCAGATGTTGGCCGCCAGCCAGACGCACCACAGCATGCGAAACACCGGCTGGCCCAGCGGCGCCAGCGCCGACTGCGGCCGCACCGGGTGGCTGGACGCTGCGGGCGCTTCGGACGCGGGGGTCTCCGGCATGGCCATGGTCAGGACTTGTAGCCGGGGTCGGTGCGGTCGAGTTTTCTCAGCAGCGCCGGCCATTCCATCAGGCCGTACGGCCGGCGGGTGCCCGGCTGGTAGTTGTTCCAGGTTTCCTCCAGCACCTGCTGCGGCACCTTGGCATAGGGGCTGTTGGCCGCCATCGCCGCGAGCTGCGAGCGGCAGGCCAGTTCCAGCCGGTGCATCCAGTTGAAGGCCTCGCCGACCGAGCGGCCCACCGTCAGCACGCCATGGTTGCGCAGGATCAGCGCCTCGCCGGTGCCGAGGTCGGCGATCAGCGATTCCTGTTCCGATTCATTGAGCACCACGCCCTGGTAGTCGTGATAGCCGATCTTCAGGAAGCGCATCGCGGTCTGGGTCAGCGGCAGCAGGCCGCATTCCAGCGACGACACCGCCATCGAGGCCCAACTGTGGGTATGGATCACGCAGCCGACATCGGGCCGGGCCGCATGCACGGCGGTATGGATCACCGCGCCGGCCTTGTTGACGCCGTACTTCAGGTCGCCGAAGTCCGGCCCGGACAGGATCTTGCCATCATGATCGACCTTCAGCAGGCAGGAGGCTGTGATCTCCTCGTACATCATGCCGTAGGGGTTGATCAGGTAAGTGCCTTCCTCGCCCGGCACGCGGGCCGAGATATGGTTGGCCATCATGTCGGACATGCCATACATCTCGACCAAGCGATAGCAGGCTGCCAGGTTGACCCGCGCTTCCCATTCCTCGGGCGAGCACTGCCCCTTCATCGATGGAATCTGCAGCATTCCGTCTTGCACCATGTCGTCTCCTCCAGTGTTGTGTTGAGTGGTGTGGTGGTTCGCCGTCAGGGCGCCAGGTTGTTCATGGCCCGGCCGTCGCGCCAGCGCGCCAGGTTGTCCAGGAAGATCTCGGCCACCGCCGCATAGTGGCCGCTGGTATGGCCGGCGGTATGCGGCGACAGCAGCACATTGCCCAGCTCCCACAGCGGCGACGCGGCCGGCAGCGGCTCGTGCGCATACACGTCCAGGAAGGCGCCGGCCGGGCGGCGCTCGCGCAGGGCGGCGACCAGGTCGGGCTCGACCACGACCTCGCCGCGCGCCACGTTGACCAGGTGCGCGCCCGGCGGCAGCAGGGCCAGCCGGCGCGCGTCGATCAGGTCGCGGGTGTCGTCGGTGAGCGGGCAGGTCAGCACCAGCCAGTCGGCCTGCGGCAGGGCGTCGTCCAGCCGCGCCAGCGGCATCACCTGGTCGCAGGGCGGCGCCGCGGCATCGCTGCGGCGCACGCCGATCACCCGCATCCGCAGCGCCTTGAACAGCCGGGCCGTTTCCAGCCCGATCGGCCCCAGGCCCACGATCACCGCGGTCTGGCCGGCGAGGTCGCGCGGGGCGCGGTCGCCCAGCAGCGGCTCCCAGGCGCGGCGGCGCTGCGCATCCATCAGTTCGGGCAGGCGCCGGTTCAGCGCCAGCATGCCGGCCAGCACCATCTGCGCCACGGCTTCCGCATTGGCGCCGGACGACGTGGTGACCGTCACGCCGCGCCCGCGCAGCTCGGGATAGATCGGGCGGTCGGCGCCGGCCGAATGGGCATGCACCCAGGCCAGACGCGGCGCGGCCCGCAGCACCCGGTAGAACTGCTGCAGCGATTCGGTCAGTTCGTGCTTGGTCGACTTGCCGGTCACGTCACGGCTGATGAAGGCGACGTCGATTTCCTTGCCAACGCCGTCCTGCAGGGCCTGTTCCGGGGTGATCAGGCGGTAGGGCAGCTGATTGAAGAGTTGCGCGATGCGCGGACCCAGGTAACGTGCCGCCTGGTCCGACAGCAGGATGACCGGCGCCTGCCGGTCCTGGCCATTCAGAGTCATGTTGCTTTATGTCGGGTTGCTGTTGCGGAGGAGTCTGTGCTGCGGATGAGTCGGGACGATTGTACAGAGCGCCGGACGGTCCGGGTTGACGAAACGGAAAAGCTGCGTTCTCCGTCGCCGCCTGGATCGGCGATAATCGCGTCTGCCGCGGCGCCATCCATGCACCGCGTCCCGGCCGTCGCCGGCAACCTCCCGAACGGGACAATCACATCGATCGCATGACCAAGAAGCTCGACACCCATCTGCTGGAAATCTTCGTTGCCGTGGTGGAGAGGAAGAGCCTGACCCAGGCTGGCGTCGACATGCACCTGGTGGTGTCGGCCATCAGCAAGCGCATGGACGAGCTGGAGCGCCATGTCGGCAAGGCCCTGCTGAAGCGCCATGGCCGCGGCATCGCGCCGACCGCCGCCGGCGAGCTGCTCTACCTGCATGCCAAGCGCATCCTGAAGAGCCTGCGCGCGGCCGACCAGGCGCTGGCCGAATTCGACAGCAGCGGCGTGCACAAGATACGGCTGCTGGCCAACCAGACCAGCATCGTCCAGAGCCTGCCGGCCGAGATCGCCCGCTTCCTGGCCAGCCATGCCAACACCTCCATCGAACTGACCGAGGGCCACAGCGCCGACATCCCGGCCGCGGTGCATGAAGGCCATGCCGATGTCGGCATCTATCATGCGCAGCATCCGGCGGCCGGCGTGCTGTCCTGGCCGTACCGGCAGGACCGGGTAGGGCTGGTGGTGCCGGCCGGCCATCCGCTGGCAACGCGCCGCCAGGTGCTGTTCGAGGAAGCGCTGGACTTCCCGCTGGTGGGCGCCTTCCCGCGCCACACCCTGGACCGCTTCCTCGAACTGGCCGGCAATTCCCTGTCGCGTCCGCCCACCGTGGTGCTGTCGGTGTCGAACTTCGAGGCGCGCTGCCACATGGTCCGGCACGGCGTGGGCATCGCGATGGTGCCGGAAGACATTGCCCTGCGCTACACCGGCGGGCTCGGGCTGGCGCTGGTGCAGATCGCCGATGCCTGGGCGCGGCGCCAGTTCTATGCCTGCATGCGCGAGCCCGAGGCCGGCGACAGCCATGCGGCAAATTTGCTGGGGCATCTGTGCGGCGGGGGCAGCGGCAGGCTGGACTGAAGCACATCGTGTGCGGCACGGTGGTAGCGGGGGATGTGGATATTTACCTTGGCAGGCGCGGCGAAAGCGGCGCAGTTGCAGTTGCAGTTGCGGTTGCAGTTGCAGTTGCGGTTGCGGTTGCGGTTGGTTTTGACTTTGGGGTCCCCGTCTGTGTACCGCCGTGTCGGCGGTGTCCGGAGCGGGAAAAGGTGCGGCGTCTGTCTGAGCCAAGCTTTGCTTGGCGAGTTTAGCCGCGCCCCGCTCCGGGCGCCGACGGCACGGGAACCCCGCGCAGCGGGGCGGCACAGTCGGGGTCGCCTTTTTTTGGTTACTTTTTTTGCTGGACTTTGTCCATTCAAGCGGCGTAACTGAGCGTATCAGTCAGGCGCAGAAACAAATCCGTCGGGATTTTTATCATGTCTGGTGGTTTTTCAGAGATCGCTAAATGATCGGCTTGCCACAGCCATCGCCGTACCATGGCAATGGTGTCGGAGAAGGTGGCGCACTCCTTGCGATACCAGGCTGCCTGACGAACCGTGATGACTTGTGATGTCAGCAGTTGACTTGCCAGCAACGTCACCACCGAGTACAGGCCCAGGATGGCGGGCGTAGCCCGGGCAATGGCGCGGTCAGACCATTGCCGCTGGGTTTGCACGCCCAGATGGGCACGTGCTTCTTCGAAGGTCACTTCGATCTGCCAGCGCTTGACGAACCAGTTCAGGATCTGCGGCGCACTGGCCTTCTGGTCGGTGCAGAGAAAGGCCTGGGTCTTGAGTTGCTTCATAGGGTCGCGTACCAGCACCCAGCGCAGGGGCACTGCCGGCGCGCCACCGTGGTACCACAGGGCGGTGCCGGTGGCCACGTCAAGCCGCTTGTGCGTGTGCCCGTACCAATAAGCCAGCGTGATGGCTTTCCATTGCGTATCTGCGGCATCCAGCACCTGCTGCAACTTCGGCAGTGCATGGCCGACGAGCCGTGGCCGCCCGCGCGTGCCGGGCACCCGCGCAGGCGCCGGTTCGTACAAGGCTGCATCGAGTCGCAGGCGCGTGACCATGGTCACGTCGCGCCGCACCGCGGCAAGCAGATGAAGCACCGAGAAGCTGTTGTCGGCCACAACCACGATGCGCCGATCGGGCAGCCAGCGATGCACCTGGCGCAGCATCTGACGGGCTCGGTCCGTCAGCGTGACCGGCTGGCGACGGCGGTTGGCGTAGTAGCGCGCCGAGGGCGTCAGAGCGCAACAGAAGGGCAAGGCCCAATGACGCTGTGCCCAGGGAATGGGCACCACCAGCATCAGGCAAAGCCATCGCAGGCCGCTGGTCTTGACGACATTGCTGTGGCTGGACCAGACCGGGTCGCGGTAGATGCCACGAGCGGCAATCCTGGCGCCGCGCCGGCGCTCGATGGTATCGTCCAGCGCCATGACCAGAGGGCCCAAGGGAGCGAAGGCGTCGATGAGTGCCATGAGCAAACGCCGGCTTGCCTGCAGGGTCGACCATGTGTTGCGATTGAGCACCCGATGGAAGCGTTGGAACTGTTGGTCTTCAGACAGGCCCATGACGCGCAGGATGGCCGTCACGGTGCGCGAACCCACAGCAAGGATGGCCCCCTTGATCAGGATCTGAACGGAGTGCCATACCCGCTTGGAAAACAGGGGACGGAATACTAAACTGCAATCGGTAAGCTCGGGGAACGATGGCATGATGCACCTCTCGTTGCGGAGTCGGTGCTTCATGGTAGAACTCTTCGGGCTTACCCGCTGTGGAAAAATGGACAAAGTCCAGTTTTTGGCGAAGCAAAAAAAGTGACTCGCCCGCCGGGGCGAACACCCGGCCTGGTCATGACGACAGTGCAGTCGCGTTGCTTCACCCCCCGTAAAGACGTCACTGCGAAGCAGCAGTTAGCTTTTGACGTTAAAAGGTTTTTAAGGCGCAAAACCCTTTTAAAGCTTAAAAGCTACGGAGCTGCCTGGCGTTGCCAGGTGACGCAAGGCGGCTGCACTGCCGTGGAGACAAGCCGGGAGTCCGTCCCGGCGGCCGGGTTACTTTTTTTGCTTCGCCAAAAAAAGTAACCAAAAAAAGGCGACCCGGTGATCGCGCCCCGCTGGCGCGGGGTTCCCGTGTCAGCGGTACCCGGAGCGGGGCGCGGCTAAACTCGCCAAGCTGCGCTTGACTCAGACAGACGCCGCACCTTTTCCCGCTCCGGGCACCGCTGACACGGCGCGCTCAACGGGATTTCACTGCAACGTCAAAAGCAACGGCAACGGCAACGGCAACGGCCACGGCCACGGCCACTGCATCTGCAACCGCGCTTGCAAAGTCACAGCTTTCCCTGCACTCACCCCTACACCTGTCCACATCCTCCACAACCCATGTACCGGACACGGTCCCCATGAACCCCCACCACTTAAACTTGGTTAATCCTGCGGCGCTGACTTAAGATCCTGCAAGACGTGCGCCCCGCGCCATCGCCAACAGCAGTTCATGACAACAATTCAGGAGACAGCTTGATGGGACAGATCATCGTGCGCCGCGAGGGCGCCGTCGGCACCGTGGTGATATCCAACCCGGCGAAATTCAATGCGATGACGGCCGAGATGTGGCGCTTGCTGCCCATCCGGGTGGCCGAGCTGGACGCCGACCCGGAAGTGCGGGTGATCGTGCTCACCGGCGACGGCGACCGCGCCTTCGTGTCGGGCGCCGACATTTCCCAGTTCGGCGACGAGCGCACCGACCCACAAGCGCTGGCTGCCTACAATGCGGCGCTGGACGACGCCTTCAGCGCGCCGCTGAAGGCCGGCAAGCCCACCATCGCGAAGATACGCGGCATCTGCATGGGCGGCGGCCTGGGCCTGGCGGCAGGCTGCGACATCCGCATCTGCGCCGACGACGCCCGCTTCCGCATGCCCGCAGCACGGCTGTCGCTGGGCTACAACCAGGCCGGCGTGCATCGCTTCGCCGCGCTGATCGGCGTGCAGAACACCTACGACATCTTCTTCACCGCGCGCATCTTCGATGCCCACGAGGCGCAGCGCATGGGCTTTGTGGGCCGCGTGACCGGGGCCGACGGGCTGGACGCGGCGGTGGCCGAATTCACCAGCGCCATCGCCGAGAATGCGCCGCTGACCGCGAAGGCGGTCAAGCTGACGATGAATGCCTACCTGGACCGGCTGGGCGAGGTGCAGCGGCCCGAGGTGCAGGCCGCGATCGATGCCGCCAACCTGAGCGAGGACTACCGGGAAGGCGTGCGCGCCTTCGGCGAGAAGCGAGCGCCACGCTTCGTCGGCCGCTGACGCCGCGGCAGCTGGCGGCCGTACTGCCGCCGGCGTCGCCCATCCCGTCCGCCTTCCTTTCATCCTTACCCTGGACAGCGCCGCAACACCATGACCACCAGAACCACTCCTGTCCGATGAAGACCCAGGCCCCCGCCGGCGCAGCGCCGGCTCCGGTTTCGGCCGATACCCCATCGCCGGTATCCCCCGCCCACAACCTGCGCGCCCAGCTGGTGCTGACCGCGGCCATGGCCCTGTGGGGCCTGAACATTCCGGCGGTGCGGGTGCTGGCCGGCCGCTTCGACTTCACCACGCTGGCGGCGGTGCGCATGTTCTTCACCTGCTGCGTGTTCGCGGCGCTGGCGCTGCGCGCCGGCGGCCGCCTGCCGCGCATGCCGCGGCGCCACTGGCCGCTGCTGCTGGCCTGCAGCATGCTGATGGTCTATGGCAACCAGGTGTTCTTCACCAGCGGCATGGCGCGCACCAGCGCCACCAACAGCGCGCTGATCGTGGCGCTCGGGCCGCTGGTGTCCTCGCTGCTGGCCGCCATCGCCTTCCGCGAGCGCCTGGCGCTGCCGCGCCTGGCCGGCATCGCGCTCGGCCTGGCCGGCGTGGCCGGCGTGATCCTGCATCGTCCCGGCGCCGGCGTCGGCGCGGCCGGCCTGGGCGACCTGCTGGTCGGCGCCTCGGTGCTGAGCTTTGCGCTGGGCGGCGTGCTGGTGCAGCGCCTGGCGCGCCAGCTCGACGTGCTGTCCATCAGCCTCAGCATCTACCTGGTCGGCACCGCGCTGCTGATGCTGCATGCGGCGCTGGCCGGCTTCGACCAGCGCATCCTGTCCTCCGGCTGGCAGTCCTGGTCGCTGATCCTGTTTTCCGGGGTATTGGCGTCGGCTGTCGGCAACCTGATCTGGAACCGCTCGATCGGCATCCTCGGCATCAGCCGCACCGCGCTGTTCCTGAACTGGGTGCCGCTGTTTGCCATCGCCTTCGCGGTGGCCTTCCTCGGCGAGCCGTTTTCATGGTGGCTGCTGTTCGGCTTCGGCTGCGTGGTGTGCGGCACCTGGCTCGGCGCCATGCGGAGGACATGATGGAACTGCGCCAGCTGCGCTATTTCGTGCGCGTGGTCGAACTGGGCAGCATGGGCCGCGCCGCGCTCGACCTCGGCGTGGTGACGTCGGCGCTGAGCCAGCAGATCAGCCGGCTGGAGGGCGAACTCTCCACCCGCCTTTTGCAGCGCACCTCCACCGGCGTGGTGCCGACCGATGCCGGCCTGGCCTTCTGGCGCCAGGCCCAGCTCGCGCTGCGCCATGCCGACGACGCGGTGCGCGCGGCCCAGCTGGCGCGGCTGTCGGGCCATGTCAGCGTCGGCCTGCCGCCCAGCACCAGCGCGGTGCTGGGCCTGCCCTTCATGGCGGCAATGCGCGAACGCTATCCGGAGGTGCGGCTGCACCTGGTGGAAAGCCTGTCGGGCAACCTGACTTCGATGCTGCGCGCCCGCCAGCTCGACCTGGCGGTGCTGTTCCAGGCCGACCGCGGGCAGCGCTGGAGCGTGCTGCCGGTGCTGGACGAGCGCCTGTTCCTGATCGCGCGCCCTGGCCTGGCAGGCTTGCCGGATCGTGAACGGGTCGAGGTCGGCGAGCTGGCCGACCTGCCGCTGATCCTGCCCAGCAACCAGCATGGCCTGCGCGCCCTGCTCAATGCGGCGTCCAGCCGCGGCCGCTATGCATTGAACGTGGTGGCCGAGATCGATGGCCTGGCGGTGCTGATGGATGCGGTGCGGGCCGGCTATGGCGCCACCATACAGCCGGGCGCGGCGCTGGCGCGGCTGGGCGGCGAGCCGCTGGTCACGCTGGAGATCGCCGACAGCGCGGTGCGCCGTCCCAATCTGCTGACCAGCCTGTCGGACGATGAACTGTCGCCGGCCGGGCTGGCGGCGCGGGTGGTGCTGCAGAGCGTGATGCGCGACCTGGTGCTGCAGGGACGCTGGCCGGGCGCCACCCTTCACGAATCCTGAAGGCCCGTTGCCGCCGGCGCTCTGTCGGTCATGGCGCCGGTCGGTTACAGTCCCCGCCATTGAGCCTGGAGAGTGACGATGGTCGACGTATTGGTGATCGGCGGCGGAAACGCCGCCCTGTGTGCCGCCCTGATGGCGCGCGAGGCGGGCGCCTCGGTGCTGATGCTGGAATCGGCCCCGCGCGAATGGCGCGGCGGCAATTCCCAGCACACCCGCAACCTGCGCTGCATGCACGATGCGCCGCAGGACGTGCTGGTGGACGCCTATCCCGAGGAAGAGTACTGGCAGGACCTGCTGAAGGTGACCGGCGGCCTGACCGATGAAAAGCTGGCGCGGCTGGCCATACGCGCCTCGTCGAACTGCCGGCCGTGGATGCAGAAGCATGGCGTGCGCTTCCAGCCGCCGCTGTCGGGCGCGCTGCACGTGGCCCGCACCAACGCCTTCTTCATGGGCGGCGGCAAGGCCCTGGTGAATGCCTACTACCGCAGCGCCGAGGCAATGGGCGTCAAGGTGCTCTACGAGACGCCGGTCGACGCAATCGAACTCGATGAAGGCCGCTTCGTCGCCGCCCGCAGCGGCGCAAGGCGCTTCGAGGCCCGCGCCTGCGTGCTGGCGGCCGGCGGCTTCGAGTCCAACCGCGAATGGCTGCGCGAAGCCTGGGGCCAGAACGACGCCGGCGAATGGCCGGCCGATAATTTCCTGATCCGCGGCACCCGCTTCAACCAGGGCGTGTTGCTGAAATACATGATCGATGCCGGCGCCGACGTGATCGGCGATCCGTCGCAGTCGCACTGCGTGGCGATCGACGCCCGCGCGCCGCTGTATGACGGCGGCATCTGCACCCGCATCGACTGCGTCTCGCTGGGCGTGGTGGTGAACCGCCAGGCCGAGCGCTTCTACGACGAGGGCGAGGACTTCTGGCCCAAGCGCTATGCGATCTGGGGCCGGCTGGTGGCCGGCCAGCCCGGGCAGATCGGCTACTCCATCATCGACGCCAAGGCCGTGGGGCGCTTCATGCCGCCGGTGTTTCCCGGCACGGTGGCGGGCAGCCTGCCCGAGCTGGCGGACAAGCTAGGCCTGCCGCGCGAGCAGTTCATGCGCACCCTGTCGGACTACAACGCCGCCTGCCGCGTCGGCACCTTCGACCACACCGCGCTCGACGACTGCCATACTGAGGGCCTGGCCCCGGCCAAGACTCACTGGGCGCGGCCGATCGATACGGCGCCGTTCTATGGCTATCCGCTGCGGCCGGGCATCACCTTCACCTATCTCGGCCTGAAGGTCGACGAGCATGCCGCGGTGCATTTCGGCGGCCGGCCCAGCGACAACCTGTTCGTCGCCGGTGAAATGATGGCCGGCAACGTGCTGGGCAAGGGCTATACCGCCGGCGTCGGCATGTCGATCGGCACCGCCTTTGGCCGCATTGCCGGCACCCGCGCCGCCGCCGCGGCGCTCGAAGCGAAACAAGGAAAACACCATGCAGCAGCTTGAAGCGCTGGTGCGCGATGCGCGCGACCAGGTATCTCCCTCCGAAGACCGCGTGCTGCGCAATGCCGGCGGCCCGCAGCCGGAATTCCAGGTGCTGGCCCTGACCGGGCCCGAAGCCGAAGTGGCGCGCCAGATGCAGATCTGCAATGCCTGCCGCTATTGCGAAGGCTTCTGCGCGGTGTTCCCGGCCATGACGCGCCGGCTGGAATTCGGCAAGGCCGACGTCAACTACCTGGCCAACCTGTGCCACAACTGCGGCGCCTGCTATCACGCCTGCCAGTACGCGCCGCCGCACGAGTTCGCGGTCAACGTGCCGCATGCGATGGCGACGGTGCGCGGCCAGACCTATGCGGAGTATGCATGGCCGCCCGCATTGGGCGCGCTCTACAAGCGCAACGGCCTGACGGTGGCGCTGGCGCTGGCGGCCGGCCTGGCGCTGTTCCTGGTGCTGGCGGTGGCGCGCAACGGCACGCTGCTGCATGCGCCGCTGGCCGGCAATTTCTATGCGATCTTCCCGCACAACCTGATGGCGGCGATGTTCGGCGCCGTATTCGGCTTCGCCGTGCTGGCGCTGGGCATCGGCGTGCGCCGCTTCTGGCGCGACGTGTCGCCCGGACAAGCCACCGCCCCGGCAGTGGCCGAAGCGGCGAAGAATGCGCTGACGCTGAAATACCTGGACGGCGGCCATGGCGACGGCTGCAACGAGGAAGACGACCGCTTCACGCTGGCGCGGCGGCGCTTCCACCATTTCACCTTCTACGGCTTCATGCTGTGCTTCGCCGCCACCTCGGTGGCCACGCTGTACCACTATCTGCTGGACCTGCATGCGCCGTATGCGCTGACCAGCCTGCCGGTGCTGCTCGGCACCGCCGGCGGCATTGGCCTCCTGATCGGACCGGCCGGCCTGCTATGGCTGAATCTCAGGCGCGATCCGGCGCAGGGCGACGTGAAGCAGCGGCCGATGGACCGCGGCTTCATCGCGTTGCTGCTGCTGACCAGCGCCACCGGCCTGGCCCTGCTGGCCTGGCGCGACAGCGGCGCGATGGGCCTCCTGCTGGCGGTGCATCTGGGCGTGGTGATGGCGCTGTTCGCCACCCTGCCGTACGGGAAATTCGCGCACGGCATCTATCGCAGCGCAGCGCTCTTGAAGTCGGCCATCGAAAAGCGACAGGCCAACAAGCTGCAGCTCGGCTCGGACTGAGCACCTTCTTCCGAAGCGCCCGACCCATCGACCGTGGTTCGCCAGGGGCGATGGGGTGGGCGCATGCACCAGAATCAACAAGGAGATTTCCATGACTTTCCCACCCGGCCGCCGTTTCGCGCTCAAGGCCATCGCACTCGCACTGACCGCCATGCCGCTGATGGCCGCGGCGCAGGACTATCCCAAGCGCCCGATCACCCTGGTGGTGCCGTTTGCCGCCGGCGGCGGCACCGACAGCATTGCCCGCGAGCTGGGCAAGTTCCTGTCCGACCGCCTGGGCCAGCCGGTGGTGGTGGACAACCGCGGCGGCGGCGGCGGCGCGATCGCCGCGAAGTCGGTGGCCCGCGCCGACCCCGACGGCTACACGCTGCTGTTCGTGACCTCCACCTTCGTCACCCATGCGGCCACCGAGAAGAAGGCATCGTATGACGTGAAGAAGGACTTCACCCCGATCGCGATGATAGGCCGCGGCCCGCTGATGGTCGTCACCAGCAAGGGCATGGGTTTCAAGAGCGTGAAAGACCTGGTGGCGGCCAGCAAGAGCAAGCCCGAAGGGCTGGACTTCTGTTCTTCCGGCGCCGGCAGCGTCACCCACCTGGCGGGCGAACTGTTCGTGCAGAAGACCGGCGCCAAGCTCACGCATGTGCCCTACAAGGGCAGCGGTCCGGCCACGGTCGACTTCCTCGCCGGCCGCACCCACGCCTTCTTCGCCACCTTCCCGACCATGCTGCAATACGTGAAGTCAGGCGCGGTCGACATGATCGCCACCACCGGCGCGCAGCGCTCGTCCCTGTTTCCCAATGTGCCGACGGTAGCGGAAGCCGGCATCCCGAATTTCAACATCACCACCTGGTGGGGCATCGTCGCACCCGCCGGCCTGCCGGCGCCGATCGTCACCAGGCTCAATGCGCTGGTCAACGAGGCGTCGGCCAAGGAGCCGTTGAAGGGACGGCTGGTGAGCGAAGGCGCGGAAGCCTACAGCGCCACGCCGGCGGAGTTCGGGACCATGCTGGGGACGGAGCTGGCGATGTGGCGGGAGGTGGTGAAAACGGGAAATATCAAGGTGGATTAAGGGAGCGCTGACGCTGGTCAGGAGGTAATTGCGGTTGCCGTTGCCGTTGCGGTTGCCGTTGCCGTTGCGGTTGCCGTTGCCGTTGCGGTTGCCGTTGCCGTTGCAGTTGCCGTTGCCGTTGCCGTTGCAGTTAGGGTCCCCGTCTGTGTACCGCCGTGACGGCGATGCCCGGAGCGGGAAAAGGTGCGGCGTCTGTCTGAGCGCCGCGCAGCGGAGCGAGTTTAGCCGCGCCCCGCTCCGGGTATCGACGGCACGGGAACCCCGCGCAGCGGGGCGGCACAGTCGGGGTCGCCTTTTTTGGTTACTTTTTTGGCGAAGCAAAAAAGTGACTCGCCCGCCGGGGCGAACACCCGGCCTGGTCATGATGCGAGGACATGCGCATTGGGTCACCAGGCGTAAAGACGTCAATGCGAAGCAGTAGTTGCTTTTGACGTTAAGCCATGTTCAACGAACACGTCAAAGACAACACCGACAGTGCTGCCCGCGCCTTGCCGGGTGACGCAATGCGGCTGCACTGCCGTGGAGACAAGCCGGGAATCCGTCCCGGCGGCCGGGTCACTTTTTTTGCTTCGCTGTATAGACCGGGGACATAGGTTACACATGTGCCGGGACATGGGTAACAGATTTAATCGTGCTTTTCGGCATCGCGCAAGTCGATTTGGCCAAATCGCTGATGCGCAAAGTACAGGTCATAGATGCCGTCCTGGCCTGACAGGGCGCGGGCCGCAATACGATGCCTGTGCAAGGCGCTGGAGACGCGAAAGCTGCGCTTGTGGAACTTCACATGCCCGTTCCACCCGACGGTCTCCACCAGGTCTTCCTGCGGATAAACAATCTCTGGCAATCGCTCGGGATAGGCCAGACGGCTTTGCCGGAACCGGGTTACCGGCGTGGCCATGCCGATGGCTTCATGCGGCCGCTCGTTGTTGTAGATCATTCGCCAGCGGTCGAATGCGTTCTGGACCTCCTCAAGGTCAACGAAGTGACGCCCGTGCAGCACATCTGCCTTGAGCGTGCGATGGAAACGTTCGTCCTTGCCATTGGTCTGTGGATGAGCCGGACGACTGTGACTGATGCGAATGCCCAACTGAATCAACCAGATGGTGAGCTTGGTGATGCCGTGTTCGTGCTGCGACGGACTGCCCCATGGAGAACCGTTGTCAGCGTTGATCCGTACTGGCATGCCGTGATGGCGAAAGGCAGTTTCCAGAGCTGCCTGCACAGTGGCAGTGTCCGGGTTCAGGCAAGCCTGCAGGACGATGTTGTAGCGTGAATGATCATCCAGCACGGTCAGTGGATGACACGTGGCCTGGCCGGTCTGGAAATGGCCCTTGAAGTCGATCTGCCAGAGATCATTGGGCTGGGCATGCTCGAAGCGCTGCCAGGCGGTGCTGTTTGCGCTTGCCTTTTCTGAGATCAAGCCATGTCGATGCAGAATCCGGGTAATGGTGCTGGGGGTTGGCACCTGGATGTGACCCTGATTGAGCAGGCTGCGATGAATCTTGCGGCCGCCCCAGGTGGGATGTTTCAGACGCACCTTCACTACCAGCTCTTCGTTTGCCTGGCTGGTACGCAGTGGCGTATTGCAGGGTCTGCGCGAGCAGTCCTGCAGGCCAGCAGGGCCCTGCGTCATGCTGCGTTCACGCCATTTGTATCCTGTCTTGCGACTGATTCCAAAACGCGTGCATAGGGCACTGAAGTTCACGCCATCCTGCTGCGCTAGCGCCGTAAATTCTTGTCGAAGGGTCATCATGTCAACGTCTTTCCAGGGCATGGTTAGAGAATCCTTTGGCTTGATATGGAATACGCCAAAGTGTTACCCATGTCCCGGCACAGTTGTTACCCATGTCCCCGGTCTATACACTTCGCCAAAAAAAGTAACCAAAAAAAGGCGACCCGGTGATCGCGCCCCGCTGCGCGGGGTGCCCGTGCCAGCGGTACCCGGAGCGGGGCGCGGCTAAACTCGCCAAGCTGCGCTTGGCTCAGACAGACGCCGCACCTTTTCCCGCTCCGGGCACCGCTGACACGGCGCGCTCAACGGGACTTCACTGCAACTGCAACTGCAACTGCAACTGCAACTGCAACTGCAACTGCAACTGCAACTGCAACTGCAACTGCAACGGCCACTTCAAAAACAACGGCCACGGCCACGGCCACGGCCACGGCCACGGCCACGGCCACGGCCACGGCCACGGCCACGGCCACGGCCACGGCCACGGCCTACCTGGCCTTTCTCCGCCGCCTCGGCGACACCAGCAATCACGTCCCGTCCCGAAGCATGCCTTGCGTCTGGACATAGGGCACGGCGGTGGGATGGGCAAGGCGTTGTACTTCTCCGTATAATCGACCGCACAATTAAAAGTACAGGCACGGAGACATCGCTATTACCCCCTTTCCCGCAACGCCCTTGCAGGCTGCGCCGCACCGCAGACGGTGCCCGGCTGCCATGCCGGCATGGCGGCGCATGCACTACGTATTCAACCTGTCCAACCACCAGCCCGGTATCGGGCGCACAACCAGAAAAAAAGGAGAACCCGCATGAATCATGCATGGAAGCTGAGCGCGCTCTGCGCCGCCATTGTGTTCGGACCCGCCGCGATGGCGCAGCAGGCAGCCGCGCCCGCGGCCGCACCCGCCGCCACTCCAGCTGCTGCACCCGCCGCTGCCCCAGCCGCTGCACCTGCTGCCGCTCCGGCGCCGGCATGGAAGCAGGGCATGGCGGAGGGACAGGCCAGCTCGCCGCTGCATCCGTTTGCGCCGCACATGACTGGCCGCGCCGCCAGCGAACTGCCGATCGACAAGCTCAAGGTGCCGGCCGGCTTCAAGGTCGAGGTCTGGGCCGAAGGCGTGCCCGAGGCGCGCTCTCTGGCGCTGGGCGACAAGGGCACCGTGTTCGTCAGCAACCGCAACCTGTCGAATGTCTATGCTATCGTCGACAAGGACGGCAAGCGCGAGGTCAAGACCCTGTTCAAGGGCCTGAACAGCCCGAACGGCGTGGTGTTCGACAAGGGCACCCTGTATGTCGCCGAGCGTCACCGCATCACCCGCTACGACAACATCGAGAGCCAGCTCGACAGCCCGCCGCAGGCGGTGGTGGTGGTGGACAACCTCGACCCGCACAAGCAGCCGGGCCACTTCTGGAAGTACCTGGCGATGGGCCCGGACGGCAAGCTCTACTTCAACATCGGCTCGCCACAGAACATCACGATGCCGACCTATATGGAAGCGGTCATCATGCGGGTCGATCCCAAGACCGGCGTGCTGGAAAACTATGCGCAGGGCGTGCGCAACAGCGTCGGCATGGCCTTCCATCCCAAGACCAAGCAGCTGTGGTTCACCGAGCATGCGCGCGACTGGATCAGCGACGACATGCCGTCCGACGAGCTCAACGTGGCAACCAAGCAGGGCGAGCATTTCGGCTTCCCGTATTGCTTCCAGGGCGATTTCCTTGATCCGCAATATGGCAAGAACCGCTCCTGCGCCGACTTCACCAAGCCCAAGCTCAACCTCGGCGCGCACGTGGCGCCGCTGGGCATGCGCTTCTACACCGGCAAGATGTTCCCGGCCAGCTATACCAACAACATCTTCATTGCCCAGCACGGCTCCTGGAACCGCACGACCAAGCAAGGCTACAACGTGGTGCGCGTGACCATGGACGGCAAGGGCAATGCCAAGTCCGAGCCCTTCCTGGAAGGCTTCATGACCGACGAGAAGGCCGACCCGCCGATGTGGGGCCGGCCAGCCGACGTGCTGCAGATGGCCGACGGCTCGCTGCTGGTGTCGGACGACTATAACGGCATCATCTACCGCGTGAGCTACAAGAAATGACGATGTCCCGCTCCCTGTTGTCCAGGCGGGCGGGCGCGGCGGCCTGGGCCGCCGCGCTCCTGCTGTCAGCCCATGCCGGCCAGGCCGTGGCCGGCGCCGAGGAAGGCCGCGCCAAGGCCCAGGCCTGCGTCGCCTGCCATGGCGAGAACGGCAATTCGACCAACCCCGCCTTCCCGTCGCTGTCGGGCCAGCCCAAGCAATTCATCGTCTCGGCGCTGTACCAGTTCCGCGAAGGCAAGCGGCAGAACGAGATCATGTCGCCGATGGCGGCCAAGCTCAGCAATGCCGACATGAACGACCTCGCCGCCTATTACTCGGCGCAGCCGGCGCCGGCCACGCAGCACAAGACCGCGCCGGCCAATGTCGAGAAAGGCAGGCAGCTGTCGGTGCAGAACAATTGCGTGGCCTGCCATGCAGCCAACCTGATGGGCCAGCAGCACATCCCGCGCCTGGCCGGGCAGCACAAGGATTACCTGCGTGCCCAGCTCGCCAGCTTCAAGGCATCGACCCGCGGCGAGATGGACGGCGTGATGACCTCCGCCGCCCAGGCGCTGACGCCGGACGACATCGACGTGCTGGCCGACTACCTGGCCGGCCTGCCGGTGACGGCGGCGAAGTAGATGCAGCGTCCCTGCCTTCCCATCAGGGCGTGATCGCCACCTTCAGCACGCCGTCGCGCTGATTGGCAAACAGGTCGTAGGCCTGCTCGATCTGGTCCAGCCTGAAGCGGTGCGTGACCATGGACTTGAGGTCAATGCGGCCGGAGGCGACCACGTTCATCAGCCGGCGCATGCGTTCCTTGCCGCCAGGGCAGAGCGTGGTGATGATCTTGTGGTCGCCCAGGCCGGCGGCAAAGGCGTCCAGCGGCAGCGACAGCTTGCCGGAGTACACGCCGAGGCTGGACAGCGTGCCGCCCGGCTTCAGCACCCGCAGGCAGCTTTCGAACGTCTGCTGCGTGCCCAGCGCCTCGATCGCCACGTCGGCGCCCTGCCCATGGGTAATGCGCATGATCTCGTCGACCGGATTGACCCGGGTGTAGTCCACCACGATATCGGCGCCGAGGCGCCTGGCCATCGCCAGCCGCGCCGGCACGCCATCGACCACGATGATGCGGCTGGCGCCCTTCAACTTCGCGCCGGCGGTGGCGCACAGGCCGATCGGCCCCTGGGCAAACACCACCACCGTGTCGCCTATCCGTATGCCTCCGCTTTCGGCGCCGCCGAAGCCGGTGCTCATGATGTCCGGGCACATCAGCACTTCTTCATCGGTCAGGCCATCGGGTATCACTTCCAGGTTGGCCATCGCATTCGGCACCAGCAGGTATTCGGCCTGTGCGCCGTCGATGGTATTGCCGAAGCGCCAGCCACCCATGGCCTTGCCGCCGCACTGCGACGGGTGGCCATCGAGGCAGGTATGGCATTGGCCGCATGGCGTGATGGCGCCGGCCACCACGCGCTGCCCGACCGCATAACCCGTCACCCCCGGACCGAGCGCCTCGATCACGCCGACCGGTTCGTGGCCTATCGTCAGGCCCTGCGCCACCGGATATTCGCCCTTGAGGATATGCACGTCGGTGCCGCAGATGGTGGTGGTGGTAATCCTGACCAGCGCCTCACCCGCGCCTGGCGTGGGGACCGGCTTCTCGTCCAGGACGATTTTTCCAGGGCCCTTGAATACCGCTGCTTTCATGGTGCGCATCGCTTGACTCTCCTTGGAGGTTCGGGCCGGTCGCGGCGTGCGGCCGGTGGGGTGTGCGGCCATGTTAGGAAAGGAAGGGGTAGGGCGGTTGACCCAGGTCAAAAAATGCCGGATCGGTTTGGGTGGGGCGGGAGTAGGGATGGGGGAATTTTATGGATAGGGGAATCTCAGATAGAACGGATGCCGTTGCCGTTGCCGTTGCCGTTGCCGTTGCCGTTGCTGTTGCTGTTGCCGTTGCCGTTGCCGTTGCCGTTGCCATAGCTTTTGACGTTGCCGTTGGTTTTGAAGTGGCCTTTGCCGTTGCTTTTGAAGTGGCAGTGAAATCCCGTTGAGCGCGCCGTGTCAGCGGTGCCCGGAGCGGGAAAAGGTGCGGCGTCTGTCTGAGCGCCGCGAAGCGGAGCGAGTTTAGCCGCGCCCCGCTCCGGGCACCGCTGACACGGGAACCCCCGCGCAGCGGGGGCGCGATTACCGGGTCGCCTTTTTTGGTTACTTTTTTGGCGAAGCAAAAAAGTAACCCGGCCGCCGGGACGGACTCCCGGCTTGTCTCCACGGCAGTGCAATCGTATTGCGTCACCCGGCAACGCACGGGCAGCACTGTCGTAGTTGATGTTGACGTTCGTATTGAAACTTCAAACTTCAAACTTCAAAAGCAACTGCTGCTTCGCAGTGACGTTTTTACGCCAGGTGAAACAAGCCGACTGCACTGTCGTCATGACCAGGCCGGGAGTTCGCCCCGGCGGGCGACCTACTTCTTTTGCTTCGCCAAAAGAAGTAGGCAAGAAAAGGCGACCCGGTGATCGCGCCCTCGCTGCGCGAGGGTCCCCGTGCCGTCGATGCATGGAGCGGGGCGCGGCTAAACTCGCCAAGCTGCGCTTGGCTCAGACAGACGCCGCACCTTTTCCCGCTCCACGCACCGACGGCACGGCGCGCTCAACGGGACTTAAAGGCAACCGCAACCGCAACCGCAACCGCAACCGCAACGGCCACTTCAAGAGCAACCGCAACCGCAACGGCCACTTCAAAAGCAACCGCAACTGTCGCTGCGCGCACGTCAAAATCAACGGCAACCGCGAGATGCCGGACTCTACCCACCAAATCCCACCCCGCCAGAACCCTCCCTACCCAGGCTTCTTCTCGCGCGGAATACGACCCAGCAGATGAAACTCCGAATTGGGCATCATGCCCGACAGGTTCGCCATCCGGTTCGACAAGGCAAAGAACGCGGCGATCGCGCCAATGTCCCAGATGTCCTCATCAGTGAACCCGTGGTCATGCAGCGCGGCGAAGTCGGCATCCTCGATGGCATGGGAAGCATTCGACACCTTCAGCGCGAAATCCAGCATCGCCCGCTGGCGCGGCGTGATCGGCGCCTTGCGGTAGTTGGTTGCCAGATGGTCGGCCAGCAGCGGGCTCTTCTCGAAGATGCGCAGCAGCGCGCCATGCGCCACCACGCAGTAGAGGCACTGGCTCTGGGCACTGGTGGCCACCACGATCATTTCCTTCTCGCCCTTGCTGAGGCCGCCTTCGCGCAGCATCAGCGCGTCGTGGTAGGCGAAGAAGGCGCGGTATTCGTCCGGACGGCGCGCCAGCTTCAGGAACACGTTAGGCACGAAGCCGGACTTCTGCTGCACTTCCAGGATCTGTGCCCGGATGTCCTCCGGCAGGTTGTCCAGCTCGGCCAGCGGATAGCGTTCGTCGGCGCCTTGGGTCGTCTGCATGTCGTCTCCTCCTTGTAGGTTGGACATGCATCTTAACCGAGGCGCCGGCCCCGATGGGCCGCCACGCGCGTCACGCGAACCGGGTGGCGCGCGCCCGGCCGGTCGCCAGCAGCGCCAGCAGCGTCAGCAGCGCCGCCGCCGCGAGGTAGTAGCCGACATAGGACAGGCCGTAATGGCTGGCCAGCCAGGTCGCGATGTAGGGCGCGAGCGAGGCGCCGAGGATGCCGGCGAAATTGAAGGTCAGCGACGAGCCGGTGTAGCGCACTTCGGCCGGGAACAGCTCGGAGAGCAGCGTGCCAAGCGGGCCGTAGGTCATGCCCATCAGCGCCATGCCCAGCGACATGAACAGCGTGACCTGGACCATGCTGCCCGAGCCGAACAGCGGCGCCAGTACCAGCCCGAACACGATGATGGCGGCCGATACCAGGATCATCGCGGCGCGCCGGCCGTAGCGGTCGGCCAGCACCGCCGACGCCGGGATGGTCAGCGCGAAGAACAGCACCGAGAACAGCTGCAGCTGCAGGAACTGCGGGCGGCTGTAGCCGAGCGCGCTGGTGCCCCAGCTCAGCGCGAACACCGTCATCAGGTAGAACAGCACGAAGGTCGCCAGCGCCATCACCGTGCCCAGCACCAGCGTCAGGCCATGCTCGCGAAACACCGTCACCACCGGCACCTTGACCCGCTCGTTCTTCTCAAGCACCTTCTGGAAGGCCGGCGTCTCGGTGATCTTGAGCCGCACGAACAGGCCCACGCCCACCAGCAGCGCGCTGGCCAGGAAAGGGATGCGCCAGCCGTACTGGAAGAACTGGGCGTCGCTCAGCACTTCCGACAGCAGCAGGAAAATGCCGCCCGACAGGAAGAAGCCGATCGGCGCGCCCAGTTGCGGGAACATGCCATACCAGGCGCGCTTGCCCGGCGGCGCGTTCTCGGTCGCCAGCAGCACCGCGCCGCCCCATTCCCCGCCCAGCCCCAGGCCCTGGCCGAAGCGGCACAAGGCCAGCAGCATCGGCGCGGTCGCGCCGATGCTGGCATACGTGGGTAGCAGGCCGATCACCACCGTGGAGACGCCCATCGTCAGCAGCGCCGCCACCAGCGTGGCCTTGCGGCCAATGCGGTCGCCGTAGTGGCCGAATACGGCCGAGCCCACCGGGCGGGCGAAGAAGGCGATGGCAAACGTGGCCAGCGACTGCAGCGTGGCGGCCGTGGCGTCGCCGGGCGGAAAGAACAGCTTCGGAAACACCAGCACCGCGGCGGTGGCGTAGATGTAGAAGTCGAAGAATTCGATGGTGGTGCCGATCAGGCTGGCAAACAGCACCGTGCCACGGGAATTGGCGGGAGGGGGATTGCCCGGCAGCGCGCTGCCGGCTGGATGACTTTGCATGATGCTACTTCCTTGTTTCAGTGAAATTGATTGAATCCGCCGCGGCCCGGGGCTCGGCGCTTTCCCAACCGCCGCCCAGCGCCAGGAACAATGCCACCTGGTCGCTTGCCAGCTGGGCGTCGCTGGCCGTGAGCGCGCTTTCGGCCGAGGCCAGCGAGCGCTGGGTGTCCAGCGTGGTCAGGAAATCGGTGCGGCCGTAACGATAGAGTTCGCTGGCCTGGCTGGCCGCCAGCGCGCTCTGCTCGCGCGCCGCTTTCAGCGCCGCATTGCGGTCCAGCTCGCGTGCATAGACTGTCAGTGACGTTTCAACCTCGCGCAGCGCATTGAGCACCGTGCCATCGAAGCGCGCCAGCGCCGCCTCGTTGGACGCCTCGGCCTGGGCGATGCGGCTGCGCGCCGCGCCGTTGACCGGCAGCGACCAGGAAATCAGCGGCCCCAGGCTCCAGCGCAGGGCATTGCCGGCGCCGAAGCCGGCCAGCGCGCCGGTGCTGCCGGCCGACAGGCCCAGCGTGATGCTGGGATACAGGTCGGCGGTGGCGACGCCGATGCGCGCGCTGGCGGAGGCCAGGCCGCGTTCGGCCTGTCGGATGTCGGGCCGACGCCGCAGCAGCGCCGCGCCGTCGCCCACCGGCACCGGGAAGGCCAGGCGTGGCGGGGCGGTGCAGCGCTCGGCGCTGTCGGGCAACTTGTCCGGCGTGCCGCCCAGCAGCGCGGCCAGGCGCAGCAGCGCGCCGCGCTGCGCCGCCTGCAGCGGCGGCAATGCCGCGCGCAACTGCTCGGCCTGGGCCTGGGCGCGGCTGGCGTCGAGCGCGGTGCCGCGGCCGGCGGCAATGCGCTGCGCGGTCAGGTCGAGGAAGTCCTGCTGCAGCCCGAGCGAGCGCCTTGCCACCTGGAGCTGGGCGGCGGAGGCGCAGGCATCGGCATAGGCGCGCACCGTGCCGGCGGCGACGTTGATGCGCGCCAGGTCGTAGGCGGCGGCTGCCGCGCCGCTGTCGGCGTCGGCCGCCTCGATGGCGCGGGCGATCTTGCCGAACAGGTCGACCTGGTAGGACACCGAGACGCCGGCGTCATAGGAAGCGGCATCCGGCAGCGCTTCCGGCAGGCCGCGCGCCGCGGCCGACGGCCGGCCATAGGCCGGCGCGGCGCTGACGCCAAGCGCGGGCCGGCCGGCGGCGCCCACTTCCTGTTCCAGCGCCCGGGCGCGCCGCAGGTTGGCAGAGGCCACCCGCAAGTCGGTGTTGGCGGCCAGCGCCTGTTCGACCAGACGGTCCAGCGCCGGGTCGCGATACAGCCGCCACCAGCGCGGCGGCAGCGGCGCGACGCTGTAGGCCGGCTCGGCGGCGCCGGCAAAGGACGCGGCGGCGGACGGCTTGTTGACTGCGGCCTGCTCCGGCACCCGGTAGTCGGGTCCGACCGTGCCGCAGGCGGCGAGCAGGACGAGCATGGAGGCGGCGGCCAGGCGGCCCGGCAATGCGGTCTTCATCGCGCAGCCACCCGGGTGTCCTGGCGATGATGCACTTCCACCGTCACGGTCTGCCCCGACACCAGCCGCACGCCGTCGGGCACGCGGTCGAGCGCGATGCGCACCGGGATGCGCTGCGCCAGCCGCACCCAGTTGAAGGTCGGGTTCACGTTCGGCAGCAGGTTGCCGGCGGTGTTGCGGTCGCGGTCGGCGATGCCCTGGGCGAAGCTGTCGACGTGGCCGGCGAGCTGCTGCTTCGTGCCCATCAGCGACACGCTGACCGCGTCGCCCAGGCTGATGCCGGGCAGCTTGGTCTCCTCGAAATAGCCTTCCGCGTAGAAGGAATTGCGGTCCACCAGCGCCAGCACCGGATGTCCGGCGCTGACATAGGCGCCGGCCTGCAGGTCGAGATTGGTGACGATGCCGTCGCTGCTGGCCGCCACCCGGGTGCGGTCGAGGTTGAGCCGGGCCACGTCGCGCGCCACCAGCGCCTGGTCGACCGCTGCGCGCAGCTGGTTGACCCTCGCCTGGCCCTGTTCGCGGTTTTCCTGGGACACCAGGTTGCCGAGCTGGCGGTTGCGGCGCGCCTCGTTCTCGGCCTGGTCCAGCGCGGTGCGCTGCGCCTGCAGCGAGGCTTCGGCCTGGCGCAGCGCCAGTTCGAAGCGGGCGCGATCGATCTCGAACAGGGTTTCGCCCCTGGCGACCTGCTGGTTGTCATGCACCAGCATGCGCGTGACCTGCCCGGTGACGTCGGGCGCGACCTGGATCACGTTGGCCTTGATGCGGCCATCGCGGGTCCAGGGCTGGACTTCGTAGCGTTGCCACAAGCCGGCGCCGGCCGCCACCGCCGCGCCCACCGCGACCAGGGTCACCAGCACGCGGCTCATGCCTGAAAGAGAAAATTGCATATCGACCTCGACTTCAAAGCGTTAAAAAACGGCACAGCGCACCCAGCACGACGATGAACATCGCCAGGTCGAACAGCGCCGGATGCCATACCAGCCGGTAAAAGCCGGCGCGCGCGAGCAGCCACGACAGGCTGCGCGACACCACCAGCGCCAGCAGCGCCATCAAGAGCAGCGATGGAATGTAAATGCCGTAAAGGCTGACTTCGCCTGTCATTGTTCCTTCTCCGTGATCCGGTTGCGTGGTTCCGCCGCGCCGGCCAGGTAGCCGGCGGCGTCGGGAAACAGGCCGCGCCGTATGCCCACCAGCGCAGCCGCCGCGTCCTGCCGGGCGGCGTCCGCGCTGCCGGCAGCGGCGCAGACAGCGGCCAGGGTTGCATCCAGTTGCCGCAGCAGCGCGGACCCGGCGCCTTGCTGCGGGCCGGCGCGGAAATGGCTGGCCAGGTCCTGCAGCAGCCGCGCCAGCGCCGCCTGCTGTTGCCGCAGTTGCGGCGCCAGGCGCCGCAACTGCGCGATATTGAGGCCAATGCGCAGGTCGCCGAACGCATGCAGCGCGTCCAGGCTGGCGGGGTCGTGCTGGCCGCGCGACGCCGCCATCGCCAGCCGTGGCGTGAGCATGCCGATCCGGTCCACCATCCGCGCCGATACCGCTTCCACCGACGGCACGCGGCGCTCGCCCGCCAGGCTGGCCAGTTCGCGCCAGCCGGCGCGCAGAAGCCGGCGCGCGGTCCAGTCGGCGCTGACCGAGCGCAGCAGCCGCGTAAACACCGCGGCGGCGCCAATGCCGGCCAGCTGCGCCAGCATGCTGTTGATGAAGGACACCAGGTCCATGGCGCCGGTGTCCTGCATGCTGAGCATGCCGGCCACGCCGAACAGCATCGCCATCGCCGCGCCGGTAGTGGCGGGCCGCGCCACGTAGATGCCCAGCAGCAGGAAGCAGGGCGCCACCGCCAGCATCAGCATCTCGAAGCTGTGCACCGCCGGCATCACCAGCAGCAGGTACACCGCCGACACCGGAATCGACGCCAGCGTGTAGTTGAAGAACAGCCGTATGCCCGGCACCGGGTCGTCCTGCGTGGCGAAGAAGCAGCAGAACACGGCCGCCATCATGGCCGCCGCTGCGCCGGCCGGCCAGGCGGTCAGGATCCAGAAGGCGCAGCACGCCAGGATGGCGATCACCGCGGCCGCCGCCGACAGCAGCGCCATGCCGGAATCGCGGTGCAGCACCCGCGGCCGAGATCCCGCCACCCGCGGCATCGCCGGCTGCCTGCCGTGCAGGCTGTCGTCGAGCGCCACGCGCAGGTTCGCGCATTCCGTGCACAGCCGCAGCAGCGCATGCAGGCGGCCGGCCAGGTTGACCTGCAGCAGGTCGGTCCAGCCGGAGCTTGCGGTCAGCGCCGGACGCAGCGCGTCGATGTCGGCATGCAGCCGCCCGGGTGCGCCCTCGCCCTCGCTTGCGCCGGCGCCGGCCTCGTTCCAGGCGACGATGCGCGAGAGCAGGTCCTGCCAGCGCGACGCCGCTTCGGCATCGGCACCGCGCAGCGCATGCAGCCTGTCCTCGATGCCGGCCAGCAGCGGCATCATCAGCGCCAGCCTGTCCTGCAGCGCATGGATGGTGTTGCCGGTCCAGCGCAGGTTCGAGGTGTCGAACGGCAGGTGGGTCGCCATCAGCCGCAGTTCGGTGATGTCGCCCGCCAGGCTGCGCCGCTCGCGCGCATTGCTGCCGGCGCCGAGCGCATCGCGCAGCCAGCGCCGGGCATCTCCCAGCGCCCGGTCCAGCCGCGCCAGCAGCGCCGGCGCCATGCTCTGCGGCAGCACCACGCTATGGATCACGGTGGCGCAGACGATGCCCAGCGTGATTTCCTCGACCCGCGCCAGCGCCACGTCGAACACGGTGTCCGGTGCGCCCACCGCGGGAAAACCGATCAGGGCAGCGGTATAGCCGGCCAGCATGAAGACATAGGAACGCGGCGTGCGGTCGTGCAGCGAGATATACAGGCAGCCGCCAACCCAGAGCGCCAGGGCCAGCGCCAGCAGTTCCGGCGCGTTCGACAGGCGCGGCACCAGCAGCACCGTCGCCATCGAGCCGAGCAAGGTGCCGCCGACCCGGTACGCCGCCTTCGAGCGCACCGCGCCCGACAGCGGATTCGACACCACGTAGGCGGTCAGCATCGCCCAGAACGGACGCGGCAGGCCGATCGACATCGCGAGATAAAGCGCCAGCATCGCGGCGGTGAAGGACTTGACCGAGAACAGCAGCTCGGTACGGCTGGGCCACTTCACGATGCCCGCCGTCTCCCGGCGGCGTCTTCATAGTCGGCGATCGCCGCATCCAGGCGACTCAGCACGCTGGCGCAGACGGCGATGTCCTCGCGCGGTATGCCGTCGAACAGCGTGCGCCGGAACGGCACCAGCGCCTGTTCCAGCCGGGCCGCGCAATCGCGGCCGCGTTCGGTCAGGTGCAGGGTGCGGGCGCGGCGGTCGCTCTCATCCTCGCGCCGTTCGACCAGGCCGGATGCGATCAGCTGGTCGATCACCCGCACCAGCGACGACGGCTCCAGGCCCAGCGCCTCGGCCAGCGCGCCGGGACGCACGCCGTCGCCCAGCCTGGCGATCATCACCACGGGCCAGGCGGTTGCCTGCGACAGCCCGAAGCCGGAGGCAACCTGGTCGGCCACTGCCTTGTAGCTGCGCGACACCGCGGTCAGGGCCATCGTGAGGCGCATCAGTTCCTGGTCGAAACTTTCCATTTTAAAATCCGCAAGAAAAATTAGTTTGTATGCGAAATATTAGCATACAAAGGAAATCCCTGCAGGCATGCCGGATACATTCCCGACACATTGGCGTGACAATCGGCGGGGAGAATGGTGTCCTGGCAGGCAGAAGGGCCGCCGTCGTCCGGCGGCCGATAACAACAGGAGGATGCGAGCATGACGAAGCAATCGATGTCATCCCACACACCAATCGGCGATGCGCCACGGGACCTGGCGGCGCAGCCGGTGCCTGAACTGGTGGCGCGCCTGTATGCGGATGCGCCGCCGGCCGAGAAAAGCCGGCTGCTGGAACCGCTGCTGCGGCCGCTCGGCCTGCTGTCATTGTTCGCGCTGGCCGATGGCGCGTTCGCCCGCATCTGGCTGCGCAACGGCGCCAGCGAGCTGCGGGTGAGCCCGGACGATGCCCAGGCCATCTCGGCCGCCCATGTCGCCGACCTGGTCGGCTACCTGGAGCAGGCCAGCGTCGAGGCGCTGGACGGGCTTTGCCAGGTCATCGGCGCGTCGCCGCTGTTGGCCGGCTCGGCCAGCGCAGTGCTGGTGGTGCTGGTATTGCGGCGCCTGCGCGCCAGGCGTTTTACCTGAACGGCCCCGGCGCCCGCGTCACGCGCGCTGGCCGCAGTGCGCCAGCGCGAAGTGGCGCACCGTTTCTAGCGCCGGGTTATGGCTGTCGGCCCGCCATGCCAGGTAGATCTCGGCCCGGATCGGGCTGTCCCAGAGCGGCTTCAACACGACGTCGGGAAACTGCAGGTGACCGGCCGAGGCCGGCACGATGGCCACGCCCAGGCTCTTGCGCACCATCGACAGGATGGTGTGGTTCTGTTCCAGGTATTGCGCATGCGGCGGATCGATGCCGGCGGCGGTGAGCAGGGCCGTGATCAGGTTGTAGAAGTATTTCCCCTCGTCCGGCGAATGCATGATCAGCGGCTCGCTGCGCAGGTCTGCCGGCTCGATGCCGGTCTTGCCCGCCAGCGGATGCGCGCCATGCACCGCCAGCAGCAGCGGCTCCGACAGCAGCAGCGCCTTTGAGAAAGGCGATTGGGCGCTCAGGGGGCGCGTAAAACCCAGGTCGATCAGGTTGGAGGACAGCGCCGCGGCCTGCTCCAGCGACACCATCTCCTTCAGCACGATGTCGATTTCCGGCAGCGCCATGCGCGCTGCGGCAACCAGGTCGGGAATCAATTCATACCCGGCCACCGCGGTGAAGCCGAAGATCACCCGGCCCGCCTGGCCGCGGTCGATGCGGCGCGCCTCGATGGCGGCCTGGTCGGCCTGCCGCAGCAACTGGCGCGCATTCAGGTAAAAGCTCTGCCCGGCGGTGGTCAGCGCAACCGAGCGTGTCGACCGCTCCAGCAGGCGCACGCCAACGACATGCTCCAGCAGCTGGATCTGGCGGCTCAACGGCGGCTGCGTCATGAACAGGCGCGCGGCGGCGCGGCCGAAATGCAGTTCCTCGGCAAGGGCAACGAAGCAGCGCAACTGGAAGAGTTCGAACATTTATACAGTTTCTGGATTAATCGATACAGCATCTAGCTTAGACTAAACGTAATCCCCTTTCTACAATGCCCTCCATCCCGCTGCGCCCGGCGTCACGGCCAGCGCAAGCGGATGGCGCACAGCGCGCCATGTCTCCTGCTGGCCAGCTTGGCCAGTCACGACCAATCATCCTGAAGGATCAAGCATGAAGAACTGGAATGCCGCCGGTGCGTCGTTGATTGCGCTTGCCTGTGTTGGTCCCGGCGCGTCAGGCGCGGCCTGGGCGCAGGGTTTCCCGTCACGGGCCATCACCATCGTCGTGGGCTCCAGTCCGGGCAGCACCACCGACGGCCTGGCAAGGGCGGTCGCGCAGGAAGTCACGGCGGCGACGAAGCAGCCCGTGATCGTGGAAAACAAGCCCGGCGGCAGCGGCGGCATCGCGGCGCAGGCAGTGGCGCGCGCGGCGCCGGACGGCCACACGGTATTCATGACCACCAACACCACCCAGGCCGCCAACCCGTTCCTGTTCCGGAAGCTGACCTACGACCCGGTGCGGGACTTCACCCCGGTCGGCGCGCTGGTCAAGGGTTACCTGCTGATGGTCACCCATCCGAGCGTGAAGGCGAAAACCGTATCCGACTTCATCGCGCTGGCGAAGAAAGAGCCGGGCAAGCTGACTTTCGGCTCGGGCAGTTCTTCCGCCCGGGTCGCCGGCGAACTGTTCCAGCAGATGACGGGCGTGCGCATGACCCACGTGCCCTACAAGGCCAATCCGAATGCGGTGCTTGACCTGGTCGGCGGCCAGATCGACATGATGATCGTGGACCTGACCACCAGCCTGCCGCAGGTGCGCTCCGGCCGCCTCAATGCGCTTGGCGTGACCAGCCTGCAGCGTTCGCCGCTGGTGCCCGACCTGCCGACCCTGAATGAAACCGGCCTGCCGAATTACCAGATCAGCTACTGGAATGCGCTGTATGCGCCGGCCAACACGCCCGAGCCGGTGGTGAAAACCCTGAACGAGTTGATGCAGAAGGCGATGCAGTCGGACGCGGTGAAGCGCTTCGTTTTCCAGAACGGCATGGAGGTGTTCACCTCGTCGCCGGAAGAGCTGAAGCAGTTCCAGGCCGCCGAACTGGAACGCTGGGGCAGGATCATCCGGACGGCGGGCATCGAGGCCGAATGAAAGTCAGGCCCGGCAAGGCCGGCGCTGCCCTTAATACTGACTACACAAGCAACAAGCAAGGACAACAATGAAACCCGAAATCCTGCAGCTCAACCCTATCCTGGTCCCGTCGATCAACGACAGGCTCGACGCCCTCTACACCATGCGCCGCTACTACGAGCAGGACGACAAGGACGCCTACATCCGTGAAATCGGCCCGCGCATCCGCGGCGTGATCACCGGCGGCCATACCGGCATCGGCAGGGCGCTGATGGCGCAGCTGCCGGCGCTGGAGGTCGTGGCGGTCAATGGCGTCGGCACCGATGCGGTCGATCTGGCCCATGCGCGGGAACGCGGCATCCCGGTCACCGGCACCTTCGGCGCGCTGACCGAGGACGTGGCCGACATGGCGCTGGGCCTGATGCTGGCGGTATGCCGAAACCTCTGCACGGTCGACCGCTTCGTGCGCGACGGCCTGTGGGTGCAGCATCCACAGCCGGGTGCGATCCCGCTGGCGCGGCGCCTGAGCGGCATGCGGGTCGGCATCGTCGGCATGGGCCGCGTCGGCCGCGCCGTGGCAACCCGCGCCGCCGCGTTCGGCTGCGCGATCGCCTATACCGACCTGGCGGCTATCGACGGCCTGCCATGGCAATTCGTCGGCGAACTGAAGCAGCTGGCCGAAGGCAGCGACATGCTGGTGCTGTGCGCGGCCGCGGACAAGGCCGAGGGCATCGTCGACGCGCAGATACTGCAGGCCCTCGGCAGCGGCGGCTATCTCGTCAACGTCGCACGTGGCAGGCTGGTGAATGAACCCGATCTGGTGCAGGCGCTGCAGTCCGGCGTGATCGCCGGCGCCGGGCTGGACGTCTTCGTCGATGAGCCACATGTGCCGGCCGCGCTGCGCGGCATGGAGCAGGTCGTGCTGCAGGCCCACCGCGCCAGCGCCACCATCGAGAGCCGCACTGCCATGGGCGAGATGGTGCTGGCCAGCCTGGCCGACGCGCTTGACGGGCGCAGGCCGGAGAACAGCCTGACGACCTGAGGCGTGTGACGCAGATCACCCGGCCGCCGGTCGAATGCAGGCATAATTCTCCACACCCCAACACGCGGGCGGCAGCCATCAGGCAGGCCGCCCGCCAATAACAAGGAGGAGACATGACGGAAACATGGCGCCTGTCGGCGGCGGAACTGGCTGACCGCATCAAGGCAGGGCAACTCTCGGCGCGGGAAGCGGCGCAGTCGGCGCTGGACCGGCTGACCGCGGTGAACCCGACGATCAATGCCGTCGTCGACTGCCGCCCGGAAGAGGTATTGGCCCAGGCCGATGCCGTCGATGCGGCGCTTGCGCGCGGCGAAGACCCGGGCATCCTGGCCGGCGTTCCCATGACGGTCAAGGTCAACATCGACCAGGCCGGCCATGCCACCACCAACGGCGTGACCCTGCAGCGCGACCTGATCGCGGCAAGCAACAGCCCGGTCGTCGACAATCTGCGCAAGGCGGGCGCCGTGATCCTGGGACGGACCAACACGCCCGCATTCAGCTACCGCTGGTTCACCAGCAACCAGCTGCACGGCACCACCCGCAATCCGCGCAACCCGCTTCTGACGCCCGGCGGCTCTTCCGGCGGCGCGGCATCGGCCGTGGCCAGCGGCATAGGGCATCTGGCCCATGGCACCGACATCGCCGGCTCGATCCGCTACCCGGCCTATGCCTGCGGCGTGCATGGCCTGCGCCCGACCCTGGGCCGCGTGCCTGCATACAACGCATCGTCACCCGAACGGGCGATCGGCGCGCAGCTTACGGCGGTGTCCGGACCGATAGGACGCACCATCCAGGATCTGCGGCTGGGCCTTGCCGCGATGTCCGCGCCCGATCCACGCGATCCGTGGTGGGTGCCAGTGCCGCTGGAAGGCCCGGCATTGCCGAAGGTGGCGGCGCTCTGCGTGCGGCCGGACGGGCTGCAGGTGGCGCCGGAAGTCGAGTCCGCCCTGCAGGACGCTGCCCGGCGGCTGCGCGAACGCGGCTGGCGCGTGGACGAGATCGACCAGTTGCCGCCGCTGAAGGAGGCGGCGGACCTGCAGATCACGCTGTGGCTGGGCGACGGCTATGCGGCCATGGAGGCTGCTGCCATCCGGGAAAACGATCCCGGCGCGCTGGCAGCGCTGGCCGGACACAAGGCCCGCGCCCTCGAGCTCGACCTGGCAGGTTTCTCCCGGACGCTGACCCGCCGGGCTACTCTGCTGCGCCAGTGGCAGCAGTTCCTGGTGGAATACCCGCTGCTACTGCTGCCGGTTTCGGCGGAGCTGCCTTTTCCGGATCAGCTCGACCTGCAAGGCGACGCCGCCTATGCACGGGTATGGGCGGCGCAGATGACCCAGATCGGCTTGCCCTTCCTCGGGCTGCCTGCATTGAGCGTCTGCACCGGCATGCATGGCAGCTCGCCGCTTGGCGTACAGCTGGTGGCGGCGCGTTATCGCGAGGACATCTGCCTGCTTGCCGGCGAAGCAATCGAGCAGGGCGGCGTCGCGCCGGCGCCTGTCGATCCGGCCTGAAGTTGCCGCAGAGGCGTGACCGGGTTCAGCGTGCGGCGTTGCCGCACGCCGGCACTTGGCCTTCCTGCCGCAGCGGAATGGTTTTCCTGGACGGCGCGGCGGCACGTGCCCGCAGCTGGCCGCATCCGCCGTCCACGTCCTGGCCGGCGGAGTCACGCAGTTTGGTCAGGATGCCGCGTTGATGAAGCATGCGCGCGATCTCTCTTGAACGTTCCCAGTTCGGCCGTACAAACGGCAGGCCCGGCACCGTGTTGTAGGGAATCATGTTGAGGACAGCGTATTTGCCCTTCAGCAGCGCAACGATGCCGTCAAGTTCATCCTGTCCGTCGTTCACGCCTTCCATCAGCGTCCATTGGTACTGCACCGGATAATGCGTCTGCCGCGCATAGTCCTCGCCAAGGGCAACCAGATCGACCGGGTCGATGCGCGGCGCCTTCGGCAGCAAGGTTGCACGCAGGTCGGGCCGGGTGGTGTGCAGCGAAAGCGCCAGCGCCGGCTTGACCGTGCTCGCGGCCAGGCGCTCGAAGGCACGGATATCGCCCACCGTGGAAAACACCAGGTTCTTGTGGCCGATGTCACCTTCGGTGCCCAGGAGGTCGATCGCCTCCAGCACGTTGTCCAGGTTATGCGCCGGCTCTCCCATCCCCATGAACACGACCTTCTTCACTGGCCTGATGGAACGCGCCAGCACGACTTGCGCGACGATCTCGCCGCTGGTCACCTGGCGTACCAGCCCGCCGCGCCCCGTCATGCAGAACTGGCAGCCCACTGCGCAGCCAACCTGGCTGGACACGCATACGCCGCCACGCGGCAGCAACACGCTTTCCACCATCTGGCCATCGCCCAGCCCAACCAGCAGCCGTGCCGCGTCACCCTCGGCAGCATGGCTGGAGACCAGGCGGACGAGAGCATGCAGATCGGCATCGATATCGGGCAAGGCATCACGCAGGGTTTTGGGAAGGAAATCGGCAGGACGCCGACGCCCCTGATCATGCGGCCTGACCTGCAGCCAGTCACGCAGCACCCGCTGCTCGTGCAAGGGCAGGGCGCCCAGTGTCCTCAGGCGTTGGCGAATTGTTTCGATTTGCATAGCTGCGATGCATGCACGGTGGCAGGCATGGATATTTCTGAAGAGGAAAAGACCGACATTATTACCCGGAAGTGCCTCGCGGGACAGCTAAGCGGCGTTGCTGCGCCGACAGGGGAAATTAACGAGAGACCGGGCGGGGCAGCAGCCGCCTTCGGCTTGCTCGTTCGGACAAACCATGAAACGCGGCAACCCGGGTCAAAGGATGTCTTTGACGGAAGATGACAGCCTGACTACATGCATCGGGACTGGTCGCTGACCGCTGTTGATTGAAAGCGAAAGGAAATGAAACGAGACAGGAGTTCGACGGTATTCCTCGGGGAATATTTCAGGCCGAGCGCTTAACGCGCGCTTAGAAGTCCTTTGGTGTGGCGTTAAAGGAATGAAGGATCCCCGGTCCCTGAACAAGCCAAACACGAACGACGCGTCATGCCGACGGCGATCATTAACGCCACACACCGGCAGCCAAGGCCGAACGCGGTCTGAAGGTAACCGAATTAGCCGCAGCAAACAGGCAGCAGCGTTTTCCAATCAAGAGGAGAGCGGATTGGCTCGTTCCCTTCGAGACGAGATTTGAAAAATGCTCGTCATAAAAATTCCTTTGAAAATCCAGGCAGGCCGCAGGCAGGTGCCTAGCCTTCCCACGAACGCACCGCCGCAGGCTAACACCCACAACGGGAAATTCCGTACTAACGCCAAACCGTTCCAACAATCCTATCCTTCGCGAGTTCTAAAGGCTGGTTCTGATAGCTGTGCTTTTGCGTTCGTTTCTAAGAGGAATTGTTTTGAACAAATAAGGTTGGTCCGTTCTGTTCCTCAAACGGGTAATGTTCCAACATCCATCTTCCCATCCGCGAGGATCCAACTGCGTTTGGCGTTAATTCGGTTATTATGTTGGTTCACGAGGGCTGCCTGGTTAAGGCCATTTTTAAGGAGGATCCCGAATGACAAAGAACCTGACGCTTTTCGATATCGATTCTGGCCAGACTGAAGAGGCGTTAAACCAGAGTTTCGAGTCCTGGCTCGCCGATCGACAGACATCCCGATCGCGCGCCAAGAGCGAGCGCGCCTTATCGGAGGAGTCGATCAATGTTTATCGCGAGATGTGGCAGGCTTTCGCAAAGTTTTGCGCCGAGAGGCAAATGCTGCTGGCTGACCTGACGGTAACGGATCTAGAGACCTTTCTGGCTATCCGCGGTACGGGGCCGGATCCCGAGCAGCCACGCCAAACCACCCGCGGCGGCTATCTTTCCGCGCGTTATGCGAATCGCTACCTGATGCTGATCCAGCGCGTGAGCCAGCATCAGGCACGGGTCGACGGCGTTCAGGTCAACCATGCGGCAGCCCTGCTCAGGGAAAGGCCCGAGTACAAATATGCCGAGGCCGCAGACAAGGATCCGCCGCCAGACTATCTCGACGAAATGCAGGCCCGCGTCCTGATCGCTTATTTGACGCGGGCTCCCCAGCCCGAATCCAAGGAAAAAATGACGTGGAAGACGGTGCGCGACCGGACCGCGGTGGCGTTGATGCTTGGCGCAGGCCTGGCGCCGGGCGATATACGCAGCCTGAAACTGGACGGCGTGATCACAACCGGCGGCCGCCGGGCAGGCGTGCCGTGGAAGCTGTCGGTTGAAGGCAATGGCAATTCGCCGGCACGGGAAACGCCTGTGGCAGACTGGGCCGGGCGTCAGCTTGCATTCTGGTTGCGCATTCGTGCCCAGCAGGCGATACCCGGCAATTACGTTTTTCCGTCGACCATGAATGGCACGCAGTGGTCGCACACCCGTTGCTTCGAGGCCAGCCGAGATGTGCTTGAATCGGCAAAGATCGGCAAGGATGCCGGCGGCCTGTTCAAGCTTCGTCATACCTTTGCCTTGCGTCAGCTGCGCAAGGGAAAGAGCGAGGAAGAAGTCGCGCGCTGGCTGGGATTGCTGGACATTAACAGCATGACGCGGTACCGGCGCATCGTGCTGAGCTACCAGGATGTGGTCTGAGCAAACTGGCCAGGCATTTTCCGCAGCTGGCCAGCCCTTGTTTGCGCGAAACGTCATCCATGCAACGCAGCCGGCCAGCGGCCATCTCGACGGTGCAAGAATAAACGCTTCCTATTCAAGTCAACGGAGCACTGTCATGCGAAAAATGATCATGCTGGCTGTAGCCAGCTTCCTGTGGAAGCAGGTGCAAAAACGCATCGGGCGCGGCGGGCCGCAAGCAGGCGTGCCGCGTCGGGGACGGTAAGGCGGGCCTTTTTCAAGGCGTGGCAATTTCAGGCGGCGCGTGTTCCGAGCTGCGACAGGGAGGCGATGAGGTCGGCGAAGCGCTGGCCCTGAACCAGCACATGCTGGCGCAGCAGCCTGGCAGTCCGTTCACCGTCGCCGGCCAGGATCGCATTGACTACCTGCTCATGCTCCTCGAATGAAGTGGGAAGGCGATTGCGCACCCGCAGTTGCAGGCGACGATATGGCCGCAGCCGCCGGTGCAGAGCGCGCGCCTGTTCCGCGAGAAAGTTGTTATGGCTTCCCGCGTAGATCGCATCGTGAAACGCTTCGTTCTTGTAATAGTAGGCGTCTGCGTCTCCTGCCAGGCACGCTTCCCGGCAAGCTTCATGGGCTGACTTCAGGGCGCCGTGGTCCGCAGCGGACATGCGGCGCGCGGCAAGTCTGCCGCACATGGCTTCCAGTTCCGCCATCACGTCGAACATTTCCACCAGCTGCTCCGGCGCCGCGGTGGCGACGATCGCTCCGCGTCGCGGCCTGATCGTCACGAGGCCCATCGACGCCAACTGGATCAGCGCCTCCCGGATTGGCGTGCGCGACACATTGAATCGTTTTGCCAGCTCGGTTTCATCCAAAGGATCTCCCGGACGAAACTGGCCGGTTGCGATCAGGTCCTCGATGGCGTCACGGAGCAAATAAGATCGGTTTGTCATGGAAAACCAGGAAGGCCGCAAGCGCCTTTTGTCGACAGAGGAAGCTACATGGTATTTGTTAAGACTCATCCTGTATACAGAAACCCCTACGCCCAGCGTATTCCGCGTTCGGCATCTGTTTGAGCCGGCGGGAATGAAGGGTCGTGAACGACCATGATATTTAATGGCTTGTTTTATGCCGGCGCAGGGAGGAAACCATATACCTGCGCGCCAGACAGGCACACGGCCAAACCAGGGAGCGCCGGAAAAGCGGGGGGATACCCGAGCCGCAGCTGCGCTGCGCTGCGGTCTACTTCGAAATCAGCATGCCGTCCGAAGAGATCAGCGTGATCCCCGTCGGCAAGGGCATCGGCGTATCGGTCAGCATGCTCAGCGTTCTTGCATAACTCTTCAGTTCGCTATCCTCGATGAAGCTTGCCGAAGACTCCGCCGCGAGGATGCTGGCCGCCGGCTGCGGCCGGGCCACTGCGTAACCCTGTACGTAATCGACGCCGATTTCAACCAGCGTCTGCACGGTGGCGTTGTCCTCCGCCCACTCGGCGATGGTCTTCATGCCCAGGTTGCCGGCGAGGTTAACGATGGCTTCCACGATGGCGATGTTCGCCGGATGCGCATTCATGTTAACGATGAAGCTGCCATCGATTTTCAGCACATCAGCCGGGAGATCCTTCAGGTACGAGAATGATGTGTAGCCTGCGCCGAAGTCATCGAGGGCGATTTTCACACCGTAGCTGCGTACACGGTCGATGAAGCGCCGGGTATTTTCCAGGTCGTGCAGGGCGACGCTTTCCGTGATCTCCAGGCAAAGAAGGCTGGCCGCGTGGCGGTTCCTTTCCAGCATGTCGAAGGCATCCAGCACGAAACGCTCGTCATTAAGCGAAGCGCCGCTCAGATTCATGCAGACGAACTGGGTGCGCGTCAGTTCCTTGTGGTGAAGTCCGACCCATTCCAGGGTGGTGGCAAGCACCCACCTGTCTATCATGCCGATGCGTCCACTGCTTTCAGCAGCGGGAATGATGCGGCCAGCGGGTATGACGCTGCCGTCCTGGTCCCGCATCCGAAGCAGCACTTCGAAATTGAGCGACTCGTGCGGACTCTTGAGTGACATCACCGGCTGCATTTCGAGGAACAGCCCTTCCGGCGCACCCGCACTTGAAATCTTTTCCACCAGGTTCAGTTCGGCTTCGCGTTCGCGGAATGCCTTCGCGTTCTTTTCGTACACGACCAGGCCGTTGCCACCGGCCTTTGCTTCGCGGCAGGCGCGATCGGCGGTCGAGATGGCATCCTTGATCTTGGTTCCCGGGTCGACCTCGATCAGCCCGATGGACCCGCGGACCTGAAACGCCTTGTCGCCCAGGTGATACGGTCCCGTACCCAGACTGTCGACCAGTCCGCGGCAAACCCAGACGGCCACGGCGACCGGCGTGTTCGGGAACACGATGACAAATTCGTCGCCGCCGACGCGGCCTACCTTCTGCTCGCCGGTCAGCATGGCCTTGATGCGGTCGCATACCTGCTTGAGGACTTCGTCGCCCGCGGCGTGGCCATACAGGTCGTTAATGAGCTTGAACCGGTCAAGATCGAGATAGGCCAGCATGGTCGGCGCTGCAGTCGTGGTTTCCTGCAAGGCGGTCTCGATCAGCGCGTCGATGCCGCGCCGGTTCAGCACCTTGGTCAGGGGATCGTTGTTGGCCATGAACTGCAATTCTTCGGTTGCCTTGGCTCGGGCGGTAATGTCCTGAAGCGAGCCGTCGATCTTGCCCCGTGTCAAAGTCGCCTTCACGAGAAAACGCTTGCGCTCCCCGGAGGCTGCGCCATTGCAGCCGAATTCAAGATCGCCATTATGGTTGTTGGTAACCATGCGATGAAGGCTGGGCCATGCCCCCTTGTCGAAGTAGGTACCCCAGCTGTCCTGTTCCAGCCTGATTTCCTGCACGCCCAGCATGTTGCGAAAAGCCGGGTTGGCAGCGATGAATTTTCCGGTCAGGTCCAGGGTGAACAGGCCGATCGGCATCGCCTCATACGTCTCCCGGAGTTCCGTCTGCGCTTCTACCCATTGCTGGTGTTTCATGCGCAACTGCGCCGCAATTGCCAGCGCGGCCAGGAGGCTGGAGGACAAGGAGGCAGTTACGAAATTGACGGTCCCTATCAGGCCCTTGAGCCCGGCCGCTGCCGAGATTACTTCATAGAGGCTGGAGATGAGCGTGATCGACAGGGAGGCGGTGTACCAGATCGCAACCGGCGTGATGCGGAACACGAGGATACGGGACAGGAAAAATACCAGTACCACGGTGCCGAATGCGGTGAAGGTCCACAGCATGGGCAGAAAGGTCTTGTAGGGCAGGAGTGCGCCGCCCATCAACAGCGGCACGCACATCAGTTCGGTGATCTTGAGAAGGCGGGAGTGTCCCAGCTTGTTCAGTTCATCCCTGAACAATGTGCGGAACAGCGTAAACGTCAGCACGTAATAGAAGGCCAGGCTGAGCGAGCGGCCGCGCGTCATCCATTCCAGCGGAATAGTATGCCCCAGCCATTGGACGTCCCAGCCCGAAGACAATGCCGCCATGCGCAGATTCATCAGCAGCCATGCAGCGAAAAGCAGATAGGTGCTTTCGCGATTGATGATCGCAGTGACGACGACGAACATCGCCAGAACGAGCAAGCCACCGTCCAGGAGACCGGAATAACGTTCGAAGGCGCGCGCCGCCTGGCGCAGTTCTGGCGCGGACCATTGAGCGACGTCGAGCCTGGCAGGCCCGGTGAATTCCTGCTTGCAAAGCACTTTCTTCGGGGCGGTGATCTGCCCCAGGGTCAGCATGAAGCCCGCTCTTACCGCCGCCATTTCACCGCTTACCTCGCTACGGCTGGCGCTTCCCAGCTGCGACCACGACTGCGCGTCCCAACAGCTGATGCTGGTGCTGTGCCGGGACGGAAATTCAATGGCGACGTCCGTGCCGTCGAAGTTGGGCCGGACTTCGAAACTCAGCCAGAAAGGCTGCTCCGACAGCCGGGTATCGTGATAATGACGGGTTGGCTGCTGGCTCGCCAGCTGCGCGGCCTGCTCCAGCGCCAAGTCGTCCGTGGTCTGCTCGACGATATGGAAGGGCAGCTGGTGGGCAACCGTTGTGGAATAGTGCGATTCCCAGAAAAGCACTGCGACCAGCGACAGCATGGCTATCGTGGCGGGCAGTGCATAGGCTGAAAGAGAGTACAGCAGGAAATCGAGTCGCAGGCGCGCGAATGCCTTGCCTGCCTGCTGTGTTATCGCGGAAATAGTCATTTTTTATTGTTCCCGGTGGCACAGAAACGTCGCACGACTATTCGGTCGTATCAAAGATTTCCACAGGGTAACTTAATTGACTATCGAAGTAAATGGCTGGAATGAATTTTAGGCAATCATCATCGCCGCATCTGCGGTTACTGCAGTTTGCGGGATTCTCGATTCATAAACGGTAGCCGCACTGACATCAATGTCGGCATGGTAGGTCCGGAAAACAAAATTGAACAAGGGGTGCTGCGCAGCCAGCCAGAGGTCGTGCGCGGCGCCCACTTCGAAGGACATCACGCGGTGGGGCATGTTTCCGACGTGCTTGAAAGGGATGTATCCGATCTCCGGGTCCACATCCTTGAACATCAGGCGGTCATAATGGCGGTCCACCGGCGAGCGCGCAGTGATGACCATCCAGTCGACCCGCTGTTTCTGGCAATACAGGAAGAATGCCTTGAAGAGCGCGGTGGTTACCATGCGGCCAACACGCTCCTGCGTCACGCCGAGGCGGGTGGCTTCCGCAAGACGCTGGCTGGCCAGGGAGCGGGGCAGGGTGACGGACTGCTCCATGGTTAACGGATTGAATTCATTGGTCTGGATGCGCATCGTGCCGATCGGCGATCCATCGAACTTCGACTCGGCAAGCAGGACTACCACTCCCTGCTCGGAGTCCGACCGTTCCGGCATTTTCAGTGCCTGTGCGAAGGCCGGCACATGCCGCATGTAAGCCGCATGCCGGATCCGCACAGCTTTCTCAAGATCGCCCGCATTACTGACCACGCGGATCGTGAAAGGCAATGACTCCGACTTCATGGGGAGCATGTCAAATTTAAAATTCCGCTTCTCAGAAGTTGTTGCTGGCTGTGGGTTGGCTGGAGTCATTATTGGCCTCGTTCCTAGTTTGGCAGCAGTTGTGGCACACCGGCAAGATTGCCGTCGGAACACATAATATTTCACTTGAGGCAACATGCATAGAGAAAATATGGCAACAAATCAATATTTTTTTATAAACATTGCGTCACGAAGATTTTTCAATATTTCACGTTGGAAATATTTCTTAAATTCAACCGGAATAGCGCATTGCGATTCGGAAATTTATAGGGGCTGTGATGCAGTGCAGGAAGTTGTTGAGCCGGAGATGAAACCAACGTGCTTAAAGTAGATCAGTCATGGCTGTTAAATACTTTCATTGCCCGTTAAACTCATCGTTAATGCATGACCTGTTTATTGAGCCAGACGTGCTCGCCTGACTGGCAAGTTTTTAAACAGCATGGGTACGCGCAGGGCGGGACAACAAAACAGATATACGATCAGGCCGCACGACAGGGCATATGGACCGGTGTTTTCATTTTACATAAGGTGAATTATGAGCTTTTAGTACCGACGAGGTCATTTTTGAATGGTCGATTAATTCACCCAGCATTCCGCGTTGTGGTGGCGATGCCTTGTCGATCAATGACCCCTATCCGCCGGGTCAACCTTGCGTCCGTTTGCACAGCGATTCATTGCCTTTGCGCCAAATCCTGTCGCTTGTCTGTAGTCAATAAAAGTTGACGAAAAGGTTTCATTGGCCGTGAGTTTGCGAACTCCACCTGCCGGGGACTTCTAACAGATATGTCAGGTATCAGACATATTTCGCACAACGGTTCATCAACTGGAAAAACAATATGAAAAAAAACACTCTTATCCTTGCCGCCATTTCATTTGCGGTCGCCGCTGGTTTTGCCCAGGCACGCGAAGCGCAGAAACCACCGAAGGCCGACGCAAGCATGCAAAAGGTCCTCGACGCGCTGGCATCTCTGGGTGGCAAGCCGATTGAAACCCTGACGCCGGAAGAAGCACGCAAGCAGCCCACGCCGGCGGACGCTGTGAAAAAGGTTTTGCAGGAGATGGGAAGAAGCACCGACCCCGAACCTGGCGTGACAGTCAAGGACATGACCGTACCCGGGCCGATTGGCGATATCCCGATTCATGTCTATACGCCTGAGGGTAAGGGCCCCTTCCCTGTCATGGTCTACTACCATGGCGGCGGTTTTGTCATCGCCGACACGAAGACCTACGATGCCTCGCCGCGCGCACTGGCCAAGATGGCAAATGCGATCATGGTGGCGGTGGATTACCACCAGGCGCCGGAACACAAGTTTCCTGCTGCCGCAAACGATGCCTACGCGGCCTATACCTGGGCGCTGAAGAATGCCAAGGAAATCAATGGCGACCCTGGCAAGGTAGCTGTCGGCGGCGAAAGCGCAGGCGGCAACCTGGCGACCGTCGTTTCGATGATGGCACGGGACAAGAAAGAGACCATCCCCGTGCATCAGTTGCTCGTCTACCCGGTCGTCAATAACGACATGACCAATGCATCGTACAAGCGCAATGAGGCGGCCAAACCGCTGAACAAGCCCATGATGGAATGGTTCTTCAAGCACTATTCGGCGAAGCCGGAAGACGCCAGCAATCCTTACGCCTTGCCGATGAAGGCGGCAACGCTGAAAGGCCTGCCTTCCGCGACCGTCATAGCGGCCGAAATCGACCCGCTCCTGTCCGAAGGCAAGGCGTATGCAGACCGCCTGAAAAAGGATGGCGTGAAGGTCACCTATAAGGAATACAAAGGGGTGACGCATGAATTCTTTGGCATGGGAGCGGTCGTGCCGAAAGCGATGGATGCCGAGAAGTTCGCGGCAGCGCAGTTGAAAAAATCGTTCGACGCGCAACGAAAGTAAGGCGATAAGCCCGGACGCTGCCCGTGCTCCGGGCAGCGTCCGCCCGATGAATACGATGCCGGAAACGCGGCGATTGCTGGCGGCAGGCGGCAACGCATCCGAGTCGGCTGATTTCGTCCAACCGGCACTCTGCGGAACGCTCTTGCCACCGTCGCGCGATCTACGCGATCTGCGTGGAACTGGTGACCGCACCATGGCTGGCGCATTTCAAGGAAACATGCTGTCAGGCGGCGAGAAGTTCAATTGCCATCTCGCAGGGCCGCAGTACGCCACATGCAAAGTTACTTGTCGGAAATTTTTACACTGCTGTTGGCATTTTGTAACCCCATTTTTGTAACCCGTTGTTTATCAAAGGAATTTGTTTCTTGGTATAAATATTGCTATGGATAAACTGAAATCAATTTTCTCAGGAATATCCAAATGAACAAGTCCAAAATCGCAGCAGCGCTCGCCCTTGCAATCGCATCCGTTGCTCCTGCCGCCGCGAACGCCGCGGTGATCACTTACTACTTTTCCAACACCGGGATTTACAACGGTACGCCGCTGAAAGATACGAGCGTCTTTGGCACGGCGACCTTCACCGACGCTAGCCAGACCGTTAACGGCAAGACGACCAGCTATGTCGACCTGGTAATGAGCGTAATGCCCGGCCTGAAGGTAGATGCAGGCGCATACGTGAATGACTGGGCCTTCAACATTGGCAGCGGCACCTCTACAAAGCCAACGATTTCCAGCACCGCCTGGGTGAGCGGCGCGAAGGCGGGTACTGTCGACATCGACGGTTACAAGAACTTCGGCGGCGCCAACGGTGGCAATTTTGACCTTGTGTTCAATTTCCAAACCAGTAATCCAGGCCAGCTGGCGGCCGGTGCTTCTTCGGAATACAAGCTGTTCGGTACGAATTTGTCTGCAGGCAGCTTTACCTTCGTGGATTCGGACATCTTCAATGCTGCAGTCCACGTTCAGGGCATGGCGAGCCCCAGCTCCTTCTTCTCCGGCACCACCACCAAGCCCGTGGACGGCTCCGGTCCTGGCACCGGCGGCGAAGTGCCGGAGCCGGCTACCGTCGCCCTGCTCGGCCTGGGGCTGTTCGGTTTCGCCATCGCGCGTCGCAAGGCAAAGAGCAAGAACGCTTAAACCTCCATGCCATGGAAAAAGCCCGCTTGACGCGGGCTTTCTGTTTTTTACTGCCGCTTTACGGCTTTTCCCGAATACCCAGGATGTGTTGCTGTGGCCCTTTCCGGGCTATTCAAACTGGTGATGGAAGGCGGTAGATCGATTCAGAGTTGAGAATTCAGACTCTGTCCGACGCGATTTACTTCGGGAAAATTACATTATCAAATTCGGCGTCGTCAAATATCGGCATTTAGTCCAGTTTAATTCACCGCGATGCATATACCTCGCCGGTGTCGGGTCACAATTTAGTCTGGACGCCAGAAGAGAAGATTTGCCTTGCAAGCTGAAAAGACTTAAGTTTGATGAAGGGTTTTTCCACTGCGTACCAGCTTGCTGCACCCAGCAACAAGCTCATCAGTGCCGACACAATGAACAACACCGTAGGCGTGGTTGCCGGAAAATACCACAGAATCAGCTTTTGAATCGGCCATCCATACAAGTACACACCGTAGGAAACGTCTGGCACCTTCTTGAATCGCTTCAGGAAACTGATCGGCGTGAAGGCTAAGTAGAATAACAAATAAGCTCCTGCCGCCGCAAAAATCAGATAATGGATTTTCGCCACGAGGACACATAGAAAGATGATCAAAGCGCAAACGAGCGCCCACGAATGCTTATAGTTAACGGAGTCCCGGTAAAGAAAAAAACACCCTCCCGTCAAGAAGAATGTTCCGAGCCTGAATAACGGATCTTCCAATGAAAAATAGGGCGATGACAATCCCAACGTTGAGTATAAAACCACCGCATACAGTCCTGTGGCCAGGAAAAGCCAAAGCCTCTTCCTGCGAAAGATTCCGAGGCTGCCCAGGACAAGCACAAAAAGGTAACAAGTAAATTCCAGAGAAATCGACCACATTGAACCATTGACGCTCGGATACGGCTGACCTTCAAAAACAGCAGGCACCTCGGGAATATTGAGAAAAACTACCGATTTTACGAAGCCCCCATACCAGAAGGCCTTGAAATATTGTTCCGGTTGAGCACCTAGGGGGCCGACCACGAATGCGCAAATAAACGATGCAACGATAAATCCGGGATAGATCCGGAGAATGCGCTTTTTCAGGAAACTCCAGATATGCGGCGACTGTACCCAGCTTTGAACGATGAGATAGCCACTGAGCAGAAAGAAACACTCTACTGCCAATTTACCCAGGGAGGTAAACCCGACCAGCATGGTCAAAGGCTCTCGGCTTTCATCGCCGTCGATTAATTGCGGAGAATGCGACAGTATCACCAGCAGCGCCAGGACCAGCCTTAGAAAATTGAAGTTGTTGTCTCGATTTGCTTTCCGACTATCCAAATGATTCATCATTCCGTGGCGCTGCAAAATAGAAAATAAAAGACGGACTACGACAGGTCGGCTTATTAAAAAAACCAGAAGTCAGCATGATTCAGTTACTCTGGAACGAAAGCACGAAGACCTCGACTTGTTTCATTTTTTACAACACACCTGAAACGATCCGTCAGTTTGCTCTGACCAATTTTGACTAAATGCAAGTTTAGCGCAATTTCTAAATATTGGTGAAATAGGGTTCTTGAAGGGAATGCATGAATTTCCGGCTGTTAATGACTGCCTGGCATTAATGCATCATAAGCGCCGGATTGGCGGCCGAAAAGAAAGACGTCCTGCGTGCAGGATATAAAACAGTCGGTTTATGCGAGACGCCTGTTCTCGATATGCGCACAATCGCCTGCTTCCCCTTTTCTGCGAAGGCGTTCGTCCGGCCTCATCCTTCTGTAAGGTGAGCGCTTACAAAGCGTCATTCCACCGGAAATTGCATTGCCTGTTTTTGGTCGTGTGCATAAACCAGAGATAGACTGATGCAAAGGCAGTCCGGCGGCATGAGGCGCAGGGTTCGAACGGAAATGGCTTCGGGGAATGGATGGGATTGGCAGGTGATGACGCCGCCAGTGCCCGGCGACGGGGCAAAGGCTGCAGGCGTCGGCTTGCAAGCATGGGCGCTCCAGGTTTCGCCCATTGCGACAGTGCGGCGACAATTTGTCCCGTAACGCCGGCACGGGTCGTCACACGACGATGATCAGGTGTCTGTCCACGACCGCAGACAGCGGCAAGGGCCAGGTTTTCCTGGCCCTTGCTTCATGCGCCCTGCTTCAGCCTGACTCAGGGATTGGCGCAGGCGAAGCTGGCCGCTTCGTCCAGGCTGCCGCTGCCTTTATATTTCGCCACTTGGGGATACGGGCACAGCGGACGGGTGCGGTTGGCGGTGCCGTTGGCCAGACGCGTGCCTATCAGGGTGGCTGGCGCGGCGCCCTGCACCACCCAGCGGTCCAGCGCCCGCACCACGTCGTGCTCGGCATCCGGCAAGGACGCGGCGCCGGTGCTGCCGCCGATATTGGCGACGCCCGGGCCGCCGGAGCAATGCCCTATGCCAGGCAGCATGTACAGCTTGAGAAAGCCGTTCGTGCCCGCTTCGCCTTGCGCGGCCTGGACCTGCTGGTAATAGTCGAGACTGCTCAGCGGCGTGATCTGCTGATCGGCCCAGCCGTGGTACATGATCAGCTTGCCGCCGCGCGCACGGAAGGCGCTCAGGTTGGGCGTGGCGTTATAGACCGAAGCGATGGTCTGGCCGGATACCAGGGTATTGAAGGCGCGATCGGTGTCGGTGTCGAAATTAAAGGTCGCGTTGTTAAAGGTAGGGTCCTGGAATACCGAGTAAGGGAAAAAGTCCCAGCCGCTTCCGCCAGGCGTGGCGCCCGTGTACAGCGAGGTCCAGCCCAGTTCGCTGCCGCGGGTATAGGCCGGGAAGATTTGCTGTCCGTTGGACTTGCGCGCGCCGCCGTAGATGCGGTTGGCCGCGCCAACCTGCGCCGGCGTGAGGCAATTGGCAGCGTCGGCGCCGGTGCATTGCAGCACCGCCGGGTCGAAGTTGCACTTGCGCGGATCGTCGATGACGCCGTCCGTCACGCCGTCGAGCGCATCGCATGACTGCAGCACCGCATTGTTGAGCAAGGTCATCTTGGCCGCGGTGATGGCGCCCGGCGTCTGCAGGTTGGGGAAGCTGTTCCAGAGCTCGGCTACCATCAGGTTGGCCCACTGCCAGGCGGGGGCGCCGGCGACGATGCCATCGTAGTCGTCCGGGAAGCGAGACGCTTCCATCAGCGCGTGGTGCCCGCCCTGCGAGCAGCCGACGAAGTAGGACTGGCTGGGCGCCTGGTCGTAGTAGCGCTGTGTGACCGCCTTGGCCGCCACCGTGCTCACGTGCTGGGCGCGATACGCGAAGTCGATCATTTTTTCCGGATGGCCGAGCGCCCAGGTCTGCTCGGCCGCGCCGTTGGGTCGGCTGGCATTGGTCACATGCCCATTGTCGGTCGCCATCACGGCATACCCGTCGCGCAGCGCCACCAGCATCGCCGCTGTGCCGATCGAGCCGGCCGACGACCCGGAGCCCACGCCCTGGAACTTGCCGTTCCACGCGCTGGCCGGCGGCATCCACACTTCGAAGCCGATGTTGGAGTCGGCCGTGGGCCTGGAAGCAGCGACGATGCGGCAGAACGGCACCGTGACGTTCGTGCTGCCCACGCTGACCGGCTGTGCGTTGTAAGTCGCCGAGATGACCGTGGACGATTCGGGCAACGCCGACTGTGTCAGGACCGCGCACCGGTCGGCCTCGACCCTAGCTGCCGCCGTCGGGACCGAATTATCGTTATCGCTGCCGCCGCATGCGGCAAGCGTCATCACGGTGCTTGCGACAGCCATGCTGGAAATTCGCAATCTCATTTTGTCTCCTTGGTTTTTATTGAATGTCATTGCGCAAGCAAGGGCTTGCGCCTTTCCAGCATAAAAGAATTAACTCTGGCAACCCTGTTTTCAATCAACGGTGACAAGGGGAAATGGGAAACCGGGTGAAGCGGATCGAAGCGTGCTGCCATCCCCCGACAAGCCTGGCAGACCCGGGCAAGCCATTGCAGCGCGACAGTGCGGCGGTTCGCCGCGGACTTGTCTTCACGAACCATTTCCGATATTGTGCAAACGTTCACGGCGAGTGAGCATTTGTGCAAAAGAAAAACAAGGTGTGGAGACAGCGCGACTGCGGCAGGCATCGCGGTCCATCGGCACAGCCCTACCGGGCCGGCGGCGCCTTGCAAGAACAGGGACCATGACATGGCCGCAATTTCGCTGCAAGGCATCACAAAACAATGGGGCGAGGTACACGCCGTCCGCGATATCAATTTCGAGGTGAAGTCGGGCGACTTCACCGTGCTGCTGGGCCCGTCCGGCTGCGGCAAGTCGACCACGCTGAGGCTGATCGCCGGACTCGACAGCGCCAGCGCCGGCAAGATCGAGATAGGCGGACGCGACGTCACCCGGCTGCCGCCGGCGCAGCGCAAGATATCGATGGTGTTCCAGTCCTATGCGCTGTTTCCGCATCTGAGCGTTCGGGAGAACATCCTGTTTGGCGTCAAGGTCCGCAAGGAGCCTGCCCGGGATTTCGAAGCCAGGCTGAAGCGGGTCTCGGGCATCCTGGGCCTCGATGCGCTGCTGACGCGCCGTCCCGGCCAGCTGTCGGGCGGCCAGCAGCAGCGGGTCGCGCTCGGACGCGCCTTGATTGCCGAAACCCCGGTCTGCCTGATGGACGAGCCGCTGTCCAATCTCGATGCGCAGCTGCGCCAGGAAATGCGGCGCGAGATCCGCGCCCTGCAGCAGCAGCTGGGTATCACGATGATCTACGTGACGCACGACCAGACCGAAGCCATGAGCATGGCGGACCAGGTCATCCTGCTGCGCAACGGCAGCATAGAGCAGAACGCGGCGCCGGCCGAACTGTATGCCGAACCGGCGTCGGTGTTCGCGGCGCGCTTCATCGGCACGCCGCCGATGAACATCCTGCCGCTGGCCGAGAGCGCGGCCGGCATGGTCATCGAGGGCAGCGAAGGCCGCGCCATCCTGCCGCACGGCGGCCGGCCGCTGCAGCTGGGCGTGCGGCCGGAACATATCGCGCTGGTGGAACGCGGCATTCCGGCCATCGTCGAGTCCATCGAATACTTCGGCGCCGACACCATCGTCGGCGCGCGGATCGGCGCAGCCCCGCTGCTGGTGCGGGTGCCGGGGCAGCTCTCGCTTGCCGCCGGCGACCGCATCGCGCTCGACTGGGAAACCCGTCACCAGTATTTTTTCGATCGCGAAAGCGGATTGCGGTGCCACCCGGCCTGAGCGCCACGGCCTGCCTCACATGTCGTCAACCAAGGAGAGCATCATGCGGAGAACCATACTGAAGTATGCAAGCACTGTGGCGCTGCTGGCCGCGGCCGGCCTGGGCAGCAGTTGCGCGCTGGCAGCCGATCCGGTCGAGATCACCCTGTATTACCCGGTCGCGGTGGGCGGACCGGTGACCAAGACTATCGATGCGATGGCGGCCGATTTCGAGAAGCAGAATCCGGACGTGAAGGTCAAGGCGATCTATGCCGGCACCTATCAGGAAAGCCTGGTCAAGGCGCTGACGGCGCACAAGGGCGGCACACCGCCGACGCTGGCGGTGCTGCTGTCGACCGACCTGTTTACGCTGATAGACGAAAACGCGATCGTGCCCATCGACAGCCTGGCCTCGGGAGCGGAAGACCAGAAATGGATCAGCGGCTTCTACCCGGCCTTCATGCAGAACAGCCAGACCGGCGGCAAGACCTGGGGCATTCCCTTCCAGCGTTCCACCATCGTCATGTTCTGGAACAAGAAGCTGTTCAAGGAAGCCGGTCTGGACCCGGAAAAGGCGCCCGCCACCTGGGCCGAAACCGCGGACTATGCCAAGAAGCTGACCAAGGCCGACGCCAGCGGCAACGTATCGCAATGGGGCATCAAGATTCCCTCGACCGGCTTTACCTACTGGATCTTCCAGGGCATGACCACGCCCAACGACACCGAGCTGATGAACAATGCCGGCACCCAGACCTATTTCGACAAGCCCGGCGCGGTCGAGGCGCTGCGCTACTGGGTCGACCTGTCGGCCAAGCACAAGGCGATGCCATCGGGCGTGATCGAGTGGGGCACCACGCCCAAGGACTTCCTGGAACAGAAAGCGGCCATGATCTGGACCACGACCGGCAACCTGACCAACCTGCGCACCAATGCCAGCTTCCCGTTCGGCGTGGCGATGCTGCCGGCGTCCAAGCGCCGCGGCAGCCCGACCGGCGGCGGCAACTTCTACGTCTTCAGCAAGACCTCGCCGGAGCAGCAAAAGGCCGCGATGAAATTCATCCGCTGGGCCAGCGAACCGCAGCGCGCGGCGCAATGGAGCATCGCCACCGGCTATGTCGCCACCCGTCCGGATGCCTGGGAAACCGCAGACATGAAGAAGTATCTGCAGGAAGTGCCCGCCGCCGGCGTGGCGCGCGACCAGCTGCAGTACAGCGTCGCCGAACTGTCCACCCATGACAACCAGCGCGTGACCAAGTCCCTGAACGACAACCTGCAGGCGGCGCTGTCGGGCACCAAGCAGCCGGAGGCGGCGCTCAAGGATGCGCAGCGCGAATCGGACCGCATCCTGCGCGCCTGGCGCCGCTGATGGGCATTGCCGCCGGCGCTGCGCATGCGGCGCCGGCGGCCTGCAACCGTATTGCCAACAAGGCCACCATGCACAAAACCCATTCCTCCCTCACGCCGTGGCTACTGCTGATGCCGGCCATGGTGCTCCTGGTCGGCTTCACCCACTACCCCGCGGTGGCGACGATCTGGCACAGCTTCTTTTCCACCGCCAAGGCCTCCAACCCGGCGGTGTTCGTGGGCCTGGAGAATTACGCGCTGGCCGTCGACGATCCGGTTTTCTGGCGCGCGCTGAAGAACAACCTCTGGTTCGCGCTCGGCACCATACCGGCGTCGATCGCGCTGGCCATCATGATGGCGCTCTGGATCAACGACCGCGTCCCTGGCCGCGGCCTGCTGCGCATGGCCTATTTCACCCCGACCGTACTGCCGATGATCGCGGTCGCCAACATATGGCTGTTCTTCTACACGCCGCAGTACGGCCTGCTGGAACAGGTGACGCAGGCGCTCGGCCTGCCATCCCATAACTGGCTGGGCAACCCGGACACCGTGCTGGGTTGCCTGATCCTGGTGGCGATCTGGAAGGAAGCGGGATTCTTCATGATCTTCTACCTGGCCGCGCTGCAACAGATCTCGCCGGTGCTGGCCGAGGCGGCGAGCCTGGAGGGCGCGTCGCGCTGGCAGTACTTCTGGCGCGTGCAGTTCCCGCTGCTGATGCCAACCACGCTGTTCGTGCTGATCAATGCGCTGATCAATTCCTTCCGCCTGGTCGACCATATCGTCGTCATGACCAAGGGCGGACCGGACAACGCCAGCTCGCTGCTGCTGTATTACATCTATGAAGTGGGATTCTCGTTCTGGGATTCCGCCTATGCGGCCGCGCTGACGGTGGTGCTGCTGGTCGTGCTGGCCGCGGTGGCCATCCTCAAGTTCCGCATACTTGACCGCAGGACCCATTACCAATGAACCATTCCTCCGCAAGCGGCCAACCCGCGCAATTCGGCCAGCGCAGCCCGTTGCTGGAAACCCTGGCCGCATGGCTGCTTGGCCTGCTCTGGATCCTGCCGCTGCTGTATGCAGCCTGGACCGCCTTCCATCCAGCCGAGTTCGCCACCCGCTTCGCGCTGGGCGCGCCGCTGACGATGCAGAATTTCGTCAATGCCTGGCATGCCGCGCCCTTCCCGCGCTACTTCCTCAACACATTCCTGCTGGTGACCATGATCCTGGCCGCGCAGATCGTGCTGTCGACCATGGCCGCCTATGCCTTCGCCCGCTTCTCCTTCCGCGGCGCCAACCTGATGTTCATGCTGGTGCTGATGCAACTGATGGTGATGCCGGACATCCTGATCGTGGAGAACTACGCGACGATGAACAGCCTGCGCCTGCGCGACACGATATTGTCCATCGGCCTGCCCTACTTCGCTTCCGCGTTCGGCATCTTCCTGCTGCGCCAGACCTTCAAGTCGGTGCCGCGCGAACTCGACGAAGCGGCGACGGTGGAAGGCGCGAGCGCGCTGCAGGTCCTGCTGAAGGTCTATGTACCGCTGGCCAAGCCGATCTACCTGGCATTTGGACTGGTCTCGGTCAGCACCCACTGGAACAACTTCCTGTGGCCGCTGATCATCACCAACTCGGTGGAATCCCGCCCGCTGACCGTAGGCCTGCAGGTCTTCTCGTCCACCGACCAGGGCGTGGACTGGTCCATCATCACCGCCGCCACGCTGATGACCTCCGGGCCGTTGCTGGTGGCCTTTCTGCTGTTCCAGCGCCAGTTCGTGCAATCCTTCATGCGTGCCGGCATACGCTAGGAACTGTTCAGGCCGTGACGACGTCGGTTCGTCGACACGGCGCATACCCTTAATCCTGCGCACCCGGCGCGCGCGGATTTCCCACCCGCGATTTTGCCGGCGCCGCCATCAGCGACCAGCCGGCATTGCGCAGCTCTTCCTTCATCAACTCCGCAATCCACTCGCGCCGCTCCCTGTCCATGCGGCTGCGAATCGCGCCGACGCTGATCGCCGCGTAGGTGCCCGGCGTTACCTGGAACGACACGCCCACCCCGCTGACGCCGGTGGCGACCAAGTTATCGGTGCTGACGTAGCCCTGTTGCCGAATCTGCGCGGAAAGGCTGCGCAACTGCGCCAGCGACTTGCGCTCGGGCGCCAGCTCGGCGGCATGCCTGGCCTGGAATCCTTCAAGCTCGGTGTCGGATAGCGTTGCCATCAGCGCGGTCCCGGCCGACCCCACGCCCAGCAGCCGCAAGCCGCCCACCTGCAGCACCAGAGCCTTGATCGGGAATGCGCCCTGCTCGTAATGCACGCAGTGGGCATGATCGCCGTTGCGCACCACCAGGTAAACCGTGTCCTCAGTGCGGCGCGCCAGCCTGATCATCATGGGCCTGCACCGCTCCATGATGGGTACGCGGCTCATCGTCGCCAGCCCGAGCTGCATCGCCTCCGGCCCCAGCCGATACAGCTTGTCGCCGTGGCGCGCCACCATCCCGCTCTGCACGAGCGCGCCAAGCAGGCGGTAGGCGGTGGCGCGATCGAGCGCGGTCGCCGCCACGAGCGAGGCCAGCGAGATGCCGGATTCGTGGTTCAGGCCGACGAGCTTCAGAAGATGGATAGCGCGGAACACGGACTGCGCGCCCGGCATGCGGCTGCTGTCTTCCATGATGTTCACAATATGAATCCTTTTGCCACGTTATTGGTAGGAAGTCCGTGATTGTCAGCCAGCGGCGTCTGAAAAAGCTATAAGCGTGTTCACATTATGAACTAATCGATATCCCGGGGTTGCCGTCGGACAGGCTCAATGCCGATACTGTTTACACCGTCAACCAAAGACAGCACACAAGATCTGGAGACATGACATGAAAGCGACATCGCGCATCTTCGCGGCCGGCATTGCGCTGCTCTTCCCATTGATGGCCGCGGCCCAGCCGGCGGAGAACTGGCCTGGCAAGCCGGTCAAGCTCATCGTTGGCTACCCCCCCGGCGGCGCTTCCGACACCATAGGCCGGCTGATCGGGCAGGAACTGTCCCGCATGAACAACCAGCCGTTCGTGATAGAAAACCGGCCCGGCGTCGGCGGCATGCTGGCGATGAGCCTGGTCGCCAAGGCGCCGGCGGACGGCTATACGCTTGGACTGGGCGTCAGCGGCAGCCTGACCACCGGCCCTCATCTGCAGAGCGTCAAGCTGTACGATCCCCTGACCGACTTCCAGCCCGTCGGCATGCTCGCAAAAACGCCGATGGTGCTCCTGGCAAGCCCCTCCAGCGGTTATGACACTGTGGACGCGGTGGTGCGCGATGCAAAAAAGCGCCCTGGCGCAGTGATGTTTGCATCCGGCGCGCAAGCTTTCGAGCTGGCGCTGCAACTGTTCAAGTCCAAGGCCGATGTGGATATCACGACGGTGTCCTACCAGGGAGGCGCGCCGGCATCGATCGACGTGATGTCCGGGCGCGCCCAGCTGATGGTGGACACCATCGGCGCGCAGCAGGGAAACATCAAGTCCGGCAAGTTGAAGCCGCTGGCGGTGCTCGACAGCACCCGGTCGCAGATCATGCCCGAGATACCGACGATGGCGGAAGCCGGCGTCAAGGGATATGAAGCGGTCGGCTGGGCCGCGCTGCTCGCCCCAAGGGGCATGCCGGCGCCCATCGTGGAAAAGCTGAACGGCCAGCTGCAGCAGATCCTTAAATCCCCCGAGATCAGCAAGAAACTCGAAGCGCTGGGCTTCGAGCCCTGGCCCGGAACGCCGTCTTTCATGCAGAAGACCGTCGCCGCCGAATACGCGACATGGGGCGAGGTGGTTCGCGCCTCCGGCATGACCGCCAGGTAGCCCGCTCCGGCTTTACCTTACCGCCCTCCCATCGATTTGACCGGCGGCCTGCCCGGCCTGCCGCCGGGACTTCCATCGCCTGAAAAAAGAGATTAAAGATGACCAATCCGACGTCCCCCGAACAAGACTGGACCGCGCGCTTCGATGCGGCCCTGCCTTCCGCCAATGTGCCCACGCTGCTCATGGTGCTCGTGCACCTGACAGGCGACCGGCGCTGGCTGTCCGAACGCTACCAATGCACGCATATCCGCGGCATTGACGACCATGACAGCGGAGGCCTGCCCCCGGACGTGCAGCAGGAAGTCCGCGATGCCGCCCGCGATGCCGTGCTGGCGTGGAAGGCTGGCCGTCCTGCCGCCCAGCCGGCCCCGGAACTGGAGCAGCTGGTCGACATGCTGCGCCACAGCGTTGGCGAGGAAGTGCCGGCGTCATACGGTCCCATGGTGGGCGCATGGCTCGGCCTAGATCAGGAATTCGAGATCGACCAGAAGGGCCGCTACGACGTGCCGGACGATTTCCATGTGATCGTCATCGGCGCCGGCGTGGCGGGCCTGTGCGCGTCGATCCGCCTGCATGGCGCCGGCATTGCCCATACGGTCATCGAGAAAAATGCCGAAGTCGGCGGCACCTGGTATGAGAACCGCTACCCTGGCGCCGGCGTCGATACGCCCAACCATATCTACTCGTACTCGTTCGCCAAGGCCGACTGGACCCGTTATTTCGCGCTGCGCGAGGAGATCCAGGCCTATTTCGTCGATGTGTCCCATCGATTTGGCGTGCGCCCTCACATCCGCTTCAATACCAGCGTCGACTCCGCCGTCTATGACGACAAGGCGATGGCCTGGGATGTCGCGGTGGCAGACCGCGAGGGCCGCACCGAGACCTTGCGGGCCAAGGTCGTCATCAGCGCCGTTGGCCTGCTCAATGTGCCCAAGATGCCCGCCATCAAGGGACTGGACACGTTCGCAGGCCCGTGTTTCCACAGCGCGCGCTGGCCGCAGGGGCTGGATGTGCGCGGCAAGCGCGTGGCCATTATCGGCAATGGCGCGAGCGCCATGCAGATCGTGCCGGCGATTGCGCCCGAGGTGGCGCAACTTACCGTGTTCCAGCGATCGAAGCAGTGGGCCGCGCCTTTCGAGCGTTTCCAGAAACCGGTGCCGCCGACGGCGCGCTTTCTTTTGAAGGAACTGCCGTTCTATCAGCAATGGTACCGGCAGCGCCTCGCGTGGATCTTCAATGACCGCATCCATGCATCGCTGCAGATCGATCCCGAATGGCCGCATCCCGAGCGCGCCATCAACCGGCGCAATGACAAGCATCGCGAATTCTTCATCGACTACGTGAAGGCGGAGCTTGGCGCCAAGCAGGCGCTGCTGGCCGATGTGCTGCCCGACTATCCGCCGTTCGGCAAGCGCATGCTGATGGACAATGGCTGGTTCCGTACCGCCACGCGCGACAACGTGCGTATCGTCAACGATGGCATCGAGAGAATAGAAAGCGACGCCATCATCACGAAGGATGGGCAACGCCACGAAGCCGACATCCTGGTGGTATGCACGGGTTTCGATGCGGTGAACCTGCTGTCCTCGTTTACGCTGATCGGGCGTGACGGCCGCAATGTGCGCGAGCACTGGGACGCCGAGGGTGCGCAAGCCTATCTGGGCGTGGCCACGCCAGGCTTTCCCAACTTCTTCATGCTGGCCGGGCCGAACACCGCGCTCGGACATGGCGGCAGCGTGGTCGCGCTGCTCGAAACCCAGGTCCAGTACGTGATGTCGCTGCTCAAGGCCGCGCTGCAAAGCCACGGCCGCGATTTCGAGATCGAGGTGCGCAAGGATATCCATGACGCCTATAACGATCGGGTCCAGCAGGCGCACGCGAAAATGATCTGGACCCACAAGGGCATGTCGAACTGGTATCGCAACGCCCGCGGACGCGTGGTGGCGCCGACGCCTTTCCGCAACGACGACTACTGGCACATGACGCGCAACTCCGGGCTGGCCGATTACGTCATGCGCGGCAATCCGGCGCAGAAGCCGGCACGCGAAGAGGCCGCCGACGCTCGGGCTTGCGCCGCGGGAGAAGCGTCATGAGCGCGCCGCGCTATGCCGGGCATGGACCGCACATGCTGAGCGGACTGCGCATCATCGACCTGGGCACCATGGTTGCCGGTCCGGTCGCCGCCACGCTGTTTGGCGACTTCGGCGCCGAAGTCATCAAGGTCGAGGTGCCTCGCCGGGGCGACACGGTGCGCGACCTCGGCCCGTTCGTGGACGGGAAATGCCTTTACTGGAGCGTGGAAAACCGCAACAAGAAGTCGATCACGCTGGACTTGCGCAAGCCGGAAGGCCGGGAGCTGCTGCTTAAGCTGATCGAGCAGGCCGACGCCGTGGTGGAAAACTTCCGTCCCGGCACCCTCGAGAAATGGGGGCTGGGATGGGACGAGATGAAGGCGCGCAATCCCGGCCTGATCCTGCTGCGCATCTCGGGCTTCGGGCAAACCGGCCCGTACCGCGAGCGCGCCGGATACGACCGCATCGCCCTGGCGTTCGGCGGGCTGATGGGCATCACGGGTTTTCCGGATCGTCCGCCAGTGCGCATCGGCACCTCGATCGCGGACTACCAGTCGGCGATACTGGGTGCGTTCTCGCTGATGATGGCCATTTATCACCGCGACCTCCATGGCGGCGAGGGACAGCAGATCGACCTGGCGATGTATGAGTCCATCATCCGCTTTACCGAAGTCCTGGTGCCGGCCTACGACAGGCTGGGCACGGTGCGCGAGCGGCGCGGCAACAAGCACTTCGCCGCCGCGCCCGGCGAGCATTTCCGCACCGCCGACGGCCGCTACATCATCCTCACCGTATCGGCGGATGCGGGCTTCCAGCGGCTGGCCCGCGCCATGGGCCGCGGCGACTGGCTGGACGATCCGCGCTTTGCCACGCACGAGCAGCGCTGGCAGCATGTCGACGAACTCAACTCGGCGCTGGCCGCATGGATCGAGGGTCAGCCAGTGGAAGCGCTGTGCGCTGCGCTCGACGACGCCAAGCTCGCCTATTCGTTCATTTACAGCATCGAAGACATCATGAACGATCCGCATTACCAGGCGCGCGGGACGATCGCTTCCGTGCCGGACCCGCAGATCGGCCCGGTGAAGATGGCCGGCGTCGTGCCGAAGTTTCCCGACCGCGAGGAAAAGCCGATCGAGCCGGCGCCGGACCTCGGCCAGCACAACCGCGAGATCTACTGCGGCCTGCTGGGCCTGTCCGACCAGGATGTGGCGGCACTGACCGACGCCGAGGTGATATGACGCGCGCCCTCGTGCTCGGCGGCGGCGGCGTTGCCGGCATCGCCTGGGCCACCGGCGTCGCCGCCGGCCTGGCGCGGCAGGGCGTGGACATCGGAAAAGCCGACGTCTTCATCGGCACATCGGCCGGCTCGGTCGTGGGCGCGCAGCTCGCATCCGGCGTCGGCGCCGAGACGCTACTCGCGCAGCAGTTGACGCCGCCGGCAAGCTCGCGCGAGCAGGCGCAACCCTTTTCACAACAGGAGGCCAACGCACGCAACCGCGCGTTGATGGACAAGGTCAGTGGCGACCTGACGGCAGCACGCAAGCACATCGGCGCCCACGCGCTGCGCAGCGCCACCGTGCCGCTCGCCCACCGCCGGGAGATTATCTCGGCGCGCTTGCCCCAGGCCGGATGGCCGGTGCGCGCCTTGCGCGTGGTCGCCGTCGATACGGCTACTGGCCAACACGCGACCTTCGACCGCGACAGCGGCGTGGACTTCATCGATGCCGTCGCCGCAAGCTGCGCCGTCCCCGGCGCATGGCCGGCGGTGCCGATCGACGGCCGTGCATGGATGGACGGCGGCATCCGGTCGCTGAGCAATGCCGATCTTGCGGCGCCGGCGCAATGCGTGCTGATCATCGCGCCGCTTGGCTATGCGGATGACAATCCCGTCAGCGGCCATCTGCGTGCGGAAGTGCGCATGCTGCAGGATGGCGGCGCGCGGGTCGCCGTCGTCGTTCCCGACAGCTATTCCACGCGGGCCATGACGGACAACGTGCTCGACCCGGCGCGCTGCGCGCCCAGCGCCAGGGCAGGCCTGGTCCAGGCCCTGCGGATTGCGCCGGACATTGCATCGTTCTGGAACGAGGGCGACACCGGCGGCGCCGCTGAAAGCCGCTGAAATGGACTTCGGGCTGGCCTGCCGGCCCGCCCCGACCCGAAGCCGGCGTTTGGACGGACGCCGGCGCGATATCGGCGGCTACAGCAAAGACGCCTTGACGCGAGACTATGCTGCGCTGCAAAATGCGGCCCTATGACCGTTTCCGCCAGGTTTCCCTTCTGCAACATGCATGCGCCCGACAGCGCCGGCAGGGCTTGCTTCCGACGCAAGTGCCTGGAGGCCGCTTCCTTCCCGGGCGCCGGACTGCCGCGCGGCCATTTCTGCTCGGTCACTCCGCCTTAATTAGCGCCTGCTTCCCTGGCTTGCCTGCCGACGTCCTCCCATGACGTCGATGCCGGCGCTCCCTATCGCCTCGCACGTACAGTGCGCCCAATTACTCGTTTTCCGCCCGTTCGTGTTGGCGGAAAGGATACCTATGTCTCTACAAACAATCCGCCAGGACTGGTTTTCCAATGTCCGCAACGATCTTCTGGCCGGCCTCGTGGTCGCGCTCGCCCTGATCCCCGAAGCCATCGCGTTTTCCATCATCGCCGGCGTCGACCCCAAGGTCGGCCTGTACGCCTCGTTCTCCATCGCGACCCTGATCGCCTTTTTCGGCGGCCGCCCGGGCATGATCTCGGCGGCGACCGGGGCAATGGCCCTCGTCATGACCAGCCTGGTCAAGGAACACGGCCTGAATTACCTGCTGGCTGCCACGATCCTGACGGGCATCCTGCAAGTCTGTGCCGGCTGGGTGCAGCTTGGCCGCCTGATGCGCTTCGTCTCGCGTTCCGTGGTCACGGGCTTCGTGAATGCCCTGGCCATCCTGATCTTCATGGCCCAGCTGCCCGAGCTGACCAATGTCACGTGGCATGTCTATGCGGTGACCGCGGCCGGGCTGGCCATCATTTACGGCCTTCCCCGCCTGACGCGCGCCATACCGTCGCCGCTGGTGGCGATCGTCGTGCTGACCGCGCTGTCGATGGCGCTCGGACTGGACATCCGCACCGTGGGCAACATGGGCACGCTGCCCGACAGCCTGCCGTCCTTCCTGATGCCGGATGTGCCGCTCAACCTGGAAACGCTGCGGATCATACTGCCGTATTCGGCAACGCTGATGGTGGTGGGACTGCTGGAGTCCCTGATGACGGCAACCATCGTGGACGACCTTACCGACACGCGCAGCGACAAGAACCGCGAGTGCGTCGGCCAGGGCATCGCCAACATCGCCACCGGCTTCATCGGCGGCATGGCAGGCTGCGCAATGATCGGGCAGTCCGTGATCAACGTCACTTCCGGCGGGCGCGGCCGCTTGTCCACGCTGACTGCCGGCGTTGTCCTGCTGGTGCTGGTCGTCTTCCTCGGCGAATGGGTAAGCCGCATTCCCATGGCCGCCCTGGTTGCAGTGATGATCATGGTATCGATCGGCACCTTCAACTGGCAGTCGCTGCGGAACCTGCGTGCGCACCCGGCCAGCTCGGGCGTCGTGATGGTCGCGACAGTCGTCGTCACCGTGCTGACCCACGACCTGGCGAAGGGTGTGCTGACTGGCGTGCTGTTGTCCGGCGTCTTCTTTGCGCAGAAAGTCAGCCGGATGCTGAGCGTGAGTTCGCATGTCGAGGACGGCGGGCGCGTGCGCCGGTACGAGGTGAGCGGCCAGGTCTTCTTCGCCTCGTCCGACCAGCTGTTTCACTCGTTCGACTACAACGAGACCGCCCGACAGGTTCACATCGACGTCAGCCATGCCCATTTCTGGGACATCACCGCGGTGGGGGCGCTGGACAAGGTGGTGCTGAAGCTGAGGCGTGCCGGCGCCGAGGTCGAGGTGCACGGCCTGAACGAGGCCAGCGCCACGATGGTCGGCAGGTTTGGCGTTCACGACAAGGATGACGGCGCCCTGGTCACCGGCCACTGACCGGCCGCCCGGCCTGCCATCGGCATGGGTAGCCGTCGGCGATGCCCGTCATCGGCCCGGCGCGGCAATTGCGCGTCGGGCCGGAGTGCCTCAATCGTTCCTTGACCTGGTGGCAAGCGCCACGACAGCGGCCCCCGCGGCAACGATCAGCGCGTCTTCGATCAGCCCGCTGCGGGTCTGGCCGATACGCGCCATTGCCTGCTTGCGGCCGGCCAGCGTCAGGTAGGCGAGCGGCACCGCGGCGGCCACCGCGACGGCGGCGCCAGCCTGCTCCCTGCCACGCGGCGCCAATGCCGCGCCGGCGATCCCGGCGCTCATCACACGCGCCAGCAGTCCCAGAAATACGGTGCGGTCAGGCGCGGTCTTCATCTTGTCGCCGAACAGTTCCCCAACCCCCATGGCCAGCGCGCCGGATCTGACCAGAGGGTGATCGAGCAGGAGCAGTTCCCCGCTTGTGCGACGCCCCGCAAGGCGGGCTGCCGCAATGGCGGCCATGGGCGTCATTGAACGTGCGCTCGCCACGGCGCCAATCAAAGCGGAGGAAAGCAGGCTGCGGGTTCGCATCTTGTCGGACTCCCATAGGAATGAAGCTTGGTCTAACCGCCTTCGCCTCTGAACGTTGCAGGTCGAGTCAACCGGTCAGGAAGCTGGTTGCGCACAGGGTGAAGGCAGCCTTGTGATTGCTGCCCATTCTAGTTGCTCTGGACAGTAACGCAGCCGCGCAGACGCCAAGGCGTTGAGCAGGCGCAGAAGAGCAGGGCCAGGCCTCATTCCCGTGGCCAGCCGCCTGATTTTCCGGAGCGATGCCGTTGCCCAGCCAACAAGGGCGCACGGATCGCGCCCATGTTGACCGGATCGGGCCGCCGCGCGGCGCCGGCGCCGTCAATGCTTGGCCGGCCCCTGGCTGGCTGCCTTCATCGCTTCCTTTTCGGCCTGCTCCTTCAGGAAGGACTTGAAGAACTGCAGGAGATTGACGTTCTTCAGATCCTGCGGACGCTCGCTGTGGCAGCGCGGGCACCGGCACACGAAGCCCATGCGGCTGACCAGCGTCACGTTGCGCACCAGGAAATTACGGCCCAGGAAACCGCTGGCGTCGTCGATATAGGTTCTGGTGATTTCCTGGCCGGGCTGTATGTCCTTGAGCGCGCGCAGGCCCTGTTCGCCGCTGGCGCCGTCGATCAGCGTCAGTTCGGCCGACGGATCGCAGGAGTGGTTGACGCGGCCCAGCGTCTGGTAGAGGCCATGTCCCAGGTGCTCGCCTTCGCCGGGACCGTAGCCGACCTGATAAGCGCCGACGCCGGCATGCAGCTTGCCGACCATGGCTGGCGGCAAGCCATAGCGCCGCGCCATCAGGCGCTCGATTTCCCGGTCCTGGCGATTGCTCTCATGCGCGTTGGTGCTGCGCTGCTGCCATGCATAGTAGACGTCGCGCAGCCGGGTATCGGCAATGAGCCGGTGGGTCAGGTCCCAGGCCGGGCTGCCCAGTTCCAGGTCGCTGCCGGCCACCGCCACCAGGGGCTTTTCGCGCAGGATCTCCTCGCCGGCGGCAATCGGCGCAGTCGCGAGCAATTGCATCCCGCCTGCGTTATCCCACTTCACTACGCTCCACTTAACCATCCACATCCCCTGCCCGGCCGGCAAAAAGCCGTGATTCTACGCTGATTGGGGTCGATGCACCGAAGCGCCGGCACTGTCCAATGCCGCCCTGTCGGCATGCAGCCGGGTCGAACGCAACGGCCGGGCGGGCGACATTCAACCGATGGACCGAGGCGTCAACCGGGCACCGGCGCAGCCGCAAGGTCTTCAAGCGCCCAGGCAGCCAGTTCCCGCGCTTTCATGGGCTTGCCGTACAGGTAGCCCTGTCCCTTGTCGCAACCGAGCTGCATGACGACGGCAGCCTGGGCCGTGGTCTCGATGCCTTCAGCCACCGTGTCCATGCCCAGGCTGTGGGCCACCATCACGGTAGCCTCGATCAGCACCCGGTGGTGCATGCTGGTGTCGGCGTGGCAGACGAAGGAACGGTCTATCTTTACGGTATTCACCGGCATCTGGTGCAGGCAGGCGAGCGAGGAATAACCGGTGCCGAAGTCGTCCAGCGCCAGCTGTATGCCCAGGGATTGCAGCTTCACCAGGCAGTCGCGCACTTCCGCGTCCTGCGCCGCCAGGCTTTCCGTCACCTCCAGCTGGAGCATGCCGGCCGGCATGCCGGTCGCCTGCAGGACCGCAGCCACGCTGTCGGCAAGATCCGGCTGCGCCAGCTGCGCCCGCGACAGGTTCACTGCCAGCCTGCGTGGCGCGCGTGACCCGAGTTCGGCTTGCCAGCGCATGAATTCCTGGCACGCGGTCGCCAGAACGAAATGCCCGAGCGCGCCGATCAGCCCGGATTCCTCGGCAATGCCGATGAATTCCACCGGCGGCACCAGGCCGCGCACCGGGTGCTGCCAGCGCACCAGGGCTTCGACACCGGCGGCCTGCTCGATGACGCCATCCGGCCGGAAGCCCACCACGGGCTGATAGACGACAAACAGCTCGTTCTCCGCCAGTGCCCGCCTCAGCGCCACTTCAATGTCGCCCCTGTGTTCAGCGCGGCCGCGCATCGCGTGGTCGAACAGCACGTAGGTCGCGCCGCCTGAACGCTTGGCCTCGCGCATGGCAATGCTGGCATCCTGCAGCATGCGTTCCGCGCCGCTGGACTGCCCGTCCAGAATCACGATGCCCATGCTGAAATGGCAGACGATCTGCTTGCTGCCCACGGTGTAAGGCACGGCAAGCGCCTTGAGCAGCCGCTGCACGACGCGTTCGGCCAGGTCCGGCGTACGCACGCCCTCCACCACCACCACGAATTCATCGCTGCCGATCCGGGCGACCAGGTCGCCGGTTCCCACGGCTTCGGCATCGGTCAGCGCATGCTGGCGCAAGGCGGTGCGCAGCCGCTCACCCATCATCCTCAGGATATCGTCGCCGGCGGCCGTGCCTAGCATGTCGTTGACCTGCCGGAAGCGGTCGCAGTTCAGGAACAGCACTGCGCCGCGTCGCGCCGCCGCCGGACCGCTGTCCAACATCGACTGCAGGTGTTCAATCAGTTCGACCCGGTTCGGTATGCCCGTCAGCGCGTCGATCCGCGCCGCATGGCTGAGTTCGCGGGCAAGCTGGTCCTGCTCGCGCCGCATTTCGAGCGTGACGTCGGTCAGCGAGATCATCAGCCGCGCGTTGTCGAGCTTCAGAACGCTCAGCGCGAGGACGGTGGGCGCCCGTTCCTGTGGCAGGCCGATGCCCAGCTCGACTTTCACCGCCTCGCAAACGATGCCGGAAGCCGGTGCAAAGTCGCGGATCATCTGCCGCAGTTGCGGAACATAAGGCTCCATGACCGTAAAAAGATTGTCGAGGTTGCCTTGCCTTGCCAGCGGCATCAGCAGGCGCGACGCCATCGGGTTGAGCATTTCCACGTCGCCATTGCTGGCGGTCTGCATCAGACCGATCGGGGTCCGATACAGGAATTGCAATAATGTTTCGTAATCGTCGGTAGCCAGCTCTGCCATAACTCGTATCTGTTGGTGCGCCCGATAGGCCGAAAGTATGAATTATCGGGGATTCCAGGTGTATCCATATGGAAATTTGTTGCTTTGTGGATTTTTCTCAACCTATGCTTGCGAATCCACGCAAAAAAGAGGACGGCAGCGGTGAAAAGGACACAACCGTGTTTCCGCGCAACACCTGCATAAACCGCGACAGCTATACCGGAAATGCGCATGGCTTCCCGTGGCGGGCGGCGCCGGCCGCCGGAATAGGTCGCCATGGATAGGTAGGAGATCGGCAGCATGGAGAAAAAGGCATTCGATGTCGGTGTTGCGCTGGAGCGCATACGCGCCGCCGTGCGCCCATGGCCGAAGGCGGCGCTGTTCCAGCTGGCTGACGAAGGATACCGTTCCACCTTCGAGCAGCTGCTCGCCTGCATCATCTCGATACGCACCTACGATGAGGTGACCCTTCCCGTCTCGCGCAAGCTGTTCGAGCGCGTCCGCACGCCGCGCGATGTCGCCCGGCTTGGCTACGATGAGCTCGATGCGCTGATCAGCCCTTCCACCTTCCACGAGCGCAAGGCAAGCCAGATGCTGGCAATCGCGCGGCAGGTGGACGAGGAATTCGGTGGTGTCCTTCCCGGTGACCGCTCGGTGCTGCTGTCCTTCGCGGGCGTCGGTCCGAAGTGCGCCAATCTCGTGCTGGGCATCGCCTGCGGCACGCCCTTCATCAGCGTCGATGTCCATGTGCATCGGGTCAGCGCGCGCTGGGGCTATATCAGCGCGGCGACGCCAGAGAAGGCCCTGCTGGCGCTGGAGGCGACGCTGCCGCCGCAACACTGGATTGAAATCAATGAATTGCTGGTGCCATTCGGCAAGCACGTGTGCACCGGCAAGCTGCCGCACTGCTCGACCTGTCCGGTGCGCGACATGTGCCGGCAGGTCGGCGTCACGGCCCACCGTTAGCGTTGAAGCGCGCCGCGGCTATCCTGCTTCAGGGTTCCTGCTGCGGCTCCGGGCCGCGGGTATTGCCGGGCGTGTCTAGCCTGATAACCCGCCCCGCCTGAGCGGAAGCATAGATTGCCTCGATGATGCGCTGGTCCTGCAGGCCCTCTTCGCCCGGCGTATGCGGCTGGCGGTCCTGCCGGACACATTGCGACATGTGATCGATTTCCAGCATGAACTGGTCGGAGGCGGCGATCGACGGCTCGTGGATCACTTCGCGTCCGTTTTCCAGCAGGCCGTAGCGCAGCCGGTTGCCTTCGTACGCATAGCCGGGATCGAGTTCGGCCCAGCCCAACGTGCCCTGCAGCCGCAGGAACTGCGACTTGTGGCTGTTGTAGCCGCTGCTGCAGGTGGCACTGAAGCCGGACGGAAAGCGCAGGGTGAACTGCACGCTTTCCTCGACTTCCTTGAAGCGCGGGTCGGCCGGATTGTTGCGCATGCTGCCCAGCACCTCGACCGGTTCCTCGCCCGAGAGGAAACGGGCCGCATTGATGCAATAAATGCCGACGTCGGGCAGCGGCCCGCCACCGGCCAGCGCCTTCTTCAGGCGCCACTGGCCCGGGTCGCCCATGTTCTGCGAGTTTGCAGAGATGAATTCCTTCAGCTGCCCCAGCCTGTTTTCGCGCGCCATCTTCAGCAGCGACCTGGCCAGCGGCTCATACTGGCTGCGGTAGGCAATCATCAGCTTTTTCCGCGCCTGCTGGCAGGCCTCTATCATCTGCCGGCATTCGGCCACGCTGTTGGCCATCGGTTTTTCGCACAGCACGTGCTTGCCGGCCCGCGCGGCGCGTATCGTGAATTCGGCATGCATGCTGTTGGGCAGCACGATATAGACGACCTGCACATCCGGATTGTCGGCAATGCGGTCGAAGCTGCGATAGTCGTAGATGGACTGCTCGGACAGGCCGTACTGCTGCGCCAGCTTCTGCGCCTTTGCGCGGTCGCCGCTGACCAGCGCGGTGAGCCGGGAGTATTTGCATTTGGCCAGCGCGGGCAGCAGGCGCCCGACCGTCAGCCTGCCCAGCCCCACCACGGCATAACCGATGCGCTCGGACGGCGGCAGGCTGGGTTCGGGCATCTTTTCAGGCGCTTCGGACTGCGCATGGTCGGGCGGGAAGTCGACCCTGGCAGGCCCGCCGGAGGCCTGTCCCTGTGCCTGCGCCACGACAAGCGGCGCCATGCCGGCCGCGATGCCGCCCGCATATTTCAGGAAGGTGCGCCTGCCAGCGCGTCGATCGGATGGAGAAAGGTCTTGCGGCAAGACAGATGCATCGGATGGATTCATGGACAGCCCGGCAAACAGGAGATGCGTGGTCTGACCCTGCTTTCCCGCCTTCGTTGCGCCTCCATGCCGCGCTGCCGTTGCGCATGGACAAACATTGCTTCCATGCGGCAGCCCGCCGCGCCGCCTGCCTTACTGGATGGCGGCGTCCGCGGTCTCGGTCTGCGCCTGCTGCTGCAGCGCGGGCTCCGTTGCGGCCTGCTCCATGTTGAGCCTGGCATCCGGGGAAGTCACCGCCTGCAGGGTGGAGCGGACCCATTTCAGCGCCGGGTCGCGCGCATCGCGCTCATGCCACAGCATGTCGATCTTCAAACCGGGGAGGACGAATGGCAGCGGCTTGGAGACCAGCACCGATTCCATCCTGCAGAGGTCGATCAGGTGGACCGGCATGATGGAGAGCAGGTCCGAGGAGCCGACGATCTGGCCCGCGGTGGCGAACTGGTTCACGGTCAGCATCACGCGCCGCTCGCGCCCCATCTCCGCCAGGATCTTGTCCGCCTGCCCCTGCAGGCGCCCCGAGAAATTGACCAGCACATGGTCGGCTGCGCAGTACTCGTCCAGGGTCATTTCCCGCTCCGCCAGCGGGTGTCCCCGGCGCATGATGCAGACATATTCGCTGCTGTAGAGCGCGGCATGGCAGACGCCCGACTCCACTTCCTGGTCGGTGGTCAGCTGGGCCACGATGCCGGGGAAGGAACCGACCGCAAGGTCGATTTCGCCGCGCAGCAGCGCCGGGCGCGGGTCGCGGCTCAACAGCGGCAGGGTCTGCAGCGTGAGCCTGGGCGCGACGTCCTTGACCAGCCTGATCAGCGGCGGCAGCACCAGCGAAGCGGTCGAGTCGGCCATGCACAGCCGCAGGGTTTTCTGGATATTGGACAGGTCCCTGGGCTCCGAGCCCAGCGCGGCTTCCAGCGTTGCCAGCGCCAGCCGTACGGCCGGCCGCAGATCCTCGGCGCGTGCCGTCGGCTTCACGCCATGGGCGGTCCGGACGAACAGTTCATCGTCCACCACGGCGCGCAGGCGCTTGATCGCATTGGACACCGCCGGCTGCGTGGTGGCGAGCCGGTCGGCTGCGCGGGTAAGATTCAACTCGGTCATCACCGCGTCGAATACCCGTAGAAGATTCAGATCAAGGTTCAGGAAACTCATGGTGTGCTGTGGACTGCGTAACAATGTTGGCCGCGCGGAAACGAAACAGTACCATGCTATGGGCATTTCGACTCGCGCCTTTAATATACTGCAGTGCACCATAAAACTGGGATTCGCGGTTCGGAACCGGCGAATGGATCAATAAAAGGCCGGGTTAACGCAGCCGTTCAGAACAAAAACGTTTCCCTTAATGCAATAGCCCACGCCGTTAACCGCCAGCGTCCCATGCATGCCTTAACGCTGTCCCGTCGGCGGCACCAGCACGGCCGCGCCATCGAAGGCGCCGGCACGCAGGGCATCGAGCGCCTGGTTGGCCCGGTCGAGGGGAAACGGCACCGACCTGGTGTGAATGCGGCGGCGGGCAACGCGCTGGAAAAACGCTTCCCCGTCATGCCGGGTCAGATTGGCAACCGAGCGCAGCTGGCGCTCTCCCCAAAGCAGGGCATAGGGGAAGGCGGGAATGTCGGACATGTGGATGCCGGCGCAGATCACGTCGCCGCCCTTGCGCACGTGGGACAGTGCGGCAGGCACCAGCGCGCCGTCGGGTGCGAACAGCAGGGCGGCGTCCAGCGCTGCCGGCGGCGGATGCAGCGCATCGCCGGCCCATGCCGCGCCCAGCGAGCGCGCGAACTGCTGGCTGCGGCTGTCCCCGGGACGGGTAAAGGCAAACACTTCGCGGCCGTCCTGCAGGGCAAGCTGGGTCAGGATGTGGGCGGCCGCGCCAAATCCGTAAATGCCGATGCGCGCCGCTTCCTTCTGCACCATGGAATAGGCCCGGAAGCCGATCAGGCCGGCACACAGCAGCGGCGCGGCCTCGATATCGTCATACGCGTCGGGCAGGGCAATGCAGTAGGCGGCGTCGGCAACCGTGTATTGCGCATAGCCGCCGTCGATGTCATAGCCGGTAAAGCGGCCCTGGTCGCACAGGTTTTCACGGTGCATGCGGCAGAAGTCGCAGACGCCGCAGGTATGCCCCAGCCAGGGCACGCCGACGCGCCGGCCGACCAGCGAGGCATCCACGCCCTCGCCCGCCCGCACCACTATGCCGGCGATTTCGTGGCCGGGCACCAGGGGCAGCCTGTGCGGCGGCAGTTCGGCGTCGACGATATGCAGGTCGGTACGGCAGACGCCGCAGGCGCCGACGCGCAGCAGCACCTGCCCCGGTCCCGGCACAGGCACATCCCGCCATTCGCCCCGCAGCGGCTCGCCGGGGCGATGCAGCACCATCGCAAACATGTTCGATGCAATCTGGCCTGCGTTTTCCATCGCGTTCCTCCCTTCTGCTCCACCAGACCGCCTGCCCGGCCGCGCCACGCGGTGCCTTCGTTGTCGGAGGAAGCGCAACCAGACTAAAACGGCCCCTGCTTCCTGCCTTGATCGGTCTCAACCCGGGCTGGCGACAAAATTTCCCGCCGGAAAGTGGACTGATGTGTGCAGATCCTTTGCATTACCCGCATTCAATTGTTGTGGATGGTCCGGAGGAAATGGCTGTGGACAAGTCGCTTGCGACGATTTTTGAGCACACCAATTTTCTTTTTCAAAATCAACGACATATGATTTATCCACCCAAGATATCCACAAGCTTACCCACGGATTTTGTGCGTAACTTTTGCCGTTTATTTCAGCACTCCGGTAAAAGTCGCGTTCCCGCGGTCGAGGCCGGCATCGCTTGCAGCGCTATCGACAAGCGCAGTCATCCTCTCTGCTAACCGAAGGCGAACAGGCAACGGCCCTCTACGTACATTCAGCAGGTGTATGACCGACATTGCGGATCAAAATGCCGGGATTCAACTTTTCCGGTTTATACTGCACCGCAACAATAAAGTTCTCCGCATCAACACATTTACGCTTCCGGCAGGCTTTCCGACAGGAACATTGCCGGTTCAAAAAGGAAAATCCATGAAACGCTTCGCTTCCTCACTCGCCCTGCTCGCCGCCGTCCTGTTCGCCGCGCCAGCCATGGCCGCCAATACGAGTACCTGCACCGCACTGTCCCAGCAGCTGCAGAAGAAGACCGCCGAGTTCGTTAAGATCAATGCCGACGGCCATAACCCGGTGCATACCGTCAAGGCCACGCCTGCCGACTTCCATCAAGGCGTCAGCAAGCGCGACAGCGCGCTGCATGCCATCGCCAACGACGTCTGGACCTTGCGTGCCGAGATGGCCAGCCGCGGCTGCAGCCAGGCTGACGCATTCGCCTACTGATGTCTTTCCCGGCAAGGCAATCGCGCCGCGGATTGCTTTGCCGCTGATGTCCTTGCCGCCGCGCTTGACAGTCCGGCGCCGGCCGTTACCCTAGTCTGCAGCAGGGCCATCCCGGCTTCCTGCCAAGACGGAGGTGACATGCCAGAGTCGGCAGCAATCGCGCGGGCAGGCGGCAATGGACGCGCGGCCTGAACTGCTGACTGCCGCGCCGGTGCAACGCGCCGCCCCGCTCCCGCCGCTGCCGGAGTCCAGGCGCATCCTGGGCAGTTATGCGGCCAGCATCGCGGTCATCCTGGCCGGCCTCTCCTTCTACACAACCCTCAGTCCCTATTACCTCTGGCTATACCGCCTCAGCTGGCGGCCGATGCTGGCCGGCCACGTATCGCCTCTCACCATCGACCTGAAGCTGGCGCTGTGGTCCTGCGCCGCGGTGTATGCGGTCGCGCTGCTGCCCTATTACGCATTGCGCCGGGGCCGCTGGAGCAATGCGGCCACCATGGCGGGCTACCTGTACCGCCGCTGGAAAGCCAGCCGCAATGTCCACGCGGCCGTTGTCGCCACCGACAGCGAGCGGCAGGCGATGCTGTGCCTGCTGCTGAAGTGGATCTTCATGCCCTTCTGCATACACGGCCTGCTCGCCTATTTGGCCTATACCAATGACCAGCTGCTCGACCTCGCGGCCGTATTCAGGCAGGGCAATGGCCAGGGATGGTTTGCGCTGTACAACAGCCACCTGCATTACTTCGTCCTGAACCTGATCTTCCTGGTGGACTTCTTTCCCTTCGTGGTGGGCTACCTGGTGCAGGCGCGCTGCCTGGACAACGAAGTCGTCAGCGTCGACCCCAGCCTGCGCGGGTGGGTGGCCTGCCTGGCCTGCTATCCGCCCTTCAATGTCGCGATGGTGGCCTTGCTGCCATGGCAGGTGGTGGAACTGGCGCCAGCCTATCCGGCGTTTTCCCAGGCCACGCACCTGGCGCTCAATGGTCTGCTGCTGGCGCTGTTCGCCTGTTATGCATCGGCCAGCGTGTCGCTGGGCTTCAAGAGCTGCAACCTGATGCACCGCGGCGTGGTACGCACCGGGCTCTACCGGCACATCAGGCATCCGGCCTACCTGTTCAAGAACCTGGCATGGTGGACCGGCGCGCTGCCGCTGCTGGCCGGCCTGCTGCACACATCGCCCAGGCAATTCTTCTGGACGCTGTTCTGCATCGGCGGCTGGAGCGCCATCTACCTGCTGCGCGCACTCTGCGAGGAGCGGCACCTGTCCAGGCACGCGGACTACCGCGCCTACATGGCGCAGGTGCCTTACCGCTTCATTCCCGGCATTTGCTGATAGCGCCGCCGGGCCTGTCGCGGAACTACTTCTTGCTTCCGGCGCCGGTGCCCGGAACGCCGGTTTCCGGCGAGCCCGATACGCCCGGTCCGCCCGAGGCGCCGGTCTTGGGCGCACTGCCCGAGGTACCTGAGGATGTGGTGCCCGTGCCGGTAGCGCCCGCAGTGCCGGTGCTGCCTGGCATCGCGCCCACGCCCGGCGCGCCCGAGGTCGCGGTGCCGACCGAGCCGGAACCCGAGGTGGAAGGCCGGTCGGCGCCATTGGTTACCGAGCGGTCGGCATTGCTGGTCGCGTTGGCCTTGGACTTGGGCTGCTTGCCCGACTGCGACGAAGTCGACGCATCGCCGCCCGTGCTGTTCTGGGCCTGCACGCTGGTGCTGATGCCTAAGGCCGCGGCGCAGGCAAGCGCCAGGCCGATACGCGATAAGGTTGGCTTCATGATGCGCTCCGTTAAAGAATGCAATTTCGATACGGACCGGGGGCCGAAGTTCCTGCTATGAGCGCAGGGCTTGCGACGCCGGTCAAGCCAGTTGCGCGGCATGATGCCGCAGGTGGTCCTCGATGAAGGTGGCAATGAAGTAGTAGCTATGGTCATAACCGGGCTGCATGCGCAGGTGCAGCGGCACGTCGGCCTCTTCGCAGGCGGCACTGAGCAGTTCGGGCTTGAGCTGCGAGGCCAGGAACTGGTCGCCGCTGCCCTGGTCGACCAGGATCGGTCCTCCCTTCCAGCCGCGGCTTTGCACCAGTGCCGTGGCGTCGTAATCGGCCCATGCGGCGCGGTCCGCGCCAAGGTAGCCGGTCAAAGCCTTTTCGCCCCAGGGGCAGCGCATCGGCGAGGAGATCGGCGCGAAGGCGGAAATGGAGCGGAAGCGCTCGGGGTTCTTGAGCCCTATGGTCAGCGCGCCATGGCCGCCCATGGAATGGCCGGCGATGCCGGCGCGCGACAGGTCGAGCGCAAAGTGTGCGCCCACCAGGTCCGGCAGCTCCCGGGCGACATAGGAATACATGCGGTAGTTGGCCGACCACGGCGCCTCGGTCGCATCGACATAGAAGCCCGCGCCCAGGCCGAAGTCATAGCTGGCATCGTCGCCCGGAAAGCGCACGCCGCGCGGGCTGGTGTCGGGCGCGACGATGGCCATGCCCAGTTGCGCCGCCACCCGCTGCGCGCCGGCCTTCACCGTGAAGTTTTCCTCGGTGCAGGTCAGCCCGGAAAGCCAGAACAGCACCGGCACCTTGGCCTGCTGCGCCTGCGGCGGCAGATAGATCGCCACGCGCATCGGGCAGCCGGTTGCCGCCGAGTCATGGCTGAACACGGTTTGCATGCCGTCGAAGCACTTGTTTTCCGAAATGGTCTTGATGCTCATGGATAGTCTCTGTCTCTCGCGCTGGTTGTTGCTGGTGGATAGTGATGGATGCCGATCGATGCCGATGCAGGCCGGCAGTCCGAATGGCCGGGCCGCTGAAGCAGCCCGGCCGGCCTGGCTCAGGCCGCGAGCTTACCCGAAGCCTTGGCGATATGCGTGGCGATCGCATCCATCAGCGGCGGCGACAGCGCGTCATACGGCTCCAGGCCCAGCTCCTTCAGGCGCGACCGGACCGCGCCCATGTTGGCCGGATCGGCGCCGGATTCGATGATGGAGGACACGAAGGCGGCAAACTCGGGCGCCGCCCAGCCCTTGTCCGGCGACAGCTCGGTGTGCACGAAGTCCAGGCCGTAGAAGGGATGCGCCTTGTTTTCAATGCGGCCGAACATGTGCACGCCGCACTCCTTGCAGGCATGGCGCTGTATGGTGGCGCTGGGGTCGACCACCTGCAGCTTCTCCTCGTGGGCCACCACTTTCACCTTGTCGCGCGACACCACCGCCACCTGCGAGAACAGCACGCCTTCCGGCTTCCAGCACTTGGTGCAGCCGCAGACATGGTTGTGCGCGGTCTGGGCGCCGATCTCGACCTCCACCTTGTCCTGCGCGCAATGGCACACCAGCCTGCCGCCGGAGAACGAGGGCGATGCCGGCTGGATGCCGTTGTCGACCGCTGGATGGATTTTCACTTCACTGCTCATATTGGTCTCCTCATTGTTGATGAACCGGCGCCGGCGCCGGGCCGCGGCACAGCCCTGCCAGCCATTCAGGAGCTCCGGCCGCGCGGCCGGATTGCCGCTCACAAGCCCGTTTCAGAACGTGACCACCGAGCGGATCGACTTCCCTTCATGCATCAGGTCGAAGGCGTCATTGATCTTTTCCAGCGGCATCACATGGGTAATCAGGTCATCGATGTTGATCTTGCCCTCCATGTACCAGTCGACGATCTTGGGCACGTCGGTGCGGCCGCGCGCGCCGCCGAAGGCCGAGCCCTGCCAGACCCGCCCGGTGACGAGCTGGAACGGCCTGGTGGAAATTTCCTGGCCTGCGCCGGCCACGCCGATGATGGTGCTCTTGCCCCAGCCCTTGTGGCAGCACTCCAGCGCCTGCCGCATCAGGTTCACATTGCCGATGCATTCGAAGGTGTAGTCGGCGCCGCCTTTGGTCAGGTCCACCAGGTAGGGCACGATGTCGCCCTGCACTTCCTTGGGGTTGACGAAGTGGGTCATGCCGAACTTGCGCGCCAGTTCCTCCCGCGCCGGGTTGATGTCGACGCCGATGATCATGTTGGCGCCGACCATCTTCGCGCCCTGGATCACGTTCAGGCCAATGCCGCCCAAACCGAACACCACCACCGTCGAGCCCGGCTCCACCTTGGCGGTATAGATCACCGCGCCGATGCCGGTGGTCACGCCGCAGCCGATGTAGCACACCTTCTCGAAGGGCGCATCCTCGCGGATCTTGGCCAGCGCGATTTCCGGCACCACGGTGTAGTTGGCGAAGGTGGACGTGCCCATGTAATGGAACACTTCCTTGCCGCCGAGCTTGAAGCGGCTGGTGCCGTCCGGCATCACGCCGCGGCCCTGGGTGCTGCGTATGGCCTGGCACAGATTGGTCTTCTGCGACAGGCAGTACTCGCATTGCCGGCATTCCGGCGTGTACAGCGGAATCACATGGTCGCCCGGCTTCAGGCTCTTGACGCCTTCGCCAACCTCGACCACGATGCCGGCGCCCTCATGGCCCAGGATGGCCGGAAAGATGCCTTCGGGATCGTCACCCGACAGCGTGAACATGTCGGTATGGCAGATGCCCGTGGCCTTGATCTCCACCAGCACCTCGCCTGCGCGCGGGCCTTCCAGCTGCACTGTTTCTATCGTCAGCGGTGCGCCCGCCTTGTGGGCTACTGCGGCTCGTACATCCATGTAAAACTCCTTGAGGATTGATTTGGAAAAAACAGCCAGCTGAAAAACGGGCATACACTCGACTGCAAGGCTGGACGAACGCAGCCCGGATTGAGCTGAATTCGGGACATCTGCCGCCTTCCTGTCTTGTTTATCGAACAGTTCAAAAAAGCAAATTAGGTGTTTACACGAAGACGCCAGTTCATCTAAGCTCAGCACAGCCTTACAGCCCCTATCAAGCACCGTTGCAGGGGCCTTGATCGGCACCATCAGCAAAAACCGAGCCACCAGAACTCGGACGCGGTCAGGGAGGCGAAAAAAACAGGGCGTCCGCAAGGACAGCTCATGGAGACGAGACATGTTGACGCAAGAGCATCATCGCAGCCGCATCCAGTCGGCCGTTGAACGCATTTCGAGCGCGCCCGTCGCAGTGCCCAATCACATCACCGATTCCTGGATGCGCTGCATGCGGGACTACCAGCTCGATCCGGCCATCGTGATCGAACCCTACATCGTGGAAAAGGCCGAGCTGCAGGAAAGGCAGCACCGCCTGTCCCATGTGCTGAGCGCGGCCAAGGCGGAAATGACCAACCTGTTCCAGCAGATCGCCGGCTCGGGCTATGCCATCATGCTGACCGATGCCGACGGCGTGCTGATGAACTACTTTGGCGACCTCGGCTTTACCCATGCCGCTTCCAAGACCGGCATGATGCCTGGCGCGGTCTGGTCGGAACGCTACCAGGGCACCAACGGCATGGGCACTGCGCTGCTGGAAAAACGGCCGACCATGGTGCAGCAGTATGACCACTTCCTGTTCCGCAACACCGGCCTGACCTGTGCCGCGGCGCCCATCTTCGATACCAACGGCGACGTGCTGGCGGTGCTGGACGCCTCGGGCGAAACCCACCTTGCGCCCAAGCATGTGCTGGACCTGGTCAACATGTCGGTGCACACCATCGAGAACCGGATCTTCCTGAAGTCCTTCGAGGGCCGGCGCTTCATGCATTTTCATAGCCGCCCGGAATTCGTCGGCACCGTCAACGCCGGCATTCTGGCGCTGGATGACGACGACCGTATCGTCGCCGCCACGCGGCATGCGCTGCTTCAGCTGGGCGTCAAGTCCTGCGAACTGCTGCACCATCCGCTGGAAGAATTCTTCAATGTATCGTTCGACTCCCTGAGCCGAGAGACCAGCAAGCTGGCCAAGCCGGTGGCCCCCATCTTCGACGCCCGCTTCGGCCGGCGCTTCTATGCCTATGGCGCAGCAACGGCAAGGAACTGCGTGCTGCCTTGCGCCGGGCTGCCGGCCAGCGGCTGCGACGCCGACGAGCATGGCTGCCGCACGCCGCTGGAGCGCCTGCGCTATGGCCATGAGCCGACCATGAGCCGCAACATCGACGCCGCCAGCCGGGTGCTGGAACGCGACGTGCCTATCCTGCTGTATGGCGAAACCGGCACCGGCAAGGAGATGTTCGCCAAGGCGCTGCACCAGACCAGCCAGCGCGCCGGCCAGCCTTTCGTGGCGATCAACTGCGCATCGATACCGGAGTCGCTGATCGAGAGCGAACTGTTCGGCTACAAGTCGGGCGCCTTCACCGGCGCCAGCAAGGAAGGCCAGCGCGGCAAGATCTTCCAGGCCAACGGCGGCACGCTGTTCCTCGACGAAATCGGCGACATGCCATTCGCCTTGCAGGCGCGTCTGCTGCGGGTGCTGGAAGAGCGCGAGGTTGCGCCGCTGGGCAGCGAGATGCCGGTGCGCATCGACATCCGCCTCATCAGCGCCACCCACTGCGACCTGCTTGAAAAGATCGAGCGCCGCGAATTCCGGGAAGACCTGTACTACCGGCTGCAGGGCCTGACGCTGACCATGCCGCCGCTGCGGGAACGCGGCGACCGGCGCGAACTGATCGAGCACCTGCTGCGCAGCGAGCAGACCGACTGCGGCGAGCTGTCGATGACGCCGGAACTGGTGGATGCGCTGGACCAGTACCGCTGGCCCGGCAACGTGCGGCAGCTGCGCAATGTGCTGCGCACCATGGTGGCGCTGCGCCGTGCCGACCTGCTGACCCTGGCCGACCTGCCGCCGGACATCCTGCGCGCCCGCCAGGCGCAGCCGGCGCCGCCGCAGGAGGCAATGCAGCAGCAGGAATGCCAGCTCAATCCCCTGAAGTCGGCCGAACGCGAGGCCCTGCTGCAGGTGTTGAAGCGGGCGCGCTGGAACATCAGCACCGTGGCAAGGGAACTGGGCGTGGGGCGCAATACGCTGTACCGCAAGCTGGAGCGGCTCAATATCGATCTTTCAGATGGGAAGAAGCCATGTGGAGAGGCAGATAGGCGGTAGGGGTGGGGTCCGGTTCGCCTTGCCGGCGGCGGAGGCTGGCGCTACCGGCGCCGTTGACATTGCGTCTGCCGTTGCTTTGGACGTACGCGCAGCGACCGTTGCGGTTGCCTCTGAAGTGGCCGTTGTCGTTGCGGTTGCTTTTGAAGTGGCCGTTGCAGTGAAGTCCCGTTGAGCGCGCCGTATCAGCGATGCCCGGAGCGGGAAAAGGTGCGGCGTCTGTTTGAGCGCCGCGCAGCGGAGCGAGTTTAGCCGCGCCCCGATCCGGGTACCGCTCAATACTGTCCGGCACAACACATGCTTTACGACTCATGTAGGCGTAAGCTGTGTCGCTTGGCAGCGGTACCTGCGTACTTGCCGCGAGGGGGCCTGATGTACCAGGATCAAATCATTCTCGATCGCGTCCCATTGCGCGGCTCCAAGTCCCTGGAACAGATGGCCGCCTGCCTGGCCAAGCTGCACAAGGTTGGAACCGCACACGACAAGGCCAACAACCGGCAATTTTTCTGCGATCAGTACGTCGGCTTGTTGCTTCTGTATTTCTTCAACCCGACCGTAAGAACGCTGCGCGGCATGCGCAAGCTCTTCGAGTCTGTGCAACTTGTGCAGATACAAACCGGTACCAGTCGCCTGGTGTTGCTGACGGACCAACTGCAAATGCCCGCCGATCTGATTGCGCTGGCGTACCGCTATCGATGGAGCATCGAGTCATTCTTCCGCTGGTTCAAGTGCATTCTAGGTTGCCGTCATCTGCTCGGCGAGTCGCTCAATGCCCTGCGCATGCAAGTCTATGCGCGCCTGATCGCCAGCCTGCTGCTATCCATCTGGACCAATCAGCAGCCGACCAGGCGCACCTTCGAGATGGTGCGCCATTACATGGCCGGATGGGCCACGGAAGAGGAACTGCAACGACACCTCAGCGAGAACAGCAGGCAACCTTCAGGGCCATAGCAGGCAGTGTGCCGGACAGTATTGGGCGATGCCCAGAGCGGGGCGCTCAACGGGATTTCACTGCAACGGCCACTTCAAAAGCAACCCCAACGACAACGGTCGATGCGCGTACGTCAAAAGCAGCTGGATCAATAGCCATTCCGGAGGAGCATCCTTAAAAACGCCCGCAGAAAACGATATTCCGTACGCATCGCCCCAGCGCAATCACGGCGCATTCAGGTAGGCATTCTCCAGACGCAGGTAGAGCTGCTCCACATTCTTCCTATGCATGCTGTCATACAGCGCCCAGTCCCGATACGCCGGCAGCGGCGCGGACGCGGCAGCTTCGCCCAGGCTGACGCGCTGCAGGAAGGCTGCCTGCACCGCCGGCCTGATTGCGGCCAGGTAGCCGGCCAGCTCCGGCAGCCTTGCGGCATCGAACACCGGGCCCGCGCCCGGCACGATGCGCGCCGGCGCAATCCGTCCCAGGCTGCGCAGCGCCGCCTGCCACTGGCCGAGATCGGCATCCTTCAGGTCCGGAATCCGGTCCATCGTCACCATGCCGCCGCCGAACAGCGTGCCGCTCTCGCGGTCCAGCACGGCGATCGCGCCGGGCGCGGAGGTAGGGCCGTAATACAGCAGGTCCAGCGTGCGGCCGCCCGCCGAAATCGTTGCCGGACCGTCGATGAGCCGGCTGGGCCGCGTGACGACGGTGCCTTCCATCTCCGCCTCGCCCAGCGCCTGCACCAGCTGCTTCAGGCAACGCTGGCAGCGGGCCGCGATGAAGGCGTCGGTGTCACGGTGCGCCAGCACCGGCACGCCCATGTCGCGCAGGACGCCGTTGCCAAACACATGGGCCGGGTTCTGGTGGGTGTTGATGGCCAGCACCACCGGCAGCGGCGTGATGCGCCGTATCTGCGCCAGCAGCTGCCGCAGGTAGCGGGCGCTGGTGCCGGTGTCGATCAGCACCACGCCGCTGTCGCCGACCAGGATGCCGATGTTGCCGACCACGCCATGGTTGGACGGCGCCGCGTCCTCCGGCGCGGCAATGACGGCGTACACCCCTGGCGCAAGCTGTTCCGGTTCTGGAACAGCCGCGGCGACGGCGGCGGCGCACAGCGCAGCGCTGGCGAGGACGGCGCAGAGGCGTGGCAACAATCTTGCTAGAGCAACCTTCATCACGTAGCGAGCCTCGCTGCTGTGGAGCGCCGGCGTGGCACATATCGAAAGGGAGACCAGATGAAAAGCACGTTCACGGTAGCCAGCGCAGCGCTCTGCGCTGCAATCCTCGTGCCCGGCATTGCCGCGGCCAATGACTTTCCGACCACGGCGCGCATGGAATACGTGCTGGAATGCATGAAGGACCATGGCGGCAAATACGAGTTCCTGTACAAATGCTCCTGCGCGGTCGACAGGATCGCCGACAAGCTGAAGTATGACGATTACCTCGAAGCGTCGACTGCGCTGCGGCACCAGTCGATGGCCGGCGAACGCGGCAGCGAGTTCCGCGACCCGCCCAAGGTGCGCGAGATGGCCAGGCACTACAAGGCGATACAGCAGCAGGCCGGCGACGCCTGCCTGATGAAATGAAGCACGGCACGCGGCGCCGGCTGCTCGCGCTGGCAGCCTGCCTGCTGCTGTCGCCGCTTGCCGCCAGGGCAGCCGATGCGCCGTTGAAGAGCATCGTGATGCTGGACTTCGAACTGATCGACCCGACCCTGGACCGCGCCTCCGATCAGGCCCAGCGCGAGCGGCTGAAAAAGATTTCCGCCCTGCTGCGGCAGCAGTTCATCGACAAGGGTTTCTACCGGGTGCTCGACACCGCCCCGCAGCAGGCCATGATCGACGACCTGAAGTCGCGCTTCATGCTGTATGACTGCAACGGTTGCGACATCGACATCGGCCGGGCGCTGGGCGCGGACCGGGTGATGACGGCCTGGGTGCAGAAGGTCAGCAACCTGATCCTGAACATCAATATCCAGATCAACGATGTCGCCTCCGGCCAGGCGCTGCTCAACAAGTCGGTCGACATACGCGGCAACACCGACACCAGCTGGGAGCGCGGCATCCGCTACATGGTGCGCAGCATGGAGGAGAAGGGACAGGGCAACCGCTGAGCCGGCGCGCCAGTAGCCTAATTGGCCTTCACCGCCAGGCTGGTCTTGTAGGAAAGATCCTGTGAATCGATTGCTTCCACGGTCAGTGTGCCTTCCTTGTGCGGCACGAAATAGAAACGGAAGTTCGGGTTCTCACTGATGGAGATATCGGTTTCGGCGCTCAGGATGCGCTTGCCGTTGTACGCCACTTCCAGATGCTTGACGAAATGCGGCGGCGTGTAGAGCCGGGTTACCTGGTCCATGGCCAGCCCGGAGAAGTTCGGATGCCTGATCATCAGCTGCACCTGCTGCGGCTGGTCCAGGCTGCCCGACTGTTCCAGCGCCAGCTTCATCCTGCCGATGCCGGCCGCCGCTTCGGCCGGGTCCTTGCCGGCCGGGGCCGAGCAGCCGCCGGAGGCCTTCACGTAGTTGCTGCTCATGTGCAGGCTGCCGTCGTTCATCTCCACGATGACCCGCACGTCGGTATATTCCTCGATCCTGACCCGGGTCTCGATGTCAGCCCGGCCCAGGTCCGGCGTCATCGAGAACACCGCCGCCAGCGGCGCCGGGTTCTTGTCGATCACCAGGTAGAGCTTGCTGATGTAGCGCTCGGCACTTTGCGGCGCCCGTGTCTTGATGGTGATCGGCACCACCGCCGCATCCTGCGCCCGCACCGGCGTGACCAGTTCGACCAGCTGCGCGGCATCGGCGGCGATCACGCGGTTCTGGAACAGGCCGGGCCTGATCTTGCTCCAGTTGTCAGTGGCATGCGCCGGTTGCAGCATGGCTGCTGCCGCCAGCGCGATCAGTGCGGCGCTGCAGGCCTTGCGCAGCGTGCGTGTCGGCCTGGCCGCCGCGGCATGGTGGTGGCGCATCAGTTTTCCCATTCAAGTTCGGTGTAGGCGGTGGTGACGTTGCGGCGGTGGTAGGCATCGAACAGCAGCCAGCCGGACGCCGGCGCATGCTCTGCCTGCGCAATGGTCTGTGTCAGCGTGCTGCCGGCCTTGATCGCGGCCCGCGTGCCGTCCTGCAGGCTGCGCAGATAGCGTTCCTGCGGGTCAAGCACGGCAGGCCAGTTGCCGCTGACCGGCCCGTGTCCCGGTATCGCGATGCGCACCGGCATCGGGCGAAGGGCCTGCATCACCGCCAGCCATCCTTTCAGGCTGCCATCGAGCGAAGGCACGCGCTCCTCGAACAGCAGGTCGCCCAGCCACAGCGTGGCGGTGTTGCGGTCCAGTACGGTCAGGTCGGCATCGGTATGGGCGGTGGGCCAGGCATGCAGCAGCAGTTCTCGCCCGCCAAGGTCGATCGTCATTTCCCCGGTGACGGACCGGCCTGGCAGTATCATCGCCGTGCGCGCCGCCTGCTGCTCGCCAAGCTCGCGCGCCAGCGCCTTGCGGTAATGCGGCCACCTGGCCTGCAGCGCCGCGGCAAGATGCTGGTGCCCGATGAAGACCGGCTTGTCGGCAGCGAAGGCGGCATTGCCGAATACATGATCGGGATGGGCATGGGTGTTGATCACATGACACACCGGCAGGCGGGTGCGCTGCCGTATCGCCTGCCGCAGCCGGTCGCCCACTTCCACGCTGCCGCCGGTGTCGATCACGGCAACGCAGCGGTCCCCGACGATGAAACCGATGTTGGCGATGTCGCCCTGGTTGCTGCCGCTGGTTTCCTGGTGCAGGCCCTGGTGCACGAAGATGCCCGGCGCCACTTCCCGCATGGACAGGGCGGCGCTCTCCGCGCCGGCCGGCACGGCCAGGCAGAGCGAGCAACTCATCAGCAGGCAGGCAAGGCTGCGCATGCCCATCGCCACCCTCCTTTCCAGAGCCCGTGCCGGCTGTCGCGCGCAGTGCCGCCGCCGGCGGCGCAAGCCCCGCCACATCGGCTGCAAGCGCCATGCCAGCGGGCCTGCCGCCGTGCGCCCCGGAAGCGGGCCGTCCGTCAACGCATCCGCTACGAAATTGGAACATTGCTTGCCCGCCTTGTTCATTTACAGGGACAGCGTTCCTCTCTCCCTCCTCATGTGCCCGGCTTCATGCATCGGGTGTCCCCTGCTGCTGGCGTCTTGCCGGACTGGCATGCTAACTGCTACTCCATGCCTGCCGGGATGGAAGCGATCGGTTAGCCAGGCCGGCGACAGTGATCGCAACGTTGATGCACAAGCTTCAATACAACAGGAGGCAGACATGGTTTCAGCTTTACGGTTAAGGCATTTGCTGTTGCTGGCGGGGGCGGTATCGGCCACGGGAAGCGCTGTTGCCGCGGAGGATCTGCAGCAGGCGGCGAAGAGCCCGAAGAACTGGACAATGCAGGCGGGTGACAACGCCAACCATCGCTACAGTTCGCTCGCCCAGATCAACAAGGGCAATGTGAAGAACCTGCAGGTCGCATGGACATTCTCGACCGGTGTGCTGCGCGGCCATGAAGGTGGCCCGCTGGTAATCGGCGACACCATGTACGTCCACAGCCCTTTCCCCAACAAGGTCTTTGCGCTGAGCCTGGAGGATCAGAGCATCAAGTGGAAATACGAGCCGAAGCAGGACGCGGCCGTGATCCCTGTGATGTGCTGCGACACCGTCAACCGCGGCGTGGCCTACGGTGACGGCAAGATCATCCTGCAGCAGGCCGACACCACGCTGGTGGCCTTGGATGCCAAGACCGGCAAGGAAGTGTGGAAGGTCAAGAACGGCGACCCGAAAATCGGCGAGACCAACACCAATGCGCCGCATATCTTCAAGGACAAGGTGATCACCGGCATCAGCGGCGGCGAATTCGGCGTGCGCGGCCGGCTGGTGGCGTACGACCTGAAGACCGGCAAGGAAGTCTGGAAAGGCTACAGCGTCGGTCCCGACAATGAAATGCTGATCGACCCGGACAAGACCATGACCTGGACCGACGGCAAGATGGCGCCGGTCGGCAAGGACTCCTCGATCAAGACCTGGAAGGGCGACCAGTGGAAGATCGGCGGCGGCACCACCTGGGGCTGGTACAGCTACGACCCCGAAACCAATCTGGTCTATTACGGCACCGGCAACCCGAGCACCTGGAACCCGAGCCAGCGCCCGGGCGACAACAAGTGGTCCATGACCATCTTCGCGCGCGACCTCGACACCGGCATGGCCAAGTGGGTGTACCAGATGACGCCGCACGACGAATGGGACTATGACGGCGTCAACGAGATGATCCTGGCCGACATCAAGGTCAAGGGCAAGCCGCGCAAGGCCCTGGTGCATTTCGACCGCAACGGCTTTGCCTACACCATGGACCGCGTCAGCGGCGAACTGCTGGTGGCCGAGAAATACGACCCGGTCGTCAACTGGGCCAGCCACGTCGACATGAAGACCGGCCGTCCGGTGGTGCAGGCCAAGTACAGCACCGCGCAGAACGGCCCCGACGTCAACACCAAGGGCGTCTGCCCGTCGGCCCTGGGCACCAAGGACCAGCAGCCCGCCTCCTATTCGCCCAAGACCGGCCTGTTCTATGTGCCGACCAACCATGTCTGCATGGACTATGAGCCGTTCCAGGTCGACTACACCGCAGGCCAGCCGTATGTGGGCGCAACGCTGTCGATGTACCCGGCGCCCAACAGCCATGGCGGCATGGGCAACTTCATTGCCTGGGATGCCGGCACCGGCAAGATCGTCTGGTCCAAGCCCGAGAAATTCTCGGTCTGGAGCGGCGCGCTGGCCACCGCCGGCGACGTGAACTTCTACGGCACGCTGGAAGGCTACATCAAGGCCGTGGACAACCAGGGCAGGGAACTGTGGAAGTTCAAGACGCCGTCCGGCATCATCGGCAACGTCACCACCTGGGAATACAAGGGCAAGCAGTACATCGGCGTGCTCTCCGGCATCGGCGGCTGGGCCGGCATCGGCATGGCGGCCGGCCTGGAGAAGGACAATGAGGGCCTGGGCGCAGTTGGCGGCTACCGCGAGCTGTCCAAGTACACCGAACTGGGTGGCGTGCTGACCGTGTTCACCCTGCCGGGCAAGTCGTAAGGCAAGACGCCGGCCGCACGGGCCGGCGCTTTACAAGAAACGCGGGAAGGCCGGCGCTGTGCGCTGCCGGCCTTCCCCGATAAGGAGATATTGATGAGGTTGCGTATTACAGCAGTTGCAGCAGTGATCGCGGGCCTGGCCGGCCTGCTTGCTTCCCAGGTCCAGGCGCAGGCCGACGGGGCCAAACTCTATACCGTGGTCGACGGCAACAAGGTCGACGCCAATACCCTGAAAGGCTGGCGCACCTGGCGCGCGATGGCATGCGAACGCTGCCATGGCGCCAATCAGGAAGGCATGGTCGGCCCTTCCCTGATCGACAGCCTGAAAGTGCTGTCCAAGGACCAGTTCAAGGAAACCGTGCTGAACGGCCGCGTCGACAAGGGCATGCCCAATTTCGGCGGCTCCGAACAGGTCAAGCAGAACATCGACAATCTCTACGCGTATCTGAAGGGCCGGTCCGACGGCGCGATCAAGCCGGGACGGGTCGAGAGCATGGAGAAATGAGCCATGCGACGCGATGGCGGTAACAGGCTCCCTGCCTTGCCGGCGCGCGCGGCGGCAGGCGTGCTGCTTGTCCTGGCGCTTGGCAGCGCCGCGGCGCAGGTGAGCGCGCCGGCGGCAGGCGGCCTGGACGAGCGCTACGAACGGGACAAGGTGCTGCGCGTCTGCCAGGACCCCAACAATCTGCCGCTGTCCAACAAGGAAGGGCGCGGCTTCGAAAACCGGATTGCCGAACTGCTCGCCGGCAAGCTGGGCTGGAAGCTGGAACATACCTGGTACCCGCAGCGCATGGGCTTTATCCGCAATACCCTGCGCGCCAAGCTGCCCGACAGCGACCAGTACAAGTGCGACCTCGTGACCGGCGTCTCCACCGATTTCGAGATGGGACTGGCAACCAGGCCCTACTACCATTCGACCTATGCGCTGGCCTATGTGAAAGGCCGCGGGCTGGACGATGTGGCTACCCCGGAAGACTTGGCCAGGCTGCCGCCCGAGCGCAGGAAGAAGCTGCGCATCGGCGCCTTCGCCAGGACGCCGGCCGTGGACTGGCTGCTCAACAACGGGCTGATCGACCAGATGGTGTCCTACCAGCACCAGACCGGCGACCCCGACCAGTATCCGGGCCAGGTGATCGAACGCGACCTTGCCAGCGGCGCGCTGGATGTCGCCATCGCCTGGGGACCCATCGTCGGCTATTTCGCGAAGAAGGCCGATGCCGCGCCGATCGCGGTGGTGCCCTTCATGCCGCCGGACAAGAACGGCGTGCGTTTCGACTTCAGCATCGCCATGGCGGTGCGGCATGGCGACAAGGCGCTGCGCGACCGCATCAATGGCCTGATCGCCGGCAACGGGCCGGAGATCGAGGCGATACTGAAGGACTATGGCGTGCCGCTCTTGCCGCTGGAACAGAAATAAGCCGTGCTGACAACGGCGCATAGCCGGAAACGATAGGGAGATCGGCCGATGAACATGCATACCTGCTTGATGCCGCGGCCATTGCCGCGGCCTGTCCGGGCGGCGCTTGCCGCCTTCCTTGCCACCGGCGCGATGGCGCTGGCGGCCGGCAGCGCGGCGGCACAGGACATCACCGCCGCGGAAAAACTGCTGTTCCAGACCAGCCACCTGCAGAACGTGGCCGCGCCCAGGGTGCTGCGCTACCGGTATGTGCGGCAGGATGCCGAGGGCGCCGGTTTCAGCGACGAGGTGCTGGTCGATGTCGCCGCGAAAAACGGCGACGGCAGTGCGCGGGTCTCTTCCGAATTCCTGCATGGCGAACGGCAGCTTCCGATTCCGGCCGTGCAGGAAGCGCAGGGCAACCCGGCGCTGTTGGGATTCCTGGAGCGCGACATCGCCGAAATGAAGCGTCTGACCGGTGGCTCCACCAGCTATTTCCGCAAGCGCATCCGCATGGCCCTGGCTGAACAGGCCCGCATCGAGGACGTGACCGTGGATTACGACGGCCGCCAGGTACGCGGCCAGAAAGTCGTTATCCAGCCCTACCTGAACGACCCGATGGCCGAGAAGATGCCGAAGTACCTGGGAAAGCAGTATGTGTTCATCCTGAGCGACGCGATACCTGGCTCGGTGTACCGGCTGAGCGCGGCGGTGCCTGGCGCTGCGCCTGCCGGAAAGAGCGGCGCGGGCGCGACACTGAGCGAGGAAACCATGACCTTCGACGGCACCAGGAGCTAGGCGCCTGGCGCCCATGCCGCATGTGTCGCGCGTCCCTTCCTGACGAGGCATCGTGAAGATACTGGCCTACGACCATCAGACCGCGCATTACGGGGAAGCGCGCGGCCTGCTGTCGGCCGCCGGCTTTTCGGCCGACCGCGCGCTGCAGGCCCTGATCGGCGACCTGTGCCGCCTGCCGCGGGTGGAAGTCACGCTGCTGCGCGACGCCGCGTTGCCGGCGCTGCATCTGCCGGCAGCGGCCAAGGTGATCTCATGCACATCGGAACAGTCCCTGGCTGCGCTGGCAGCCTGCCTGTCCGAGGCCGATGCGGTATGGCCGGTGGCGCCTGAATCGGCCGGCGCGCTGGGGCTGGCATCGGCCGAGATCCTGCGCCATGACCGCATGCTGATCGGCTGCCGCCCCGACGCCGTCGCCATCTTCGCGAGCAAGCACGAGACCGCGCGCCGCCTGCGCGCGGCCGGCGTGCCGGTGGCCGACACCTTCCGGCTCAACGAGGCGCCGGCATCGGCGCAAAGCGACGCCGGCGGCGGCTGGGTCGTCAAGCCCGATGACGGCGCCGGCTGCAGCGACACCCGCATCTTCCCGGACCTCGACGCCGCCCGCACCTGGATCGCCGAGCACGACCCGGCGCGCTACGTGATGCAGCCCTACATCCACGGCAAGCCGCGCAGCATCTCGATGGTATGCGCAGACGGGCAGGCCCTGCTGATGAGCGTCAATGAACAGCGCATGGCGGTGTTCGACAACCAGCTGCATTACCTCGGCAGCACGGTCAGCGGCGTCGACGGCATGCAGCGCGAAGCCAGGGCGCTGGCGGAACAGGTCATGGCCGCGGTGCCTGGCCTGTGGGGTTATGTGGGCATCGACTTCATCATGAGCACGGACGGCCCGGTCGTGCTGGAAGTCAATCCGCGCATCACGGTTTCCCATGCCGGCATGCGGCAGTCGGTGGGACACAACCCGGCGCGGTTGGTGGTGGAGTTGCTGCGCGATGGCCAGTGCGCGCCGCTGGAGGCCAAGCGTGTGCGGCCGGTCAGCATTGATGCGAATGCGTTTCCGGATCATACGCAGGCGATGCGGTGAGGGGGCCTGGCTTGAGGCGGCTGGCAAGGGGCAGGATGAAGCGGGGTGGTTGTAGATACAGTCGCGGTTGCGGTTGCTTTTGACGTACGCGCAGCGACAGTTGCCGTTGCCGTTGCCGTTGCCGTTGCCGTTGCCGTTGCCGTTGCCGTTGCCGTTGCCGTTGCCGTTGCCGTTGCCGTTGTTTTTGAAGTGGCCGTTGCCGTTGCAGTGAAGTCCCGTTGAGCGCGCCGTGTCAGCGGTGCCCGGAGCGGGAAAAGGTGCGGCGTCTGTCTGAGCCAAGCGCAGCTTGGCGAGTTTAGCCGCGCCCCGCTCCGGGCACCGCTGGCACGGGCACCCCGCGCAGCGGGGCGCGATCACCGGGTCGCCTTTTTTTGGTTACTTTTTTTGGCGAAGTGTATAGACCGGGGACATGGGTAACAACTGTGCCGGGACATGGGTAACACTTTGGCGTATTCCATATCAAGCCAAAGGATTCTCTAACCATGCCCTGGAAAGACGTTGACATGATGACCCTTCGACAAGAATTTACGGCGCTAGCGCAGCAGGATGGCGTGAACTTCAGTGCCCTATGCACGCGTTTTGGAATCAGTCGCAAGACAGGATACAAATGGCGTGAACGCAGCATGACGCAGGGCCCTGCTGGCCTGCAGGACTGCTCGCGCAGACCCTGCAATACGCCACTGCGTACCAGCCAGGCAAACGAAGAGCTGGTAGTGAAGGTGCGTCTGAAACACCCCACCTGGGGCGGCCGCAAGATTCATCGCAGCCTGCTCAATCAGGGTCACATCCAGGTGCCAACCCCCAGCACCATTACCCGGATTCTGCATCGACATGGCTTGATCTCAGAAAAGGCAAGCGCAAACAGCACCGCCTGGCAGCGCTTCGAGCATGCCCAGCCCAATGATCTCTGGCAGATCGACTTCAAGGGCCATTTCCAGACCGGCCAGGCCACGTGTCATCCACTGACCGTGCTGGATGATCATTCACGCTACAACATCGTCCTGCAGGCTTGCCTGAACCCGGACACTGCCACTGTGCAGGCAGCTCTGGAAACTGCCTTTCGCCATCACGGCATGCCAGTACGGATCAACGCTGACAACGGTTCTCCATGGGGCAGTCCGTCGCAGCACGAGCATGGCATCACCAAGCTCACCATCTGGTTGATTCAGCTGGGCATTCGCATCAGTCACAGTCGTCCGGCTCATCCACAGACCAATGGCAAGGACGAACGTTTCCATCGCACGCTCAAGGCAGATGTGCTGCACGGGCGTCACTTCGTTGACCTTGAGGAGGTCCAGAACGCATTCGACCGCTGGCGAATGATCTACAACAACGAGCGGCCGCATGAAGCCATCGGCATGGCCACGCCGGTAACCCGGTTCCGGCAAAGCCGTCTGGCCTATCCCGAGCGATTGCCAGAGATTGTTTATCCGCAGGAAGACCTGGTGGAGACCGTCGGGTGGAACGGGCATGTGAAGTTCCACAAGCGCAGCTTTCGCGTCTCCAGCGCCTTGCACAGGCATCGTATTGCGGCCCGCGCCCTGTCAGGCCAGGACGGCATTTATGACCTGTACTTTGCGCATCAGCGATTTGGCCAAATCGACTTGCGCAATGCCGAAAAGCACGATTAAATCTGTTACCCATGTCCCGGCACATGTGTAACCTATGTCCCCGGTCTATACAGCGAAGCAAAAAAAGTGACCCGGCCGCCGGGACGGACTCCCGGCTTGTCTCCACGGCAGTGCAACCGCATTGCGTCACCCGGCAAGGCACGGGCAGCACTGTCGTAGTTGTTGTTGACGTTCGTATTGAAACTTCAAACTTCAAACTTCAAAAGCAACTGCTGCTTCGCAGTGACGTCTTTACGCCTGGTGAAACAAGCCGACTGCACTGTCGTCATGACCAGGCCGGGTGTTCGCCCCGGCAGGCGACCTACTTCTTTTGCTTCGCCAAAAGAAGTAGGCAAGAAAAGGCGACCCCGACTGTGCCGCCCCGCTACGCGGGGTTCCCGTGCCGTCGATGCCCGGAGCGGGGCGCGGCTAAACTCGCCAAGCTGCGCTTGACTCAAACAGACGCCGCACCTTTTCCCGCTCCGGGCATCGCCGACACGGCGGTACACAGACGGGGACCCTAACTGCAACGGCAACCGCAACTACAATGGCAACTGCAACTACAACGGCAACTGCAACGACAACTGCAACTGCAACGACAACGGCCACTTCAAAAGCAACCGCAACGGTCGCTGCGCGTACGTCAAAAGCAACCGCAACGGCAGAGCCCCCTTACCACCCCTTCCCCCTCTTCCCCTGCCGCCGCCTTACCGCCGCATTCTGCGCCTGCAGCATCGCATCCACCCGCTCGGAAGCAACACGCGCCAGCGACTGCGCTTCCTCGATGCTGGGAAAGTACTCCGGCAGGCGATAGCCCAGCCAGGCATAGGCCGAATAGAGCCGGCACTGGTCTTCCACCTCCTGCAGGCCCAGCCTCCCAAGCTCGCGCGGATCGACTTCGAGCTTCATTGCCCGCTTCTTCGCCAATGCCCTGGCCCAGCCCTCCCACGCCATCTGCAGCGTCGGCACGCGGCTGGCGATGGGCACCAGGGACAGGGTGAACTTTTCGGCGATGGTCAGCGGCAGCGTGTCCAGCCACAGCGCCCGTTCCGACTGCTCCTCGGTGATGCGCGGAAAGAAGAAGCCGTCCGGCACGTCGATGTTGTGCACGAAGCGCTTCAACAGCCGCACCAGCGACTGCTCGCCTGTCACGGAGGAAATCCGGTGCAGATGCTCCAGCGTCGGCGCGACCGAGAAATTGGTGGCGGGCACCGGGGCCAGCTTTTCCTTCAGCAATGCGCCGATCACCTGGTGCGTATCCTCGTCGTAGCCGGCGACGAAGCCTTCCTCGTGCACGCCGTAGCGGCCGGCGCGGCCGGCGATCTGGCGCGCCAGCGCCGCTGAAATCTCTTCCTCCTCGACGCCGTTGAACTTGACGGCAGTCGTCATCACCACCCGCGAAATCGGCATGTTCAGGCCCATCGCCAGCGCGTCGGTCGCCACCACGACGTCGGCCTCGCCGTCGCGGAAGCGCTGGGCCTGCGCGCGCCGCACCTCGGGCGACAGGTTGCCGTAGACGGTGGAGACCGACATGCCGGTCTCGGCGATCATGTCGCGCCACATCAGCACGTCGCGCCGCGAAAACGCGATCACGGCGTCGCCGCGGCGGAAGTTGCGCAGCTTCCTGACCGCCTGGCCTTCCATCGTCAGCGGCGCCTTGCGCTTGAGCAGGTGGATTTCGAGCGGGCATTCCAGGCGGTCGGCCAGGGCCTCGATCGCCTTGCGCGCTTCCGGCGCGCCCACCAGGTACACCGTGGTGGCGGGCGCGCCGCAGACGGCGGCGGTCCAGGCCGCGCCGCGGTCGCGGTCGGCCAGCATCTGGATCTCGTCGATCACCGCGACCTCGACCCGGGTGCGGCTGTCCAGCATCTCGACGGTGCTGGCGACATGGGTCGCGCCTTCCTCGATGCGGCGCTCCTCGCCGGTGATCAGGCTGACCTTCAATTCCTTGCCGTGCGGCCGGGCCGCCTGCATGCGCTCGTAGTTTTCCAGCGCCAGCAAGCGCAGCGGCGCCAGGTAGACGCCGCTCTTGGCATGGATCAGCGCCTCCATCGCCTTGTGGGTCTTGCCCGAGTTGGTCGGGCCCAGCACGGCGATGAACTTGCGCGGCAGGCGGCGCGCCACCTCGAAGGAATCGGGATACTCGGCCAGGTTGATGCTCTCGCGGGTCAGCGCGGCATGCCGCTCTTCCTGCGCCCGCTCGATCGCATGGTCCAGGCGCTGGCGGATGCGGTCGAACACGAATTCCGCCGGGTCGGCGCTTTGTTGCCCGGCCAGCGACTGCAGGTAGGGCATCGCGTCCAGCCCGGCTTCCTCGGCGCGCTCCTCGATCTCGCGCACGAAGGCCGCCGCCTGCCGGCGCAGCGCTTCCATGGCTTCCGGCGTGACCCGTTCCCGCACCAGCGCGAGCCGGGCGTCGTCGTCCATCTTGCGCCATTTGGTCGGCTTGGCCAGCACGCCATAGGCCGGCACCAGGTCGTAGGGTATGCGCAGCAGGCCGGCTTCGACCTCGCCGGCAAAGCGCACGAAGACCCGGCCTTCCAGCTTGACCAGGCGCGCGCCGGCGGCGCTCACATACTGTTCAGCGGACCCGGCTGCGTCCTGCGCGTCTTCCTGCCCGCCGGCGGAAAGGGAAATGTCTGGCTCTGTCATCGGCAATCGGCGGCGGCCGCGGTGGCCGCCAGAGAAAAAGGAAACCGTATCCTACCGGAGGCGCGGGCCGGACAGTTGGCGTGTGGACAAGGGCGCGGCCGGCGCTGCTCAAGCGCCCGGTTCCGGACCGGTCGGCCGGGCTGCGGCCCTACGGGCCTGTTCCGCCATCCCGGTCAGCAGCTCGACCGGCAGCGGGAACACGATGGTCGACGACTTGTCGCCGGCGATGTTGGCCAGCGTCTGCATGTAGCGCAGCTGCATCGCGCCCGGCTGGCGCGCCAGCACCTCAGCGGCCTGCATCAGCTTTTCCGATGCCTGCAGTTCGCCCTCGGCATGGATCACCTTGGCGCGTCGCTCGCGCTCGGCCTCGGCCTGGCGGGCAATCGCCCGCACCATCGATTCATCCAGGTCCACGTGCTTGATCTCGACATTGGCCACCTTGATGCCCCAGGCGTCGGTCTGGGCGTCGAGCACCTGCTGGATATCGATATTGAGGCGCTCGCGCTCGGCCAGCATCTCGTCCAGCTCGTGCTTGCCCAGCACCGCGCGCAGCGTGGTCTGCGCCAGCTGGCTGGTGGCCTCGAAGAAGTTGGCGACCTGGATGATGGCCTTTTCCGGATCGACCACGCGGAAATACAGCACCGCGTTGACCTTGACCGAGACGTTGTCGCGCGAGATCACGTCCTGGGTCGGCACGTCGAGCACGATGGTGCGCAGGTCGACCCGCACCATCTGCTGCAGCACCGGGATCAGGATCACCAGGCCCGGCCCCTTCACCGCCCAGAAGCGGCCGAGCTGGAACACCACGCCGCGCTCGTATTCGCGCAGCACCCGGATCGATACGGCCAGCAGCAACAGCAGCAGGACGACGATGGCGCCGGCGCCAAGGCTCAGGGTGGCGGGCATGGCGATTCTCCTTGTGTGTCGTCGATCGGAACCACGTCGAGCAGCAGGCCGTGGCGCGCCACCACCCGCACTCTTTGGCCACGGCGCAGCGGCACCGGGCTGGCCACGCGCCAGGTCTCGCCGCGCAGCCGCACCCAGCTCCCGTGCGGCGCGCCGGGCGCGGCTTCCACCTCGGCGATGCCGCCGACCATGTCGTCCAGCCCGGCCATGCGCGGCCGCCGCCGGGTTTTCAGCGCCACGGTGGCGAGGGCGCCAAGCAGCAGCGCGCTTGCCACCGCCACCGCGGCGATCAGCGCGGGCGGCAGGCCATAGCCCGGCAGGTCGGTATCGATCAGCATCAGCGCACCGGCGACGAAGGCGGCGACGCCGCCGATGCCCAGCACGCCGAAGCTGGGCAGGAAGGCCTCGGCCACCATCAGCAGCAGCGCCAGCAGGATCAGCGCCAGGCCGGTGTAGTTCACCGGCAGCAGCTGCAGGCCGTATAGCGCGAGCAGCAGGCAGATCCCGCCGACCACGCCCGGCGCCACCGCGCCCGGGCTGATGAACTCGAACACCAGTCCATACACGCCCACGGTCAACAGCAGCAGCGCAATGGTCGGGCTGGTGATGGTGGAGAGCAGACGGACGCGCCAGTCGGGCTCAAGCCGGGCCAGCGCAGCGCCGCCGGTGTGCAGCTGCCTTTCCCGGCCGAGCACGGTGACCTTCTTGCCGTCGAGCTGCCGCATCAGCGCCTCGCTGTCGGGGGCAAGGTAATCGATCACCCTCAGCTTCAGCGCCTCCTCGGCCGGCAGGCTGGCCGCCTCGCGCACCGCGCGCTCGGCCCAGTCGGCATTGCGCCCACGCAGCTGCGCCAGGCCGCGGATATAGGCGGCGGCATCGTTGACCTGCTTGCGCGCCAGCGCCGATACAGGCTTGCCGGCGTCGCCGGCCGGCTTGTCGCCTTCCGGCGCCATGCCCGGCGCGCCGATCTGCACCGGCGTGGCCGCGCCGAGGTTGGTGCCGGGCGCCATGGCCGCGATATGGCTGGCATAGAGGATATAGGTGCCGGCGCTGGCGGCGCGCGCGCCGCCGGGCGCCACCAGGCCCGCCACCGGCACCGGCGAGGCCAGGATGGCCTTGATGATGGCGCGCATCGAGGTGTCCAGCCCGCCGGGCGTGTCCATCTGCAGGATCACCAGCTGGCTGCCGTCGCTGGCGGCGCGGGCCATGCCGCGCACCACGTAATCGGCGCTGGCCGGACCGATCGGGCCGTCGATGGCCAGCAGCGTGACCGGCGGCGGCGCGGCCAGCGCGCAGGCGGCCAGCAGCAGGCCAAGCAGGCAGAGCAGCGCGGCGCCGGCATCACGGCGGCGGCTTGGAGGCGATGGCATGGCGCGATTCCCCAGGTTCCACGGGCCGGTTCTGGCCGGCATATCCACCACGACCATTCTTGTGCAGCACGGCCGCGCGGGTTTGCGTCATATCAGAGAGCGGCCCGGTACCCTGGCCGCAAGGGGAAACTCGCCTGACGGCGCAGCGCTTCGGGTGGCCGGCGATGCGCAGGTCCTGGATGCCGGCAGCTTGCCTGTGACGCAGGCAACAGGAGCGGTGCTCATGCCGTAGACTTCCTCATCGCCGCCGGCGCGAAGGAAAACCGGGATGCACAGCGCCGGACGAGCCCGCCAGCATGCACCCATGAGCCCGGGCTGGCGACCGCAATGCCTACCTCACCTGGAGACGCCATGACAGATGCACCCTTCTTTCAATCCGCCGCAACCTGGGACCAGCGCTACAGCGAGCCGGACTTCGTGTTCGGCACCGAGCCCAATGCCTATCTCGCCGATCAGGCCGGCCTCTTGCAACGGGGCGGGAAGGCGCTCGCGGTGGCCGATGGCGAAGGACGCAACAGCGTCTGGCTGGCCCGGCAAGGCCTGACCGTCGACGCGTTCGACATTTCGCCGGTGGGCGTGGACAAGGCGCGCCGCCTGGCCAGTGAGGCCGGCGTCGACGTCGCCTACCACGTTGCGAGTTGCGACGACTGGGCCTGGCGGGAGCAGGCCTATGACTGCGTGGTGGCGATTTTCGTGCAGTTCGCCGACCCGGCGATGCGCGACAGGCTGTTCGCCAACATGGTGAAGGCCCTGAAGCCGGGCGGCTTGCTGGTGCTGCAGGGCTACACGCCCAGGCAGCTCGAATACAAGACCGGCGGCCCCGGCGTGCTGTCGCATCTGTACACCGAGGACATGCTCAAGACGGCCTTCGCGGGCCTGCGCATCGTCGACATGCGGTCCTATGATGCGCAGCTCAGCGAGGGCAGCCGGCACAGCGGCATGTCGGCGCTGGTCGGCATGGTGGCGCGGAAATAGCCGGACCCAGCCAGCAACGGCCAGCGCCGGCGATGCCCGGTCAGCCCTTGCCGAAATGCGCGCTGGCCAGCGCCGCGAGCAGGCAGGCCAGCGCCGCGCCGAGCGCGAGTGCGCGCATCAGCGCGGGATGCGCCGCAACGGGCCTGCCGCCGGCGGTCAATGCCCTGCCCCGCCGCCTGCCGCAGGCATGGAAGCCGGCCGCCAGCGCCAGCAGCACGGCGCCGAACAGCAGCAGCGCGTTGTCGCCATCGGCGAGGCCGGCACGCAGCCACAGCATCGCATTGACCAGGAAGGCGAAGGCGGTGCGGCTCCAGGCAAGCACGGTCCGTTCGGCTTGAAGGCCGGGGTCGTACGGAGGCAGGGCGCGATGGCCGGGCACGATACGGCGGCGCTCAGGTGAAAGCGATCATCAGGCCGACCAGGACGCCCAGCGCGAACAGGCACACGGACAACAGCGGAATCACATGGGGAAAGGGCAAGGGCTCTGCATGGCGCATCGCGATTTCATTGGCCCGCCAGCGGAAATAGGCCAGGCCGCACAGCCCCGCGGCCAGCGCGCACAGGAGTATCGTCCCCGCCAGCACCAGCCGCGTGGGCTGCAGCCGGCTGGCGAACTGGTGTACCAGCACCGCGCCGGCCAGGATGGACAGCGCGGTCCTGATCCAGGCCAGAAAGGTTCTCTCGTTGGCCAGCGAGAACCGGTAGTCAGGTTCCGCGCCCTCCTGTTGCCAGGAAGGCTTCCTCCCGTGCCGCATCGTATTCACCCCAGGCTGTCGATGAAAGCGACGCGCACCACCCTGCCGGCGCCGCCGCAAAGCGCGCCAGTATATCAGCCGGCCCGGCGCCGGGAGCATGGCGGCGCCTGCACGGCGGAGCGCCAGGCCATCCGCGGTCATCCGGTCATTCGCTCATTTCAACTGCGGCTGCAAGGCGATCACCGCCATGCCGCCCAGCGCCAGCAGCGCGCCGGCAAGGTCCCAGCGGCTCAGGGCGATGCCATCGACCAGCCGCAGCCACAGCAGGGCGACCACGATGTACACGCCGCCATAGGCCGCATAGGTGCGGCCGGCCGCCGCGGGATGCAGCGTCAGCAGCCAGGCGAACGCCGCCAGCGATGCCGCGGCCGGCAGCAGCAGCCAGGGCGTCCTGGCGTCGCGCAGCACCAGCCATGGGAGGTAGCAGCCGACGATCTCGGCCAGGGCGGTCAGTGCGAACAGGCTAGCGACCTTCATTATTTCCGGCATGAAAACTCCGTGGTTGGGTTGGACCATGCCGGATGCGCCAGGCGCTCGGGCAAGCGCTCAGGCAACCTTCTGCCGGCCTTCCCGCGGCCGCCATTCCAGCAACTCGAACAGGGCCATGCCGGCCAGCATCGCCAGCACGAAGACCAGCGGCTTGATGCCGCCCGACAGCAGCGAGGCCAGCGCCGGGCCGGGACAATAGCCGGCCAGTCCCCAACCCACGCCGAAGGCCAGGCTGCCCAGCGCCAGGCGGCGGTCGATCCGGGTGGCCGCCGGCAGCCGCATCGGTCCGCCGAGCAGCGCGCCCGACCGGCGCCCGGCCAAGCGGAACGGCAGGAAGGCGGCCGCGATGGCGCCCGCCATCACCAGCGCCAGCGACGGGTCCCAGCCGCCGGCCAGGTCGAGGAAGCCGATCACCTTGGCCGGGTTGGTCATGCCGGACAGGATCAGGCCGATGCCGAACACCAGGCCGGCGAACAATGCGATGACGATCTGCATGACGATCTCCTCAGGCCAGCAGGTGGCGAACGATGAACACGGTGGCGAAGCCGGCCGCCATGAAGCAGGCGATCGCCACCAGCGAGCGCGGCGACAGCCGGGCGATGCCGCAGACGCCATGGCCGCTGGTGCAGCCGGCGCCATAGCGGGTGCCTATGCCCACCAGCAGGCCGGCCGCGATCAGGATGCCGGCGTCGGCATCCACCACGGTGTCAGGCAGCGGACTGACCATGGCGTAGAGCAGCGGCGCAAGAACAAGGCCGGCCAGGAAGGCAAGGCGCCACAGGATGTCGTTTTTGGCCGGACGCAGCAGTCCGCCGAGGATGCCGCTGATGCCGGCGATGCGGCCGTTGAAGAGGATGAAGACCGCCGCCGCGACGCCGATCAGGATGCCGCCGGCCAGCGAGGCCCATGGCGTGAAATGGGTCCAGTCGATGTTCATGATGCTTGCTCCTTTTCCTGTTCCGGTGCGCAGTAGAGCGCATGAAGCACCGTCATCACCGCCAGCGCTTCCTGGCTGGCAATGCGGTAATAGATCTGCTTGCCCTCGCGCCGGGTGGCGACCATGTCCTCGTCGCGCAGCACGGTGAGCTGCTGCGACAGGGTGGGCTGCCGGATGCCGGTCGTTTCCTCGAGTTCGCCGACGCAGTACTCGCCCTGCGTCATCTGGCACAGCAGCAGCAGGCGGTCCGGATTGGCCAGCACCTTCAGCAGGCCGCAGACCTGGCCGGCGGCCTGGCGCAGCTGCTCGATATCGATATTGGCGGTGCTTGTCATCGTTTCCCCTTGACCGTGGTCATGGCAGCGGCACATGCACGCTGATTTTTTACTCGTCTATATTATATATTTTTGTAGATTGAAATGCCAGGTGCATGGCTTGGCCCAACCCAGCGTGCCCAGCGCCCGGCATCACTTAACCCCGACAGACCACTACAGGATGCAATGACATGACCACACCCCGCCCCCTTGCCGGCAGCGCCCGCCTCTTCCTTGCCGCCGCGCTGATCGCGGCGCCTGCCGTCCATGCGCAGGAAAGCAGCGAACCCGCGACCGCCGTCAGCGGCGAGCCCAAGACGGCCAGGACCCGGACCCTGGAAGCCGGCGCCAAGCTGCTGCAGGGCAAGGCGCCGCTGCGCGGCTTCGATATCTACCTGGTCGGCTTTCACCCGATGAAGGACCAGCCGCAGGCCCAGATGGAAGCCCATCACTACTGCCGCCAGGTCAACCAGGACTTTGCCCAGTGCGTGCTGTTCGACGGCAATACGGCCAAGGCCAACATGCATGGCGTCGAGTACATCATCTCGGAAAAGCTGTTTGCCACCCTGCCTGACGAAGAGCGCAAGTACTGGCATCCGCACAACGGCGAGATCCTGTCCGGCCAGCTGGTGGCGCCGGGCATACCGCGGGCGGCGGAAAAGTCGCTGATGAAGACCAAGATGAACAGCTACGGCAAGACCTGGCACTTCTGGAACACCGGCATGGCCGGACAGCCCGGCGACAAGCTGCCGCTGGGCGACCCGATGCTGGCATGGTCCTTCAGCCGCGACGGCGAGATCCTGCCCGGCCTGGTCGAAAAACGCGACAAGGCGCTTGGCACCGACACCGGGAAGAAGCGCCGGGAACGCGCCGACCTGCAGTCGCTGGCCAGGCCCCAGTCCGGCGTGGACGACCTGAAAGGCAAGTTCGACCGGCAGACCACAGAGATTCCCGGCGTGGTCGACAGCAAGGCCGCCACCGCGCCGCGCTGAGACGGGCTGCCGGCCCGAAGCAGCCAGCTCAGGCCGGCAGCGACAGCGCCACCCTGGCCACCATGCCGAGCGCGACCAGCGCGGCCACCGCGGCGAAGGCGCGCTGGACATGGGCGCCGCCGATGCGGGCCGCGACCATGCGGCCGCCCATCATGCCGGCCAGCGCGCCGGCGCAGAAGGGCAAGGCGGCCGCCCATGCCAGGCGCCCGGCCACGATGCTGGAAGCCACGCCGCTGGCCGAGACCAGCGCGATCACGGCCAGCGAGGTGGCCACCACCGACTCCATCTCCAGGTCGGTGGTGCGGCGCAGCGCCGGCACCATCACGAAGCCGCCGCCGACGCCCAGCAGGCCCGACAGCAGGCCGGCGATGCCGCCGGCAATCGCCAGCGAGCGCGCGCACGGCGTGGTCCAGATGAAGCGGCCGCTGGCGGCATCGCGCAGGCAGGGCGGATGGCGCAGGGCGGGTCTGGCGGCGGCGCCGGCCTGGCGGAAGCCGCGCCAGGCGACGATGGCCAGCACGATAGCGAACAGGATGGTCAGCGAGCGGTTGTCCACCCTTGCCGCCAGCCACAGCCCAACCGGGGACAGCAGCATGCCGGCGCCGGAGATCAGCAGCGCGGCGCGGTAGCGCACGATCCCCTGGCGCAGGCCCAGCGCCGCGCCCAGGCTGGCCGCCATGCCCACGGCCAGCAGGCCGATCGGCCCGGCCTGGGCCATGCTCATGTGCGCGCCGAACACCAGCAGCGGCACGGCCAGGATGCCGCCGCCGGCGCCGGTCAGCGCGAGGATGGCGCCTGTCACCAGGCCCAGGAACAGGTACAGCGTCATGGTCGACTCCGGCAATGCGCAATGCGCCGTCCATATGCAGTGATGGCTTTGGCCCCGGCAGCGATGGACGGCTCGGCACTGGCCACAGGCAGCATGTCGAGCTAGCCCTGCCGCGACGGCGTGCGGCAGGTGCGGATGCCCAGCAGGGTGTACAGCGGACACCAGCCGGCCAGCCCGGTGACCAGCGGCACCAGGCCAATCAGCGCCAGCCAGCGCGTTCCTGCGCCGAGGAAGAAATACAGCGACAGGATGATCAGGCCGGCGACGATGCGCAGGCCGCGGTCCGTGCTTCCGACATTGGCTTTCATGGCAGCTTCCTTTCAGGTTGGACAAAAGTGGTTCAGGAGACGGCTTGCCTGGTCGCGGCGGCATCCACCAGCTCGGGCTGCACCATCCATTCGCGGCCCTTCAGCATGCCTTCCCAGTACAGCGGCGGCAGGATGCGCTCCTTGAGCAGCCAGGCCAGGCGCGACGGCCGGGTGCCGTCGATCAGCCACGATGGAAAGCTGGGCGCGAGCTTGCCGCCGTACAGGAATTCGGCGAGCACGATCCTGCCGCGCTCAACCGTCAGCGGGCAGGAGCCGTAGCCGTTGTAATGGGCCTCGCCCTTCGCGCGGCCCAGCGCCGCCAGCAGGTTGTGCGCCACCACCGGCGCCTGTGCCCGGGCTGCCGCGGCGGTCTTGGCGTTGGGCGTATTGCCGGCGTCGCCCATCGCAAACACATTGGGATAGCGCTTGTGCCGCATCGTTGCCGGGTCGATGTCCACCCAGCCGGCCGCATCCGCCAGCGGACTGACGCGGATGAAGTCGGGCGCCTTCTGCGGCGGCACCACATGGATCATGTCGAACGGCTTCTGCACCAGTTCCTTCGTGCCGTCCGCCGCGGTCCGGGTGAAGGTCGCCACCCGGCCCGGTCCGTCGATCGCGGTCAGCGCATGGGTGAAATGGAGGTCGATGCCGTAGGCTTCCACATATTCCATCAGCGCCGGCACATAGTCCGGCACGCCGAACAGGGCCGCGCCGGCATTGAAGAAGCCGATGTCGACCTTGTCTAGAAGGCCGTTGCGGCGCCAGTGGTCGGCGGCCAGGTACATCGCCTTCTGCGGCGCGCCGGCGCACTTGATCGGCATCGGCGGCTGGGTGAACAGCGCCCGGCCGCCGCGCAGGCCCTGCACCAGTTCCCAGGTATAGGGTGCGAGGTGGTACAGGTAATTCGAGGTGACGCCGTTGTGGCCCAGCGTCTCGGCCAGGCCGTCGATCGCATGCCAGTCCAGCTTCAGCCCCGGGCACACCACCAGTTGCCGGTAGCGGACGACGCGGCAGCCGTCGAGGACCACCGCATTGCGCTCCGGCTCGAAGGCGGCGACCGCGGCCTTGATCCAGTGCGCGCCCCGCGGGATCAGCGAGCCCATGGCGCGCACCGTGTCGCGCACATCGAAGACGCCGCCGCCGACCAGGGTCCAGCCGGGCTGGTAGTAATGCACGTCGGCCGGGTCGATGATGGCCACGTCCAGCCCCGGGCTGCGCGCCAGCAGGCTGGCGGCCGCCGCAATGCCGGCCGCGCCGCCGCCGACGATCACCACCTCGTGCTCGGCCTCGCTGACCTCCACCGGCGTGCGCCCGCCACTGGCGATGCGCCGCACCACGCCCTTCAGGTCGAAGCCTGCATGGCTGGCGGCATCGATGATCTCCGACAGCGGCCGCTTGCCCGACTGCGACAGCGCCCACATCGTGGTCGAGCGCATGCCGGTGCGGCAGTAGGCGAGCACCGGCTTGGGCAGCCGCGCCAACAGCGCGCCGAATTCCGCGCCCTGCCGGTCGCTGACCTTGCCCGACTCGGCCGGCAGGTAATGCGCCTCGATGCCGCAGGCGCGGGCGGCTTCCTCGATTTCCGAAAACAGCGGCTGGTCGTTGCCTTCGCCGTCCGGGCGGTTGCAGACCAGCGCGCGGTAGCCCGCCGCCTGCAGCGCCGGCACGTCCGCCGGCACAATCTGCGGCGACACGGAAAGTTCGGGAGTCAGTATGCGGATGTCCATGGTTGTCTCCTGCCTGGAAGCGAATCGAATGAAAGAACTGCGCGCTTGCTGTTCATAGCGCGTCGATCGGTATCTTCAGGTAGCGCCGGCCGTTGTCTTCCGGCTCGGGCAGGTGCCCGGCGCGCATGTTGACCTGCACCGACGGCAGGATCAGCACCGGCATCTCCAGCGTGGCGTCGCGCCTGGTCCGCATCGCCACGAATTCTTCCTCGCTGATGCCATCGCGCACATGGATATTCTTTTCCCGCTCCTCGGCGACGGTGCTGACGAACTGCACCTCGCGGCCGTTGGGCTGGTAGTCGTGGCACATGTAGAGCCGGGTGGCCGGCGGCAGGGAGAGCACCTTGTTGATCGAGCGGTACAGGGTGCGCGCATCGCCGCCGGGAAAGTCGCAGCGGGCGGTGCCGTAGTCCGGCATGAACAGGGTGTCGCCGACGAAGGCGGCGTCCTCGACGCCGTCGCCGACGACATAGGTCATGCAGGCCGGCGTATGGCCGGGCGTGTGCATCGCCCTCGCCCGCAAGCCGCCTATGCGGAACTCCTCGCCGTCCTCGAACAGGTGATCGAACTGGCTGCCGTCGTGGGCGAAGCCGGGGCCGGCGTTGAACAGCTTGCCGAACACGTCCTGGACGGTGGTGATCCGGCTGCCGATGCCGACGCGGCCGCCCAGCCTTTCCTTCAGGTAGGGCGCAGCCGACAGATGATCGGCATGCACATGGGTTTCCAGTATCCACTGCACCTTGGCGCCCAGTTCCCCGACCCGCGCAATCAGCCGGTCGGCGCTGGCGTGGCCGGTGCGCCCGGATTTCGGGTCGTAGTCCAGCACGCTGTCGACCAGCGCGCACTGCCGGGTCTCGCGGTCGAGCACGAGGTAGCTGACGGTCCAGGTGTGCGGGTCGAAGAAGCCTTCCACTTGCAGGATGCTGTTGCCATTCATGATGTGTCCTCCAGCGTTACGCTGACATTGATGTCAACCGGTACCGCAAGCAGCGTGCCAGCCGCTGAAAATCGTTATTTTTAAATCCAAGTGATTGAATATGAAGGATTAAAGTGTTATGTCCGCCAACCGGCATCGGCGTTGCGATACTGACAGTGACATTGAAATGGCAGAGAATGGCAGCAATTGGCAGACAAGCCTGGCAGCGCTTCCCGCCCTGCCAGCCTGCCCTTCCCACTTTCCCGAATGGATGCCGACCATGACTTCCAGCGTTCCCGTTACCCAGGTGCAGGCGCTCGTTTCCTACCTCGACCAGGAAGCCCAGCCGGCCATCGTGCTCGACACCGACTACAACATCCTGGCGTCGAACACGGCCTACCGGCGCCAGTTCGGCCTGGCGGGGCAGTCCGTGGTCGGAGAAAAGTGTTTCCGGGTGTCCCACCACTACGACCGGCCGTGCGACCTGGCCGGCGAGCATTGCCCGATGAAGAAGGCGCTGGAAAAGCGCGGCCCGGACCGGGTGCTGCACATCCATCACACGCCGCGCGGCCCGGAGCATGTGAACGTGGAACTGCGTCCCATCCTGGATGAGTCGGGCAATGTGATCGGCTATGTCGAGCACCTGGTGACGGTGCGCCAGGCCTCGGCCCGCGCCAGCAGCGAAGGCCTGGTCGGACGTTCGCCACGCTTCATGCAGGCGCTGGAAGCGCTGCAGCGGGTGGCGCCATCGCGCCTGCCGGTGCTGCTGCTGGGGGAATCCGGCAGCGGCAAGGAGTTGTTTGCGCGCGCGGTGCACGAGGCCAGCGAGCGTTCGCGCGGGCCGTTCGTGGTGGTCGATTGCTCCGGGCTGAGCGAGACGCTGTTCGAAAGCGAACTGTTCGGCTACGAGAAAGGCGCCTTCACCGGCGCGGCAAGCCGCAAGCACGGGCTGGTCGAGACCGCCCGCGGCGGCACGCTGTTCCTGGACGAGATCGGCGACGTGCCGCTGGGCATGCAGGTCAAGCTGCTGCGCCTGATCGAAACCGGCACTTTCCGCCGCGTCGGCGGCGTGGAAACCCTGCATGCCGACTTCCGCCTGGTGGCCGCCACTCACAAGCCGCTGCGGGAGATGGTGGCCGACGGCCGTTTCCGCCAGGACCTGTATTACCGCATCAGCACCTTTCCGATCGAGCTGCCCGCCCTGCGCGACCGCGCCGGCGACATTGCGCTGCTGGTCGATTCCTTCCTGCAGCGCATGGCGCAGTCGTCGCGGCCGCTGCGCATCACGCCGCAGGCCCTGGCAAGGCTGGCCGGCCATGACTGGCCGGGCAATATCCGCGAACTGCGCAATGTGCTGGAGCGGGCCAGCCTGTTTGCCGATGACGGCGTCATCGACCTGCCGCAGCTGCCGGCGCTGATTGCGGGCGGGCCGCCGGCTGCGCCGCAGGCGGGCCTGCCGGCGCCGTCGGGCAGGCGCATGCCGGATGCCGAACTGGCCAGGCTGGCGCGCGGCTTCCCGGGAACGCGGCGCGCGCTTGCCCGGCAGCTCGGTTTGAGCGAGCGCACGCTTTACCGGCGCCTGAAAAGCCTGGGCATCGCCATGCCTGATCGGGAAGCAGCGCCATGACCGGGCAACGCCCCCGTCAGGCGCCGGCCCGATCCCGGCTTCCGGCAATGCAAGTGCACTGGGCACGCGCCGGATCAAGCATCGAAGGCCGCGCAGCAGGCATGATGCCGTCATGAAGACCAGCCACCTGCCCACCGATGCTGCTCAGGGTTGACACCGTCACCGGCCCGCTGGGCCTGCTGGAGCCGGCTGCCTTCTGGCTTGGCGCCGACAGGATCACCGTGCTCGACGTCGTCGACCGCTGGCCGGCGTCCGACTATATCTACTTCAAGGTATCCACCAGCGACCAGGCCAGCTACATCCTGCGCCATGACAGCCGGCAGGACTGCTGGGAACTGACGCTCTACAAGTCGCCTGGCCAGGCCGTCTGACGCGTATCCGGCGCAGGCATGCCGAGCAGTTGCGACAAGGGCGCCTGCCGTTCCAGTTCATCGAACCACACGCCATAGCCGGCATCGCTCGGATGCAGACGGTCGGCCGCGATCAGCCTCTGCGGGTCCCGGGCGAACGGATCGGCGGCCTGCTCGCGGTACAGGTCGACATAGGCCGCGCCCACCGCGCCGGCGCTGGCCCGCGCCAGCCGGTGCAGCAGGCGCGCCCGGTGCGAGAGCAGCCACGACAGCGGCCGCGGAAAGAATGGCGCATTGCCCACGTTCGGCGCAGGCACCAGGATCACGCGCTGCGCCTGGGAGGCTGCGCGATGCAGCGTCAGGTCGATGTCCTGCGCCAGGCGCCGCCGCGGCGTAAAGCGCATCACGTCATTGGCGCCGCCGGCCACCAGGATCAGGTCATGCCGCCCGGCATCGTGCAACTGTCCGGCAATGTCGGCGAAACGCGCGCCGGCGCGGGCCAGGTTGCGCACGCGCAGCCGCGGATACTGCGCGGCGATGCGGCCCGCCAGGCTGGCCTGCGGCGTGCTGGCGCCGGTGCCCAGCGCGGTGCTGTCGCCGACGATCAGCAGGCTGGCCTCGGCCGCTTCCGGGCTGGCATGGAACGGCCTGCTCAGCCGCGTCAGGCGCGCCGCACGGCGCAGGTTCTGCACCGTGCTGCCGCCCAGCGACGCCGCGGCGGCCAGCATGGCCAGGTAAAGCGTGCCGCGCATGGCGAGCCGGCCGGAAGAGCTTGCGTTCATGGAGGAATTCCCTGTGGCGGACATCGCCACGAAACGGCTGCTCCCGGCAACGGACGAATGATCCGGAGAGCGCCTGCGGCGGTATTGCCGCTCCCTGTCGAGCCCGCAGGAAGCGCCCCGGTTCAGCCATTTCGCCCTCGCCGTCGTTTGGCGCAACAACCGCGAACCCGTCTGTCAGCCGATTCCGACGGCCGAACCGCTGCTTGTCCGATAGGCAGCAGATGCGCGCCGGCCTACAGTCGGGACAGTGATTCCCATTCCATCAACAGGAGACTGCCATGAACCGCGACACCGAGAACCGCACCCCGCCGCTGCCGGGCGAAGAAGACCGCGCCGCCCAGCCCACCATCGTGCATGAAACCGTGCCCGGGGAAGATCCAGTCGTGCAGGGCGGCGACGTGGAAGCCAAGGAAAAGGGCGGAAAGAGCACGGCGGACGAAGATATCTGAGGCGGTAGGCAAGCGGCAATCAACGCCCGCCGCTTGCCGCCCCAGGCCGGAAGAGCGCTGTCTTCCGGTCTGCCCGCCTGGTTCAGCCGAACAGCTTGTTGGCGGTCTTGGCGATCAGTTCGCCCTGAAAGCGCGCGCCCGCCAGTTCGATCTGGCTGGGCTGGCGCTCGCCCTTGCCGCCGGCGATGGTGGTGGCGCCGTAGGGACTGCCGCCGACGATCTCGTCCATCGTCATCTGGCCCTGGAAGCTGTACGGCAGGCCGACCACGGTCATGCCGAAGTGCAGCAGATTGGTGATGATGGAAAACAGCGTGGTTTCCTGGCCGCCGTGCTGGGTGGCGGTGGAGGTAAAGGCGCCGCCGACCTTGCCGTTGAGCGCGCCGCGCGCCCACAGGCCGCCGGTCTGGTCGAGGAAGCTGGCCATCTGGGACGGGATGCGGCCATAGCGGGTTGGCGCGCCGATGATGATGGCGTCATAACTCTCCAGTTCATCCACCCTGGCTTCCGGCGCCGGTTGGTCGAGCTTGAAATGCGCGTTCTTCGCCACTTCCGCCGGCGCGGTTTCGGGCACCCGCTTGACGTCGACCGTCGCGCCGGTGGCGCGCGCGCCTTCGGCGACTGCGTTCGCCATGGTTTCGATATGGCCGTAGCTGGAATAGTAAAGAACGAGAACCCTGGACATGCTTGCCTCCGCTGATCAATGAACGTTGAATCCGGCGGACCATGCCGCCGGGCTGTTCTGTAGAGAAAGACCTGTCGCCAGAGTTCAACCGATCGGCAGCCAGACAGACTGCCGTCATGGCCGTACGGTTTGGACAAACCCGGCGCGGCGCCGCGAATCACCTGCCCTTGAAATGCGGCGCGCGCCGGGAAAAGAACGCATCCATCGCTTCGGCGAAATCCTCGGTGGCGGCGCTGGCGCGGAAGCTGTCGCGCTCCAGGTCGAGCTGGGTGCCTAAGTCATTGTCGAGCGACTGCCGCAGCAGGCGCTTCATGCGGCCGATGGCAAGCGTCGGGCCGTCGGCCAGGCGACGCGCCAGCGCGTCGGTTTCCTCCTGCAGCGTGGCAGCCGGCACCACCCGGTTGATCAGGCCCAGCCGCAATGCCTCGGCGGCGTCGAAGCTATCGCCGAGCAGCGCAATGGCCATCGCGTTGCGCAGTCCAACCAGGCGCGGCAGGTTCCAGGAACCGGACACGTCGCAGTTGGCGGCGACGTTCACATAGGCCAGGTTGAAGCGGGCGGTATCGGCGGCGATCGCCAGGTCGCAGGCCATGGCCAGGCTCAGGCTGCCGCCCGCCACGCTGCCATGCAGGCTGGCGATCACCGGCGCATTCATCGCCGCCAGCAGCCTGACCCCCTTGTGCATAGGCTCGATCAGCGCCATCGCGGTGCCGACCGGGTCCTGCCGCAACGCCGCCAGGTCGCCGCCGACGCCAAAGGTGCGGCCCTCGCCGCGCAGCACGACGGCACGCACGCCGGCGTCGGCCGCCAGTTCGGCGCAGGCGTCATGAAAGCCATTGGCGGTCGGAATGTCGAGCGCATTGAGCCCTTCCGGGCGGTTCAGGATCAGCCAGGCGACGCCGCCCTCACGGCGCAGCACGACCGGTGCATTGGATACACTCATGACGTTTCTCCTCTTCTTTTTGTGAAGTTCAATGGAACGGCGCCGCCTGCATCAGGCAGTGGTTGCCGTCCATGTTGCCCGTAATCGCTTTATTCGTCCATTGTGCGGTTGGGGTGGTTGAACATCGCACTTTTACGAGGATGGTTCCGCTGGCAGTACGCTCCTTGACGAATAAAACTAAATTATTCTTTTTGACGAATAATCCCGATTTATTCGTTTAAACATATAAAATACGAACAGACAATCAGGTCCATGACGTCGCCTGTTCCATGCAGTCACCACCTGCCCGAGGAGCCCGAATGACAACGCCCATCCGTACGACCGGTCAGCTTGGCCCGGTGCTGCGCAGCCTGCGCAAGGCCCGGGGCTGGTCGCAGGCGGAGCTTGGCCGCCGGGTCGGCCTGTCGCAGGAACGGATCTCCGCCATCGAGAGCCGGCCGGAAAAGGTCAATCTCGACACCCTGCTGACGCTCGCCATGGCGCTGGACGCCGAACTGAGCATCGGCGCGCGCGTGCAAGCGGCGACGGCGCCCGCATCCGGGGAGCAGTGGTAGATGGCCGGCCGGCCTTCCCGCACGCGCGCGCTCGACGTCTGGATGAACGGCGAGCGGGTCGGCCGCTGGACGCTGGCCGGCGCCAGCCACCGCTTTGCCTATCACGCCGCATGGCTGTCCAGCCCCAACGCGCGGCCCCTGTCGCTGTCCCTGCCGCTGGCGCAGGGCAGCGATGCCTTCGGCGGCGAGGCGGTCGAGCATTACTTCGACAACCTGCTGCCGGACAGCCTGGCGATCCGGAAGCGGCTGGCGGGCCGCTTCGGCGCCGCGTCCACACGCGCCTTCGACCTGATCGAAAAGATCGGGCGCGACTGCGTCGGCGCGGTGATGCTGCTGCCGGCCGACGCCGCCGCGCCGGAGGTGCGCAGGATCGACGCGCAACCCCTGTCGGAAAGCCAGGTGGAACGCCTGCTCGATGCCGCCATCGGCGGCGCCGGGCTGGCGGCGGACGACGGCGAGGAACTGCGCATCTCGATTGCCGGCGCGCAGGAAAAAACCGCGCTGCTCTGGCAGGGAGCATGGTGCCGGCCGCTGGCGGCCACGCCCACCAGCCACATCCTGAAGCTGCCGCTGGGCGAAGTCGGCGGCGCCCGCGCCGACTTCTCGACCTCGGTGGAAAACGAATGGCTCTGTTCGCTGCTGGCCAGGGCCTTCGGCCTGGAAGCCGCCAACAGCCACATCGAACGGTTCGGCCGGCACAAGGTGCTGGTGGTGGAACGCTTCGACCGCCGCCGGATGGATGGCTGGATCGCCAGGCTGCCGCAGGAAGACTTTTGCCAGGCGCTGGGCTGCCCGGTGGAGCTGAAGTACGAAAACCGGGGCGGGCCGGGGATGGCGGCCATCCTCGACCGGCTGCGCGGCAGCAGCGCCGCAACCCGGGACCGCGAGACCTTTCTCGCCGCGCAGCTGCTGTTCTGGCTGCTCGCCGCCCCGGACGGGCATGCCAAGAATTTCAGCATCTTCCTGGAGCGCGGCGGCGCTTACCGGCTCACGCCGCTGTACGACGTGCTGTCCGCCTGGCCCGTGATCGGCGACGGCCCGAACCGGCTGCCCTGGAAAAAGGTGGCGATGGCGATGGCGCTACGCGCCGGCAATGGCCATTACCGGATGGCCGACATCCAGCGCAGGCACTGGAACGAGACGGCCAGGCGCAATGCGATGGGCGCGGATTTCGAAGCGGTGATCGAGCGTTTCATCCGCCGCGCGCCGGCCGCCCTGGACGAGGTGGCCGCCCGCCTGCCGGCGGACTTTCCGGCTTCGGTGTCGGAACCGGTTTTCAGCGGCATCCGGAGTCAGCTGGCGGCGCTGCAGCGGCAGGGCTGAGATTCGGCGCTTGCGGGGCCGGGCGGCGGCTCAATCCGAAACGGAACGGCCGGTCTTCTTTTCCAGGTACATTGCCTGGTCCGCATGCCTGAGGATATGGCCGGCTTCCAGGCCATGGTCGGGATAGAAGGCGAGCCCGATGCTGGCGCGCGCCTGCAGCAGCTGGCCGTTGACAGTGGCCGGCCGCTGCAAGGCCCTGCGCACCGTGTCGGCCACCACCATTGCCTGCTGTTCCTGTTCCACCTCTTCCAGAAGGATCACGAATTCATCGCCGCCCAGCCTGGCCACCGTGTCGACTTCGCGCACCGAACGCTTCAGCTGCTGCGCCACGTGCTGCAGCAGCAGGTCGCCGACGGCATGTCCCAGGGTGTCATTGACCTGCTTGAAGCCGTCGAGATCGATGAACAGCACCGCAGTGCGGCATTGCTTGCGACGGCAGCGCGCCAGCACCGTCTCCATGCGGTCCTCGAACAGGCGGCGATTCGCCAGCCCGGTCAACTGGTCGTAGCGCGCCAGCCGCAGCAGTTCATCGCTGAGATTCCTGCGCCTGATCGCCATGGCGGCCTGCGCCGCGACGAAATGCAGCAGCTCGTTGTCCTTCTCGGTGTGTACGATGCCGGCCGGCTGCTTGACCAGCAGCACGCCGATGGTTTCCTTCTGGGCCACCAGCGGCATCGCAAGCCATGACGGCGCGCCCGGCTGGTCGTCGGGCAGCGCCGTGGCCTGGCCGGTGTGGATCACGGCGGCGCAATGCCGCAGCGCCTCCGCGTCCCAGTCGGCTCCCGGATAGGCATGCGGGCCGGCGCGGCAGGCAAAAGCCGGCTCGCCGGTTACCGTATCGCAGGTAACGACGGCAAAGCCGATCAGCGGCACCAGCGTGGCGATGATGCGGTGGATTTCCTGAAAGAGCTGGCGCAGGTCGGTGGCATCGTGCGTTGCCTCCGAGATGGCATAGGTTGCCGCCTGCATCTGCTCCGCATGCTTGCGTTCGCTGATGTCGCGGGCGACGCCGATGCGCAGTTGTGCGGTATCAGACCAGCGGGCTGACCACATGATCGCCACCAGGTGGCCGTCCTTGTGCACGTAACGGTTCTCGAAGCCGATCCGGGGGCGTCCGGACACGACCTTGGCGGCCTCTTCAATGGTGCGCGCACGGTCTTGCGGCGCGACATGGTCGATCAGCCGCTGTCCCGTCAGTTCTTGCGGCGTGTAGCCAAAAATGCGTTCGCAGGCTGCGCTGACATAAACGACACGACCGTCCAGGCCTACGAGAAAGACAGCATCCAGCAGCAGATCCACGAACGGCGGCAGCAGGTCTCTGTTGATATCCATCGCGGCATGATACTCGTTTACCGGGAACAACAAATGGGAACACCGTGCCGGCTCCCACGCTTGATCGGGTCCCTGGAACCGGACGGCCTTGCCGACTGCGGCAACGCCCTGCGATGCAGGTAGATGCAGCCCAAAGGCGTTGAAGCCAGGACGTAATCCCCGGTCCAGGGATGCAAGCCTGCCGCACGCCTTACCCCTGTCATTGCCGCACTCCGGCGTGAGGAGTGCCGGCGGCGGTCGTTCGCCAGGGAAAGCAGTGCCGCGGCCATTGTCGGGAAGTCGGTCCCGGCGGCTTGCACGCTTGAGCAGGGCGCTCCAGGTTAACCAATTGTTTCAATCGCAGGCCGGGAAAATTTACGAACGACTGTGCAGATTACTATTGATAAAGGCCTAACCCGCACATTATTTCGATTGCCGCGCACTAAATTTCGCAATACTATCTTGCAACGAATTCCGTTATAAAACAACGACTTATATTTCCCATAGGAAAATATTTGCGGCGGATTCGCAGGCACGGTGAAGGCCCGCCATCAGGCCCTAGCCTGGAATACCAAAAATCAGGAGACATGCATGTTGAAAAATACTGGCCGCCGCATGGCGTCCGCCGTGATCTTGCTTGCCCTTCCACTGACTGTGCTGGCCGATGGCGTCGCCATCCGCTATGACCTGTCGGACCCGGCAGGCAGTCCCTTCCCGAGCGACCGCTTCACCGTCGCCGACGCCAGCCAGAACACTGGCCGCCGCGTGGAACTGCCGCTGCCGAACTGCGCTACCCGTCCCAGCGACTGCGCCGACATCAAGGTGCTCAACACGCTGGACGGCTTTTCCACCCAGCCCCGCATCACCCTGCCCTTCAACGGCGACATCGACCCGCGCACCGTCAACAGCAACACGATCTTCCTGATGAATCTCGGCGATACCGTCAACGGCATGGGCGCCGGCCAGAAGGTCGGCATCAACCAGGTGGTATGGGACCCGGCCAGCAAGACCCTGGCCTTCGAATCCGACGAACTGCTCAACCAGCATTCCCGCTATGTGCTGATCGTCACCGACGGCGTGCGCGACGCCAGCGGCAAGAAGCTCAAGTCGATCGACATGGACAACGACGACAGCGACCAGCGTCGCGAGACCAGCGAATACCGGCGCGAATTGCGCGACGCGCTGCGCTCCCGCATCCCGGCCAACCTGAAGGTTGCCGCCGCCACGCTGTTTTCCACCCAGAGCATCAGCGCCGACCTGTACAAGATCATGCAGTCGGTCAGGAGCGCCAAGCCAGGCGCCAATTTCATGATCGGCAACGGCGGCGCCGCCCGCGCGGTGTTCCCGGTGGCCGGCACCAGCATTGCGTTCAAGCGCCAGACCAGTGTTGCCGGGTTCACCACCTCCCAGCTGCCCATGGCGGCACTGCAGGCCGTGCCGGGCGCGGTTGAAAAGATCGCCTATGGCACGTTCGACTCGCCCAGCTACCTGAACGACGCCAAATACATTCCGGCGACGCCGACCCGCACCGGCCATCCCGTGCCGCTACGCAACGAGAAACTGGTGTTCCAGCTGTTCCTCCCATCCGGCCCCAAACCGGCCGGCGGCTACCCGGTCGCCATCTTCGGCCACGGCTTTACCGACAGCATGTACGGCGCGCCCTGGACGGTGGCGTCGACCTTTGCCTCCAGGGGCATCGCCACCCTGGCGATCCAGGTGGTGGGCCATGGCGGCGGCGACCAGGGCATGCTGACGGTCACGAGCGGCGGCGGCACGGTCACCCTGCCGGCCGGCGGCCGCGGCTATGACCAGAACGGCGACGGCGCGATCGACTCGACCGAAGGCGTCAATGCAGCCGCGCCCTACACCGTGCTGGGCAGCCGCGACGGCCTGCGCCAGACCGTGGTCGACCTGATGCAGCTGGTGAGCGTGGTCAAAGCCGGCATGGACGTGGACGGCGACGGGCGCGCCGATCTCGACGGCGAACGCATCTATTACAGCGGCCAGTCCTTCGGCGGCATCTACGGCACCATCCTGCTGGGCGTGGAGCCGCGCATCAAGGCCGGCGTGCCCAACGTGCCGGGCGGCTCGATCACCGAGGTGGCCAGGCTGGGCGCCTTCCGTCCGCTGACGGGCCTTGCGCTGGCCACCCGGCTGCCGTCGCTGATCAACCTGCCGCCGGCGGGAGGGATCAACTTCAATGAAAACATCCCGCTGCGCAACCAGGCCACCGTGATCAACAATGTGCCGGGTGCGATGGCGATTCAGCAGCTGCTGGACCGCAACGAGTGGGCGCAGCAGGCGGGCAACCCGGTGTCCTATGCGCCGTTCATCCGCTCCAATCCGCTTCACGGCAACAGCGCCAAGCCGGTGCTGATCCAGTTTGCGCGCGGCGACCAGACGGTGCCGAATCCGACCACCACCGCGATCCTGCGCGCGGGCAAGCTGGCTGATGTCGCCGTGCAGTACCGCAACGACCTGGCTTATGCGGCCAACCCGGGGATACCGAAGAATCCGCACACCTTCCTGACCAACATCTTCACTCCCGCGGCGGCGCCCTTCGCCATCGGGGCGCAGCAGCAGATTGCCGAGTTCTTCATCAGCAATGGCGCGAACGTGATCGATCCGGACGGCAACGGCCCGATCTTTGAAGTGCCCAGCAAGGACCTGCCGGAAACGCTGAACTTCATCCCCTGACCGGGAACGCGTCGGCGGCGCGGATCACGCGCTGCCGACGCGGTGTCGGCAAAAACGCCTGGCCACCATCGCGGCGGCCAGGCGTTGTCACATCCAGGATCGGGGCTCAGAACACCCCAAGCAATAACAGCAGCAGCAGGGTCAGCACCACGGATACGGCAATCGAACCCAGGCAACCCAGCCGGCTGGAAAAGAATACGAACATCGCGTCCTCCCGCATCAGCGCCAGCGGCTTGGATCACGAAACCGGCCCGGCGTTGCATGCAGGCTGCGACGCCGGGCCGGCTGCCTGCTCAACGCCGCAGGTCGGGCAGGCCGCGCAGCTGACGCACCGCATGCATGGTGGCATGGCAGGCCCTGGCCGCCTCCTCGCCCTTGACCACGAAGTGCGCGGCGAAGAAATCGCGGTGCTCTGCGCCGGCATGAAAATGATGCGGCGTCAGCACTGCCGAAATCACCGGCGTGCCGGTGGCAAGCTGCACCTCCATCAGGCCCGAGATCACCGCCTGGGCGACGAACTCATGCCGGTAGATGCCGCCGTCGACCACCAGCCCGGCGCCGACGACGGCGCCATAGCGGCCGCTCTGCGCCAGCAGCTTGGCATGCAGCGGGATTTCAAAGGCGCCGGCGACCTCGAAGAAATCGATGTCGCTTTCGGCATGGCCGAGGCGGCCGATCTCGGCAATGAAGGACTGCCGGCACTGGTTCACGATCTCGCTGTGCCAGCCGGCCTGGATGAAGGCAACGCGGCTGCCCGGCAGGGAAGCGGCGGCATCGGTGGAATGGAAGGTTTGCATGGTTGTTACTCCTGTTTTCGATGGACAAAAAACAGGGCTTGCGATCGATGGGGAAGATGCACGCCATGCGCTTGCAGCATGGCCGCCGGCCCGGCGCGGCAAACCCGGCCGCGGCATGGCGCGACCCGGCAGCCCGCGCCGCAACAGCCGGCCGGGAAGGCACTATCCCGCTCTCTCTTTATCCGGACTGTGACCGTCGGTCCCGGGATCGCACCGGGTCTGCTGACCTTGCCGCGATGCCGGAAAACCGGCGCTGCGGCAAGCGCTCGCGGACTAGGTCCAGTGATGTGCCGATCCAAAAATCGGCACGGGACTACACCATTACCGCCGGTGAGGAATTTCACCTCGCCCTGAGAACGTATGCGGTCCGGCATGGCCGGGAACCGCGCCGGCAATGTAGCACAGCACCGGCATCGCTGCCCAATCGAACAATTTGTCGTTAACCGGCTTTCGCGGCAGAATCATGCTGTCGCGCCGCCCGCGCATCGCCCACGAGTTGCCATGTCCGCTCCCACCCGCCCGGTTTTCCTGCTGTTGAATCTGGGCCATGCGCTCGACCACCTGTTCATGCTGATCTTCGCCACCGCGGTCACGTCCATCGCGGCCGACTTCGGCTTCGCCCGCTGGGAAGACCTGATGCCCTACGGCGTGGGCGCCTTTTTCCTGTTCGGCCTCGGCTCCCTGCCCGCGGGGCGGCTAGGCGATGTCTGGGGCCGGCGGCCGATGATGACGGTGTTCTTCATCGGCCTGGGCGCTTCCGCCCTGCTGGTGGCCTGCACCCGCAATGCCTGGCAGCTGGCGGGCGCGCTGGCGCTGCTCGGGGCGTTTGCCTCGATCTATCACCCGGTCGGCATACCGATGGTGGTGCAGGGCAGCCGCCGCCCCGGCGCCGTGATCGGCATCAACGGCCTGGCCGGCAACCTCGGCGTGGCGCTGGCGGCGGTGCTGACCGGCCTGCTGATGCAGGCATACGGCTGGCGCGCGGCCTTCGTCGTGCCTGGCGTGCTGGCAATGGCCTGCGGCCTGCTGTTCTGGCGCGTGGCGCCGGCCGAGATGGCGCCGCCGGCCAGGCGCGCCGCCGGCGCCGCCGCGGCGCTGCCGCCCGCGCTGCTGGCGCGCGCCTTCGTGGTGATGACCGCCGCCGCCGTCTCCAGCAGCCTGCTGTTCAATTTCTCCACCAACGGCAACGCCCGCCTGCTGGCCGAACGGCTGCAGGGCACGATCGACGATCCGGCGCGGCTGGGCATGCTGCTGGCCGCGGTGTACGCGGCAGCGTCGCTGGCACAGCTGGTGGTCGGCCGGCTGATCGACCGCATGCGCATCAAGCGCCTCTACCTGTGCATTGCCTGCGCCCAGGCGCCGTTGCTGCTGCTGGCCGCGTTTTCCAGCGGCTGGACGCTGTATGCGCTGCTGCTGGGCGTCATGGTCTGCATCTTCGGCGCGATTCCCTTCACCGATGCGCTGATCGTGCGCTATGTCGACGACCGCATGCGCTCGCGCGCCACCGGCATGCGGCTGGCGGTATCGTTCGGCATCAGTTCCATCGCGGTCTGGCTGCTGGGCCCGGTGGTCAAGGCCGGCGGCTTTGCCACGCTGCTCATGATCATGGCCGGCATCTCGGTCTGCACCGCCGCCATCGTGGCATGGCTGCCGGAAGAGCAGCGCACCGCGAACTCGGCAATGGACCTGGCACAAACCGGCAAGCCGGGCCGGTGTTAAGCTTTGCCGCTTTTACAGCGCCCCATCACACGAGGAGACGACAATTGACTACCCCGACCGAAAATACCGCCCTGGAACTGCGCTCGCTGGTCAAGGCCAGCGGCGAGCTGGAACTGTCGCTGGCGCCGGTGCCGGTGCCAACGCCGGCCGAGAATGAAGTGCTGGTGCGTATCGAAGCGTCGCCGATCAATCCGTCGGACATCGGCTTGCTGTTCGGCGCTGCCGACATGTCCAGCGCGGTCTTCAGCCGCAATGCCAGCGGCCCTGTCGTCACCGCGCCGATCCCCGAGCGCAGCATGAAAAGCATGGCGGCCCGGCTCGACCAGTCCCTGCCGGTGGGCAACGAAGGCGCCGGCACGGTGGTCGCGGCAGGCGCCTCGCCGGCCGCGCAGGCGCTGATGGGCAAGACGGTGGCGGTGCTGGCCGGGGCCATGTATGCGCAATACCGCTGCGTGCCGGCGGACCAGTGCCTGCCGCTGCCGCCAGGCGCCACCGCGGCGCAGGGCGCATCCGCCTTCGTCAATCCGCTCACCGCGCTGGGCATGGTGGAAACCATGCGCAACGAAGGCCACAAGGCGCTGGTGCACACCGCAGCGGCATCCAACCTGGGGCAGATGCTCAACCGCATCTGCATCAAGGACGGCATCGGCCTGGTCAACATCGTGCGTTCGCAGCAGCAGGCCGACCTGCTCAGGGGCATGGGCGCGCGTTACGTGGTCGACTCCACCGCCGACAACTTCATGCAGGAACTGACCGACGCGCTGGTCGCCACCGGCGCCACCATTGCCTTCGACGCGATCGGCGGCGGCCGCCTGGCCGGCCAGATCCTGTCCGGCATGGAAGCGGCGGCCAACCGCACCGCCAAGGAATACAGCCGCTACGGCTCCACCACCTTCAAGCAGGTCTATATCTACGGCGGCCTCGACACCCGGCCAACCGAGATCGTGCGCGACTTCGGCATGACCTGGAGCATGGGCGGCTGGCTGCTGTTCCCCTTCCTGCAAAAGGCCGGCCCCGAGGTGGCGGCGCGCCTGAAGCAGCGGGTTGCCGCGGAACTGACCACGACCTTCGCCAGCCACTACACGAAGGAAGTGTCGCTGTCCGAAGCGCTGGGCGCCGATGCCGTGGCGGCCTATGGCCGCCGCAGCACCGGGGAGAAATACCTGATCAATCCGTCGCGCGGATAACGCGGCGCGGCCTGCAGGCCAGTACGCCGACGCGGCAATGCAGGCCGTCACCATCGTCTTCGGCGCCTTCGACCGGCACAATTTCGGCGACCTGCTGTTCGCCCAGGTCGCCGCTGCGCTGCTGCGGCCGCGCCGCCTGCTCTATGCCGGGCTGGCCGACGTCGACCTGCGCCCGGTCGGCGGCAAGCGGGTGCAGCGCCTGTCCGACGTGCTGGCGCGCGTTGGACGGCATGGCGGCGCGCTGATCCATGCCGGCGGCGAACTGCTGACCTGCAGCGCCTGGGAGGCTGCGGTGATGCTGCTGCCGCCGCCGCAGGCGGCGCCGCTGGCAAGCCGGCTGGATCACGACCTCCGGGGCCGCGCCGCCTGGGCCCATGACCGGCTGCGCTCTTCCGACCTGGCGCCGTATCTGGCCGCGCCTGCCGGGCTGCGCGTACTGCATGTCGCCATCGGCGGCGTCGGGCTAACGCAGTGCGACGCCGCGATGCAGCGCGAGGTGCTGGACAAACTGCGCCAGGCCAGTGCGGTGTCGGTGCGCGACCGCATCACCCACGCGCTGCTGGGCCGCGCCGGCATCGCCAGCCGGCTGATGCCCGACCCGGCGGCGCTGACGGCAAGGCTGCTGGACCGCCGCGTCCGACGCCACGCCCATGGCAGCGCACTGTCCGCGCTGCGGCGGCGTTTTCCGCGCGGCTATCTGGCCGTGCAGTTCAGCGCCGACTTCGGCGACGACGTCACGCTCGACGCCCTTGCCCGCACCCTCGACCAGGCGGCCCGGGAAACCGGCTGCGGCATCGTGTTCTTCCGCGCCGGCGCCGCATACTGGCATGACGACATCGACTGCTACCGGCGCCTCATCCGCCGCCTGCGCACGCCGGCCGCCATGCTGCACAGCCTGAACCTCTGGGATATCTGCGCGCTCATTGCCGGCGCCCGCTGCTACCTCGGCAGCAGCCTGCATGGCCGCATCGTGGCGATGGCCTATGCGCTGCCGCGCCTGAACCTGGGCCTGCCCGGCCAGGAAGGCGTGCCGTCCAAGCAGTCGGCCTATGCGGCCACCTGGGACATGCCGGCCATGCCGGGCGTGCTGCCCGTGCATGCGCTGCCGGAAGGACTGATGCGTGCGATGGGCACCGACACGCAGGCACGCCGGGAACTGGCCGACCGGCTGGCGGCGTGCTGTCTTGCCGGATACTTGCAGGCATTGGGCAGCACAAGGGGTGCAAACAGCCAACGTCCTTAGAGCGCTTTGGGCCTGACCAGGAGCCTGCGCTACCACCGGAAGGCCGACCAAAACGATCCACCCAGCCGGCGACACGCGATGTTGTTGGACGAACACATTTCATGCAAGAATGCACGCTTATTTCTTAAAAGCATTAAATGAATCGTTCTGATTCAATAAAATGCGAAAAAAATTCGAATGAGTTCACGCCAGGGCACTTTCCCAGTCATTTCAAATAATGCATTTTTGACCGCTTTTACTGCCGACCGTCCGGCCAGGCTTGCCAGTCCTGACCGCTGCAACGATGTCTCAGGGAAAAGAATCCATCCATGAACGCGCCATTCATCAGTCCCGATACCGAGCCGAGCACGACAGAGAAGCAGGAGGTCAATGCCAATCCTGAATATCTGCGTTGCGTCGAGCGCGTGGCGCAGAGCACTGACATGCGCGCGTCCCAGGATATTTATGCATCCAATGGCATGAAGCTGATCGCGAGCGGCAGTCGGATCGACCAGGCAACCTGGGAAAAGCTGACGCGGCATACCCTGTCCCTGCCGCTGGAAGCCGTGCTGACCGCGGCCGACCCGGTCGATGCAGCGACGCTGGTCAGGGACACCGACCAGATCATTGCCGCCGAACCGGGCATTGCGGCACTGGTCAACCGTACCGGCGACCCGCTCGCCTGGAAAGCGCTGACAGGCAACCTCGACCTGCCGCCGCCGCTGGGTTTTCGGTTCAAGGTCATGCGCGAACAGAAACGGGACATGTATCACCACGCATTGCGCCTGGCCGTGCTCGCCCACTGCATCGGCCTGCGCCTGAAGTGGTCCGGGCCGCAACTGGCGGAACTGGTTCTCGCCGCGCTATGCCATGACATCGGCGAAATGCATACCGACCCTGCCATTTTCGAAAGCGGTCACGCCATCGGCGGCGACAACCTGCGGTTCATCCACGTCCATCCCGTGACGGGCTATGTGATCCTGTCCCAGACAGCGCATGTTCCGCGCGCAGTGGCGCTGGCCGTGCTCCAGCATCACGAGCGCCTGGACGGCAGCGGCTACCCGCATGGCATCAGCGGCGAGAGGATACAGCCGGCCGCCCGGGTCCTGGCCGTGGCGGATCTGTACGACGCCGTGGCGCGCGGCGGCGACCTCAACCGCTTGAAGGTGATCCTGAGAGTGGAGCAGGGGCAGTTGGACCAGGCCGTCGTCAGTGCCCTGAAGGACCTGCTGCCAGCCTTCGCGCCGGATGACCGCGCCTCCGCGGACGGGCCATATACGCCGGCCATGCCGCTGATAAAGCGCCTGCACCGACTGGAGCAGCTGCTCGGCGAATGGGAGGCATTGAAGCCGGCTTTGCGCACGTCCGGCGCTCTGGCGTTCGTGCTGGAACAGGTGGAGCAGATCCAGATCGTCGCCTGGCGCGCCGGCATGGGGCCGGGCTTTCTCGCCATGTTCCGGCCCTACAAGGCAGACCAGCAGGTCGTGCATGAACTGCATGTGACGCTGGATGAGATAGACCGGCTGCTGATGGCGCTGGCCGCCAAGATCCGGCGCCGGGTCGACGCCGGCAATCCGCACTGGGCGTCGCTGATGGGCCTCTGCGGAAACCTTTCCGGCAGGACGGCCGCCCACGTCGCGCGGACCGCGGACGGCGAATGCGTCTGATCGACGCGATGAACGGCCCCGACATGGAAAAAAGGCTGCCACGCTCGGTCGTGGCAGCCTGCTCAGCCGCCGGCTGGCCTGCGTTGCATCAGGCCAGTTGGCGGCCTCCCTTGAGAACGGCTTGCGAACAGAAGGGGATCAGGCCTTTCTGCGTCGCGCCAGGCTGAGGCCAAGCACACCCAGGCCCAGCAGGGCCACCGTGGCCGGTTCGGGAACCTGGCCGCCGCCGCCGCCGTTGAAGACCACGTCCAGCGAGCCATTGATGACCTGGGTGCCGCTCAGGTTGAAGTTATTGAGCTGACCGGACTGGAACGACACGCTGTAGAACGGATTGGGCGCGGTGAAATAGCGGGTGCCCGCGGAAGTCAGCACCCAGGACGACGACGCGCCGAAGTTGCCGCAGTTGATGCCGCTGCCGCCGGTGCCGGAACAGGTCGGCAGGTTGGGGTCCAGCGTGCCCTGGCCCGAGGTCGGCACGCCGTTGGCGATCTGGATGTCTTCGCCCGCGTTGGCGGAGCCCCAGGCGGTGGAGCCATTGCCAGGCTGCGTGAAGGTGGTGTTGCTGCTCGGATCCAGGAATACCGACAGGCTGCCGCCAGGACTGAAGCTGAAGTTCGTGGTGCCATTGGCGCCGGCGCTGAAGGTGCCGTTACCCTGGTACAGCGCGTACATGCCGTACTGGTTGGCGGTGACTCCGCCCAGCTGGGACGCGACCGGCGTCGCGCCGTTATTGGCCACAAACTGGCCGGCCTGCCACAGCAACGAGACATTGAAGTTATTACCGCTAAAGGTAATCACCTCGACGTAATTGCCGGTCACCTTGTCAGCATTGACGGTGCCCGCATTCGCGCCGGGAACGGCAATCTCGCTTACGGTAAAGTCCGGAAATGTCTGGGCTCCCGCGCTTGAGGCAAGCAAGGCCAGCCCTCCCGCGATGCTGCATGCCAAAGCTTTTTTCTTCATGGTAAAGCGCATGGTGTTTTCTCCGATCAAAATCTTGAGTACAAGCCAGTTCGCAAAAAAGGAAAGGCTCCCGCTGATCTCTTTTACCCATTCCCCAAGAATTCCATTGCAAAGTGCGTGCCATGGATAAGCAAACCAGAAAAATCAACAGCTTAATAAATTTCCATCGCCTGCAATGAAATAGATTGTAAAAAAACCCGACATGCGGATTTTCCCACATTAAACCCCATTGTCATTTGTAAAACAATACTGTGTATCATGATTTCCAAAAATTCATAAGTATCTGTATCTTATAGGAAAACCAATTTACTGGGCGCGATGAAAGTTAAATTAATGCAAAGCATTGCCTCAATCAAAAACACCAATTTTTCTCTGCCATTCTTCATCAATTCAATTTTTACTTTCCTCCGATTCATTTTTATCCGCACAAAAATATCCTTCATCACCTATTTTGCCCCTGCGAATATTTTTTATTGAATAAAAATTAATGTTAACCAGATTCATTGACTTCGATAAAACATTGATGGCTAGATCCGGCAGGAAATTCCGATAAAGATAAGCAATCCCTATTAAAGCGAGGAAATAGATGAAGGAATTGCTTACCCGTATTGGCATTGATTGCGTAGAATTCACGGAATTACGAGGTAAACGCAAGTTCCATTTGACGCCAATGAATGGAATCAATGAAACGCCAGTGAACTGACCCAGCGGTCAGGCCTGCCCGGAGAAGGCGAATGACGTATCGCGGATGGCTGACAGACCGGGTGCTGCTCGGATTCGTCGCATCAATGGCTGTAATCGCCGGGCTGGCTTGCGGCACCTGGACCATCAGCAGGAACGCCGCCGAGGCTGCCCGATGGGTGGGCCATACCCATGCCATCCTCAACAGCCTCGCCCAGGCAGAGGCCGATGCGCTCAAGATCGAACTCACCACGCAGAACTTCCGGCTGACCGGCAACACCGCCCTGCTTGCCGAACGGGACGCCACCATTGCCTCGCGCGAGGTGCTGCTGGACCGCATCCGCGGCATGTCCGCTGACAATCCGCAGCAGCAGGCACGCTGGACACAGTTGCGCGCCGTCGTCGACGAGCGTCTGGCGATTGCCCGGGAAATCGAAACCATCACGCGCTCCCAGGGAGCGGCAGCCGCGGCGCGCTATGTCGCGGGCACGCCGCTGGCAGCCACCCGGGAACGCATGTATCGCCTGTTGCGCGAGATGGAGGCGGAAGAGCTTCGCCTGCTTGCAGTGCGCACCGCCAATGAAGCCCTTGCCAACCGCCGCGTGATCCTGACCGAAGCAGCGGCCGGCGCAGCGCTCGGGGTGCTGCTGGTGGTGAATTATCTGGCCATCCGGCGCCAGGGACGCCAGGCCGAGGCCAGCCGGCGCGCCCTGGCCGATAGCGAGGAACGGCTTGCCATTACCCTGCGTTCCATCGGCGACGGCGTGCTGGCCACCGACACCGGGGGCCGCATCCTGCACATGAATCCGGTGGCGGAGCGCCTGACCGGTTGGCCATTCGAGGAGGCCCGCGGCCGGCCGGTGGAACAGGTGTTCCATATCGTTCATGAGGAGACTCGCGAACCTGTCGAGACGCCGATCGCCAGGGTGCTGGCCAGCGGGAACATCCAGGAACTGGCGGAACACACTTCGCTGCTCTCCCGCGACGGCAGGGAACATGCAATTGCCGACAGCGCAGCCCCGATCCACGATGCCGCCGGCAATATTGGCGGCGTGGTGCTGGTGTTCCGCGACGAAGGCGCGGCCCGCCAGGCCAGGCGCCTGGTGCGTCAGCAGAATGCCTTGCTCGAAGAAAGGGTGCGGGAACGTACGGCGGCGCTGCAGGAAAGCCAGGACCATCTGCAGAGCGTGATCGACAACGTGCCGGCGCTGATTGCCTATATCGACGGGCAGCAGCGCTATGTCTATACCAACCGGCCACACCTGCAACGTTTCGCCGCCGACAACGCCGGCATGACCGGACGCACGGTTGCCGAGGTGATGGGACCACAACGCTACGCCATCATCGCGCCGCTGATTGCCCGGGCTCTGCGCGGCGAGACGCTCGGCTATGACTGGCAGCCCTTTCCCGGCACCTGGCTGCAGGTCAATTACGTGCCCCGGTTCAGCGCTGGCCGGGAAGTGCTTGGCTACTACGTGCTGGCCACCGACGTCACCGAGCGCAAGCAATCGGAACAGCAGATCGGCATTCTCAACACCGCGCTGGCCCGGCACGTCAATGAGCTGGAGCACCTGGGCCGGGCGCTGCGTACCCTGAGCGCTGTCAACCGCAGCATGTTGCGCGCAGCCGATGAACCCGGCCTGCTCGACAGCATGTGCCGCGAGATCGTCGCCGCCGGCGGCTACCGCCTGGCTTGCGTCTGGTACCGGCAGCAGGACGGCCACGGGGCGCTGCTTCCGGCCGCGGAGCAGGGCTATCCGGGCGGCCTGGCCGCCCTGCGGGAAATAATCGCCGCCGGCGACGGCGACAACCCGGACGCCAGCACCGCGGTGGCGGTGGCGGTCCGCACCGGCCAGACGCGCATCGTGCGCAATATCGGCGACGATCCGGCCTATGCGCCGTGGCGCCAAAGCATGACCGACTATGGCTGCTGCATCGCCATTCCCCTGCGCCTCGGTAGCGCCGTCGCCGGCGCACTGGCGATCTATTCCGCCAATGTCGACGACTTCAGCACGGAAGAAGCGACGCTTCTGGCCGAGTGCGCCGACGACCTGGCGTTTGGCATCAGCGCGATCCGCACACGCGAGCAGATGCATCAGCTGACCTATTTCGATCCGGTGACCGGGCTGCCGAATGAAGCGCGCTTCACGCAGCTGGCCGCGATGGCGATCGACGCCGTGCAAGCAGGCGAGCCGGGCGTGGCGGCCGTACAGGTTCGCCTGGAGCGGCTGCGCGACATCAACGAGGCCCTTGGCCTGCAGCATGGCGACGACCTGCTGCGCCAATTCGGCCAGCGCCTGCAAGCGGTGCTGCCCGCGGGCGCAAGCGCGGCGCGGCTGCGTGGCGACCAGTTTGCCATGCTGCTGCCGGCCAGCAGCACCACGGAGGCGGCGTTGCTGGCGCAACAGATGCAATCCCTGCTGGCCACGCCCTTCCTGATCGCCGGGCTGCCGGTGGAAGTCGCGGCGAGAATGGGCATCACGCATTTTCCGCGGCATGCGAGAACGGCGCATGACCTGCTGCGCCAGATGGATGTCGCCGTCGGCCGCGCCAGGGAGCAGAAACTGCGGCATGCGCTCTACGAGCCATCCCCCGACCAGGGCCAGCGACAGGCGGCGCGCCTGGTCATGGTGGGTGAACTGCGGCATGCGATCGACGCCGACGAACTGGCGCTGTACCTGCAGCCCAAGGTCGACATGCGCAGCAAGCGCGTCTGTGGCGCCGAAGGGCTGGTGCGCTGGCACCATCCGCGGCGCGGCCTGATGGCGCCTGGCGAGTTCATCGCGCTGGCCGAACGCACCGAACTGATCCGCCCCCTGACGGAATGGATGATCGCCGCGGCGCTGCGTTTCAACGCCAACCTGGCGGAAACGGACGCAGCAATGCCGGTAGCCATCAATCTCTCGGCCAGCAATCTGCAGGACAAGTCCCTGCTCGACGCCATTCACGACATGCGGGTCGCCCTCGGCCTGGCGCAGGGCCTGCTGGAAATCGAACTGACCGAAAGCGTGCTGATGGAAGACGCCGAACACGCGCTGCAGATCCTCCGCGCGCTGCGCGCCAAGAACATCACCCTCTACATCGACGACTTCGGCACCGGTTATTCCTCGCTCAGCTATCTGCAGAAACTGCCGGTGGACTGCATCAAGATCGATCAGTCCTTCGTGGCCAGGATGTTGGGGGACCGTGATTCGGCGGTGATCGTGCGCTCCACCATCGACCTGGCGCACGACCTCGGACGCAAGGTGGTGGCCGAAGGCGTGGAAAGCCAGGCGCAATGGGACAGGCTGGCCGCATTCGGCTGCGACATGGCGCAGGGCTATTTCATTGCCGCGCCGATGCCGTCGGCGCAATTCCGGGCCTGGGCGGCAGGCTGGGACCGGCGCTGGAACAGAAGCGCCTGACAGTAAAAACCATCTTCCCGTCCCGGGGCACGATGCAAATGACGAAATGACGCCGAGACGTTAATAAAAACGTCGTTTATTTACCTCATCGCGCCATAAGCCTTTCCAACTAGAAATCCGGTCGCTATCATTACGCTGCGTTTCCCCTCTGATTTCACATTTCCTACGCATCATGAAAAGCATCGTCCTGTCTTCCGCGCTCGCCGTCCTTGGCTGCATCGCACTGAGCATTGCCGCAGCCGTACTGGCCGGCACCCCCAGCGCGCAAACAGACAGTTCGAGCGCCGCGCCGCCGGCGGTACGCAGCACGGCCAAGGCTGGCTGACACGCTGCACCGCGCGGGCCGATACGGCTCAGGCCAGACCTGCCGGGCGCGTTGAGCGGATGGAACATGTTGCCTCCAGGCGCGCCCGCCTTGACCATCCCTTCCCTGTCCGAGCGCCGGGGAAACACGACAGGGTGCCATCGATGAGGCTATCCGGCAGCCCGCAGGCCTGACCCGATCACGCTGGACACACAACGTGTCTTGCGCCGCGCATGCCTGAATACGACCGGTTGCATGAACAACGCCACGGCGTTGCACCTGTTTCCGCTTGCGCCACGGACTTTTCAAACACTTTCACCGAGATTCGTTACGAAGCCGGCTTCTTTTTACAAAGGGAGAGCCGAATGAAACGCGTTGCCTCGGAGTTCCAGAATCGACAGGGCTATCCTTCCATAAATCCGGCAACCGGACAAATAGATGCCAATGCCTCCGACGCCGAGAGCCGGCATGCAACCGGTCTGACAATCGAGGCGCTACGCAAGCTTTCCTTGCCCCCTTTTCCCGGAGGCGTTGATGTCACCACCTGTGCTGTCGTAGCCAGGATTGCGCGAACGGGATTCGCCCAAGCCAACAGCGACACGGACCTTGCCCAGCTCTTGCGCTTCTGCACGAAACACGCGTGCGCGGATGCCTTGCTTTGGTTTCTGCTGCAGTCGGACAGCATACGGTTCTGGCCCAGGGGATCAGATCTTAATCCACAGCAGGTCCGCTACCTGATCGCCTGCCTTGACCGTCTGCCCGCGCCGGTCAAGCTGATTTTCGACGACACCCGCTTTTGGCCAGAACAATGTTGGGACGCCTTCATCGATGCATTACCCAGCAGCAAAGGCATCAGGGAAATTAACGATCCGTGGCGTTCCTACTCTGAACAAGAGCTTGCGCAATTATTCGCAGCGATCGAGGACCATCCGGTGCTATGCGAACTCTATATCGGTTTAAGCCCGGCCACTGCAACTACGCTGAACGCTTATCTGCCACGCGCCAGCTCGCTTCGCAAGCTGGCGATAAGAAACCGCAACATCTACAACGATGATCCGGCGCTGGATTTCAGCGTGGGCCTGCTGGCCAATCGCTCCTTGACCAGAATCGAACTCTACGACTGGCTCATTACCCCGGCGATGGCCCATGCATTAGCCGCACCAGGCAAGGCGCTGACCGAAGTGCTTTTAGGGCGTTGCAGCTTTGCGCCCGGAGCAATTACGGCCTTCGCCAGCGCCTTGGCAAACAACGACACGATGTCTTCTGTTCACATTCCAGGTTTTCCCGGCGACGCTTCAGACCTGAAACCCATCTATGGCGTGCTGAAAATCAGCGCCGACAAGGCACCCTTCAGCGACATGGCCATTCTGTGGAAAATGCTGCAGGTAAATCTGACCTTGTGCGAGTTCATTCTTCCCCCTAGGTTCTATCGACCCTGGCCAAACGAGGAGCCCTATCCCTGGTCGCTGCGGCCACATGTCAGGCAGCGCCTCGCGGAGAACCGGGAGCTGCCTTTGTTTGCCGATCAATATTTCATGGCGAAACTGGCCCTCTCCACCCTGCCCGTAAACCGGCCTTATCTGCCACCGGAGGTCAGTGCCCATATCGCCCGCTTTTTGCTCAAAACCGATGCGTCCGGGCTGCCGAGCTACCGCACCCTGCACATGCTCGCCTTGCACAAGGAAGTCAAGTCTCAGCACAAACCGGACTTTCCTCCCCACCTCGACCTTGCCAGCCATCCGGACGCGCAGCGGCTTGCGCTATCCGGAAAGCAGGCCTTGCCCCTGCCGCCAGACGTCATGCGCAGCATTGCCTTGCTCTGCATCCGTCATCGGGCAACCGAGGCTCTGAACTGGCTGGTCGTCCACGCTTCCAAGGGCGAGCTTGACCTACGCCAAGGCCAGTTCATGTTTGGCGAGATTAGCTGGCTGATCAATTGGACCCGCGCTGCGCCCTGCTACATCAAGCTGCGACTGGATCAGGTCGCGCTGACAAGTCAGGACATGGCCGACATCGCCCGGCAGCTGTGCGGCAATCACGCACTCACTACCCTGTCCCTGAAAGGCTGCGCCCTGTCGAAGTCCGACCTGGCATTTCTCAGCGAGGTGTTAATGAGCAATACCGCCCTGCGCGCGCTGCTGCTGTCGCACGAGCTAATGTCGCCATCAATGTTTTTGCCAGATCCCCCCCGTTGGCCGGCCCAATTACCGAATGATCTTTTACCCAGCAGCAATCAGGCTGTTCATGAAGCGCTTGCGTCCTTGCAACCGACTCCGCCATCCGCCTTGCAGGTGCATGTCTCTGGATTACCGGCGCTGGCAATTGACCGGCAGGCAACTTGCCGTCCTTGATCGCCCAGTGATATGTCGACCGATCAACCATCAGAAGTCGCTCCTTTTCAGCCAGAAGAAACTGATCTGGATCTCGGCTTCCTGCTCACGCACCTGCATGCCGCTGACGCCGAAAACATGCCACCGTCTCAGCAACCAAACGCGCCCTCAACCTTATCCCTGAATTTCCTCGATTCACCCAAGCCGAATGATGTTTTGCAAGTGCCTGGCGTTCTCGCCGGGCCAACCCCCTTGCCATTTTCTCCGTTCCTACAAAACGATCGGAAAGTAAACGACCTGCAGGAGGAAAGGTTTCCTACCGATGACGAAATCACGTGGCTTCGGCAAAACCATGAGCTCTTTGCAAAGGAACGGGATATGTCTTTTTATTTCATGCCGACAGAGCGATTGCTAGCCATCATCGAATTTGCGCTGCGACGCAACAGCCGCCTGCATGACGGTGAAAAAGTACCTGACGCCTTATTTGTTGACAGGAAGTTCTTGTTTGCCATGATGGGATTGCAACTTGAAAGCTGATCAGTCCGATGCCCAAATGCTGCGCCGGGCCAGGCGCAGCGCAGCCAGCCCCCACCTCGCCGACGCCGCCCGCGCCACGCCGCTCAGTCCGCGCTTCTGTCGCCCGGATTCTTGCCGGCCGGGTCCAAGTGCTCGATCGCGGCATTGAGCTCGGCGCCGAACAGCAGGATGAACGAGGTCAGGAAGAAGTACAGCAGCAGCACCACGGCCGTGCCGACGCTGCCGTACAGCCTGTCGTAGCTGCCGATATTGCGCACATAGAAGTCAAACCCCAGCGAGGCGGCAAACCAGACCAGCACCGCGACGACGGCGCCGGGGGTGACGAAGCGAAAACGCTGCTCGACATCCGGCGTGACCCAGTAGATCACCGTCACCACTGCCGTGAGCAGCAGCAGGACCGCGGGCCAGCGCAGATACCAGGCCCACATCCCGGCCCACCAGTGCGGCAGGCCGAGGTCCTCGGCCAGCACCGCCATCGCCGCCGGCCGCACCAGCAGCAGCGTCACCGCGAATGCCAGCGCCGCGCCTACCGCCAGCGTGGCCAGCACGGACTGCAGATAGCGCTTCCACACAGGCCGCTCTTCCCGAACGCCATAGATCACGTTCATCGCGTTCATCATCGCCCGCATCGCCGAGGAGGATGCCCACAGCGCAAACAGGATCCCGAACGACAGCATGCCGTGGCGCCGCTGCTGCAGCTGGTCGATGACGGCATTCATCTGCGGCGCGGTCTGGCGCAGGAAAAACACTTCCGACTGCCGGCGCAGGTAATCGAAGAGGTTGGTTATTTCCAGATAGCCCAGCAGCGCCATGAACAGGATCACGAAGGGGAAAAACGAGAACAGCACCTGGAAAGTGACTGCCCTGGCATGCGTGACCATGTCATGCGCCATGAAGCGGGACACGGTCTGCCTGAGCACCGTGGCCGCGCCGATGCCGCGCAGGCCGGGGATGGCAATGTCGATCACGCTGACCAGGCCTCGAAGAGATGCGATTGGCATGCTGCCTAGCATTCCAGTTTCAGGTGGCGCGCACCTTATCCGCAATCACCTTTATGCGCAGATGCCCGACATCGGATGCACTCCCTGCGGCAAAACCGATACAGGCAGCGAACCGGAAATGCAAAAAGGCCCATGAGGCCGATTGCGAAGGCGCAACGCATGTTCTTGCATTTTAAATAACAATGAGGGCCGGACCATTGTCCGCTCTCGCGGCTGCCGCCCGGCTCTGCACGTCCGCCGGACGCACGCGAACCAACGCTTTCAAGGCATTCATTTATGGCTGATACGCCTTCCCGGCCTGGCAGCAACCTGACAACCATCGCGCTGATGCTCATCACGGTCGCCGTGCTGTATGTCGGCCGCGATATCTTCGTGCCGTTCGCGCTGGCGATCCTGCTGAGCTTCCTGCTGGCGCCGCCGGTGGCCTGGCTGCGCCGCACCAGGATGCCGCGCGTGGCCGCCGTGGTGCTGGTCGTCACCACCGTCTTCGCGCTGCTCGCCGGCGCCGGCTTCGTGGTCGGGCGCCAGGCGCTGACGCTGATCGGCGACATACCGCAGTACCAGCGCACCATGCACCAGAAGATCCGTTCCATGAGCGGCGCCGTACCCGGCAGCGGCGCGCTCAAGCGCAGCGCGGAGGTGGTCAAGGAGATCGGCCGCGACCTGTCCGAAGCCACCGGCACCGCCAAGCCGGCCGACACCGGCGCCCAGGGCCGGGCGCGGGAGCCGGTGCCGGTGCGTGTCGAACCGGTGGCGGACCCGCTGCGCACGCTGCAGGACATCGTGGACCCGGTCTTGAAGCCGCTCGGCACCGCCGGACTGGTGATCGTGTTCGTGTTCTTCGTGCTGCTGGCGCCTAGCGACCTGCGCGACCGCTTCATCCGCCTGGCCGGCAGCGACCTGCACCGCACCACCGAAGCGCTGAGCGAGGCCGCCAGCCGGGTCAGCCGCTATCTGCTGATGCAGCTCGTGGTCAACGCCACCTATGGCATACCGCTGGGCGTGGGCCTGTATTTCATCGGCGTGCCGGGCGCGCTGCTGTGGGGCTTGCTAGCCACGCTGCTGCGCTTCATTCCCTACCTGGGTCCGGTGATTGCCGCGGTTTTTCCGCTTACCCTTGCCTTCGTGGTCGATCCCGGCTGGTCGATGCTGCTATGGACGCTGGTGCTGATCCTGACGATCGAACTGGTCAGCAACAACGTCGTCGAGCCCTGGCTGTACGGTTCCAGCACCGGCATGACGCCGATGGCGGTGATCCTGTCGGCCATCTTCTGGACCCTGCTGTGGGGCACGCCGGGCCTGATCCTCGCCACGCCGCTGACCGTGTGCCTGGTGGTGATGGGACGCTATGTGCCGCGCCTGGCCTTCATCGAGGTTTTGCTCGGCAGCGAGCCGGTGCTGTCGCCGGAGGAGCGGCTGTACCAGCGCCTGCTGGCCGGCGATATCGAGGAAGCCATCGAACTGGCCGAGGCCGAGGTGGCTGCCAGCTCGGTGCTGGCCTTCCATGACAATATCGCGCTGGCCTCGCTGCGCCTGGCGGAAGGCGCCCGCAAGAGCGGCTCGTCGATCGAAGACCGGCAGAAGGTGGCCGACGGCATGCGCATGCTGGTGGAAGACCTGCGCGAGATACTCGACCGGCAGCGGGAAGGCGCGAAGGACGGCGATGCCGCTGCCGCACCCGCGCCGCTGCCGCCCGCGGAGCGGGCCGACATCCTGTGCATCGGCGGCCGCGGCGCGCTCGACACGGTTGCCGCGCTGCTGCTGACGCATGTGCTGGAAAGCCGCGGCGTGGCCACTCGCCTGCTGCCGGCTACCGCGATCACGCTGGAGGGCATAGCCAGCCTGGACCTGACGGGCTGCAAGGCGGTCTGCCTGTCCTACCTGAGCCCGCGGCCGCGCACGTACGCCCGCTTCGTGATCCGGCGGCTCAAGGCGCGGGCGCCGGGCCTGAAGATCGTCCTTGGCGCATGGAATCCTGCCGCCGAGGAGGATGGCGCCATTGACCTGGCCGCGGAAACCGGCGCCGAGGCGGTCGCCGGCAAGCTGGCTGCGGCGGCCGATCTGCTGGAGCAGGTGGCGGGCAAGCCACCGGCCGAGGCAGCGGCTGCCGGTCAGCATTGAATGGGCCGCCCGGCCAGGCCGCGCCGTGCCGGCGCTGCCGCATGGCTTGCCGTTACAATGCACGACTCTGCTGACTTCCTGCCTTTCTCATGCATATCTGGGTCGACGCCGACGCCTGTCCCGCCGTCATCAAGGACATCCTGTTCCGGGTGGCCGAACGCCTGCAGCTCAACGTCACGCTGGTGGCCAACAAGCTCATCCGCGTGCCCGGCTCGCGCTTCATCCGCGCGCTCCAGGTGCCTGCCGGCGCGGATGCGGCCGACGCCGAGATCGTCGAGCGCGTCAGCGCCGGCGACATCGTCGTGACCGGCGACATCCCGCTGGCCGCGCTGGTGCTGGACAAGGGCGGATTGCCGCTCAATCCGCGCGGCGACTGGTACACCAGGGACACCATCGCCCAGCAGCTGACGATGCGCGCCTTCATGGAGGAACTGCGCAGCGGCGGCGTGGACACCGGCGGCCCGGCCGCCTTCAGCCATGCCGACCGGCAGAACTTCGCCAATGCGCTCGACCGGGCGCTCGCGCGACGGTAAGGCCCCGCCAACCGCTTGCAAGCCGGCGAAAAAAAACCGTTGCGCCTGTGAAGGGCAACGGTAATGGAGTTACGTCGGATCATGAAATATCACGCCGGAAGGCTGTTCCGAAGTGACGCTGTCCATTATGAAAAGGCAGCCTGACAATCTCCTGACTACCGGCTGACGGCTCACTGAAACCTTGCACAAGACCGCGCATCCCGCCGTTTCATGACAAAACCGCCAGGCGGCTGGGATACAGCGGCCTGGCGGTTTCAAACGCAATGCTTGCGAACGGTGTGCAGTCATTTCCGGTAAGAAACGACCTTCTTGCCGCTGTGGACGCCTTGTGGGCATGGAAGAATCTTACGCGCCGATGCGAAAAAGGTGCTTTTTCTTTTTCAAGAGATACGGCAGAAATGCAGATACTTCCTCTGCCTAATGCATTTTTATTGGATAATCCTTTTTCTCAATCGAATTTCAGGAGAAAAGTTTCACCATGAAGGATGCCAGTCTCGACGACACCGACCGCAAGATCCTGCGCATCCTGTGCAGCGACGGCCGCATCAGCAACCAGAAACTGGCCGAGCAGGTCAACCTGTCGCCGACGCCCTGCTGGAACCGGGTACGGGCGCTGGAGAGCGCCGGCTATATCACCGGCTATGCGGCGGTGCTGGACCAGCGCGCGATGGGTCTGCCCGAAACCGTGATCATCGAGGTCACGCTGGAACGCCATGACGACGAGATCTTCCAGCGCTTCGGCGATGCGCTGGCATTGCTGCCTGAAGTGATGGAAGCCTATCTGCTGACCGGCGAGTACGACTACCTGATCAAGGTCGCGGTGTCGGGCACCGAAGGGTATGAAAGCTTCCTGCGCCAGAAGCTCTACAAGATCCCCGGCATACGCCACAGCCGCTCCACCTTTGCGCTGCGCTGCCTGAAACGGGTGCATTCGGTGGTGCCCTGAAGCGCCCGCCCGGCGCGGCCAATGGCGGCGCCTGCCGGCGACTACTTGATGCGCTGCTTTTCCAGCTTCCTGGCCAGCGTGCGGCGATGCATGCCCAGCCTTCTCGCCGTCTCTGAAATATTGAAGTCGGTCTGCACCAGCACTTCGTGGATGCGTTCCCATTCCAGCGTCTTGATCGAGGTGGCGCGGTTGGTCAGCTCCACCGGCTCGCTGCCTGCGACATGGCCGAACGCGGCCTCGATGTCGTCGGTGTTGGCCGGCTTGGCGAGGTATTGCACCGCGCCCAGCTTGATCGCTTCCACCGCGGTGTTGATGCTGGCATAGCCGGTCAGCACCACGATCAGCATGGCCGCATCGTGCTTGTGCAGCATCTGCACGCAGGCGAGGCCCGAGGTGTTCCCGTTGAGCTTTAAGTCGACCACCGCGTAGCCGGGATTGTGCTGCTTGAGCAGCGCCACGGCTTCGTCGAGGCTGGTGGCCATCAGCACGCGGTAGCCGCGCCGCTCGAAGGACTTACCCAGGGTGCGGGCAAAGGCGGCATCGTCCTCGATGATCAGCAGCAGTCGTTCAGGCGGCATCGTCGCTCTCCTCGCCCAGCGTGATGGCGGCCAGCGGCAGCGTCACCTGCACCCGGGCGCCGCCTTCGGGCCGGTTGCTGGCGGCCACGCTGCCGCCCAGGGTGCGGGCCACGTTCACCACCAGGAACAGCCCGAGGCCATGGCCCGGCTTGCCCTTGGTCGACTGGTAGGGCGTGCCCACCTGTTCCAGCATGCCGGGCGCAAAGCCCGGACCGCTGTCGCACACCGTCAGCACCAGCGCGCCGGCTTCCCGCTCGGCCACCAGCGACAGCCACGATGGCGAGGCTTCCAGCGCATTGTCGAGGATATTGAAGATCATCTGCTTGAGGGTGGAATCGAACACCACCGGGAGGTCCTGCGCCAGCCGGTTCTCATAGAGGAAGGACACCACTGGCCGGGTCTCGCGCCATTCGGCGGCCAGCTGGTCCAGGAAGGTTCTGATCGTGCTGCGCGCCGAAGATTCCCCGCGCGTCTCGCCCGAGGACAGCAGGATGCCGCTGACGATGGCCTTGCAGCGCTGCAGCTGGGTTTCCATCTCGGTGATTTCCTCCAGCAGGTCGGGGTTGTCCTTGAATTCGCGCATGTGCCGCCAGTCGCCCAGGATGACCGAGAGCGTGGCCAGCGGCGTGCCCAGTTCATGCGCCGCGCCCGAGGCCAGCAGCCCCATGCGCACGATGTGCTCTTCCTCGGCGGCCCGCTGGCGCAGGTCGGCCAGCTGCGCCGCGCCGCGCCGCAGGTTGTCGCTGATGCGGGTGATGCAGGCCACCAGCAGCGAGGCATTGAGGATGAAGCAGATCACCATGCCCTGCACATACAGGCTGAAGAAGCCGATGTCGTGCTCGGGCGGCAGCGACAGCGGCACCGACCACAGCGACAGCCCGGCCAGGCAGGCGCTGGTGATGATCACGATCAGCCAGGTGGTCCAGGCTTCCAGCAGCACCGCGCTCAGGATCACCTGCAGCAGGTACAGGAAGGCGAAGGGATTGGAGGCGCCGCCGCTGAAGTAGAGCTGGGCCGTCAGGCTGCCCACGTCCACCAAGAGCGCCAGGAACAGTTCGCGGTTGCTGACCGGGCGGCCTTCATGCCAGCGCAGCTGGCTGCCCAGGTTGAAGGCGATCAGGCAGGCCAGCACCATCAGCATCTGCGGCAGCGGCAGCGGTATGCGCAGCACGATGCTCACCATCGCGATCGTGGTGACCTGGCCAATCACGGCAAACCAGCGCAGCTGGATCAGCTGCACCATGTTGAGCCGGCTGGCGACGTGCTCCACCCCGGCCGCGCTGCTGGCGCGCTTCAGTTCCGGCTTGTCAGCGACTGCTTCAGTTGTTCCTGCCATCGGCCTCTTCCCGGTCGGGGGCGGCGCGCCGGCGTTCCTGGCGCGCCACCCAGTAAAACGCGCCCGCCACCATCAGCGCCAGCGCATACCAGGTGAGAGCATAAACCAGGTGGTTGTTATGGAAGGAGACCACGGTCAGGCCGCCCACCGGCGCCGGCCCCGGCCCCGGCGCCTGGCGCGCGTCGCGTTCGGCGCTGGCGGCATCGGCGTCGACGAAGTAGGGCGCGACGCCGCCCAGGCCCTGGGCCTTGGCGATGGCCTCGACATCGCGCGAATACCAGCGTCCGGCGGCGGGATCGTTCTTGCGCAGGAAGGCGCCGTCCGGCTGGCTCATGCGCAACAGGCCGGTGACTTCGGCGGCGGCGCTGCCCGGCCTGGAAGCGGCGGACCCGGCCTCGCCCTGCCCGGCCGGCACGAAGCCGCGATTGACCAGCACGATGCTGCCCTGCGTGGTGGCCAGCGGCGTCATGAGCCAGTAGCCGGCGCCCAGGTCCGTGACTGCCTGCACCCGCACCGTCTTGTCATACCGGTAGGCGCCGGCCAAGCGTACCCGCCGGTACTCGTCGGATTCGGCGCTGATCTGCGCCCAGCGCTCCGGGCCGGGCGCGGGCACCGGCTCGGCATGCACACGCTCCTCGACGCGCTCGATCAGTGCCAGCTTCCACTGCAGCCGGACCACCTGCCAGGTGCCGAGCGCCGCAAAAACAGCAAAGGCCAGCACCGCGAAGATCGCCAGCGCCAGCCTTTTTGCCTTGCTGCGCGGATGCTGCGCGGCCTCCGGGGAAGCCGCGCGGCCCTGCCGCGCCGTGTCGCCTGTCATGGCATCTGGTGCATCTGGTGCGCGCCGCCCGGCGCCATCCCCGGCATCATGTTGGTGTTTAAGTGATACATGACCCAGATCGAGCCGGACAGCGTGATCACCACCAGCACCAGCGTGAAGACCAGCGCCAGCAGGGACCAGCCGCCTTCGGCACGGGTGTTCATGTGCAGGAAGTACACCATGTGCACCACGATCTGCACCGCGGCAAAGGCCAGGATCACCAGCGCGGTGGTGCTGGACTTGTCGAAGGTCTTGTTCATCACCAGCCAGAACGGAATGGCGGTCAGGATCACCGACAGCACGAAGCCGATCGCATAGGTCTTCAGGCTGCCGTGGTCGGCATGGTCTTCATGACCGTGGTGGCCGTGGTGATCGTGGTGATCATGGCCGGCGCCGTGCGCCGCGTGATGCGGATGCGCGCTCATGGCAGTACTCCCATCAGGTAGACAAAGGTGAAGACGCCGATCCAGATCACGTCCAGGAAGTGCCAGAACATCGACAGGCACATCAGGCGGCGGCTGTTCTCCGGGATCAGGCCGTGGCGGCCGAGCTGGAACATCAGCGTGATGAGCCAGATGATGCCGAAGGTCACGTGCAGGCCGTGGGTGCCGACCAGCGTGAAGAAAGCCGACAGGAAGGCGCTGCGCTGCGGGCCCGCGCCTTCATGGATCAGGTGCGAGAACTCGTACAGTTCCAGGCTCAGGAAGCCCGCGCCCAGGAGGCCGGTGATGCCGAGCCATACCAGAGTGGACTTGAGCCGCTTCTTCTGCGACTCCAGCATCGCGAAGCCATAGGTGATGGACGACAGCAAGAGCAGCGCGGTGTTCATCGCCACCAGCGGCAGGTCGAACAGCTCGGCGCCGGTCGGGCCGCCGGCATAGCTGCGGCCCAGCACCGCGTAGGCGGCGAACAGGCAGGCGAACACCAGGCAGTCGCTCATCAGGTAGAGCCAGAAGCCCAGCAGGGTGCCGTTCTCCGGATGATGCTCGGTGACGTGGAACGGCGCATCGCCGTCGGCGCGCGCGTCAAGCGCGGCCGCGTTGTGGTTCATGGTGATATCAGACATGGCTTTCCAGCAAACGTGTGCGCGCCTCTTCGGTACGGACTACCTGATCGGCAGGAATGTAGAAGTCGCGCTTGTAGTTGAACGTATGGATGATGATGGCTGCCAGCATCGCGACGAAGCCCAGGCCGGCCACCAGCCACATTTGCCAGATCAGGGCGAAGCCCATCACGCCGGAGAGCATGGCGATGATGAAGCCGGCCGCCGTGTTGCTCGGCATGTGGATAGGCTGGAAGCCCTTCAGCGGACGGCTGTAGTTGCGCTTCTTCATGTCGGCCCAGGTGTCGTTGTCATACACCATCGGGGTGAACGCGAAGTTGTAGTCCGGCGGCGGCGACGAGGTCGACCATTCCAGCGTGCGGCCATTCCACGGATCGCCGGTGTTGTCGCGCAGCGATTCGCGGCGCAGGTAGCTGACGGCGAACTGCACCAGCATCGAGCCGATGCCGATGGCCACGCAGACCGCGCCGAGCGCGGCGATCTGGAACCAGATCTGCAGCGACGGATCGTCGAAGTGGCTCATGCGGCGGGTCACGCCCATCAGGCCCAGCACGTACAGCGGCATGAAGGCCAGGTAGAAGCCCACCACCCAGAACCAGAACGACATCTTGCCCCAGAACTCGTCGAGCTTGTAGCCGAAGGCTTTCGGGAACCAGTAGTTGATGCCGGCGAACAGGCCGAACAGCACGCCGCCGATGATCACGTTATGGAAGTGAGCGATCAGAAACAGGCTGTTGTGCAGCACGAAGTCGGCCGGTGGCACCGCCAGCAGCACGCCGGTCATGCCGCCGATGACGAAGGTCACCATGAAGGCCACGGTCCACATCATCGGCAGCTCGAAGCGGATGCGGCCGCGATACATCGTGAAGAGCCAGTTGAAGATCTTGGCGCCGGTCGGGATCGAGATGATCATCGTGGTGATGCCGAAGAACGAGTTCACGCTGGCGCCCGAACCCATGGTGAAGAAGTGATGCAGCCACACCAGGTAGGACAGGATGGTGATGACCACGGTCGCATACACCATCGAGGTGTAGCCGAACAGGCGCTTGCCGGAGAAGGTGGACACCACTTCCGAGAAGATGCCGAAGATGGGCAGGACCAGGATGTAGACCTCGGGGTGGCCCCAGATCCAGATCAGGTTCACGTACATCATCGAGTTGCCGCCGAGGTCGTTGGTGAAGAAGTTGGTGCCCACCATGCGGTCCAGGGACAGCATGGCCAGCACCGCGGTCAGCACCGGGAAGGCGGCCACGATCAGCACGTTGGTGCACAGCGAGGTCCAGGTAAAGACCGGCATTTTCATCATGGTCATGCCGGGCGCGCGCATCTTGACGATGGTGGCGATCAGGTTCACGCCCGACAGCAGCGTGCCGACGCCGGCCAGCTGCAGCGACCAGATGTAATAGTCGACCCCGACATCGGGACTGGCCAGGATGCCCGACAGCGGCGGATAGGCCAGCCAGCCGGTCTTGGCGTATTCGCCGACGAACAGGGAAACCATGGTCAGGCCGGCGCCGACCGCCGTCATCCAGAAGCTGAAGTTGTTCAGGAACGGGAAGGCGACGTCGCGCGCGCCGATCTGCAGCGGCACCAGGTAGTTCATGAAGCCCGTCACCAGCGGCATGGCGACGAAAAAGATCATGATCACGCCATGCGCCGTGAAGATCTGGTCATAGTGGTGCGGCGGCAGGAAGCCGGCATTGTCGCCGAAGGCGATCGCCTGCTGCAGGCGCATCATCAGCGCGTCGGCAAAGCCGCGCAGCAGCATCACCAGGCCCAGGATGATGTACATGATGCCGATCTTCTTGTGGTCGATGCTGGTGATCCAGTCGCGCCACAGCGGACCCCACAGGCGGAACTTGGTCAGCAGGGCGAGGAAGGCCGCGCCACCCAGGACGACGGCGGCAAAGGTAACCAGCAGGATGGGCTCGTGATACGGGATCGCTTCCCAGCTCAGCCGGCCGAAGATGAGATCAGTGTGCTCGGTCATGGTGACTTTTCTTGGAATCCATAGAATGTGAAGGCGAAGGCGCGGTGGCCGGACCTGCGTCCGACGACGGCACGGTCGAGTTCTGGTTGCCGGTGATGCCGCCGGCAGGAACCGCCACGCCCGGCGTGTGCTCTTCCTTGCGTACCACGCTGCTCTTTGCCCGCTGCATGTCGGCGGCCATCATCTCGTCCATGCAGACCGCCTTGGGGTCCACGCAGCGGTTGACGATGGCCTTGAACAGGCCCGGGGCGACCGCGCCGTAGCGGCGAACCGGTTCGCGCTCGCTCGGCTGCTCCAGCGACAGGTAACCGTCGCGGCTCAGTTCGCCGCCGGCCGCCTTGGTCTTCTGCACCCAGGCCTTGAAGTCGTCATCGCTCACGCCGTGGTACTTGAAGCGCATGTGCGAGAAGCCGGCGCCGCTGTAGTTGGCCGAGAAGCCGTCGTACACGCCGGGCTTGTTGATCACCGCGTGCAGCTGGGTCTCCATGCCCGGCATCGCGTAGATCTGGCCAGCCAGCGCCGGGATGTAGAACGAGTTCATCACGGTCGATGCGCTGATCTTGAAATTGATCGGCACGTCCACCGGCGTCACCAGCTCATTGACGCTCGCCACGCCCTGCTCCGGATAGATGAACAGCCATTTCCAGTCCAGCGCCACGACCTGCACTTCCAGCGGCTTGACGTTGGCCGCCAGCGGCCGGTTCTCGTCGATGCGCTGCAGCGGGCGGTACGGGTCGAGCAGGTGGGTGCTGATCCAGGTCAGCAGGCCCAGCGCGATGATGATCAGAAGCGGCGCGCCCCAGATCACCAGTTCCAGCTGGGTGGAGTGGTCCCAGTCCGGCTCATAGCGGGCCTTGGTGTTGCTCTTGCGGTAACGCCATGCGAACAGCAGCGTCAACACGATGACGGGAACAATGATCAACAGCATCAGCAGGGTCGATGCGACAACGAGCTGGCCCTGCTGCTTGGCGATGTCGCCGGACGGGTTCATCACCACCATATCGCAACCTGCAAGCAATACGAGTGACAACAAGCCGAGTCCGCGACGAAGATTGGATGGAATCATGCTATGCAATACGGAGGATGGCTGACATGCTACTTTAGCCTTCCCCGGCGTCCTTGCCGATTGGACGTTTTGTCCCACCCCCCTTGCCCGCACCCCGGCACACAGGCTAGGCTCGGGGTATCGGCCACAAAAGGCATTTCAGAAAGAGTCACGTTCATGGCAAAACCGGCAACTTACGACGGGTCCGCCGCCGGCGGTCCGCGCGCTTCCACAGCTGGCGACGACGCCCGCAATATCAATACCCGGGGCAGCCACATCGCTCCCGGCGAAATCGCGATCGGCGTGGTCATCGGCCGCGCATCGGAGTACTTCGACTTCTTCGTCTACGCCATCGCCTCGGTGCTGGTGTTCCCGTCGGTGTTCTTCCCGTTCGCCGACAAGCTGCAGGGCACGCTGTATTCCTTCATCCTGTTTTCCTTTGCCTTCATTGCGCGGCCGATCGGCACCGTGATCTTCATGGCGATCCAGCGCCGCTACAGCCGCGAGGCCAAGCTGACGCTGGCACTGTTCATTCTGGGCCTGTCCACCGCCGGCATCGCCTTCCTGCCGACCTATGCGCGCCTGGGCAGTGCGGCGCTGATCCTCTTGAGCGTGCTGCGCATCGGCCAGGGCCTGGCGCTGGGCGGCTCCTGGGACGGCCTGCCGTCGCTGCTGGCGCTGAACGCGCCGGAAAACAAGCGCGGCTGGTATGCGATGCTGGGCCAGATGGGCGCGCCGGTCGGCTTCATCCTCGCCGGCGGCCTGTTCGCCTTCCTGCTGCACTCGCTGGCCGACAAGGACTTCCTGGAATGGGGCTGGCGCTATCCCTTCTATGTCGCCTTTGCCATCAACGTGGTGGCGCTGTTTGCCCGGCTGCGCCTGGTGTCCACGCCGGAATATGCGCACCTGCTGGACGAGAACGAACTGCAGCCGACCGGCGTGTTTGAAATGGTGGGCTCGCAGGGCCGCAACATCCTGATCGGCGCGCTGGCCGCGCTGGCCAGCTACGCGCTGTTCCACCTGGTCACGGTGTTCCCGCTGTCCTGGATCCAGCTGTACTCGCTGCGCGACGTCGGCGACTTCCTGCTGGTGCAGATCGCCGGCGCAGCCATTGCGCTGGTGTGCGTGATCCTGTCCGGCCTGATCGCCGACCGCTTCGGCCGCCGCAACACCCTGGGCAGCCTGGCGGTGCTGATCGCGGCATTCAGCGCCACGGTGCCGAGCCTGATGAACGGCGGCGAGTTCGGGCAAAACGTGTTCGTGCTGCTGGGCTTTGCGCTGCTGGGCCTGTCTTATGGCCAGGCGGCCGGCGCGGTGACGGCCAACTTCCCGGCCCGCTTCCGCTACACCGGCGCGGCGCTGACCTCGGACCTGGCCTGGCTGGTCGGCGCCGGCTTCGCGCCGCTGGTGGCGCTGGGCCTGTCGGCCCACTTCGGCCTGGCCTATGTCAGCCTGTACCTGCTGTCGGGCGCGGTCGGCTCGCTGGCGGCACTGAGCCTGAACCGCGCGCTGGAAATCAGGAACTAGCAGCACCGGCGCCCGGCGCCGACGCTTCACCCCTCATCAGGCCGGCACTGTCCGGCCTGATGGCGTTTACAGCCCGGCCGGAGCCTCTTCCGGCTTGCCTTTCCAGCAATAAAACCCCTTCCGAAGAATTTTGACCCATGTCAACCGCGCTGCGGGGACGCCTTCCTACCATGGGCGCCAGGCGCCTGCGGCGTTGCGCTTGTCCTGCACCGCCATGCCGCCAGCTTCATCCAACGCTGTCGGCCTCGCGCTCCCATCCCTGAGCGGCGCCGGGCGGCCAGCAGGCTGGGCCGGCCGGCCCCGGGCATGGCCGCGGCGAACGCCGGACCGACTGACTGGGGACCCGTATCGATGGCCATGCTGCATGCTGAAACATCCGCCGCGACGGCAAGCGCCGGCCGTCCGCCTGCCCATCCGCAGGAGGGCCTCACCGGGGCGCAGGCCGCGGCGCGCCTGGAACGCCATGGCTACAACGAGCTTGCCTCGGCCCGGCGGCGCGGCCTTCCCGAGGTGGCGGCGGGCGTGATGCGCGAGCCGATGTTCCTGCTGCTCATCGCCTGCGGCGCCATCTACCTGGTGCTGGGCGACAGGCAGGAAGCGCTGATGCTGCTTGGCTTCGTGTTCGTGGTGATCGGCATCACCCTATTCCAGGAAAACAAGGTGGAACGGGCGCTGGAGGCGCTGCGCAACCTTGCCAGCCCACGCGCAAGGGTGCTGCGCGACGGGGAACTGCGCATCATTCCGGGACGCGAAGTCGTTCCCGACGACATCGTGCTGCTGGCCGAAGGCGACCGTGTTCCAGCCGACGCCGCGCTGCTGGAGACCACCAACCTGATGATCGACGAATCCCTGCTCACCGGCGAATCGGCGCCGGTGAGCAAGCGGCTTGGGATGGCCGGGGCGTTGCCGGCCGCGCAGACCGGCTCTGACAGGCTGGCGCTGGTGTATTCAGGCACGCTGGTCGTGCAGGGAAAGGCAATGGCCAGGGTCACCGGAACCGGGGGAAACACGGCGATCGGCAGGATAGGCCGAGCGCTGTACGACATCGAGCCCGAGGTCACGCGGGTGCAGCGGGAAACGGCCGTGGTCGTCAGGCGGCTTGCCGGCGCCGCGGGCGTCCTGGCGGCGGTCGTGGCGCTCTGGTACGGCGCTGCGCGGGGCGACTGGCTCAACGGACTGCTGGTCGGCCTGACGCTCGCCATGGCCTTGCTGCCGGAAGAGCTGTCGGTGGTGCTGACGATCTTCCTGGGCCTGGGCGGCTGGCGGCTGGCGCAGAAACAGGTGCTGGCGCGGCGCGTGGCGGCCATCGAGATGCTGGGCGCCGCCACCGTGCTGTGCGTCGACAAGACCGGCACGCTGACCGAGAACCGGATGACATTGACCAGGCTCGTGGTCGACGGCCAGTCGGTCGATCTCGCGGACCTGCCCGGCGGCGCGCTGCCCGAGCTGTATCACGAACTGCTCGAGTTCAGCATCCTGGCCAGCCATCGCGATCCCTTCGACCCGATGGAAAAAGCGATCCACAGAAGCGCGCAGGCGACGCTGGCGCAAACCGAGCACCTGCACGGCGACTGGACGCTCCTGAATGAATACCCGCTCTCGCCGGCCCTGCTGGCGATGTCGCGCGTCTGGCGCTCCGACGAGCGCGGGCAGTATGTCGTGGCCGCCAAGGGCGCCCCCGAGGCGATCGCCGACCTCTGCCACCTCGACGCCGCCGCGACAGCCCGGCTCAACCGTGAAGTCGACCTGCTGGCGCGGCAGGGCCTGCGCGTGCTGGGCGTGGCTAGGGCAAGCTTCAGCCCGACCCGGCTGCCGGCGCTGCAGCATGATTTCGCGTTCGAGTTCATCGGCCTGATCGGACTTGCCGACCCGGTGCGCGCAGACGTCCCGGCGGCGATTGCCGAGGCCCTGGCGGCCGGCATCCGCGTGGTGATGATGACCGGCGACTACCAGGAGACCGCCATGCGCATCGCCGACCAGGCAGGACTCGATGCCCACGGCAAGGCAGTCACCGGCGCGGAACTGGACGCGCTGACCGACGCCCAACTGAGCGCACGCATCCGGCATGCGAATGTCTTCTGCCGCGTCGCGCCCGAGCAGAAGCTGCGGCTGGTCAATGCGCTCAAGGCGCACGGCGAGATCGTCGCCATGACCGGTGACGGCGTCAACGACGCCCCGGCGCTGAAGGCGGCCCACATCGGCATCGCCATGGGCGGCCGCGGCACCGACGTGGCGCGGGAAGCGGCTGCCCTGGTGCTGCTCAACGACGATTTCTCCTCCATCGTGAAAGCAGTGCGGCTCGGGCGCCGCATCTTCGACAACCTGCGCAAGGCGATTGCCTTCGTGGTGGCCGTGCACATTCCCATCATCGGCATGTCGCTGATACCGGTGGCACTGGGCTGGCCGCTGGCGCTGATGCCGGCGCACATCCTGTTCCTGCAACTGATCATCGACCCGGCCTGTTCCATCGTCTTCGAAGCCGAGCCCGAGGAAGCCGACGTGATGGCACGGCCGCCGCGTCCGCCAGCGGCCTCCGTATTCGACCGCCATACGCTGGGCCTGGGCTGCCTGCACGGCAGCCTGCTGCTGGCGCTGCTGCTGGCCATCTACGGCTTCATGCTTGCCCATGGCAAGGGCGCGGAGGAAGCGCGTGCGCTGACGTTTTCCACGCTGGTGGTCACCAACCTCGGCCTGATCTTCGTCAACCGTTCCCATACCCGCAAATTGCGCGACACGCTGGTCACGCCGAATGCGGCCTGGTGGTGGATCAGCGGCATCACCCTGCTGTTCCTGGGCCTGGTGCAGGGTGTCCCTTCGCTGCGAGAGCTGTTCCATTTCGACCGCCTGCACTGGGACGATCTCGCTTTTTGCCTCGGCGCCAGCCTGATCATCCTCGGCGTCATGGAAGCCTTGAAGCGGCTCGTGCCCGGGCGGCCCGCCCTGCCCGGCAGCGCGCACTGAAAGACCCAGCCCGCCGCACATCGTTGCCCACCGTTTTTTCAGAAAGGAAACCGTCATGAACGATCAGTCTGCACCTGCCGGCCCCATCGAAGGCAGCGCTTCCGCTGACGCCAGGGTGCTGGTGTGGGACCTCCCGGTCCGGCTGTTCCATTGGCTCACCGTGTTCTGCTTCGCCGGCGCCTACCTCACCGCCGAGAGCGACGACTGGCGCCTGCTGCATGTCACGCTTGGCTATACGATGGGCGGCCTGGTCCTGTTTCGCATCCTCTGGGGCTTCGTCGGCACGCGCTATGCCAGGTTCTCGGACTTCGTGCACGGACCGGCGCAGGTGCGGGCCTACCTGCGCGCGCTGGTGCGCAGGCAACCAGGACGACACTACATTGGACACAATCCCGCCGGCGCCCTGGCCATCGTCGCGCTGATGGCCCTGGCGCTCGCGGTGACCGCCTCCGGCTGGGCGCTCTACCACGAGATGGGCGGCAAGGCGCTGGAGGAAGTCCATGAAGCGGCCGCCAATATCATGCTGGCGCTGGTTGGCCTCCATGTCGCCGCGGTCCTGCTGAGCAGCCGGCTGCATCACGAGAACCTGGTCGCCGCGATGTTCAGCGGCTACAAGTCCGGCAGGCCGGGCGATGCGATCCGGTATGCCTGGCGCAGCGTGGCCGCGCTGATGCTGGTCGCGGTGCTGGGATTCTGGTGGTGGCAATGGCACAGCGCCACCGCCGCGCACGGCGGCCCGCCCGTGTCCATGCTGCAGGCAATCCGGCGCTAGCAGCCCTTTATTGATTTGCGGAGGAGTTCGGGCATTGCCGGCAGCCAACCGCTGCGGAACATGCACCGATCCCGGCAGGGTCCGCCTGCGTATGGGGAAACGCCCTGGCGTTTTGCACTGTGCAAGTGCATTGCAACCGCTGTTGCGCGCCATCCGGGCTGGCATCCCAATTGCTTAACAGACCATGCAGGGAGAACGGGCAGCTGACACTAGTCGCCTTGTTCAGACTGAGGCGCACTAGGGTTCCGGCCGGCGGCAGCAATGTCGCGGGTGACTGGTCCGAGAGTGGGCCGGCTTCGTTCCGACGAGGCTCCACGGAGGGATAAAAGCCCGGGAGAACTTGAGCATGACGTTCTCCCACGCCCATTACCCCAGACCAGGAGCTTTCATGAACGCAGCCGACCGTACCGCCCGCCACGCTTTCCCCGCCAAACGCCTGTTCCTGCGCAGCCTGGCTGCCGGCGCCGCCGCGCTGGCCGTAGGGATGTCCGCCCATGCTGCAACGCCCGTCCTCAATATCGGCACCGTGGTCTGGATAGGCTACGGCCCATTCTATGTGGCCGAGTCGCTCGACCTTTTCAAGAAATACGGCATCAAGGTCAAGCTGCAGCCCTTCGCCGACCCGGCGCTGATCCCGCCGGCGCTCGCCAGCGGCTCGCTGCAGGGCGCCATGCTGACCTACGACCAGGTGATCGGCCAGGTGGCCAAGGGCCAGATGCAGAAGGTGGTGATGCCGATCGACTATTCCAACGGCGGCGACGCCATCGTGGCCGATGCCTCCATCACGAAGATCGCCGATTTCAAGGGCAAGAAGATCGGCTACAACCCGCTGTCGCCGTCGGACTTCCTGCTGTCGTATGCGATGAAGACGGCGGGCCTGGGCGAGAAGGACATCACCCCGGTCAATATGACGCCGGAAGCGGTGCCGGCTGCGATGGCTTCTGGCCAGATGCCGATTGGCGTGACCTATGAGCCCAGCCTGTCGCAGGTGCTGGGCCAGGGCGGCGGCAAGAAGTTCAAGGTGGTGTTTTCGTCCAAGGATGCGCCCGGCCTGATCGCCGACGTGCTGGTGTTCGACGACAAGGCCATCAAGGCCAGTCCGAAGGAAATCTCGGCGGTGATCCAGGGCTACCTCGACGGCATGGCTTACATGAAGGCCAAGCCGGACGAGAGCGCGAAGATCATCGGCAAGTTCATGGGCGTGTCGGCCAAGGAAGCCAAGGAACAGATGGCGGGCGTCTACAACATTCCGCTGGCGGAAATGCCGGCCGCGTTCGAGAAGTCGGCCTCCACCAAGTCCTATCACGCCAGCGGCGAGATCATCGGCGGCCTGCTCAAGGCCAAGGGCCAGATCGGCGCGGTGCCGCCGGCGGAATCCACCTTCGACGGCCAGTTCGTGCGCGCGCTGCAGAAGAAGTAAGCGCATCCCGCCATGCTTCTACGGATGACAACCATGCTGTCACGCACTTTCCGTTATGAGGACGGCGTCGCGCCCAACGTGGCGGCGCTGGCCTTCGTGCTGCTGGGCTTTCCGCTTGGCGTCTGGCTGCTGACCCGGCCCGGCTGGCTGGCCGTGGCCGGCATGCCGCTGCTCACGCTGGCGCTGATCTGGTCGGCCTACTTCATCCACGAGTTCGCCCACCATGCGATCTTCAGGACGCCGCGCGCCAACGAGCGCTGGGGCACGCTGATGAGCTGGATCAATGGCAGCTGCTATGCCACCTTCGCCGACATGCGCAAGAAGCACATGCGCCACCACGTGGAGCGGGCCGACGTGATCACCTTCGACGTGCATGGCTTCCTGCGCAGCCTGCCGGCCTGGCTGCGCGGTATGGTGCTGGCGCTGGAATGGGCCTATGTGCCGGTGGTGGAATTCATCATGCGCGGCTTCGTGATGGCGCTGCCGTTCACGGCCCGTGGGCGCGGCAGGTCGCGCCTGCGCATCGTCGCGATCTTCGCGCTGCGCACGGCCGCCTTTGCCGCGCTGGCCTGGGTGTCGGCCAAGGCGCTGCTGCTGTATGCGCTGTGCTACCTGGTCTTCGTGACGGTGCTGCGCTTTGCCGACTGCTTCCAGCATACCTACGATGCCTACCCGATCCTGGACGACACGCCGGTGCCGGCCGACAAGGTGCGCGACCGCGCCTATGAGCAGGCCAACACCTACAGCGACATCGTCGGCATTGACAGCCGCTGGCTCAACCTGGTCTGGCTCAACTTTGGCTTCCACAACGCCCACCACGAGCGGCCCACGATGCCCTGGCACCAGCTGCCGGCGCAGCATCGCAGGCTCTACGGCGAGCAGCATGCGCAGGTGCTCACGGTGGGCACGCTGCTGAAGAGCTTCCACCGGCACCGGGTGACGCGCGTGCTGTCGCCCGACTACGGCAGCGTGCGCGCGCCGGGCATGCGGGGCCGGGCCGACGGCTTCGTCGGCGCGGTCGGCGTGTCCTTCCTGACGGCGGTGTGATGGGCGCTGCACACGGCATCGCGGCCCCGGCAGCCGCGCCGGCGAGGCTGGCGCTGGCATCGCTGCTGGCCAGCGGCCTGGTCTGGGGGTTGTCATGGTGGCCGCTCAAGCATTTCGCGGCGGCCGGCCTGACCGGCAACCTGGTCGGCATCACCGCCTATGCGCTGGTCGGCCTGGCCGCGCTGCCGGTGCTGTGGCGCGAACGCGCTGCCTGGCGCGGCGAGGGCCGGCTGCTGATGCTGATCGGCCTGTTCTTCGGCGCCGCCAACATTGCCTTCACCAATGCGCTGATGATGGGCGAGGTGGTGCGCGCGATGCTGCTGTTCTACCTGCTGCCGGCCTGGGGCGCGCTCGGCGGCGCGCTGTTCCTGCGCGAGCGCCTGGCGCCGCGCCGGGTCGCGGCGGTGCTGCTGTCGCTGGCCGGGGTGTTCGTGATCCTGGGCGGCGGCGCATCGTCGTTCGGCAATTTCTCGGCGGCCGACGCGGCGGCGCTGGCGGCCGGCCTGTGCTACACCGCGGCCGGCATCGCCAACCGGCGCACCACCCGCATCCCGGTAGCCAGCCGCACCATGGTCAGCTTCATCGGCTGCGCGCTGGTGGCCGGCGCCGGCCAGCTGCTGCTGCCGGCGCCGCTGCCCGCGCCGGGCGCGGCGACCTGGCTGCTGCTGGTGCTGTTCGCCTTCGTCTGGCTGCTCGGCGGCACCCTGCTCACCACCTATGGCGTGACCCACCTGCAGACCAGCCGCGCCTCGGTGCTGCAGGTGGTGGAGCTGCTGGTGGCGGTGGCCTCGGCCATGCTGGTCGGCGGCGAAATGCTGGCATGGAAGGAATGGACAGGCGGCGCCATGGTGGTGGCCGCCACGCTGCTGGAAGCCGGCGGCGACGATGAGGAAGGAGCATCCCATGCATGATCCCCTGCGCACTGCCCTGCTGGTCATCGACATGCAGCGCGACTTCTGCGACCCCGCCGGCTATGCCGCGCAGGCTGGCCTGGATGTGGCACGGCTGGCCTCGGTGTCCGCCAACATCGCCCGGCTGATCGCCGCCGCCCGGGACGCCGGTACGCCGGTGATCTATACCCGCGAAGGCCACCTGCCCGACCTGTCGGACTGCACGCCGGCCAAGCTGCAGCGCAGCCGGGCCGCCGGCGCCGAGATCGGCAGCCGTGGCCCGCTGGGACGGCTGCTGGTGCGCGGCGAGCCTGGCCACGGCATCATCGACGCCCTGCGTCCCGCGCCCGGCGAAATCGTGATCGACAAGCCCGGCTACGGCGCGTTCTACCGAACCGGCCTGCAGACCGTGCTGGAACGAATGGGCGTAGCGCGGCTGCTGCTGTGCGGCGTCACCACCGAGGTCTGCGTGCATTCGACGCTGCGCGAGGCGGTGGACCGGGGCTACGACTGCATCACCGTCGCCGACGCCTGCGCCGCCAGCGAGCCCGCGCTGCAGCAGCCGGCGCTGGCGATGATCGCGGTGGAAGGCGGCATCCTCGGCACGGTCGCCGGCAGCGCGCACTGCCTGGCGATGCTGGCGGAGCGGGAAGCGGCATGGGAGGCGACATGAAGCGCGCCAACCGTATCTGGCCGCTGCTGACCGCGACCCATCGCTATGACAAGTCGATCTCCACCCACGGCCGCGGCATGGGCCAGATGATCGAAGCGCCTATCCTCGCCTACCTGATCGAAACGCCCAACGGCCGCATCCTGTACGACGTCGGCTGCGACTACCGCAAGATCCATGACCCAGCGCTGCGGGCGCGCTATTACGATCCGGCCACCTTCGCATTCGGCGCGCCCGAGATGGCGCCTGAACAGCGCCTGCCGCGGCATCTGGCGCGCATGGGACTGGCGCCGGCAGACATCGACCTGATCTTCATCGGCCACCTGCATTTCGACCATGCCGGCGGCCTGGGCGAGCTGCGCGCCTGCGGCTGCGGCGCCGAGGTGCATGTGCAGCAGGCCGAACTCGACGCCGCTGACAGCGGCGAGGACGGCGTGTATTTCACCCACGACTTCCGCGGTCACGGCCCGTTCTGCGTGCAGGACGGCGAATACCAGGTGGCCGGCGGCGTGCGCGCCGTCGCCACCCCCGGCCATACCGCCGGCCACATGTCGATGTGGATCGAACTGCCGAAAGGCCCGCCGGTGATCCTGGCCGGCGACGCCGCCGACCTGACCGAGAACATCGAGGACGAGGTCGCGCCCGGCGGCTGCTGGCGCGGCGGCTATGCCCAGGCCGAGGACAGCATCCGCAAGTTGAAGGCGCTGGCGCGGGAACAGGGCGGCGTGATCTGGCCCAACCACGACATGGCCTTCTACAACGGCCTGCGCCGCTTTCCGGGATGCCACGAATGAGGCCGGCGATGTTGCCGGTGCCGGCGCGCTACCGCGGCCTGTGGCGCCGCACGCTGCTGCAGGCCGGCAGCCTGCGCGACACCGCCAGCACGGTCTACTGGCTGCAGACGGAACACTGGCATGCCGACATCCGCATTCCCGCCGGCCGCCCGTCGTTCGACGGCGTTACTTCGCTGGCGCAATGCAGTCAGGTGCAGCGACTCTTCCTGGCCAGGCAGCAGGGATTCCACGGGCTGACCGAAGTCGATACCGGCGCCGGGCCCGACATCTGCCGCTGGCACAGGCTGGCGGACTTCCAGCCGCCGGCATCGTCGCCCGATGCCGGCGCGCTGCGCCTGGATGGCGAGCTTCTGGTGGAAACCGGCCTGCACGACGATTACCTGGAACACTGGGAACGGCTGTCCGGCAGCGATCGGGACACCATGGTTCTGGCGCATGATCCGTCCAACGGCACCTTGCTGCTGCGCGCGGGCGGGTGGGCGATGCGCGTCGTTCCGCGCCGCGCTTGCTGGCCTGACGGATTGCCGGCGGGCACGTCCCTGGAAGCCGTGATGGCCGCCGGCGACGCGCAGGCAACCGCGCTGCTCGACTTCGAGATATCACTGGTGAAAATAACCGATATAGGCTGGACCGTACAGCATTCCACCTTGCCCTGGCTGGAAGGGAGCGTTATGCTCCTTCCTAACTTCTGAGCAAGAACCAGCGACAGAGTCATATACGTTTCCATGATAATTGTTAACACACATGGGAATTGGAAATAGTGATAGGTAAGGCCTATATTCTTCCCATCGACAACGCAAGTTAAGGAAGAACAACATGACCGCTATCACTCACTCCCACGCTGGTTTCAACGCCCCTGCCGCTACCCGTACCGTCAAGGCAGCCAAGGCTGGCGCCGGCTTCTCCGCCAAGGAATTCTTCGCGATGCTGCAGCAGAGCTTTGCGATGACCCGCGCCATTCCGGACGTCGGCCGCATCAGCGCCAAGGATGTCGCCAAGGTCCGCGCCATGCTGGTGGACGCGAAGTAATTAAACTGCAAAGCAGGCAGCGCGGCGTCGCCTGCCTGCAGCCCGCCCTGCATGGCGGGCAGTCGTCGAGATACCGTTGACGTATCGTTGAAGTACCGTTGGAAATACTGTTGCAGGAAGCGGAGTCCTCAGCCTGTTGCCTGAAGCAGCAGATGGCCCGCTGCTGATTGATGATTGACCGTAGCCCAAAACGCGACGGCGGCGACTATTCGCCGCCGTCGCGTTTTGCTTTCATTCGGCTGCGCTACCAACTCGGTGCTGATGTCGCCGAAGCAAACGTGGCCTGGGTGGAGCGCAGAGAGTGTGAAAGTATTCCTTTACAGGTACTTTGCAAAATTTCTGCAATGCGTGGCATGAGTGTGAAGCCATGACGAGGCGCCATGAGTCGCTGCTACAAGAACGGAGTGGACAAACCGGTACCAGTCGCCTGGTATTGCTGACGGACCAACTGCAAATGCCCGCCGATCTGATTGCGCTGGCGTACCGCTATCGATGGAGCATCGAGTCATTCTTCCGCTGGTTCGAGAACGGCAACGGCAACTGACGCTTCACAAGCAACGGCAACGGCAAGTGCTACTGCTACCGCAACTCAGCGGCTCCCCTATGTGCAATGCCCTGCCGGATGTTGCCCCATAAAAAGCTGCAACTTGTAAGGGCGCGGATTGTCTGGACATGCTCCCCGGCCTCATGCCCACACCTTCACCAGCGCCGCCGCCTCCTCCACCAGAAAACCCTTCAGCGCCTCGGCCGCAGGCGACAGCCGCCTTGCCCCGAGGTGGGTCACATACCACTGCCGTATCACCGGCAAGCCCACAATGTCGAGCAAGGCCAGGTGACCCGATGCCAGCTCATGGCGCACCGTGCGCAGCGACAGGAAGGCCATGCCCATGCCGGCCATCACCGCCTGCTTGATGGTTTCATTGCTGGGCATCTCCATCACTACTCGCGGCGTGACGCCATGCTCGGCGAAAACCGCCTCCATCGTGCTGCGGGTGCCCGAGCCCTGCTCCCGCACCACGAAGTCCTGGCCATCAAGCACCGACATCGCGGCGCCGCGCCGGCGCGACAGCGGATGGTCGGGCGCGCATACCACGCCCATCGGATTGGTGGCGAACTCGGTGGAGCAGCAGTCCAGCCCCTGCGGCGCCCTTCCCATGATCACCAGGTCGATTTCATTGCGCGCCAGCAGCTTCATCATGCTTTCCCGGTTATGGATCTGCAGCGTGATCGCGATGTCGGGAAACTTCTTGCGAAACCGCATCAGCAGCATCGGCATGAAGTACTTGGTGGTGCTGACCACTGCAAGGTCGACCTTGCCATGCTTCAAGCCACGCTGGGAGGCCACCAGATCGTCCAGCTCCTTCAGGCGTGCCAGCGCCGCAGCCGCGCAGCGCTCCACCTCGCGCCCTGCATCGGTCAGTTGCACACGGCGGCCAATGACTTCCACCAAAGGTAGGCCCAGGCTTTCCTCCAGCTGGCGCAACTGCATCGATACCGCCGGCTGGGTTACATGCAGGCGGTCTGCGGCGCGCGAAACCGATTCGCTGCGGGCCACCTCCAGGAAGGTGTCGAGTTGCCTCAGGGTATAGCGTCGCATGATGTATCAGTTTTTCCTGATGCGTGGACTCGCATTGTTGATTAGACCTTATCGAATGCCCCTTGTACATTGGCTTCAACGGACCTGCGGACCAATCGGCATGACGGTTGTGCTGCCGCAAGCCCCGGCCCCGAAACATTCACAAAAGGCGCAAGCCGCGTACAGGAGATGGCAATGGGTGCAAGTGAGCTGCAGCAAATTACGGACCAGAAGAAACGCTACTCGGCGGGCGTGCTGAAATATGCCCAGATGGGTTACTGGGACAGCGACTACCAGCCGAAGGAGACCGACGTGCTGGCGCTGTTTCGCATCACGCCGCAGGACGGCGTCGACCCGATCGAGGCCGCTGCCGCAGTGGCCGGCGAATCTTCCACCGCTACCTGGACCGTAGTCTGGACCGACCGGCTCACTGCCTGCGACATGTACCGCGCCAAGGCCTACCGCGTCGATCCCGTGCCGAACAACCCCGGCCAGTACTTCTGCTACGTCGCCTATGACCTGTCTCTGTTCGAGGAAGGTTCGATCACCAATGTGGCCGCCTCCATCATCGGCAATGTGTTCAGCTTCAAGCCGCTGAAGGCGGCGCGGCTGGAAGACATGCAGTTCCCTGTGGCGTATATCAAGACCTTCGCCGGCCCGCCGACCGGCATCGTGGTCGAGCGCGAGCGGCTGGACAAGTTCGGCCGGCCGCTGCTGGGCGCCACCACCAAGCCCAAGCTCGGGCTGTCGGCCCGCAACTATGGCCGGGTGGTGTACGAAGGACTGAAGGGCGGCCTGGACTTCATGAAGGATGACGAGAACATCAACTCCCAGCCCTTCATGCACTGGCGCGACCGCTTCCTGTGCGTGATGGACGGCGTCAACCGGGCGTCGGCCGCCACCGGGGAGATCAAGGGCAGCTATCTCAATATCACCGCCGGCACCATGGAAGAGATGTACCGGCGCGCCGAGTTCGCGAAGGAACTGGGCTCGGTGATCGTGATGATCGACCTGGTGGTGGGCTATACCGCAATCCAGTCGATGTCTCACTGGTGCCGCCAGAACGACATGATCCTTCACCTGCACCGCGCCGGCCATGGCACCTACACCCGGCAGAAGAACCATGGCGTGTCGTTCCGGGTGATCGCCAAATGGATGCGCCTGGCCGGGGTGGACCATATCCATGCCGGCACCGCGGTGGGCAAGCTGGAAGGCGACCCGATGACGGTGCAGGGCTATTACAACGTCTGCCGCGACGCGAAGACCACGGTCGACCTGCCGCGCGGCATCTACTTCGACCAGGACTGGGCCGCCCTGCGCAAGGTGATGCCGGTGGCCTCGGGCGGCATCCATGCGGGCCAGATGCACCAGCTGCTGGACCTGTTCGGCGACGACGTGGTGCTGCAGTTCGGCGGCGGCACCATCGGCCATCCGCAGGGCATACAGGCCGGCGCCACCGCCAACCGGGTGGCGCTGGAAGCGATGGTGCTGGCGCGCAATGAAGGCCGCGACATCCGCAACGAGGGGCCGGACATCCTGCGCGAGGCCGCCAGGTGGTGCAGCCCGTTGAAGGCGGCGCTCGACACCTGGGGCGACATCACCTTCAACTACACGCCGACCGACAGCTCGGACTTCGTGCCCACCGCGTCGGTCGCCTGACTAACTACCGGCACGACTGCACGACACCAGGAACCCAACGAAAGAGGACATCATGCGCATCACCCAAGGCACCTTCTCCTTCCTACCCGATCTTTCCGACGAGCAGATCATCAAGCAGCTCGACTACTGCCTGGCTAGGGGCTGGGCGGTCGGCACTGAATACACCGACGACCCGCATCCGCGCAACGTCTACTGGGAAATGTTCGGCAACCCGATGTTCGACCTGCACGACGCGGCCGGCATCATGCTGGAGTTGAACAGCTGCCGCAAGACCTATCCGGCCCATTACATCCGCGTCACCGCCTTCGACTCCACCCATACGGTGGAGAGCGTGGTGTTGTCCTTCATCGTCCAGCGGCCGCAGCGGGAGCCCGGCTTCCGGCTGGTGCGGCAGGAGATCAACGGCCGCTCGATGCGCTACAGCATCGAGAGCTATGCCACCCAGTCGCAGCCGGAAGGCGCGCGCTATCAATAGGCCAGGGAGGCATCATGACCGTGATCGACACGCCCGTGGCACCCCACACGCCGGCGCAGACGGATGCCGCCGTCCCGGGCTCCCTGGCATCCGCGCTGGCCGCTTCCGGCATCGCCGACCTGCTGGCCCAGCTGGAACGCGAGCTGGTGGGGCTGGCGCCGGTGAAGTCGCGCATTCGTGACATTGCCGCGCTGTTGCTGGTGGACCGGCTGCGCCAGGACCGCGGCCTGTCGGCTTCCCCGCCCAGCCTGCACATGTGCTTCACCGGCAATCCCGGCACCGGCAAGACCACGGTGGCCATGCGCATGGCGCAGATCCTGCACCGGCTCGGCTATGTGCGGCGCGGCCATCTGGTGGCGGTGACCCGCGACGACCTGGTGGGCCAGTACATCGGCCACACCGCGCCCAAGACCCGCGAGGTGCTGAAGAAGGCGATGGGCGGCGTGCTGTTCATCGACGAGGCCTATTACCTGTACCGGCCGGAAAACGAGCGCGACTATGGCCAGGAAGCGATCGAGATCCTGCTGCAGATCATGGAAAACCAGCGCGACGACCTGGTGGTGATCCTGGCCGGCTACAAGGACAGGATGGACCGTTTCTTCGAGTCCAACCCCGGCATGTCCTCGCGCATTGCCCACCATATCGACTTCCCGGACTACGGCGCCGGCGAGCTGGAGCGCATCGCGGAGCTGATGCTGAAAGACATGCAGTACCGCTTCGACGACCAGGCCGGGGACGTGTTCCGCCAGTACCTGCAGCGGCGCATGACGATGCCGCATTTCGCCAACGCGCGCAGCGTACGCAATGCGCTGGACCGCGCCAGGCTGCGCCACGCATCGCGCCTGCTGGCCGCCGGCGGCGACATCGACGACGAGGCGCTGGTCACCATCACCGCGCCCGACCTGCTGGCCAGCCGGGTGTTTGCAGACAACCCGGCGCTGCCGGAAAGCGCACAGGAGACATCATGCTGCAAGCCCTGATCTTCGATGTGGACGGCACGCTCGCCGACACAGAGAGCGCGCATCGCGCCGCCTTCAATGCCGCGTTTGCCGAGACCGGACTCGACTGGCACTGGTCGGAAGCGCTCTACACCAGGCTGCTCGACGTGGCCGGCGGCAAGGAGCGCATCGCCCATTACTGGCGCAGCCTGGACCCGCTGCACGCGGCGAGAAGCGGCGAGACGATCAACCGCATCCATGCCATCAAGACCCGCATCTATGAAGCGCAGGTCAGCGGCGGCAGGCTGCCGCTGCGGCCCGGCGTCGAGCGGCTGATCACCGAGGCGGCACAGGCCGGCCTGCCGATGGCGATCGCCACCACTACCACGCCGGTCAATGTGGACGCGCTGCTGCGCGAACCGCTGGGCCGCAACTGGCGCCGGCTGTTCGCCGCGGTCTGCGACGCCGGCACCACGCAGCGCAAGAAGCCCGCGCCCGATGTGTATTTCGCCGCGCTGCATGCGCTGGGCCTGCCGGGCTATGGCTGCATTGCCTTCGAGGATTCCGCGAATGGCCTCGCCGCCGCAAGCGCGGCCGGCATCCCGGCCATCGTCACGCCCACCGCCTACACCGCGCTGCACTCCTTCAGCGACGCGCTGCTGGTGCTGCCGCATCTTGGCGACCCCGCGCATCCGCTGGCACAGCGCATTCCCGGCGCCGACCACCGCTGGGTCGACCTGGCGGCGCTGACGCGCTGGCATGAAGGCACCCTGTTCGAGGCCAGCTGAGATGGGCGCCCCGATTCGCATTGCGCCCTCCATCCTGTCGGCCGACTTCGCGCGACTGGGGCCGACGTCATCACCTTGGATCCGGAAGCCAGCCAGCATTCGGACCATCTGGACCGGACGCTGGGCATGGTTCCTGATTACGGCTGCCGCGCCTGGCGAGGATGGTGGTCATGACGGCAGGTGCTTTCCCGACAGAAAACGACAACAGGAGACAGAAGATGAACCCGGACATGCGCATCACCCTGACCCAGTTCCTGATCGAGGAACGGCGCCGCTTTCCCGGCGCCAGCGGCGACTTCAACAGCCTGCTGCTCAATGTCGCACTGTGCTGCAAGCGCATCGCCCGCAAGGTTGCCGCCGGCGCGCTGGGCGGTGTGCTGGGCGACGCGAGGGCGGTCAATGTGCAGGGCGAATCCCAGCAGAAGCTGGACCTGATCAGCAACGCCCTGTTCATCGAAGGCAACAACTGGGGCGGCTACCTGGCCGGCATGGCTTCTGAGGAGATGGATGAACCCTATCAAATACCGGATTGCTACCCGAAGGGCCGCTATCTGCTGCTGTTCGACCCGCTGGACGGCTCGTCGAACATTGACGTGAATGTATCGGTAGGGAGCATATTTTCGGTGCTGCGTGCGCCGGAAACGGAACAGCCTGTGACAGAGCGCGACTTCCTGCAGCCCGGCGCCCGGCAGGTCGCGGCCGGCTATGCGATCTATGGCCCGACCACGATGCTGGTGCTGACCGTGGGCAATGGCGTGAACGGCTTCACGCTCTGCCCGCAGCTGGGCGAGTTCATGCTGACCCATCCGCGCCTGTGCGTGCCGGCCGACACCAGCGAATTCGCAATCAACGCTTCCAACAGCCGTTTCTGGGAAGAGCCGGTGAAGCGCTACGTGAATGAATGCATGGCCGGCCGCACCGGCAGCCGCGGCCGCGACTTCAACATGCGCTGGATTGCCTCCATGGTGGCCGAGGCGCACCGCATCCTGATGCGCGGCGGCGTCTTCCTGTATCCGCGCGACAGCAAGGACAGCCGCATGCCCGGCCGGCTGCGCCTGCTGTATGAAGCCAATCCGATCGGCTTCGTGATCGAGCAGGCTGGCGGCCGCGCCAGCACCGGCCGCCAGCCGGTGATGGATGTGGCGCCCTCCGCGCTGCACCAGCGGGTCGGCCTGATCTTCGGCTCGCGCCACGAGGTCGAGCTGATCGAGCGTTATCACAACGCGCCGCCGCCGATGGAGCTGCCCGAGCCGCTGTTCTGCGAGCGCAGCCTGTTCCGCACCCCCGCCTGAGACCACCCGGAGGCATCATGTCAGAACGCTATCCCATCATAGCCATCACCGGCTCCTCCGGCGCCGGCACCACCTCGGTGACCCGCACCTTCGAGAACATCTTCCGGCGCGAGAACCTCAGCGCCACTATCGTCGAGGGCGACAGCTTCCACCGTTACAACCGTGAGGAAATGAAGGAAAGGCAGATCGAGGCGGAACGGACCGGCGACCGCAACTTCAGCCATTTCGGGCCGGACACCAACCTGTTCGCCGAACTCGAGGGCCTGTTCCGCAGCTACGGCGAAAGCGGCACCGGCCGTCGCCGCAAATACCTGCACGACGCCGAGGAGGCCGCGCCCTACGACCAGAAGCCCGGCACCTTCACGCCCTGGGAAGAGATCGAGCGCGGCACCGACCTGCTGTTCTACGAAGGCCTGCACGGCGCGGTGGTGCACGGCGATATCGACATCGCCAGGCATCCGGACCTGCTGATCGGCGTGGTGCCGGTGATCAACCTCGAATGGATACAGAAGCTGTGGCGCGACAAGTCCAAGCGCGGCTACTCGACCGAAGCCGTGACCGACACCATCCTGCGCCGCATGCCCGACTATGTGAATTACATCTGCCCACAATTTACGCATACCCATGTGAACTTCCAACGGGTGCCATGCGTGGACACCTCCAACCCCTTCATTGCGCGCGACATCCCGGCGCCGGACGAGAGCTTCGTGGTGATCCGCTTCGCCAACCCCAAGGGCATCGATTTTCAATACCTGCTCAACATGGTCAAGGATTCCTTCATGTCCCGTGCCAATACCATCGTGGTGCCGGGCGGGAAGATGGAGCTGGCGATGCAGCTGATCTTCACCCCCTTCATCTGGCGGATGATGGAGCGCAAGAAGCGCGCAATGAACCAACTCTAGGAGACCGCGATGAACGCACCCGACAAAGTGGCCGCGAACGCGGCCGATGCCATCCGCTTCCTGGCCGCCGACGCGGTCGAACAGGCCGCCTCGGGCCATCCCGGCGCGCCGCTGGGCATGGCCGACATCGCCGAAGTGCTGTGGCGCCGCCACCTGCGGCACAACCCGGCCAATCCGCACTGGCCGGGACGCGACCGCTTCGTGCTTTCCAACGGCCATGCATCGATGCTGCTGTATGCGCTGCTGCACTTGTCCGGCTATGACCTGCCGGTGGAAGAGATCAGGCGCTTCCGCCAGCTCCATTCAAGAACGCCTGGCCATCCGGAGCATGGCGTCACGCCCGGCGTCGAAACCACCACGGGGCCGCTCGGCCAGGGCCTGGCCAATGCGGTCGGCATGGCGCTGGCTGAAAAAATGCTGGCCGCGCAGTTCAACCGGCCGGGCTTCGACCTGATCGACCACCATACCTATGTGTTCCTGGGCGACGGCTGCCTGATGGAAGGCATCAGCCATGAAGCCTGCTCGCTGGCCGGCACGCTGAAGCTAAACAAGCTGATCGCGCTGTATGACGACAATGGCATTTCCATCGACGGCGACGTGGCCGGCTGGTTCACTGACGACACGCCGCAGCGCTTTCGCGCCTATGGCTGGCATGTGATCGCGGATGTCGACGGCCATGACGCCGCGGCCATCGATGCTGCGCTGCATGCGGCCAGGGCGCAGCGGGAAGCGCCGATCCTGATCTGCTGCAAGACTACGATAGGCCACGGCGCGCCCGGCAAGGCCGGCGGCCACGATGTGCATGGCGCGCCGCTCGGGCCGGAGGAAATCCAGGCAATGCGCGACCTCGGCGGCTGGCCGCATCCGCCCTTCGCCATTCCGCAGGAACTGGCCGATGCCTGGGATGGCCGCGGCCGCGGCGCCGCGCTGGAAGCGCAATGGAATGCAAGCTTCGCGGCTTACCAGGCGCAGCATGGCGCGCTGGCTGCCGAGTTGCTGCGCCGCCTCCGGGGCGAACTGCCTGCCGGCATCGATGACTGCTTCGATGCGCTGCTGGCGGCGCCCGGCGAACTGGGCAGGAAAGTGGCGACCCGCAAGGCTTCCCAGCTGGTGCTGGAAGCCATCAGCCCGCTGTTGCCGGAATTGTTCGGCGGCTCGGCCGACCTGACCGGCTCGAACCTGACCAATGTGCCGGCGTCGGTCCGGGTCAACGATCACGGCGCGGGCAATTACCTGAGCTATGGCGTGCGTGAATTCGGCATGGCGGCGATGATGAACGGCATGGCGCTTTATCGCGGCTTCATCCCCTACGGCGGCACCTTCCTGACCTTCTCGGACTATTCGCGCAATGCGATCCGCATGGCGGCGCTGATGAAGCAGCGGGTGATCCATGTGCTGACCCATGACTCGATCGGCCTGGGCGAGGACGGTCCGACCCATCAGCCGATAGAGCATCTGGCCACGCTGCGCCTGATCCCGGGCAACCGCGTCTGGCGACCCTGCGACGGCGTCGAGACGGCCGCTGCCTGGCGCGCTGCAATCGGGCGTGAGGACGGCCCGACCTGCCTGGCCCTGTCGCGGCAGGCGCTGCAGCCCTTTGCCCGCGATGCGGCACAAATCGCCGGCATCGCACGCGGCGGCTACGTGCTGCAGGACTGCGACAAACCGCAACTGGTGCTGATCGCCACCGGCTCGGAAGTGGGGATTGCTGCCGAGGCTGCCGCGCTGTTGCGGGACAAGGACTACCGGGTGCGTTTGGTGTCCATGCCCTGCGTCGAACTGTTCCATGCGCAGCCGGGGGACTGGCGCGATGCCGTGCTGCCGCCTGGGGTGCCGCGGGTCAGCGTCGAAGCCGGCATTACCTGGCTATGGCAGTCCATGGTGGGCGACAGCGGCGTGGCGCTGGGCATCGACCGTTTCGGCGAATCGGCGCCGGCCGGCGCGCTGTATGGCTATTTCAGGCTGACGCCGGCCGACATCGCCGCCAGCGCGCAGGCGCTGCTGGGAGACTGAGATGCTTGCCATGGAAAAGCGGCCACAGGCCGTGCTGGTCGACCTGGACGGCACCATGATAGACAGCGCGCCGGATATCGCTGCGGCAGTAAACCGGATGCTGGCGCAGATAGGCGCGCCGCCGTTGCCGCTTCAGACAGTGCGCGGCTTCATCGGCTGGGGCGTGGGCCATCTGGTGCGCCAGGTGCTGGCCCATGCGTCGGGCGCCGGGTCAGCAGATGAACGCAGCGCCCTTGCCATGTTCGAGCGTCACTACCTCGACTGCAACGGCCGCCACAGCACGGTATTTCCGGGCGTGCTGCAGGGTCTGACCATGCTGCGCGGACTGGGCTATGCGCTGGCCTGCGTGACCAACAAGCCGCGGCCCTACGCCGAGCCGCTGCTCGATGCGCTGGGCCTGTCGCCCTGCTTCGACGCGGTAGCCTGCGGCGACCCCGCGCTGCCGCTCAAGCCGCATCCGGCGCTGCTGCTGGCTGCCTGCCGCCGTCTCGGCGCGCAGCCCGCGCAGTGCGTGATGGTGGGCGACTCAGGCGTCGACGCCAGGGCCGCGGGCCGGGCCGGCATGCCGGTGTATCTGGTGCGCTACGGCTATCACAACGGCGCTGCGCCGGATGCGGCGCCTTGCAACCGCTACATCGATTCGCTCGACGAATTGCCGGCGTTGCTAAAACAGCCTGAGACGACGGTCAGCGCAAGCGGCTAGCCGTCCAGCCATCGCCGTTCCTGGCAATGCGCAGCAGCACCGTGCTGGACCGGAAGCCGCCGTTGGGCACGGTCATTTCCATCTGCACCTCGCACTGCCATCTCTGCAGTTCGGTGGCTGGCTGACAACCCTTCTTGCGCGCCGCATGGAGCTTCACCAGCATGTCCGGCGGCACATCGCCCTTGCCCAGGCGCTGGTGGTACTCGACGATGGGCATGTTGGCGCGGGCCACGTCACGCTCGGCCAGAGCGCGGATGTCGGACTCGCTCGGCTCGTCGGCTTGCGCATGAGCCAGCGGCGCCAGCGTCAGCCAGGCCGCCATCGTTGTCACAGTGAAGATGAGTGCCTTCATGCATTTTCCTCCTGGAATGCCGGGATCACGGCCCGGCGGCAAGTACCATGCAAGGTTTGCGCCATCTTACCGGCAAGCGGCAGCGCAGCATGCAGGCTTGACTGGATCATCACCGCGTTACCGCTGCGCGTGTGGAAACGTCTTTTGTGGTCTACATTGGATTGACCATATCCTCGTCCAGGGAATATCCATGGATCCCAGCCAGCAACTTCTCACCCAGCTCCTCAGCGTGGCAATACAGCTGTCCGGGCTGCCCGGCATCCATGTCAGCCAATTGCCGCCGGTGCTGCTGCTGCCGCGCGCCGAACTTAACAAGACCGTGTGCAGCAGCGCGCCGGTGCGCTGCGCCGGGCTGATCGCGGCCTTCGACACCCAGCGCTACCGCATCGTCGCCGATGACAAGCTGGACTTCGACGATCCGGTGGACGCTTCCTTCCTCGTACATGAAATGGTGCATGTGCTGCAGTTCAAGCAGACCGGCAGCGCCGGCTTCACGTCCTGCACCGCAGTGCTGCAGAGCGAGGAGCAGGCGTATGACGTGCAGAACCGGTATCTGCGGCAGAACAACCGGCCGGCGCGGCAAGGCAGCATGCTGCGGTTTTCCCGTTGCCCGCGCGAGCCGGCGGCGGAGGCGCCGCCCTGAATCAGTCGATGCGCACCGACCGGCCGCCGTGGGCGTGAATGCTCGACATGACGCGCTGGCGCTGGCGCAGGCGGGAAGCATCGAGCAGCATGCGGCCAGCCCAGCGATAGACGTTGAAGTCCCGCACCAGCGTGCGCATGCTGCGCATGCGCGCCTTCTGTTCGGCCACTGGCATCACCAGCGCCTGGTACAGCGCCTCCGCACTTTGTTCGATGTGGTAGGGATTGACGATCAGCGCCGCATGCAATTCCATTGCCGCGCCGGTGAACTGGCTCAGGATCAGCGCACCCTGTTCATCATCGCGCGCCGCGATGTACTCCTTGGCGACCAGGTTCATGCCATCGTGCAGGCTGGTGACCATGCAGACATCGGCAGCGCGGTAGTAGCGGTTGACCTCGTTTTGCTCATGATGCTCGGCCTTGAGGATGATGGGCAGGTAGCTGCCGCTGCCGAAACGCTGGTTGATGCGCTGCGTCAGCTGCCGCACCCTGGCCTCGAAATTCTGGTACTCGTCCAGGCTGGAACGGCTGGGGGCCGCGATCTGCACCAGCGTGAACTTGCCCACCATTTCCGGATGCAGCTCGAGCATGCGTTCCACCGCCTGGAAACGTTCCGGTATGCCCTTGGTGTAATCCAGCCGGTCCACGCCGATGCCCAGAAGGTGGCCCGGCGACAGGCCCAGCGCATGGCGTATCGAGGCACGGCATTGCGCCACGTCTTGCCCATCCGGCCCGGGCTGGTCCGGCCAGGCAATCGAAATCGGGTAATTCTCCACCTGGGTCAGCTTGCCGCCATAAGACACCGTGGACGCCTCGTTCTCGATCCGGGCTTCCAGGTAGCGGTCCACCGTGTCCAGGAAGTTCTTGCGATGCAGCGGCGTGTGAAAACCGAGGATGGTGCTGCCCAGCATGCCCTCAAGGATCTGGGTGCGCCACGGGCAGATGCCGAAGGACTCGGCGTTGGGCCAGGGTATATGCCAGAAGGTGATGATGGTTGCCTCCGGCAGCCGTTCCCGCACCAGCCGCGGCAACAGCGCGAAATGATAGTCCTGCACCAGCACCACCGGATTGCTGGTGCGCGCCTCCTTCACCACCGCGTCGGCAAAGCGCCGGTTCACGGCCACATACTGTTCCCAGTCGGTGAAGCGGAACACAGGCCGCACATGGGCGATATGGCACAGCGGCCACAGCCCTTCGTTGGCAAAGCCGTAGTAATAGCCCTGCTCCTCTTCCTTGGTCAGCCAGACCCGCCGCAGGGTATAGGTCGGATCACCCGGCGGCACTTGCACCCGGTCATGCTTGTCCACGGTCTGGCGGTCGGCGCTGCCGGCGCCGTGCGCGATCCAGGTACCCGAACAGGCCCGCATCACCGCTTCCACCGCTGTCACCAGGCCGCTCGCCGGCCGCCGCACCTCGACGCCTTCCGGCGTCTCGACATGGATGTACGGCTCGCGGTTCGACACCACCAGCACCTCGTCGCCGGCCAGTTCATTGTGCAGCAGGGCCCGCAGCTTGTCCGGCGCCGACACCTGGGCGCCGCCATCCTGCTGGCGGTCGCGCTGGTACTCCTGCAGCAGGTTGCGCAGGTCGCCAATCAGCGGCTGCATCTCCGCCGGGGCGCCCGCCGCCGGTGCGCGCAACAGCAGGTCGCCGCGCAGCAGGCTGCGCACGCCATTGACCCAGCCGCGCCAGCTCAGCTGCGCGATGATCACCGTCAGCACCGCAATCACCAGCGCAAGCAGCGCGAACATGGTGAAGACGTATTTGCGGGTATCGGCGCTGCGCCGCTCGATGAAGCTCATGTCATGCACCAGCAGCAGCCTGCCCACGAGCACGCCATCCTGCATCAGGTCGCTCTCGGACACATGGACGGCGCCCTGCGGCAGACGCAGCATCGCCCTGTTTTCGCTGCCGACCTTGCCCTGAGCCGGCCGGTTGCAGGGAATCGATGCGGGGAAGGTGGCCGTCTTGTACAGCAGGCTGCCGGCGGCGTCGCACAGCCCCAGCGCATAAAGCCGTTCATCGCGGATGGCGCGGTCGAACAGCTGGTTGATCTGCCTGCGCGCCTTTTGCGGCAGATAGGTCAGCAGGGGCTCTTCCAGCGCGCTGGCCAGCAGTTGCGAACGGATGTCGAGGTCGCGCACGAACCAGCGCACCGTCAGCTTTTCGGTGAGCGGAACGGCCGCATAGGCGAACAGCACGAGCACGAGCGCCAGAGGCAGCAGGAAACGCAGCGAGAGACGAAGCGACTGGAACGGCATGGCGTCTCCTAGGCAGCCCTGTCGGCTGGCGTGATGGCTGCCAGGTGGCTGGCGGCAGCCCGCATCTGTTCGGGCGCCAGGCGTAACATGCGCACCGGATGGGCAAAGGCCACTTCGCGCGCGGCGAGCGCTTCGAGCAGCGCCAGGTTGATCGCCTGCTGTATGTCCATGTACTTGTTGAAGTCCGGGTCCAGCACGAAATACACCACTTCGAACTGCAGCGCGCTGTCGCCATAACCCTTGAAGTGGGCGCGGTCGAAACGGGTCTGCAGCTGGGAGGAAACAATCTCGCGCACGATGCCGGGCAGCGCGCGCACCTGCTCGATCGGCGTTTCGTAAGCGACACCAAACTCGAACAGCACGCGCCGCTCCTGCATGCGCTTGTAATTGCGGATGCGGTTCTTCAGCAGCTCGTTGTTGGAGAAGATGATCTGCTCGCCGCCCAGGCTGCGGATGCGCGTCGTCTTCATGCCGACGTACTCGACGGTGCCCATGTAGGAGTCGACCACGATGAAATCGCCGATCACGAACGGCTTGTCGAGCGCGATCGACACCGATGAAAAGATATCGCCGAGGATGTTCTGCACCGCCAGCGCGACCGCGATGCCGCCTATGCCCAGGCTGGCCATGAGCGTCGTGATGTTGAAGCCCAGGTTATCCAGGGTCACCAGCACGGCGACCGACCACAGGACGATGCGCGCCACCAGCCCGGCCAGCATCAGGTGCGTGGCCGACGCCGGGTTGCTCGTGCGCTGGCGCTCGAAGGCACGCTCCACCGCAACGGTGACGATGCGGTTGGCCCACAGCGCTATCTGCGATACCAGGATGATGATCCAGGCATAGTTGAGCCATTTTTCCTGGCGCGGATTAAGGGTCAGCTGGCTGACGCCGGCCAGCAGCGCGACCCAGCACAGAAAGGGCAGGCGCGTGGCGCCAAGCACCTGGGCCACGTAGCCCAGCACATTGAAGCGGGAAGCCTCGGCCAGCCGGCGCAACTGGCGCGTCAACAGGGCCTTGCCGGCGAGCAGGCCGGCAAGTACGGCGATGAAAACGACGGCGGCAAGCATGACGTCGTATGATGGCATCGGCATCAGGTCCATATCTTCTCCATTGATTTACGCACATCACCGGCCCGAAGCGGACACGGGACGGCCCCGGGAATCGCGCACGGCGAACCCGGAACGGTGCGGCTGGGAACGGGCGCGGCGGCGCCCTTCGCCAGGACTACAGGTTGAATGACAGCGGCTTACCGCCCGCGTCCTTGTCGGCATCCTCGACCACGTCGAGCAATGCCTGCAGTCCGGCATTGAGCTTGGCCCGGTCGGCGGCGCTGACCTTGGCCAGCGCTTCCGGAAGCAGGCCGCGCGCCGGTTGCGGCGCCTTGCGCAGTACTTTCACGCCGCTGGGCGTGAGCGACAGGTTGACCACGCGCTGGTCGCTTTCGTCGCGCGACTTGAGCACGTAACCGCTTTTTTCCAGCGAGTCGAGCAGGTTGCTGGTGGTTGTCTGGTGAATGGCCATGCGGGCAGCCAGTTCGCCTACCCGCAGGCCAGGCGCGTCGCGCAGTTCCTGCAATATCCAGAGCTGCGCGCCGCTGACGCCGCACTTCTTCTGTATTGCGGCGGAGTGCCGCTGCGCGGCACGAATCAGGATGCGAAACTTGCCCAGGATCACCAGCGGGTCGTTCGTTTTTGCGGCGCCGGAGCGGGAAGCAGCCATATTTTTACCATTTAGATCAGTATCTTTCTGCAAATATACATTCGTATCAATGTGTTTCGCAACCTCAATTTTGACAGCCGTGCCCGGCCAACGGCGCAGATCATATTTGCTAGAATGTAAAAAACAAGGCGATTGATCAGGAAGGCAATGGAAAATCCAGGCTCGCGGCAAACAAGACTGCGAAATGGCGCGGTGACATACTGGCACAAGGGCTGGGCCTGGCTGATCGCCCCCTTGCTGGTGGGCCTTGTGGCGGTCGGGCTCGCCTATGGCAGCGAAGAGGCCACGCGGCTGAACCGGGCGCTCTGGAGCGCTTATCCCTATCTGCCGCTGCTGCTGATGCCGGCGGCTTTCGCCGCCCTTGCATGGATCTGCCGCAACTGGTTTCCTGGCGCCCAGGGCAGCGGCATACCGCAGGCCATCGCTGCGATGGAAGTGCATGACTGCATCCAGCCAAGCTCGCTGCTCTCGCTGCGCATTGCCTTCGGCAAGGTGCTGCTGACGATAGGCGGCTTAGCCGCCGGCGCATCGATCGGCCGCGAGGGGCCAACCGTACAGATCGGCGCATCGATCATGCACGCGTTTCGCGGCCGTGGCCCGCTGAACGGCGAGCAGCAGCGCCGCACCCTGATACTCGCCGGCGGCGCCGCCGGCATCGCCGCGGCGTTCAACACGCCATTGGCCGGCATCATGTTTGCCATCGAGGAACTCAGCAGCCAGCATGTCTTCAAGGCAAACAGCTCGACGCTGATCACGGTGGTGCTGTCGGGCCTGGTGTCGCTCTCCCTCCTGGGCAACTACACCTATTTCGGCACCACGGCCACCACGCTGGATTGGCAGAGCGGTGCGCTCGCCATCGTGGTGTGCGGCATTGCCGGCGGCCTGGGCGGCGGGCTCTTCAGCCGCCTGATGATACGCAGCAGCGCCGGCCTGCCGGGCCGCGCCGGCCGCTTTGTCCGCTCGCGGCCATATGCCTGGGCCGCCTCTTGCGGGCTGGGCGTGGCCCTGCTGGGCGTCGCCACCGATGGCCTGGTGTTCGGCACCGGCTATGAACCGACCCGCATGACGCTGGAACAAAGCGGCGCCCTGCCCTGGTACTTCGGCGCCGCCAAGTTCCTGGCCACGCTGATGTCATCGGCTGCGGGCATTCCCGGCGGCATCTTTGCGCCCTCGCTGGCGGTCGGGGCAGGCATTGGCGACAACGTCGCGGCGCTGCTGCCGGCACTGGCGCCGCACAGCGCAATGGTGCTTCTCGTGATGGCCGCCTATCTGGCGGGCGTTACCCGCGCGCCGCTGACCTCCTTCATCATCATGATGGAAATGACCGACAGCCATCACATGCTGATGCCGCTGATGGCCACTGCGCTGATTGCCAGCGCGGCCTCCAAGGCGGTGTGCCGCACGCCTCTTTACCATACGCTCGCGCAAGGCATGCTGCCCGCCGACACGGACGCCGTGCGGCGGCATTAACCATCACCGACGGCAATGCCAGCTGGTCGGGCGACAAGAGGCCCGGCTCGACCTCCTGTCACGCCCGCCGTTGCGCCAACCATCCGCATTGCCGGCCGTCAAGCAAGGTTTAATCTTGCGCAAACCCCTGCCTGATAAGGGCGCGCGCGTTTTTCTGGCATGGAATTAACGATTGTAGAGGCAGCAACCGGGCGCTATACTGCCGAGCTTTTTACATTCAGCCAAATGCATACTCCAGCCCGATACTGCCTTCTGTGCTGTCTTGCGTGCGTGGCGCCATGGGCTGCAGCGCAGTCCAGCGTTGTCCTGTACGGCAACCTCGACCTTGGCATCAGCAAGCGCAGCGGCGATCCGCTTGCGCTCGAGCGAGGCTACAACAACTGGCTGGGGGTCAAGGGCAGCGAGGCGCTCGGCGGCGGCCTGTCCGCCACCTTCAATCTCCAGACGCGCTTCAATCCGGATACAGGCAGCCTGGAGCGCACCGGCACCTTCTGGCAGGGCGAGTCGACCGTGGGTCTGGCAAGTCAGTCGCATGGCACGGTGCGCCTGGGCCGGGCGCTGACGCCGCTCTGGAACAATGTGTGGCGCTTCGAGCCATGGATCAACAGCGGCTTCAATGGCTCGCTGGCTGCGTTTCAGACCGGCAGCTACAGCAGCGACGGCCTGCGGGATGCGGCGGCGGGCTATGCAAATTTTTCACGCATCAGCAACGGCATCTTCTATGAAAGCCCCGAGTTTGCGGGCTGGAGCCTGGATGCGGCCGGCGAGACCGAACGTGTCGCCGACGCTGCGGCGCGCACGGCGGGCTTTTCGCTCAACTATGCGCAGGGGCCGGTGGCAGCGATGGCGTCCTACGAAAGCAACCGGGTTCGCGACCGCATCATGATGATCGCGGCCTCCTGGCGCATCGACAAGCTCACGCTGATGGCCTCCCATGCCCGCGTGCACCTGAACCAGGGCGAGACGGAGAAGGCAGTCATGCTGGCCGGCACCTACAAGCTGGGCAAGGATACGGTGCGCGCAGGGTACGGTCGCAATCCTGACCAGAACAGCAGCAAGTTCAGCATTGGCTACATCCACGCCCTGTCCTTGCGCACCAATATCTACACGGATCTTCACCGCGACCGCGGCCCGAACCCTGGCGGCGCGGTAGGCACTGCCGTAGGGATCAGCCACTCTTTCTGACGCCGCATGGCGTGCCGGGGCACCGGCATGTGCGGCGCCGATCTTTCGTCAGGAGACGACATGCAGCTCATTTTTCCCGCAGGCCTCATCTTTCTCGTGGTGCTATGGGGCATTCTTTCGCCATCTTCCATGGCTGCCGTATTCGATACGGCGCTGGCGGCGAGCATCCGCAATTTCGGCTGGCTGTATTTGTGGATCGTGCTGGGACTAGTGCTGTTCGCGCTGTTTCTCGCGCTGAGCCGTTACGGCAACCTGAAGCTGGGCAACGAGGACGAGGAGCCCGAGTTCTCCGTCGGAAGCTGGTTCGCGATGCTGTTTGCAGCAGGCATGGGCATCGGCCTGGTGTTCTGGGGCGTGGCCGAACCTCTGTCGCATTACAACACGCCGCCGCCAGGCATCGCGCCCGGCACGCCTGAAGCGGCCAATGCCGCAATGCGCTATGCGTTTTTCCATTGGGGCCTGCATCCATGGGCGGTGTACAGCATCGTCGCGCTGGCGATTGCATTCTTCCAGTACCGCCGCCAGTCGCAGGCGCTGATCAGTTCGGCAACCAGCGCCTTGCCCTGGGCGGCGGTGCGCCGGCTGTCGGGCCTGTTCAATGCGCTGGCCGTCATCGCCACCGCCTTTGGTGTCGCCGCTTCGCTGGGCATGGGCGCATTGCAGATCAACAGCGGCCTGAAGGCAGTGTTCGGGCTGCCGGTCAGCGACATCTCGCAGGTGGCGATCATCATCGTTACCGCCTTGATTTTCATTACTTCGGCTACCACCGGCGTCGACAAGGGCATCAAGTACCTGTCGAACTTCAACATGGTGGTGGCAGCGCTGCTGATGCTGGCGGTGTTCCTGCTTGGCCCTACCATCGCCATCATCGACACCCTGACCAATACGCTGGGTAGCTATCTCAGCGAGATCGTGCGCATGAGCTTGCGGGCAACGCCATTTCGCGACAGCAAGTGGGTTGGCGACTGGACCATTTTCTACTGGGCCTGGTGGATTTCCTGGTCGCCTTTCGTGGGCCTGTTCATCGCCCGCGTCTCGCGCGGCCGCACGGTGCGCGAATTCATTCTCGGCACCGTGCTGGCGCCGTCACTGGCTGCCTTCCTGTGGTTCTCGGTATTTGGCGGCACCGCGCTGACCATGGAGATCTGGCAACATGTGCCGATCGCGGCCGCAGTCAAGGCCGACGTGTCCACCGCGCTGTTCACCATGTTTGCCGGCATGCCGCTGGGCGGGCTGATGTCGGGCGTTGCGACACTGCTGGTGCTGATCTTCTTCGTCACTTCAGGCGACTCGGCTGTGCTGGTGCTGAGCATGATGAGCACAGGCGGCAGCCCCAACCCGTCCGCCCGCGTCAAGATCATCTGGGGCGTCCTGGTATCTGGCATCGCGATCAGCCTGCTTCTGGCGGGTGGGATCAAGGCCGTGCAGACAGCCACGATCGGGTTCGCCCTTCCCTTTGCCCTGGTCATCCTGCTGATGGTGCTATCGCTTTGGCGTGCGCTGCGGGAAGACCAGAAGGAAGAGGAGCAGCGCGAGCGCGAACTGCGGCGACGCATGCGCAACATCGTCACCAAATAGACCGCCTGACTGCGAGACGGCCAGATGATGGAAATCAAGGGCACAAAAATATATTTGAACAAATCTATACCGCGTGCTCTCGAATTGCCGGCACCGGGAGTAGACCATCCATGCGTCGGGCCCGGCGGGTCCTGTCGCTCGGCTTCGTGCCGGTCTCATCCGTTGCATGATTGTTTCCTGATGGCTGATTCATTCTCAAGGAGAGCAACATGTCACATCAACAGTTTCAAGCCTGCATCGATGCCTGCTACGCCTGTGCGGTCGCCTGCGACCATTGCGCCGCTTCATGCCTGCAGGAACAGGACGTCAAAATGATGGCGCGCTGCATTGCCCTCGATATGGACTGCGCCCAGATCTGCCGTACCGCTGCCGCTTACATGAGCCGCGGCAGCGAATTCGCGGCAGCAGTCTGCAAGGCATGCGCGGACGTGTGCCAGGCCTGCGGCGAGGAATGCGGCAAGCATCAGGCCCAGCACTGCCAGGAATGCGCCCAGGCCTGCCGCCGCTGCGCGGAGGAATGCCGCCGCATGGCAACCGCCTGATCCCAAGGAGGACGAGGTCGCTTTCGGGCGGCCCAGCCTCCGCTCCATGGCACGAACAACATGCTTGCCGGCGCATGTCGCTTCTGAGCAACAATAGCGCCGCATCCGGAAATCGTGGATTTACACGGATGCAATCAATACCTTGCGGCGATTCATGGGTATATTCGTTCCTGCGCCGGTGTCCGTTGCCCTTACGGACCTGTTGCAACTGCGAATTCCAACCTGAACGGAGACAACCATGTTGAAAACCCTGATCGTCGGCGCCTGCGCCACCCTGATCGCCGGCGGCGCCTTCGCCGCTGCCCACACCGCCGCTCCTGCGGCACCGACCACCAAGAGTGAAAAGAAGGCCGAGGCTGCAAAGGAAAATGCCAGCAAGGACGCCACCGGCAAGACCCAGGCAAACCGCGAAGGCAAGATGAGCCCGACCGGCCAGAACGAGACCAGCAGCACCATGCCGAAGAAGGAAGGTGCAGGCAGCACCACCGGCACCATGTCGAAGTAATCCAGCCGCTGCACTACGCGGCCCAAGGCCTGCCTGCCCGCCATGTACACGGCGGGCAGGCAGGCCTTTATTGCTTTTAACGCAGGCTGATGCGGGACTGGCGCCTCAGTCAGCGCTGATCTTGGCGCGCTTGATCACATCGGCCCAGCGTGCCAGGTCGTTCTTCACCATCATGCCCAGCGTCTCGGCCTTGCCGGGCGTTGGCACCATGCCCTGCTTGTCCAGGGCTTCGCTGACGTCCGGCATCGCCAGGATCTGATTGATCTCGCTGTTCAGGCGAGCCACCACCGGCGCTGGAGTACCGGCCGGCGCCAGCAGGCCATACCAGAGGTCGACATTGGAATTGGCCACCCCCTGCTCGGCAAAGGTCGGCACCTCAGGCGCGCTCGGCACCCGCTTGTCCTGCGCCACCGCGAGCATGCGCAGCTTGCCGGCCTTGGCATGTGCCAGCGCCGAATGCACCGGCAGGATCATTGCCTGCACCTGTCCGCCCAGCAGGTCGGTAATGGCGCCGGCGGAGCCCTTGTAAGGCACATGCAGCAGATCGACGCCGGTATTGAGCTTCAACAGTTCCATCGCCAGATGCTGCGGCGTGCCATTGCCGGGCGAGGCATAGGTGTACTTGCCCGGATTGTCCTTGAAGAGCTTGATCGCTTCCGTCAGCGTCTTTGCCGGGACGGCGGGATTGACCGCGAAGGTCAGCGCGCCCTGGGCTGTGGGCGCGACCGGCACAAAGCTTTTCACGGGGTCGTAGGGGACGCTTTTGTACAGGCTGGCGTTCATCACGAAGGTGTTGACCGTCATCAGCAGCGTGTAGCCGTCCGGTGCGGCACGTGCGGCCGCCTCGGTGCCGATGTTGCCGGAAGCGCCGGCCTTGTTTTCCACGATGACGGCCTGTCCGACCCGCTGCGACAGCTTCTGGCCCAGAGTACGCGCCAGCACATCGATCCCGGTGCCGGGCGTGAATGGCACGATGATTGTGATCGGCTTGGATGGCCAGGCTTCCTGCGCCATGCCGGCGCCGGGCAGGGACAGCGCGGCGATCGCGCCTGCCAGCAGCATGAACTGGCGTCGCCCGCGGCGCTGCGAGATGAAAGGGGTGTTTTGTGACATCACGGTCTCCTTGAGATTGTTATCCATTTTTATGCATGGCCTTGCGCTGCAAGCGCAGCGCGCCATTGTGAACGATCAGCCGCTTTCCGGCGTTCCCGCATCGACGTGTCAGGGCGGCAGCCTCTCTCCCGCCGCCATCTGCGGCAGCATCGCGATCAGCAGGTCGGTGAACTCGGCCATATAGAACGGCTTGCCGCGGCCCTTGCGCGCGATCTGGTGGAAGCCGGCGGTGACTTGGGGCTGGACAAGCGGCGCGGCGCTGACCCGATGGCGGCGGCATGCCGGCATCGCAAAGGACGGAATCACCGCCGATCCGAGGCCGATGGCCACCATGGCGATCAGGGTGTCGAAATGGTTGAACGATGCACGATCCGCATCGGCGTGGCCCGTTCTGGCAAGCTGCCGGTCGACCAGCTGCTGGATCGGGTTGTCGGGCGGCAGCCCGATCAGCGTCTGCTCGCGCAGGCTGTCCCATGGCACCGGCTTGGCCGGCGTGGGCATGGCGGCATCGTCGGCCTGCGACTGCAACGGGCCGACCAGCACCAGCGGGAAGTCATACAGCAGCCTGCGCTCGATGCTCTTGCTGCCTTCGAAGAAGAATCCCAGGCCAAAGTCGGCGGCGCCGCTCTCCACCAGCGCCTGCACCTGCTTGAGGTCGGTATCGACGACACGTATCGTGACGTCGGGAACCTGCTGCCGGAAGCGGCTGATCACCGAGGGCATCAGGGTCGAGGACACCAGCGGCGTGGCGGCCACCCGCAGCAGGTAACGCGCCTTGTCGGACATGGCGTCCAGCTGCGCCGCCACCTGCTCCAGCCCTTCCACCGCGGCCTGCGCGATCGGCAGCAGCTTCTCGCCAGCCGCCGTCAGCGTCACCGAGCGCGTGGTGCGGTCGAACAGCCTGCTGGCAAGCTGGACTTCGAGCTCGCGCATCATCACGGAGAGGCCGGCCTGGGTGATGTGCAGGCGCTCGGCCGCGCGGGTGAAGTTCTTCAGCTGCGCAATCAGCAGGAAGGCCTTGAGCTGGCGCGTCGATATATTCATGCGGGCACCGCGAACACCTGCGTCAGCGAGCCGGCGCGGACTGGGACAGTGCGTTCACGCTGAAGCCGGCCACCTGCTTGTAGCGGTTCGACACCGCCTGCAGCTCTTCGCGGCTGATCACGTCCTCGATGCGGTTGAACGGCTTGCCGCCGGTCAGTTCATGCACGGTCTGCAGGATGGCGTCCGGCGGCGCCACCCGGTTCATCAGCACCACTTCGCCCGTCGCCTTCAGGCGGATGCGTTCATATTCCTCCAGCGCCTTCGCGGTCGCGCCGAAGGTGCGGATCTGCTGCGCCAGGCTGGGGCCGTCGAGGATGGCCTGGCCGGCGCCGTTGGAGCCGCGCGGCACCATGGGATGGGCAGCATCCCCCAACAGCGTCACGCGGCCAAAGCTCCATTTCGGCAGCGGGTCCTGGTCCACCATCGGATATTCCAGGATGGTCTCGGTGGCCTGCAGCATGGCGGCCACGTCCAGCCAGTCGAAATGCCAGTCGGCGAAGGCGGGGAAGAAGTCTTCCAGACGGCCGCCACGATTCCAGTCGCGGCGCGCGGGCTGCGGCGCCTCGATCTCGGCCACCCAGTTGACCAGCTGCCTGCCCTGGCCGTCGACATTGTTGCGGATCGGGTAGATCACCATCTTGCCCACCGACAGCCAGCCGGCGCGCACCATGCTGGCCCCCGACAGGAAAGGCGGCAGCACCGTGGTGCCGCGCCACATGTTCACGCCGGAATAACGCGGCGCGCCCTCGTCGGGATAGAACTGCTTGCGCACCGCCGAATGGATGCCGTCGCAGGCCACCGCCAGCGCGGCGCGGGCGGGCTCGCGTTCATGTCCTTCGCCGTCGTCGAAACGCACGATGACGCCGGCATCATCCTGCTCGACGCCCAGGCAGCGCCAGCCGAGCTGCACCGCCTCCTTGCCCAGCCGCTCATGCACGGCATCGAGCAGCACCATCTGCAGGTCGCCGCGATGGATAGAGAACTGCGGCCAGGCATAACCGGCGTCACGTCCGGCCGGCTCGCTGTAGACGAACTGGCCGAACTTGTTGAAGAAGATGGACTCCTTGGTCGTGACCGCCACCTCGGCCAGGCGTCCGGCCAGGCCCAGCTCATCCATCACCCGCACGGCATGCGGCAAGAGGTTGACGCCGGCGCCCAGCGGACGGATTTGCTGCGCCGCCTCGAACACGCGGCAGGAAATGCCCTGCTGGTGCAGGCTAAGCGCCAGGGTCAGGCCGCCAATGCCGGCGCCGATGATGGCAACGTCGTAGTGATGAGGGTGCATGCCGATTCCTTTTGTCCACGCCGGCGTTCGAAAGCAATGCCGGAAAAGGGCCATTAGACATCAACCCGTCGCATTGGGAAAATTCATATTTCATATCAATTCAAAAGAATTGCTTATGAATGGGCAGCGGCCTGGTGGACCAGCACCCGAGCCAGCGGGCCGGTCATGCCCGCCGCGGCTGCCTAATCCTTCGAGAACTGCTTGCCTGCAAAGTCGACGGTGACGAGCTTGCCGTTCATCTTGCCCATGCCGGGCGAGTTGGAAGGCATTCCCGGCACCGCCACGCCCTTCACCGCGGGCGCGGCAATCAGTTTCGCCAGCGCGGTGGCGGGCACATGCCCTTCCACGACCTGGCCCGACGCGTCCACCACGCCGGTGTGGCAGGACTCCAGGCTCTCGGGCACGCCAAGGCGCTTCTTCACGGCGGCCATATCGCCGGAGTCGACTGACTTCACCTTGTAGCCGGCTTCACGCAGATGCTCGATCCACGCGCTGCAGCAGCCGCAGTTCGGGTCCTTGTAGACGGTAATGGATTCGCCCGCGGCATGGGCGAGCGTCGATGCGGCGACAAGCAGGCTTGCTATCAGTAACTTCTTCATTTTCGCTCCGTTGTGGACTTGGCTGGTGAAAGGTGCCAATACCTTACGCCTTCCCGCGGTGGGAAGGTCAAGCGCATCGGGGTGACACGCCTGTACCCTGCAAGTCTACATTTTAGGTAGCGGCGCGTGCCTTGCCTTGCACGAGCAGCGCACCGCACCGCACCGTCAATGTTTGCGGGTGATGCATCCAAAAACCTCCGCCAGCCTGATCAGTCGAAAAATCGCTTGACCTTCCCTTCGTAGGAAAGCTTAGAATGCGAGCCGGTGCGGTGGAAGGAATGCCGCACGGAATAGTAAAGTGAATAAATGAACCGTTTCCTGAAGACCCTTCTGCTCTGGCTGCTGCTGGCCGCACTGCCCTTCCAGGGGATAGCTGCCGTCATGAAGACCGCCTGCGGCCCGACGGGACTGAACGGTTCAAGCGGCGTCGCAATCGCCATGCAATCCCATCATCATCATGAAGATGAGCCCATGCATACGGCGCATGCTGCTGCGGCAGACGACGGCACAGCAGTGAAGCCGTCGCCTGACAAGCCATCTGACGCAAAACATCCGCACTCGGCCTGCAGTGCCTGCGCAAACTGCTGCGTGGGAGCCGTCGCCCCGCCGTGTGCAACGGATGCGATTTCATCCTGCCGCGGCTCCCTGCCCGCAGTCGCTTCCCAGCCGCTCCCGCTTGCCAGCGTGGTGCCGGGCGGCCTGGAACGTCCTCCCAAACGCATTACCGCTTGATCGCGTACTGAGCCAGGTACGCCGGGCGACGCTCGCCCGGCGACCTGCGTCCCGGTGCGGTTTGCGCGCCCTGGCGCGCCTACCCTATCGATTTCGAGGTAATCATGTCGTTCACCCATTGGCCCGTAGTAGCCGCGCTGGCGCTCCTGCCGCTCGCCGCCCTGGCGCAGCAAGCACCGCAAACCGGCCCTGCCGACCCGGACGCACCCGTTCCAGCCTCGCGGTATGTCTCGGCGTTCAGCGACTACCGCGCCGCGTCCGACGAGCAAGGCTCCCCGGACGAAACCTGGCGCACCGCCAATCAGGCAGTTGCAGGCCAGGACACGCATGCCGGGCATGGGGCGTCCCAAACCGATGCGCCTGCCGCAGCGCCCCTCGCTGCGCCTGCGCCGGCTGGCCCGAACGCCGGGCACGGCAGTCATCATCATTAAGGAAAACAAGAATGCCCATACACCGAAATGCAGGAGGCGTAAAACCGCTTGCCATCGCGTTGTCGGCCCTGGTCCTGACAGGCTGCGCAACCTTCTCCAGGGACGGCGGACTGGATTCCGTTTCTGCCCTGACCAGGGAACGTACCGGCCTGAGTGTGCAGCGTGACAAATCCGCCGCCGAGAGCGCGGCAAGCGAAGCCGCGGTCAGCCAGCTTCTGGCACAGCCGCTGACGCCCGACACCGCCGTCCGGATCGCCCTGGCCAACAACAAGGGCCTGCAGGCTGCTTTTGCCGGACTGGGCATTGCCGAAGCCAACCTGGTCCAGGCGGGCCGCCTTCGCAATCCCGGCTTTTCATTTGGACGAATGCGCGGCGGCGACGAAGTCGACATCGACCGCAGCATCCTGTTCGACTTCGTTGGCCTGCTGACGCTGCCATTGCGCACCGGCATAGAAAGCCGCCGTTTCGAACAGGCCAAGCTGCAGACCGCCGCCCAGGCGGTTCGGCTGGCGGCGGATACCAGGCGGGCCTACTTCAACGCGGTCGGCGCGCAGCAGTCCGTGCAATACGCCGAACAGGTCGTCAATGCCGCGGAAGCCGGCGCCGAGCTCGCGCGGCGCATGAGCAGGGTCGGCAACTGGAGCAAGCTCGACCAGGCCCGCGAGCAGGCCTTCTATGCGGATGCGACGACGCAGCTGGCCAGAACCCGGCATAACGCCACGGCGGCGCGGGAGCAGCTGACCCGCCTGCTCGGCTTGTGGGGCGCCGCGATCGACTACAGGATTCCGGACCGGCTGCCGGACCTGCCCAAGGCGCCCAATGATGGGACCGATGCCGAGGCGCGCGCCATGCAGCAGCGCCTCGACGTGCAGATCGCCAGGCAGGGCGCATCGGCGACGGCGGCCGCGCTGGGGCTGACCCGCGCAACGGGCTTTATCAATGTGCTTGAACTCGGCTATGCGAACAAGAGCCAGACCGGCGCGCCGCGACAGAATGGCTATGAAATAGAACTGGCGCTTCCGCTGTTCGACTGGGGCACGGCGCGCCGCGCCCGGGCAGAGGCGATCTACATGCAGGCGGTTCAGCAGACTGCAGATACGGCGATCCGGGCACGCTCGGAAGTACGGGAAGCCTACTCCGCATACCGCACCCGATATGACATCGCGAAGCATTACCGCGATGAAGTGGTGCCTCTGCGCAAGCGCATTTCGGACGAGGTGCTGCTGCGCTACAACGGCATGCTTGCCAGCGTCTTCGAACTGCTGACCGACTCGCGCGCGCAGGTGAGCAGCGTCAATGCCGCCATCGAAGCGCAGCGGGACTTCTGGATTGCCGAGACCAACCTGCAGGCCGCCATCAATGGCAATGGCAGCGGCGGCTCCACCGAAATACGCGGCCAGGCTTTCACGGAAGCCCAGCCTCAACATTAATTAAAGGAACAGCGATGGTGTCACGTAGAAATTTCCTGGCCAGCGCCGCCACCATGGTCGGCGCCGGGGTCGTCAGCCGTGTCGGCGCGGCCTCCCTGCCGGAAGCGGCAATCATGACCAGCGCAGCCACCCAGGCGCCGCTGGCGCCGCCCAACGGCCGGCCGTATAACCCGGTCGTCACCCTGAACGGCTGGTCCCTGCCCTGGAGGATGAACGGCGGCGTCAAGGAATTCCACCTGGTCGCCGAACCGGTGGTCCGGGAATTCGCTCCCGGCATGAAGGCCAACCTGTGGGGATACAACGGGCAGTCGCCCGGCCCGACCATTGAAGTCGTCGAAGGCGACCGGGTGCGCATCTTCGTGACCAACAAGCTGCCCGAGGCGCACAGCATCCACTGGCATGGGCAGCGCCTGCCGAATGGCATGGATGGCGTCGCCGGCCTGACCCAGCCCGCCATCCCGCCGGGCAAGACCTTCGTCTATGAATTCATCGCCAGGCGGCCCGGGACCTTCATGTATCATCCGCACGCCGACGAGATGGTGCAGATGGCGATGGGCCTGATGGGCTTCTGGGTCACGCATCCGAAGAACCCGGACTTCATGCGCGCCGACCGGGATTTCGTTTTCCTGCTCGGCAATTACGACATCGAACCCGGCAGCTACACGCCCAAGACATCCACCATGCTCGACTTCAACCTCTGGACCATCAATACCCGGGTATTCCCGGGCATCGACTCGATGAATGTGCGCCAGGGCGACCGGGTGCGCATTCGCATCGGCAACCTGACCATGACCAATCATCCGTTCCACCTGCACGGCCACGAGTTCGTCACGACCGGCACCGATGGCGGCTGGATACGACCGGAGGGCCGCTGGCCCGAGGTCACGACGGATCTTGGCGTCGGCCAGATGAAGGCCATCGAATTCATCGCCGACGAGCCGGGCGACTGGCCTTTTCACTGCCACAAGTCGCATCACACCATGAACGCGATGGGGCATAACGTGCCGACGATGATCGGCGTCGACCAGAGGGGCGTCGCCGAGAAGATCAACAAGCTGGTGCCTGACTACATGGCCATGGGCGAACGCGGCGGGTCGATGGGTAGCATGGAGATGCCGCTGCCGGACAATACCCTGCCGATGATGACCGGCGAAGGGCCGTTCGGGAACATCGAAATGGGCGGCATGTTCACTACCGTGAAAATCCGCAAAAACCAGAAGCCCGGTGATTACAGCGACCCGGGCTGGTACAAGCATCCTCCGGGCACCGTTGCCTATGAATGGACCGGCGACACGCCAGCGGCGGCGCAAGCGCCACAGGCAAGGACGCCGGCTTCCGGCGTGGAACTCAACGTCAGGAAGCCGCAAGGCCATCATCACTAATTGTCGACCAATAGCCAGGGATTTCAGATGAAGGCATTTCAACAATCCGTTCTTTCCGCACTCCTCGCCTCCGCCGCAATGGCAGGCTTTTCATCCGCGTGGGCGCATGCGACGCTCAAAAGCGCTTCACCAGCAAAGGATGCGGTAGTCACCACTGCACCAAAGGAAATATCCCTGCAGTTCAACGAAAAGCTGGAAGCGGGCTTCAGCAATGCCAGGCTGTTCGACAGCACCGGCAGGGAAGTCACCGCCGACAAGGCGAGCATGGATGCTGCCGACCCATCCGTCATGAAGCTGTCCGTGCCGGCTCTCGCGCCGGGCAAGTACAAGGTCGAGTATGTCAGCGTCGGGCACGACGGCCACCGGCGCAAGGGCAATTACGCCTTCACTGTGAAGTGAGCCATGGAATCGACGCTTCCGCAGGTTGCGGCAACGGCGCTGGTCAATGCCAGCTTCGCCTGGATAGCCGGCGTGCTGGCGTCGAGATTCTGGCTACTGAAGCAGGCCGCGGGCTGGCAGCGGACTACCGGCAAGCGGCTGTCGTCAGCCATGTCGGCGGGGCTGATTGTCTGCGCCGCCGCGGTCTTCCTGTCCCTCTGGACGGAGTCGTCCCTGATGGGCGACGTCGCATGGCTGGATGCCTGGCCCGTCTTTGCTCGGATGATGGCAACCACCCACTATGGCCACGCTGGCGTCGCAGCCCTTGTCGTTCTTGGCGTCACCATGGCTGCGCACTGCTTGCTGGACCGGCCCGACGCCGGCAAGGCCTATGTGGGCAGCCTTGCCGCTTTGCTGCTGCTGGTGGCCGCTACGCGCGTCGCCATCGGCCACGCCTTTGAACAAGGGCCGTTCAGTGTCGCCGTCGCGGTGGAATGGCTGCATTTGCTGCTGATGGCGCTATGGACGGGCATCGTCTTCGTCGCCGGCTGGCTGGTGCTTCCCCATGTGCTGGCCAACGATGCGCCACCGTCCGGAGAGCGTGCCGCCTACCTGGCGTCGATGTCGAACTGGGCGGCTGCGGCGCTGGCCGCCATCCTGGCAAGCGGCGCCTATAACGCCTACCGCGTCCTGGGCAGCCCGCGTGACCTGGTTGACGCGGAATATGGAAACGTCCTGTTGTTCAAGCTTGCGCTCGTCCTGGTCGCTATCGCGCTGGGTGGATTCAACAAGCTGGTCGGCCTGCCCGCCGCGGCGGCCTCCCAGGCCGGCCTGCGCAAAGTAATTACGGTGCTGCGAATCGAATCCCTAGCTCTCCTGCTTGTCCTGATTGCTGCCGCTGCCCTGACCGGCAGCGCTCCGCCTGGGCAGTGATCCCGAAACGCTTCAACAACCTCGTGAAACTGAATAAGGAATTCATCATGAACGCATTTTCCACAGCAGCACTCCTCGCCGCGCTGGCTTTGTCGCCCATGCCGGCGGCCCTTGCCCAGGCAACGCAGGCAACCGCAGGCGCGGCCGATGCGATGTCGACCGGCGAAGTCAGGAAGATAGACAAGGGCACGGGAAAAATGACGATCAAGCATGGTCCCCTTGCCAATCTGGGCATGGATGCGATGACGATGGTGTTCCGCGTCAAGGACAAGGCGATGCTGGACCAGGTCAAAGTCGGCGACAAGATCAACTTCGTGGCCGAAGAGCCGAATGGCCAGCTTACCGTAACCCGGCTGGAGAAGCAGCAGTAGGCCGGGGAGACTCAGCTGGGCAGGCGGGCATGATGATGCCGGGCCGTTTCGTCAGGTACGTTGCATGGACCAGCCTCGCACCCGGCGTTTTTTCATGCAGTGCTTGACCTTCCCATTGCGGGAAGGTCTACATTGAACTCCTATTTTGGTAAAGGAGAACACACCATGTATGAACTGCAAGTGGAAGGCATGACCTGCGGCGGCTGCGCCAGGAGCGTGACCCGGTCGGTGCAATCGGTCGATGGCAATGCACGAGTCGATGTCGACCTGGCCGCGAAGAAGGTGCGCATCGATAGCCAGGCCAGCCTGGATGCGGTGAAGTCAGCCATCAGTGACGCCGGTTATCCGGTGACGGCAAGCGCAACAGTTTAAGAGCGCAAGGGCGGCGTGGCCAATGCATGCCGCCCGTCGTCCGGATTCCGGAAAATTTTCATGCGGGTCAGCCGCAGCATGCCGCAGCATCAGTGGCAGGCGTGCTGCGCGGTGGCCAACTCGTCAAGAATCGGGCAGTCCGGGCGCTGGTCGCCGTGGCAGCTGTCCGCCAGATTCTGCAGTTCGTTGCGTATGGTCTGCAGCTTCTCGATATCCCGGTCCAGCTCGGCAATGTACTGGCGCGCCAGCTTCTTCACGTCGGCGCTCTTGCGGCCGCGGTCTTCCCACAGGCCGAGCAGGGTCCTGATGCGCTCGATGGAAAAACCCAGGTCGCGCGAGCGCCTGATGAAGCGCAGCGTCTGCACATCCCTGTCGGTGTATTGCCGGTAGCCGGAATCGGTCCTGCTTGCGGCCGATATCAGGCCGATGCTCTCGTAATAGCGGATCATCTTTGCGGTCACGCCAGAAGCTTCCGCCGCCTGCCCGATATTCATTGTTTTCCTCCTTCGGTGAATGCCGGCTTCCAGCGCCTGAGCAGAAGCGCGTTCGACACCACGGACACGCTGGAAAAGGCCATTGCGGCGCCAGCGATCACCGGGTTCAGGTAACCAAGGGCCGCCAGCGGAATGCCCACGATGTTGTAGATGAAAGCCCATCCCAGGTTCTGCTGGATCTTGCGGTAAGTCTTCTTGGAGATGTCGATCGCTTCCGCCACCAGCGTCGGCTCGCCGCGCATCAGCGTGATGCCGGCCGTATGCATGGCCACATCGGTCCCGGTCGACATGGCGATTCCGACGTCGGCCGCGGCCAGTGCGGGCGCGTCGTTGATGCCGTCGCCAACCATGGCTACTGTCTTGCCATCCTTCTTCAGGGCGGCGACCACGTCGGCCTTGTCGCCCGGCAGCACCTCGGCCCGGAAGTCACTGATGCCCACAGCCGAAGCCACGGCGCGGGCGCTGCCCGGGTTGTCGCCGGTCAGCATCACGGATGCCACGCCGATGGCCTGCAGCCGCTGCACCGCGGCCCTGGCCGATGGCTTCAGGGTATCGCCGAATGCCAAGAGGCCAGCCAGCTCGGTGCCGCCATTGGCCTGTATGGCCAGCCACGACACCGTGCGCCCCGCGCTCTCGTGCCTTGCGGCCGCCTGTTCCATGCCGGCGGTCGCAAGGCCGATTTCCTGCATCAGGCGCTTGTTGCCCAGATAGACGGTCGAACCATCGACGTCGGCGCGTACGCCACGGCCGGCAAGCGCCTGAGCAGCGGTGGCGGCCCGCAGGCCTATGCCCTGCCTGGCGGCCTCCGCCTGGACGGCCTTGGCCAGCGGATGGTCGCTGTACTGCTGCACGGCCCTGGCCATCTCCAGCAGCTCGCGTTCGGGACGGGCAGCCGCTTCGACCGCCACCACCGCCGGCTTGCCTTCGGTCAGCGTGCCGGTCTTGTCGAAGGCGACCACATTGACCGCATGCGCGGTCTCCAGCGCCTCGGCATCCTTGATCAGGATGCCGTAGCGTGCCGCCACGCCAGTACCCGCCATGATGGAAGTGGGCGTGGCAAGGCCGAGCGCGCACGGGCAGGCGATCACCTGGACCGCCACCGCATTGAGCAGCGCCTGCTGCCAGTCGCCGGTCATCCACCCCCAACCGAGCAGGGTGACCAGGGAGATCAGCAGCACCACCGGCACGAAGACGGCGCTGACCTTGTCGACCAGGCGCTGGATCGGCGCCTTCACTGCCTGCGCATCCTCCACCAGCTTGATGATGTGGGACAGCATGGTGTCGCCGCCGACCGCGGTGGCCTTCACAACCAGCATGCCATCCGCATTGACCGCGCCGCCGGTGACGGTGTCGCCCTCGCCCTTGGTCACTGGCAGGCTTTCGCCGGTCAGCAGCGATTCATCCAGGTGGCTGCTGCCCTCGGTCACTTCGCCATCCACCGGCACCCGGTCGCCGGGGCGCACGACGATCATGTCGCCCACGCGCACCTGGGATACCGGGACTTCGTCTTCCCGGCCATTGCGCCGGACGATGGCCGTGGTGGCCCGCAGCGATTCCAGCGCATGCAGCGCGGCCACCGTCTGATGCTTCGCCCGCGCCTCCAGCCATTTGCCGAGCAGGACCAGCGTGATGACCACCGCCGACGACTCGAAATAGAGATGGCCCATGCCTGCATGGTCGCCATGCCGGAGGAGCAGGTACAGCGAAAGCGCATAAGCGGCGCTGGTGCCAAGTGCGACCAGCAGGTCCATGTTGCCGGACCGGGCAAGCACGGCTTTCCAGCCCGCCTTGTAGAAGCGCGCGCCGAGCCAGAACTGCACCGGCGTGGCCAGCGCAAGCTGCAGCCATCCAGGCAAGGCCCAATGCAGGCCGAATGGCATCGCCAGCATAGGCGCCACCAGCGGCGCGCTGAGCAGCGCAGCCACAGCAACCGGCCACCAGCCAGGCAGGCCGGCTTCTGCCTTCGTTTCCGCAACGCCGCCCTCGGACACGGGCGCCGCCTCGTAGCCAGCCTTCTCGACGGCGGCGAGCAGTTTCTCGAGCGGTACGCCCACCGAAGTGACCTGGGCCTTTTCGGTAGCCAGGTTGACCGAGGCTGCAGTTACGCCAGGCACCTTCTTCAATGCCTTTTCGACACGCCCGACACAGGACGCGCAGGTCATGCCGGAAATCGCAAGCGACACCGTGTCGCTGGCGATGTCGTAGCCCGCCTTTTCCACGGCGGCCGAAAGCGCATCGACCGGAAGTGCCGGGTTGGCGCGGACGGTGGCCTTTTCGGTGGCCAGGTTGACGGAGGCGCTCTCCACGCCCGGAACGGCCTTCAGGGCCTTTTCGACGCGGGCAACGCAGGAAGCGCATGTCATGCCTTCGACCTTGAAGCTCAGATCGAGCGGCGCGACGGCGGATTTGACGGCAGCATCCATGGCATTCTCCAGTTTCATGCCTGCAGGATAAACCTTACCGCGATGGTAAGGTCAAGCGCTGGCTTGACCTTATCGACGACATGGCTGCGCCTGCCCGGCAATGCCTCTCACCGCGGCCCGCCTTCACGCAAGGTCCCCCGCGGCTCCTGCGGCAGGGCGCCGGCTGCCGCGCTCAGTCCAGCATGCCGGCCAGGCGCTGGCGGATGATGGCTTCGGCCTGCGCCATGATCCTGTCGAGCAGTTCCTGCACTGTTGGAATATCGTCGATCAGGCCGGCCACCATGCCGCAGCTCCATGCGCCCGCATCCATCTGGCCTTCGCGCATGATTTTCGGATAGACGCCGGCCACCTCGGGCAGGATGTCCTTGAATTCGATCTTCTCGCCCAGTGCGCGTTCCTTTTCGAGCAGGCGCTCCACGCCCGCATTCACCAGCACCCGTTCGGTGTTGCGCAGCGGGCGCATCACCAGGCGGGTGTCGAGTTCGCTGGCATTCAGGATGGCCTGTTTCACGTTGGGATGCACCGGCGCTTCCTGGGTGGCGATGAAGCGGGTGCCCATGTTCATGCCGTCGGCGCCCATGGCCAGCGCCGCCACCAGCGAACGGCCGTCGGCCATGCCGCCCGAGGCGACGAAAGGAATCTTCAGCTCGTCGGCGGCGCGCGGCAGCAGGATCATGTTGGGCACGTCGTCCTCGCCAGGATGGCCGCCGCATTCGAAGCCGTCGACGCTGACCGCGTCGCAGCCGATCGATTCGGCCTTCAGCGCATGCCGGACCGAAGTGCATTTGTGGATCACCTTGATGCCGGCGTCCTGCAGGCGCGGCAGCCATTTGGCCGGATTGTTGCCCGCCGTCTCGACTACCTTCACGCCGGCCCCGATGATGGCATCGATATAGCCGGGATAGTCCGGCGGCGTGACCGCCGGCAGGAAGGTGAGATTGACGCCGATAGGCTTGTCCGTCATTGCCTGCGCGCGCCGGATCTCGTCGGCCAGGTGCTTGCCGCTGGGCTGGGTCAGGCCGGTGATGATGCCCAGGCCGCCGGCATTGGACACCGCCGCGGCGAGTTCGGCAAAGCCGACATAGTGCATGCCGCCCTGGATGATGGGCCGCTCGATGCCGAACAATTCGGTGATTCTCGTTTTCATGGTCTCTCTTCCCTTGTCCTTGTTGGTCAATGTAGCTCGCCGGTCGCCGCAGCCGACCGCGAATGGCGATGATAGAGGCTTTGCGCGCTGCGGTGTTTTTCAGGCGCCGCAACACCGGCCGTTTAAACCCGGGGAGAGTTTGCCCGCAATGCATCAATGACAAGAAGAACACCTGCGAATGGAAATTTTTCTGTTCCGGCCGGCACTTTCTAACATCGCTCCGGTCCGAGGCCTAATACCTGCCGGTACGCAGGTTCAACAAGTCCATCGGAGACCCCATGAGCGCCCAGCCGCAAGCCCCTTCCAGCCAGTTCGATACCGCGGAAATCCTTGGCGGCCTGTATGGCGCCGGCATCATCGCCTGCAAGGGCGGGTTCGAGCGGGCCTGGGTCCAGCGCCTGCGCGAGGATGTCGACACGCTGTTTGCCGAGGCGCTGCAGCGACCGGGCGGCGCGCTCAACCGCGGCCCGAACCGCTACTACGTCGAGGTGCATCCGGAACGGCTGCGCGGCTTTGTCGATATCGCAAGCCATCCATGGATCGTCGCGGTGTGCGAGGCAGTGCTCGGTCCGGACTACCGCATCGTGGAAATCGGCTTCGACGTGCCGGGACCGGGCGCGGCCAACCAGCCATGGCATCGCGACTTTCCCACGCCGGAAGCCACCGCACGCGGCCGCCGTCTCAACTCGCTGGCCTTCAACATGACGCTGGTGGATGTAAGCGAAGAGATGGGGCCGCTGGAGATTGCGCCAGGCACCCAGTGGGATGACCTGAGCGGCCGCAGCGACGCCAGCGGCATGTTTCCGGACAAGGCGCTGTATCCCCGTTATGAAGCCCGGATGCAGCGCAAGATGCCGGCCATGGGCGACATCTCGGCCCGCTCGGCGCTGACCATCCATCGCGGCACCGCCAACCGCTCGAATGTGTCGCGTCCCATCCTGGTGCTGGGCGTGGATGCGCCCGACGCCGGCAACGCGGCGCGGCATGACCTGCAGGCAACGCGCGCCTACTGGGAAAGCCTGCCGCCGCAGGTCAGGGAGCACATGACCTGCCGGGTGGTGGACCAGCTTGAAGCTATCGTGCAGATGCACACGATAGAAGGGCTGAAGATGGGCGTGTGAGGATGACGCCCCGGTCCAGCATGGGTATTGGCAACGGGCGGCTACGGGAAGATGGAATACCGCAAGGGGATTCCACCATGCTTCTTCGCCTGCCTACACCCTGGCCGGCAGCACCGTGCCCCAGCATTCGCCGAAGCCGATGCGCGCCGCGCCGGCCTTTTCGCACCAGCCGCGCAGCACCACCGCATCCTCGTCCTGCAGATAGGTGCGTGCCTCGCCGTTGGGCAACTGCAGCGGCTGCTTGCCGCCGACCGTCAGTTCCACCAGCGCGCCGGCCTGGTCCAGCGTCGGCCCGGACAGGGTGCCGCTGCCGAACAGGTCGCCCGGCTGCAGGTTGCAGCCGTTGACGGTATGGTGCGCCACCATTTGGGCCACGGTCCAGTAGGCGTGGCGGTAGCTGGTGCGGCAGATGCTCGCATCCCCCTGCCCGGCCTTGCGCATCGCCGGTGTCTGGATGCCGACCTGGAGCTGGATGTCGAAGGCGCCGCCACGGCGGTTGTCTTCGGAGTCTAGGTAAGGCAAAGGCTGCGGCTCGCCGGCGGGCCGGTCGAACGGCACGCGGTACGGCGCGAGCGCCTCCAGCGTCACGATCCACGGCGAGATGGTGGTAGCGAAATTCTTCGACAGGAAGGGGCCGAGCGGCTGGTATTCCCAGGCCTGGATGTCGCGCGCGGACCAGTCGTTGAGCAGGCAGATGCCGAACACATGGTCCTCCGCTTCTTCCATCACGATGCGGTCGCCCTGGCTGTTGCCGGTGCCGACGAAGATGCCGAGCTCCAGCTCGATATCGAGCCGCTGGCAGGGGCCAAACGTGGGCTCGGTCGCGCCGGGCGGCATGGTCTGGCCCACCGGACGGTGGAAAGCCCGCCCCGAGACGCCAATGCTGGAGGCGCGGCCGTGGTAGCCGATCGGCACCCACTTGTAGTTGGGCAGCAGCGGATTGTCCGGACGGAACTGCTTGCCGATGTTGGTGGCGTGATGGACCGAGGTGTAGAAGTCGGTGTAGTCGCCGATCTGCGCCGGCACGTCGTATTCCGCCTCTGCCTGCGGCACCAGGCAGGCTTGCAGGCTGGCCTGCTGCTCAGCGCCCTCGCGCAGGCCGCGCGACAGCGCCAGGCGCAGTGCATGCCATTTGCCGGCGCCGAGCGCCATCAGGGCATTGAGCTTGTCCTGGGCGCCCGCCTGCAGCGCGATCGCGGCATCGCCGCTGAAGACGCCGGCGCCGGCAGCCGCGGACAGATCGAGGATCTGGTCGCCGATCGCCACGCCGCCGCGGAAGGCGTCGGCGCTGCCCTTGCGACGAAAGACCGCGAAAGGCAGGTTCTGGATCGGAAAGTCCGACGCCGGCAGGTTGGCAGAGGCAACCCAGCTGCGCAGCGCCGGGTCATGGGTTTCATTCAGGTTGTTCATAAGCGTATCGGATCCGTGGTTGTTTCCCCGGCTTCACTGCATGGGGAAGGCGTTGAACGCCGTTCATTTGCTTGTCGGAGAAAAGTGCTTCTTCAGGTTCTGCCAGCACTGGAAGTACTCGCTCTGCAATTGTGAGGTCTCCAGCGCAAACTGCGTGGGCTTGATCACCACCGGCGTTTCGAACATGAAGGCCATGGTATCGCCGACCTTGCCCGGTGTGGACGTATCGGAGCGGCTGGCCTTCTCGAAGGTGCCGGCATCCGGGCCATGGCCGGTCATGCAGTTGTGCAGGCTGGCGCCGCCGGGCACGAAGCCTTCGGCCTTGGCATCATATTCGCCATGGATCAGGCCCATGAATTCGCTGGCCACGTTGCGGTGGAACCAGGGCGGCCGGAAGGTATTTTCCGCGGCCAGCCAGCGCGGCGGGAAGATCACGAAGTCGATGCTGTCCACGCCCGGCACCGCGCTCGGCGACTGCAGCACCAGGAAGATGGACGGATCGGGATGGTCGTAGCTGATCGAGCCGATGGTGTTGAAGCGGCGCAGGTCATATTTGTAGGGCGCGTAGTTGCCATGCCAGGCCACCACGTCCAGCGGCGAATGGCCGATCGGCGCGCTCCACAGGCGGCCGCCGAATTTGGCCAGCAGCTCGAAGTCGCCTTCCTTGTCTTCATACCAGGCCGACGGCGTCAGGAAATCGCGCGGATTGGCCAGGCCGTTGGAGCCGATCACGCCCAGGTCGGGCAGGCGGAACAGCGCGCCGAAGTTTTCGCAGATGTAGCCGCGGGCCTGGCCGTCCGGCAGGCTCACCTGGAAGCGCACGCCGCGCGGCACCACCACGATTTCCTGCGGCTCGACCTCGATCCTGCCCATCTCGGTGGCAAGCGACAGGCGTCCCTGCTGCGGCACGATCAGCAGTTCGCCATCGGCATTGTAGAAATAGCGGCCGTCCATGTCGCGGTTGGCGGCATACAGGTGGATCGCGCAGCCCGTGCCGGCATCCGGCGCGCCATTGCCGGCCATCGTCACCCAGCCTTCGGCAAAGTCGGTGGCGGCATCGGGCATGGGCAGCGGGTCCCAGCGCAACTGGTTGGGCGGCGTCGGCGGAACGCCGGAAAAGTCCGATACCAAAGCCTGCGAAGGCAGCTGACGGAACGGCTTATGCACCGCGGCTGGGCGGATGCGGTAGAGCCAGGAGCGGCGGTTGTGGCTGCGCGGCGCGGTGAAGGCGGTGCCGGAAATCTGCTCGGCATACAGGCCATAGGGTGCGCGCTGCGGCGAGTTCTGGCCCACCGGCAAGGCGCCCGGCAGGGCTTCGGTGGCGAACTCGTTGGCAAAGCCCGACAGGTAGGATTCGGAAGGCGAAGCGGTTCTGGCGTCGGTCATGGCTGACACTCCTTGTGGTCATGGGATGCGGCCAACCGCCGCAATCAATCGAAGAGCCACACTATAAGCACGGACGGCGCCGTTTAAAATACAAATGCAAAAATGACGACTATTGAGCAAATCAATAATGGCTGAAACATGAGAGACGTTGCCGACATCGATCTGAACCTGCTGGTGGTATTCCACCAGCTTTACCAGTTGCGCCATGTATCGCTGGTGGCCAGGCGCTTGGGCCTGTCGCAGCCCACGGTCAGCAATGCGCTGGCGCGGCTGCGCAAGACCTTCGGCGACGAGCTGTTCGTGCGCACTGCCCATGGCATGCAGCCCACGCCGGGCGCGGACCGCATTGCCGAGCCGGTCGGGCAGGCGCTGGCCAGCGTCAGCGCGGCGCTGAACCTGGAAGAGCCGTTCGACGCGGCCAGCAGCGCGCGCCGCTTCGTGATTGCGATGACCGATGTCGGCGAGATCCACTTCATGCCGCGGCTGGTGGAATACTGCGCGCGCCTGGCGCCGCATGTCGGCATCAGTTCGGTCCGCGCCAGCGCGGTGGACTGGCAGCAGCAGATGGAAGCCGGCCGCATCGACCTTGCGCTGGGCGCGTTCACCGACGTCGCCGAGCGCTTCTTCCACCGCCGCCTGTTCAGCCAGAACTACGTCACCATGTTCCGCCGCGGCCATCCGTTCTCGCAGCGCAAGGTCGGCCTGAAGGAATTCCTGTCGGCGCGGCACCTGTTCGTCGATTCCCGCGAAAGCCCGTATGACCAGATCAATGCCCGGCTGGAAAAGGCCGGCGTAACCCGCTCGGTGCAGTTCCAGGTGCCGCATTTCACCGCGGTGCCCTACATCGTCAGCAGCACGGACATGGTGGTGACCGTGCCGAGCAAGCTTGCGCAGCAGGCGTGCGGGCCGTTCAGCCTGGACTTCACCGCGCCGCCGCTGCGGCTGCCGGCGCTGCATACCCACGTGTTCTGGCACCGCCGGTTTCACCAGGACAGCGGCAACCAGTGGCTGCGTTCGCTGATTGCGGAGTGTTTCGTGGAGGAGCAGGCGGCGAACGGAAAATCAAGGGCTGCGGCGGCGTCACCATTGCCCTGATGCACCAACGCGCGGCGACATACCCACATCGGCGTAATGGCTTATTGATTCCAAACAAACCACCTGCTAAAATCTTTCCCTCAGGAAAATATCGGCAGGCGAGGTCTCATGCTCAACACGAAAGAAGCGTTTCTCATCGCCTCGCTCTTCTGCTTCGTCATCTTTCTTCTCCTCTTCTCCGTCAAGCAGGACCGCGTCCACGGCGTGCGCCAGCTGTTGCTGGCCAGCGTGCTGGGCATGGCCGGCAACATCCTTTACGCGTTCGGCCGCGAGATGCCCGTCGTCTTTGCCTATGAAGTGGCGAACACGGTCTATGCGGCGGCCTCCATGGCGATTCTGGTCAGCTACCGGCAGCTGTTCGGCAGGCGTTGCCCGGCGCTGCTGACGTGCGGCAGCATTGCGCTGCTCACGGCCTTCACCGCCTACTTCCATTACGTGGTCAATTCCTTCGACGCGAGGACGATAGCGGTATCGGGTTTCCAGGTCGGCATCGCGGGCGTCATTGCCCTGACGGTGCTCAATTCGCGCGACTACCAGGGCCGCTCCCGCTATCCGGCCATTTATGTGCTGTGCATGTGCGCGCTGATAGGCGGAGGCCATCTCGCCCGCGTCGTCCGCCATGCCCTGATGTCGGACGTGCCGCAATCGCTGCTCGAACCCAGCGGCGTCAACCTGCTGTTCCTGTGGGCCAATGCCTTTGCCCTTCCCTGCCTGATGCTGGGCGGCCTGCTGATTGCCCATTGCAGGATCGTCACCAGTATCGAAAACGCGGCCAACTGCGACTTCCTGACGGGCGCCTGGTCACGGCGGGCTTTCCACGAATCCGCCCCGCGGCTGCTGGAACGAAGCCGTTTCGACAGGCAGCCGCTGGCCCTGCTGCTGATCGATCTCGACAATCTCAAGCCCACCAACGACACCTACGGCCATGCCGCCGGCGATGCGGCGCTGACGGACTTCGTGCGGCTATCCCGCACGGCCCTGAGGCCGGTCGATTTCCTGGCGCGCATCGGCGGCGATGAATTCGCCCTGCTGCTGCCCGACACCGATCTGATCGCCGCGGTGTCCGTCGCGCGGCGCCTGCAGGCCGTGATCGCCGACGGGCAGTCCGGCGAGACGCTGCAGATCACGCTCAGCGTCGGCGTGGCGGTGCTGCGTGCCGACGACACGCTGCATACGCTGGTGACGCGTGCCGATGAAGCGCTGTATGGCGCCAAGGGAGCAGGCCGCAACCGGGTGATGACCGAAGCCGGCGGACGTATCGCCAGGCTGGTGGCCTGAGCGGCATTGCCGAGAACTTCACTGCGCGGCGGGCATCCAAGCTGTCCACACTGCTCTGACAAGGAGTAACAAATGGGCACCACGCATCCCAACCGCAGCCGCGGCCAGGAGACCGGCAGCGAGGAATACCGGCGCAAGCAGTCCGGCGACCAGCACGACATGATCGCCGACGAAAATGCGGCCATGCCGGAACGGCCACACCGGACGGACCGCGGCAATCTTCAGCAGGAACAGGACGGCAAGGAGAACGGGCGGAACGACGGTTCCGCCTGAACCGGGCGCCGCGGGCGCGGCGCCCGGCTATGCATCAGTCGACGGTGACGCCGGCATCCTTGACCAGCTTGCCCAGCTTTGCCGACTCGGAACGGATCAGCTCGCCAAAGGCTTCCGGCTTGCCGCCCACGATGGGCGTGCCCAGTTCTTCCCAGCGCTTCTTGAATTCAGGGTCGGCGAAGATTTCATTGATGGCCTGGTTCAGCTTGGCGATCACGGGCTTGGGCGTGGCCGCCGGGGCGACGATGCCATGCCAGCCTGAAAAGTTGTAACCGGTCAGGCCGGATTCAGCCAGCGTCGGCACGTCCGGCAGCGCCGGGCTGCGGGTGGCGGTGGTGACCGCCAGCGGGCGCAGCTTGCCGCTCTTGATGTACTGCACCGAGCTGCCGAGAATGTCGAACATCACCTTGACATGGCCGCCCATCACGTCGGTGAGCGCAGGACCGGCGCCTTTGTACGGAATGTGCTGCAGCTTCAGGCCGGTGGCGGTATTGAACAGTTCACCCGCCAGATGCTGCGGCGTGCCGTTGCCGGCCGAAGCGAAGCCCAGGTCGTTCGGCTTGCTCTTGGCGAGCGCCAGGAATTCCTTGATGTTGTTTGCGGGCACCGATGGATGCACTTCCAGCACCAGCGGGAATGCCGAGATCTGGATGATGGGCGCGAAGTCTTTCTGGGAATCGAAGGGAATCGAGCGGTAAAGCGTCTTGTTGACCGCCATCGGGCCGCTGGCGGCAAGCAGGATGGTGTAGCCGTCGGCCGGCGCCTTGGCGACAGCGTCGGTGCCGATGTTGCCGCCGGCGCCAGGCCGGTTGTCGATGATCACAGGCTGCTGCAGTTTGGCCTGCAGCGGCACCTGGATCATGCGCGCCATCGCGTCGGTCGGACCGCCCGGCGGATAGGGAATGATGAACTTGATCGGCTTGGACGGGTAGTCGCTGGCGCCGGCGGCAAAGGCCTGGACCAGCAGCATGGATGCGAATAGCGCTTTCTTGATCATGTCTTGTCTCCTTGGTTTATGTCGCAAACAGGCGCTCAGGCAAGCCGCCGCTTCAATGCTTTTACTGCGCTGTGTACCGTGGTCAGCACGGGCAGGCCGGTGGCCTGTTCGCAGGCTTCCCGCGCGCGGGCCATGCTGAACTGGGCCAGCGCGATTGTCTTGCAGCCGGCCGCCTGCAGCAGGCGCGCCTGTTCAACGATCAGTTCATCGTGGCGCCCGGTATCGCCGCGGTTCAACGCATCGAGCGCGCCTTCGGCCAGCCCGGTCAGCAGTTCGACCGAGTCCGGAAACTCCGGCGGCATCGACGCCAGCGTCGGCCCGAAGGTGGCGATCAGCCCGACCGGTCCGGCCGCGTTGGCGGCATCGGCCACCATCGCTTCATTGGGCTTCAATACCGGCAGGTTGGCATAGCGCCGCGCAACGGCTTCGATGCAGGGACCAAAGGCGGAACAGGTAAACAGGATGCCCTGGGCGCCGGTGCCCACCGCGTATTCCGCCAGGTCATGAAAGCGCTGATGCATTGCCGCATCGAGTCCACGCCCGGAAGCGGCGAGATCGGCCGACAGCGAATCGTCGAGCAGATTCATGCGCATGGCCTGCGGCCAGTCGTGCGCCAGGGCCTGGTTGATCGGGTCCACCGAATGGCTCAGCGCGTGGATCAGCGCGATGCGCGGCATGGAAGAAGTCGTGTTCATGTGTTCATGTAGAGAGGCGGTAAAGCGCCGATTAATGGGGCGGCCAGCCGGTGCGGAAAGCCATCGATGGCTGCCTGCGGCCTATTTCTCGATCTTCGGCAGTTCCGGCGCCAGCAGGCGCAGCCCCGCCTTCAGCAGGTCGTCATAGCGCTTGCGCTCGGCGGCGATGCTTTCCGGTGTCCATTTGAAAAAGCCTTCGCCGGTCTTCATGCCGAACTTGCCGCTGGCCAGCCGCTCGCTCAAAGCCTTGGCCGGCACGGTGTTGGCCGCCAGCGACGGATACATCGTGGCCGCGGCCGGGCAATGCACGTCGATGCCGGCGTGGTCGCGCTGCAGCACCGGCCCGGCGGCCAGGAAACGGAAGCCGAAGCCGAAGCGCACCGCGGCGTCGACATCCTCCGGCGTGGCGATGCCGGCATCGATCATCGCGAATGCCTCGCGCGCCAGCGCATGCTGCAGGCGGTTGGCGAGGAAACCCGGCAAATCCTTGCGCACCAGCACCGGCACCATGCCGCAGGCGCGCATGAAGGCCGACAGCGCCTCGCCCAGCGCGGCGGACGAATGCTCGCCCAGCACCACTTCGACCAGCGGCACTAGGTGCGCCGGCATGAAGAAATGCAGGCCCAGCATGCGCTGCGCCGATGCCAGTCCTTCGGCGATGGCCGAAATCGGGAAGCTGGAACTGTTGCTGCAGAACAGGGTGTCGGGCCTGGCGCGCTTTTCCAGTTCGGCAAACAGCGCCTGCTTCGGCGCCAGCTTCTCCGGAATGCATTCGATGACCAAATCGACCGTCTGCCAGTCGACGTCGTCCAGCGAGGCGCAGGCGCTCAGGCAGCCGCGCATGTCCCCGGCGTCCAGGCCGCGCAGGCCGGCGGTGAAATAGTCGTCCAGCGCCTGGCGCCGGGCTTCGCCCGGTTCGAGCACGATGGTGCGGCAGCCGGCGCGGGCCAGCACCAGCGCCACATCGGCGCCCATGGTGCCGCCGCCGGCGACGAGCGCGCAGGCGCGCGACGGTTTGGGCAGGCTGCCGGCCTGCGGGGAGGAAATGGAGGTAGCAGCGTGATCGGTGTTCATGGGCCTGGATGGAGCGAGAAAAACTGCAGTCTGCAGCCGGATCTTATTTCTGTGAATCGCATATTTTCTATAAACTTATCGATTATGGAGATAAATCTTTCAGCCCGCGACATCCGCGCCTTTCTCGCCGTGGCCCAGACCCTCAGCTTCAGCCAGGCGGCGCAGGAAATGCATCTGTCGCAGTCGGCCCTGTCCACGCTGATCAGCCGGCTGGAAGAGGCTATCGGCACGCGGCTGTTCGACCGCACCACCCGCGCCGTCGCCCTGACGGCGGCCGGCGAGGTGTTGGCCGCGCAGGCCGAGCAGCTGCTGTCGGATATCGAGCGCGCAGTGGTCGCGGTGCAGGACGTGGCAGCGGTGCGGCGCGGCCGGGTGGCGATTGCGGCGATGCCGTCGCTGGCGGCGCGCATCATCCCCAGGCTGTTTCGCAACTTCAGCGCCAGGCATCCGGACATCAGGCTGTCGGTAGTCGACACCCTGTCCGAGCCGGCCTTCGAACTGGTGCGCGAGGGCCGGGTGGACTTCGCGCTGACGGCCGCCAATCCCGCCTACACCGACCTCGACTATCTGCCGCTGACCACCGACAGTTTCGTGCTGCTGGCCGCGCCCGGCCATCCGCTGGCCAGGGGCCGCGGCAAGGTGCGCTTCGCCGACACCCTATCTTTCCCGCATATCTCGATGTCGCGCCATACCAGCGTGCGCCAGTACGTCGAGGCCGCTGCGCTGCAGCACGGCTTCGGCTTTCACCCCGCATACGAGGTGGACCACCTTGCCACCATCGGCGCCATGGTGATCCAGGAACTCGGCGTGGCGGCGCTGCCGGCGCTGGCGGCCGACGTGATCGGCAACCCCGGCATCGTGCGGCGTCCTTTGACAGAGCCGGTGATACGCCGCTCCATCGGCCTGGTGCTGCGCCGCGAAGGCTCGCTGTCGCCGGCGGCAGAAGCCATGCTGGCAATGCTCAGGCAGCAGTTGCGCAAGCCTGCTGCATAGCAGCAGTGCAGCGGTGGCAGTTAGCCGCGGCGCCTGCCTTTGCATTGCCTTTCTTCACGAACCGTGAAGACCTCATAGCAATGCGCCACTGGCGCTGTTGGCCGCGCGTCCCTACATTTCACCGGATGGCAGCGACGGTTGCCCGCGACGGAGTCGCGGGCAACGCGCATCCACCGATACCGCCAGCCGACATGGCGGACCAATAACGAAAAACCAGGAGAAGACATGGCTTGCAATGCATTGAGGAGAAAGTCGGTCACGGCGCTGGCCGCGGCGCTGTGCGCACCGGCCCTGCTGCTGGCATCGCCCGGCGCAACCGCCCAGGAATACCCGTCCAAGCCGGTCAAGCTGGTGGTGGCTTTCACCGCTGGCGGCACGACCGATATCCTGGCCCGCGCGATTGGCCAGGCGTTAAGCGACCAGTTCAAGCAATCATTCATCGTCGAGAACAAGCCGGGTGCGGGCGGCAATATCGGTACCGAGTACGTGGTGCGTTCACCCGCCGACGGCTACACCGTGCTGGTCAATTCCGTCGGCCCGATCTCCATCAACCAGACGCTGTACAAGGGCCTGAAATACGATCCGCTGCAGGACCTGCATCCGGTGGTGCAGATTGCCGACGTGCCGAATGTGCTGGTGGTGCCTGCCTCGTTGCCAGTCAACAGCTTCACGGAATTCATGCGCTATGCGCGCGCCAATCCGGGCAAGGTCAGCTACAGCTCGACCGGCGTCGGCACGTCATCGCACCTGTCGGGCTTCATGCTTTTCAAGAATGCCGGCATCGACGCGCTGCATGTTCCATACAAGGGGGCCGACGCGCTCAATGACCTGCTGGCGGGACGTAACCAGGCCATGTTCGCCACGATCCCGTCGGTGATCTCGCATATCAAGGCGGGCAAGCTCAAGGCGATGGCGGTGTCGAGCCTGACGCGCTCGCGCTCCCTGCAGGATGTCCCGACCGTGGCCGAGAGCGGCTTCCCCGGCTTTTCGGCCGGTTCCTGGTTCGGCCTGTTCGTACCCAAGGGCACGCCGCGCGCCGTCATCGACAAGCTGAATCAGGGCGTCAACAAGGCGTTGCCCGGCCTGCAGGAACAAATGGTCCGCGAAGGCGCCGACCCGGTCGGCGGCACGCCGGAGCAGTTTGCCGCTTTCACGCGCAAGGAATACGAGAAGTGGAAGGTGGTCGTGCAGGAGTCTGGCGCAACGCAGGAGTAAGGCGCGGCGCCGCGGCTCTTTTGCTTGATGCATGCCTGTCTTGACCGGCCGGCCGGTCAAGACCCATCGCCGGCGCGGCAGAAGGACACGCATCAGTTGCCGGCGGCAGCGTGCCTCGCAGTCGACTCAGAATGCCTGCAACACCGTGCCCAGGTGCTGCACCTCGGGCGGTTCGGCAAAATAGGGGCCGGCAAGGCGCCGCCACTCCTGGAAGTCGGCGCTATTGCGGAAGTCAACCGTATGGTCCTCGACGGTCTGCCAGCCGACCACCAGGGTGTATCTGTCCGGATACTCCACCGACTGTTCAAGCTGCATCGAAACGCAGCCTTTGGCCCGTTGAAACAAGGGCGCCGCTGCCTGAACCGCCGCTTTGAAATTGGCGTCCTCGCCCGGCTTGACCCTGATCACTGCCCTCTCGAAAATCATTATCGTTCTCCATGTTGATGTTGACGCCGATACCGGCCCGCGAACAGGCCCGACTGCGCGTTCGCATCTTAAACGGTTCCGGCCTGTCGCGGATGGCTTGCAGAGAGGAGCATGGCATGCGGAGCGGCGCGCCAGCCGTGCCCGCCCCCGCTTGCGCAAGCGGGGCACTGCCTTGCCGATTGAAAGCTCACGCCAGCCGTGCCACCAGCGCCTTGCCGGTTGCCTTCGTCCCCATCCGCCCGCCGACATCTGCGGTCATCTCGCCGCAGGCAATCGCCTCCGCCGTCGCCCGCTCGATCGCCCGCGCCGCCGTGACAAACGCCTGGTTGCCGCTGCGCTGCCCGTGCCAGGCCAGCAGCATGGCGGCGGACAGCACCAGCGAGGACGGATTGGCGCAATCGCGCCCCGCGATGTCCGGCGCGGAGCCATGCGAAGCCTGCGCCACCGCAAAGCCGGACCCGGCGTTGAGCGACGCGCCCAGGCCCAGGCTGCCGGACAGTTCCGCGGTCAGGTCGGACAGGATGTCGCCGAACATATTGGTGGTCACGATCACATCGAAGCGCGCTGGCGCGCGCACCACATGGGCCATCATGGCATCGACGATGAAGTCATCGACCGTGACATCCGGGTAGCGCTTCGCGACGTCACGGCAGGCATCGATGAACATGCCATCGCCTATCTTCAGCACATTGGCCTTGTGCACGATGCTCACATGCTGTTTGCGGGTACGCGCCATCGCGAAGGCCGACTCGGCGATGCGTTCGCAGCACTGGCGGGTAATCCGGCGCAGCGAGATGGCCACGTCCTTCGTCACCAGCATCTCGCCATTGCCCTGTTCCATATTGCGGTCGGCATAGAAGCCTTCGGTGTTTTCCCGCACCACGACCAGGTCGAAGTCGCCCACCTTGTTGGGCAGGCCAGGATAGGTGCGTGCCGGCCGGATATTGGCATACAGGTCCAGTTCCTTGCGAAAGAACTTGGACGGATTGACCTCGCCCCTGGCTTCATCCTTCATCTCGTAAGTCGACATCGGCCCCAGCACCAGCCCATCGGCGCCGCGCACTTTCTCCAGCACGGCAGGCGTAACAGTGGCGCCATGAACGCGCAGGCTATCCAGGCCCGCGCTGTCATGAAGCAGTTCGAGGCCGAGCCCATGGGTACGGGAGACGGCCTGCAGCACGTCACTGGTAACGGCGCTGATTTCGGGGCCAATGCCGTCGCCGGGAAGAATAACGATTTTCATAGAGGTATAGAGGCGGACGAACCGACGTCCCTTGTGCCTTATCGATGGAATGAGTGGAGAGGAATGATATCGCGTGATTGGCGAATGACAAGACGCTTCGCGGCAAAGAGAACATTGCGTCTGTGTTTGTTATTGCCGTTGCCTTCGAAGTACGCGCAGCGACAGTAGCAGTTGCTTTTGACGTAGCAGTTGCTTTTGAAGTGGCAGTGAAGTCCCGTTGAGCGCGCCGTGTCAGCGGTGCCCGGAGCGGGAAAGGGTGCGGAGTCTGTCTGAGTGAAGCGAAGCGGAGCGAGTTTAGCCAAGCCCCGCTCGGGGTACCGCTGGCACGGGCACCCCGCGCAGCGGGGCGCGATCACCGGGTCGCCTTTTTTTGGTTACTTTTTTTGGCGAAGTGTATAGACCGGGGACATGGGTAACAACTGTGCCGGGACATAGGTAACACTTTGGCGTATTGCATATCAAGCCAAAGGATTCTCTAACCATGCCCTGGAAAGACGTTGACATGATGACCCTTCGACAAGAATTTACGGCGCTAGCGCAGCAGGATGGCGTGAACTTCAGTGCTCTATGCACGCGTTTTGGAATCAGTCGCAAGACAGGATACAAATGGCGTGAACGCAGCATGACGCAGGGCCCTGCTGGCCTGCAGGACTGTTCGCGCAGACCCTGCAATACGCCACTGCGTACCAGCCAGGAAAACGAAGAGCTGGTAGTGAAGATGCGTCTGAAACATCCCACCTGGGGCGGCCGCAAGGTTCGTCGCAGCTGCTCAATCAGGGTCACATCCAGGTGCCAACCCCCAGCACCATTACCCGGATTCTGCATCGACATGGCTTGATCTCAGAAAAGGCAAGCGCAAACAGCACCGCCTGGCAGCGTTTCGAGCATGCCCAACCCAATGACCTCTGGCAGATCGACTTCAAGGGCCATTTCCAGACCGGCCAAGCCACGTGTCATCCACTGACCGTGCTGGATGATCATTCACGCTACAACATCGTCCTGCAGGCCTGCCTGAACCCGGACACTGCCACTGTGCAGGCAGCTCTGGAAACTGCCTTTCGCCATCACGGCATGCCAGTACGGATCAACGCTGACAACGGTTCTCCATGGGGCAGTCCGTCGCAGCACGAACACGGCATCACCAAGCTCACCATCTGGTTGATTCAGCTGGGCATTCGCATCAGTCACAGTCGTCCGGCTCATCCACAGACCAATGGCAAGGACGAACGCTTCCATCGCACGCTCAAGGCAGAACTGTCTCATCAAAGAGCACGAATACAGCCAGCCACAAAAAAACTCTCTCCGTAAAGCCCCCGCACAGATCACCCAGCCACCTGGCTTTCAACCGCAAACAGAAAGCGCCGCTGCATCAACCCCACCACTCCATCCGCCGGCAACGGCCGCGAAACGAAATAACCCTGCACCTCCTCGCATGCCAGCTCCTGCACCGCCGCCAGCTGCCCCGCCGTTTCCACACCTTCCGCAACCACCCGCATCTGCAGGGCATGGGCCATCGACACAATCGCCCTGAACAGCGCGGCATCGCCAGCGCTCTTGCCTAGTTGGGCAGTAAAGGCGCGGTCGATCTTCAGGCCATCCATGTCCAGCCGCTTCAGTTGCGCCAGGCAGGAATAGCCGGTGCCGAAATCATCCACATAGAGCCGGATGCCCGCCTGCTGGATCGCTGCCAGCTGCAGCATCGCCGGACCATCTTCCGCCACCGTGGCCGACTCGGTGATTTCCACCTGCAGCAGGCGGGCGTCCAGGCCGTTTTCCTTGAGCGCGCCGGCAAGGATGGCGCCCAGGTCGCCGGCATCGAGCTGCTGCGCCGAGACATTGATGGAGACCGGCACCAGCGGCACCCCCTGGCGCTTCCAGCGCGCGAGCTGGGTGCAGGCCATGCGCACCACTTCCATGCCAAGCGGAACGATCAGGCCCGTCTTTTCCGCCAGCGGGATGAATTCATTCGGGGGCATCAGGCCCTGCACCGGGTGGTTCCAGCGCACCAGCGCTTCCATGCTGACGATCTCGCCGCTATCGCTGCGCACCCTGGGCTGATAATGCAGCAGCAGTTCGCCATTCTGGATCGCCAGCTTGAGCTCGGCTTCCCGGTTCAGGCGGGTGACCAGGCGCCGTTCCAGCTCGGGCTCGAAGAAGCGATAGCTGCCTTTCTTCGCGCCCTTGGCGGCATACATCGCGATGTCCGCCTGCTTGAGCAAGGCCTCGCCGTTGGACCCGTGTTGCGGAAAGATGCTCACGCCGACCGAGGCATGCACCACATGCTGCCGCTTCCCGCTGCTCAGCACGAATGGCTGCCACAGCGTATCGATCACCCGCTCGGCCACCGCCGCCACCTCTTCCCGCGTTTGGGCTGTCTGCACGATGATGGTGAACTCGTCGCCGCCGAGCCGCGCCACCCTGTCTTCCGGGCGTATCACTGCGCTGAGCCGCAGCGCGGCGGCCTTCAGCAATTCGTCGCCGGCCGCATGGCCCAGGGTGTCGTTGATGTTCTTGAAGTCGTCCAGGTCGACGAACATCACGGCCAGCATGCGGCCCGCCTCGCGGGCCTGTTCCACAGCGGCGGGCAGATAGCTGGTCAGCCAGTGGCGATTGGGCAGGGAAGTCAGCGCGTCGGCATTGGCCATCTGCTCCAGCGCTTCCTGGTGCAGCCGGCTTTCAGTGATATCGCGCAGCGTAACCGCCAGGCCGGCGCTGGAACGCACCAGGCGCCGCTGCAGCCATTGGGAGGACCTGCTTCCACGTGGCGGCACCTGTATTTCATCCTCGTACAAGCCAGCTGCCATCGCCTGCCGGCAGGCTGCCAGCATGTGGGTTTCAAACAGACTGGGCAGCATGGCCGACAGCGTCTTGCCGATCAGGACCTCGCGCGCCATGCCGCGGTACATCGCGCCGCGCTCGTTGCAGTCCTCGATCAGGAAATCGGCGATCTCGCGGTCCGGCCCATACAGCGGACGCAGCATGTAGAAGCCCTCCCGCGCATTCTCGGTCGCGATGCGGTAAGCCTCATGCACCTCCCGCACATGGTGTGCGCGCCACACCCGCAAGGCCGCATGGCGCACGCAGGCGGCGGCGATCAGCGCAAGCACCAGGGTGCCAATGCCGGCAATGAGCTGGATTTCGCGGTGGCGTGGCAGATACGCCTCCTGGAGTGCGCCTTCGGACAGGCCGACGATCGACACCAGCGGATAACCCTGCACCGTATCCCAGGCAACGATGCGCGGCTTGCCGTCGGTGTAGCGGGCAGCTTCGCGCACGGTGACGCCCACCCGCTCGGTAACGGGCGAGGCGTTGCGGAAGATCGGGTCATTCACCCGGAATCCGTTGCGCGACTTGGCCGCGACAAAGCTGCCGTCGGTATTGCGAATCGAGACGAAATCATCCTGGCCGAGCCTGGTATCGTCCACGAAGGACACCAGGAATTCCGGATCGACCGCAATCGCCAGCACGCCGGCGAAGCCGCCGTCGGCATCCTCGATGCGGCGCGAAAGAATCATCACATTGCGCTCGGAGACGATGCTCTTCATCGGATTCGAAATAACCAATGCCTTGCTGGGGCTGGCGGCATGCGTCGCGAAATAGGCGCGGCTGGCCACTCCCCGCCGGCTTTTCGGCTCCGCCAGCGTCGAAGTCAGCAGCATGCCGTTCTGGTCAAACACGCTGATGGAAATGCGCGCGGCGGCTGGCACCAGGCCGGCGTTGACCTGTTCTTCGAGATGCAGCGCACCGCCGTTCTTCCGCCATGAAAACAGCAGGCTTTGCATCAGGTAGTCGAGCTGACCAATGCTGCGGTCGATCTGATCGGCATAGGTGCGCGCCTGTGCCGACGCATTGGCGAAGGCGCGGTCGCGCAGGTCGCGCTGCTCGTAATGGATGGTCGAGGCTGCCCAGAACCACAGCCCGGCGATCAGCAGCGCGCAGGCGGCTGGCCAGGGAGCCAGGGAGGAAGCATGACCGCGGAGAAGACTGATCTTTTGCTGGAACGACGGAATCTGGGGTGTAGCTATCATGAAAACGCAGGGTTAAGCAGACAGGCGCTCAGAGTTTAACTTAGGTAAATCGATTAACGGACATAAATTCGACGCAGCATTTTATGTAAGGAAATTCCTGCGTTCGTTAGACAGCGCTTTATAATCGGGATCTTGCAAGGCAGGTTACTGGGCGGCTTCGACAATCTCCGGAACGATTGGCTTTTCCAGCGCACGCAAAGCCCAATTTTTTATCCAGCATTGCCATACCTTTTCCGATATTGGTCATGGGACGATTGGATCTTGCGAAAGGCCGGCCAGCCGGATTCGCCGCCATTATTAACTTCAACGACATTGCAGTGTGAATCCATGTCCGCCCAACATGGCGCGGCAAGCCCTACAATCTGCGCTGCGAAGAAGGCCGCAGCTGCCTTGTCCTGTTGTCATTACGGAACGCGGCTCGGCCCTGCCCATGGAAAATTAACTGGAGACAACATGCGTACACACAAAATTGCGGCGATCGGCGCCGACGGCATCGGTCCGGAAGTCATCGCTGCCGGGCTGGAAGTCCTGACGGCGCTGGCCAACAAGGACGGCGGCTTTCGGCTCGAGGTGGAACACTTCCCCTGGAGCTCGGCCTACTACCTGGAACACGGACACTACATCCCGGAAGGCGGCCTGGAAAGGCTGAAACAGTTCGACGCCATCTTCTTCGGCGCGGTCGGCAGCCAGCAGGTGCCGGACCATGTATCGCTGTGGGGCCTGCGCCTGCCGATTGCGCAGGGCTTCGACCAGTACGCCAATGTACGGCCGGCGCGCGTGCTGCCCGGCGTGAAAAGCCCGCTGACCAATGGCGAGGACATCGACTGGGTAATCATCCGCGAGAACTCCGAAGGCGAGTACTCGGGCAATGGCGGCCGCGCCCACCGCGGCCTGCCGATCGAGGTCGGCACCGAAGTGGCGGTGTTCACCCGTGCCGGCGTGGAACGCATCCATCGCTTCGCATTCGAGCTGGCGCGCAAGCGTCCGGCAAAGCACCTGACCCTGGTGACCAAGTCCAACGCGCAACGCTTCGGCATGGTGATGTGGGATGAAATCTTTTACGAAGTCGCCAGGGATTATCCCGATGTCAGGACCGACCGCGAACTGGTGGACGCGGTCACCACGCGCATGGTCTTAAAGCCCAAGTCGCTGGACGTGCTGGTGGCCACCAACCTGCATGCCGACATCCTGTCCGATCTGGCGGCCGCGCTGTCGGGCAGCCTGGGCATTGCGCCCACCGCCAACCTCAACCCGGAACGCCAGTTCCCATCGATGTTCGAGCCGATCCACGGCTCCGCCTTCGACATCACCGGCAAGGGCGTGGCCAATCCGATCGCCACTTTCTGGACCGCGTCCATGATGCTGGAGCACCTCGGCGAAACCGCCGCCGCGCAAACCCTGATGCGGGCGGTCGAAGCGGTTACGGCAAGCAAGGTGCATACGCCCGATCTGGGCGGCAAGGCCAACACGGCGGACGTGACCCGCGCCGTGTGCGACTACATCGGCAACGCCGCGCCGCAAGCCTGAGCCAAGCGCGCTGTCGGCCTTGCGCGGCGGGTTCGACCGCCTGCGCCGGGCGCCTGCCGTCATGCCCGCCCGCCGCCCGGCGAGCGGCCTTCCCCCTCCTCCCACACGCCGGCGGCGCGCCCGCGCGCCGGAAAAATTGCGCTCCTGTTGCGCCAGCCGGCATCAGGCCGGAAGCCGGCAGGAAACCTTGCTGCGTCTCCTTGTCCAAATCGGGTGCCGGCCAACGTGCTCCGGCCCTTGGCCTGCCCATGCAGGCATAAGACTTTTTCAATGGAGAAGCAGATGACCGGAAACGCCAATACCGATGACAAGGACCGGAAGGAAGAAAGGAAGAAGACCATTGCCGATTTCAAGCAGGCAGTGAACATGACGCCTGCGCAGCTTGAGAAATGGCTGGCCAGCGAGGATTCCAGGCGCGTGGGACAAAAGCATGGCGCCGGCGAATCGGTCGGCCACCAGTCGGGCCGGCGCATCATCGAGCTGCTGCACCGGCCGGCGGCGGAGCTGAGCGAGGACGACCTTGCACACATGCGCAAGGTCGTCGGCTACGTCCACCGCCATCTGGCGCAGGGTCCGAGCAAGAGCGACCCTGCCACCAGCGACTGGCGCTATTCCCTGATGAACTGGGGCCACGATCCGCAGAAAGACTGAAAGCGGAATTGAGGGCGGCACGGCTGCGCCGTGCCTGCCGGCCGGCGGATGAGACAGGCAGAGCAGAATCGGCGGCGATGCGCCAAGGCATCGCCGTGGGCTTTCCGGCCATGCCCACGCGCTCGCGCCCCATCCTTACGAAATGAACTTCACCTGCGCATTGATCCGCTCCAAGGTGGGCTTTTTCTTTTCGTTGAAGCGCGCCTTGTTCTGCTCGATCAGGTTGTTGCCCCTGGTGTCGATGGAAATGATCAGCGGTCCGAATTCATTGACCTTGTTGATCCACAGGGTTTCCGGCATGCCGAGGTCTTTCCATTCGGCGCCTTCGATCTTTTCCACCTTGGTGGCGGCCAGCACCGCGCAGCCGCCGGGGAAGATCGCATGCACGGCCTTGTTCTCGACGCAGCCGGCGGCGGTTTCCGCGCCCATGCCGCCCTTGCCCACCACCAGCTTCACGCCGGTCTGCCTGATGAATTCCTTCTCGAACTTTTCCATGCGCATGCTGGTGGTCGGGCCGATCGACACCATTTCATAATCGCCGTCTTCCTTCTGCCGCACGATGGGGCCGGCATGGAAGATCGCGCCGCCCTCCAGATCGACCGGCAGCTCGCGTCCCAGCTCGATCAGGCGGCGGTGCGCCACGTCGCGGCAGGTCACCAGTTGCCCGGTCAGGTAGACCACGTCGCCCACGTTGAGGTCTTCCAGGTCTTCATCCCTGATCGGGGTAGTCAGTATTTTTTTCACGGCGTTCACAGCGACACTCCCTGGTGCGAAATGATGTCATAGCTCAGATCGGCATTGATCCTGATGCGGCCGCGGCGATGCGCCCAGCAGCCGGTGGAAACCGCCACGCCTATCGTCGACGGATGGCGGGCGGACGATTCGATGTTTACGCCCATCACGCTGGCATTGCCGGTCAGGCCCTGCGGCCCAAGGCCGACTTCATTCAGGCCCTCCTCCAGCAGTTCTTCCATCTTCGCCGCGTTCTCGTTCGGGTGGCGCGAATCGACCGGCCGCAGGATGGCTTTCTTCGACAGCCGGGCCGCGGTCTCGGCCGAGGTCGACACGCCCACGCCCACCAGCAGCGGCGGACAGGCATTGACGCCGCGCGAGGTGATCACATCGAACACGAACTCGGCCACGCCTTCATAGCCTTCGCCCGGCATCAGCACCTTGGCCGCGCCCGGCAGGGTGCAGCCGCCGCCGGCCATGTAGACGTCGATGGTCACGCTGTCTTCATTGGGCGTGATCTCCCAGTCCAGCCAGGGAATCTTGGAACCGGTGTTGGTGCCGGTGTTCTTCTCGGTGAAGGTCTCCACCGCGTTGTGGCGCAGCGGACCCTTGCGGGTGGCTTCCAGCGTGGCTTCGCGCAGGATGTCTTCCAGTTCGCCCAGCAGCGGAAACTTCGCGCCGGCATTGATGAAATACTGGATCACGCCGGTATCCTGGCAGCTCGGCCGGTCCAGCCGGTCGGCCGCTTCCTGGTTTTCCTTCATCGACTGGTACACCGCCTTGGCCAGCGGGTTCGTTTCCTTGCCGCGCAGGTCGGCCAGCTTGTGCTGCACATCGGTAGGCAGCCGCTTGCCGATATAGGAAGTAAACTTCGCCATCACGTCGGTCAGCGATCTGATCGCTGCTTCCCTTGCCGCATCCTTGTCTTCAATGACTATCATGGTGTCCTTGTTCAATCGATTTTGACGTTGCCGTTCCTGACCAGCCCTGCAAACTTCTCGGTTTCCTCCGCGATCTGCCTGGCCATCTCCTGCTGTGTGTTGCCGACCGGCTCGGCGCCGATGTCAGCCATCTGTTTCTGGAATTCGGGGGTATGAATGATCTTGACGATTTCCCGGTTGAGCTTCTCGGTCACGTCCCTGGGCGTGGCCGCTGGCGCCAGCAGGCCGAACCAGGTGCCGATATCCAGGCCGGCGATGCCCGCCTCCTGCATGGTCGGCACGTCCGGCAGGGCCGATGAACGCTTCGCGGTGGTAACGGCCAGCGGCTTCAGCTTGCCCTGCCTGATGAATGGCAGCACCGGGGTGACAGTGTCGAAGGACATGTCTACCTGGCCGCCCAGCATGTCGGTAGTCAGCGGCGCGCTGCCCTTGTAGGGCACGTGCAGGATATTGGTGCCGCTGATCATCTGGAACTGGGTGCCGATCAGGTGCTGGGCCGTGCCATTGCCGTTGGAGCCGTAGCTCAGCTTGCCGGGCGCGGACTTGGCGTCGGCGACCAGGTCGGCCACGGTCTTGTAGGGCCTGGTGCTGCTCACTACCAGCACGTTGGGCACCAGCGCCACCGTGGTGATCGGCGCGAAGTCCTTCTGAAAGTTGTAGGAAAGCTTCTTGTACACGCTGGTGGCGATGGTGTGATGCACCGCGCCCATCAGCAGGGTATGGCCGTCCGGCGCAGCCTTGGCCACCATCGCCGCGCCCAGCGTGGCGCCGGCGCCGGGACGGTTGTCAACGATCACGCTCTGGTTGATCACGGGGCCAAGCTTGGTGGCAATCGCGCGCGCCAGCACGTCGGTCGTGCCGCCCGCGGGGAACGGCACCACGATGGTGACCGGCTTGGCAGGCCATCCCTGCGCGGCGCACAGGCTTGCCGCGCCAAGCAGGCAGACGGGCAGCATTGCCCTGATCAAACGGTTCAACGGTAGTGAATGCTTCAAGGTCGTCTCCTGTGCATGTGATGAGGCTGTCAGGGAGGCGATTCTAAGTTGACTGTAAATTAAATCTCACCTATAAAGTAAAACCGTCATTTACCTGAAGTTAATTATGCCCAAGGCGATCAATCCCGCCGATTTCAGCTTCTTTTCCACGCTGGTGTCATGCGGCAGCCTGGCGTCCGCCGCCCGCGAACTGGGCATCACCACGGCGGCCGTGAGCAAGCGGCTGGCGCTGATGGAATCGCGGCTGAGCCTGAACCTGGTCAACCGCACCACCCGGCGCATGAGCTTGACGCCCGAAGGCGAGGCCTATCTGGAAGGCGCGCGCCGCATCCTGGGCGAGATCGATGACCTGGAAGACTTCCTGTGGGGCGCCAAGCAGACGCCCAAGGGGCTGCTGCGGGTCAATGCCACGCTGGGCTTTGGCCGCAGCTATGTCGCGCCGCTGGCGCGCAGCTTCGTGCAGCAGTACAGCGACGTCGACGTGCAGCTGCACCTGACGGTCGCGCCGCCGCCTTTGTCCGACGATAGTTACGATGTCTGCGTGCGTTTCGGGCCGCCGCCCGACACCCGCGCCGTGGCCCGCCTGCTCGCCCGGAACCGCCGCATCCTGTGCGCCTCGCCCGGCTACCTGAAGCGCCATGGCGAGCCGAAAACGCCGCAGGAACTCTGCAAGCACAACTGCATCGGCATCCGTCAGGGCGATGAATACGGCGTCTGGCGCTTTACCCATGCGAAGCAGAAGGGCAAGGCCGCCGCCGAGGCCGGCGAGGAGAACGTGCGCATCCGCGGCAATCTCACTACCAACGACGGCGGCGTGGCGGTCAGCTGGGCATTGGCCGGCAACGGCATCCTGCTGCGCGCGGAATGGGATGTGAAGGACTACATCGAGAAAGGCAGGCTGGTGCGGCTGCTGCCCGGCTACGATACGCCCGATGCCGACATCTACGCGGTCTATCCGCAGCAGCACCGCTCGACCACCCGCGTGAAAGCCTTCGTCGACTACCTCGCCGCCTCGTTCGACAAGGCGCCGGGCGGGTAGGCGCGACCCCCGGGCTTGCCCGGCTTGTCAGTCCCTGCATACGCCAGCCGCCAACCCGAATACTGAACGGGCCTCAGCCGACAGCCGCATCCTGGCTGCCGAGCGCGCGCCGTGCAGCGTGATAGCGGCCTTCCAGTGCCTGCCTGTCCTCGTCAAGCTGCATCGCTTCCCTGGCGCCCCTGGCGATCATGTCGGCATGCCTGGAAAGCGCCACCCGGTCGGCCGGACGGCGCGTGAACGCGGCAATTACGGTGATGGTCTCCAGCAGGCGCAGGGTGACATCCGTGTTGGTCCTTGCATACTGGCGCAACTGGTGAAATGCGGCGTCGGCCAGCGCCGGAAAAGTGGGCGCGGTGGCAACGACGCGCAGCGCCCCGCGGTCGTCGTGGCGCAGGGCATCGGGCATGGCGCGCCGCGCCAGGCGGCACAGGGCCGAGCCGATGCGGTCCACGCAGGAAATCGCGGTGAAGGGATCGTTGACGCCCGGCGACAGGGCGCGCGTGCCTATCTCGACCAGCTGCAGTATGGCGAATTCGACATCCTGCGCCGCGGTGCGCTGGTTGCCCAGTACGAATGCCGCCAGCAGGCGCTCGCGCGCCTTCTGGTCGACACGCTCCGGCGGCCAGACCGACAGCAGTGGCGTGCCGCCCACGATATAGTGGCCAGGCTGCCGCTCCATCCTGAGCACCGTATCGCTCTCCGTAGCAAAGGCCATCAGCAGCTGGTGGTCGACGATCTGCAGATAGCCGTCGCCGGCAGCCAGGATTTCGCATCCTGGCTGCTCCATGGCCCGCATCGCCTGCGCCGGATCGGTTTCTTCGTGCTGCCGGGGTCCATCGCATCCTTCGCCGATCTGCTCGGGAAACAGCTTTTCCATGGTCTGGTCGAGTTCAGCCCCCACCCGGGCAATCACTTCCTCGGCCTGGATCGACACCGAAACATGATGAATGAAATAGATCAGTACCGACAGGCTTGCAATGGCGAATGCCACGCCCAGCGTCACTGCCAGGTGCGGCACGAAGGCGCCCTCTTCCGGCCGGCGTATGGTGCGCAGGACCAGCATGCAATACAGAAAAGTCGAGATGAAGGTGCCGAGCACCAGCTGGTTGCTAGTGTCGCGCATGAAGTTGCGCAACAGGCGCGGACCGAACTGCGAGGAAGCCAGGGACAGCGCCACCAGCGTCAGCGAAAATACCACCCCGGCGATGGTGATCATGGATCCGGCAATGGTTTGCAGCACGGCGCTCGCGCCCTCGGCGCCGCCGCCATAGACCCATGAGGCGCTGTTGAGCCATTTGTCGTCAAGCCTGTGGTCCAGCATCACGGCAAGCAGCGCAAGCGCCACCGCGGCAGCCGCCATCAGCGAAGGCAGGAACCAGAAGCTGGCCCGGACGTGCTCCCAGTACTTGAGCAGCTTGGCCCTCATGGCGATTCCGGCCGTGATGCACCCGGTTTGCTGACGACTGGTGGTGTACTTGGCATGCGGCCTCCCGGCGGTGAAGAAATAGGCGCCGGCAGCGGGCCGCAGCCCGCGGACGAGCCGGCCTCTGATCACACGGATGCTAGCAGTCCCGGGGCAGACAATGGTTGTGGGAAATCGTATGGCAGCGTTTCCATGCCGCTGGAAAGTGGCTCCCCACGCTGCCGGCCTATTTTTTCCCCAGTTCGCTGACCAGGCCTTTCATCTCGGCGATTTCCTTGCGCTGGGTTTCAATGATCCCGTCGGCCAGCTTGCGAACCCGCGGATCGTTGATGTGGGCCCGCGAACTGGTCAATATCGCGATCGAGTGATGCGGGATCATCGCTTTCATGTAGGACACCTCGTCGACCGTCGCCTGGCTGCGCACCAGCCAGAGCGAAATGCAGAAAACCGCGACGCTGCCGATGAAGATGGCGATGTTGGCGCTGCGGTTGGTGTACATGCCCAGCATGAAGGCAAGCATGATGAAGGCCATGGCGGCGCCCATCATCAGGGCCATCCAGGCCCGCGTCTCGCTGAAGAAGACATGGTCGGCTTCAAAGGTATTGAGATACATCATTCCGAACATGACGACGGTCGAGGTCAGAATCATGATTGCGAACCGCGCATAGCTGTTCATCGATATTCCTTCTGGCTAAGGTGGATGGAAGCTTTCCAAAGGCCGGCTTGCAATGGGCATGGCGGGCAAGCCTGATGCGCCGCACAGGCCGCGCGTGACGACCGCTGGGAATGCGTCCCGGCTGCCCGGGTTCGCCGCCGGTGTTACCGTTGAGATGAATCGACAAGGCGATGGTTCTTGGCAAAACGCATCGCAGGTGTATTTGCACAAACTATATTGAACCCGGCATGGCGAGCGCCGGTCAAAAGTATCGAGACTGGCGCGCGCGTTCCCGCCGCCGCTCCTTTCATCGAAGGCATCGCATGACTAATACTCATCGTCCCGAAGTGGTTGTCATCACGGGCGCCAGCGCGGGCATCGGCCGTGCCACGGCGCGTGAATTCGCCAGGCATGGTGCTTCCATTGCGCTGCTGGCGCGCGATGCCGACCGGCTGGAGGCTGCCTGCGAGGAAGCCCGCGCGCTGGGCGCCCGCGCCATCGCCATCCCTACCGACGTGGCTGACCCCGGGCAGGTGGAAGCTGCGGCCGCACAGGCCGAGACGGCGCTGGGCCCGATCGATATCTGGGTCAACAATGCGATGGCGACCATCTTCGCCCCATTGACAAAGATCACGCCCGAGGATTACCGCCGCGTGACCGATGTGACGTACCACGGCTATGTATGGGGCACGATGGCGGCCCTGAAGCGCATGCGGCCGCGCAGGCAGGGGACCATTGTCCAGGTTGGCTCGGCGCTTGCCTACCGCTCGATCCCGCTGCAATCGGCCTATTGCGGCGCCAAGCATGCGGTCAAGGGCTTCACCGAGTCGCTGCGCACAGAGCTCTTGCATGAGGGAAGCGACATCCACCTGACGATCCTGGAAATGCCGGGTGTGAACACGCCGCAGTTCGACTGGTGCAAGACCACGCTGCTGCGTCATCCCAAGCCGATGGGGCCGTATTACCAGCCGGAAGTGGCGGCCCGGGCCATTTACTGGGCTGCCCATGCCCGGCGTCCCGAGCTGTATGTCGGCGCGCCGTCGGCCATGACCATACTGGCGGAAAAATGCGCGCCGCGGCTTCTGGACCGCTATCTCGCGCGCACCGGCTTCAAGGGCCAGCATACCGATGAACCGATCTCCCGCGACCGGCCATCCAACCTGTGGCAGCCGGTCCCCGGGCCCTACGCGGCGCGGGGCAGGTACAGCGCCGGCGCGCATACCGGAAGCCTGCAGCTCTGGGCCAGCATGCACCGCGCCTGGTTCCTTGCCGGCGGCGCGGCACTCGGCCTGCTGTATGGCGCGCGCCTGCTTGCAGGCAAGCGTCCGGCCGCAGGCCCGGCATGCGGCGTTCGCCGCTTGCTGGCAGGCAGGAAAGACTGAGGGCGCGCAGCCTGGCGGGTGCTGCCGCAAGGCTAGCGCAGGCACGATCGACCTCAACCTTCAACAGCTGTGAGCAGCGCGAGAACTCAGTGCTGCAGCCTGTCCCCGGCTCCCTGGACACCCTCCAGCGCAGAACCCGAGCCAAGCTTCTCGGCAGAAATGATCGACAGGCTGCCATCCGTTTCCAGGATGACGGCAGCGACCTGATCCAGGCTGCCCATCCCCTTCTGCCGCACCGCGGTTCGGATTTCATCGCTGGTGATGCGCACCTTCCGCATGGCATCGTCGAGCATGCGGCCATTGCGCAGAAGCAGGGTGGGCGCGGTCTTGATGATGGTATTGATTGCACCGAACCTGACTGAAAGCCAGGTAATGACGAACTGCAGCAGCACCAGGAGGGCAATGGCGAAAAGGCCCTCGGCAAGGGCAATGTCGCTGGTGATGAGTATCGACGACAGCGTCGAGCCAAACGCAACCGTCACTACCAGGTCGAATGAATTGAGCTTCGACAGCGTACGGTTCCCGCTCAGCCGCATCATCACGATGCAGCCGATGTAAGCCAGCGTGCCGACCAGGAAGACCCGCCACAGATCATGCATGCTGTCGAAGAACATCGTTTTCCTTATTCAGGTCAGGGCCGTCCTGTTTCCACCGGCCCCAGGACGGTGAAGGAGGGCAGCCCGAAGTCATCGGCATCATTCCTGCATGGAACGCCGAGCATGGCACTTGCGGCGCCTTACAATCGCGCTTTGCCGCATTCCGTTGGCGGCTATTCTTCCATGGCCAGCGCGACGCGCGCCCTGCGCAGGCCGCGCGCCCATGATCGCGATCAACCGCAAGCAACTAGCTTCGGGCAAATCCAAATGTTCAAATCCACTTTGGCGGCAAGCCATGATCCGTTTGCCGCAACGTTTTTGACAGGGAGCCCGATCCATGTTCCTGGCCCGGATGGCGGTCCGGGCAGGCATTTTTCAGCCCCGCCATCTGCCGGATGGGCAGGGACGCATCGGCGCCTGCCGCTCGGCAGGCTTGGCAGCCGCGATATTGGCCTCGCTCAAAAAGCATGCAGCCGCGCTATCGATAATGGGAAGGGCCAGGTTTCCTTGCCAGCATCCCGCGGCAAGCAACGCGCTGATTCCGATGGACCACTTTGCATACACAGGAGGTCGCCATGAGAAAGTCGATCAAGGCCGTCGTGCTCGGCAGCGCCTTTGCCCTGCTGTACACCCTGACCGCATCGCCATCGCTGGCTGCGACGGTGACCTTTCAAAATCTGGACGAGGGCTTCCTTCCCGGGGTCGACCGGTCCGAGAGCCAGATGAATTATGCGATCGCCAGGAACTTCGTTCTCTCTGCCAGCGCCGGCAATCCGCCCAGCGCGCTGGTGGGCTATCCTGCGGCGCAAGGCCCGGTGCCGGGCGCGCCCAATGCGCCTACGGTCTTTTCCACCTTCACGGGCCGCGACTTCACCTTCGACGGCTATGACATCGCGGCATTGGGCGCGGCCGCGCAGGGCGATGCCTGGCTGTTCCGCGGCCTGTTGGGCAATGCGCTGCAGTTTTCCTTCCTCGATACCGCGCCGCAAGACTTTGCGACCCGCACAACCGGCATAGGCACACCGATCGACAGGCTGGAAGTCTGGGTGCAGCCCGGCACATCGGTCGCGTTCGCAGCCGACAACTTCCGTTTCACGCTGGAAGGCGAGTCGGCGCAGGTGCCGGAGCCGGCCGCCCTGCCCCTGCTTGGCCTCGGCCTGGGCCTGCTTGTCGTGGCGCGCCTGCGCAGGCGCGGCGTGGCGCTGTAATGCCGGCGGCGTTGGCCCGGCCGCAACGGGTGTCAGCGCTGTGAATTGCGTACGAGCAGGCGGACCTCTCCGTCGATTGCAAGCTTCAGCGCCTCATGGCCGAATGGCGCGTCCAGAAAGACGCTGTTGTTGTTGTCGGAAGAAACGCAGAGCTGTATCTTCCATGGCCTGCCGGCGCCATCCAGCAATATCTTGACGGTGCGGGTCGACCGCGACGGATGCCATTCAACCTTTCCAAGAAAATAGGTGCGCCAGCTGCCGCCATGCGGCGCCTCGGCGACCAGGCCGAAGTCGCGGGTCAGGCATTGGTGAAGGTCGTCGAGCGTGGAATACGTTGCCGCCATGGGCCACCTGTCAAAAAGGGAATTGCATGCTGGTCACAACAGGTTCTGCGCCATGACATACCGGCCATCTCCCCTGTCAAGGAATGTAGCCATCAAGTCTGGCATGATTTTCGTCCTCGGTTTTCCTGCCTGACCGCCGAAGACTAGGCGCTGCGGCAACTGCAGTGCGATCTCAGCAAGCTTGCGTGCCGGACGACGCAGGCCCGCTATAACGCAGCGCGCATCGCCGCGATGGCAGCTGTCGTGGCCGCCAACGCGGCGGGCCTGGCAATCGGCACCTGGCCCATCTCCTGGCAGCGCCGCGCCGGCCGGCGCCGGCTCAGGCCTTGCGCTCCACCACCACTTCCAGGTAGGGGCTGGGCAGCACCAGCGTGCCATCGCCTGAACGGTTTAGCCCTTCCATCAGGTCCAGCAGCTCCTGCGCGAAAGCCTGCTGCCGGCTCTCATCGAGCGCGGCAAATGCCTTGTTCATCGGGCCGTAATAGGTGCGGAACACCTCCAGCCAATGCTGCGGCGAGCGATAGCGGAAGACGAATACGCGCTCGTCGATACGGATGCCGGCTGCGGCCTGGCCGAACATTTCCTCCAGCCTGGCCCGGGTGCCCCACAGCGCGGGCGACTTCACGCCTGCTGCCGGCGGGATGTATCGGCCTATCGTTTTGAACACCCGCCCGATGAAACTGTCCGGCGTCCAGTTCGCCAGGCCGATCCGGCCGCCCGGCCTGCACACCCGCACCATCTCGCTGGCCGCCCGGTCCTGGTCCGGCGTGAACATCACGCCGAAGGTTGACAGCACCACGTCGAATGCCGCCTCGGCGAAGGGCAGGTTTTCCGCATCGGCCTGCTGGAAATCGATGGCATAGCCATTGGCCTCGGCGCGGCGACGGGCGCTGTCGAGCAGCGCCGGCACATAGTCGGTCGATGTGACATCGCACCAGCGGCGGGCCGCGGCCAGCGTTGCATTGCCATTGCCGGCGGCCACGTCGAGTACGCGCATGTCGGAACGCAGATCAAGCGCTTCGCACAGGTTTTCGCCAACGATCTGCAGCGTGCTGCCGATCAGGGCATAGTTGCCGGTAGACCAGGCCGCCTGCTGGCGGGCCTTGACGGCGGCCAGATCGGCCACGGGGACAGGACTGGGTGAGGACATGAAAGGCTCCTTGAGTGAACCTCGAACGGTTGAAGGAACGCAGGCTGATGAATGGCAAGCGACACCATCCTGCCCGGTCGCCATGCGGAAAACCTGGGTCATGCGCCTGCGCTAACGCTCGCGGCTGAACTTTGTCATACTCCATCGCGCCGCCTCGCCATTGATCTTCGCTAATGGCGCCACCAGATGAGTAGTTCAGGAGGCGCAGTCTGCTGCATGTAATTGCTGGCTTCCGGCAACGGCGCAACGGCTGGCAATCTACGTTAAACTGCTATACAAATTAAATCATCAATAGGATTAGTCAATGACCTTCATTGAAAAGCGTGTTCGGCCCGTCAAGGTCATGCAGGCAGTGTTGAAAGAATACGAACATCCCGCCAGTGGCGCCCGCCACATTCATCTGGCGACCGACGATCCCGAAATGGTTTTCCTGGTGGCTTTCCCCACCGTGCCCGACAAGGACGATGGCCGTGCCCATATCCTGGAGCACCTGGCGCTGTGCGGCTCGCGCCGCTACCCGGTGCGCGACCCGTTCTTCTCGATGCTACGCCGCTCGACCGCGACCTACATGAATGCGATGACCTATCCGGACCGCACCGTGTATCCGTTCGCCAGCACCAGCGAGGCCGACTTCTTCAACCTGCTCGGCGTCTACCTGGACGCGGCCTTCTTCCCGAAGCTCGACTACCTGGACTTCCTGCAGGAAGGCTGGCGCCACACGCTGGAGAACGGCAAGCTCGGCTATGGCGGCGTGGTGTTCAACGAGATGAAGGGCGCTTTCGCCGACCCGATGCGGGCACTGGCGCAGGGCATGGACGCGGTGCTGTTTGCCGGCACCACCTATGCGGTGGAGTCGGGCGGCGACCCGCTGGCAATTCCATCTCTGACGCATGACGACCTGAAGCAGTTCCACGCCAGCCATTACCATCCGTCGCAGGCGGTGTTCATGACGGCCGGCGCAGTCGATCCGGCCGCGGTGCAGCGGGTCATTGCCGAGCATGTGCTGGACAAGCTGACGGGCCAGGCGCCGCGCATGATGCCGGAACTGGCGCCGCAATGGGACACGCCGCGCAGCACCACCATCCGCATTCCGTCGCCGACCGCGCGCGACGATGAGTACGGCATGCAGCTGGCCTGGCTGGCTGGCGAATCGGCCGACCCGATGGCGTATTACCGTGCGCAACTGCTGGAGGCCGGCCTGGTGGGCGATGCCTCGGCGCCGCTGCTGCATGCGATGGAAACGGCCGGCTATGGCAGGCCGTCCGCCTTCAACGGCATGGACCCGAGCCACCGCCAGCTGGTGTTCCACCTGGGCATGGAAGGCCTGACCCGCGAACAGACCGAAGAGGCGCGCGCGCTGATCTGGCGCACGCTGGAAAAGACCACGCAGACCGGCGTGCCGCACGCGGTACTGCAGGCGGCGCTGCGCGACCTGCGCTTCTCGCAGCGCGAGATCCAGGGCGGCCAGCTGCCCTACGGCATGCGCAAGCTGCTGCAGGCGCTGCCGTTCGAAATGGCCGGCGGCGACATCATGACCGCCTTCGACAGCGAAGCCACGCTGGCGAAGCTGGAGCAGGACATCCGTCATCCGGAGTTCTTCAAGTCCATGGTGCGCGAACTGCTGGCCGCGCCAACGCGCCTCACCGTCACGGTGGAGCCGGACGCCCGCTATTTCGAGGCGCGCAATGCGGTCGAGGAAGAGCGCCTGGCGCAACACGCGGGCGCGATGGACGAGCGCGAGGCGCAGCGCATCGCCGCCGAAGCCGAAGCGCTGCTGGCGCGCCAGCGCCAGCCCGTCAACAACGACCTGCTGCCGCGCATCCGGCCGCAGGATGTGAGCCCGCTGCCGCGGCCCCTGCACGAGCTGCCCGAAGACAGCGGCCGCCTGCTGGGCCTTAGCATTGCCAGCAACGGCATCAGCTACGGCCGCGTGGTGTATGACGTATCCGCCTTCGACGAAGCGGACTGGCCATGGCTTGACCTCTATGCGGAACTGCTGCCCGACCTCGGCGTGGGCGCGATGAATTTCGCCGAAGCGGCATCCTGGCGCAAGCAGCTGGCCCCATCGTTCTCGGTCGATCTCGATGCGCAGGAGTCGCTGAAGGCGAACGGGCCTGCCTTGCGCATCAACCTGGCCTTTTCGTCGCGCAATGTGCGCGAGGAGCAGGACGCGATTGCGCAGCTGCTGTCGAAGTCCATCCGCGAGGCGCGCTTCGATGAGAGCGAACGCATTGCCTTCCTGATCGACCAGATCGCGGAAAACCAGCTGCAGGACCTGGCCGACCAGGGCGACCAGTACGCCGCCATTGCAGCCGAGCTGCCCTTCTCCCTGAGGCGCCGCTTCCAGGATGCGGTGGATGGCGCCGGCGCGCTGCGCTTCTACAGCACCCTGGCGCATCAGATCGAGTCCGACGATGGCCTGCAAGCCATCTGCGAACGGCTCTCGGCGCTGCACCAGCGCGTGCTGGCGGCGCCGGTGCGCATCATAGGCGCTGGCGTGGGAGAGGATGGCGAGCACCTGGCGCGGCTGATCGACGTTCCTGGCGCCGACCCCGACAACGCGCCCGCCCCGCTGCAACGCGAGCGCGGCGCGCCGGCCAGCGTTGCGCTGACGGCGCCGGCGCAGGTCAACCACTGCTTCGCAAGCTGGGCGGTGCCGCGCCTGGGCCATGAGGATGCGCCGGTGCTGTCGGTGCTGGCCAACCTGATGACCAACCAGGTGCTGCACCAGGCCCTGCGCGAGGAAGGCGGCGCCTATGGCGGCACCGCGCGCTATGCGGCGCACAGCGGCGTGTTCACCATGCTGTCCTACCGCGACCCGCGGCTGGCCGGCACCTACGACGACTTCGCCCGCGCCGTGGCCTGGGTGGTGGAAGCGCCGCTGCAGCGCGAGCATATCGAGGAGGCCATCATCGGCGTGATCGGCGAACTCGACAAGCCGCGCAGCCCGCATCATGAAGCGCTGCAGGCATGGCAGCTGCGGGAAGCAGGCGTCACGCAAGCCATGCGCGAGCAGTTCCGGCGCGGCGTGCTGGAATGCACCGATCTTCAGCTCAAGGCGGTGGCCATGCGGCATCTGCAGAATGCGCAGCCGAGCCGTGCTGCGTTTGCGGGGAATGCGGCGCAGGATCTGGCGGGCCTGGAAGTGGTGGACCTGATGGCGCTGGCCGGCCAGGCGGCCTGAGGCACCGGAGCGGGGCGAGCGCGTTGCCGTTGACTTTCCGGTCCCCTCGGGCGCGCCGCGTCAGCGGTGCGCGGCGCGCAAAAAGCGGGGCGTCGGTTTCGGCGCAACGCGTTTCGCCCTTCCCTGCTTCGGCATCGCCCGCAAGCCGGCTAGTCTTTCTCCTTCAACGCCATGCCATAGCTGATCCCATGCTGCAGGAAGCCAAGCTGCTCATAGAAACGATGCGCATCGCGCCGCTTCAGATTGGATGACAGAATCAGCTTGTAGCATCCCGCCTGCCGCGCCATGAACAGTGCTTCCCGCACCATAGCCTCGCCGACGCCGCGCCCGCGCTGCGCGCGGCTCACCACCACTGCATCCAGCAGGGCCTGAGGCTGTCCGCCCTGCGAAGGCGAGGCAAAGATCATCAGTGAAAAGCTGGCGACCGGCTGCCCGTCCAGGTAAACGAGGTAGGCGCGAAAGTGCGGGTAGGCAGCCATGTCCGCGAGCACGGCGCGCATTGCCGCATGGTCGGCATCGGTCACGGCGGCCGGGTCGCCGTCGTCCATCTCCGCTTGCAGCGCTGCAAGCAGCGCGGCGTCATCCTGCGTGGCGACACGCAATTCAATATCGGGCAAGGTGCCCGCATCCATCGTGTTCATCGGCATCTCCCGTGATTCATATGGCGCACTATGCACGTTGTCATGCGCACTTACAACCGTAACCTGCGCTTACAACTTGCTGGTCAACTGGCTGTCTGCAGCAGGCGTTAGTGGGGGGCAGGCAAACTGCTCAACCACTTGATGAGGGCTTTATGAAAAATCTGATCGTTATGTCCGTTGCCGCCCTGTTCGTCAGCGCCGCCTTTGCACAGGCTCCCGCGGCAACCACCACAACGCCAGCCGCACCTGCCACCACAACGAGCACGACCACCACGGCACCCGCCACCAAAGCAGCCGTCAATGCCGAAGCCAAGTCCGAGAAAGCCGATGCCAAGGCCAGCGAAAAAATCGCCAAGGCAAAAGCCGACGAGAAGGAAGCCGTGAACAAGGCCGACGCCAAGGCAGAGAAGTCCAAGGCAAAGGCGCATGCCAAGGCGGACAAGAAAGTGGCCGAAGCGAAGAAGGACAGCAAGGAAACCAAGGTCGATGCCACGACCACGAAGTAATCGTCACCCATGACGCCAAGCCGGGTTCGCCCGGCTTTTTTGCATTCCCCGCCGGCATCACTCCGGCCGCTATCGGCGCGCCGATTGATCGAATTCGTGTTGCCGGCTTGCCAGACACCACCGGGCCGAAACTTTTGTCGGCATGGCAAGTCTGACTGTCAGTGCCATAATGCCTGCCCGCCATTGTGCTTACCAATCGAATCGAGCTTCCCGTCAATATCCACCCCCAGCCGGACGAGACGACCTGTGGCCCTACCTGCCTGCATGCGATATACCGTTACTGGGGAGATGACGAGCCGCTGGCTGATCTGATCGAGCGAACCGGCAAGCTGGCCCAGGGCGGGACCTTTGCCGTGCTGCTGGCCTGCGACGCCCTGCGCCGCGGCTATGACGCCACGATCTATACCTACAACCTCAACGTGTTCGACCCCAGCTGGTTCAACGGTTCCGACGTCGATATTGCCGAGCGCCTGCGCATGCAGCGCGAGGTCAAGGCGGACTACCGCCTGCGGCATGCCACCGAAGGCTATCTGGAATTTCTGCGGCTCGGCGGCCGCTTGCGCATGAAGGATCTGACACGCGGGCTGGTGCAGGGCCTGCTGCGGCGCGGCTTTCCGCTGCTGACTGGCCTCAGTTCCACCTATCTCTACCGCGCCATGCGGGAATACGGCACCGACGATACGCCCGACGATGTGCGTGGCTTGCCCTCGGGTCATTTCGTGGTGCTGGCCGGCTATGAGCGCGAGCGCCGCAAGGTCCTGGTGGAAGACCCTTATCAACCCAACCCGTTTGCCGGCGCGCACCAGTACTGGCTCGGCATGGATCGGGTGCTGGGCGCGGTGCTGCTGGGCATCGTGACCCATGACGCCAACCTGCTGGTGATCAGGCCAAGGGATGGGAGGCGGCGGGATACCCGATGAAGATTCTGTTCGTTGTCAGCCGGCCGGAAGACTGGCCATTCAACATTCCCGGCATCACCGCCATTGCCGCCCGCAACTACCTGATCGACCCGGCCTTCGGCGAATTGGCTTCGGCCCGGGTATTCAACCTGTGCAGCAATTACCGCTACCAGAGCCATGGCTATTATGTGTCCCTGCTGGCGGAGGCGCGCGGCCACCAGCCGCTGCCCGGCGTGGAAGCGCTGAAGGACCTGCAATCGAGCGAGCTGCTGCAAAATGTCAGGGACAGGCTGGGCGACCTCGTCAACTGCACCTTCGCGCCGCTGGAACAGGACCAGGCCGAGCTGCGGGTCTACTTCGGCCACGATGCCGGCGGCGACCGCCGCAACGAGCATCTGTGCATGGAGCTGTTCCGCAGCCTGTCCGCGCCCATTCTGCATGCCCGCTTCAAGCGCACCGCCGGCAACTGGCGGCTGATGACGATCCGCGCCGGCGAACCGGGCGAGATTCCCGAAGCCGACCGCGATGCGTTCTGCCAGTCGGTGCAGGCCTATATGCGGCGGCAGAAGATACGCAGCACGCGGCCGGCCGGCGAAGCGCCGCTGATCGCCATCCTGCATGACCCGCAGCGCGAGGAAGCGCCCTCCAACCCGCAGGCGCTGCACAAGTTCTGCGAGGCAGCCACCATGCTGGGCATGAAGCCCAGCCTGATCACGCGGCGCGACGCCGGCCGCCTGACCGAATTCGATGCGCTGTTCATCCGCGACACCACCAACGTCAACCACTACACCTATCACCTGTCGCGGCTGGCGGCGGCGGCCGGGATGGTGGTGATCGACGATCCCGACGCCATCCTGCGCTGCACCAACAAGATCTACCTGGCCGAACTGCTGACCCGCCATCACATACCGATACCGAAGACGCTGGTCGTCCATCCCGACAATATCGACCGCATCATTCCGACGCTGGGCCTGCCCTGCATCCTCAAGCAGCCTGACGGCGCCTTCTCGCTAGGCGTGGCCAAGGTCCACACCGAGGAGGAACTGATGAGCAAGGTGAGCGAGCTGCTGCGCCATTCGGAACTGGTGCTGGCCCAGCAGTACCTGCCGACGGAATTCGACTGGCGCATCGCTGTGCTGGACAACCGGCCGCTGTTCGTGTGCAAGTACTACATGGCGCCAGGGCACTGGCAGATCATCCGGCACGACAGCGTCCAGACCAGCGAGGGCAGGACCGAGGCGCTGTCGATCGGCGAGGCGCCCAACGAAGTGATCGACATCGCGGTGCGTGCGGCCGGCCTGATCGGCGACGGCTTCTACGGCGTCGACCTGAAGGAAGTGGATGGCCAGTGCTACATCATCGAGATCAATGACAATCCGAACGTGGATGCCGGCAACGAGGACGGCGTGCTTGGCGATGCGCTGTACCGCGAGGTGATGGGCGTGTTCAACAAGCGCATCGAGGCGCTGCGGGGGATGAAGCCATGAGCGCGCCGCTGCATGCCTTCGGCGGCGTCGGCATCGAGCTGGAATACATGATCGTCGAGCGCGAGACCCTGGACGTACTGCCCGTGGCCGACAGGCTGCTGGCGGCCGCGCCCGGCAGCGAGGACTATGAAGTCACGCATGGCGAGATGGGCTGGTCCAACGAGCTGGTGATGCACCTGGTGGAGGTCAAGAACCTGATGCCCGCCGCGTCGCTCGACGGCCTGCCGGCGGCCTTCCGGCGCGAGGTCGACCAGATCAATGGCCTGCTCGCCGGCATGGGTGCGCGGCTGATGCCGGGCGCGATGCATCCGTGGATGGACCCGGACCGCGAGACCCGGCTATGGCCGTATCAGAACCAGGACATCTACCAGGCCTACGACCGCATCTTCGACAGCCGGGGCCATGGCTGGTCCAACCTGCAGAGCATGCATGTGAACCTGCCCTTCGCCGGCGACGACGAGTTCGCCCGTCTGCATGCGGCGATCAGGCTGGTGCTGCCGCTGCTGCCTGCGCTGGCCGCGAGTTCGCCCTACGCCGACGGACGCGATACCGGCTATGCGGATTACCGGATGCATGTCTATACCCACAATGCCGACCGCATGCCGTCCATCGCCGGGCTGGTGGTGCCGGAGACCGTGCGCAGCCAGGCCGATTACGAGGCCCGCATCCTGCAGCCGATGTATGACGATATCGCCGCGCTGGACCCGGACCACGTGCTGCGGTATGAATGGCTCAATTCGCGCGGCGCCATTGCCCGGTTCGACCGCGACGCCATCGAGATCCGCGTGATCGACACCCAGGAACATCCGGACGCCGACCTTGCGGTGGCGGCCGCGGCGGTGGACGTGACGCGCCGGCTGTATGCCGATGGCGACCTCGGCGCGCAGCAGGAGATCGCCACCGAAGCGCTGGCCGCCGTGCTGGCTGCCTGCATCCGCGACGGCGATGCCGCCGTGATCGACAACGCCCGCTATCTGCGGCTGCTCGGCTTCACCGAAGCGCGCCTTTCTGCGGCCGACGTCTGGCGCGGGCTGCTGCGGCCGCTGCTGGCCAGCCAGGACCAGGCCTGGTGGCGGTCGCCGCTGGAGACCATCCTCCGGCATGGCACGCTGGCGCGGCGGCTGCGCGACGCCATCGCGCGCGAAGGCATGACGCATGCCTGCCGCCGGCTGTGCGATTGCCTGGAGCAGGGACATGCCTTCCTGCCGTGAGGCGCAATGCCCGCCATGCATATGGCCGGGCGCCGCGCCGGGACCATCGACGTGAAAAAGGACGATGGCTTCCTGATCAGTTGCGAACACGGCGGCAACCGCATTCCCGCCGCCTACCGTCATTTGTTTGACGGTCATGGCGCGGTGCTGCGCAGCCACCGCGGCTATGATCCCGGCGCGCTGCGCATGGCGCGCGAACTGGCGGCAGCCCTGGCTGCGCCGCTGCATGCCTGCACGGTCAGCCGCCTGCTGATCGAGCTGAACCGCTCGCCGCGGCATGCCCGCCTGTACTCCGAATTCACCAGGGACGCCGGCGCCGAGCTGCGCCGCGAGCTGATCGAACGGTATTACCTTCCCTACCGCGACGCGGTCGAGACCCGCATCGGCACGATGATCAGTGATGGCCTGCGCGTGGTGCACCTGTCGTCCCATAGCTTCACGCCGGAGCTGGACGGCGCCGTGCGCGACGCCGACATCGGCCTGCTCTACGATCCGCGCCGCGGCGGCGAGCGCGCGCTGTGCCGCGAATGGCGGCTTGCGCTGGGCCGCCATGCGCCCGGGCTGAAGGTGCGCATGAACTATCCGTATGCCGGCACCGCCGACGGCTTCACGACCTATCTGCGTCGCCGCTTTCCCGGTACGGACTATCTCGGCATCGAGCTGGAGATCAACCAGCGCCATGCGACAGCGGGTGCGGCATGGCACGCCCTGCGCGAGGCCGTGACCGCCGCGCTGCGGGATGCGCTGCAATCAGGCCGCGCCAACGCTGGGGTCCTTCCTTACTGAGCGTTGCGCGGCAGTTCTGTCGTGGTTGTCATAAGCGCGTCATACGTGCTTCCTATACTCCGCTCACCCTGAACGCTGCGCGGCCATGCATGATGCCCAAGGCCGCGATGCCAGCCGGAGCAGGTCAACCCCATTCCACTGCCTATTGAACAAGATGACGACCAAGTCCCCGCTTTCCCGCCGCCAGGCACTCAAATTCCTCGCCAGCGCGCCGCTGCTGCCGCTCGGCCCCGCGCTTGCTTCCACGCTGCTGACCGGTTGCGGCGGCGGCTCCGACAACGTTGCCGCCGCGCCGGTGGAAGCGCCGAAGACCACGGCCTCGTTCGCCTCGGTCAGCTTCAGCGCGATGGCGGCGCCCAACCTGACGACGCCGGCGGCAATGGCCACCACCAGCGTGGGCTCGACCATGACGGTCAATTACAGCGATGCCAGCAAGGTCGACTACAAGCTGGCCTATCAGCCCTTCTTCATCACCGGCGACCGCGTCCCCGACGGCAACGGCGGCACCATCCTCGCCGGCGGCTATGTCGACATCTACAACCAGCCCATCATCGACAGCAGCGTGCCGGCCAGCCCGCGCCAGTTCTACTCCGATTCGCCGGACGGCACCTCCCTGCTGACAGTGCCCAATGCCAGGGTCAATGGCGTCAAGGGCAATGCGGTGTTCGCCGTGGTGCAGTTCGAGTACACCAGCCTGGCGCAGGACGGCGTGACCAACATGTACGGCAGGCTGCCGTCGCCGATCGCGGTGCTGACGCTGGACCAGGACCCGGCCACCGGCAAGCTGTCGCTGGTGAAGTATCACAACGTCGACACCTCCTCCGTCAACGGGCTCTGGATCACCTGCGGCGCCAGCCTGTCGCCATGGGGCACCCACCTCTCCAGCGAGGAATACGAGCCGAATGCCTTCAGCGCCGCGACCGACGCCCAGTTCCGCGCCTTCAGCAAGAACCTGTACGGCAGCGAGACGGTGGCCAACCCCTACCACTACGGCCACCTGCCCGAAGTCACGGTCAATCCCGACGGCACGGCGTCGATCAAAAAGCATTATTGCCTTGGCCGCATCTCGCATGAACTGGTGCAGGTGATGCCGGACAACCGCACCGTGATGATGGGCGACGATGCCACCAACAGCGGCTATTTCATCTTCGTGGCCGACCGCGAGAGAGACCTGTCTTCCGGCACGCTCTATGTCGCGAAAGTGGGCGCCGGCTTCTCGCTCGATCCCAGCGCCAGTGGTGCGCCGCTGACCTGGATCAGGCTGGGCTCGGCCAGCAGCGCCGAAGTCCAGCGCCTGGCCAACACGCTGCGGCCGACCGACATCATGGATGTGAAAACCACCGATCCCGCCGACCCCGCCTATGCCAGGGTGGCCGCCAACGGCCGCATCGAGTGGATCAAACTGATGCCCGGCATGGAGAAGGCGGCGGCCTTCCTGGAAACCCATCGCTACGCCGCGCTGGTGGGCGCCTCGATGGGCTTCACCAAGATGGAAGGCACCACCGTCAACGCCCGCGACAAGGTGGCCTACTCGGCGCTGCAGAACTGCCAGAGCGCGATGGTGGCCGGCAATGCGCTCAACGTGCCGGGCAACGGCGTCTCCATCCCGAGCCAGCTGGCTGCCGGCGCGGTAATGGCGCTGAACCTGAAGGGCGGCGTGCAGGACACCAACGGCGTGGCCATCAGCAGCGAATGGATGCCGGTCGACCTGAAGGCGCTGCTGGTGGGGCAGGACATACCCGCCGACGCGCTCGGCAACACCGCCAATCCCGACAAGGTGGCCAATCCCGACAACCTGAAGTTCTCGGAGAAGATGCGCACCCTGTTCATCGGCGAGGACAGCAGCCAGCACGTCAACAACTTCCTGTGGGCGTACAACGTGGACACAAGGCAGCTCGCGCGGATCATGTCGATTCCGTCCGGCGGCGAGTCCACCGGCCTGCATGCGGTAGACGAGATCAATGGCTGGACCTACATCATGAGCAACTTCCAGCATGCCGGCGACTGGCTGCCTATCCACAGCGCGGTCAAGTCCACGCTCGATCCGCTGATCAAGGCCAATTACCGGAATGCATTCGGCGCGGCGGTCGGCTATCTCACCGCCGACGCCACGGCGATCCGCACGAAGAAGGCATAAGCCGGTAACCGCAGCGCCTGGCGCGGCATGGCGGGAACGGGGCAATCCCCGCCCGCGGTCATGCCGCTGCCTTGCAGATGACGCCGGACGCGGCACTTCCCGGGCCTTGCCGGGCTGCGCTGCCCTGAACTAGGCGGCCGCCACTACCCGGTTCTTGCCTTCGCGCTTGGCCTGGTACAGCGCGGCGTCGACCCGCTGTATCAGCTGGTCCTGGCCTTCGGCTATGCCCACCAGCGCCGCGCCGGCGCTGAAGGTCACCAGCACCTTCTGGTGCTCGAACATGAAGATGGACTTGGTCAGTTCGCGCTGGATGCGGGTGACTGCCTGCATCGCATCCGGCAGCGTGGTGTTGGGCAGGAGCAGCATGAACTCCTCGCCGCCGAAGCGCGCGATCACATCCATCTGCCGCAGCGTGGCCCGGATCACCCTGACCAGATGCACCAGCGCGTTGTCGCCGGCCTGGTGGCCCAGCTTGTCGTTCAACTGCTTGAAGTTGTCGATGTCGAGCAGGGACACGCACAGCGGCGTGTGGTAGCGGCGCGAGCGCTGCATTTCGCGGCCCAGCGCTTCCAGCATGCCGCGCCGGTTCAGGCTCTCTGTCAGCGCATCCTCGCGCGCCAGTTCGCTCATTTCCTCCAGCTTGGCTTCCAGCGCCTGGATGCGCTTCTGCGCGGCGAGCAGCTCCGAGCGCGCCGCGCCGGCCTGCGCGCTGACGGTGCGGGCATGGTTTTCCAGCGTGGCGGTTTCACGCTGCACCGCCGCCAGGATGGGCCGCAGTTGCTCGGCGTCGCGCACGTCCGCCAGTTCGCTGGAATAGGCACTGATGCGGGTATGGTATTGCCCGGTGCTGTCGGCGACGGTATCGAGGCTCGCAATGAAGGTTTGCAGCATGCGCTCGACCGAGTCGCGGGCCTGGTCGCGGCTTTCCTTGATCCTGGACTGGCGGGCGGCGACATCCTGCAGATTGGCGATCGCCGCCTGCAGCACGTCCACGCTCAGTGGGCTGTCCAGCAACGCCTGCACCGTGGCTGCCTGGCCGTGCGCCCAGGACTGCTGCTCGGCCAGCCCGGCCATGTTGGCGCTCAGGTGGCGCAGCAGGTCCAGCAACAGGCTCTGCTTCTGCCGGGACAGCTCGCCATGGCCGGCGCAGTCGTCGACCAGGCTGGCCATTTCCTGCAGCACGCCTTCGGTCTGCTGCGGTCCATTCACGCTTCTGACGCGCCCGGCGGCGCTTCTGGCGCGCGTCGCCAGCGCATCGCCTGCCGCCAGCAGCGCCGGCATGCCGCATTCGAGCAGCATGGCGGTGGCCGACTGCCACGCGTCGGCGCCGGCCGGCGCTTCAAGCTCGATCGACTCGCGCCGTGCCGGCGCACGGCCGGACAGCTCGGTTGCCATCTGCACCAGATCCAGCAGCGTCCTGCTGGCCAGCGCCCAGTCGGCCTGGTCCAGAGCCCGGCCCAGGCGCGGCGCGAATACCGACATTTCCCCACGCAAAGGGCGCAGTTGCTCCAGCAGCAGACGCAGCACGGCCTCGGGCGTCAACGTCACCGCTGCCTCGGCGGGAGGCGCGGCAGCGGGCGCGGCAGCGGGCGCGGCCGCCGGCTGGATGTTCAGGACGCGTTTCAGCATGGGGCGGTTCCCCTTGGGAAGCGCTGCTGGAACGGCGGCAGGTAATGGAAAGCGATATCGGACGGGTAGAGCATGGCGACTGAAAATGACGGAGCAGATAAGGCAGCGACAGCACTGCTGTCCCGAGTCAACAGGGCATTGTTAACCGCCGCTCGGGAATAATCAGTAATTCTCAGTATATTACCAGCAGGAAATTAAATTTGGGCGATAATCGCTTCCAATAAACAACAGCGGGCGCAACGCGCTGTTCGCGCCGCGCCCGCCGGGGTGCCGTTTCGTCTGATACTGGCGTCGGATGAAGCCCGGTCCAGGCTTACAGAGCGTCTTTCAGACTGCCCGCCACGAGGAAGGCAATGAATCTGCCTTCGTCGTGCGGCCCGATCGTGCCGACGCGCCCTCTCCTGCCCTACGCGCCGTTGCCGCGGGAATGCAGCGGCCCCTTGGCCCAGGGTCCGGTAATGGCGAAGGTGATGCCCGGCGTCTGGATATTGACGAACAGGAAGCGCCCGGTCGGATCGAAGCAGGCGCCGCAGAATTCCCGGGTGCGGTTGTCGCCTGCGGCGCTGGCTACCTTGCCGGCCGCCGCCACCTGTTCCGCCGTCAGGTTGACATTGTTCTTGGCGAAAATGTACGCATCGCCGGCATCGGTCAGGCCCATCAGGCGCTGGCCGATGCCGAAGCGGTCGCCGGTTTCCGCGCCGCCGTCCTCGCACAGCAGCAGGCCGCCGCCGGGGCTGACGGTCAGGTTGTCGCCCATGTTCCCCACCAGCGCGCCGGGGCTGCTGTAGATGCAGGTGATGCGCTGGCGCGCCAGGTCGAGTTCCCAGACCGTGCCGCGCGACGCCGAACCGCCGCTGGTGTCCATCACATAGATCCGGCCCTGGTAGTACCACATGCCTTCGCCGCGATTCATGCGCGCCGCGCCCTGTGCCCAGCCCTGCACGAAGGGGCCGGCCGCATTGGTGATCACCTGGCCGTTCAGGCCGGTGGCAGTGCCGCGCGCCTGGTCGGGATTGGCGATGGTCACCCATTCCAGTTCATATTGCTGGTCCACCGATACCGTGGCCAGATTGGCATTGGACATGCCTTTCACCCTTGCCATCTGCAGCGTGCCGCCCTGCGCCAGCGTGCCCGGCGCGCCCGGCGTCACCCGGGGCACGTAGCGGTAGAAGCCGGATTTGCCGGAACTGTCCTCGGTCATGTAGACGATGCTGGTGGCCGGATCGACCGCGGCCGCCTCGTGGCCGAAGCGGCCCATGCCGACGATGGGCCGGGCCGAGGTGGAAGACGGGTCGGCCCGCACTTCGAATACGTAGCCGTGCATGTTGCCGGCGCTGCTGGCCGCGTCCGAGCTGACTTCCTCGCAGGTCAGCCAGGTGCCCCAGGGCGTGACGCCGCCGGCGCAGTTGCCCTGGGTGCCGCCCAGGCTGGGCGTCATGCCGACCCATTTGCCGTCGCGGAAAGCGAGGTTGGTGGTGCCGCCGCCGGGCTTGTTGACCAGGCCGCTGTTGGTGCCGCGGTCATAGACGGCGGGCGCATCGATCACGCTTTCCGGCGCGACGAAGCCGATTTCATGGTTGCGCACCAGCACCACCTCCACCCGGTTGCCGCGGCTGCCCGCGGCAATCACGCCCATGCCGTCGTGGCCGCCCGGGCAGGGCTGGCCGTTGCCCATCAGGTCGCCGCGCCAGCCGTAGCTCTTGTAGGTGAAGCCCGGCGGCAGTTGCAGCAGCGGCAGGCCGGTCGTCATGTCGTTGGTGGGCGCGATCGGGCCGTAGGGGCTTTCCACCAGCGCAGTGACGCCGTCGGCGGCGTGCGCCTGCCTGGCCTGCAGCGCGCCGAGAGCGCCGATGAAGGGCAGCGCATGGGCGCCGGCCAGGCCCTTGAGCAGATTGCGGCGCTTGCCGGAGATATTGTGGTCGGTCATGGTGTTCCTCCTGTCGATGAGCATGGGTCAGATCCTTCGCACGCGGTCCGGACGGCGCCGGCCGCGAAGAACTGGCGGAAGATTAATCACCGCATGCTTCAAGGGCATGACCACAGGATGACGATTGCATGACCGGCAATGCCGGACCGCTCAGAACCCCAGCAGCTCGGCCAGGCGCGCATCCCGTATCACATCGATGCCGCCGTCGGCGGCCTGGCGGCGCGCCTGCTCGGTCAGTTCGCCAAGCGCAAGATAGGCGCCGCTGCCGGCCTTGGCGGCGCGCATGGCCGCCTCCAGGTCGCGCAATGCGTCGGCGCCATGCCGGGCCGCCTTCCAGCGCCGGCAGGCCAGGAGCAGCACCTGCTCGTTCTTTTCGGCGCGCAGGTCGGCGCCGGGACCGGCGTAGGGCGTCACGGTGTAGCCACGGCGGCGCAGTCCCTCCTCGACCGCCTGCAGGAAGTCGCGCGACGACATTGCCGTGGCGCGCTCCAGGGTGCGCGCCACCGCGGCCGGGGCCGGCGCCTTGAACTGCCGCCAGGCGGCCATGCAGCCGATGACGAAGAACGGCGCGCCGGAAAAGGCCGCCAGCGGCTTGTAGGGCGACGGCATCAGCGCCACCGCCAGCAGGCCAACGGCGGCCGCCACCAGAAAGCTGATCCACCAGCGCGAACGCAGCAGGATGGCGAACAGGGAGTTTTCCTTCATTTTGATGGACATGGCATGGCTTTTTCGGGGATGCAGGGGGCGCCATCATAACGCAGCCGCCTGTGCCATACGGTCGGGCTGCGATGCGCGCAAACCCGACAGGTGCGACGGGCGAACTTTGCCGGCATGCTGCCATCGAAACAACAAAGCCCGATGTCGTGCAGCATGTGGCGCGCCCGGGCTATCCCCTACTCTCTGCAACGGACCGGACATGATCATTTCACGCAAGTGCCGCCAGCTGGCGGCATGCCTCGTCGCCTGCTGCATCGGCATGGCCGCCTCGGCCGCCACGCCACCCGGCAACGACAGGGCCGACAGCGGCCATGCCGCGCGTTCAAAGGCAGCAAAGACGGCCAAGGCCGGCAAGAAGGCCAAGACGGCAAAGTCCGGCAAGGCGGGGCTGGACCTGTCAGGCAAGGCGCGCCGGGGCAAGGCGTCGTATTACGCCCGCAAGTTTCACGGCCGGAAGATGGCGGACGGCACACGGATGAATCCGAATGCCAATGTGGCCGCGAGCAAGACACTGCCGCTGGGCACCAAGGCGGAAATCGTGAACCTGGAAAGCGGCAAGAAGGCGGTAGTGGAAATCCGCGACCGCGGCCCGTATGTGAAGGACCGGATCGTCGACGTCACGCCCAGCGTGGCGGACAAGCTGGACATGAAGGAAGACGGCGTGGCGCCGGTGGTAGTCAAGCCGATCGAAGTGCCGCAGCCGGACGGCAGCGTCAAGGCGGGCGAAGGCGCGGCCGGCCGTTGAGCCCGTAACGACAATAGCCAAGCGGATCAGCTGGCCTCGCTGGCGCAAAGTCGGGTGAAATTATCCCGAAGGGCATTCCACCAACTCACCGATCAGCGCAAGGCATTACCGATGCCGCGCCATGTACCGAAGCCAAGGCGCCGTCCACTGGAAATGCCAACGCAGGCGCTGCTTTCAAGGATCCTTTCCCGGAACGGCAGTGTGGTCTCGCTGGCCAACCGGGGCCATCGCGTTCGGTGCCTACCCTGATTAGCCATCGGCGCCATTCGCTTCGGGTTATTGCGCCGAACCGCTCATTGCATCTGCGGACGGTTCACCGCGCTGCGCGATGACCATAAAAAAGCCCGTGCGGCGATCCGCACGGGCTCTGGTTTGCTGCCTTGCGGCGCCTAGCGGCGGCCGCTCACCTTCTCCCATCCATGGCGCACCGCGGCCTTGAAGCGCTCCCAGTCGCTGCCCGGGTAACGGGTCTGCCAGTCGCTGCGGGCGCTGGTCTCAATGTCGTCCCAGGAGCGGTTGGCGTAGCGCTGGTCGCCAGCCAGCGTCGAGCCGTACTGGTAGGCCGGCGCATAGTCCTCGTATTTCGCGCCGGCGGTGCTGGCGTAGCGGGTCTTGAAGTCGTCGCGGAAGTCCGTCATGCCGGCGGTACCGGTGGCGCCGGCCTTGCCGTCGCGTTCGACGTCGACCACGGTTTTCCTCACCGTGTCGCTGATTTCCTGCGTGGTGCTGGTGGCGGTCTTGCCGACCACGACTTCTTCGACCACACGCGCCGTCTTGTTCACCACTGCCTGCTCGGCGGTCTCGCGCACCTCGATCGTTTCTTCCTTGAAGTTGGCGAGGTCGGCTTCTGACGCCGGACGATCGACCGGCCGGCGCTCGATGGCCGCATGTTCCTCGCGCAGCGTGACGCTCTCGTTGACCGGGGTTTCCACCACATGCGATTTGACCTGCACATGGCCGGTCTCCACCGCGCGCTTGCCCACTTCGAGATGCTCTTCCACCACAGGGATCGTGCCAGATTCGGCACCGGTGGCGGTGGCGGTACGGGCGGTGCCGGTGGCGGCAGCAGTGCTCACGCCGGTCGGCTGCGCGTCGTTCCAGTGCGTGGTGAAGTGTTCACGGTCTGCATCGGTCTTGGGCTTGACGCCCATCAGGATGCCGCCGTTCTTGATGCCCTGTTCGTAATGCTTGACGGTTTCCTCCGGAATGCCCCAGCCGATCAGGGCTCCCAGCAGTCCGCCCGCCGCGCCGCCGGCGCCGGCGCCGACCAGCGCAGCCGCCAGCGGGCCGGCAATCACCAGGCCCAGGCCGGGCAATGCGATCGAGGTGCCGACCGCGGCAATGGCAGCGGCAATGGCGCCCAGCGTGCCGCCGATGCCGGCGCCGATGCCGGCGCCTTCAGCCGCCTTGGTATGCAGGTCGGTCTTGACCGACTCGTCGCCGGAGAAATAACGCTTGCGGGTTTCATCGCTCATCACCAGGTTGACGTCGTCGTGGCCATAGCCGCGGGTGGACAGGTCCTGATAGGCGCGCTCGGCGCTGTCGCGATCCGGGAAGAGGCCGGTGACGAGCGGGGTCTGCTTGTTGCTGGTGGTCTTGGTAACCATGTCATGCTCCTTTGTCGTTGGCCGTGACCGCCGCATGCGGCATGGTCCCGGCATTAGGGATGAGGAATAGGGGATGGATGAGGTCAGACGGCCGGCTGCGCCGGCCGCTGCCGTCAGCGTCTACGCTGGGCGATCTGGCCCAGCGCGATCGCCAGCGCAGCGCCGCCCAGGGCCTTGAACAGCTGGGGATTCTGCGCATAGTAGCGGCTCATCTGATCGATGATGCCGGGATGCTCCTGCTCGGCGCGGTTGGCTAGTTCCTGCACTTCCTCTGGGCTCAGCTTCTCGGCATCCTGCGGCGTGAGCTGCGGTGGCGTGCCGCCCTGGCTCATGCCGCCACCACCCAGGAGGCCGCCGAGCAGACCGCCAAGGCCACCGAGGCCGCCCAAGCCGCCGGCACCCATGCCGCCTGCATTACCCATGTTGCCCATGTTGCCCATGTTGCCCATGCCGCCGCGGCCGCCGAGCATCGACCCCAGCACTGCCGGACCGAGCGCGCCGATCAGCTGATTCAGCATGCCGGCACGCTGCCCCGAATCGGCCTGCCCGAACAGTTGCCCCATCATGTTGCCGAAGGGTGGCGTCTGTTCGGAGCGAAAGGCCTGGTTGAAGCCGTGTTCCAGCATCTCCGGGTCAGCCTGCCGTGTCACTTCATCGAAGTCTTGTTCGACCTGTTGCGGCGGGGATTGCTGAGCGGAGGCATCGCTGTACTGGTCCAGAATGCGTCCGAAATCGGAACCGAATGCCATGATGTTCTCCTGACAATGAATTAACGAATTAATCAGAAAGCCCATGGTCGGGATGGTTCCTGCCAGCGTGCAGTCCCTTAGCGCGAACGCAAAGATCATCCGATTAACCGGAACCGCCGCCTTCATGCGGTGATGCATTGATGGACATGCGGTAACATGCGCGCGATCCCGAACCGATAACGATGGAGCAGTGGCAAGCGATGAATATTCCGGAAGAGTTCAACACGCCCGAATTTGCGCGCGGCCTGGCCAAGCGGGTAGAGGTATTGGGCGAGGCCCATGTCCAGCGTTCGCTCGACAATGCCGACGCCTTCAGCCGTCCGCTGCAGCAATATGTGACCGAGGCCGCCTGGGGCGCCATCTGGGGCCGCGATGGCCTGGATGCGAAGTCGCGCAGCATGATCACGGTGGCAATGCTGACCGCCCTGGGCAAGCAGCATGAGCTGGCAGTGCATGTGCGCGGCGCGCTCAACAACGGCGTGTCGGCACGCGAACTGCAGGAAATCCTGCTGCAGTCAGCCGTCTATGCCGGCGCGCCGGCGGCGCTGGAAGCCTTTCGCACCGCGGGCGCGGTGCTCAAGGATGCCGGCGTTCAGGTGGAGTGAGTCGATGCGGTAGCGGACTCGCGGCGAGGCGTCTGCGTCGTCTTATTACTACCTAAGCGCTGGCGCGCCGCATTGCGGCCGCCAGGCAGGTTTCTTCCTCCTGCCCGTCATCGGCCAGCCAGGCCTGGTTGCGGCCGAGCTGCTTGGCCTTGTACAGCGCCTCGTCCGCCCGCCTGGTCAGCTGCTGCGCCTGCCGGCCATTCGCGCCCATGCAGGCGATGCCGATGCTGGTCGAGACCGGCAGCAGCACGCCATCGACATCGAACGGCCGGCGCATCGCTTCCAGTATCTTGCCGGCCACCAGCCGCGCCTCGGCTGCGGCAGCGAGGTTTTCCAGGACGATGGTGAATTCGTCGCCGGCCAGGCGGCACACGCTGTCGGTGGCGCGCACCGCGCCCGAGAGCCGGCGTGCGAACTCCTGCAGCACCATGTCGCCGCCGCCATGGCCCAAGGTGTCGTTGATGCGCTTGAAGTGGTCGACATCGAGGAACATCAGGCCCACCCTCTGCCCGGTGCGGCCGGCACGCCGGATCGCTTCGTCCAGCTTCTCATCGAAGTGACGGCGGTTGGGCAAGCCGGTCAGCGCGTCCATGCGGGCCAGGGCCTGCAGCTTTTGCTCGCTGGCCCGCAGCACGCTTTCCGCATGCAGCCGCTGCTGCACTTCCAGCGCCAGTTCCTCATTGCTGTGCTGCAGTTCGCGGGTACGCTGCTGCACCCTGCTTTCCAGCTCTTCCTGGTGCCGCTGCAAGGCCAGCTCGGCCTGCTTGCGCGCATGGATGTCCTCGATCACCGTGATCAGGTAAGCCGGACTGCCGTCGGGCGGCCGGTTCACCGATACCGTGATCGCGCCCCACACCATGTCGCCGTTCTTGCGCAGATAGCGCTTTTCCATGCTGTAGGCATGCCGCCGCCCTTCGATCGCCTCGCGCAGCAGCGACAGGTTGGCCGCCAGGTCGTCCGGATGCGTCACCTGCTGGAAGGTCATGCGCTGCAGCTCGTCGGCGTCGTAGCCGAGGATGCTGCATAGGCGTGGATTGACGCGCAGCCAGGCGCCTTCCAGCGATATATGGGCGATGCCGACCGGCGCCATCTCGAAGGTGGTGCGCAGCGTCGCCTCGCTGGCGCGCAGCGCAAATTCGGCCTCGCGCTGGGCAGTCACGTCCTGGATCAGCGACAGGATGGAAATCGGCGCGCCATCCTCGGCGAACAGGATCGAGTTATGCCAGGCGCAATGCACCATGCGGCCATCGCGGTGCATGCTGCGGCCGTAGCTGACATTACGCAGGCCGCGCCGCTGCAGCAGTTGGCGCATGCCTTCCAGCATGGCCGGCGCATCGTCCGGATGCACCAGCCCGGCCTCGCCCAGCGGCACGCCCAGCATGCGCTCGGCACTCCAGCCGAACAGTTCCTCTGCCCGGTCCGACCATGACACTGTGCGCATCGCATGGTCCCACTGCACCACCGCCAGCGGCGAATTATGGATGTGCGAGGACAGATGGCGCAGCGCCGCGTTCAGTTCCTCGTCGCGCGCCATCGCGCGCGCGGCAATGACCGACCTGCCAATCTCCTCCTCCACCATCTCGGCCAGGTGGCGCAGGCTGTCGAGATCGATGTCGTCATCATTGCGCGGCCTGATGTCGACAAGGCACAGGGCGCCCAGCGCGTGGCCTTCCTGGCTGCGCACCGGGTAGCCGGCATAGAAGCGCACATGGGGCGAGCCGGTAACCATGGGGTGATCGGCAAAGCGTGGATCTTCCAGCGTATCGGGCACCACCAGCGCCTCGCCATTGCACAGCGCTTGGTAGCCAAGAGCTACCGCATGCAAAGACGTGGCGGTGTCCATCTCATGGCGCGACCGGAACCACTGGCGTTCGTCATCGAGCATGGAAACCAGGGCGATCGGCACCTGGAACAGCCTGGCGGCGATACGGGTAATGCGGTCAAAACGCGGATCGGCGCTGGTGTCGAGCAGCTGCAGGGCGCTCAGCGCATGGAGCCGCTGCTGTTCTTCTGATGGGCTTGGCGGCTCTTTGTGCGTCGTCATGCTTCTGATAATTTTTCATTCCGTACGGTGGTACCAAGATTATGTCATGCAAGCATCACTGATGATTCCAGGATGCAATATTTGACAATGCCATGAGGCAATTTAAAAGTTTGCTTGGGGAATTGTTGCGAATTTACATCGATGGTTCTTGCGAGGATATCGGAACAGTGGGTCGTCAAGCGGCTGGATTGAATGTAGGCAGGATGAGAGAAAAGGGACGCGGGGCCAACTCTCCGTTAACCCAAAGCTGTGTTTCTGAAGCCAATAAGCAAGCGTAGCCTGGGTTGAGCGCGAGCGAAACCCGGACCACCTTTCCTTGATTCAAAGCGGTATTTGTTGAGCCAAGAAGGGAAAGATCTATCCTGGAAAAGCAATGAATGCCCAGAGATTTCCGAGGCTTGAATAACCAGTTTTATTCGGCAGTTGCTACGGCTGTGAGCTTGGGCTACCTATTATTTCAAGAAGCAACGCGCGACGAAGTTACCCTGTCGATCAATTCTTGGTTTACTAAATCCCGGATTTCGCTTCGCTCATCCAGGCTACGCTTGCTGCATCCCGTGGTGGATGCGCCGGCGCTGGAACATATCGATCTACGCAGCGTTTCAGCGATTTATGACGCGTTGGGTAGCCAGCGTTCGCGCGGCTTTTTCGCGATGGGCGGCTAGGCGAGGCCGATCAAGGAAGGCGAACTGCTCGACCATTTCATCCTGCTGCAGGAAACCGTGGAGGCTTTGGGAGACATAGCCATTTTAAGTCTGCGGAACTTCTTCGTCTTCATTCGCGCGCCTAGGCGCAACCTGGTGCTGTATCCGCAGCTTCTGGTAAAGGTCGATGGCGTTAGCCAGTACACCCTCGACTTCAGCGCCCGGGCCAGGCGCTTCATCGGCTAGCTACCCTATTACAACAAGCGCTGGGAAATGGCCAGCGACAAGCTGCTTTTCAAGGCATGGGCAAGCTATCGGTCGTGCAAGCTGGTGCGGCATACCGGAAGAAGTGCGGGCCGGCACCACCTATACGGTGGACGCCATGCTCGCCGACGATCGGTCGATCCGCGTGCTTGAAATGAATTCCAATCCTTTTCTGCATCCGCTGCTTTACCGCTGCATGATTCCGGCCTATCTTTCCAAACCGCTGACTACGGACGAGGCGCAGGCGCATGAAACGAATCTTCACTAGATGGATGCTGGTCACGGGACTGATCGCAAGCCAGGCGCACGCGGTGGTCACGGATCAACTGATTGACCTCGCCAAGCCGAATGGAACCCGCCTGCGCTATCTGCTGACGGTCGACGCCGCACTGGCGCCGCGGCCGGACACCGGCGTCATTCTGTTCGCGGGCGGGCAAGGCAATGTGAGGCTGGCAGAAGGCATTCCGCAGCCGGGCGCCAACTTCCTGGTGCGCACCAGGCACTTGTTTGCGCAGGAAAAGCTGGCTGTGGCGGTGTATGACCCGAGCCCCGATATCGGCTCACTGTCCGATCAGGCACGCATGTCCGGGCCGCATGCGGACGAAGTGGCGCAAGTACTGGCGCACCTGAAGCGGGAGACCGGCGTCAACCATGTTTATCTGGTTGGCACCAGCCGGGGCACGATTTCCGCGGCACATCTCGCGCTGGCGCTGCCGGCCCAGGTAGATGGCGTGGTGCTGACCTCCACCCTGTTCCAGGCATCCCGGGCAGGCCCTGGATTGTCAGGCTTTGACTTTTCCACGATACGCCAGCCCCTGCTGTTCGTGCATCACGTGGCGGATGGATGCAAGACAACGCCGCCGCACACGGCCCGCAGCCTGTCCGGCAGCTATCCCGTGGTCTGGGTTGGCGGCGAGCAGGATTCCGGCGGCGACGCTTGCGGTCCGTTCAGCGCCCATGGCTACCTGGGTCATGAGCCAGCCGCCGTGCATGCGATTGCAGAGTGGATCCTGCAGCGCAAATTGCCGTCGGCCGGCCCCGTGGCCGCGAGATGAATGTGAGGGCGCCTTTGCCCTGGCAATCACACCGTTTTGCAGGCTGACGAAAACATCAGTGCGGTCGCATTACAGGAAGGCATCGTGGCGCGGAACCTGGGCAAGCAACTGCCTGAGTCGTTCCAGCGCCTGCCCATGCAATTGCGATACGCGTCCCTTGGTGATGCCGAGGTCTTGTCCAATTTCCTTGAAGCTCCATCCCTGCAGGTAGTGCAGCCTGAGCACCGATTCCTCACGAGCGGTCAGGTGCTTGAGCAGGCCATGAAGACGCATGGCGCATTTGCCTGCGTTCGAGTTCCACTCCGACCTGGTCCGGCCCTTCCGCTTCTGCCGATACCAGGGTTTCCATGTCTTCCGGGGCCACTGCGAATTCCTGCCATCGCCCGGTGATGGTCTCCAGCCCGTCCCTGATGGACCCCAGCATGCGAGGCAGCGCATAGGTTGTGAATTGCGCACCACGATTGAGTTGAAAGTGATCGAAGGCTTCCATCAAGCCCACGCAAGCCCACTGGATATAGTCTTCAACGCTGGCCTCGCAGCGCAGATGCCTGCCGTGCAGGTGGGCAGCGACCTTTCTTGCGTACGGCAGGTAGCGCAGTATCAGTGCAAGCCGCAATTCGGCCGAGCGGGAATGGATATAGCATTGCCAAAGCAGGATGTCGGCTAGCTCCGGCACGCCTGCGGAGACTGTCGCCATGGTCTGTTCCTCCGGTGCAGGTGGATGGATTCGAACAAGCTGATGGCCAGTCTGGCGCTGCGCTGCCGCTGTCAATGCGGCAACCGTGAATGCGGGGAAATATGTCCACGCAGCACGACGCGAATTGCACGAGGGGAAAAAAATTGTGGGCGGTGTTCAGGAGGGGATGTTGCGAGCCAGAATTCTGCATTAAGCAGCGAGCCGCACGCCGACAGTGGCAGGCGGAAGGCAAGCGTCAGCTATTGACGCGGGCGAGTCCCTGCTCCAGTCGAGGAATGGAAATCACACGAGCGAGATAGGAGCAGAGACAAAAAAAATGCCAGGGGAATTCGCATCCCCTGGCATGGTTACTTCGCTACTTTGTTACATCAACAAGCGCGTTTAACGCACCACCATGTGTGTGAACGGCGCGACATACGCCTGCAGCGTTACCAGGAAGCCGACCAGGATGGCTAGCGCGATCGAGTGGAAGAACACATAGCGCAGGATGTCGCCTTCATGGCCATACCACTTGGTGGCGGTGGAGGCCACCACGATGGATTGTGCGTCGATCATCTTGCCCATCACGCCGCCCGAGCTGTTGGCCGCTGCCATCAGTACCGGCGGCAGGCCCAGCTGCTCGGCGGTGGTGCGCTGCAGGCTGCCGAACAGCACGTTGGCGGCGGTATCGGAACCGGTCAGCGCCACACCCAGCCAGCCTAGCAGCGTGCCGAACATCGGATAGAACATGCCGGTATGGGCAAACGCCAGGCCCAGGGTGGCATCCAGGCCGGAATACTTGGTCAGGTAGCCGACGCCGAACATTGCACAGATGGTCAGCAGAGAATAACGGACCAGTTTGATGGTTTCCCAATATTCCTTCAGCAGACGGGTAAAGGAGTAGCCCATCATCAGGCCCGCCGTCAGCGCCGACACCAGGATGCCGGTACCGGCCATCGACAGCACATTGAAGTTGAACACCGCAGCTTCCGGCGAAGGCTTGCTGACCACCGGCGGCATCTTGACGACCATCTGGTCCAGGCCGGGAATGGCGAATTTCCATGCCCACAGGCCGTCCATGATCTTCTTGAATGCCGGCGTGCCCCAGATAAACACGAACACCGACAGGATGACCCAGGGCGCCCAGGCGCGAACCATGCTGATGCTTGCCGCGCCGGCGTTGGCTTCCACGGCGGCGGCAGAGGCGCCATTGGCGGCGATGTCGTCCATCGAGGTGTCATGGCGATTGACGATGGCGGTGGAGGTCCAGATTTTCTTGGGTTTCCAGACCTTCAGGAACAGCGTCAGGCTGCCCATCGACACGATGGATGCGATCACGTCCACCAGCCACGGGCCGTGGAAGTTCGACACGATGAACTGCGGGACCGCGAAGGAAACGCCGGCAACCAGGATGGCTGGCCAGATCTCGCGCATGCCGCGGAAGCCGGCGAAGGCCCAGATCAGCCAGAACGGTACCAGCACTGAGAAGAACGGCAACTGGCGGCCGATCATTGCAGACAATTGCAGCAGGTCCAGGCCGGTCACGGCCGACAGCGCCAGGACCGGCGCGCCGAGCGCGCCGTAGGCCACGGGCGCGGTGTTGGCGATCAGTGCCAGGCCGGACGCAGCCAGCGGCGAGAAGCCCAGGCCGATCAGGATGGCGCCGGTCACTGCCACCGGCGTGCCGAAGCCGGCAGCGCCCTCGAAGAAGGCGCCGAAGCAGAAGGCAACCAGCAGCAGCTGCAGGCGGCGGTCTTCGGTCACCCCGCTGATGCTGTTCTGCAGTGCCTTGAAGTAACCGTTCAGGGTCGTCAGACGATGGAGAAAGATGATGTTCAGTACGATCCAGCCAATCGGAAACAGGCCGGCGGCAACGCCATAGCCAGCAGCCTTGCCCGCCATCGCAACCGGCATGCCGAACACGAATCCGGCAATGCCGATGCCAACGAGCAGCGCCAGGCCGGCGGCAAGGTGGGCTTTCATATGGAAAAATGCCAGCGCCGCCAGCAGTACCGCAACCGGAATCCCGGCTGCAACGGTGGACAGGGCAAAACTGCCCAGGGGGTCATACACTTGCTGCCACATCATTTTCTCCTCTTATTGAATCATTCTGTCTCTTGCCCCGGTAAGGTGGCAGTCCCGACGGCACGTCTCGTCCTGGCACTCAAAACTTCCGGCACCGGATTGTAATACTTTGTTTTTCAAAAAAAATTATCGACGAGCAATATTTAGATGAAAATAATTACTGCATGGCGAAACATAGTTTCACTAATCGCCGCGCAGTTTAAGGGATAATCTGCCGCGCCGAGGGCATGCTTCTGAAAGGTCCTTATAAATACGCAACATGGCAAGGGGCCGCCGAATCTTGGCAGACAGGAAATGGAGTTTCCTTTTTGCACTGCAGGACTGAACGAGGCAATTCCAAGCCTGCCGCGCTTCCGGATTCTGTAGCGGAAGGCATGGCGAAGCATGCCAGCTCCTGCAGCATCCCAATCGCATCAGGTCAAGGCGCGGTGCCTTCTTTAACCCTCTTTCCATCTGACAACTGCCTGGCCTGGAAGCCCCTGCGACGCAAGACGGCGAAGCATGGCGTGCGGAAAGCCGGTAAGCCCGATGGCGCCAGCTGGTCCGGAGAAATGCCTTTTCCAAAAGGCAATGCTGGCTTGGACCGTCGCCACGCATGTCGCAGCCGGCCGCCGTCTGCCGCACAGTCTCCTAGACGCACCTCAAACCGCATGCATTCATCTTGACGTTTTGGCACGCCGGATCTATCTAAGCATTCTCCCAACGATAAAGGAGGATTTCGCCATGCTTTACAGATCAGTGTTTCCCGGCGACCTGTTTGCCGAAATGGACCGTATCCAGCGTGAAATGCAGCAAACATTCGGCATGGAGCCAAGTATCCGTGGCGTCGGCCGTGGCGGCTTTCCGGCCCTGAATGTGGGCAGCACGCCGCAATCGGTGGAGCTGTATGCCTTTCTTCCCGGCCTGGATCCGAACGCGATCGAAGTCAACCTGGAGCGCGGTGTGCTGACCGTGGCCGGCGAACGGCCGGATATGACTGCCACGGGAGGTGCAGGCGGCAACGCCAGCGGTGGCGCAGGCAACGGCGGCAGATCGACCGTCCATATCAACGAGCGCTTTGCCGGCCGTTTTCGCAAGGTGGTCAGCCTGCCTGAAGATGCCGACCCGGATGGCGTGTCGGCGCAATACCGCGATGGCGTGCTGCATATCAGCGTCAAGCGCAGGCAGCAGGTGCAGCCGCGCCGCATCAGTGTGCAATGAGGACAAGGAAAGGAGGACATCATGGCTGAAGACAACACCCGCAACGCCGGCGCCACCCAGCAACCGGCACAGCAGAATCAGGGCGGCCAGCAGGCCGTGCAGACGGGCGGAAGGCCGAAGGAAGCACAGGAACGGGCGGCGCTGCCGCCGGTTGACGTGGTGGAAGATGCCAACGGCATCACCCTGTATGCCGATCTGCCCGGCGTACCCAGGGAAAACCTGAGCCTGCACCTCGAGACCGACAGCCTGACCATCGAAGGCACCGTGGCGCTCGACGTGCCGCAGGACATGCAGTCGAGCCACGCCGATGTGACGATGCCGCGCTACCGGCGGGTTTTCACGCTGTCCAAGGAACTCGATGCCGAGCAGGCGTCGGCCGAACTGAAGAATGGCGTGCTGACCCTGCGCATACCCAAGGCGCAGCACGCGCAGCCGCGTCGCATCGAAGTCAAGGTGGCATGACCGACTGCTGCGCGGCCTGACAAGCGCCGCGCAGCAGCCTGCACTCCAGGAGCCTGCGCGGCAAAAGGCGGCGCAGGCTCTTGGGAAAGGCAATCAGCGCGGGGCGCGCAGGTGGCGATTGTGACGCTTCTTGCCGCCTTCGCCCTGGCCCTGCCCCTGGCCCTTCGGACCGCGCGGCACATGCGGCCGCGGCTCGGCATTGATGGAGCCGGGATTGTGCAGCCAGGCATTGAGCTGCTCGCGCACCCGGGGAATGCCGCCGGCAATCCGGATGTAGCGGTTTCTCAGTAGCCGGCGCAGCAGTTCGTCCACCGGCTGCGATACATCCTCGCGCAGGCCGATGATGCGCTGGCATTGGCGGAATACGTCGGCGCTGCGCACCGCGTCGGGCGCCACCACGGTCAGGCGCAATTGCGGGTACAGCAGTTGCAGGTCATCCAGTTCACGGGTATTGGCGCCCACCAGGCCGATGGTCGGCTTGAAGTCGCTGTTGGCCGAAGGAGGCAGCTTGGGGTCGAATAGCGGCTGCACCTCGGCCGGATGGCTGCTTTCGTCATCCAGCAGGTCGGGCGCGGCGCGTTCGGGTGTATCGATTGGCGCACTGAACGCTTGAGGCTGACGCTCTGGCTGGGGCTGGCGTTCCGGGCGCGGCTGCCGTTCCGGACGGCCGCCGTAGCCGGCATTGCCATTGCCCTGGCCGGATGCCAGTTGCGACAGGGCTTTCTGCATGATGCCGGCAAGCTGCTGCTCGCCTGCCTTGCCGCCCATGACCTTTACCAATGCCAGCGCCATTTCCTCGCATACCATCGCAACGAAAGGCCGGGCGGCCTCGATGAAGCCAGCCGATGCCTGCGTGGACGCCCAGGCACCCTGCGTACGCGGCTCCTGGACACGCTCCCTTTGGCGATCGCGGTTGCCGGCCGCGGCATTCTGCTCGGGCCGGCGCGGCGCCTGCTCCTGCTGCGGGAACGCCCGGCCCGCGTCGCGTTGCTGCGGCTGCGCGGGCGCCTGTGGCTCGGGCAGCGACTCGGTTTGCACGGCTGCCGGAGCAGGGCTGTCTGGAATGACCGGCTGCGGCTGCGCCGGCGCCGACTCGTCCGGTTTCGCCGGAGCGCTCGGCTGCGCTGCCGGTGTGGCCGCGGCCGGTTCCTGCGGCTGGGCCTGGATTTCCTGCTGCGCGCCGGCGAGCGGCGCCGGCTGCGGCGCCTTGTCCCGGCCAGACCTGCGGGATGGCTGCGAAGGCGCTGGTTCCGGCGCCGGCGCCGGCGCTGTCATGGCGGTGTCTGCGGTGTCGGCATCCGCCGTGGCGCCTGCCTGCTCGCGCTTGAACAGGTCATCCTGGCGGACCTTGTTCATGTTCTGAAAAATCGTGCTGAGCCTGTCCCGGATGCCCTGAAAACCCTGCGCGATGGAAATCAGCTTGCGATGACGGTCTTCCGGCAGCGTCTCCTGCGCCATGAATACATCCTTGGCGCGGATCTCTTCCAGGCGCGGCGACGACAGCAGCACGGCGCCCTTTTGTTCAAAGAGATGATTGGCAACGCTGGCCCATTCCTCTTCCGTCCATTTAATGACCTTGGGAGCGGCGGATTTTTCAGTTTTATCAGGCATGGCTTAATTTAACGGTTTGTTTAAACACGGGTGACTCTGCAGCAGCCCACTCTCGTGGTGGATTGAGCGCGTATTGCCGCATTCAATGAATAGCTGGCGAGACGACGTTGCGCAGTCGGGCCTGGAGATGCCGGGCATGTCGATCGACTTCACTGATGCAGCCAGACTGGCACGCCGGCCTGCTCCTGGCCTTCGTCAGCCACCGCTGACGATCCGCTCCACAATGGCTTGCCTGGCAGCGCCAGTCCGGGCGCTCGCCCGGTGCATGGCAGGGAATGGATGGACCCGGCTCAGGAAGCATGCCATTAAAGCAAAGTCGCAGCGGATGCGGGAGTGTACCGGAAGCGGCGGTACTCTGCTGCACCGATTTATTGGAAGGCTGGTTCCATCAAGCCTGAGCCAGGCGTTTGCATTAAGTTTAATGAGCGATGCGGGACAAACATGCCACGAACAGGATCGGGCCGCCCGCTTTTTAAGGCTTCCACTGCGCTCCACATAGCATGCTTAACCGGCAACGAGCGTCTCAGGCGGATTCTGACATCAAACAAAAGTGCTGTTATAGTTCGCCGGTTGCACGAAATTGGGCTGTTTGTCAAGAGAGCAATGTTACTGCTCTACATCAAATTTCAAAGCAAATATTTGCTTCCCACCCTAAATGTTTCCATAAGGAAACCGATAACAGGACAGGCGGACAACGCCGAAATTTACAGGACGCGGCTGGAGCCGGCCCTCCCCCTTTTCAGAAAGAACCTCCATGGATGCTACGCAGACTGCAGCGCAACAGGTATTAACCCTCTGGTACGAGGATCAGGCGCTGCGCGTCGTTGTCGACCGGGAAGTACGTTTCGCTGTCGAGGACATCCGGCGCATCGCGCGCGCCCACGAGCACCGCGATACGGAATCAGTCCGCGACCCGCGTTGGCCGAAAGTCACTACCGACGATAACGGCGAGAGGATAGAAACGCTGGGTTGGTCGCAGGCACTGAACCTGATCGACCTGGGCGACCTGGCCTCGCGCGACATCCAGTTGTTCGGAGAATGGTTTCTGACAGGCGTCATCGAGCAGCTGTGCGAGGAAATCAGCCTTACCGGCACCGAGCGCATCGACACCTCCAGCGTCCAGGAGAGCAGCTTCTTCCGCAAGGCCGTCGCCGCCCTGGACGCTCCGCAGGCGCGGCTGACCCAGCAGCTGCACTGAGCGCTGCAAGCCGGCCAGACCGGCGCCATCCATTGCCTGGAAGCGGCTCAAGCCTCTTTCGGCTTGCCCTGCACGTCGCTCAGGCGGTACTTCTGGCGACGGTCGCCCATCAGATCGCGCAGTTCGCGGATCGGCAGGTTCGACACCTCGTGCATGCGGATCAGGATGGAAGCGCCAACCGGCAGACGGCGGTGCCTGATCTTGCTGATGACGGGCGGGGCAACCTCCAGCGCACGGGCCAGCGCCGCATCGTTTTTCAGGACCAGCCGATCCAGTAAAGCGTCCAGAAGCTTGTCCGGGTTGTATTCCAGCTGAGAAGTGAGCGGATGCTGTTCGTCCATGGCGTTGTCCAAAATAAGTTGCAATAGGTTAATAATATACCAATAAGAAATAAACAACTTGGTGCAGAGCAAACTTTAGAGTGATTAATTTGCAATTTCTGCCTGCTTGGACATTTGTCCGGCTCCTTGAGATTCCCTTGCTCCTTCCTGCCCAGTCATCAACATTTCATATAACGGGTATTGAAACACGGAATTTTATTTGCCCGGGTGGAGAGGATATAGTTGCACCTGTCTCCTCCACCCTCCCAAAGGATGGATTTACCCGCTCCCTGTGAGCGGGTTTTTTTTGCCCGTCTGGCTTGCCTTGCGCGTGACAGCGCCGTCCGTACGCATTGCATGGACAGTCTGGCGGCGCTTGGGTTCGACCAGCGTGGAAATCCCTTATGGGTGCGGTCAGAGCCGGCGCAGTGGCTGGCGGCACGGTTTACGGTTGGCAAGCGGCTGCTTGCCGCGCTTCCTGACGGTGCGACAGGCTCCTAGATGCCCTCTGCCGGGTCAATTCAGCACGGCATCTTGTAGGCGCGGACCGTCCATGCGCGGCCGTCGTCGCCGCGCGCGTCCTGATCGTCCAGCAGCTGGTAACGGCGCTCCAGCAGTTGCCACAGCGCTGCATGTTCCCAGCCGGACATCGCCACGATCAGCACCGAGCAGGGATGCAGGTTGTCGCGGGCGCATTTTTCCAGGATGGCCTGCGGATCATCGAAGCACTGCAGGGATTCGTTGAAGATCACGCAGTCGAAGCGGCTGCCCACCGTCTCGCAGTCGTAATTGCGCCGGCTGACCCTGACGCCGGGAAAGCTGGCGGTGGCGCGGCGCACGGCGTCGTCGGCAACATCGACGCCGGTGTAGGAGCCGCTCTCCAGGCCGGCGTGCTCGGTCAGATAGCGGTACAGCATGCCGCCGCCGCAGCCGATGTCGAGCAGGGCGCCATCGCCCACATGCCGTTGATAAAGTTCGCAGATCGTCAGATAAGGCGCGGGCTGTTCCGCGCTGTCCAGATCATCCCATAGGCCGGCTCGGTAGTGCGCACGCCATGACTGCTGCGCTGCCGGGCAGCCATGCAGGTGGCTGCCATTGCCGGTCGACTCACTCTGCGGGCCGGACTGGCCCGCGGTCGGGGTCGTACTCATAGAGGTGCTGAAGCTCCGGTTGTTTGCCTTGCCGATGGACCGTCGGCGGTGCTGCTTAGTTCGATGGTTGTGGCGAAATGCAGCCCGGTTGCGCTGAAGGCCGGCGCAGCGCAGCCGGCGGCTGGAATCGCCGTCCGGCTGGCATGTTTCGTGCGATCCCGCTACGTCGTGCCCGTCCCGTCACGGGCCTGCTTTTTTCGCGCCAGGAGTCTGCATGCAAGCCAACCGATTCAGCCCACTGAAACCCCTTCGCGCCGGCGGCGCATTGCTGCGCGGCGCTCTCCTGCTGCTGGTCTTCCGGCCCGGCCTATCCGGCCAATGCAGCGCGCAGACGCCGGCCTGCCTGGCATTTCTGGCGGCCCGGCAGCCCAGGTCCGGCCGTCAGGCAGCCGCGCCATACGAAGGTGCGTGAATGCACCAGCGTGGCGTGCAGCGCACCTGCAACTTGCCTTTCCGTCCTTTCATTCCTGTTGCGTCAGCGGATTGCATGGCATGCATCTCGCTAAGGTGGACGTGAAGCAATAAGACATCCATCAACAGGAGCCAACCGCAATGACTGCCAGGATTTCCCTCGCCGCCTTATTTTCGATGACCGCAGCCTGCAGCGCCTTCGCCGCCGATGCGCCTGCCGACCCACCCGCCGCGCCTTATACGGTCACGGGCCATATCGACCTGGTGTCACGCTACTACCTGCGCGGCGCCACCACGACGTACGGCAACGCATTGCCCACCCTGGGCAACAAGGTGGCCGACGCGCCCGAGTCCGACCGCCCGGCGCTGCAGGGCGGCCTGGACTTCGTGCATGAAAGCGGGTTTTACGCCGGTTACTTTGCCTCCAGCATCAACTACTCGTACAAGCAGCTGGGCCGCTCTTACGACGACCGCAACATCGTCAGCGGCTTCCAGAACGACAAGTCGGTCGAGAACGATTTCTACGCCGGCTACAACGGCAAGGCCGGCGACCTGGGCTATACCGCCGGGCTGACCGGCTATTACTACATCAACGGCAAGCACGCCAACGCCTTCGAAACCAAGCTGGGCCTGGCCTACGGCGACTTTGCGCTGTCGGCGCAGACCCTGCTCAACGATGTCGTGTGGGGCAACAAGGGCGACACCTACGTCACCCTGAACTACACCCATGCGCTGCCGTACAGGATCACCTTCCTGGGCAGCCTGGGCGGCTACGTCTACAAGAAGGAAGGCAAATTCCTTGGCACCACCGACACCCTCACCAACACGAGTTGCGGCGGCGGCAGCGCCTTCAACGTCAATGGCTGCTACGCCGGCAACACGCCGATCTCCAGCGGCTTCCGGCACCTGATACTGGGCTTCACCCAGCCCATCCTGGACACGCCGCTGACCTGGGGCCTGCAGGCCATCATCGCCGGCAAGACGCGCTTCGGCATCAAGCAGGACAACAAGGTGGTGGCCAGCATCAGCTACGGCTTCTGACCCCCGGGCGGGCTAGGCGGCGGGCGGCGGGTGCTAGAATCAGCCCCCGACCGCTTGACTGGGGAGTCCACGCCCGATGCGTCGCCGTCATCGTCACCTTGTGCGTAACATCGTCGCCTGCAGCCTGCTGCAGGCTTTCGCGTGCCTGGCCCATGCCAATGTGCCCGATGGTTTTCGCGGCATGAAATGGGGCGATCCGGTGACGCGCCTGCCCAACGCGATCGCTGTCAGCAATCCGCCCGGCTGTTATGGCAACCGCAGGGAAGAGTTGCGCCTGGGCGAGGCCCAGCTGTTCGGCGTGCTGTATTGCTTCGAAAGCGACAGGCTGGTGCGGGTGGAACTGCGCTCGGCAACGGGCGAGGACAACCTCAAGGCTTTCGAGGAGGCGGTGACCACGGTGTTCGGTGCGCCATTGCCGCCTGAACCGGGCGTAAGCCGCAATGTGCGCCAGTTCACCCCACGGGATGCAGCGGTCGGCGTCACCCTGATCCGGGAAGTGCTCGGGGTGCACAAGTATCTGCTGGTGCTGGAAAGCCGGCGTACGCGGGACAGCGCGGGCGAAGAGCAAGGCGAGGCGAAGAAGGATTTTGGCTTCTGACCGGAAGCGCTGCCCCGGCTGACAGCAGCCTCTCGGCTAGAGAATGGCCTTCTGCATGTTGTTCCTGATCTTTTTATTCCTGGTCACGATGCGCACCTTCAGCGCGGGGATGATGGCACGGGCGGCCATGATGGCCGCCGACAGGGCGGCAACCGAAGAGCCTTCGTGTCCCGGTGTTTCCGACAGGACCTCGAGCGTGACGAGCATGCACTGGTGTTGCCTGGCCTCGTGAAACAGGGTCGTGTATTCGTCTGCGATGCGCGCTCCGTCCGGCAAGCCGTTCTTCAGCGGGCAAGGCTGGGCAAGGTAGTAGAGATGCGTTCGGGCCTGGCTGCCCAGCAGCTTGCGCGGCACGACCCGGGACGCCGCAGCGGCGCCAGCCCTTGCCGCTCCGGCCTGCTGCGCATGGCGCCGCGCCACAGCCCTATTCAGCGGATCGGCGGAATCGCGGCTGATCATCATCAGGCCAGGCAGTTGCCGGTCGGCCTCGGTCAGGCAGTCGATGACTTCCACCGCTGGCCGCTCTGCCGGCTGCGTCGACAACAGCACTTTGAGCGCAGTGATGATGGTTTCCCGCAGCCGGGACGAAGTCACCCGGATGTGGATGGCTGGCTGCCGGCCTTCCCGGTAGCAGCGCCGGATCGGCGCCAGCATGGCTTCCACGCATTGATCCGCCGTGCGCGGATCATAATCGAACAGGTCGGTCAGGCAGATTGGCCTGTTCTGCGCAATGGCTAACTGGACAGCCGCGTCATACACCTCGCCCAGCCTGCGGATTGCCGCCGCATCCAGATGCCCATGCATGGACGCCTGCTCTGCTCGCGCCAGGAGCACGGTCTGGCCCTGATACGGCACCTTGCTGAAGCGCCCTTCCCCGGCATGCTGTTTCCCGTCCAGTTCCGCCAGCCATCGACGGCATGCCGGCGACAGTGAAAACAGCCTGCCCTCATGGGCAATGAGGATGACCGCTTCCCTGTCGATATCGGCCATGTCCAGTTCGCTCTGATAGTCGCAGGGAATGTGCTGCGGCGACTGTGCTGGCCGGATCGGCGTGGTCGCCGCCGTGCGGACTGGCGGCCTGGCTGGGGCGGATGGGGCGACAAGGGGCGCGCGGCGGACCATCCTCCTTGCGGCGGGCATCAGGGCTTGCGACGCGGCATGAACAGCGCCGGCCGAGCGTCCGGCGCTGCAGGCCCAGAGAGACTGGAACAGGCCGGCTGGCAGCACCGGCAAGGGTGCGGAGCGCGGCGGAGGAACAGGCCCCGTCGCGGTCGGCTGGGATGACGCCGGCACAAGGGCCATGCGGCGTTCGGGTAGCGTCTGCGACGCCATCGGCGGCGGTGCCGGGGGCAGCCTGTCGCAGAGATCGATCAATAGATCGATTGCCGCCCGGCATGCTGCCCTGCGCTCTCCTTCCGTCACAGCGGGGTCGGCAGAGCCTGCCTGGCCGGACGCCTGCCGTGCTGCTTTCCACCGATCGATAAATGTTAGCACCAGAGGCAAACCGGTTTCATTCATTGGGCGGTTTTCGGCGACAGCGTAAATAAATTCCATGAATGCATTCAGTAGTGCATCCGCAAAATGCGATGCAGACTCGTCCAATAACTCTTTAACAGAGTCATTCTCCAAACATTTTTCCCGAGACAATAAAGAGAAAGGCGGGAGTATTTCCTTCCTGGCTGACACGCTATCAAAGCCCTGGTGACATTCCTTGAATTTCAGGCGATCTTCGGAAGAAATAGACAAAAGTTTATTTTGGAAAACCTGCATTTCCTTTTGTGCGGCAACACATTCGGAAAAAATCGCCTGAATTTTTTCAGGGGCCATTCTGTCCATTTTCCGAACGTGCGACAAAGCCTTTTCCTGAGCAAGTGTTCGCACCCTTGTCTGGCCAGATGCTGCAGGCGCGCCTGCGGCGGCCAATGCCGTGCAGATGAGTTGCCTCACCAGTGCACGCTGGGCTTTCGCGTTCCACCAATTGTCCAATCGTTCGAAAAACGACTCATTGCCATTTCTCAGAAAGAAGACATAAACCGTTTCCTGTTTTCCATCGACCGTTCGTATCGATGACCGGGCTCTCAAGGAATAAGCTTTTTCTTTATCGGACATTTTATCCAGGAGCGTACTGATATCGTTCAGGGAAAAGGAAGTGGCTTCCTTTCGTGCCGCTTCCGGATAAACAGACATGTTTCCTCCGATCGATTATCAGCTTAGGCAGTAAAGCAGTTTCCAATTGAACATCACATAATGCGTTACTTATTTAATCTCTTTTAGTTAACACATTGATTAACCCACCTGTGATATTGGGTTCTATCCGTGCAAAATTATTCAATAAAACGCGAACGCATGTGTAAATAGCGCACCATGCCGATGCGCCATTGCCGGCACTGGCTTCACAAAAGTGCGTCAAACAATTTTTCGGACTTTCACCGCACCAAGACGAGGCACACCATGCGCGTCCGCCGCGCTGGCAGGCTGGCACCGTTATTGCAAAGCCTGTTGCAGAGAGTCGCGTCAGCCTGACCTCAGGCAAGCACGCCTCAAGATCGCTAGGGTTCCGGCCGCATCCGCGGTGTCTGGTCCGAGAGCCATCGGCCCCGCCGCACGCTGTCACTGCGCGGGGTTCCACGGAGGGACAAAAGCCCGGGAGAACTGCGTTGCCTACGCGCTCTCTCGCCTTTGCAAACCCGACCTGGAGCCATCATGTCCGCACCTCCCAACCGCGCGCCACGCCCACCCGGCATCTGGACGATCGCCGGCAGCCTGGGCCGCCGCCAGTACTGGATGTTTGCCGCGCTGGGCCTGTTCTCGCCGCTGCTGCTGTGGGGCGTGCTGGCCGCCTCCGGCCTGATCGACCCGGTGTTCCTGCCCAGCCCGGCCATGGTCGCCAGGCGGGTGCTGACCTGGCTGACCGAGGACGACCTGCTGGCCGATACCGGCATCTCCATTTACCGCGTCAGCGCCGGCTTCCTGCTCTCGGCGGTGCTGGCCCTGCCGCTGGGCTTGCTGATCGGTTCGTTCCGGCCGGTGGCGGCGATGCTGGAGCCGCTGACCGATTTCATTCGCTACATGCCGGCAGTCGCCTTCATTCCGCTGATCATGCTGTGGGTGGGCATAGACGAAAGCGCCAAGATCTCGGTGATCTTCATCGGCACCTTCTTCCAGATGCTGCTGATGGTGGCCGAGGACGTGCGGCGCACGCCCAGGGCCCAGATCGAGGCCGCCCACACCATGGGCGCGACCCGCTACGAAATCATCAAGCTGGTGCTGCTGCCTTCGGCCAAGCCGGCGCTGCTCGACACCCTGCGGGTGACCATGGGCTGGGCCTGGACCTATCTGGTGGTGGCCGAACTGGTGGCCGCCAATTCCGGCCTGGGCTATTCCATCCTCAAGGCGCAGCGCTTCCTGAAGACCGACACCATCTTCGCCGGCATCATCCTGATCGGCCTGATCGGCCTGGTGATGGACCAGGGCTTCCGCTGGCTGCATCGCCGGCTCTTTCCATGGGCGCAAGCCAGGGCCTGAACATGAACAAGGTGCACATGATGAACAAGGTACAAATACGCCATCTCGGCAAGGTGTTCGATGGCGGCAAGCCGGTGACGGCGCTGGAGAACATCAATCTCGACATCAGGGACAATGAATTCGTTACGCTGGTGGGCGCTTCCGGCTGTGGCAAGTCAACGCTGCTGCGCATTCTCGGCGGCCTGGAATACCGCAGCAGCGGCGAACTCGACAGCAACGGTCAGCCCGTCAACGGACCCGGCGCAGACCGCGCCATGGTGTTCCAGCATTACAGCCTCTATCCCTGGCTGACGGTGATGGAGAACATCAAGTTCAGCCGCAAGCTGCGCGCCAAGCGCGGCGACATGAGCTCGGCCGACGTCGAGGCCGCCAGCGGCCGCGCCGATGCGCTGCTGCGCCTGATCGGCCTGTCCAGCGCCGCCCATGCCTATCCCAACCAGCTTTCCGGCGGCATGCAGCAGCGGGTGGCGATTGCCAGGGCGCTGATGTCGCGCCCCGCTATCCTGCTGATGGACGAGCCGTTCGGCGCGCTCGATGCCCAGACCCGCGAAGTGATGCATGACCTGATCCTGCATGTGCACCGGATCGAGAAGACCACCATCGTCTTCGTCACCCACGATGTGGAGGAAGCGATCTATCTCGGCCAGCGGGTGGTGCTGATGGCGCCGCGGCCCGGCCGCATCGACACCACCTACGACGTGCCGCTGCCGGCGCGGCGCGAGCAGGACATGAAGCATGCGCCGGAATTCCTGGCGATGAAAAAGCAGATCCTGGCGCGCATCCGCGACACCTCCGGCATGGCCACCGACGGCGACCTGCTGGAACGCCTGAACCTGCAGGCCGCAGCCTGAACAACAAGGGAGTTCAACCTATGCAAACCACCTTTTCCACCCTGCCGGCATTGGCCCGCGCCGCCGTGCCGGCCCATTCCACGCCCTATTCGCCCGAGCTGCTGCTGTGGGAGGAAACCATGCCGGGCGGCGCGCACTGGTCGGGCCTGGTCCGGCGCGGCAACACGCTGCGCATCACCGACCTGCATGGCGGCGCCAACCTGTCGGCGCTGTTCTACAACTTCGAGGAACGCAGCGAACGCTACAACATGCCCGACACCCTGAAGGCGCAGCACACCGCGATGCTCACGCGCGGCCATGTGCTGTATTCCGACATGGGCCGGGTGCTGTGCGCCATCGCCGAGGACAGCTGCGGCTGGCATGACACGGTGTGCGGCATGTCCGACGCGGCCATGGTGGAACGGCGCTTCGGCGTGGCGCGCTACCAGGAGCACCGCAATGCGATGTTCCGCAATGGCGAGGACGGCTGCCTGATCGAGCTGGGCAAATGGGGCATGGGCAAGCGCGACCTGGTGGCCAATGCCAACTTCTTTTCCAAGGTGGTGGCGGATGCCGACGGCGCGCTGCGCTTCGACGCCGCCCATCGCCGCGAAGGCCAGTACATCGACCTGCGCTGCGAGATGAATGTGCTGGTGGTGCTGTCGGCCTGCCAGCATCCGCTGGACCCGGCGACCCGCTATGACCCCAAGCCGGTGCGGCTGTCCTGCTGGCGCTCCGGCACGGCGGGGATGGATGACGTGTGCCGCAACGCCTGTGCGGAGAACCAGCGCGGGTATATCAATACCGAGCGGTACTTCCTGTGACGTCCGGACCCGATGATGCCAATGCCCATACCAGAACAAGGAAAACACCATGCAAGCCACACTGACTGAAAGCACGCTGGACCCGGCACTGGCCGCGGCCGACATGATCCATCCGGCCGGCGAACCCTGGCTGATGGAACTCAAGGCCGGCCAGGTGCTGCGCATCGTCGACCTCGAAGGCAACCAGGCGGTCGACACCATCTTCTACAGCGCGGCCGATCCGTCCGAGCGTTACAGCCTCACCCGCACCATCGCGGCAGGAGGCAGGCTGTATCTCGGCGCTGGCTCGACGCTGATGTCATCGGCCGGCCGGCCCATGCTTACCATCACCGCCGACACCTGCGGCCGCCACGACACGCTGGGCGGCGCCTGCGCCTCCGAAAGCAACACGGTGCGCTATGCCATCGAGAAGCGCTTCATGCACAGCTGCCGCGACAACTACCTGCTGGCGCTGGGCCAGGACGCGCGCGGCCTGGACAAGCGCGACGTGGTCTCCAACATCAATTTCTTCATGAACGTGCCGGTCACGCCGGAAGGCCGGCTGACCTTCGAGGACGGCATCTCGGCGCCCGGCAAGTATGTCGAGATGCGCGCCGAGATGGACCTGCTGGTGCTGGTGTCGAACTGCCCGCAGCTCAACAATCCGTGCAACGGCTACAACCCGACCGCGGTGCGCTACCTGATCTGGGACCCGCTGCCAGCCTGAACGAACGCCGGCACCGGCGCGCGGGACGACCCGCGACGCCCCGTCACACCGCGGGACGACCCGCAATGAATCACAGAGTTCACCATGCCAGCCAAAGTCCTGATCGCCAACCGCGGCGCCATCGCCTGCCGCATCATCCGCACCCTGAAGCGCATGGAGGTCGGCGCGGTCGCCGTCTATTCCGACGCCGACGCCGACGCCCTGCATGTGACCCAGGCCGATGAAGCCGTGGCCATCGGCCCGGCGCCGGCCGCGCAGAGCTACCTGCAGGCCGCGCGTCTGATCGATGCCGCGCTGGCCACCGGCGCCACCGCCATCCATCCCGGCTATGGCTTCCTGTCCGAGAATGCCGCCTTCGCCGAAGCCTGCGAGGCGGCCGGCATCGCCTTTCTCGGCCCGACGCCGCAGCAGATGCGGGTGTTTGGCCTCAAGCACACCGCGCGTGCGCTGGCCGAGGACAACGGCCTGCCGCTGCTGCCGGGCACGGGCCTGCTGGCCGGCATCGGGGAAGCGCTTGCCGCCGCTGCCCGCATCGGCTATCCGGTGATGTTGAAGAGCAGCGCCGGCGGCGGCGGCATCGGCATGCAGATGTGCCGTTCGCAGCAGGAACTGGAGCAGGCCTTCGAGTCGGTGCGGCGCATGGCCCAGGCCAACTTCTCCGATGCCGGCGTGTTCCTGGAGCGTTATATCGAGGCGGCGCGCCATATCGAGGTGCAGGTCTTCGGCGATGGCCGCGGCCATGTGATCGCTTTAGGTGAACGCGACTGCTCGCTGCAGCGGCGCAACCAGAAGGTGCTGGAGGAAACCCCGGCGCCGAATCTGCCGGAGGCTGTGAGGCAGGAACTGCATGCGATGGCGGTGAAGCTGGCTTCGGCCGTGAGCTACCGCAGCGCCGGGACCGTGGAATTCGTGATGGACGCCCGCACCCACGCGTTCTACTTCCTGGAAGTCAATACCCGCTTGCAGGTCGAGCATGGCGTCACCGAAGCCGTCACCGGCATCGACCTGGTGGAATGGATGGTGCGCCTGGCCGACGGCACGCTGCCGCTGCTGTCGGACATCGTGGTCAGGCCGCAGGGCTGCGCGGTGCAGGCGCGGCTGTATGCGGAAGACCCGGCCAAGCAGTTCCGCCCCGCCACCGGCCTGCTGACCGAGGTCGCGTTCCCCAACGACGTGCGGGTCGACACCTGGGTCGAGCGCGGCGCCGAGGTCACGCCGCATTACGACCCGATGCTGGCCAAGGTGATCGTGGCTGCCCCCGACCGCGACGCCGCGCTGGCCGGGCTGGGCCGGGCGCTGGCGGCGACCCGGCTGTGCGGCATCGAAAGCAACCTCGCCTACCTGGAAGCGCTGACCCGCTACCAGCCCTTTGTGGAAGCCAGCCACACCACCCGCAGCCTGGGCGACTTCATGCCGGCGGTGCGCACCATCGACGTGCTGGAAGGCGGCGTGCAGACCACGGTGCAGGACTGGCCGGGACGGCTGGGCTATTGGGACGTGGGCATGCCGCCGTCCGGCCCGATGGATGCGCTGTCGTTCCGCCTTGCCAACCGGCTGGTGGGCAATGCCGAAGGCAGCGCCGGGCTGGAGGTCACCGTCGCCGGCCCGACCCTGGTCTTCAACTGCGACACCGAGATCGCGCTGGCCGGTGCGCCGGTGGAAGCGCTGCTGGACAACGAGCCCGTGCCGATGTGGCAGCCGCTGGCCATCCGCCGCGGCCAGACGCTGCGCATGCGCCGCATCAGCGGTTACGGCTGCCGCGTGTACCTGGCGCTGGCCGGCGGCCTGGATGTGCCCGACTACCTCGGCAGCAAGTCCACCTTCACGCTGGGCCAGCTCGGCGGCCACGGCGGGCGGGTGCTGCGCGGCGGCGACGTGCTGCACCTGGGCCAGCCGCAGGCATTGCCGCGCATGACGCCGCAGGCTGCGCAGGCGCTGGCGCCGCGCCCGGCGGCGCACTGGGACATCGCGGTGCTGTACGGCCCGCACGGTGCTCCCGACTTTTTCACCGAAGACGACATCGCGATGTTCTTCGGCACCGACTGGCAGGTGCATTACAACTCCAGCCGCACCGGCGTGCGCCTGATCGGACCCAAGCCGCAATGGGCGCGGGCCGACGGCGGCGAGGCCGGGCTGCATCCATCCAACATCCATGACAACGCGTATGCGATCGGCACCGTGGACTTCACCGGCGACATGCCGGTGATCCTCGGGCCGGACGGCCCCAGCCTGGGCGGCTTCGTCTGCCCCGCCACCATCGTCCAGGCCGAGCTGTGGAAGATGGGCCAGCTCGCGCCCGGCGACACGGTGCGCTTCCATCGCATTGCCCATGCCGAGGCCGACCGCATGCTGCGCGAGCAGAACGCGGCCATCTCGGGAGAGCCCCTGGCCACGCCGCTGTGCGCCGACTGCAGCGTGGACGACGACGCGGTGCTGCGCCGGCTGCCGGCGCGGGGCGAGCAGCCGGACGTGACCTACCGCCGCTCCGGCGACCATTACGTGCTGGTGGAGTATGGCCCGCTGGTGCTGGACCTGAACCTGCGCTTCCGGGTGCATGCGCTGATGACGCGGCTGCAGGCGCTGCGCGAGGCCGGCGCGCTGCCGGGCATCATCGACCTCACGCCCGGCATCCGCTCGCTGCAGGTGCATTACGACAGCAGCCGGCTGGCGCTGTCGGGACTGATGGATGCATTGCGGAAGGCCGAGCAGGCGCTGCCGGGCGTGGACGATATCGAGGTGCCGACCCGCACCGTGTGGCTGCCGCTGTCCTGGGACGACGCCGCAACCCGGCTGGCGATCGAGAAGTACATGCAGTCGGTGCGCGCCGATGCGCCCTGGTGCCCCAGCAATATCGAATTCATCCGCCGCATCAACGGCCTGGCCGACATCGAGGCGGTCAAGCGCATCGTGTTCGACGCCAGCTACCTGGTGCTGGGCCTGGGCGACGTCTACCTGGGCGCGCCGGTGGCCACGCCAATCGACCCGCGCCATCGCCTGGTCACCACCAAGTACAACCCGGCCCGCACCTGGACGCCGGAGAATGCGGTCGGCATCGGCGGCGCCTACATGTGCGTGTACGGCATGGAAGGTCCCGGCGGCTACCAGTTCGTCGGCCGCACCATCCAGATGTGGAACCGCTGGCGGCAGAGCGCCGACTTCACCGATGGCAAGCCCTGGCTGCTGCGCTTCTTCGACCAGATCCGCTTCTACCCGATGCAAGCCGACGCGCTGCTGCAATACCGCAAGGACTTCCTGGCGGGACGGGTGTCGCTGAAGATCGAGGAAGGCCGCTTCCGGATGGCCGACTACCAGCGCTTCCTGGCCGACAACGCCGCCTCCATCGCCGCCTTCAAGGAAACCCAGCAGGCCGCGTTCGACGCCGAGCGCGAGCGCTGGGCGCTGGCCGGGCTGTCGGTCGCCGAGGACAGCGCCGGGCCTGCCGGCGCGCCACCGGAAGAGATACCGGCCGACTGCGACGCCGTCACCTCGCAGGTGGCCGGCAGCATCTGGAAGGTACAGGTGCAGGCCGGCGACCGGGTGCGCGCCGGCGACACGCTGGTGATCGTGGAATCGATGAAGATGGAAATGCAGATCGCCGCGCCGCGCGACGGAGAGATCGTGCGTATCGCCGTGGCCGAGGGCCAGGGCGTAACGGCGGGCCAGACCCTGGCCGTGCTGCGCTGAAACCCGCTATCACCTGAGACATACGACAACAAGCAACGAGGAATGACGATGAGCCTGAACCTGGAAATGAATGCGCTGCGCCAGCGCTACCTGGAACGCAGCCTGAGCCCGCCGGAGATGGTGGCGCAGCTTGACGCAATGCTGGCCGCGGAAGAGGCAGGCGGCAGCCACAACATCTGGATACGTCGCCTGACGCTGGCGGAGATGCAGGCCTATGCGCAGCCGCTGCAGGCCCGCGACCCCGCCAGCCTGCCGCTGTACGGCATTCCCTTCGTCATCAAGGACAACATCGACCTGGCCGGCGTGCCCACCACCGCCGCCTGCCCGGCATTTGCCTACACGCCCGAGCAGCATGCGACGGTGGTGGCGCGGCTGATCGATGCCGGTGCAATCCCCGTCGGCAAGGCCAACCTCGACCAGTTCGCCACCGGCCTGGTCGGCGTGCGCTCGCCGTATGGCGCCTGCCGCAACAGCTTCGATGCGGCCTATGTGTCCGGCGGCTCCTCCTCCGGCTCGGCGGTGTCGGTGGCGCTGGGCCTGGCCAGCTTTTCGCTGGGCACCGATACCGCCGGCTCGGGCCGGGTGCCGGCCGCGTTCAACAATCTGGTCGGCGTCAAGCCCACGCTGGGCACGCTGTCCGGCAGCGGCCTGGTGCCGGCCTGCCGCACGCTGGACACGATCTCGATTTTCGCGCTCACCGCCGACAATGCGGCCCAGGTGCTGGCGGTGGCGCAGGGCCATGACGCCGCCGACCCGTATTCGCGGGCGCCGCAGCCGCATGGCTTCGACTTCGGCAGCGCTGCCGCCTTCCGCTTCGGCGTGCCGCGCGCCGACCAGCTCGCCTTCTTCGGCAACGAGGAAGGTTTGCCGCTGTTTCGCGCCGCGGTGGCCAGGCTGGAAGCCCTGGGCGGCGCCGCGGTCGAGTTCGACTTCGCGCCCTTCCTGGAAACCGCGCGCCTGCTGTATGAGGGCCCATGGGTGGCCGAGCGCTACCAGGCCATCCGCGGCTTCTTCGATGCCCATGCCGATGCGCTGCACCCGGTCACCCGCGAGATCACCGGCAATGCCGCCCGCTACAGCGCCGCCGACGCCTTCGCCGCGCTGTATCGCCTGAAGGCCCTGCAGGGCACGGCCACTGCCGCCTGGCGCGACATGGACTGCTTCGTCACGCCCACGGCCGGCACCCACTACCGGATCGACGAAGTCGAGGCAGATCCGATCCGGCTCAATTCCAATCTCGGCTACTACACCAACTTCATGAACCTGCTGGATTTGTCCGCAGTGGCAGTGCCGGCAGGCTTTCATGGCAACGGCCTGCCGTTCGGCATCACGCTGGTCGCGCCGGCTTTCCAGGACGCGCCACTGCTCAGGCTCGCGGCCCGTTTCCATGCCGGCGAGGGCCTGACCATGGGCGCCACCGGCCAGCCGCTGCCGCCGGCGGCAGCAATGCCAGCCTTTCCTTCCGGCCAGGTGCGGGTGGCGGTCTGCGGCGCGCATCTGTCCGGGCTGCCGTTGAACTGGCAGCTCACGCAGCGCGGCGCGCGGCTGGTGGGCGAAGTCGGCAGCGCACCCGACTACAAGCTCTATGCGCTGCCCGGCGGCCCCCCGCAGCGGCCGGGCATGGTACGGGTCTGTCCCGACGCGGGTGGCGCGGCGATTGCGATGGAAGTGTGGGAAATGCCCGCGACCGCCTTTGGCAGCTTCGTGGCCGGCATTCCCGCGCCGCTGGGCATCGGCAGCGTGAGGCTGGCCGATGGAAGCAGCGTGCAGGGCTTTGTCTGCGAAGCGTATGCGGCAGAGGGTGCGCAGGACATTACCGGGTTCGGCGGCTGGCGCAGCTATCTGGCGGCAACGCAATCGGAACGATGAATGCGACCAGCCTGGCACCGGGCAATTATTGCCGATACTGGCTGGCAAACGCCTTTTTTGCGGACGTTATTTTCAAACGGTTACTGATCAATTGCGACCCCGAGCAGACACTTCCTTACGGCTCGGCTGACCGCGATAAAAACGCCGTGTTCACTGCTAGCCATAACCACGAGCAGGCGTTTATCCATCACATGAACGAGCGAAAGGGATTAGATCATGAATTTACAAAACAACGAATTAGCCGATGATGAACTCGACAAAGTTTCCGCCGGAGATTTAGTCGACGACGTATTTCGGGTGATAGGTGCAGTAGCGTACGGTACCGGAATTGGTGCTGCTGTGGTATCGGGAATTGCGGAACTTGTAAGTCCAGGGAGCGGAGCTAAAGATATGGCTGATTTCATATATAACGGTGCCCCTCCAAAATAAAGGTACTTCCGCAAACCCCAGCTAGCCGACGCGGCATTCGCCATTCCGGCGTTGCCGAGTATGAGCCTCGACGCATGACGGGCGAGGCTCATATCAAACCACATCACGGCCTAACGGCACTAACCAGTTAAGACGGTGTTGGCAACTCGGACTATCGATGGACGTTGCAATCGCCACTGATGATGCACGACCAAACATTTCGGGTCAGGTATTTGCCGTAGCGAAACGCGGTAGCGCGTGAGGGCTCAGAGATATCCAACATCAATTCCGCGGTCGGCATCAACAATCCAGTTGGCCGTGACGAATTTCAAACAATAACTCCGACAGCCTTTGCGCTCAGTGAATCTTTTCGGGCAAATCGCGATCCCAGTGCAGACATCCACAGCACAGGAAGCTCCCATGACCAACAGCAACCCAGGAACTGTCGACCCGACGGACATGCCCGATCCCAAGGATCTGTCCGGGCAAAGCAGCAACCGCCCTGCGCCGGCGCATCAGGCAGAACAGTCCGATACCGGAAACGGTGCGCCAGCCCGTGTCAGCACTGGCATCTCGTCGGGCAAGCCGCTAGATGAAGTCGGGGGCGCAGGCCTCGGACAGGCCCCGGGCTCCGGCGACCATGGCGATGCTAGCGCACCGCACAGCCAGGAAAAGCCGGCAGCCGATCCGCAGGACAAGCGCGACAAGTCCTGACCAAAAACCTGCAGCGGCCTGTCCCGTACAAACGCTGCCTTGTCATACCCGCCTTCATCAGGCTTGCGTTGCGATAGCAGTGCTGCGCGCCCGCTGTCCTGCTGAGCTCACGCGCCGGGTTGCAGCTGCCCACAACAGCAGCCAGGCTTTGTAACGCCGCCTTCCCTGCCCGATTTTTCATTCCTTCATTCCTGCAATCTTGTGATTGCTCAAGGAAGCACGCCGGACGGGCATTAATTTAATCCCTGTGTCCGCCGCATCGCCGCGCCTGTCGCCTGGCGGCCCGCAGCGTTCATCCGACAGGCTTCCCTCTTCCCTTGCACGCAGGGCATCAACATGGCCAAGAAGAATGAACCCGTAAAACGCATCCTCGACGCCCGCCGCGACACGCTGGATTTCCGCGACCAGATGTTTGTTCCGACGCTCATCGAAGTGCCGGTCAGGATCACCGTCGAGGACTATCTGCACTACAGGGTGCCGGTGCTGGACCAGGGCAGCGAAGGCGCCTGCACCGGCTTTGGGCTGGCCACGGTGGCCAATTACCTGCTGCGGCGGCGCAAGGTGGTGCCGGAAGCAGTGCGCGTCAGTCCCCGCATGTTCTACGAACTGGCCAGGCGTTACGACGAGTGGCCCGGCGAAAGCTATTCCGGCTCCAGCGCGCGCGGCGCCATGAAAGGCTGGCACAAGCATGGCATCTGCACCGAAGCGGAATGGAAATACCAGCTCGGACCCGGCGAGCCGCAGGGCCTGAACGCATCCCGCGCAAGCGACGCCAACCTCCGGCCGCTGGGCGCCTATTTCCGCGTCAACCACAAGGACCTGATCGCCATGCATGCGGCGATCGCCGAAGTCGGCGTGCTGTATGCGACGGCGACCGTGCATGCCGGCTGGGACGCGGTGAAGAAGGACGGCATCATCGACTATTCGGACCAGATCACCGGCGGCCATGCCTTTGCCATCGTCGCCTACGACGACAGCGGCTTCTGGATACAGAACTCCTGGGGCAAGCGCTGGGGCAAGGGCGGCCTGGCGCGCATCAGCTACGACGACTGGCTGGAAAACGCGACCGATGTCTGGGTGGCGCGGCTTGGCGCGCCAGTCAGGCTGCTGCGCGAAAAGTCGGTCGCCACCAGCCATTCCGAGGCGGCGGCCAAGTCCAACGCCTATTCCTATGTCGAACTGCGGCCGCATATCGTCAGCATCGAGAATGACGGCAGGCTCAAGGCCGGCGGCAATTACGGCTCGACGCCGGCCGAGATCGCGCAGATCTTCCAGTCCGACTTGCCGCGCCTGCTGCAGATACCCGACAGCGGCAAGCCGCCGAAGCCGCTGCGCCTCCTGCTGTATGCCCATGGCGGACTGACCGATGAGGAATCCGCGGTGCAAAGGGTGGCGGAGTACCGGCCCGGCCTGCTGGCGGCGGGCGTGTATCCGCTGGCCTTCATCTGGAACAGCGATTACTGGACCACCATCACCAACATCCTGCAGGATGCGATCCGGCGCCGCCGGCCGGAAGGCCTGCTGGACTCGGCCAAGGACTTCATGCTCGACCGCCTGGACGATGCGCTCGAACCGATCGCCCGCAAGCTCACCGGCAAGGCCGCATGGGACGAGATGAAGGAAAACGCCGGCCTGGCCAGCGGCCCCGACGGCGGCGCGCGCCTGATCGCGCAGCATGTGGCCGAGTTGAAGCAGGCTTATCCGGCGCTGGAGATTCACGTGGTCGGCCATAGCGCCGGCGCGATCTTCCATGCGCCGCTGATGCAGCTGCTCACCAGCGACGGCGTGATCGCCAGCGGCCCGTTGCAGGGCGAGACCGGCTTTGGGCTCACGGTCGCCTCCTGCACCCTGTGGGCGCCTGCCTGCACCATCGACCTGTTCAAGGCGACCTACCTGCCGGCTATCGAGAGCGGCAGGCTGGAACGCTTCACCAGCTTCGTGCTGTCGGACGAGGCCGAGCAGGACGACAACTGCGCCCGCATCTACAACAAGTCCTTGCTCTACCTGGTATCCAATGCCTTCGAGGACAAGCCGCGCATCCCCGGCTTCCGCGATGGCGTGCCGCTGCTGGGCCTGCAAAAATCCGTTCAGCAGGACAGCGAGCTCGACGCGCTGTTTCGCGGCAAGAAGGCCGAGCTGATCATTGCACCGAATGACGAGGCCGAAGGCGACCCGGGCGCTTCCGCCGCCCGTCACCATGGCGACTTCGATGACGACAAGCGGACCGTGATGGCGACCTTCACGCGGATCGCGCCGCAGGCGGCGGGCCAGGCAACCCGGGGAGGCATGAAATTCCATGCTTCGCGGCGATTCCTCAGCGAAAGGCGGGCCACTATTGACCGGCAGACCAAGCCGCTGCGCATGAACTGAGGCAGTCCGGTCGTGGCGGACAATCGTCTGCGGGATGCGTTCCAACAACCCGGCTGCGGTTTTCCCGGAGCGCGCCGGCACTTTCATGCGCCCGGCCAGTCACAAAGACATCGACAGACAAGCCATGGAGCAACAGATGAGCGACTTTGTATTGCGCATGTACGACACCCTTCCCCACGCCGAACTGGCACGCGACGCCCTGCTGGCGGCGGGCTACGGCACCGAGCAGGTGCAGATCGAAGCCATGAACAGCGAGGCCGGGCCGGTGCAGGGCAACTTCACCGTCGGCGACAGGAGCGACCGCTCCGACCATTCCGGCATCGGCGACAGCGGCGACTATGGCGAGAGCTTTCGCACCGTGCGGCAGGGGGCCATCATCAAGCTGACGGTTGCGGTCGAGAATGATGCGCGGCATGCGCAGGCAATGGATATTCTGGATCGGGTTGACGCCTCGGCAAGCTGAGCGGGGCGGTGGTCGGGGCGGACCGGGGCTGAAGTGGGGGCGCATTCGGGCATGCCGTTGGGCGGGGTGTGGGGTAACGCAGGCGCGGGTGGGGTTGGGGTCCGCGCAGCGACAGGTGCGGTTGTTTTTGAAGTGGCCGTTGCCGTTGCAGTTGCTTTTGAAGTGGCCGTTGCCGTTGCCGTTGCCGTTGCCGTTGCTTTTGAAGTTGCAGTTGCCGTTGCCGTTGCTTTTGCAGTGGCCGTTGCAGTTGCAGTGAAGTCCCGTTGAGCGCGCCGTGACGTCGGTGCGTGGAGCGGGAAAAGGTGCGGCGTCTGTCTGAGCCAAGCGCAGCTTGGCGAGTTTAGCCGCGCCCCGCTCCATGCATCGACGGCACGGGAACCCTCGCGCAGCGAGGGCGCGATCACCGGGTCGCCTTTTCTTGCCTACTTCTTTTGGCGAAGCAAAAGAAGTAGGTCGCCCGCCGGGGCGAACTCCCGGCTTGGTCATGACGATAGTGCAGTCGGCTTGTTTCACCAGGGGTAAGGCGTCACTGCGAAGCAGCTTTGCTTTTGACGTTAAGCCATGTTCAACGAACACGTCAAAGACAACACCGACAGTGCTGCCCGTGCCTTGCCGGGTGACGCAATGAGGCTGCACTGCCGTGGAGACAAGCCGGGAATCCGTCCCGGCAGCCGGGTCACTTTTTTTGCTTCGCTGTATAGACCGGGGACATGGGTAACAACTGTGCCGGGACATGGGTAACACTTTGGCGTATTCCATATCAAGCCAAAGGATTCTCTAACCATGCCCTGGAAAGACGTTGACATGATGACCCTTCGACAAGAATTTACGGCGCTAGCGCAGCAGGATGGCGTGAACTTCAGTGCCCTATGCACGCGTTTTGGAATCAGTCGCAAGACAGGATACAAATGGCGTGAACGCAGCATGACGCAGGGCCCTGCTGGCCTGCAGGACTGCTCGCGCAGACCCTGCAATACGCCACTGCGTACCAGCCAGGCAAACGAAGAGCTGGTAGTGAAGGTGCGTCTGAAACACCCCACCTGGGGCGGCCGCAAGATTCATCGCAGCCTGCTCAATCAGGGTCACATCCAGGTGCCAACCCCCAGCACCATTACCCGGATTCTGCATCGACATGGCTTGATCTCAGAAAAGGCAAGCGCAAACAGCACCGCCTGGCAGCGCTTCGAGCATGCCCAGCCCAATGATCTCTGGCAGATCGACTTCAAGGGCCATTTCCAGACCGGCCAGGCCACGTGTCATCCACTGACCGTGCTGGATGATCATTCACGCTACAACATCGTCCTGCAGGCTTGCCTGAACCCGGACACTGCCACTGTGCAGGCAGCTCTGGAAACTGCCTTTCGCCATCACGGCATGCCAGTACGGATCAACGCTGACAACGGTTCTCCATGGGGCAGTCCGTCGCAGCACGAGCATGGCATCACCAAGCTCACCATCTGGTTGATTCAGCTGGGCATTCGCATCAGTCACAGTCGTCCGGCTCATCCACAGACCAATGGCAAGGACGAACGTTTCCATCGCACGCTCAAGGCAGATGTGCTGCACGGGCGTCACTTCGTTGACCTTGAGGAGGTCCAGAACGCATTCGACCGCTGGCGAATGATCTACAACAACGAGCGGCCGCATGAAGCCATCGGCATGGCCACGCCGGTAACCCGGTTCCGGCAAAGCCGTCTGGCCTATCCCGAGCGATTGCCAGAGATTGTTTATCCGCAGGAAGACCTGGTGGAGACCGTCGGGTGGAACGGGCATGTGAAGTTCCACAAGCGCAGCTTTCGCGTCTCCAGCGCCTTGCACAGGCATCGTATTGCGGCCCGCGCCCTGTCAGGCCAGGACGGCATTTATGACCTGTACTTTGCGCATCAGCGATTTGGCCAAATCGACTTGCGCAATGCCGAAAAGCACGATTAAATCTGTTACCCATGTCCCGGCACATGTGTAACCTATGTCCCCGGTCTATACAGCGAAGCAAAAAAAGTAACCAAAAAAAGGCGACCCGGTGATCGCGCCCCGCTGCGCGGGGTGCCCGTGCCAGCGGTACCCGGAGCGGGGCGCGGCTAAACTCGCCAAGCTGCGCTTGGCTCAGACAGACGCCGCACCTTTTCCCGCTCCGGGCACCGCTGACACGGCGCGCTCAACGGGACTTCACTGCAACTGCAACGGCCACTGCAAAAGCAACGGCAACGGCAACGGCGAAGGCCACTTCAAAAGCAACCGCAACTGTCGCTGCGCGGACTTCAAAAGCAACCGCAACCGCAACCGCAACTGCAATCCGGAAGCTGCCTAACGTTTCTCCGCAAGCAGCCCGCCGCACAGGCGCCTATCGAAACTCCGGCATCCGGTTTTCCAGATTGGCTCTGACCGCCTCGACCTGGTTCGGGCTGCCGATCAGCTTCTGCTGCTCGACCGATTCGGCCATCAGCACCGCAGCCGGATCATGCGTGGGCAAGTTGAGAAGGCGTTTGGCGGCGCGGATCGCGTCCGGGCTCTGGCGGGCGATGATGCGGGCCAGGGCCAGCGCCTCCTCGCGCGGATCGGGGCTGAGCTGGGTGGCGAAACCGATCTGCAGGGCTTCCTCGCCGGAGAACTGGCGGCCGGTGAAGGTCAGCTCCCGCACCACGTCCGGCCGCGCCAGCTCGCGCATGAGCACGATGCCCGCCATGTCCGGCACCAGGCCCCACTTGATTTCCATTACCGACATCTTCGCGTCGGGCGCGACGATGCGGATGTCGGCGCCCAGCGCCAGCTGCAGGCCGCCGCCGAAGGCCGCGCCATGCACCGCCGCAATCACCGGCACCGGCACGTCGCGCCATACCGTGGCGATGCGCTGCGGCGCGTTGGCGATGCCGTGGCTGCGGGTGGTCAGCGGCTGGTCCAGCACGCCGTCACCCTGCTGGCTGTCTCCCATGCGCTGGAAGGACTGCATGTCCAGGCCGGCGCAGAAGGCGCGGCCTTCGCCGCTGATGACCACCGCGCGCAGCGTGGCGTCGCCGGCCAGGGTCTCGCCCGCCTCCAGCAGGGCGGCGAACATCGCCGGGTCGAGCGCATTGAGCTTGGTGGGGCGATTCAGAAGCACGGTGGCGATGCCATCGGCTATGCGTAGATCGATTCTGTCGTTCATGTTGGGTCGGCTCCGTCGGGCATTGTTATCGTTGTGCAGCCTGCCAACCCTCGCGGGCGGCAGGCCCAATGCGCAGTGTAACCGCCGAGGCGACCGTCAGAAACCGGACTCGCCCAGGAGCGCCGCGATCGCCTGCCTGGCGTAATGGCCGGCCGGCGCCTCGCCACGGGTGTGGATGGTGACCCGGCCGCGCCAGGAATGCGCCGACAGCGCCGCCAGCGCGGCGCCGGCGTCGGCGTCGCCTGCGGCGACTTCCAGCAGCACCCGGTAGACCGCCCGCTCGGGCACCAGCTGGCCGGCTTTCTCGCGGGTCAGCACGTGCCCGCCCAGGTGCGCGGCCAGCTCCGGGCGCGGCAGGGTGCGCGATGCGTCGCGGTCCACCGCGGCCACCTTCAGCCGCAGCACCGGCCCCTGCCCGGCATCGTTGATGAAGGTGGCGGCATCGCCCGGCGCCACGCGCTGGATCAGGTCTTCGTTGACCCAGGTTTCTACCTGCCAGGCGCTGCCCTCCTTCACCAGCAGCGCCAGCCTTTCCTTCTGCCCGACCCAGTCGCCCGGCCGCAGGTCGGGGTCGAGGTAATGCAGCCGGCCCGCATACGGCGCCCGCGGCGCGTAGTGCAGTAGCTCCAGGTCGATGCCGGCCAGCTCCGCCTGGGCCATCGCCAGCGCATCCTCGTTCGACAGCAACTGGTTGCGGGTGTCGGCCGACAGGCCCGATGCCGCCGCCTGCCAGCGCAGCCGCTCCACCCGCGACAGCAGCGCCTCGCGCTTCATCAGCAGGTCGGGCACATGCAGCTGCAAAAGCGCGCTGCCCTTGTCCACCAGCGCGCCCTGTGCGTGCGGCAGGCCGTCGATGCGGGCGCCGGAAGGCGCAAACACCGGCCACGACTCGGCCGGCCGCAGCATCGCCGACGTGGTCATGCGGCCGGGCCAGGGCACGGCGGTGGCTGCCAGCAAAACGAGCAGCACGGCGGCGCTGGCATGGGCGCGGCGGCTGCGGCGGATGCGCGGCCAGCGCTGGCGCCAGGCGGCCAGCTCGCGCTGGATCGGCCCGAGCACGAACCACAGCATTTCAACGATGAACAGCATGATGCCGATGACCTTTACGGAAAAATGGTAGACCAGCACCGCGATGCCCAGGCACAGCACCAGGCGATAGACCCAGGTCAGCCAGGCAAAGCCGATCAGCCAGCACTGGCGCGATGCGCCGAACTGCTCGGGAGCTTCCTCGCCCAGGCCGAACAGCCATTCCCGCAGCTTCCAGCGCGCCAGCGCAAAGCTGCGCTCATGCAGGTTGGGCAGGTCCAGCCCGTCGGACAGAATGAAGTAGCCGTCGAAGCGCATGAAGGGACTGGCGTTGATGGCCAGGGTGGCGACCCAGGAGGTGGTGGCGAGCACGAAGGCGGCGGAGCGCGCCGCGCCGTCGGGCAGCAGGGTCCAGGCCAGGGTGGCCCAGGCCGCCACGATCAGTTCGGTGGCGATGCCGGCGCAGGCCACGTGCAGCCGCTGCAGCCGGTTGGTCAGGCGCCAGGTCTCATTGGTGTCGGTATAGGCCACCGGCCACATCACCAGGAAGGCCAGGCCCATGGTCGGCACCCGGCAGCCGTAGCGCTTGGCGGTGAAGGCATGGCCCAGCTCATGCAGCAGCTTGACCGCGAACAGCGCCGCGCCGTAGGCCATCAGGCCGTCCCAGTTGAAGGTGTCGACCAGGGTGGCGGCGAACATGTCCCAGCGCCTGGCCACCTGGGCCAGGCCCAGCAGCAGCGCGGCCAGCGTCAGCAGCAGGAAGCCGGGCGTATAGAACAGGCCGGCCACGCCCTGCCAGCGGCCGAGCCAGGCATCCGGCCGCAGCAGCGGAATGCGGAAGAACAGGTAGTGATGCAGCAGCCATTTCAGCGGGCCGCCGGTGGTCTGCGCCAGCCGCTCGGCCAGCTGGCGGGCGCTGCCGGGGCCGGCCGGCTGGGTCAGCTGGTTGTTGCCGAGGAAGCGCACCACCGCTTCCACATCGGCGGCGTCGAGCTGCAGCGTGGTCGAGGCGCTGATGTCGCCGGCAATCAGCGCCGCATCCTGCATGTCCCAGCGCTGCAGCACCTCGAAGCTGGGCCAGTCGATGCGGAAGAACAGGTTGCGCGCCGGGTCGTGCAGGGTCCAGGTCGGCTGGCCGTCGGCCAGCGACGGGCCGGGCAGGAGCGCGAGTTCCTCGCGCAGGTTGGGCAGGTTCATGAACTAGAACCCGATCGCCGCGCGCAGCGCCGCCAGCGGCCGGCGCAGTATCCAGAACGCCAGCGGCACCCGCTCGCCGTGCAGCTTTGCCGTGCCCTTCATGCCGACCCGGTGCGGCGTCGGCGCGTCCAGCGCGGCGCGGATGCGGTAGGCATAGCTGCCGTCCGGCCGCTGCACGGCATCGTGCGCGAAGTAGCGCACCCTGGCCGCCACCGGCGCCAGCGGGCTGGCGCTCAGGTACAGGTCGACCTCGGCCCGGTCCGGCAGCGCGATCGCATCAGCCAGCGGCAGCCAGGCTTCCACCTCGCTGTCGGCCGGCGCGGCAAGGCGCATGATGCGCTCGCCCACCGTGACCGGGCGGCCTATCCACTCGGAAGGATCGTCGAACATCACCACGCCGTCGCGCGGCGCCAGCACCCGGGCCCGGCCGAGCTGCTCGCGCAGGAAGGCCACTTCGGCGCGCTTTTCCTCGATCTTGCCGGCCAGCGTGGCCAGCTGCTGGCGCGACTTGCTGTCCACCAGCGCCTGCTGCGAGGCCTGCCGATATTCGGTGTCGGCCGTGGCCAGCGCCTGGGCCGCGACGTCGGCGCGGCTCTTGATCAGCGCCTCGTCGAAGCCGAACAGCGGCTGGTCCTTTTTCACCAGCTGGTTGGGCTGCACATGGAACACGTCCACCACGCCGTCCAGCGGCGCCCGTATCGTCACCGGGTTGGCCGGCGTAAGCTCGCCGGGCGCCAGCACCGTCATGCGCACCGGGAACAGCAGCACGCCCGCCGCCAGCAGGCACCAGAGCAGCGCCGGCTGAAGCCACCAGGCGCGGCCGGCGCGCCGCGCAACCAGCGCGCGCAGGCGGGTGCGCAGCGCATGCAGGGAGCCGGCGCGCGGCTGGTGCAGCGCATGCAGGGCGTGGGCTGCCACATCGCCCCATTCACGCAGCAGCGCCTGCTCGGCCGTGGTCCAGGCATCGTCGCGCACCAGCAGCAGGCCGGCGGCCGGCGGCGCGTCGTTTGTGGCTGCGGCAGCGGGCTCGCCGCGGCCCGGCAGCGGCAGCCACAGCGCATGCGCCGGCCACCAGTCCGACCACTGCGCGGCCAGCGCCGGCGGCAGGTCGGCCGCGGTGAAGGCCTGCGCATCGGCACGCTCGCCGGCGGCCAGGTGCCGGCATACCTGCTCCACCCATTGCGCATAGGGCGCATTGGCCTCGATCTGCACGATGCCCGACAGCGCCCGCAGGCCGTGCGGCGCCAGCCACAGCGCCGCCTGGCGGTAAGGCAGCAGGTTGCGGCTGTCATTGACCAGCATGAATTCCAGTTCGCGCAGGCTCTGCGCGCCGCGCAGCCGGCGCGCCATGTCCAACAGGCCCAGCAGCGCTTCATCGATGGCCGGCATGCCGATCTCGCGATGTGACATCAGGCCTTGCTCCCCAGTCTAACCGGCTGCTGCCGCTGGCCCTGCGGCTCCTGGCCCCGCACCAGCGCGGCAAAAGGCGAACTGCGCTTGCCTGCCAGGCGGATCTGCTCCGACAGGCTGCTGCGGGCCGGCAGCTTGGCCTTGTCCTCGCCGACGAAGAGACGGAACACGGTGGCGGCTTCGCGGCCTTCATTGTCGCGGGCGATCACCTTGACTTCCATCTCGCCGGTGAAGTCCGGCGGCGGATTCAGGCTGAAGCTGCCGGTGCGGGCGTCGAAGCGTATCCAGGCCGGCAGCGATTCGCCGTTGGTCAGCGTGGCGGCCAGCACCACGGTGGCTTCGGCCCGGGTGTGGACGAAGGCGTCATAGGGCAGCGTGAAGGTGACGCTGCGCTTGCCTTCGACGAACTGGTCGGCCACGGAACGGTAGGTGGACAGCCGCGCCGCATCGCCTTCCACCACCGGGATCTGGAAGCCGGCGCCGCTGGTGGTGAGATCGCCGATCGGCTCGCTGCGCAGCGCGTCGGGCGCGCGGATGACATCGGTCAGCACCAGCGTCGAGTTGAACGGCGCGGCCTGCTGCACGGCGGGCGCTTCCGGAACAGGCGCCGGCGCCGGCGCGGCGGGCGCCGGCGCCACCGGCTGGGCCACTGCCTGCGGTCTGGCCTGGTCGTCGTCGGCTTCGCCGGTGGTGGGCCGGCCATCGGTATTGGATTCGAGATAGACCTCGCGGCTGCTGCCGTCATCCTTCAGGGTGGCGGTGCCGGCGCCGGCCTCGCCGTTGCGGTTTGTCGCAATCAGCCGGAACGACTCGCTGCCCTCGAACAGGCTGTCATTGACGATGGCCACGCGCACCAGCAGTGTGCCGCTCCCCTGCGCAATGGCAACCAGGCTGCCCGGGGTGTAGTCGCGCCAGGCGGCGCCGTCGAAATACTGCAGCGCCGTGCCGGTGTCGGCGCCGACCGTGGCGCTGCCCGACGCCAGCGCCAGCGTGAGCTTCTGTCCTGCCGCGCCGGTCACGCGGAACACCGCGTAGGGCGAGGCTTCGCTGATGGTAAGGTCCGAGACGGTCAGCAGGCGGTCGTCGTCGAACGCGCCTTCCTGCGCCGTGGTGTCGGTGTAGCCGAAGACGACATTGCTGGCGCCGTCGTCGCGGATGGTGGCGATGCCGCCGGTCGAGGTCTTGCCGCTGCTGTTGGTGGCCAGCAGGCGGAAGGTCTCCGGGCCTTCGTACACGCCGTCCTGCGTGACGGCCACCCGCACCAGCAGGCTGCTGCCGGTCATGGTGACGCTGCCGCTGTAGCTGGCCCAGGCGCTGCCGGTCCAGTATTGCAGCGCCGTGCCGCTGTCGGCGCCCGGCGTGGCGAAGCCCGCGCCAATGCCTGTTTGCTGCAGCGACAGGCTCAACACCTGCCCTGGCGTGCCGCTGACGGTGAACACGGCATAGGGCGACGCCTCGCTGACGATCACATCCGAGATGGCAAGCGAACGGTCGTCGTCGGACGCGCCGGCTTGCGGCGTGGTGTCGGTTTCGTTGAACACCGTGGTGCTGCCGCCATCGTCGCGGAGGGTGCCAGTGCCGCCGGTGGAAGTCTTGCCGCTGCTGTTAGTAGCCAGCAGGCGGAAGGTTTCCGCGCCTTCGCACACGCTGTCCTGGGTGACAGCGACCCGCACCAGCAGGCTGCTGCCGGTCATGGTGACGCTGCCGTCATAGGCAGCCCAGTTGCTGCCATCGAAGTACTGCAGCGCCGTACCAGTATCCGTGCCGGGCGTGGCGAAGCCTGCGCCGCTGCCGGTTGCCTGCAGTGTCAGATTCAGAACCTGGCCTGGCGTGCCGCTGATGGTGAACACCGCATAGGGCGAGGCTTCGCTGACCGTGACGTCCGAGACGGCCAGTGCGCGGTCGTCGTCGGATGACCCAGTTTGCGGCGTGGTATCGGTCTCGTTGAATACTGTGCTGCTGCCGCCGTCATCGCGGATGGTACCGGTGCCGCCGACCGAGACGACGCCGCTGGTACTGGTGGCCAGCAGGCGGAATGTTTCAGCACCTTCATAGACGCCGTCCTGGTTGATGGCGGTGCGCACCAGCAGGCTGCTGCCTGTCATCGTTACGTCGCCGCTGTAGCTAACCCAGGCGCTGCCGTCGAAAATTTCCAGTGTCGTTCCGGTATCCGTGCCCGGCGTGGCGAAGCCTGCGCCAATGCCTGTTTGCTGCAGCGACAGGCTCAGCACCTGCCCCGGCGTGCCGCTGACGGTGAACACCGCATACGGCGAGGCTTCGCTGACGGTCACATCCGAGATTACAAGCGTACGGTCGTCGTCGGATGACCCGGTTTGCGGCGCGGTGTCGGTTTCGTTGAACACGGTCGTGCTGCCGCCATCGTCGCGAATGGCGCCAATACCGCCGGTCGAGGTCTTGCCGCTGCTGTTGGTGGCCAGCAGGCGGAAGGTTTCGGGGCCTTCGTAGAAGCTGTCCTGGATGATGGCGGTGCGTACCAGCAGGCTACTGCCGGTCATCGTCACGCTGCCATTGTAGGCAGCCCAGTTGCTGCCATCGAAGTACTGCAGCGCCGCGCCCGTATCCGTGCCCGGCGTGGCGAAGCCCGCGCCAATGCCTGTTTGCTGCAGCGACAGATTCAGCACCTGGCCCGGCGTGCCGCTGACGGTGAACACCGCATAAGGCGATGCCTCGCTGACGGTCACATCCGAGATGGCCAATGCGCGGTCGTCGTCGGACGCGCCAGTTTGCGGCGTGGTATCGATTTCGTTGAATACCGTGGTGCTGCCGCCATCGTCGCGGATGGTGCCGCTGCCGCCGGTCGAGGTCTTGCCGCTGCTGTTGGTGGCCAGAAGGCGGAAGGTTTCGGGGCCTTCGTAGAGGCTGTCCTGGATGATGGCGGTGCGCACCAGCAGGCTGCTGGCGGTCATGGTGACGCTGCCGCCATAAGCAGTCCACTGGCTGCCATCGAAGTACTGCAGCGTCGCGCCCGTATCCGTGCCCGGCGTGGCGAAGCCCGCGCCAATGCCTGTTTGCTGCAGCGACAGATTCAGCACCTGGCCCGGCGTGCCGCTGACGGTGAACACCGCATAAGGCGACGCCTCGCTGACGGTCACATCCGAGATGGCCAATGCGCGGTCGTCGTCGGACGCGCCAGTTTGCGGCGTGGTATCCATTTCGTTGAATACCGTGGTGCTGCCGCCATCGTCGCGGATGGTGCCGGTGCCGCCCGTGGAAGTCTTGCCGCTGCTGTTGGTGGCGACCAGGCGGAAGGTTTCCGGGCCTTCGTACACGCTGTCCTGGGTGACAGCGACCCGCACCAGCAGGCTGCTGCCGGTCATGGTGACGCTGCCGCCATAGGCAGTCCACTGGCTGCCATCGAAGTATTGCAGCGCCGTGCCGGTATCCGTGCCCGGCGTGGCGAAGCCTGCGCCACTGCCGGTCGCCTGGACTGCCAGGCTCAGCACCTGGCCCGGCGTGCCGCTGACGGTGAATACCGCATACAGTGATGCCTCGCTGACGGTGACATCGGAGATGGACAGCGCGCGGTCGTCGTCGGATGTCCCGCTTTGCGGCGTGGTGTCGGTTTCATTGAACACGGTCGAGCTGCCGCCATCATCGCGGATGGTGCCGGTGCCGCCCGTGGAGGTCTTGCCGCTGCTGTTCGTTGCCAGAAGGCGGAAGGTTTCAGGGCCTTCATACACGCTGTCCTGCATCACGGCCACCCGCACCAGCAGGCTGCTGCCTGTCATGGTGACGCTGCCGCTGTAGGCAGCCCAGTTGCTGCCGGTCCAGTATTGCAGCGCCGTGCCAGTGTCGGTGCCCGACGTGGCGAAGCCCGCGCCGCTGCCTGTTTGCTGCAGCGACAGGCTCAACACCTGCCCTGGCGTGCCGCTGACGGTGAACACCGCGTAAGGCGAGGCTTCGCTGACGGTCACATCCGAGACGGCCAGTGCGCGGTCGTCGTCGGACGCGCCGGCTTGCGGCGTGGTGTCGGTCTCGTTGAACACCGTAGTGCTACCGCCATCGTCACGTATCGTGCCGCTGCCGCCGGTGGAGGTCTTGCCGCTGCTGTTCGTTGCCAGAAGGCGGAAGGTTTCCGGGCCTTCGTACACGCTGTCCTGGATGACAGCGACCCGCACCAGCAGGCTGCTGCCGGTCATGGTGATGCTGCCGCCATAGGCAGTCCACTGGCTGCCATCGAAGTATTGCAGCGCCGTGCCGGTATCCGTGCCCGGCGTGGCGAAGCCTGCGCCACTGCCGGTCGCCTGGACTGCCAGGCTCAGCACCTGGCCCGGCGTGCCGCTGACGGTGAATACCGCATACAGTGATGCCTCGCTGACGGTGACATCGGAGATGGACAGCGCGCGGTCGTCGTCGGATGTCCCGCTTTGCGGCGTGGTGTCGGTTTCATTGAACACGGTCGAGCTGCCGCCATCATCGCGGATGGTGCCGGTGCCGCCCGTGGAGGTCTTGCCGCTGCTGTTGGTGGCGACGAGGCGGAAGGTTTCAGGACCTTCATACACGCTGTCCTGCGTGACGGCCACCCGCACCAGCAGGCTGCCGCCGGTCATGGTGACGCTGCCGCTGTAGGCAGCCCAGGTGGAACCATCGAAGTATTGCAGCGCGGTGCCGGTATCCGCGCCCGGCGTGGCGAAGCCCGCGCCGCTGCCGGTTGCCTGCAGCGCCAGGCTCAGCACCTGGCCCGGCGTGCCGCCGACGGTGAACACCGCATAAGGCGACGCCTCGCTGACGGTCACATCCGATGCTGTCAGCAAACGGTCATCGTCCAGGCCGGTGGCGATCAGTTGCGGCAGGCCACCGCTGACGCCGTTGCCGAAGCGCTGCCCGCTGCCATCGTCGGCGATGATGCCGGTGCCCTCGCGCACAACGCTGCCATTGACGGGAGAGAATGTGGCCTGCAGGCGGAAGTCTTCCTCAAATTCGTATGCTGCATCGTGCTCGGCGACGATATTGACCCGCACCAGCAGGTGGCCGTCCGCGCCGATTTCAGGCAGTGCCATGCCGTTGTAGTCGGTCCAGCCGCTGCCGTTCCAGACCTGCAGCGTCTGTCCCTGCGCGATGCTGGCGCTGCCGTCGACCACATTGAGGCTGACGAACTGCCCTGCGGTGCCGCTGACGGTAAAGACAGCATAGTCGGAGGCTTCGTTGACCCGCACGCCCTGCACCGACAGTACCCGGTCGTCGTCGAGCGCGGCCGGGAAGCCGGCGCCGCCGGCATCGGGCAGGCCGGTGATGCTGTCGGCAAGGTAGATGCTGCCGGTGCCGTCGTCGTAGATCGCCGCTTCACCGTGCGCGCCCAGGCCGCCGGTGTTGGTGGCGGACAGGTTGAAGGTCTCGCGGCCTTCATACACGCCGTCCTGCGTGATGGCGACCCGCACCAGCATTTCCGCGCCCGTCATCGCGACCGGACCGTTGTAGTCTAGCCAGCTTGCGCCACTGAGGTATTGCAGGCCGGTGCCATGGTCGCTGTCGGAGGCATTGCCGTTGGCCAGCGTCAGGGACACGAGCTGGCCGCCCGCGCCGCCGACCTTGAACACCGCATAGGGCGAGGCTTCATTGACCTCGACGTTGCTGACCGTCAGCGGCCTGTCGTCGTCGCCAATGGCCTGCGCATCGATGGCGCCGGTGGCGCTGTCGCGATAGACATCGCCGCTGCCGTCGTCGACGATGGTGGCGGTGCCGGTGGCGCCCGCGGCGGCGACGTTGCTGGCAGTCAGGGTGAAGGTTTCGGCGCCTTCATAGGCCTGGTCGTTCAGGATCGCGGCGCGCACCAGCAGCGTGGATGCGCCGCCGCTGCCGGGGATGGCGACCGCAGCGCCCGTGTAGGCAGCCCAGGCCGAGCCGTCGTAGTACTCCAGGTTGCCGGAAAAGTCGCTGCCGCTGGTGGCGCTGCCATTCGCAATCGCCAGCCGCACCAGCTGTCCGGCCTGGCCGCCCACGGTGAACACCGCGTACGGCGAGCCCTCGTTGACCAGCACGTCATTGACGGTCAGTGCCCGGTCGTCCGGCTGCACCGTGATCGAGGTGAAGTCGGTGTCCGACAGGCCCAGGCTGTCCTGGGTCACCATCTTCAGGGTGTCCTGACCGCTGTGATAGGCCGCTGGCTGGTAGCGCAGCGTGGCCAGCGTGGCATTGATGTCGCTCTCGCTGCCCGACAGCACCAGCGGGCTGGCCGCGGTGCCGCTGCCGCTTGCCACGGCGCTGCCGTTGAGCACCACCGACAGGCTGCCCTGTCCCACGCTCAGGGTGACCGTATTGCCAGCAGCGAGGTTGCCGTCAACATCATGCACCGACAGGCCGCCGATCTGCGCCTGCTCGTAGTCGTACTGCACATGTCCGGCAGGCACGGTGTTGAGCGGCGCATCGTTGGCGCCGTTGATGGTGATGGCCAGCACCGCGACATCGCTGGCGCTGCCGTCGCTGACGGTGTAGTTGAAGCGCTCGACCAAAGTGGCGCCGGCGGCCAGCCCATTGACGGCGGCGTTGCTGTTGTCGACCGCATAGCGGTAGCTGCCGTCGGCCTGCAGCGTCAGGGTGCCGTAGCTGCCCTGGAAAGCGATGCCGACCACGCCGACCGGGCCGCTGCCCTCGACGCCGCCGAGCCGCACGGCGGTCACGGTGCGGCTCGAGGCGGTGTTGTCCACGTCGGTGTCGTTGGCCAGCACATTGCCCGTCGCGTCGTAACCCGGCGTGGCATTGCCGGTGCCGCCGGCTTCGGCCGCATTGGCCACGTCATCGACAGCGACCGGCGCATCATTGCTGCCATTGATCGTGATCTTGAGGGTGCTGACGTCGGTGCCGGAACCGTTGGCGGCGCGGTAGAAGAACAGGTCGGTCAGGGTGCCGCCGCTGTTCAAGGCCTGCACCGCCGCATTGCCGTTGTTGACCGTGTAGACATAGCTGCCATCGGCGCCCAGCTTCAGGCTGCCGTAGCTGCCGGCGATGGTCAGGCCATTGGCCGAGGTGGTGCTGGCGGCCACGCTGGCCGAGGTCGGATTCTGTTCCGACCAGGCGGCGCTGACCACCAGGCTGGTGCCAAGGTCGTCGCTGAGCACGTTGCCCGCCGGGTTCACCGCGCCGGCGGTATTGCCGACGCCCCCGGCTTCGGTGGCCGTGCCGGTATTGGGCCGCGCATCCGGCTCGGTATCGTTGGTGGTGCCTTCGATGCGCACGGTCAGTACCGCCGCGCTGGTCAGGCCTGCGCTGTCGCGCATCTGGTAGGTGAAGGTCTCGTCGAAGGTTTGGCCGGCCGACAGGCTGTTGTCGGTGATGGCGTAGGTATAGGCGCCGTTGGCGGCGATGTTGAGCGTGCCGCGCTGGCCCAGGATGGACGAACCAGGCAGCGCGACGAAGCGCAGCGCGGTGCTGGTCGACAGGGTGACCGACGAACTCAGGGTCACGACGTTGGTGGCGCGGTTGATCGCCATCACGGTCGGGTCGGTGGCATTGCCGGTGCCGGTGACGGTCATGCCGATGAGTACCGTGCCGTAGGTGCCGGAGAGCTGCACCGTGCTGCTGGCGCCGGCGACGATGGCGGTCGTGGTTGCCAGGCCGTTGCTGACGAAGTTGGAGCTGTTGCCGGCGGTCTGGGAAAACTGCAGCGTCTCGCCGTTGGTGACGGTGTAGGCGGCGTCGAGCACGATGGTGCCGGCGGTGCCGGGCCCGCTGCCGTCGTCATCGGTAATGGAGAGCACCCGGCCCAGCCTGGTGGTGCCGTCGGCCCGGAACACCAGGTTGTTGGTCTCGATGCCGTTGATGTCGGCGACCCTGAACGTGGTCGAGGTCGTGCTGCCGCCGCCCGTGCTCACGCCGTTGGCGGTGGCAAAGATCTGCGTCAGCGTGGCGGTGTCGCCGGCGTCGACATCGGTGTCGTTGGCCAAGACGTTGCCGGTGGCGCTGGAGCCGGGATAAGCCGAGGTGGCGCCGGCTTCCTTGGCGCTGCCCAGGTCATTGACCGCCACCGGTGCATCGTTGGCGCCGGTGATGGTGACGGCCAGCGTGGATGACGAGGTCAGGCCGCCACCGTCCTTCATCACATAGGTAAAGGTGTCGGTCAGGGTATCGCCGGACAGGCGCAGCGCCTGCACGGTGGCGTTGGCGTTGTCGACCGCATAGCGGTAGGCGCCGGTGCTGCTGATGGTCAGGGTGCCGTAGCGGCCGGCAAGCACGGTATTGGTGGCGACATTGGTCGATGCGGTGGCCGCGCTGCTGGCCGACACCACGCTCTTGCTGTCGCCGGCGTCAGGGTCGGTGTCGTTGGACAGCACATTGCCGGTCGGGTCCGTGCCCGCGGTGCCGTTGGCGCTGCCGCCGGCTTCGCCTGCAGTCACGGCGTCGGCCACCGCCACCGGCGCATCGTTGACGCTGGCAATGGCAAAGGTGATGGTATTGGCAACCGGGTCGAGATTGATGCCGCCGTTGGCGGTGCCGCCATTGTCCCTGACCTGGAAGGTGAAGCTGGCGCTGGCCGCCTGGTTGGCCAGCGGCCGGAAGCTCAGCTTGCCGATGTCGGCCACGGCAACGAAGTAGCCGTTGCCGACCTGCGAGTCGGTAATGGCCACGCCGTTGAACAGCAGCGTGCCCTGGGTGGGCAGCGAACTGATCTTCACGGCTTCCAGCGCATTGGCCGGCGTGTCGTTGCGGTCGGTGAAGCCGAAGTCGGCGGCGCTGAACACATAGGCCGTGTCCTCGCGGGTGGCGATGGTCCTGTCGGCGCCGTCCGGCGCATCGTTGACGCCGACGATGGCGACCGACAGGCTGGCGCTGGCGCTGGCCGAGCCGTCGGTAACGGTATAGGTCACCAGCGGCACCGCGCCGGCGTAGTTGGCCACCGGCGTGAAGCTGTAGCCGCCGTTGCTGCCCACGGTCAGGCTGCCGATATTGGCCAGCGCGACCGTGCTGGAGCCGCCCAGCGCAACGGTGTAGGTCTGGTTCGATACCGAGAACTGCGCCACCCGCAGCGTGTCGCCGTTGGCGTCGCTGTCATTGGTCAGCAGGTTGCCGCTGACGCTGCCGTCTTCCAGGACGCTGGCGCTGTCATTGCCGGCCACCGGCGCGCTGTTGGGCGGGATGATCTTGTTCATCGCGGTGTCGACCGGGTCGCTGCTGGTGCCGTAGCTGATGCCGCCGGCGAACTTCGATGGCGTGATCGCCAGCAGATAGGCCGAGTCGCCGACGCCATTGATCAGCCCGTCGGCGCCGGGCGCATAGAAATAAAAGCCGTCGATCGTGCTGCCCGTCTTGAACAGGCGGCTCACCACGCCGTAGATCTGCTGGCGGTTGCCCGACTGGTCCTGGTACGACAGGTAACCGGTGACATTGTTGCCCTGAAAGTAGAGGTCGGACGGGTTGGACGACGTGAAGCGGTAGTTGCTGCCGTTGAAGGGCGAGGCATACAGCGCCAGGTTCTGCGCTTCCTCGCTCCAGGACGAGGGCGTGCCCTGGTACACCACCGAGAAGGTGATCGCGGCCTGTTCCACTTCCACCGTGCGGCCATCGATCTGCAGCGTGTCGTGGTCATCCTCGGCCGCGATGCGGGCAGCCTGGTCGGCATCGGGCGCGGCGCCCAGCGCGCGCAGGGCGAAGGCTTCCCCCTCGTCGCCGGCGGTGTCGGCGTCGCCGTTGAGCGAGGCGTCGATGCGATGGCCGTATTCCTCCAGCAGCGCGCGGGTCAGCGCTTCCGGCGTGGCAACCTGCCTGGCCCAGTCGCCGTTGAGATAGATCACCGGCTGGCCATCCGGGCCATGGGCAGCGAAGGCGGCCATCGCGCCCTGCATCTCGGCGTGGCTGCGCAGTGCCACCTGCACCGGCGCGGCGCCGTCCTGGAAGGAAGCGAGGAAGCCATCGGCCGCCTGCAGCCACTCGGCCGATGGCTGGCTCTGGCTGCCATGGAACAGCTCGAACAGCTGGGCGCGGGCGTCGGGCTGCTGCAGGAAGGCGGAAATCAGGCGCTCGGCGTCGGCCTGTGCCTGGGCCAGGGCGGCCGGCGCTTCCTGCGCGCTGGCCACCACATGCATCAGTTCCGGGGCCGGCGCCGGCGGCGCAGCGGAGACGGCAGGGACAGTGACCGTGGTCACGGTGTCGGTCTGATGGCTGTCGGCCACGGCCACGTCATGGCTTGCCGCCGCGTCGGCGCTGGCCACGGTCTGGCTGGCGTCCGCCAGCGCGGCGCCGTCGAACATGAAGCGCTGTTCCAGCGCCATGGGGCTGGGGCCGCGGCGCACCAGCTTCCTGTTGTGGGTGGCGGAAGCGCCGTTTGCCAGGGATGGTTCTTTCAAGGATGTCTTCGCGTTCTTCATGGTGTCTTTCTGGCGCTTCGTTCGTGCCTGCCTCTAGGCGGGTCGTGGTCTTGCCCCTGTGCGCGCCGGGCGGCCGGCGCTGCGGTCAGGCGATCAGGGCTGGCGTACCTGCACGCGGCCGCTCATGCCGGCCATCAGGTCGGGAAAGCGGCCGTCGATCGCGGCGGCCACCTTCACCGACTGGCTGACCGGGTCGACCCGGGCGCCGATGCGGATGAACTTGGCCGGATAGGCCTTGCCGGTTTCATCGATCTGCACCTGGAAGGCGCTGCCCACCCGCAGCCAGCCCAGCCAGCGCGACGGCACCAGAAATTCCAGCTCCAGCACGCTGTCGTCGATGATGTCGAGCAGCGGCTGGCCAGCCTGCACGAACTGCTGCTCGCGCACCTTCTGTTCCGCCACCCGGCCGGCGAACGGCGCGGCCACGCTGCACTTGGCCATCACGGCCTGGTTGGCGCCGATCTCGGCGCGCGCCTTGTTCACCGCCGAGCGCGACAGGTCCAGGTCGAGCTGTCCGACCGAGTTGAGCTCGGCCAGGCGCTGGTTGGACTTGAGCGTCTGCGCCGCGCCGTCCAGTTCAGCCTGGGCCTTCTGCAGCTGCGCCTGCTGCAGCGAGCAGTCGAAGCTGACCAGCAACTGCCCGGCCTTGAAGGCGCTGCCCTCGGCTAACGGGATGCGGTTGACCTTGGCGCCGATCTCGGCGGCTACCGTGGTGTAGCGGCGCGGCATGAGCTGCGCCCGGATTTCCTGGCGCTCGATGGCGGGAGCGATGGCAGGAACAGCCAGCGCGGACGCGGCCGGCGCGGTGGCCAGGCGCAGCGGCGCGGCGTTCTCGGCCTGCGCAAGGCCGCTGGCGGCGCACAGGAGCAGCATGATTGCAAAGGAAGTCGACAGGCGTTTCATCATGCTGTTCTCACTGGGCTTTCGGGTTGGCCGCGCCGGCGGCGCGGATCATCTGCAGCGGATCGTTGCTGCGGCCGACCTGCTCGGTCAGCTGGGCCAGCGACAGTTCGCTGGTGCTGCCGATGGTGGGCTCCAGGCCCAGGCTGGCCAGCAGCTGGCTCTCGATCTTCTGCACCTGGGCCAGCGCCTGGTAGCGGCGCAGCAGGCCGAGGATGGCCGCGGTGTCGTTGCTGACCCGCTCCAGCTTGCTCTGGGCCTGGGCGCTCTCGCGGTTGCGGCTCAGCGCGGCGATCTTCTGGTCGGTGCCGTAGATGGCGTCGGCCCGCTCGAACTGGTTGCGGGCATTGATCAGCTGCAGCCGGCCGAGATGGACCTGGGTCAGCACGCTCAGCTGGGTGGCCATGCGGCGCTGGTCGGCCAGCGCCACGCCGGCTTCGGCCAGGCGGATCTGCGCCGGGCCGGTGAACAGGTTCATCAGGTTGGCCGTCAGCTGCAGGCCGGCCTCGTTCCACTGGCGGTGCACCAGGTATTTGTCGGAGTCGTATTTCACGTTGTAGCCGAACGAGACATTCGGGAACAGCCGCACCAGGGTGCGGCGGGTTTCCTCGCGGGCGATGCGGGCGTTGTAGTGCTGCTCGCGCAGGTCCGGGTTCTGGGCCAGCGCCACTTCCTCCATGTCCTGCACCGGCAGCTTGAGCAGCTCGGCGCCGGCGCCTTCCATCTTCATTTCGGCGACTTCGATGCGGCTGCCGAACGGCGCATTGATCAGCGCGGCCAGCTCCACCTGGGCCGAGGTCAGCTCCTGGCTGACCGCTTCCAGCAGGCGCAGGTTTTCCAGCAGCTGGCGCTGGTAGCGCAGGGTGTCCATCGGGTTGCGCACCCGCTCTTCCTCGGCCCGGCGGGCATCGGCTAGCGCTTCCTCGGCGGCGGCAATGGTCTTTTCCACATCGGCCTGCAGCTTTTGGGCGCTGGCGGCGCGCCAGAAGGCGGTGCGCACGTCCTGCATCAGCAGGTGCATCGCGCGACGGCGCTTCTCGGAGGCGATCAGGAAACGGTTGGCCTGCTGGCGCGCGCCGTAATAGCCCATGCCGAAATCGAGCAGGTTCCAGGTCAGGCCCAGGTCGCCCACCACGCGGTTGCGTTCCTGCGAGATGAACTGCGACGGCGACAGGTCGCCGGTGGCGGCATTGCGCGACAGGCTGATGCGGTCGGTGTCGCGGGTGACGTAGCCGGCCTGCGCCACCAGCTTGGGCAGCATGTCGTACTGGCTCACATCGAACTGGTTCAGCGCCAGCGCCTCTTCCATCATGCGGGAACGCCGTTCCAGGTTGTACTTCAGCGCCCGCGCAATCGCATTTTCCAGCGTCAGCGGCCCCGCAATCGGCTCGACGTCCTTGCGCATCGCCTGGCGGTCGGCCTGATTGACCGGCAGCGTATCGGACGCAGCCAGCGGCGCCGGCCGCATGGCGGAACAGGCCGACAGCGCCACGGCGGCGGAAAGAATGGCCAGCGGCCTGGCGAGGCGAAGAAATGGAAGGGCTATAGCCGGCGCCGGCATGCGTAACTGTTTGTTCACAATGGGAAAGGAATGGAAAAGGACGGGCAATGGGATGTTGTGAAAACCTGCTTAAGCTTCTTTAAATAAACTTCTTACTTCTTATGCGATTGACGGAAACAGATACCGATAAAAATCACGGCAATTATATTTCCACATATCAATTTTTCTCAACAGAAAATTTTTATGCAACCAAAACCACTGCCGGAAACTTGTTCTTCTTGCATGAAAAGTCCTTACATATCAGCAGCTTGGCTGCCGGCCTTCATCAGCTGGAATCGTGACAGCATCGGGAAGGGGGGCAAATGGGGAACAGGAGGTGAAAAATGCGACTTACCGGCGTTTTGCAAAATGGCTGCGAAATTCTGCTTGCCAATCCGGCTGGCAAGTGATTGCGTTTTCCGGATTCAAGCGGCCACGTCGCGGCTTTTTCAGCAAAGCGTACAAACCGGACAGCTGGAAAACCGTAAGTAAAAAAATGCCTGCGCGTCGCGCCCCGCAATGCCGGCAATTGATGCCGGTCGACAAACCGTCCGGGTTACCGAGCGGCGGCGGGCGTCAGGCCACCGAGGCCTGTTCGCCCGTAAGCCAGCGAAATCACCGACGTCTTCGTTTTTTCTCAACCTTTCCGTAAAGGAACCTTACCATCCTCTGCTGCTGTTCACCCGCTTCAGCCAAGTCGGCGCCTGGCGGCGATGCCGCCCCGGAAGTCGACGCACTCCCGCCAGATCCTGAACAACCGCAATGGCGACCTGCGGTGCGAAGCCGTCCATCCTCCGCTGGCGCAGACAGGATGAGTAAAACCGAACGAATGCGCCGAGATTTGCTCACGGCTTCCGACATGCATCCCCAGTGGATGGCGATGCCCGGACCCTACAGCCGCGAGCAAAAGGCAGACATCAAGGCGAAGTGGAAGACGCTGCCTGTCCAATGCCAGAGTGAGCAAAGTAGCCTGGGTGGAGCGCGGCGCAAAAGGAAATGGCACCCCTCCTGCAGGACCCGCCTTCCACCCACAAGGCAAACTTGGGGTTCGCCAGCCTGGCCCGTCACGGGCCAGAAGCGAATTGATCGGGTCATTCTTTGGGAATGGCCGTACGGACAGGGCCACCGCTGCCTTCCCCCTTCTTCTTGCGTGATGGCCTGCATCATCCTTTTCAGGGCCGACACAGGACATACGTCTTGCACGCAAAGGTGCGGCCGCCGTTCTCCCCTAGTTCAGGAATGCGTATGCCTGAGCGTGTCCCTGGTCCGCGGCTTTGCGAAACCACCGCCTGGCCTGCTTGGGGTCACTGCTTACGCCCAAGCCGGTCAAATAGCAATGGCCCAGCAAAAATTGCGACCCGGCGTGTCCCTGTTCCGCAGCTCTCCGATACCACGTGAAGGCTTGTGCCTTGTCTTCCTTCACGCCCTTGCCTTTCGAATAGAAATTGCCCAAGGCGCATTGCGCCTCGGCGAGCCCCTGATTCGCAGCCTTTTTGTACCATGCGATGGCCTTGCCGTAGTCCATGGCTACACCTATGCCGTGCCCATAGCAACTACCCAGGTTCAACTGCGCACCGGCGAGCCCCTGCTTCGCCGCCTTCTCATACAGCTCGGCGGCCCTGGCGTAATCCTTGGGTACGCCTTCGCCATCCCAGTAGCAACCACCCAGGTTGTATTGGGCATCAGCGTTGCCCTGGTTCGCCGCTTTCTCATAGAGCTCGGCGGCCTTGGCGTAGTCCCTGGTTACACCTGCGCCCTTCCAATAGCAAGTAGCCAGGTTGGATTGCGCATTAGCGTTCCCCTGGATCGCCGCCTTCTCATACCATGCGACGGCCCTGGCGTAGTCCCTGGGTACGCCTGCGCCACCCCAATAGCAAACACCCATGTTGAACTGCGCCTCGGCAAGCCCCTGGTGCGCCGCCTTTTCAAACCACGTGACAGCACTGGCGTTGTCCTCTGGGACACCTGTTCCACGCCAATAGCAATTGCCCAGGCTGTACTGCGCCTCGGCAAGCCCCTGGTGCGCCGCCTTCTCATACCAGACAACGGCCTTGGCGTGGTCCTCGGGTACACCTGTGCCATCCAGATAGCAATTGCCCAGGTTGAGCTGCGCCGTGCCGATTCCCTGATTCGCAGCTTTCCGATACCACTCGGCAGCCTGGGCCATGTCTTTCTTCACGCCTATGCCCTCCTCATGGCAATTGCCCAGCGCGAATTGCGCTTCAGCGAGCCCTTCATCCGCAGCCTGGCGATACCATTCGACCGCAGCGGCCTTGTCTTCCTTCACGCCCGTGCCGAACTCGTGGCACACGCCCAGGTGGTATCGGGCCATGATGTTCCCATTCCGGGCGGCGGTGCGAAACCACCCGACGGCCTGGGCCTTGTCTTCCTTCACGCCTATGCCGTTGTGATAGCAATAGCCCACGTTGCCTTGCGCTTCAGCGAGCCCCTGGTAGGCTGCCGCGCTATACCATTCGAAGGCCTGGGCCTTGTCCACGTTTACGCCGGTGCCGTTCCAATAGCAATCGCCCAGGGTGAGCTGCTCCCGGGCGTCCTCCTGATCACGGGCCTTGCGACTTTCGGCTGTCACAGTTGTGGTTGTCGTGGTGGTTGTTGTGGTGGTGGTGGTGATCGGCGTTGCAGTCGTCATGGTCATTGTGCTGGTCGTGGCGGCGGTGCTTACACCTGCCGCGGGTGTCCTGAACGTCGGCATTGTTGTCGCCACGCCGGCACCGATCAGGCCATGGCGCTTCAGCAGGTCTTGCATGCCCAGGCTGGCCGGCTGATGCGTGGCGAAGTGGCGCTGGAGTGCGGACCTGGCTGCGTCATCCTGCATGGCGAGAAAGTAATCGAGCGAGGTGACCACCTCGTCATCCAGCAGCGCGATATCCTGTTCCACCGCGCTCAGGAATGGACCAATCGGTTGGTCGTTGCGGTATCCAGTCTCAGGGGCGAGCAGCCACTTCACGACGGGGAGTTGGCCTGAAGCGAGCGCGCATGCCAGCGCGCTACGGCTTTCCCGGTCCTTACCTTTTTTACGGTTGAGAGGGGCGAACTGGCTGGCCACTTGCATGAGGCGGTCCAGAGCTTCCGGATGCCTGGAACCGAGCAATGCAAACCATTCGTCTTCCGGCCTGGTGCTGGCGCGCGGGGCTTGGCTGGTTTGCCGGTTCTTCTTCCGGGCAGGCCTGCCTTTCGGCGCCGGCTCGCGTCGCGTCGTGCTGGCCGGCCTGGGTTGCGGCCCAGCCTTGCGTTCCGGCGGCGTGGCAGCCACCGATGGCATCGGCTGTGGCGTTTGTGGCAGGGAGGTGACGCTGGAAACCCCGGCCTGACGGTTTGCCCTGGCTACCTTGCGCGGACTTTGCCACGGCTGGCTTTGCGGCTGCGTCGCGGCGGCAGCGGCTGCAGGAACGGGGGGATGAGCGGCATGAAAACTGGGTGCGGCCTTCTTGCCCACGTCGCCTTGGCCGTTGCTGGCGGTCGATGGCGGGATGATGCGCGTATAACCGGGCGGCAGTACGGGCCGAAGCGCTTTGCGCGAAGGCGCCAGCGGCATCGGCGGCGCTGCTGGCGGCAGTGCAGGAATCTCGACGTCGACCACGCCTGTTTCCCGGATCGCGGCTGCCAGGTCTTCCATGCTGTACCCACTCGCCTTGCTGCACGGACCCAGCAGCGCAGCCAGGCCAGGCTGCGCCTGCGCCATGGTCACCAGCTTCGCGGCGAGCAGGCCGCGTAGCGCCGGCAGTGCCACCATGCGCGATTTCTCTTTCCAGCTCGTGGAGCACCAGGCCATGTTGTCCATCAGAACCGCCATGAACTTCCTCAACGCCGGGGTGGCCGTCACCAGATTTCGCCGGACGATGTAGTCCAGGCCCGACAGGAATCCACTGAGCGTTTCGGAGGCAGTAAATGCGTCGGGGCTGCAGAGCAGTGCATGCCGGATCAAACGGTTGGCGGCGCTGCGAAGCCTGTCTTGCGTCAACCCCGGGCCGGTGCTGGCGGTAGTTGAATCATTGGCGGCAGCAGCAGGCCATGCTGTTGTGGCCAGCATCGACGCGGTCGTGGTCGTAGTCGTGGTCGTGGTCATCAGTCCGGCAGGCGTGTTGGCCGTTGTGTTGCGGCCAGCGGCCGGGCTTTGCCGCAGGTGACAGTCGCAATGCTTCACAAAACTGATCAGGTTTGCTACCGCCTGGCCGCTCGGCAGGCACACCATGAACCTGTCCTCATTTATCACGTCAAGCAGCGCGTGGCTGGCAGCTGCCCAATTCGGTAACGGCACCAGGGTCAGTACGCCCGCGTCGTGGCCGCCGGACACCCGCAGGAAATTGGCGCAATTGGACAAGGTGCGGCAGTCGTCCGCAAGCATCTGATCGGCAGGAATTCGCAAAGTCAGCCCCACCAGTCCCGCCAGCCCTTGCGAGAGCGGCTCGTTTGCAGCCACCGACAGCAGGCCACGCTCCATCATGTCCTTGACCAGATTGCATACATTGGTGCAGACCACGGCATCGATTTTTCCTGCGCCAAGACGCGCCGCCATGTCGGTGGAACACAAGCTCACGCCGCAAGCGGCGAGACGGCGGCGCCCGGCTAGGCCCTGCTCGCTGCCATCGAGCCGTATCAGGCTGAATCTGAACATGGCGTTAATCTGCACGGCGCATTTGCCAATTTGATGCAGGGTCAGGCCGTAGAGGCCCGGTTTGCCAGCCATCGCTTCCTCGAACACGCTCAGCGCATCGTCGAACACTTTCCTGATGGACGGGCTCACATCGACGCAATCCGCCTTGAGAACACGACTGGCCCAGTTCAGGATATCGAGCACGATGCCAATGGATGCGGTCGCTGACGGCAAGCCTGCCTTGCATGCATCTTCCATCAGCCTGTTTGTAATGACTTGCAGGTCTGGCTTCAGCTCTTGCTGCCGCTTTTTGTCAAACATCGCGCCCATTGCTGGCGCCACGCAGGTGGACAGGCCCATGCACAGAATGTGGATGGTGTCGAGGTCAAGCCTGGCGCTGCCGTCCTCGCACAGCAGCGCGCGCAGACGGGGAAGGATGGCATGCAGGCCGTCGGCCAGCCTGCGAAGCGCGGCGTTGTGTGGATCGTCGCGCAAGAAAGCCTTGAGTGCCTGTTCTGATGCCTTGACGGCGTCAAAAAAATTCACGGTCTGTTTCAGATCAAGCGCGGCATTGGCGCGCAGGAACCGGAGCTGATCGTTAAGCACGTCGATTTTCTGGTTATGGTCATCCAGGCGGTTGTCGTCGGACAGGAGCGGCGTGCCTGCACGGTTGCCGGCATGCAGGCGCGGTTGCCGCGCTGTGCCATCTCCGCCAATTGCGGCTTGCCCATCGCGGCTGTCATCGCCAACTGGCGTGCTGCCCGAAAACAGGGTGTAGGCATGGATTGCATTGCCGGCGTCATTCGCTGGATTATTGGATTGCATGTGTGAGCCCTGGAAAATTGAAGCGCGTTCAGCGAGGCTGCCATGGATTCTGACGGTGCCGAGGCGCTGCGATGCAGGCGACCGCGGGTCCAACTATGGCTCGCGGCCTTTCGGCGCTTGCCGAACCGGATTACAGGTGCATAGAGGAGCGTGTGGGACGGATTTCGATAGCGGGTTCCCTGCAGCTCGCAGCGATGCCCGCAGGTCGCCAATGTGATGCCCTGGCAGATCGTCGCGACAAGTGTTGGAGCGCTTGGCCACATGATGAACACCCTGCAGGCCGGACCGAGCAACGACAGTTCGATGGAGGAGCACAACAGGCCCCGGTCGTTGCGACGGCGTAGCCTTCCAGCAGCGGCGGCCAGACAGTCGACCGAGTCCGGCGAGACCGCCAGTCCCAGCGGCCAGGTGGCGTACAGCGCCAGAAAAGCCGTAAGCAGTGCCAGTACCAGGAACCCGGGATGCCGCCGTTGTTGTTGGTGCTCGATATGCATGCAGCAGCACTCCGTTGCCGATAAAACAACTTCAACCGAACAGCGGTTAAAGCATGCCGGCCGCGGCGCATCCTGCGGCGGATCAAGGCCGGCCGGCCCGCTGCGTCAGGCAATGCGACCGTTTACGGTCAACAGGCCGGGCGGCGAAATCCGGATAATGAAGGCCTTCCGCGCATTCCCGGCGCCCCTGAAAGCCCTTGCATGTTGCCAGTCGTTTTCCTCCTGCACCCACGGCCCGCGCGCATCGCGCCGCAGCGGCGGGCCGGATGATCAATACCTTCCGCTCGCTGGCCGGCTACAACTACCGGGTATGGGCCGGCGGCGCGCTGGTGTCCAACGTCGGCACCTGGATGCAGCGCACTGCCCAGGACTGGCTGGTGCTGACCGAGCTGACCAACAACAGCGCCACCGCGGTCGGCATTGTGATGTCGCTGCAGTTCGGCCCGTCGCTGCTGCTGCTGCCCCTGACCGGCTATGTTGCCGACCGCTACGACCGCCGCAAGGTCCTGCTGGCGACCCAGTGCGCCATGGGCCTGCTGGCGCTGGGCCTGGGCCTGCTGACGCTGCTGGGCGTGGCGCAGCTGTGGCAGGTTTATCTGTTCGCCTTCCTGCTCGGCTGCGTCAGCGCCTTCGACGCGCCGGCGCGCCAGACCTTCGTCTCCGAACTGGTGGGCGAAGAGCACCTGACCAATGCGGTCGCGCTGAACTCCACCTCCTTCAACGCCGCCCGCATGATAGGCCCGGCGGTGGCGGGCCTGCTGATCGCCTCGATCGGCACTGGCTGGGTGTTCGTGATCAATGCGCTGTCATATGTCGCGGTGCTGGGGTCGCTGGCCATGCTGCGGGTGGCCGAACTGCACTGGCGCGGGCGGGCGCCGCGCGCCGACGGCGGGCTGCTGGCGGGCCTGCGCTACGTGTGGAACCGGCCCGACCTGAAGACCGTGCTGTTCATGCTGTTCCTGCTGGGGACGTTCGGCCTGAACTTCCCGATCTTCATCTCGACCATGGCGGTGAATGCCTACCATGCCGGCGCCGGCCATTACGGCGTGCTCAGTTCGGCGATGGCGGTGGGATCGGTGGCCGGCGCGCTGTTTACCGCGTCGCGCGCCCAGCCTCACATTGCGCGGCTGGTCAATTCCTCGGCGCTGTTCGGCCTCGGCTGCGCGCTGGCCGCGCTGATGCCGAGCTTCCAGACCTTCGGCGCGATGCTGGTTCTGGTGGGGATTTCGGCGCAGACCTTCACCACCTCGACCAACAGCGTGGTGCAGCTCTCGACCGAGCCGGCCATGCGCGGCCGGGTGATGGCCATCCTGCTGGCGATCCTGATGGGCGCCACGCCGCTCGGCGCGCCGGCGGTGGGCTGGGTGGCCGACACCTTCGGCCCGCGCTGGGCGCTGGGCGTGGGCGCCGCATCCGGCATTGCCTCGGCCATCGTCGGTCTGCTGTACCGGCGCCGGGCGCGCGCGGCCAGGCGGTGAAAGGGCGGGGTCGGTTTTAATTGCTGGATTCGTAGCGCGGGGCCACAGGGTGGGGGTGCCGTTGCCGTTGCCGTTGCCGTTGCCGTTGCCGTTGCCGTTGCCGTTGCCGTTGCCGTTGCCGTTGCCGTTGCCGTTGCCGTTGCAGTGGCTTTTAAGTCCCGTTGAGCGCGCCGTGACGTCGGTGCGTGGAGCGGGAAAAGGTGCGGCGTCTGTCTGAGCCAAGCGCAGCTTGGCGAGTTTAGCCGCGCCCCGCTCCATGCATCGACGGCACGGGAACCCCGCGCAGCGGGGCGCGATCACCGGGTCGCCTTTTTTTGCCTACTTTTTTTGGCGAAGCAAAAAAAGTAGGTCGCCCGCCGGGGCGAACTCCCGGCCTGGGCATGACGACAGTGCAGTCGGCTTGTTTCACCCGGCGTAAAGACGTCACTGCGAAGCAGCAGTTGCTTTTGAAGTTTGAAGTTTGAAGTTTCAATACGAACGTCAAAGACAACACCGACAGTGCTGCCCGTGCCTTGCCGGGTGACGCAATGCGATTGCACTGCCGTGGAGACAAGCCGGGAGTCCGTCCCGGCGGCCGGGTTACTTTTTTGCTTCGCCAAAAAAGTAACCAAAAAAGGCGACCCGATGATCGCGCCCCCGCTGCGCGGGGGTTCCCGTGTCAGCGGTACCCGGAGCGGGGCGCGGCTAAACTCGCCAAGCTAAAGCTTGGCTCAGACAGACGCCGCACCTTTTCCCGCTCCGGGCACCGCTGACACGGCGCGCTCAACGGGACTTCACTGCAACGGCAACGGCAACGGCAACGGCAACGGCAACTGCAACTGCAACTGCAACTGCAACCGCCCCTGTACCTGCTTCCCAAGACCAGATCCGCCAACCGGATCACACTACTCCGCTATCTTCCCCGGAGCGACTTGACGCCTGGTCCTTCATCGGCGGTTCAGTGGAATGCCCCTCCAGGGTATCCCACCGACGCCGCGCCAACGCCGACAGGATGCGATGCTGCCGCAACCTGAAACCGGCCAGCCTGAACAGGCTCCAGCACCCCTACTCGTCGCCGCCCCTGAAGCGGCGCAGGCCCTTGAACAGCAGCGGCGCCAGCAGGGCGATCACTGCAATCGCGAGCAGGGTCGCCGACACCGGGTGCTTGAAGAACACCAGGTAGTCGCCCAGGCTGACCTGCAGCGCCCGGCGGAACTGGCTTTCCGCCATCGGACCGAGGATCAGGCCGACGATCATCGGCGCCACCGGATAGTCCCAGCAACGCATCAGGTAGCCGGTGACGCCAAATACCACCAGCATCGTCAGCTCCACCACCGAGGGGTTGGCCGCCAGCGTGCCCATGGCCGCGAACACCAGGATGCCGGCATACAGCCAGGCCTGCGGAATGGCCAGCAGCTTGACCCACAGGCCCACCAGCGGCAGGTTCAGCACCAGCAGCATCAGGTTGCCCACCAAAAAGCTGGCGATCAGGCCCCAGACCATCTCGGGATTGGTGGTGAAGAGCAGCGGTCCGGGCACCAGGCCGTACTGCTGGAAGCCGGCCAGCATCATGGCCGCGGTGGCCGAGGTCGGCAGGCCCAGCGCCAGGAGCGGCACCAGGGTGCCGGTGGCCGAGGCATTGTTGGCCGCCTCCGGGCCGGCCACGCCCTCGATGGCGCCGCGGCCGAACTGCTCGGGGTTTTTCGTCAGCCTGCGCTCAAGGGTGTAGGACAAGAGCGTCGGCACCTCGGCGCCGCCTGCAGGCAGCGCGCCGATCGGAAAGCCCAGGGCGGTGCCGCGCAGCCAGGCTTTCCAGGAAGCCTTCCAGTCCGCTTTCGTCATCCACAGCGAGCCGCTGACCGGCTCCACCCGCTCGGTCACGTTCTTAAAGCGGGACGCGACGTACAGCGCCTCGCCCATCGCAAACAGGCCGACCGCCAGCGTGGTGATCGAGATGCCGTCCATCAGCGCCGGCACGCCGAACGCCAGGCGCGCCTGGCCGGTCAGCTTGTCGATGCCGACCAGGCCGAGGAACAGGCCCAGCGCCAGGCTGGTCAGGCCGCGCAGCACCGAGGTGCCGAAGGTGGCCGACACGGTGACGAAGGCCACTACCATCAGCGCGAAGTAATCCCACGGTCCGAACTGCACCGCCAGGTCGACGATGGTCGGCGCCAGCAGCGCCAGCAGGAAGGTGGCGATGGTGCCGGCGACGAAGGAGCCGATGGCCGCGGTGGCTAGCGCCGGGCCAGCGCGGCCGGACAGCGCCATCTTGTAGCCTTCGATCGCGGTGGCGATCGAGGCCGCCTCGCCCGGCGTGTTGATCAGGATGGCGGTGGTGGAGCTGCCGTACATGCCGCCGAAGTAAATGCCGGCGAACATGATGATCGAGCCGGTCGGGTCGAGCCTGAAGGTCACCGGCAACAGCAGCGCCACCGTCAGCGACGGGCTGATGCCGGGCAGGATGCCAACCAGCGTGCCAAGCAGCACCCCGATGCCGGCAAAGAGCAGGTTGCCGGGCTGCAGCGCAATCCAGATGCCGTCGGCCAGAAGTGAAAGCGATTCCATGTCGGCTCCTTATCCCAGCAGCCGCTCGAGCGGACCCATCGGCAGCGACAGTCCGAGCGCCTTGGTGAAGAACAGGTACACCGCCGTGCTCAGCACCAGGCCGTAGACCGGCCCGAGCGACCTGAGCGAGCGGCCAAAGCCGCAGGCGGTGAAGGCGAACAGGATGGCCGACGACACGATGAAGCCGGCGCCGATCGACAGCGCGACGATCTGCAGCACCAGCCCGGCGAACACCCAGGCCAGCGAACCCGGATTGACCTTGTCTTCCGGGTCTTGCGCCTGCCGCTGCCCGGCCAGGCGCAGCGCCTGCACCAGGTGCGCCACGCCCAGGCCGGCCAGCAGCAGCGCGATCAGCTTCATCGCCGCCGACGGGCCGACGTTCGGCCCCATGCCGGACGCCACGCCAAGGGAATCGAACAGGGTCAGCCCGGCCAGGCCGAGCAGGATCGCGCCGACCACCAGCGGCGCCCGCCCGGCGGGCACCGAGCCATCGTTGCCGAGGCTCATTTCACCAGGCCGATCGAGGTCAGGATGTCCTTCACGCGGGTCTGGTCGGCCTTCATGAAGTCGGCGAACTGCTCAGGCGGCAGGTAGGCGTCGTCCCAGCCGCGCGCCTTCAGGATCTTGGTCCACTCGGGCGACTTGACCGTCTTTTCCACCGCCGCCGACAGGGCCTTGCGCTGCTCGGGCGTGATGCCGGGCGCCGCGACGATGCCGCGCCAGTTGACCAGTTCCACGTCCAGGCCCTGCTCCTTCAACGTCGGCACTTCCACGCCGGGGATGCGCTTGCCGGAGGCAATGGCCAGCGCGCGCAGCTTGCCCGACTTGATCATGCTTTCGAATTCGCCGTAGCCCGAAATGCCGGCCGCCACCCGACCGCCCAGCATTTCGGCCAGCGCTTCGCCGCCGCCCGAGAACGGCACGTAATTGAGCTTGCTGGCGTCGCCGCCGGCGGCCTTGGCCACCAGGCCGGCCAGGATATGGTCGGCGCCGCCGGCCGAACCGCCGGCCCAGACCACCTTGGACGTATCGGCCTTGATGGCCGCGGCCAGGTCCTTGATGCTCTTGTGCGGCGAACTGGCCGGCACCACCACCACCAGCGGGTCGGCGGTCAGGCGGGCGATCGGCGTGACGCTGTCCAGTCCTACCGGCGCCTTGTTGGTCAGCACCGCGCCCAGCATGGTGATGCCCATCACCATCATCTGGTTGCCGTCGCCCTTGGCGCCGTTGGCGAACTGCGCCAGGCCGACGGTGCCGCCGGCGCCCGGCACATTGACCACCTGCACGCTCTTGGCGGCGCCGGCCGCGACCATGGCCTGCTGCAGCGAGCGCGAGGCGCCGTCCCAGCCGCCGCCCGGCGCGGCCGGCGCGATGATCTTCAGTTCCATCGGCGCCTGCGCCATCACGGGCGCGGCGGCGGCGAACGCGGCGGCGATTGCCACGGCGCGGCCGGCACGGGCAAACAGGTGATTGATCGTGTACATGCAACATCTCCTCTTGAAAGCACCTGGTTTTTGCGGTGCGGATTTTTAATGAAGGATGGACCGGGCAGCCCGGCACGGACTGCCCGCATTGTCCGGCCGAACTGCCCTATCGCGGCCGGTGATCCATGCAAGCCTGCGCCTGCGGATATACGGCCTTTTCTGCCCGGCGAATTCGTAAGCCTTTCAGCACGACGTCCTGGCCGGACGATGGCACCCAGCATAGCTTATGGCTGGTATGCCAGCCGTTAAACGAACGGCGTTCACTAAAACACTAGTGCCGGATTGTTTTCTTTTTACAACATCATTCCGCGCCGGCCGGCGCCACCGAGGCGCCCTGTATGCCGTGCCGCTGCAGCGCCGCCGCCACGAAGCCGCTGGCCTTCTTTTCTTCGACGAAGGCGCGCAGGAAGTCCGCTGCCTTGGCGCCACGGCTTTTCGGCAGGCCCATCGCCTGGCGGATCACCATGAAGCGCTGGTCCAGCAGCCGCAGGCCGCCCGCTTTCGCGGCGTCGGCCTCCAGCTGCTGTTTGACGCCCGCGGCGACCTCGGCGCCTTCCTGCAGGAAGGTCTCGACCACCGCCGGCGAGGTGGGGGCGCGCACGATCTGCGCCTGGGCCAGGGTGCGGCTCAGGTACAGGTCATAGGCGCTGCCCTTGCCAACCACCACCCGGTTGCCGGCGCGGTCGACTTCGTCGTTGGTACGTAGCGGGGAATCGTCCTTCACCAGGTAATAGCCTTCGATCAGCACATAAGGCGCGGTGAACGCGATCTCTGCGCCGCGCAGCGGGTCGATGGCGAAGAAGCCGATGTCGGCCTGCTCGGCGGCCACCGCCTGCACCGACTTGCCAGCGGCGTCGAACACCACCAGTTCCAGTTCCACGCCCAGGGTGGTAGCCAGCTCCCCGGCCAGGTCGACCGAGACGCCGCCGGGCTGGCCGCCGGCACCGGTATTGGCAAGGATGGGATTGCCCAGGTTGATCGAGGCGCGCAGCTTGCCGGTGGGCGTGAAGGCGGCGCGGATGGCGGGAGTCAGGTTCATGGACGGTGCCTCTTGGTGGTGGGTTCAGGGTTGCAGGATGTTCTCGATGCGCGACAGCGACTGCATCGTATGGTCCAGGTGTTCGCGCAGGAAGGCCGCTGCCTCGGCATTGCGCCGCGCTTCCAGCAGGTCGAGCAGGTGCAGGTGCTGCCGGCAGTGCTCGGGATAGCGTTCGCGCTGGCGCATGGAGCGGTAGGACAGCAGCCGGCGCACGCGGTTGACGCGCCGGATGGCGTCGATGAAGAAGGCATTGCCGGAGGCGTCCACCAGGCTTTCGTGGAAGCGCACGCCGCGGTCGTGCAGCGCGTCGGCGCTGGCCGTCATGATGCCGCCGTCGAGCAGCTGGCGCTCGGTGGCGCGGCATTGTGCGAGCACGGCGGCGTCGAGGCGATAGCCCGGCTCCAGCAACGCGGCCGGCTCCAGCGCCAACCGCAGCCGGTAGGACTGCAGCAGGCTGTCGGGCGTGGTCAGCATCGACGAGAATGTCCAGCCATAGCCGGGCTTGCGCTCGGCCCAGCCTTCGCTGGCGATGCGGCCCAGCACCGCATTGAGCTGGGCGGCGGTGAGGCCGTAGCGCTTGCGCATCATCTGCTCGGAGAATTCCTGCGGCAATGCTCCCTTGAGCAGGTCGTCGGCAATCTGGAAATAGCTGCCGGTGACGATGTCGGCCTCGTCCAGGCCGAGTTTGCCGACGATCTCGGCCAGCGTCTCTTCGGTCAGCGGCCGGGCCAGGAAGTAGCCGCGGTTGGGCTGGCGCGTCAGCACGCCCTGCTGCGCCAGCGCCGCCAGCGCGGTATTGACAGGCTGGCGCGATACCCGCAGCCGGTCGGCCAGCATCTGTGCCGGCAAGTGTGTGCCGGCAGCCCATGCCTGTTCCCGGGCCAGTTCGACGATCTGGCGGGAGATGGCGGCTTCGGCGCTCATCCGACCACGGCCTTTTTAGCTGGCGCGTCGGACATTGCCTGGCGCAGGATGGTGGGAATCACGCCGCCGTTCTCCAGCAGCGCGCATTCCAGCCGCGTCTCGATCGCGGCCTGCGCCGCGAACGCCTGCACCTGGCCATCGGCACGGTGCAGGCGTACCGGCACGCTGCAGCGTGGAAGCAGCGTGCCGGCCTGGGCATTGATTTCCAGCCGGTCGCCCGGCTGCAGCCGCAGCGCGTCGGGATGCATGCCGGCCGGCAGCCGCAACGGCAGGATGCCCATGCCGATCAGGTTGGAGCGATGGATGCGCTCGAAGCTCAGCGCCAGCACTGCGCGCACGCCGAGCAGGCGCTGGCCCTTGGCCGCCCAGTCACGCGACGAGCCGGTGCCGTAGCGTTCGCCGGCCACCAGCACGACCGCGTCGCCGGCGTCGCGGTAACGCTGCGCGACCTCGAAGATGGGCGCCACCGCGCCGCTGGGCACATGAAGGGTATGGCCAACCGGCGCCGCCGGGCACAGCAGGTTGCGCAAGCTCTTGCTGTAGAACGCGGCGCGCAGCATCACTTCCCAGTTGCCGCGGCGCGAGGCGAACACATTGAGGTCATTGCGGTCGTCGCCGCGCGCCACCAGGAAGTCGGCCACGAAGCTGTCCTTCGGAATCGCGCTGGCCGGCGAGATATGGTCGGTGGTCACGTCGTCGCCCAGCACCAGCAGCGGATAGGCGAGGTAATGGCCAAGCTGGCTGCCCTCGCTGGCCGCCGCGAAGGGCGGGCGGCGCAGCGCGGTGGAGCCGGCATCCCAGGCAAACTGCGGCGCGCGCGGCGCTTCCAAGTCATGCCAGGCCGGGTTTTGGCTGGCCAGCGCGAAGGCGCGCCGGAAGTCCTGCGGCGCCACGCCGCGCCGCACATGCGCGTCGATGTCCTCCTGCGTCGGCCACAGGTCGCGCAGGTACACCGCCGTGCCGTTGGGCGTGACGTGCAGCGGCTCGCGGCTCAGGTCGATGTCGGCCCGGCCGGCCAGCGCGAACGCGATCACCAGCGGCGGCGACATCAGGAAGCCGAGTTCGAGATCGGGATGGATGCGGCCCGGAAAATTGCGGTTGCCCGACAACACCGCCACCGGCCTGGCCTGGCGCTGCGACAGCGCCTGCTGCACCGGCGCGGTCAGGGCGCCGGAATTGCCGATGCAGGTGGTGCAGCCATAGCCGACGATGTCAAAGCCCACCGCCGCCAGGTCGTCCAGCACGCCGGCCCGCTCCAGGTAGGCGGCGGCGGCCGGCGAGCCGGGGCCGAGCGAGGTCTTGACCCAGGCCGGCGTGCGCAGCCCGAGCGCGCGGGCGCGCCGCGCCAGCAGGCCAGCGGCGATCAGCAGGGCGGGGTCGGAAGTGTTGGTGCAGCTGGTGATGGCGGCGATCGCCACCGGATAGGCCGGCAGGCCGTCGCCGGCGGCTGCTGCGCCGCTGGCGGCCAGCGCGCGGCCGGTGTCGCCATAGTCCAGCAGGTCCTGCGGCCGGCGCGGGCCGGCTACGTGCATGCCGACCGCATCGAGGTCGATCTCCAGCATGCGGGTATAGCGCGGCGTGGCAGCCGGGTCGAACCACAGGCCGCTGCGGCGCGCATAGGCTTCCACCAGCGCCACGCTGGCGGCGTCGCGGCCGGTGGCGCGCAGATAGTCCAGGGTGCGGCCGTCGATCGGGAAATAAGCCGTGCTGGCGCCGTATTCCGGCGTCATGTTGGCCACCACGCTGCGCGCGCCGGCATCCAGCGTGGCCACGCCGGGGCCGAAGAATTCGACGAATTCGCCGGACACGCTCATCTCGCGCAGCCGCTGCGTCACTGTCAGGGCAAGGTCGGTGGCCAGTACGCCGGCGCGCAGCCGGCCGGCAAGGCGCACGCCGATCACGTCGGGAATGCGCAGCATGGTCGGCATGCCGAACATCACCGTCTGCGCCTCCAGGCCGCCCACGCCCCAGCCCAGCACGCCGATGCCATTGATCATCGGCGTATGGCTGTCGGTGCCGATCAGGGTGTCAGGCACCAGCCATGGCTGGCCGTCGCGCTGCTGCACCGTGACCACGGTGGCAAGCTGCTCCAGGTTGATGGTGTGCATGATGCCGGTGCCGGGCGGATGGATGCGCACGCCCTGCATCACCGTCGATGCCCATTTCAGGAAGCGGTAGCGCTCGCCGTTGCGGCGCATTTCCAGCTGCAGGTTCCGCTCGGCCGCGTCGCGCTGCGCAAAGAATTCCACCGCCAGCGAATGGTCGACCGAGATGTCCACCGGCAGGCCGGGATTGAGTTGGGCCGGGTCGCCGCCGGCTTCGGCCAGCGCGTCGCGCATGGCGGCGATATCGACCAGGGCCGGCGTGCTGGTGGTGTCATGCATCAGGAGGCGCCCTGGCTGGAAGGCAATCTCCGCCTCGCTGCTGCCGGTGTCCAGCCAGGCGAACATGGCCCGTACCGCCTCTTCACGCTCCGCGCCATCGGTATTGCGGACCAGGTTTTCCAGCAGGATGCGCAGCACCACAGGCAGGGCGGCATGGCGCGCGCCGGACAGGGCCGGCAAATCCGCCATCAGGTAGGTCGAGCCGCCGTGGCTGAGAGTGGCAGGAGCGAAAGAGGACAGGTTTTCCATGCCGCATATTTGCATAAGTACGCATAAAAATGCAATCTGAAATTTCTAATCCCGGTTGATTATTCGTGAATATGGAATTCTGAATTGTCTCTAGCGCTGTTTATTGCAGGCGGAAGGGTGAGTACACTGTGTCCATCGATGAACGCACCAGCAAGTGCGGATCACCGAAGCAGGACCCGACGGGCAGACCCGCTTCATGAATGCCTTGACCGCCGTGCCCGCTTCCTCAACCTTTATTTGGAGAACACCATGAACGTCAAGAACCTCATCGCCGCAGTTGCCGTCTTCGCCGCCGCCGGTTCGGCCTTTGCCCAGCAGACCGAATTCGTTGCCCCGGACGCCGGCTTCCAGTCCCGCCTGACCCGCGCCGAAGTGCGCCAGGACCTGGCCCAGGCCGCCTCGGAAGGCGCGATCGTCCAGCGCCAGCATGACGGCCAGGACACGGTCTACGCCGCCAGCAGCCGCAGCCGCCAGGACGTGCGCGCCGAAGCCATCCAGGCCGCTTCCAACCGCCACTACGGCGATGTGAACGACACCTACTTCGGCGGCTAAGCAGCAGTCAGTACGCTGTGAAGCAGCATCCGGCCGCGCCCTGCAGGGCGGCCGGACCGAAACAGCAGCAAACAACAAAAGCCGGCGCACGCACGCCGGCTTTTGCCGTTTCATGGGGCTTGAATAAGCAGTTGGCGCGCACCCATGAAAATCAATCCGTGACGCACCTTTTTCTGCGTTGCGGTAGAACAGTAGGGAGGTAGGCCCGGGCCGACGATGGATCGCTTCGACTCAAAGAGTTAGCTGATGACTACTCTGGACGAACCCACGCAATACTTGCTGCGCATGATTTCCTGAGAGGCCGCGTGTATCTCAGGCCGTGCATCTCAGGCCGCAGAGCGCTGCGCCGCGAGTGCACAGGACGAGTCGAGGCACAACTGTTCGAAGCGCACAGCCTGCAAGGTAATAGCCGTTCCCTGGCGAGACACGGACTCTGGGCGCTGCACTCCAGGGCTTCGTTGACTGAGGAAGCCGGAAGATTGGCGGGAATGACATGGCTACGCAGTTCCTCTCCCATATCGATCTCATCAGGTGCAGAAAGGTAGCGATTCGCTTTTTTGCCACTTTAATGCATAAATTATAGAGGTATTGGCCTATAATTTTGCAACTATAATGTATAAATTACTTGTAGGTCTCCAGGGCGATCATGAAATGCACGTTTGAAATCTGGCTGCACGGTCAGTGGAAAGAGTGCTGCACGGTTGAAGTACGGGACCCTGGCTTGGGGGGAATGGGTTCCTCCATGCTGGACTACGACATAGAGTATGCCTTTAGCGAAACTGCTCCAGTATCCCTGCGTTTTCCTGTAAGTGCCAAGGTGGAGCAGCTTTCACGCTGGCCCTCTTTCCTGTTCGACCTGGTCCCACAAGGCAAGGGGCGGCATTATCTGCTGGGAGAACTAAAACTTGGAAACGGCATTGCTGCCGACTGGCCCCTGCTTTGCGCAGGAGCTTTTAATCCCATAGGCCGGCTCCGGGTAAAAGAAGCGGTTGATTTTTATAAAGCCCACGTTGAGCGCCTCAGCGGCGTTGACGTCGCCCAGGGATTTAGTACTGATGCAATTCTGGAACGTAGCGAAGAATTCATCGAGCATCTGCACAGGCACAGCATGCTTTCTGCGGGAACGCCTGGCGTCCAGGGCGTGGCCCCGAAATTTTTGCTTACCAAGGGCATGGACGGACTCTGGTACGCCGACGGCGTGCTTCCGGACGAACAGGCTCAAAAGCACTATCTCGTAAAGCTGCCACGCGGCAAACATGCTTCTGATATCAAAATTCTGCAAAATGAAGCAGCTTTCATGCGCGTAGCGAAGGAAGTTGGCATTCTCGTTCACGAAATGCCGGAACTGCAGGATGACATGCTATTCATTCCACGGTTCGACAGAAAAGCAGGCGGCGGGCGTGTAGAGCGACTGCACCAGGAAAGCGCTGCTTCCCTGATGGGTCAGATTGGCTTTGACGCCATCCCTGCCCAAAATGAAGTACTGGCGGCGCTTCGGAAATACACCACCAATCCGACAGAGACCACCGTGGAGTTTCTAAAGCGTGATGTGCTTAATATCGCAATGGGAAATACGGACAACCATGCGCGCAATACGGCCGTGCAAATTGTTGATGGCCGGGTTCAGCTAACCCCCTTGTTTGACTTCGCGCCGATGAACCTGGATAGAGAGGGTATTGCGCGCACGCTTCGTTGGAAACGGGACGATAGGACTGAAATTGCCAACTGGGTCGACGTTCTCCAGTTCCTTGAATTCGACCAGGTTGAACTTGGGCAAATAGGCGCTGAACTGTTCGCCTTCGAAGGGGAGTTGGAAAAACTGCCCGACGTGATGCGGGCCCAGGGCGTGGACGACGACATCATTAGCCAGCGTTATCACGCCATCCAGGGACAACGGGAGCAGTTACGCGAACTTGGCAGCAGGGGCTAGTATGGACAAGCGAAAAAAGCCGGTGCCGAAGGAAGTTTCCCGCGCTGCACGCAAGCAGTTTTATGAGGAGGTCGCTGCAGGCACTCTATCGTTGCAGGAAGCCGTTAAAAAAATGCGCGCAATCTCGGGACTAACTCAACCTGAATTCGCAAAGCATCGTGGCGTCAATGTAAGACTCATCCGTGACCTTGAGGCGGGAACCGCAAATCCCACGCTTAAGTCCCTGAATCAGATAGCAGAGATATTTGCGCTGGAAGTCGCGTTCCGGCCAAAAGTGGCCAGCAGCGAAAGCAAGTGAGCAGCAGCAAGCAACGAAGGCGACCCTGAAAAGGCCTCGCACGGAATGTTGGCGCCCTTCGTCCCTTGGTAAAGTCCGGATCGCGCGCCCAATCAACAAGTCCCCGGGTCGCTGGCCCAAAAAGGGATGGGGCGATCGCTATTCATGCTTCCATGCAGCGGCAAACAATCGCATCGCCATCCCTGGTCCAGCGCAGCGACGCCCTTTTCACCCGCGTGCAATCACCAGCAGGCCCGCCACGATCAGCCCCGCGCCCAGCAGCTTGGCCAGCGTGACGGTTTCATGCAGCACCCAGAACGACAGCAGCAGCGCGATAACGACGCTGCCCTTGTCGATCAGGGCGACGGTCGAGACGTCGCCCAGCTTGATCGCCTTGTAATAGAAAACCCAGGAACCGGCGGTGGTCACTGCCGACACCGCCAGCCAGAACACGTTTTTCGCATTAAGCGACTGCAGTTCCGCGGCCGGCACGACGGCGCCGGCAAACAGCAGCACGAACACGAAGACGAAGCAGGTGCGCACGGCCAGGCCCAGGTCGCCCGAGATGCCCGACAGGCCGAGCTTGGCGATCACGGAGGTGAAGCCTGCAAAGGCCATCGAGATGAATGCATAGAGGAGCCATCGGTCCATGTTGCCGGTTTCCTTGTGGTTGGGTTGGAGCACTGCATATCCGCAGCATGGCAGATGGCGCCACTTGTGACTTACCCAGCCGCAAGCGCCCAGAGCCTGTTATGGATCTCGGAAGGTGTCTGGGAGCTGTCAGAACTGGCCAGATGCAAGACGCGGCGACGAGGCAGTAACGCGTTACGGCGAGGAGCCGCAACGCCGCAGATGGCCAGTTATGGCGGCTTCCAGGCACCGTCCTGAGGTTCATAACAGGCTCTAGTAAGTCAGCCCGACTGAAAAGCGGTTCTGGCTGACGCTGCCGAAGTTGGCATAGGGATCATGGGCGATCCGGATGAAGGTATGCCGATGGGTATAGGTAAGGGTCAGCCCGTGTCCGCGCACCAGCATGCCATCATCCGCCACGCCGCGCTTGTAGGTGCCGTCCAGTGAGAGCCGGTCACCATCGGTCAGGTTCAGATGCGCATACAGATGGGTGATGCGTTGCCCGGTGCCCAGCCGGTCGTCCCGGACCTGATAGAGGGCGAGTTCGGTGTGCGCAATCGCGCCGGTGCCCGCGCCCAGGGTGATTGCATCGTTCGGGTCGAAATTGAGGTTGTAGTAATTGTGCAGGTTGGTGCGGCCTAGTCCGGCGATCAGGTAGAACGGATCGCCGACCCGCAGCGTGGCCGAGCCGCCGACGAAGCCGCCGCTTGCCGCCTGGGCCGACCACACCACCTGCCCGGCCGGGAAGACCTGGGTGTATTCATAGCCCGAACGCAGCTGGCGCTGGCCTTCCCGGGCCAGGTACTGGCCCGCCCACAGGGAATGCGGACCGCGGTTGGCGCGCAGGTTCAGGTCCCAGGCGTGATTGCCGTCGGCGGACTGGTACCAGGAAGGCGTGAACTTGATGGCCAGGTCGCTGTCGCCGCACCATGCCGGCGCTGCAATGCAGGGCGACAGGCAGGCGGCAAGACGCAATATGGCGATGCGGGAAAGGAGCGGCGCGTGCCTCATCGATGTGGCGGACAAAAAGCGGCATCTTAGCGTGGATCGCCATCACGGGCTGCGCTCCCGCATGGTGGCAGGCCGGGCAGCTGACATTCACGGCAGTGATATGGAGTATTGGCAATAGGAATTTCCACACTTGCCCGGCCGCCGGTATAGTCCTCCCTGTCTCCTCCACCCTCCCAAAGGATGGATTTACCCGCTCCCTGTGAGCGGGTTTTTTTTGCCCGGACGATCCACGCCCCGTATCGTCGCCGGCCAGCCAATCGGCCGCGATTGGCTAGAATGACGGCTCACCCAATATTCAGGAGACGCCGTGCGCATCAAAACCCTTCCCGCCCTGCTGGCCCTGGCCCTGTCGGCCGCCGTCCATGCCAACGTCCAGGCCGCCGAAGCAAACCAGCCGCTGCTGCAGGCAGCCCGCCAGGCCGAGCCGGCGGTGATCGACAGCCTGAAGGACATGGTCATGATCGAATCCGGCAGCAGCGACGCGGCCGGGCTGGCGAAGATGGCCGACTACACCGAGGCCAGGCTGAAGGCGCTGGGCGCGACCACCGAGCGGCGGCGCGGCAGCACCGGGCCGGGCAGCATCGTCGTCGGCACCTTCAGCGGCAGCGGCAGCAAGCGGCTGATGCTGATGGCCCACATGGACACGGTGTACCCGGCCGGCACGCTGGCCACCCAGCCATACAAGGTGGAAGGCCGCCGCATCTATGGCCCCGGCATCGCCGACGACAAGGGCGGCATCGCCGTCATCCTGCATGCGCTGCAGCTGCTGAAAGACGCCGGCTGGCGCGACTACGGCAAGGTGACCGTGCTGTTCAATGCCGACGAGGAGATCGGCTCGGTCGGCTCGGGCGAGATGATTGCCGCGCTGGGCGCGGAGCATGACTACGTGCTGTCGGCCGAGCCGACCCAGGTCAGCAAGGAAGCCATCCTGCTCGGCGCCTCCGGCACCGGCACCGTCACGCTGCAGGTGCAGGGCCGCTCCTCGCATGCGGGCGCGGCGCCGGACGCGGGACGCAATGCCCTGATCGAACTGTCGCACCAGCTGGTGCAGACCCGCGACGTGGCCAAGTCCGTCCCCGGCACCCAGCTCAACTGGACCATGTCGCAGTCAGGCAAGGTGCGCAACCAGATTCCCGAATTGGCGATGGCCACCGGCGACATGCGCCTGACGGTGCCGGACGGCTTCGAGAAGCTGGAAGCGGCGCTGAAGGAAAAGGTGCAGAACCGGCTGGTGCCGGACACGCAGACCACGATCAGCATCGAGCGCGGCCGTCCGCCCTTCGTCGCCAGCGCCACCGCGCGCGAGGTGGCCAAGAAGGCGCAGGACATCTACGGCGAGATGGAGCGCAAGCTGAACCTGGTCGACATGACCGGCGGCGCCACCGATGCCGGCTTTGCGTCCCGGTCCGGCAAGGCGGTGGTGCTGGAGAGCTTCGGCCTGGCCGGCGCCGGCTACCATGCGCGCGATGAATACATCGACGCCGACAGCATCGTGCCGCGGCTGTACCTGATGGCGCGCATGATGCAGGAAGTCGGCCGCGGGCAGTAACAGCAGGCGGCTGTCCCGCCTGCGCGCCGGCCGGCGTCAGTCGGCGTGCAGGCTCCAGATCGCATGCATGTCCAGCAGCAGCCGGGCCTGCGCTTCCAGCGCATCGATCTGCGCCTGCTCGGCGGCCGACAGCGCGTCCAGCGCCTGCCGCCGCGCCAGCAGCGTGTCCGACAGCGGCGACTCGCCCAGTTCATAGGCGCGCAGCACCAGCGCGGCATTGCTGCCGGACTGGCGGCCGATGTCGGCCAACTGGCGCCACAGCGTCTGCGTGCCGTCGGCCCGCAATGCGGCGGCCAGCGCGTCGGCTTCCACCTTCAGCCGCACCGCGCGCGCATTCTCCAGCGCGACGCTGGCCCGGCCCTGGCTGGCCACGATCTGTTCCCGCCGTGCCTGGCCCGGTATCGGGATCGACACCGTCACCGAGAACAGCCGCTCCTGGTGGTCGCGTTCCTGCGCATAGCGCAGGCCCAGCGTCGGGTCGGGCGTGCGCTCCAGCGCCGCCCGCTCGGCGCTCGCCCGGCCAAGCGCGGCCTCGGCGTCGGCCAGCTCGATTTCATGGTTGTCTTCCAGGATCGTGCGCCGCCACAGCGCGGCGTCGCCGTCCGGCAGCGCCGGCGCCGGCAGGCCGTCCGGCAGCACCGGCTCCAGCCCGGGGTAGCTCACCGCCAGGCTGGCCGCCAGCAGGTCGCGCCGCTGCGCCGCCTGCAGGAAGGCCGCCTCGGCGCGGTTGCGCTCGGTATCGGCCAGCATCATTTCCATGCGCGGCGCATCGCCGGCCGCCACCCGCCTGCGCACGATGTCGGCCTGCTGGCCCAGCAGCGCCACATGCTGCTGCAGGCGCCGCGCCGCCTGCGCCTCGCGCACCCACTCGAACCAGCGCCGCAGCAGGGTGCGCGCGGCTTCATGCCAGGCGTCGGCCAGCCGCGCCTCGGAGATCGACACGCCCTGCCGGCCCAGCTCGGCATCCTTGTCGGCCTTGCCCATCCAGCGCAGCGGCCGCTCCAGCGCGACCTCGTTCTCGCGATAACGCGGCCCGCTGGCCTCGTTGCGCCGCTGGGCGCTGGCCTTGACCGACCATTCATAGGGCCCTGCCGCCAGCCGGCGGCTGTTGGCCTGTTCCACTTCGATGCCGGCCTGCGCGGCCGTCACCTGCGGCTGGCGTTCCAGCAGCCGGGTGACCAGCTGCGGCGGCGGCAACAGCGGCGGATAGGCCGCGCCGGCAACCCCGGCGGCCAGCGCCGGCACGGCGGCAGAAAGCGCCATGCAGAACAAAACCGATTTCATCCTGACCTTCCATAAGCAGTAAGCGGCACGGTCCACCAGGACAGCGCGGGCGTGGGAAACTGATGCCGCACGCTGGCAAGCAGGGCATCGACCTGCTGCGCCTGCATCGGCATCGTGACCAGCGCCAGGCGCGCCCGGCCGCGCACCTTTTCCATCGCGGTGACCAGGTTCGCGCCCTGGCCCATGCCGTCCTGGTGGGCCACCATCAGGCTATCGGCCCATTCCGGATGCGCGGCCAGGTGCTCCAGCAGCGCATCCTCGATGCTGGCCGGGACCACCAGCGTAAGCAGGCAATCGCGCATCGCCGTCATGCCGTCCTCCCGCGTCCGAAGCGCTTGAACAAGAGCGGCAGCAGCACCAGCGTCAGCAGGGTGGAGCTGAGCAGCCCGCCGATCACCACGATGGCCAGCGGCCGCTGGATTTCCGAGCCGGGGCCGGTGGCCAGCAGCAGCGGAATCAGGCCGAAACCGGTGATGCTGGCCGTCATCAGCACCGGCCGCAGCCGTCGCCGCGCGCCTTCGGTGATCACCGCCAGCGTGTCCATGCCGCGCGCGGCGAGCTGGTTGAAATAGCTGATCATCACCAGCCCGTTGAGCACCGCGATGCCCATCAGCGCGATGAAGCCGACCGAGGCCGGCACCGACAGGTATTCGCCGGTGACGGCCAGCGCCAGCACGCCGCCGATCAGCGCAAACGGGATGTTGACGAACACCAGCGCGGCCTGGCGCAGCGAGCCGAAGGTGGTAAACAGCAGCAGGAAGATCAGCGCCAGCGCCACCGGCACCACCACCATCAGCCGGCTGGCCGCGCGCTGCTGGTTCTCGAACTGGCCGCCCCAGGCGACGCGGTAGCCGGTCGGAAGCTTGACGTCGCGCGCCACCGCCGCCTGCGCCTCGGCGACGAAGCCGACCAGGTCGCGCCCATGCACATTGGCCCGCACCACCACCATGCGCGAACCGTTCTCGCGCTCCACCCGCACCGGACCGTCCACCGTCTTCAAGCGCGCCAGGTAGGACAGCGGCACCGCCTGGCCGTCGGCCAATGGCAAGCGCAGGTTCTGGAACAGCTCGGGCGACATGCGCAGCGCCTGCTCGCCGCGCACCATCAGCGGCAACCGCCGCCCTTCCTCGACCACGATGCCGGCCTGGCGCCCTTCCACCAGCGCCCGCAGGTCGTTCTGCACCTGGTCCACCGTCAGGCCGAAGCGGCCGGCTGCCATGCGGTCGAATTCCACCTGCAGGTACTGCAGGCCGGTGTTGCTGACCGTGAGCACGTCCTGGCTGCCGGGGATCGCTTCGAGCAGCGTCACCACCTGCGCCGCCAGCCGGCCCAGCTGCGCCAGGTCGGCGCCATAGATCTTCACCGCCAGGTCGCCGCGCACGCCCGACAGCATTTCCGAGGTGCGCATCTCGATCGGCTGGGTAAAGCTGAAATTCATGCCGGCAAAACCGGCCACGGCTTCCCGCAGGCGGTCCTGCAGCACTTCCTTGTCGGGACTGCGCCACTGGTCGCGCGGCTTGAGCACCAGGAAGGTGTCGGTCTCGTTCAGGCCCATCGGGTCCAGGCCCAGCTCGTCGGCGCCGGCACGGGCGACGATGCTGCTGACCTCGGGCACATTGGCCAGTATCTGGCGCTGCACCGCCAGGTCGATGTCGGCCGACGCGGTCAGGTTGATCGACGGCGCCTTCTCCACCTGCATGATGATGTCGCCCTCGTCCAGCGTCGGCATGAAGGACTTGCCGAGCAGGCCGAACAGCAGCGCCGCGCCCGCCAGGCCAGCCAGCGCCAGGCCATAGACCAGTCGCTCGCTGCGCAGCGACCAGGCCAGCAAGGGCGCATAGCCGCGTTCCAGCCAGCGTACCAGCCGCGGCTGCACATGGCTGCCGTTGCGCAGGAAAAACGAGCTCAGTACCGGGATCACGGTCAGCGACAGCAGCAGCGAGGCCGACAGCGCAAACACGATGGTCAGCGCCACCGGCGCAAACAGCTTGCCTTCCAGGCCCTGCAGCGTCATCAGCGGCAGGAACACCATCATGATCACCAGCATGCCGGCCGCCACTGGCGCCGCCACTTCGCGGGCCGCGCGGTAGACCAGGTGCAGCCGCTCGCGCGGCGCGCCTTCCGCCGGCTCGGCCATGTGGGCCTCGATGTTTTCCACCACCACCACCGCCGCATCGACCAGCATGCCGATCGCAATCGCGAGCCCCCCCAGCGACATCAGGTTGGCCGACAGGTTGAAGTAGTGCATCAGCACGAAGGTGGCCAGCGCCGACAGCGGCAGGATGGTCGCCACCACCAGCGCCGCGCGCAGATTGCCCAGGAACAGGAACAGCAGCACCATCACCAGCACCACCGCCTCGGCCAGCGCCTTGGCCACCGTGTTGACCGCCCGGTCGACCAGCGCGCCGCGGTCATAGAAGGGGCGGATGGTCGCGCCGGCCGGCAGGTTCTTCTCGATCTCGGCGACCTTGGCGCGCACCTGGGCCACCACCTCGCGCGCATTGGCGCCGCGCAGGCCCAGCACCAGGCCTTCCACCGCTTCCCGCTTGCCGTCGATGGTGACGACGCCGTAGCGGGTCAGGCTGCCCACGCGGACGGTGGCCACGTCGGCCACCCGCACCGGCACGCCGCCGCGCTCGGCAATGGCCAGCGCCTTCACGTCGTCGGGCGTGCGGATGCTGCCGTCGGCCCGCACCACCAGCGCTTCCTCGTGTTCCGACAGGCGGCCGGCGCCGTCGTTGCGGTTGTTCGCTTCCAGCGTGGCCTGCAGCTGCGCCAGCGACAGGCCGCGCGCGGCCAGCGCGGCGATATCGGGCACCACCTCGAAGCTCTTGACCAGGCCGCCCAGCGCATTCATGTCGGCCACGCCCGGAATGGCGCGCAGCTGCGGCCGCACCACCCAGTCGAGCAGGGTGCGCTTCTGCTCCAGCGACAGGTCGCCTTCGATGGTGAACATGAACATCTCGCCCAGCGGCGTGGTGATGGGCGCCAGGCCGCCGACGGCGCCGGGCGGCAGGTCGCGCATCGCATTGCCCAGCCGCTCGGCCACCTGCTGGCGCGCCCAGTAGATGTCGGCGCTGTCCTCGAAGTCGAGCGTGATGTCGGCGATGGCGTACTTCGACTGCGAGCGCAGCAGCCGCTGGCCCGGTATGCCCAGCAGTTCCTGCTCGATCGGCGCGGTGATGCGGGTTTCCACTTCCTCCGGCGTCATGCCGGGCGCCTTCATGATGACCTTGACCTGGGTCGAGGAGACGTCCGGATAGGCATCGATCGGCAGCACCCGCAGCGCCATCACGCCGGCGCCGACCAGCATCACGGTCAGCACCATCACCAGCAGGCGCTGCGACAATGCCAGGGCAAGCAGGCGGTCCAGCATCACTTGCCCTCGCCCTGTGCGCCCAACCCCATCCACATGCCCTTCAGCGCGACCATGCCCTGCACCGCCACCTCGCTGCCGGGCTTGAGGCCGGCGCGCACCACGCTGCGCTCGGCGCCGCGCGAAAGCACGGTGACCCGCACCGGCCGCACGCCGTCGGCTTCACGCAGCATCAGGTAGTCGCCGGCATCCATGCGCAAGAGCGCCGCGCTCGGCACGGACAGGCCGCCGCGCTCGCCGCGGGTGCTGACCACGGCATCGATGTACTGGTTGGGCCGCAGGCATTGCCCGGCCTGCGGCAGTTGCGCGCGCACCAGCACCGCCTGGCTGGCCGCATTGACCTGCGGACTGATCGCGCTGACCTTGCCGGCGCGCTGGCAGCCATCGACCTCCACCTTGTCGCCCGGCTGGATGCGGTCGGCCTGGGCGCGGGTAGCCTGGAGTTCCAGCGCCAGTTCACCGGCCCGGGCCAGCTTGGCCAGCGGCGCGCCGGCCTCGACCTGCTGGCCCGGCATGGCCAGCAGTTCCAGCACGATGCCTGCCTGCCGCGCCGCCACCGGCATGGTGGCCGACAGCGCCTGCTTCGAGGCCAGCGCGCGCAGTCCGGCCTCGTTCATGCCGGCTATGCGCAGCAGCTGCGCCCGCTCCTGCGCCGCCACCCGCGCCTGCACCTGCGCATTGCGGGCATCCTGCAGCCGGCTCAGCGCAATGATGCCCTCGCGGTGCAGCGCCTCGTCGCGCGCCAGCTTGTCGGCGGCCAGCCGTTCCTGGGTGGCCAGCTGCACATAGTCACGCTGCCATTCCAAGAACTGCGGGCTGAACAGCCGCGCCAGCACGGCGCCGGCCGCCACCGCCTGCATTGGCGCCGCCGCCACCTCCTGCACCACGCCGGCGGCCGGCGCGCTGACCACCTCCATCGCCTGCACCGGGAACACCACGCTGCCAGCCAGGCGCAGCGCCTCGCCGGCAGCGCCGGCCTCCTCGACGCGGCCGTAGACGATGCCGGCGGCGCCGGACTGCGCAGGGCTGAGCTTGATCAGCGGCGCCTCCTGTGCCGGCGCGCCGGCAGCGGCGAGACAAAGACAGAAGAGGGCCAGCGTTTGGCGTGGGGTCATGGGTGAAGGCGGCGGAAAAGGCGTTGATGGTCGGGTCGGTTGGATCGCGCTGGAAAGGCCAGCTTGTCGGCCTGCGGGAGTCGGGGCGCAGCCAGCGCCAGCGTGGCCATGAACACATGGCCGGACGCGCCGGCGGGCGCCGCCCTTTGCGGCAACAGTGCGGCATTGTATTCGGGAATCATGACCCCCATCAATGCCGCCTCCCGGACAGACCGGCACACTGTGAGCTTGATCAATTATTTATAGCGAATTCATCGTGTACAACGCTTCACAGAAAGACAGGTATTCCCGCTACACCCGGATCAGGCGTTCCCATGTGCTGATGCGGGCGGGCCTGATCGGCGCCCTGCTGGTTCCCGCCCTGCTGTACTTCACGGCCGGCTAGAGGCCGTCACGCGCTTCGGCCTGGGCGTTGCCGGCGCCGGCCGGATGCGCGCAGTACGAAGGCATTGACTTTCCAGCCAGGGCGCACCGCACCTGCGGCAACGAAGCAGTAACCGGTATCGGCGAGGCGCTGCAGCGCCCCGGATGGCCGCTCATGGCGCTCTCCAGGCACAGTTCTGAAATCCACAGCAAGCTCCAGCGCACCGGCACGGCCGGCGCGCTTCCTTCGCCATGCGCGAAGCATTATGCTGATGCGATCGGACGCGCGGCGCGGCGGCACCAGCCGCGCCGCTGCGCCATCCCGGCAACCACCCACTGGAGGACGTCATGCCCAACCTGCCCGCCCTGTTCATTTCCCATGGCTCGCCCATGCTGGCCATCGAAGACAGCCCGGCCCGCCGCTTCCTGCTTGACCTGGGCAACACGCTGCCGCGTCCGAAAGCCATCGTGGTGGCGTCGGCGCATTGGGAGACCAGCGGCGGGCCGGCTGTCAGCCTGGCGCCGCAGCCGCAAACCATCCATGACTTCGGCGGCTTTCCGCCAGCGCTGTTTGCCATCCAGTACCCGGCGCCGGGCGCGCCCGGGGTCGCCGAACGGGTGGCAACGCTGCTGGAACAAGGCGGACAGGCCGTCAGCCGCAGCCCCGACCGTGGCCTTGACCACGGCGCCTGGGTGCCGCTGCGCCTGATGTATCCGCAGGCCGACATACCGGTCACGCAGCTGTCGGTGCTGCGCGGCGGCACGCCTGCCGCGCACCTGGCGCTGGGCACGGCAATCAGCGCATTGCGCGACGAGGGCGTGCTGGTGATCGGCTCCGGCTCGCTGACGCACAACCTGCATGAGTTTCGCGGCCAGGGCATCGACGCGCCGGTGCCGGGCTGGGTCAGCGAATTCGGCGACTGGATGCAGTCGATGCTGGCGCAGAACCAGCGCGCCGCGCTGCTGGACTACCGCCGCCAGGCGCCGCATGCCGCGCGCAACCATCCGAGCGAGGAACACTTGATGCCGCTGTACGTGGCCATGGGCGCCGGCGGCGACAGCGCCAGCGTGCAGCGGCTGCATGCCAGTTACGAATATGGCGTGCTGGCGATGGATGTCTACGCCTTTTCCTGAAGCGCCCGCATCGGTCCATACGGCTGCGGCCGATTGCACGATGACCTTTGCGTCCCCATCGCATCCCAACTGCCGGTTAAGACACCGCGCCGCGCTGCCGCAAAGGCTGCTCCCAGCCCTTTTTACGTGATATCAGGCAGTCACCACAAATTTTCAAAACTTAACCGCGGTCAAGGATAGTCAAAATCCGTTCTTCCACAATCGTCTCACCTACCGCTCCGACAGCGCTTCAACACCCGGTGGTCGCCGGGCTGGGGAGCTAGAAGAAAGGTAATCAAAATCAATAAGAAAGATGGTCGTTCACGGCGCAGGCAAAAGGCCGGGACAAGCAAGCAAACATCAACACGATTAACGGAGACAAAAATGCTTGAGGCAACATCCTTTCGAGGCGCGGGCTCGCTGCGCTGGTTTGACACCTTTCACTTCGCAGTCGCCGCATCCGGCGTGACGGGGAGCGCAAAATGAGCCAGGCTACCCTGAACGCGCAGCGCCCGCTTCCCGCCACTTCCGACAAGACCCGCTGGATACAGCTGATCGTCGGCGTGGTCTGCATGATTGCCACTGCCAATATCCAGTACGCATGGACCCTGTTCGTGCCGGAGATCCAGGACAAATTCGGCTGGGCGCGTGCCGAGATCCAGATTGCCTTTACCCTGTTCGTGCTGGTGCAGACCTGGCTGGCGCCGATTGAAGGCCACTTCATCGACAAGTTCGGACCGCGTGTGATGGTCGCCTTCGGCGCAGTGATGATCGGCTTCGCCTGGGTGATCAATTCGCAGGCCACCAGCCTCTTCGGCTTCTATGTCGGCGCTGCCATGGGCGGCATCGGCGTCGGCTCGATCTACTCCACCTGCATCAACAATGCGCTGAAGTGGTTCCCGGACCGCCGCGGCCTGGCCGTGGGCCTGACCGCCGGCGGTTATGGCGCCGGCTCCGCCGCCACCATCCTGCCGATCGCAGCCATGATCGAATCTTCGGGCTTCCAGCACACCTTCCTGTTCTTCGGCATCCTGCAGGGCTCGCTGGCCTTCGTCGCCGCCTGGTTCCTGCGCTCGCCGAGCAAGAGCGAAGTCAAGGCTTCGTCCAAGCTGACCCAGGCCACCCGCGACTACACCCTGAAGGAAGCGCTGTCGACCAAGCTGTTCTGGCTGATGTTCGTGATGTTCATCCTGGTCGTCACCGGCGGCATGATGGCAGTGGCCCAGCTGGGCGTGATCGCCAAGGACCTCGGCGTCAAGGAATTCCAGGTTGACCTGCACTTCTTCGTGATGGCCGCGCTGCCGCTGGCCCTGATGCTGGACCGCATCATGAACGGCATCTCGCGTCCGCTGTTTGGCTGGGTGTCGGACAACATCGGTCGTGAAAAGACGATGGTGATCGCCTTCACCCTGGAAGGCCTCGGCATCATCGCGCTGGGCTACTTCGGCAGCAACCCATGGGCCTTCCTGATCCTGTCCGGCGTGGTGTTCCTGGCCTGGGGCGAAGTCTACTCGCTGTTCTCGGCCCTGGCCGGCGACGCCTTCGGCACCAAGCACATCGGCAAGATCTACGGCGTGCTCTACACCGCCAAGGGTATCGGCGCGCTGTTCGTCCCGCTCGGCAACCTGATGATGGAAGCCACCGGCACCTGGTCCACCGTGCTCTATACGGTGGCGCTGATGGACCTGACCGCCGCCTTCCTCGCCATCATGATGCTGCGCCCGGTGCTGGCCAAGCATGTCAGCTTCTCGAAGAGCCTGATGATGCGGGAGAACGCAGCGGCGGCAGCCACCTGACGCTTGATCTGTCCTGGCCACGGCCAGGTTGAAAGGAAAAGCGGGCTTCTTCGGAAGCCCGCTTTTTTATTGCCCGGCTGCCGGCGCAAGGCAGTGCAGCCTGCTTCGATGTGCCATGTTCAAAGCACGATCAGAGGCCGCATCATGTCATGCTCCTCGTGCTCGAGGATATGGCAATGCCATACATACTCGTTGCCTCCGGTGCGCGGGCTGGCCGGCACCGGGAACGCGACAACCGGAAGGTCGAAGCGCATCGCCACCCGCGTGACCTCGCCGGGATTCATCCGCACCGTTTCCTTCCATCCCAGCTCGTTCGGGTCCGGCGCCATAGGCTTGCCCAGGTATCGGATGGCGGCAAAACCCGCGAAGGGAATGTTCTGTCCCTTCGGATACGTCTTGTCGGAGAAGCGCTGGCGGCTCAGCACCTGCACGTTCACCAGATGGAAATGGATCGGGTGGGTGTCGGCAGTCAGATTGGCAATCTCCCATACCTCCGTCGTGCCGGCATTGATGATTTCGGTCGGCGCGGCATCGTAGGGCTGACCGAACTGCGCTTCCTTGCCGGCGATCGACACCGGTTCGTCGGTGCCGAGAAACTGTATCAGCCGGCCGAATTCGTCGAAGGCTTCATTCAGTGTCAGATGGCGAACATGGACGCCTGGCGGCGCGGGCGTCGGGACACCCGCCACCTGCGCGGCGATAAGGCGCTCGCGCTCGCGCGCGCCCGGACCCAATGTTGCGGGCAGCGTGACGGGCAGGTCAGCCGCGCCATTGTGCGCCTTGACGCGAATCTGCAGCAGCGTGCGGGTGTCGGGGCCGAATCCGGCGGCAGACATCGGCGTCTTCGGGTTCTGCGGGAAGTAGTCATTCTTGCTGTCGCCACCCGGGAAGGGCGCCGGCGCATCGTTGTACAGGATCAGCGTCGACCCGGCAGGCACGGCGCTGAAGTCGACGATCAGATCCGCGCGTTCGGCCGGCGCAAGCAATAAGGGTAGGCCGCGCGCATCTCCTACCAGCGTGGGAGCGGGCAGGAAGCCGCATTCATTGCCAATCTGGACAAAGCCCGGTCCCGCCACATTCCTGTTGGCCTCGGTCGCTTTGTCCGACTGCGCATGGACGAGCCTGGGATTGAGGAAACGGGCATTGCAGGCATTGAGCATGCGCAGCCGGTACTGGCGCTGCTCCACATCGAGAAAGGGATAGACGGTGCCGTTGACCAGCATGGTATCGCCGAACATTTCCGGCACGACGGATGGATGGGGCAGCCCCAGGCCGTTTGTGCTCGGGGTTGAAAGCGTCGCCTCGTAGGAATCCGGATACCACAGGTCGCCCTGCCCGCCGTCCGGCTCCGCGCTGGACGAGGCCGGGGCCGATCCGGCCGTCGATGCCGGCGCGAACACCTTGTCCTGGAAAGTCAGGTAGATGGTGCGCGGATCAAGCGGCCCCGGCAGGTTGTGATCGGCTGCCAGCGCAGCCTCGTCGTCGTCGGTGATCACGTAGGGCGCCGCCAGGCCAGCATAAACATTGAGGCGCGTGATGGCCAGCGCATGATCGTGGTACCACATCATGCGGGCGCTCTGCTCATTGGGATAGAACATCTCGGCACTGCCGTCGGCCGAAGGCTTTCCGGTCAGTGCCGGCCCCATGTCGACGAAACTGTCGCCGCGCGTCGCTGCCCTGTCTCCCTCGGAAGCAGGCGTCCACCAGAAATGCGGACCGCCATCGCTGGTCCAGGGCACCTTGCCGCCGTGCAGATGGACCGCCGTCCGGTTCGGGCGCATTTCGGCGCCGGGCAAGGTGGTATCGACCGGAAGAAGATGCCTGTCGGGCAGTTTGTTGATGAACGTCACCTGCACCTTCTCGTCGCGATGCGCGACGATGCCCGCGCCCAGGTGCCTCTTGACAGCGCCGTTGGTGTACGCCCATAGCCGCGTGCCGGATGGCATTGCCAGATGGAGCACGTCGCTGATTTCTTCCATCGTCACGGTGTAGTGGGTGGCGCCGCCGAAGCCCTTGCCGTCCGGCGTTGCGAACGGTATCTCGACGCCGAACCGGCGCAAAGGTTGAACGAATTTCGCCAGCGGCATGCTCTGCGTGAAGGCCCAGGCCTTTTGCATGGGAACGAACATGCCGGCCGCAGCCCCGACCGAAAACAGGCTGCCGGCTTTCAGGAAAGTTCTTCTGTCCATTTTTCACTCCAGACATGCATGCGGTTTGACGACAAGGCATGCTGCGACGCCAGTCCGATGCCGGTTCAATGAGAAAACTGGGCTGCTGTAACGACAGCCAGGCGCTGAAGCCGGGGCCTTTTCCCCAGACGTTCATCGATAGTGTATGAACCCACCGGACTGGTGGCTTTGAAGCCGAAGTTCGATCCTTGACAGGCGTCAAAATCCAGTTTGTCTTGCCCGACGCAGGCGCATCCTTATGTTGAAGCTGGCAAAGAAAGTCCCTTTCTGCCATCGACGCGCGCATGGGCATGGTCGATGGCGAGCGCCATCTTCCTTCGCGGAAGGCTGGCAGGGGATGCGCCATCCCTGCTGCAGGGACAGCATCGCCGATCACGGTCGCCGCGAAAAGCAGGTCGCCGGTCAGGGCGCAGCCCGGCTTTACATCCTGCCCATCACCACGAACCCCGCCATGAACAGCAGCGCCAATGCGAGCGCCAGCGACACTCCCTTCCAGAACAGCACCGGGTTGCGCTCCACCAGCGGCGTGTGGCCACGGTGCAGGTAGGCCTTGTTCGGATGATGCAGGTCGTACAGGAATTCGGACAACTCCTGATAACGCTTCTGCGGCTCCGGGTGTACTGCGCGGCGCAGCGTCTCGTCCACCCAGGCCGGGATCTCGCGCAGGTCGTCCAGCACCGAGTGGTATTGCAGCCTGCGCTGCGCCGCGCGGGTGGTCGCCTTGGCAACCTGCGCGCCATAGGGCAGCCGCCCGGTCAGCATCTGATAGGCAATGACGCCAAGCGAATAGAGGTCCGAGCGCGGCGTGCCTGGCTCGCCCAGAAAGTATTCGGGCGCGGCATACTGCGCCGTGCCCGGCATCTCGGCCCGTTCCAGGCGCATCGCGGTTTCCGTCAGGCCAGCCACCCGGGTCGAGCCGAAGTCGATGATCTTCACCGTGCCCGAGGCATCGATCATCACGTTCTCGGGACGCAGGTCCTGGTGCAGCATCTCCAGCCGGTGAAACGCCAGCAGGCCACGGGCGATCTGTTCGACCAGGCCGCGCACCGTGGCCAGGTCGGGCCGTGGATTGTCCCGCATCCATTGCGCCAGCGTCTGGCCTTCGATGAACTCGGTAGCCACGTACAGATAATTGCGCTTCCTGGTCTGGGCGCTGGCCTTGAGCACATGGGCATTGCTGATGCGGCGCGCGATCCACTCCTCCATCAGCAGGCTTTCCAGATAGGCCGGGTCGCCCTGCAGGTCGACCGACGGCGTCTTCAATATCTGCAGCTCACCGCTCTCCTTGTCCTGCGCCAGGTAGATATGGCTGCGGCTGCTGGCGCGCACTTCGCGCAGGATGGTATAGCCGTCGAACTCCATGCGCGCCGCCAGCATGGGCGCCGGCGGCAGCTCGGACAGCTTGCGCAGCGTCTCGCCGGCATCCGGCGCCGGCAGCGCATCGACGCGCACCAGCTGCACGGTCAGGTTATCGGCGCTGCCACGGCGCAGCGCTTCCCCGACGATCAGCCGTGCCGCCAGGTCGAGGTCATCTGCATGGGCGTCGATTGCATCGAACACGAACCCGGCATCGACATGGTCATACACGCCGTCGGTGGCCAGCATGAACAGGTCGCCCGCTTCCAGCTGCAGTTTGCGGAAGTCGATGTCGACCTGCTGGTTCATGCCCAGCGCCCGGCTCAGATAGCTGGTCTCGCGCGACACCCACAACCGGTGGTCGCTGGTCAGCTGCTCCAGCTGGCGCCCGCGCAGTTGATAGATGCGCGAATCGCCCACATGGAACAGATAGGCGGTGGCAGACTTGATCACCATGGCAGACAGGGTACAGACATAGCCGCGGTCGGGGTCATAGCGGTGCTGGCCCTGCCGGCTCTGCGCATGCAGCCAGGAGTTCGTCGCCACCAGCACCTTCTCCACCGAGGTCTTCACCGACCAGGCTTCCGAAGTGCAGTAATAGTCCTCCAGCACGCTGGTGACTGCCGCCTGGCTGGCGATCTGGCTGACATCGCTGCTGCTGATGCCGTCCGCCAGCGCAATCGCAATGCCCTTGGTGGCAAGCAGCGGGTCCCGCGGCAGCTGTGCGCCGTGGAAGTCCTGGTTGATGTCCTTGCGCCCGCGGTCGGAATGCTGGCCGACAGTGACCTGTAATTGTGTCGTCATGAAGTGTTTAAAGTTGCTTCCTGGCGGAAGAGGGACAGTAGCGGGTGCAGTTGCGGTGCCGTGCAGTTACAGTTGCAGTTGCTCTTGACGTACGCGTAGCGACAGTTGCCGTTGCAGTTGCAGTTGCTTTTGAAGTGGCAGTGAAATCCCGTTGAGCGCGCCGTGTCAGCGGTGCCCGGAGCGGGAAAAGGTGCGGCGTCTGTCTGAGCCAAGCGCAGCTTGGCGAGTTTAGCCGCGCCCCGCTCCGGGTACCGCTGGCACGGGGACCCCGCGCTAGCGGGGCGCGATCACCGGGTCGCCTTTTTTTGGTTACTTTTTTTGGCGAAGCAAAAAAAGTGACCCGGCCGCCGGGACGGATTCCCGGCTTGTCTCCACGGCAGTGCAATCGCCTTGCGTCACCCGGCGACGCCCGGGCAGCACTGTCGGTGTTGTTGTTGACGTCCGTATTGAAACTTCAAACTTCAACTTCAAGAACAACTGCTGCTTCGCAGTGACGCCTTACCCCTGGTGAAACAAGCCGACTGCACTGTCGTCATGACCAGGCCGGGTGTTCGCCCCGGCAGGCGACCTACTTCTTTTGCTTCGCCAAAAGCTGGACTTTGTCCATTTTTCCACAGCGGGTAAGCCCGAAGAGTTCTACCATGAAGCACCGACTCCGCAACGAGAGGTGCATCATGCCATCGTTCCCCGAGCTTACCGATTGCAGTTTAGTATTCCGTCCCCTGTTTTCCAAGCGGGTATGGCACTCCGTTCAGATCCTGATCAAGGGGGCCATCCTTGCTGTGGGTTCGCGCACCGTGACGGCCATCCTGCGCGTCATGGGCCTGTCTGAAGACCAACAGTTCCAACGCTTCCATCGGGTGCTCAATCGCAACACATGGTCGACCCTGCAGGCAAGCCGGCGTTTGCTCATGGCACTCATCGACGCCTTCGCTCCCTTGGGCCCTCTGGTCATGGCGCTGGACGATACCATCGAGCGCCGGCGCGGCGCCAGGATTGCCGCTCGTGGCATCTACCGCGACCCGGTCTGGTCCAGCCACAGCAATGTCGTCAAGACCAGCGGCCTGCGATGGCTTTGCCTGATGCTGGTGGTGCCCATTCCCTGGGCACAGCGTCATTGGGCCTTGCCCTTCTGTTGCGCTCTGACGCCCTCGGCGCGCTACTACGCCAACCGCCGTCGCCAGCCGGTCACGCTGACGGACCGAGCCCGTCAGATGCTGCGCCAGGTGCATCGCTGGCTGCCCGATCGGCGCATCGTGGTTGTGGCCGACAACAGCTTCTCGGTGCTTCATCTGCTTGCCGCGGTGCGGCGCGACGTGACCATGGTCACGCGCCTGCGACTCGATGCAGCCTTGTACGAACCGGCGCCTGCGCGGGTGCCCGGCACGCGCGGGCGGCCACGGCTCGTCGGCCATGCACTGCCGAAGTTGCAGCAGGTGCTGGATGCCGCAGATACGCAATGGAAAGCCATCACGCTGGCTTATTGGTACGGGCACACGCACAAGCGGCTTGACGTGGCCACCGGCACCGCCCTGTGGTACCACGGTGGCGCGCCGGCAGTGCCCCTGCGCTGGGTGCTGGTACGCGACCCTATGAAGCAACTCAAGACCCAGGCCTTTCTCTGCACCGACCAGAAGGCCAGTGCGCCGCAGATCCTGAACTGGTTCGTCAAGCGCTGGCAGATCGAAGTGACCTTCGAAGAAGCACGTGCCCATCTGGGCGTGCAAACCCAGCGGCAATGGTCTGACCGCGCCATTGCCCGGGCTACGCCCGCCATCCTGGGCCTGTACTCGGTGGTGACGTTGCTGGCAAGTCAACTGCTGACATCACAAGTCATCACGGTTCGTCAGGCAGCCTGGTATCGCAAGGAGTGCGCCACCTTCTCCGACACCATTGCCATGGTACGGCGATGGCTGTGGCAAGCCGATCATTTAGCGATCTCTGAAAAACCACCAGACATGATAAAAATCCCGACGGATTTGTTTCTGCGCCTGACTGATACGCTCAGTTACGCCGCTTGAATGGACAAAGTCCAGCAAAAAAAGTAACCAAAAAAAGGCGACCCGGTGATCGCGCCCCGCTGCGCGGGGTGCCCGTGCCAGCGGTACCCGGAGCGGGGCGCGGCTAAACTCGCCAAGCTGCGCTTGGCTCAGACAGACGCCGCACCTTTTCCCGCTCCGGGCACCGCTGACACGGCGCGCTCAACGGGATTTAAAAGCAACGGCAACTTCAAAAGCAACGTCAAAGACAACTGCAACTGCAACTGCAACTGCAACGGCCATTGCCCCCTTCCTTACCGAACGATCCGCTTCGGCGCAGTCTTGATATGCGTCGCATACAGCGTCAGCCCAGTAAAGGCCAGCCCCCCCACCAGATTCCCCAGCACGGTCGGAATCTCGTTCCAGATCAGGTAGTCAAGCAGCGAGAAGTTACCGCCCATCAGCAGGCCCGATGGAAACAGGAACATGTTGACCACCGAATGCTCGAAGGCCATGCCGAAGAACAGCATGATGGGCATCCACATAGCGATGACCTTGCCGCCAACGGTGGTGGAAATCATCGCGCCGACCACGCCGGTCGATACCATCCAGTTGCACAGCATGCCGCGCACGAACAGCGTCAGCATGCCGGCGGCGCCGAACTTGGCGTAGCCCAGGGTGCGCGACTCGCCGATCACGCCGATCGCATGGCCGACCTTGCTCGGCTCGGTCGAGAAGCCGTTGGTGAAGACGATGGCCATCAGTACCGCCACCGTGATCGCGCCCAGGAAATTGCCGATGAAGACGATGCCCCAGTTCTTCAGCACGCCGCCCAGGGTCACCCCGGGGCGCTTGTCTATCAGGGCCAGCGGAGTCAGCACGAACACGCCGGTCAGCAGGTCGAAGCCGAGCAGGTACAGCATGCAGAAGCCCACCGGGAACAGGATGGCGCCGATGATGGGATAGCCGGTCTGTACCGACACCGTGACGGCGAACACCGCGGCCAGCGCAAGGATCGCGCCGGCCATGTAGGCGCGGATCAGCGCGTCGCGGGTGGCCATGAAGATTTTCGATTCGCCGGCATCGACCATTTTGGTCACAAATTCCGAGGGCGCCAGGTAAGCCATGATGATTCCTTAAAAGACTGCAGCAGGTACAGGATGTTGATGGGATAAGTCAGTCCGGATTACAGCGCGACATGCACCACGCGGTCTTCCACCCGCACCGCATAGGCATTGACCGAGTTCTCGGGCGCTTCCAGGCATTCGCCGCTCTGCAGGTCGAAGTGGTGCTTGTAGATCGGCGAGGCAACCACGATGCGCTCGCCCAGGCTGCCGATCAGGCCGCGCGACAGCACGCTGGCCTGCGCGTTGGGATCGTAGTTGTCGATCGCGAACAGGGTGCCGGCCTCGCCGGTGACATGGAACACGGCCACATGGCGGTCGTTGACCAGCGCGCAGATGCCGGTGTTGGGCGCGATGTCGTCCAGCGTGCAGACGGGACGCCAGTTCAGTGCTTGGGATTGGGTGGACATGCTTGCTCCTTATGCGGCTTCAATGATGGGAATGACAACCTTGCGCTCGTCGGGCCGGGCCGGGCGGATCTGGCCGCGCTCCTCGACGAACACCACGTTCGGGTCGCGCTGGTCGCTGTTGACGAACTGGCGGAAGCGCTTGCGGGTCTCGGGATCGGTGACCGCGTTCTTCCACTCGCACGCATAGGTGTCGACGATGTGCTGCATGTCGGCTTCCAGCTCGGCGGCGATATTGAGTTTGTCCTTGATGACCACGTCCTTCAGATAGTCCAGGCCGCCTTCGAGGTTGTCGCGCCAGACGCTGGTGCGCTGCAGCCGGTCCGCGGTGCGGACGTAAAACATCAGGAAGCGGTCGATGTATTTCACCAGGTCGGCCTTCGACAGGTCGGAGGCGATCAGTTCCGCATGGCGCGGCTTCATGCCGCCGTTGCCGCAGACGTACAGGTTCCAGCCCTTGTCGGTGGCAATGATGCCGACATCCTTGCCCTGCGCCTCGGCGCATTCGCGGGTGCAGCCGGAGACGCCGAACTTGATCTTGTGCGGCGCCCGCAGGCCCTTGTAGCGGTTCTCCAGTTCGATTGCCAGGCCCACGCTGTCGTCGACGCCGTAGCGGCACCAGGTCGAGCCGACGCAGGACTTCACGGTGCGCAGCGACTTGCCGTAGGCATGGCCGGACTCGAAGCCGGCGGCGATCAGCTCTTCCCAGATCGCCGGCAGCTGCTCCAGCCGCGCGCCGAACATGTCGACCCGCTGGCCGCCGGTGATCTTGGTGTACAGGCCGTATTTCTTCGCCACCTGGCCAACCGCGATCAGGCCGTCCGGCGTGACTTCGCCGCCCGGCATGCGCGGCACCACCGAGTAGGTGCCGTCCTTCTGGATGTTGCCGAGAAAGTAGTCGTTCGAGTCCTGCAGGCCGGCATGCTCCTTCTTCAGCACGAAGTCGTTCCAGCAGGAAGCCAGGATGTTGGCCGCCACCGGCTTGCAGATGTCGCAGCCCAGGCCATGGCCGTGGCTGGCCAGCAGCGCATCGAAGGTCCGGATCTTCTCCACGCGCACCAGGTGGTACAGCTCCTGGCGCGAATAGGCAAAGTGCTCGCACAGGTGGTTGTTGACGGCCAGGCCCTGCTTCTTCATCTCGGCCTTCATCACCTGCGTCACCAGCGGCACGCAGCCGCCGCAGGCGGTGCCGGCCCTGGTGCAGGACTTGAGTTCGCCGATGCTGGTGGCGCCAGCGGCAACCGCCGCGCACAGGTCGCCCTTGGAGACGTTGTTGCAGGAGCAGATCTGGGCGCTGTCGGGCAGCGCGTCCACGCCCAGACCGGGCCTGGCCTTGCCATCGCCTTGCGGCAGGATCAGGAATTCGGGGTCCTCAGGCAGTTCGATCCGGTTCAGCGCCATCTGCAGCAGGGTGCCGTATTCGGCGGCGTCGCCTACCAGCACCGCACCCAGCAGGTGCCTACCGCATTCCGACACCACGATCTTCTTGTAGACCTGCTTGCGCTCGTCGGTGAACTGGTAGGCGCGGCTGCCGGCGGTGTTGCCCATGGCGTCGCCGATGCTGGCCACGTCCACGCCCATGAGCTTCAACTTGGTGCTCATGTCGGCGCCGGCAAACTCGGCGGCCTCGCCGGCCAGCTGCCTGGCGGCGATGCGCGCCATCTCGTAGCCGGGCGCGACCAGTCCGAACAGCTGGCCATTCCACAGCGCGCATTCGCCGATGGCGTAGATGTCGGGGTCGGAAGTGCGGCAGCCGTTGTCGATCACGATGCCGCCGCGCGGGCCGACTTCCAGGCCGCATTGCCGCGCCAGTTCGTCGCGCGGCCGGATGCCGGCGGAGAATACGATCATGTCGGTTTCCAGGTGGCTGCCGTCGGCAAACACCATGCGGTGGGCGGCGCCCTCACCATCGACGATTTCCAGCGTGTTCTTCTGCGTATGCACCGCCACGCCGAGTTCCTCGATGCGCTTCCTGAGCACGCGGCCGCCGAGCTCGTCGACCTGCACCGCCATCAGGCGCGGCGCGAATTCCACCACGTGGGTCTGCAGTTGCATGTCGCGCAGCGCCTTGGCGCATTCCAGACCCAAGAGGCCGCCGCCGATCACCACGCCGCTTTTGGCCCGGCTGCCGCATTCCAGCATCGCTTCCAGGTCTTCGATGGTGCGGTACACGAAGCAGTCGCGGCGCTCCCTGCCCGGCACCGGCGGCACGAAAGGCGTCGAACCGGTGGCGATGACGAGCTTGTCATAGTCCAGCACCTCGCCGCTGGCCACGGTGACGGTGCGTGCGGCGCGGTCGATCGCGGTGGCGCGGGTGTTGAGGTTCAGCAGCAGGTTGTCGCGGTCGAAGAAGCCGGGCGACACCAGCGACAGGTCGTCCGCCGACTTGCCGGCAAAGAATTCGGACAGATGCACCCGGTCATAGGCCGCGCGCGGCTCCTCGCACAGCACCGTGACTTCGGCATGGCCGATGCCCGACGCATCGAGGCTCTCGAGGAACTTGTGACCCGCCATGCCGTGGCCGATAACGACGATTTTCATAGCTTTTCCTTGTGTGCTGGAATGGGAGGATCAACGCGGCGCGAGGCCGGAGGCGGCGCGACCGTCGGTCGAAACCGGAAAGAGATAAGGGGCCGTCGGGCCATTCAACATCGCACAGTGCTGTACTGCCTGGGCCATGAGGAGCGTTGCGCCGCAGGCGCTCGCGCGGTCGATCAATTTGAACATCACACACCCGAACCATTAACGCGCGTCGGTCCGCAGCACGGGCTGCCGGCGACTGCACGGGACACCATTGTCCAAAGAACCCGCCGTTGGGTTCACGTATTCGTGAAGCAAGACTGCTTTGGCCTTGTTTAGCAAGCGGTGTGCCAGCGGATTTGAACGGGTTTTGGCCGGGCAAGCCGGCGCAAATGCGTTAAAAGGGAGGAATCAACATTGACTTGCGGCACCGTGGCGGTGCGGGCGCACTGACGCGGTGCGATGAACGATCAAATGATCAGAATGACAACGGCGCTGCCAGCCGGGGCGTTCGGCAGCGTCCGGATCAGATCATCCGATGGAACGCCGCCGGAAGGCCGGCAGCCTTGCGTCGGTCGATGTGCGACCGGGGCGGAACTGGAGAAAACGCCGGAGCGGGGCCGGCGCGCATGCCAGTCCGGGTAGTAATCAGGCATGGTGCTGCCTGGAAAAGCAGCAAAAGTTACGCACAAATTCCGTGAACAAGGCTGTGGATATCTTTACCCTGATCATCTCAAGCCATTGTTTTTCAAAGACATTCTCTTGCTGCTCAAAATCTGTCAGGCATGCCTGTCCACATACTCTTCCCGCGCACCGTCCACAGGAATCGCACCCGGCTCATGCACAGGAAGTCCACAAGCCTGGCCGGCTTCGGTGCCGGCACCGGCGCCACGCAGCGGCAGGAGGAAGCGCGCCAGCAGCAGGATCACCAGCGCGGCAATCCAGGTCGACCACAGCGTATGCGTCAGGAAGTGAGCGCCGCGCATCTGCTGCGCCCAACCCAGCGCCAAACCGGGCAGCAACCCCACCAGGAACACCAGCAGCGCCCGCCGCGGTCTGGAAGGAAGCCAGAAAGCGCAGACTGACGCCATCCACAGCGCGCTCGACGCATGGCCGGCAGGAAAACAGCGCCCGGCGGAAACGCCTGCCGGCAAGGCGTCGAAAATCCGCAGATAAGGCGCGAAGCCGCCATAACGGCTGAGGTTCCACGGGCAGTGATGGATGGAAAAATACTTGGAGACGCTGATGGCCAGGGGAATAAAGACCGAGGACAGCGCCACCACCCATATCGCGCGCCTGGCGTGGCTGGACAGCAGCGTGTAGCCGAGCACCCGGTCGGCCAGCAGCGCCAGCGGCGACACCATGCCTACCGCGATCATCAGCGCCTTTGCCAGGTGGTGCATCACGAATTCGAAGAACCAGTCGTCGCGCCAGGGGAATGCGGCGCTGGCGGCATCGTAGTAATAGTCGGCCAGCGCCAGGTCGAGCTCGGTGTAGCGGCCGACAACAACCAGGACCACGGCGGCGCACAGCAGCATGGCCAGGCAGGCGAGGAAACGGCGTTGGCTCATCTCAGTCTCCCGCCCGGACACGGCAGGCGCCGGAAAGGTCGAGCGATTTGTCATAGACCGAGGTGCTCACCGACATCAGGCCCAGCAGCGAGTGAAACAGGTTGTCATGGCTGGCCGGCTGTTGCGCGCGCTGCGCCAGGCAGGCCGGGTCGACGCCGGCGGTTGCCGCGAAGCCGGGCGTCATCCACATCACCATCGGCACTTCCGTCTGTTCCCGCGGCGCGATCGAATACGGCAGGCCGTGCAGATAAATACCGTTCTCGCCCAGCGATTCGCCGTGGTCGGACAGGTACATCATGGCGGCGTCATGGCTGGTCTGCTCGCGCAGACGCTGTATCGTCTGGCTCAGGAAATGATCGGTGTACAGCACCGCATTGTCGTAACTGTTGACGATCTGCTCGCGGCTGCATTTGCCGAGCTCGGCCTGGTCGCAGGTCGGCTCATAGCGCCTGAAGGCGGCCGGATAACGCTGGGAATAGGCCGGGCCGTGGTTGCCGAGCTGGTGCAGCACCAGCACCAGGTCGCGTGGATGGTCCTTCAGCAGGCGGTCCATGTCGTTGAGCAGCACTTCGTCGTAGCAGCGCTCGCCGTCGCAGAACGGAGCGCCGGGCGCCTCGCCCGGCCGTTGCATCTCCAGCCCGTCGCATACGCCCTTGCAGCCGGACTGGTTGTCGCGCCAGATGGTCTTGACGCCCGCATGCTCCAGCACATGCAGTACGGACTGGTGGCCGCGTATGGCCTTTTCGTCATAGCTGCGGCGACCGTAGGGCGAGAACATGCAGGGCACGGAGACCTCGGTATTGGTGCCGCAGGATTTCATCTGAGGAAAGTTGATCACGCCGGCGGCGGCCAGCTCCGGCGTGGTCTGGCGGGCATAGCCGTTCAGGCCCCAGTTGGCCGCGCGCACCGTCTCGCCCACCACCAGCACCAAAAGCCGCGGCTTGGCGCCGCGCGGCGCGGCCGCCTGCACCGCATCCTGGCCCAGCGCCGCACGAGCCAGCTTGGCTTCCCGCCCTTCGGTCGCCGCCATCCGCGCCGAGGAGACCAGCAGGCTGGCCGGGGTGATCAGATAACGCAGTTCCTTCTGGTTGCGCAATAGCGCCGATAAATCCTGGAATGACAGCAGGGTGCTGCCGCCGGCAATCACCAGCATGGAAAAAAGGAACAATCCGCGCGAAATCAGCGCCTTGCGCAGCGGACGGCGGCGCACCCTGACGCGCAACAGCAGCAGCGCCGGCGCCAGTCCGAACACCGCCAGCGCAACCAGCATCCCGGGTGACAGCAATTCACGCGCTTCCCGCACATCCGTGTGGAAAATGTTGCGCATCATGCTCACGTCGAAATAGACGGTATAGCGCTCCATATAGAAGGCTGCCAGCGCGGTGACAACCAGCAGCACGGCCAGCACCGGCTTGACGGTGCGGCGGGTCAGGAGCAGCCCGAGCAGGAAGCTGTGCAGGGCGGTCAGCAGCAGGCCCAGCGCAGCTGCCAGCAGCCAGTTGCGCGCCTGGCTCCAGTCACGGCCCTGCGCCCAGGCCAGCCACAGCCGGTGATTCGAAAACAGCGTGAAAAACACGCTCGTCAGCAAAATGCACCCTTCGCTGCTCAGCAGCGACCAGCCGGCATCGGGAGAGCGCAGGGGGGAAGCGCCTTCAGGCGCGGACCGGGAGGGCGCAATGCGCCTTGCAAATGGGAATCTGGACACCGTTGATCTGCAGCAAGATGAAAGGCCGCAGCATAGAAGAACGGCTGTTAAGACCGCGTTAAGCCGCTGGCGCGAATCCGCCTGACCAGCCGGACGGCGTCCGGATCAGCGCCTGGTCAGCTTTCCGGTTCCGCCGGCGGCAGTTTCAGCACGAAGCGGCTGCCGCCTTCCGGCGTTCGCTCGTAGCGGATGGTCCATCCGAGATGGTCAGCCACCCGCTTCACAATCGACAGGCCCATCCCGTTGCCATGAGCCGATTCCGCGCCGCCATGCACGAAGCGCTCGAACAGCCTGGCCACTACCTGGTCAGGCAAGCCGGGGCCGGTGTCGCTGATCACGATGGCGTCCGGCTGCAGCGCCACCAGCACCTCTCCCCGCTCGGTATGCTGGCAGGCATTGCGCACCAGGTTGCCGACCGCAATCGCCACCAGTTCGGGGCGCGCCCTGAGACTGACCTGGGCCTGCTCCTCGAAACGGCAAACTACCGGCTTGCCCTCCAGCATGGGTTGATAACGCTCGATTTCCTGCCGGATCAGCGGCCCAAGCGCCACCGCCGGCGTGCCGAGTTTCTCCGGCGCCCGTGACAGCCACAGCAGCGCGCTGACCCGCTCGGCAGTGTCGCGCGCCACCCGCTGCAGGCGGCGCGCGATTTCCTGCTGCTTGGGCCGGTCGTCCAGCTGGACTTCGAGCAGTTCGGCCGCGCCCAGCATGATGGTCAGCGGCGTGCGCAATTCATGGCTGACATCGCCGGCAAACAGCCGCTCCCGTTCCAGGAAGCGCTGCAGCTCGTCGGTGCGCCGCGTCAATGCCCGCGCCAGCACCCCGATCTCGTCGTTTGACGCGAGGGAAGGCAACGGCGCCGGCTGTCCGTTGCCGACCGCCTCGGCCAGCGTCGTCAGCGGCGTCACCATGCGCCGCGCCGTGCCATAGCCCAGCACCACCGCCAGCAGGATGCTGGAAATGAAGCCGATCGCAAGCGCGGAATAAATGACGAATTCGGTCTGCTCAAATTCAGCCACTTCCTGCACCACCGCAAAACGGTCGCTCCCCACGACCTTGATCAGTGCCTGCACCTGCTGGCGGTTGATCACCAGTTCATGCAGGCCGCGCGGTCTGCCGAGCAACTCCCCGGGAATGTCCTCGTTGACGTAGAAGCGCATGTCCGGCGGCGGTTCGACCGGCTCATGCCGCAGCTGGCGGCCGATCAGGGTATCGGCGATACGCTCCATCCTGCCGCCGACGACCTGCGACTCGATCACCTCCACCGCCACGTAGGACGCCAGCAGGTAAAACCCCGCCAGCACGATCGCCAGCAGCACGATGGCCCGGGCGATCCGGTGCTTCAGCGTGTATTCAGCCTTCATCGCGGCCCACCAGCCGATAACCCGCGCCGGGGCGCGTGAGCAGCATCGGCCGCCCGAATGGCTTGTCCAGCGCCTGCCGCAGTGCATGGATGTGGGTGCGCAGCGCATCGCTCTCGGGAGGATGGTCGCCCCAGACCTCGCGCTCCAGCGCGTCCCGGCTCAACAGCTTCGGCGCATGCCGCAGCAGCGCCAGCAGGATCTTGTAGCCGGTGGGCGTCAGCGCCAGCGGCTTGCCGGCCCGCATGGCCCGCCCGGTGCCGGTGTCGAGTTCCAGGTCGTCGAAGCGCAATACATACTGCACCAGTTCGTTGCGCGCCCGGCGCAGCAGCGCCTTCAGGCGCGCATCGAGTTCGCGCAGCGAATAGGGCTTGACCAGATAGTCGTCGGCGCCGGCCTGGAAACCGGTCAGCTTGTCCTGTTCGGTGTCGCGCGCGGTCAGCATCAGCACCGGGGTGGCGACGTGGTACTGCTCGCGCAGGCGGCGGCACAGCTCCAGTCCGTCCATGCCAGGCAGGGTGAGGTCGAGGATGATCGCGTCATAGGTATTGCGCGACGCGCTCTGCAGTCCGGCATCGCCATTGCGCGCAATGTCCAGCGTGTGCCCGAGCGGCTCGAAATAGGCGAACAGGTTGGCGACGATATCCGGATTGTCTTCGACGATCAGCAGATTCATGCGGCGCTTTCCGTGCCTGACCGGCGCGGCGGCGCCATGCGCGCTTCCGCTCCTACCCTGTGCCCTGCCCCGATCGATTCATGCATTTCCATTTGTCCTACAGCACCATGTCCGTTTGCCTGATTGACCCCAACGTGCGCCGCGCCGATAGTGCGGCATGCACCCACTACCAAGGAGACAGCCATGTCGGATCTGAATAATTCCAACCCCACCCCGCCGCCCGAGTCCCAGGCCAAGCTGGACAAGGCAGCCGAGGAAAGCAAGAAGCTCGACTCGCCGCAGCGCACCAATGATTCCACCATCGACCCGGAAAAACCGGTGGACGATATCCTGAAGGGCTTTCACGGCGGCTGAACCTGGCCGCCCGCCCCCGGCAACCGGGCGCATAGCGTAGCCGATTGCGGCATATGGCGCCACCCGCCAGGCGGGCGGCGCCACGCAGCGGATGCCTTTGTCGCTTGTCCGGTCAATGCCGCGGCGGGACAGCCTGCGGCTCCCCAAGGGCGATGTCGAGCATCATCTCGCCCGCCAGTGCGCCAAGTTCGGCCTTGAGCGTATCCAGCGTCAGACCGGCCGGCAGCAGCAGGTGGGCGCCAATCTTGAATGTCTGCTTGCCCGATATGCCGCTGCGCAGCAGTTCCGTATGCATGCTCTCGATGCTCACGCCGCGCTCGGCCAGAATGCGCGTGAGCGAGCTGACGATGCCTATCCTGTCCTCGCCGACCAGTTCCAGCTCCACCCCGCGCAATCCGGCGGCGACCGTGGCGGCGTCGCTCCTGGCGATGACGACCTGCAGGCCGCTTGCGGCCAGCGCCCGCAAGGCCTCGGCCAGTGCGTCGGCACGCTCGCGTGGCACTTCAAGGTGCACGGTGCCGGCAAACTCGCCGCCGAAGCGGGTCATGCGGCTGGCCGCCCAGTTGGCGTCGAAGCGCTGCGCGCGGTCTGCCAGCAGGCTGACAATGCCGTGCCGGTCCGGCCCGGTGACAGACACGATCAGCGACGTGATGGACGGCGAGGCATCCTCGGTCAGCACCACCGACTTGCGCAGCATCGGCGCTCGGGTGGCATAGCGGGTATCCTGCGGCTCGGCCGGTATGCTGCCGGTCAGGCGCGCCTGCTGCACCACCCGGCTCAGCAGCGCCAGGCCCATCGGCGCCAGGCTGCGTTCCCAGAGCTCACGCGCGGTTTCGCCCTTCTCGACGAAGCACCAGTCCTGTGCCGCAATCGCGCCCGCGTCCCAGCCGTCGGCCAGGTGGTAGATCGAGCCGCCCGCGATCGGGTCGCCTTCCAGGATGGTCCACTCGACGGCGGCAATGCCGCGGTGGCGCGGCAGCAGCGACGGATGGTAGCCGATGCCGCCCAGGCGCGAACGGGCCAGCGCCTCGTCGCTGACGCGGGCATGGGTATGGGCCGCGATGATCAGGTCGGTGCCTTCCGCAATCGCATGGCCAGGCACGATCTTTGGGTTCTCCAGCACATGGACTTCCAGTCCCGCGGCCCGCGCCGCCAGCGCAAGCCTGTCATCGGCGGCCGGTGCGACCACGCTGGTAAAGGTAATGCCCTCGTCCTTGCGCAGCGCCTCGAATACCGAAGCGCCGAAGAACCGGGATCCAACCAGAGCGCATTTCATTGTCTGAGTCCTTTCTTGATGGCTGCGCGGCCAGCTGCGCCGCCGCGCTTTCAGCGTCATTTATACAATGCATCGCAAAGCCCAATGACGATCCCATCAAGAGATCGCACCGATGATCCGCGCAGCGTCAGCCCTGTGAAGGCTGCTCCATCCGGTCACGCATGCTGCCGAAGGGATCATCGATGACATAGCGCCAGGAACCATCAGGCTGCCGGCGCACCACTTCCAGGGTGTGCAGCGCGCTTTTGACCGGGCGGCCGTCGGGCCGGGTGCCTTCCAGCGTGGCCTTCATGCGGGTAGTGGCAATGCTGCCGTCACCGCTGACGGTGGTGACGATGCGCTCGATATGAAAACGGGGCTTGAGTGCAATCAACGCGGCATTGCTGGCGCGAATCGCCTCGTGCCCGACGACTGCCTCGCCGGATTTCGCAAACAGCGCCGCGCCGGGCTCGTACAGCGCCACGCTGGCGTCGATGTCGCCCGACTGCAGTGCGGCGAGCAACAGGCGGTCACAGTCTTCGGGCTGTCGCGCCGTTACCTGCTGTCCGGCGCCGCTGGGCTTGTTTTCACTCATGGGTTTCTCCGTTCTGGCAATGGGAATGCCGGTTTGACTGCCGCTTTTGCCTATAATTTCCGCCCGGACGAATGAAGAGACGCGCATGACCACGATGACGGCAAAGGATGATGAACGGGATGCGGTGCAACGGCTCACGCTGCAGTCGTCCGGGCAGGCCGTGGCCTTCGTCGATTATTACCTGTTCGGCCGGGTTGCCATCGTGACGCATACCGAAGTCGATGCCGCCCATGAAGGCAAGGGTCATGGATCTGCGATGGCGCGGCAGGCGCTGGACCATTTCCGCAGGCAGGAATGGCATGTCGTGCCGGTGTGCGGATTCTTTGCCGAGCAGATCCGGCGCCAGCCCGAATACCTGGACTTGCTCACGCCCGGCTGCCGGCGCATCTTCGGCTTGTAGCCAGCGCCCGAAAGGCAGGGCGGGCACGGGTCTGGCGCCGCTGACTGCGCAGCCCGCGACCAGCGGTCGCATCCGCTTGCCGGTCGCAGCGCTGCACTGTCAGATCAAGTAGCGCCGACTGCCGCAGCCACCAGGCCGCCAGGCCATGCGCTGTTCACAGGAGTTCTCACCATGGTCTGATTGCTGACGCGTCGCTCACACCGACAAGTCGAGGCGGCTCTCGGCCTGGTACAGCGCGCGCAGCGCCTGCAGGGCCTGGCGATGCAGCTGCGATACGCGTCCCGCGCTGACGCCCATCATGCGCGCGATCTCGGAAAGGTCGATGTCGCAAAGATAGTGGTAGCGCACCACGTTTGCCTGGGCCGGGGGAAGCAGGTTCAGCAATGTGGCAAATACGTGCGCCAGTTCGCGCCGCGCCGTGTGGTTGTAACTGCGCTGGTCGGTCTCCTCTTCCGAGACGCTATACATGCCCGAGCCCTGCAGCATGAAGCCCACCGACAAGTTCAGCGCCAGATCCACCATCGCCTGGAATCCGTCACCCGACCCGGATTGCGCGGGGAGCAGGTCCGCCACGCGTCTGTGCAGTCTGCCCTGCCCGATGGTTTGCCTGTGCAGCTCGCTCATGGACCCGAGCTGATCGAGCACTGCGCCGCAGATGCGGCGTGAGGCAAAGTAACGAAAGGGCACGTTGCGCGCCGGGTCGAACCGGTCTACCGCCTCCAGCAGGCCCAGCACCGCCGACTGCATGTAATCGCCGAACTCGCCATGCAATCGCCCCCGCCGCTTGAACAGGCGCGCGGCCAGCATGCGCGCCAGGGGCAGGTACTGGTCCACCAATTGCAAACGCACCAGTGCATCGCGGCTTTCCGCGAAGCGCAGCCAGAGTTCCTGCTCGGACAGTCCGACGCGGCATTCCACCGCCGTGCCTAGTGAAAGCTTCCCAGCACAGACCGGGCAACCAGGTTCCAGCCGTCGATCAGGATAAAGGTAAGCAGCTTCAGAGGCAGGGAAATCATCACTGGCGGCACCATCATCATCCCCAGCGACATCAGTACGCTGGCCACCACCAGGTCGATCATGATGAATGGCAGGAAAATCATGAAGCCGATCTGGAACGCCGCCCGCAGTTCGCTGAGCATGAAGGCCGGCGTCAGCTGCACCAGGCTGATCTCTTCCACGCTTTTGGGCGGGGCGGCATGCGACAGTTCCGTCATCAACGCCAGATCCGCCTCGCGCGTCTGGCGGATCATGAAATCGCGCATTTGCACCGCGCCGATATCGACCGCCCTCTCCAGCCCGATGCGGCCGGCGCTGTAGGGCTGGAATGCCTGCTCGTTGATCTGGGTGAGCACCGGCATCATCGCAAACAGCGAGAGAAACAGCGCCAGGCTGACCAGCACCTGGTTTGGCGGCGTTTCCTGCATGCCTATCGCATGGCGCAGCATGCCCAGCACAATCACGATGCGCGTGAAAGCCGTCATCGTCACAAGGATGGCGGGCGCCACACTGAGCAGGGACAGCAGCAGCAGCATGCGAATCGGCAGCGCCAGGTCGGCCCCCTTCGCCTGCGATGGCAGCATGCGCAACTCGATGCCCCCCACCGACTGCCCCCATGCACAGGCGCTGAACAGCAGGGCAAGGCCGGCACACAGCCAGGCCAGCCGCCGCGACGTCCGCCTGGCATGCCGCTCCACAGGCTGCATGCAGCAGGCCATCACGACTGCTTCTCCAGAACCGGACCACCGGAATCGAACTCGGCGATGCGCAGCAGACTGTCGCCCGACTGCGCAAGCAGATACTCCCGTCCCCGATAGAGCACGACGTGCACGCGGGTCTGCGCGGATAGACGGGCGCTGGCCGCGCAGCGCAGGCCGCCAACGTTTGCATGGACAAGCTGCGTTCCCAGCTTGCGGCGCACTACCAGCAAGGCAGCCACGGCAAGTGCCAGCAGAAGCAGCGTGATGGCTCCCGTGGTCATCGCCTGCTGGCCCAGTCCGGCACCGTCTTCACGGTAAGGAATCGCCGCAGCCGCGTCTTGCGCCAGGCCGGGCATGCTGGCCGCCAGTGCCCAGCATGCCAGCACGGTGCGCAAGCAACGGGAACACGCATCAGGCCGGCGCACTACTCACCTCCGTCACACGCACACCCAAAGTATCCCCCACCACCACCAGTTCGCCGCGTGCGATCGTCTTCTGGTCCAGCTCGATATCGACCAGCGGATGAACGCCGCATTGCAGGGGCACCACCGATCCATCCTTGATGGCGAAGAGTTCGGAAACCGAGATTTCCCCCTGGCCCAGCACGGCGCGCAGCCGCACCTTCAAGCAGCCAATCAGGTCCAGCTTGCCATTGAGCAGGGCCGAGCCCTGCAGCTGCAACTCGGGGAGTTCTTCCAGCCCTATCAGGCTGACTTCGGTATGGCGCTGGTCCGCTGCATCGGCAGCTTCTGCAACGTCGTCTGGATTACTTGCATGCATGGCGTTTCCTTTCTCGGTTCATTTGCAAATCTGCACGGCCGCCGCACCCTGGCGCAAACCGAGATAGCCGCGTGCGATGGGGTCGCCAACCGTGTTCTCCAGCGTCAGCGGCTTGTCGATGCCGGCATCGAGCAGGATCACATCGCCCGGCTCAAGACGGACGAGGTCGGAGAGCGCCAGGTCGGCATTGCCGACCAACAGCCGGAACGGCAGGCGACGACCGGCAAGCGCTTCCTGGCGCGATGCCAATGCAGCCGACTTGACCCGGCCACGGCCCTCGCACCAATGGTTGAGCAGCCCGTGGCTCATCCATACCACCAGTTCGCCGCACCCGAAACCGAGCCTCAGCAAGGCCGAACCGTCCGCCGTTCCGGCTTGCACCGGGCTGCCGGCAACCGGTGGAAACAGGGCGTCCCTGCGCACGCTGCCCGGCGTGAGCCGGGCCAGGCGCACCAGCAGGTCGCGTGCAATGTACTGCGCCATATGGACCGCCAGCTCGGCCCCGACATCGGCCAATACGGGCTGCAGCAGCTTCTGCATGGCCGCGCCATGAAGCACGGCCTGACGCGGACCGGCCCGGGCATCTTCGCCGTCCTGCAGGACCAGCAGCGCTTCTTTTCGGAGCAGGCCCGGCTCGGCGGCCGTCACCCTGAACGACATGCTTTCACCCGGCATCCAGCTCGTGGCCCAGGCAGCCGCCAGCGGCTCCAGGCCGTGCTGGAGCGCACCGATGTCGCTTTCGCCAAGCCAGACCCACGGCCGCGGCGCGCTCAACGCCGGCCCCGCATGTCGAAGAGCTGCTGCATCATTTCGTTGGCCGTGCTGATGACCTGCGACGACGCCTGGTAAGCCCGCTGCACCACGATCAGTTCGGAGAACTGCTGGGTAAGATCGACGTTGGATGCCTCGATCTCGCCGCCGGAAAGCTGGCCAAGCCGCAATGTCTGCGGTGCGCCGACGGCGGTCAGCGCCTTGTCCGGATCAGTCCACAGGCTCGCGCCTTGCGCCACAAGCCTGTCCTGTTCGGCAAACCAGGCCAGGGCTAGGCGACCGGCCGTGCGTTTCTCGCCGTTCGAATAATTCAGCACGACGGAACCATCGTCCTCGTAAGCACTGGCGGTATAGGAACCACTGGTCTTGCCGTCGGCCGATTGCAGTCTTGCGGTGGAGGTGCCACCTGCGCTGAAACTGGTCAGTCCGGCAAAGCCGCCTGGCGTACCGAAGTCGAGCGTGACCTTCTGCGTGCCGCCAGGCGAAGGCCAGTCGAACGCGAACTTGTCGGCGCCGGTTGCGGGAGAACCGTCGCTTCCAAAGATCAGGGTCCCGGAAGCGACCGTCTCGCTGCGATCGTTCCTGACCGTAAAGCCCCAGCGATGATCCACGCCTGTCACGGCCGGATCGGTCTCATCGTTGAACACCAGGCTGGCCTTGCTGGCCACGCCGGCGGCGCTCACCACATTGATATCGCTGATCGTATGGCTGCGATCGGCATCGGTCGTGGAAAGTGTGCCGTCAAGCTTGATCAGCGCCGTGGGGGTTCCAGCCATGTTGCGCAATGGCGTGATATTCAGTGCCGCGAGCTGACCGGTCTCCGACAGGCTCATTACCGGCACCCGCGACTGGCGGCCAACCAGGACACCGTCGCTGTCGAAGTCAAACTGGCCGTCACGGGTGTAGAAGGTCTTGCCATCCTTGCTCAGGATGAAATAGCCGTCGCCGTCGATGGCAACGTCGAGCGCATTTCCGGTCCGACGCAGCTCGCCCTGCGTAAACACAGGCAGCGGCTTGCCGGCAATGACGCCATTGCCTTCCCGTCCCAGAGTGGAACTCTGGTTATAGATCAGATCCTGGAATTGCATCGATGAGCGCTTGTATGCCGCCGTATTGAGGTTGCTGACGTTATTGCTGATGTTGGACAAGCCGCGCGAGTACGCTGACAAGCCGGTACTGGCAATGAGAATGGCATCAAACATGGCGCCTCCTGTCTATTGAACCAGCATGATTTGCGACAAGGGCATGTCGGCCAGATAACTGCCGTCGCTCGCGCGTACCGTCAGCAACGGTTGTCCACTGTTGAAACGCAGCGTGGTGGCCACACCGATGACGCTGTCGTCATTGGCGGTGCGTACCTGCACCGTGCGCCCGAGCAGTCCCACCGACTGGGTGGCGGACTGGATCGTGAGCAATTGTTGTATTCCCTGGTTGACTTCCCTGCTCTGCTGCAGCGAGGTGAACTGGGCAAGCTGAGCGATGAACTCCTGGTTGTCCAGCGGCTTCAACGGGTCCTGATAGGTAAGCTGTGTCATCAGGATCTTGAGAAAGTCATCCAGACCCAGGCTATTGACCTGCGTCGATTGCGGCGTTGAGGTCAATCCGCCGATTGATTGCACATCCATGGTGTTCTCCGGTTAGGCGATTGGAAAAATCGCAGTGCCATTCAGGGTAAAACTGGCAAGCCGGGCGCCGGATTGCGCCAGGGCCTGGCGCAGCTGGCCAATCCATTCAAGCAGCGCGTTGTCTTCCGCACCGATGGTGGCGTCACGTAGCCAGACGTGGACGCCCTCGGCATCCACCGTGCAGTGCAATTTGCGCCACGGCCAGTCGCTTGAAGACAGGAGCGCCGTCTGATGCACTGACATTGACGCAAGCGGCGCTTGAAGCGCCTGAAGCGCTTCCTGCGATGGTGCGCGGACTCCCGCCTGGCTGCCCCACACGCCCGTCCCGATAGGGACTTCCAGCGTGGAAGGCTTGAGGACATGGAGAAAATGGCCGTGAAGTACAGGTCTGGGCTGTATGGCAAGAGCGGTTAAACCGCCAGGCTGGCTTGTGTGCGCTGACGATGCTGCAAAGAGAGTGCCTTTCGCAATAGGCGCGGCGTACCTTGACTGGGCGGACGGCATGCCGTGTGCACCCGCATGGCGCCCACCGTTCATGGCAACGGAACGGAACTGCGCCAGCGCAGCCAGCTGCTCCCGCTCAAGCACCCGCCGCCAGGCCGACACGGATCTGCCAACGCCTGCGCCCGTGTCTGCACCGACCGACGATGCGATGCCAGCGAACTGGCCTGCCGCTCCACCCACCGCGCTCATGGCGCCACCTCACGCGCACCGGCTCGTGACAACCAGCTGTCGTCGGCCTCGCGCTGTCCGGCGCGGGCGACATCGAGGAGGTAGGCATCGCCCAGGCGCGCATGGTGTTTTTCCAGCGTGCGCAACGCACTGCGTGCCAGGTTGAGCTGCTGCAGGCACTGTTGCTCCTGTTGCAGCAGTTCTGCACGCGCTTGCTGCAGCGTCGCCAGCCGCAGGCGCAGATGCGACAGGTAGGAATAAGCAGCGCGTTGCTGATCGAGGTCGAAGTGGCCTCCTGACCGCGCCGCACGCACCTCCTGCTCCAGCTGCCGCATGCTTGTGCAGCAAGCGCCAATCGCTTCTTCGTTGGAGGAAATGTCCCGTTCCACCAGACGCAGTGCGGCCTGTGCGGTATCCACGTCGGTACTACGGAGATTCTGCAGTGTTTGCAGGGGATAGCGATAGGTGTGGCGCATATCAGGTTTCCTTCAGCAATGCGCTCAGGCTCGCGAGCGCGTCGGCACGGGGAATGACCTCATCGCCCGATTGGCATAGAAAGCGTTCCAGCCACGGCGCGAGCCGCATCGCCCGGTCGAGCTCGGCGTTGACACCGCTCTTGTAGGCGCCGATATCGATCAGGTCGCGGCTCTTGTGGAGGCGGTCAAGCAGGCGCACCGCCTGCTGTGCAAGGGCCTGGTCTGCCGGCGAAGCCAGGACGGGCATGAGTCTGCTGATACTCTTGAGCACGTCGATGGAGGGAAAATGGCGTCGATCTGCCAGTTCCCGCGTCAAGACAAGATGACCATCAAGCACTGACCGGGTTGCGTCGACAACAGGATCGCCATAGAAATCGTCGCCTTCGGCAAGAACGGTATAGAACGCGGTAATCGATCCCCCGCTCGCCGCCGTGCCGCATCGCTCCATGAGGCGGGGTAAGCTGGCGAATACCGATGGCGTGTACCCACGAGCCGTCGGCGGCTCGCCGATCGCCAGGCCGATTTCCCGCTGTGCCATCGCGAATCGAGACACCGAGTCCATGATCAGGGCAACATCGGCGCCCTGGTCCCTGAAGTATTCAGCGAGCGCGGTGGCCGTATAGGCTGCGTTACAGCGCAACAGCGCAGGCTGTTCAGAGGTGGACACGACAACCACTGAACGCTTCAAGCCCGCCGGACCCAGCGCGTTCTCTATGAATTCCCTTACCTCGCGCCCACGTTCGCCCACCATGGCCACCACGTTGACATCCGACCGGACATTACGCGCAAGCATGCCGAGCAAAGTGCTCTTGCCCACCCCGCTACCGGAGAAGATTCCGATGCGCTGGCCGCGACCTATCGTGAGCAGCGTGTCAATCGCCCGGATACCGCATTCAAGAACGTTGCGTATCGGCGGTCGTGACAGCGGGTTGATTGCTTCCCTGCGCAGAGGCACCATGACATCCACGGGAGGCGGTGCTATGCCATCGATGGGCTTGCCAAAGGCATCCACCACCCGTCCTAGGTAACCATTCCCGGCCGCCACCCGCAACGCCTGCCCACGTGCAATGACCTCGCTGCCCAGGCCAATGCCGTGCAATTCGCCATATGGCATCAGCAGCACGCGGCCATCGCGTATGCCCACTACCTCGCCCAGCACCGGTGTGCCTTGGGAACGTGAATAGATTGCGCAGACTTCACCCAGAAAGGCGTCCGGCCCATTGGCTTCCAGCACCAAACCCTGAGAGCGAGTGACGCGGCCGATGCGCCGCGTCAGCGGCGCCTGGTTCAGGGCACTCGTATAGCGGTGCATTGTCGGCGCTAAACTCATTGCGGCATCTCTCTTGCATGGTGAACTTCCACCAGCACCGCTTTCAACTCGGCCAGGCGCGTTTCAAGCCGCCCATCAAGGCTTCCGGCGTCCGTGTCGACGATACATCCACCCATGCTGACGCGCTCATCAGCAAGCAATACGGCGCCCAGGTTAGGGGGTATTTCCTTCCCTTCATGGAAAAGTGCGTAATCGGCTGGCGCCAGATGAATATTGAGCAGCCGACGCTCCGGAAGCTGTTCCAGCACGGCCCGCACCATGCTTTCGACCATGGTCCTGTCAGTGCACTTCTGCCCCAGAATCCGCAACAGCGCCGCATAGCCAATTTCGATCGCGGCGCCTTCAAGTTCTGCCTGCCAGCTCTCGCTCATCGAGCTGATCGCTTCGGACACCGTCATCAGGCGCTCGCTGCAGGACCGAAGTGCCTCGGCCTCTTCGCGCCCTCGCCGCAGGCCCTCCTGTATCCCCTGCTCAAATCCATCATTCCAGCCCTGCTCCGTGCCCTCTTCATACCCCGCACGTCGCGCGTCCGCGAAAGGACTATCCGACATGAATCCGGCGGGATTGTCCTCCGTCTCCGAAACAACAGCCGCAGAATCGATCGACATGGCAGGCACATGGCTGTCTTCAACCAAAGACGGAACGGACGAGGCGTCGTTGGCAAGCTGCTGGCTGATTTGGGCCATGCGCATTCCGCCCTTCCCATCGCCGGATTGCAACGTATCCGTTTTCTGATTTTCGCCTGGCTGGCCATGCTGTTCGAACGGTTGCACCCTACCTGCTCCAGTCGCCGTTTCAACTGTCAGGCTTTTGCCGGCATTACCCAGCGCGCGAGGCGGCCGCGCATGATCCACGATCTGGCCGGACTTTATTACCGGCATCATGACTTGTCGCCCTTCATACTTCCGTCGATCAACATCTTTTCCGACTCTAGCAACCGCGCAAAGCCAAACAGCAGAGCGTCCAGCTTCGAGGCCGGCATTGCGGAACTCGGGAGGGGATCAAGCAAGAGACTACGACGGACCGGGCTCATCTGTTCCCATACCACCGCTCGCCATTGCCAAGGACGTGCATGCAGCAACGCTCGCTGAACCAGGTCCGGCTGGCGCATGACAAGGGCAGCCACGATGACCGGACTGGCCAGCTCAATGATTCTCACGTCATCCTGATTCAGCGCGACGTTCTCTACCGCTGCTGGGAGGTCTATCGCGAGAACGCCAAAGTGCCGCGAGAATCCAAGGCCCTGCAATTCGCTAAGCAGGTCGCGCAAGGTTGATCGTACGCCGGGCAGCAAGCGGCGCAGCAGCCATACCTGGTCGCGCTTGTCCAGCGTATGCATGGTCAGGGCCACGGACCGAAAGCGATCTGGCGGCAATGGCGCGCTCATCGCAGGCCTCCGGGAACCAGCCAGGTTTGAATATCGCGGAGCATCTTAGCCCGCTCCGCATCGCTCAGCCGCACAGTCGCATCCCCACGCGCTCCACGCCGCAGAAAGTAGGTCGCCACGATCAGGATGGCTGCCAGCATAAGCGCAAGCAGCAGAAAAATGACGGGATTGTCAGACTTAGCAATCCAGGAAGCATCTGCACCGCCACGATCGGCAATCTTCCTTTCGGCATCAAGATCGGCGATTGTCTTGTCGGCATCAACAGCCTGACCAGCGGCCGTTGCCACAGTATCGGTGTCTGGTATGGCCTTGGCTGCGAAGACCTGGCCGATCGCACTGTTTTGAGGGCTGCTCGCTATTGCGTCGAGACTGTATATCGCAATCCCGTCACCTCGCGCGGCACTCAGGCCCACAGCCATGGATACTACTTCGGTAAGCTTCTGCAGCTGCGCTGCCGGCAGGGTTTCAGGAAGGACGATTCCCACACTCAATCTTTTGATCGCCCCTGGCGCAGATACCATTTGTTCGACGCGCCTGCCATGCTGAAATTCGACTTCACTGGTACTTGATTCATTTCGGAGCGGGGGGCTGGTGGCATGGTCGGAGGACTGCGTGGTGGATGCTGCCTGCGTGGTTGCGGCACCGCCCGGTCGACCGTCCGATTGGGTAGTCTGCTTGCTGCGCGCTATCGCACCCTCACCGTTACCGCCCGGCGTGACCAGCACTTTTTCCTCGGTAACCCTGACTGCGTCCTGATGCAGGATAGCGTCCACCGACACGATGGCACGGCCACGCCCGACAACGCGGTCCAGCACGGCAGCCGCCTTTGACGTCAGGTAAGTTTCCATCTGGCGCTTCAATTCCAGCCTTGCCTCGCTGCTCGCCGTCCCCGGAATGTCGCCGGGCTGCTGGTCGGCTTCATTCAAGCTCAAGGTCAGCCCGCGACTGTCCAGCACCGTCACAGCGCTGGGTTCGATCTGCGGGACCGCTGCGGCCACCAGGCGCTGTATGCCCAGCACCTGGGCAGCCTGCAATTGCTTGCCAGGGCGGGTCGTGATGGTTACCGACGCCTTGCCATGCACGTCGCCGCGACGCAGCAGGCCGGATTCAGGTATGACCAGATGCACCCGCGCCGCCCGAACCTCTTCCAATGCCATGATGGTACGAGCAAGTTCGCCCTGCATCGCACGCTGGTAATTGATTTTCTGAGCAAATTCGGTCATGCCAAAATCGGAATCACTGAACAGTTCGAAGCCGACCGTGCCACGCAAATTGACGCCTTTGCTCATCAATTTGAGCCGGGTTCGATGCACGTCCTCGCGATCGACAAGAATCGTTCGGCCATCATCCTGCAGCCGATGCGCCACTTTCAGCCGTTCGAGTTCTGCAACGATCGCGGCGGCATCCTGCGCGTCGAGGTCGGAAAACAGGACCTGGTAGTCGGGGGTCAGAATGCGCCACGCAAGTGTCAGGCATCCAATAAACGCGAGAGCGATCATGAGCCCTACGACTATTTGGGCCAGCTTACCGAGCGCGGATGTCCGCTGCCTTAATTTTTCAAGCATCTCTGTTTCCTCACAATTGCATGCGCTGCAAATCCTGCCAGCCTTCCATGAGCCGGTTGCGGACCTGTACCGTCATTTGAAAGGCAATGCGTGCCTTTTCCAGACTGATCATCACCTGATGCAAGCTGGGCGCCTCACCGCTGGCAAGCTTCAGGGACTGTGCCTCGGCTGCTTTGAGCGTACGGTCAAGTTCAGCTATCTGGCCTTGAAGAATGCTGGTGAATGTCATGCCTGAGCGAAGCGGATCGGGGGTCGACGCCGCACTTTGCATCGCAGCGCCTATGTCAATCACCGGCGCAAGGAATTGCACCGCCGTCATCGCTGCCCTCCAATTTCCAGGGCCTTCAATGCCATTGCCCGCGTCGCACTCATGCCCGCAATGTTCGCCTCATAGGCGCGGGTGGCATTCATGATGGTGACCATTTCAGACAAGGTGTCGACATTGGCATAGGCAACGAAGCCTCGTTCATCAGCATGTGGATGGCCAGGCTCATGCATCATGCGCGGTGTTGAATCCACGGTGACAATGCCTGCAACCTGGGGGAGCATGAGCCTGCCTGATAACTGGCCGGACTGCATGAGGCTGCCGAAGCTCGGCACTGCGACGGTTTGCACCACCACTCTGGCAGCCCGATATGGCAAAGCGCCAGGTGGACGAGTGCTGCCAGCATTAGCCAGATTCATGGCTGAAATATCAGCATGCATTTTTTGCACCGCCATGCCGGCAGCACCGATGATAGAGGCCGCTTGATAGTCCACTGTTACCTCCTTCCATCGTTTGCGGCCAAGCCCAGCAATTCGAGTTCCGCATTAAGTGTTTTCAATAGCGCCTGATAGTGAAGGGTGTTTCGCGCAAGCGCAGCAACCTCCTGATCAATCGCTACAGGCCTGGGATCTGAAACGATACGCGGCAACAACTGGGCTGTTGCTGCAACCCGCTCAGCTGCCCCTTCTTGCTCCAGTACCGACCGCAACACCTCTTCAAATTGAACACGCTGCGCCACATGCAGCGGATTGCCGGCATTGGCAATGTTGGACATAGTTGCGAGGTGCCGCAAGCTGGCGGCATCTAGGGCTTTAGGTGTGACCTGCATGACGGCGGACTGCGTGAAGTCGATTGAAGGCATGCGAACCTTTGCAATAATTTAGAGCACACTTCCAACATGGTCTCAATGGGGACCAGTGGACGTTTGAACAGTTACGACGAATGAACGATCACTTTTGGCCGGTAGCACAGAAACGGATGTGGCAAGAATGCACATCGCTGCACGCCGCCACCGATCTCTAATTTCGTTTACTGAATAATCAGTTCGGCGCGCAATGCCCCTGCCGCCTTGATCCCCTGCAGGATGGCTATCATGTCGCGCGGACTGACCTTGATGCGGTTTAATGCCTGTACCAGATCCGCGACCGTACTGCCCACGCCAAGCTGCACCGCCTCACCGCCGGACTCGGTCACGCCGACCCTCGTTTGAGGCACTACTTCAGTGCGCACTCCCGCCCCGGTCCCGCGCACCAGCAAGGGCTGCGAGACCAGATAGTCAGTGACCACCGACACGCGCAGATCCCCGTGGCTCACCGTCACCCGGGAAATCGTTACATCGCCGCCTGCGACTACAGTACCGGTTCGCTCGTTGACAACCACACGAGCACGACGATCCGGTTGAACATTCAGGCTCTCAACGCGCGTGATGAAGCTCACCATGTTCTGGCGATATTCTTCAGGCACAGTTATCTTGACAGTCGCGGCATCGCTTGCCACGGCGAGTCCGCCGCTTAAAGTAGCGTTGACAGATGCCGCAATCCGGTTGGCGGTCGTGTAATCCGGGTCGGTCAGCACAAATTCCAGTTGCCCGCCTTGCATCAAGTCGGTTCCCACTGCTACCTCTACCGAGGCGCCGCCGGGAACCACACCGACAGTCGGATGATTCTTTTGTACGACGTTGCCATTGACGTCATATTTATACCCGCCGACCGATAAAGCGCCTTGTGCAAGGGCATAAATACGACCATCCGGCCCTTTCAGCGGTGTCATCAGCAGGACACCGCCCAACAGGCTGCGCGCGTCGCCCATTGAAGTGACGGTGACATCCAGTCGATCGCCGTTGCGGGCAAATGGCGGCAAGGTGGCCGTGATCATCACAACCGCAACGTTCCGGCTCTGCACCTGATCAGGTGGTATCACGACGTCAAACTGGCTCAGCACATTCGCAATCGATTGCCGCGTGGAACGGCTCCGTGCCGAATCACCGGTGCCCGCCAGACCAGTGGCGACACCATATCCAACCAGCATGTTGTCACGCCAGCCACCGAAGCGGCCTATGTCCTTGATGCGGACGGTATCTGAAACCGCGGCCGCTGCAACGCAAGCCGGTAGCAAGGCCATCGCCATCAGGCCTCGAAGGCCCCATTGTCGGGCTAGCGCAAGTCTCATAGCAGCCCCAGCCACGTGAGAAACCGTGTAATCAGGCCGGCATGCTGCTTTTCGCTCAGGATGCCATCACCAATATAGCTGATACGCGCATCGGCCAGCCGGGTCGACAGTACCGTGTTGTTATCGAGGACGTCGATTGGTCGAACCTTTCCGTGAAGAGTGATTTCCTGCTTTTCATCATTAACGAAAATTTGCTGTTCGCCGGATACGTGAAGCAGTCCCGTGATGGGATCGACTTCACGCACAGTGACTGTCAACTGGGCTAGCAGCTTGCCGGACCGCTGTATCTGACCTTTGCCGCCGAATGTATCGCCGAGTTGCAAACTGCTGTTTTCAGATCGGTTGGTCGCTTTCCAGCCGAACAGCAAGCCGCCCCGCTTTTCTGCACTGGTATTGGCGTTAGCGCTCGCACTGGAATTTTCCATGACCAGTACGGTAAGCATGTCACCCACCCGATAGGCCCGCTTGTCGGAAGTTAGCGGACGGAAATGGCTTTCACCCTGATACAAGCCGGCTGCGAAAAGGGATGTCGACAACCCGAAGCTCAACATGCCCAACAGGCACCAGACTGCATGGGAGATGGCAGGAAAGGCCCACGCGCTGCGCGGCGGAAGCGTCAATTTGAAACACGATGTCATTGAGTATCTTTCATCTGGCTTCTGCCAAGCCGTCGCTTAATACGGTCGCAAAATAGTCCGAGTGCGTACGGGGATTCATTAATCGGACCGCTGCGCCGCTTGGCCCCTCGGTGATCGCCACTGCGCGGTCCTCAAGCAAAATGCCGCTTCGAGCCACCTTCACCGTGATTTCGCTGCCGCGCTCCACAGGCTTGCGCACGAGCAGATCATCCGGGGACAAAAGCGATCCCGCTGACATGGAATGCCGCAATCGGAAGGAATCGATTTCGGTTATCGGAAAGCTGGCCAATCGCTTGCCGCTCACCGGCACATCGATGATGTCCACCATGCTGCTGCTAAGGCGCGCGCCCGCTGCGGTCGTCGCCTTCAATCGCATGACGGGAAGGCTGCCTTCTACTCGAAGCCAGACGGGGACAGAAACCGTCTTGGCCCCATCTACCAACACGTCCACGACCATTGCCATGCGCTGCGACGGCACCATCTGCACATGCCGCACGGCGTAGCTCACAGTGCCTGGGAGATGATAAACAGATGCAGACGACAGCGGGTAAGCGGCGACATCGAGGCGTGCCCCTGGAATATGCGCGTGGAGGCTGGCAGACAGGGTATTTGCCGCCCATGTCTGCAATGCGCTGGCATTCAGGGATTGCGATTCTGCCCTGGTCGCCAGCACAAATTCAGCGCCTGCGATGTTATAGCTACCTTGCCAGGCAGGATGGTATCTGCTCAGAATATGTTCAATTCTGGAACGTCTTAGCTTGCGAGGCTTGCCTGGCGCACTTAGTGTTGCAAGCCGTGTGCTCGACAGAGCTTGGTGCAGCGCGGCATCTTCTGACTCGATGATGGCTACATCCGCGAGCGTAACGATATGGCGGTCAAGCACCGCGTTTTCACGCAAGATCACCTTTGCCGGGGCTGCGTAGGCGCTTGTGATCAGCAGGAATGGCCATACAAGCAAGCTTGAATGTGCCATGGTTATCGCCGCAGGTTGTTCACAATGCCGAGCATTTCATCGGACGCTTGCACCACCTTGGCACTGGCCTCGTAAGCCCGCTGTGCCAGGGTAAGGCTGATCATCTCTTCTACAAGCTGGACATTCGATGCCTCGGAATAACCCTGCATGAAGACGCCAAAACCAGCTTCTCCCGGTTTCCCGGAAATGGGGTCTCCGGCTTTTTCGCTTGAACCATACAAATTGTCGCCGAGTGGAATGAGACCAGCTGGATTAACGAACCGGGTTAGTTCAATTTGCCCAACTTCTACCGGGTTGCGCTCATTCGGCACATCGACGGTGACACGGCCGGTGCGGTCAATCTGTATCGCTCCCGCGTCCGGCGGCAAGCTGATTTGCTGATGTAAGGGATAGCCATCTGCTGTGGATAGGAGTCCATCGCGGGAGACTTGCAGCGTAAGAGTGCGCGTGTAAGCACTTGCCCCGTCCGGCAAGACAAGTTCCACCATGCCTTCGCCATTGATGGCGACATCGTTGGGTACGCCAGTTTTGTCCAATTTTCCTTGGCTGAACATCTTTCCCAGCAAAAGCGCAGTACTCCCAGTGCCCGTCCACTGCTGCGCATCACCCGCTATCGGTGCGTCGGCACGTTCAAGACCGTGATAAACCATGTCCTTAAAACTAACGCGATTTTTTTTAAAACTTGGTGTAGATAAATTAACCAGGTTATTAGCGGTGGAGTCGATGAATGCCTGCTGTGCAGCCATTCCAACTGCGCCGATGAACAGTGAATCGAGCATGGTCATTCCTTCAGCAGAATACGTTCGCGGCTGTCTGGACCCGGCAGTTGCCTTTACCACAGCAGCTTCGAGTGGGTGAATACGGTTGACAACAGGTATGCGCTTGCCAAGTCGGACGCTACTCAAGCTAGGCTTGTCGCGAGAACAGCGCCTTTAACGCTGCTTTCGTGTTTGCCATTTCGCCTCGACTAGGGCCAGTCCTGCAACGATGATTAGCACTTCAATACGGAACATGCTCATGTTTGCAAGTGCGGTACGCAAAAAGGTAGAAAGCCTGGCTGTTCCCTCATTGCTATAAGCCATTTCAACTCGCTCAGAGAGGCGGGTCTAGGCATACAGTTCTATACCAAACACTTTTCCGCATCGCGAACCATGCTTCACTTTGGAACCTAAAGTTCATTAATCAAATTACTTCGGCGTCTTCATAACGACAGGCCTCACGGCTATGCAGTCTGCGCTGGACCCGCTCACTTGAGTGCTATCCGGCTATTCTTGACCTATTACAAAGCTTTAATGCAGGATGCAGCGCTACCAATGAGGTAATCCACGAGCGCAAATTGGCTCTTAAGCCGTTCTTCCCAGAGAATTAAAACTCTCCAAGTCGAGACAGCGCTTTCTCCAGCATCGCATCGTACGACTGAATGATCTTCTGCCCGGCTTCGAAACGCCGCATTGCCTCAATCAGACGTACCATTTCGTCTGCCGCCACCACGTTCGAAGACTCGGTATATCCCTGGCGGACGCTGACGTTTCCATCAGCTAGCTGCATTGACGCATTAGCTGCGGTGTAGCGACCTCCACCGGCCGGTGTCAGCCTGGCTGAATCCTGGAAAGCGATTAACTTGAGTTGCGCCACCTGCTGATCTTTTTCATAGATACGGCCAAGACTATCGATTCTTACCTGAGCGCTTTGAAGCCTGATGTCGCCACCCAAGCCAGCAACTGCCATTCCATCAGCCGTGGTGAGCCGCCCCGTAGCATCCAGCGTGAAATTTCCCTGCCGGCTGAAATAAATACTTTCTCCATCATGAATCTCGAAATAGCCCTTGCCCTCGATGGCTAGGTCAAGCGAGTTACCTGTCTGCCTTAGAGGTACGGAGCGAAAGTCAACCGCCTGATCAATGGCCATACCTTCTGCCGGAAGGTCGCTACGGTCAGCTGACGCCACACTGAACACGTCATTGAAAGTAGTAGTTACAGGCCATATTCGTTTATAAGCGGGCGTCAAGGTATTGGCAAGATTATGACTGACCACATTAATTCTTTGCATTTCGACGGCCATGCTGGCCGCGGCGATTGCTGCTCCATCTGGCATGGCCAATTGCCCCCCAAGATCACAACGTTCTGACACTTTTTGCAAAATGCCTTGATAAAGCTCAAGGCACATTACACCGCGTTTTGTTAAATGAATCAACTGCAATTGTGACTTATTAAAGACGGTTAACAATGTATGTCTAATACTATGCAGAATGTGCCCGGCGTAAATCTCATCAGCATGGCCCGTTGCAAACGAGCGTACCGATGCCGAACTCCATACATTGTTCAACGCCGGCACCTATTGTCGAAACATTGCTTCCAAGTCAGCCGAAGTACCGGTTAAGCGGGAAAACGATCCCTGTCAGGATAATCTTATGGGAGACGACGCGTTCCCGGATAATGTGCGTTGAAGTTCGCGTGCTCTACCGATGTATAGATTGTCTTCGGCTGCGGTTTGCAACAACACTTCGATATGGCGATTGGCATCGGCGAACTGCTTTCTTTGTGCCAGTAACCAAGCAGCATTGAAGAGTGCCGGCGGCATGAGGGGATGTCGCTCCAGCAGCGCATCCCAGCGATTCAACGCGGTATCGAGGTCGCCGCTGTCCTGGTAAACCATGGCGAGTTCAAGTTGCCGCTCAAGCGATTCCGGATCTAGCTCGAGACATCGCTGCAACAATGCGATAGCTCTGTCATAGAGCCGAAGCCGGATATAGATCCGCGCCGCCAGTTCCCGCGCACCCGGCACGGCAATATCGCCTTCCAACAACTGCTTGACCCGGCCCAATGCCTCCTCAATGCGGTTTTGTTCAAAATGCTCTCGCGCCAGGGCTAGGGTTTCTTCCTTATCAAATTGCATATCAGCTCCCATGGTTAAGACAATTGCAATATGGAGACTAGCGCAGCAACAGGACAACGTAGGCTGTGCCATTCGCTGCTACCGAACTTACAACGCCACACTCCGACAACCTAAAAAATTTCTCGCGATCGGGCCAAAACTTCCTGCCTTGGTACGGTAATGACGAGCCAGTCATGGCGTACTTGCAAGACAGATGGGATCATTCATCTCGCACGCACGCGTGAATGCCGATGTGTCTGCTGCTAGAGCATCCTCTTTTCTTTCAGTGTCCAGGGGTCGCCTGAAAATACGAGTTCGCGCAGGAAGCTGAGCTTGAGCACCGCGGCTGCGCTTCGTTCACAATCAGGGGCCAAATACATTGCATATGCTTCAGCAAAATCTTCCTGAGGATTAGTAGCGCCGTATGCCGATACCGAAGGCGTTTGTAACGCGATCCGATTGACCCACAGTGTCTTGACTTTGCTGCTTATTACAAGTGCAAAAACATGGTGCCCTATTTCATGGTAAAGGATATGGCGAAACAGGTTCGGCTTTGGCAGGTACAGAAAGCAGATGCGCCGGTCTATCTGACAATAATAAGCTTGCACCGAAGGCTTGTGAAAGCCAGCATTACTCCGATCAAATGCAATCTCATTCAATCCTGCCAAATGAAAATTAGGCACGTGACGAATTGCCGCCACGACGACTTCCGGACTGACAGCCTGATGCGCGAACCCAATAACACGCATGCGTACAGCCACATCATACTCGCGCCGGTCATGCGACGAGGCAAGCTTGACCACATGCTTCACTTACTAGTATTCCGACAGACAAGGCAATCGATCGCGCGCCTCCAGCTCACAACAGCAAACGGTAACCCCAGTTCAGGTTGCCTCATTGCTTCGATGATTGCCGCACTGCCTGCAACATTTCCAGAACCGCGTTCCGACCTGCCGGGGTGCACATCATGGCTTCGCGCACCTGGGCAAGCAGATCTTGCATGGACTCGCGCTTCAGCATCTCGGTCCCGAATTCCCGATACAGTGCGGTTTCAATAAACAGGTCCACTGCGCGCTCCTGCATGTCCGGCTTACTCAGATCAAGCGCCGCCAGTCCGGCAGCGAGCAACGGACGCATTTCCCCTTCGCCAGTGCAGACTGCCGGTCGTGGATGAGATGCGCCTTGACTATTTGCCTTTTTTCGGCCGTCGCTCCGCCTGGTACGCAACCGGTGAATGATGCTAGTCAATCCGCCTATGGTGTTCATCGCGCTTGTACCCTGCCGGTTTGAGGATCAGTGTGTATCGCTGTTTCGCTCGTAGGCAGACAGCCATACACTGCTTGTATCGCCTGATTCGGGCTGACTGGGAACTGGCAGGGCGTCGATGATCTTTTGCATATCGCCGTTCAAGGCCGGGTTCTCGACATTCATTAAAATACCGCGTTCCAATGCCGCTCGACAGGCAGAGAACTGATCTTGGATCAGGTACTCAAGTCCTGTTGCGAAGTAACTGAAATAGCTGTCGGGGCCAAGGCTGGCAAGCCGCTGTAGCATCGACCGCGCCGCATCAACCCTTCCCGCCGTTAAATGAAGCAAGCCAAGTTGCAGTCGCGCCGTGTGCATCTGAGGATTCAAGTCAAGTGCGGCTGTCATTTCCTCGGCGGCACGGTCATACATTCCGAGTTGGGCATGTTCGGCAGCCATCAGATAGAGCAACTCGCCATCTGCTGGTTGTTGCTGTATCGCGTGCTTGAGATACATCAGCGCGTGCTTAGTCTGATTATTACGACTGGCTTGTATCGCCAGAAACTTCAATTCGTCCGCATCAAGATCGATGTCGTTGCTCATGACTGTCTCTTCCCGGTGGCTTTGATATTGGCTCCAGATTTTCCTGGAACACCTCGTGCTGCATACCGATGCACCAGGTCGATAAGATTACCGCCGGCCGGTGCACTGTAGTTGCGCATCATATTTTCAAGCAATAGCGCAGCCTGCTCAGGACGGCCACGATGTTCAAGCACCAGCGTCTGCGCGAAACGTCCTGCAAACGATTCGGGCTGCAGCCGCACTGCGACTTCTGCATGATGTTCGGCCTCCGACCATTCCTGTTGCGCAGCCTTCAGCACTGCGAGCGTGCCATGCGTTTCGCCGAAGTTCCGATTTATATCAAGCGCAGTAGCCAGCGTCTGGCTCGCACCGGCATGATCGCGCTGAATCATTTGTACCCAGGCAAGCGCATTCCATGAACCAAGGTGGGATGGCAGCAATGCCACGGTTTTTGTCAGTGCTTCCCGCGCGCCGGCAAGGTCGCCAGCCGACAGCCGTGCAAGGCCGATCCCCATCCAGGCCCTTCCGCTGTCGGGATGCTGCCTGACGACCTCGTTGAAAGCCGGCAGGGCTACATCCGATTTCTCCAAGGCCAAAAGTCCGGTGCCGGCAGCAAGCAGTGCGTCGACGTTATGCGGATCGCGTGCAAGAATCTGCTGCGCCAGCGCCTGCCCTTCGTCCAGCCGGTCGGCATCGACGTAAAGCAGACTCAGCATACCCTGCGCGATTGGGTCGCCCTCCATGGAACCGGCTTTGGCAATCGCCTCGTCCAGCTTTCCCACGGCGTGCAGGGCACGAATATGGAAGTAGTCGAACTCGGGCAGGTGCGTGGCATGGTCCTGCAAGCCGTCAAGCAGAGGCTCGGCCTCGCCATGCCGGCCGGCTAGAACCAGCGCCTTCGCATGCTGATACAGCACGACTTCGTTCGACTCGCCTTCATCGATCAGACCTTTGGTGAATGCCAGAGCGGATAATGCTTCGCCTTGCTGGCAAAGCACTACGGCCATGCGATAGCGGCTCGAGGCATCCTGCGGCGCCATGACCAGCGCCCGATTGATCAGGTCGCTGGCCTGCTGCCACTCGCCGCCTTTAATGGCTTCGTCAGCTGCATCTCGCAGCAGCATCAGATTTTGAGGGTCCTGGCCCAGGAAGCCCAGCAGTCTAGCGAGGCGGGACGGGGGGGCTGCTGTATCCATGCTCTTCACCTTGCAGAAAATCGGCAAACGGGCGCTTGCATTTCGGAGAGTTCCTGGTGAGAAAACGGTGGCTTACCGGGAAAAGGGGGCCAGCATATCAGACGAATTCCTGGAATGGAAAGCAGGTTTCCGATAATTTTTCATGCATGTCCGATGGAAGTAATGCGCGCAGAAAAATCGAACAGGTTGATATCACGGTCCGGGAAATTCGTCTGTGTCGAAAGGATTTTCCGCTTTATTTGTAATGAGATAGCTGAACCCCAATTCCACTGCCGCTACATAAGCCGACCGCAATCAGCCGCTCGACCAAGGCTAACGCATGGTTCGGAGAATTAACTTTTAAGGAGTGGCGCTTACATGTCCGTCGACCTGGCAATCATGCTGACATCCAGAACCCTATGGGCCGCCGTGCTGGTGTCAGGGCCAGTGCTCCTTACTGCGCTGGTGGTTGGCTTGCTGGTCAGCATTTTTCAGGTGGTTACGCAAATTCAGGAAATGTCTTTAAGCTTTGTTCCAAAGTTGCTCGCTGTGGTGGCGGTGATGGTGATAGCCGGACCATGGATGTTGCGTCGGGTGGTTTCCTTTGCCACGGCGATGGTTGCTTCCATTCCCTCCTATTTATGAACAGCTTCACGATCGACATTACGCCGCTGGTCACAGGGCTGCTGTTGTCCGTGCGCATTGGCATGGTGCTGTTCATGACCCCGCTTATCGGGGCTAGCGGGATACCCGCGCGCATACGCGTGCTGGCGCTGATTGCGCTGTCATCCTGCCTTGTCCTTGGCATGCATCCACCAATGTATGCGGCCGCACTGAACACCGCTGGGCTGCTGATGGCCCTGATCAATGAGGTGATCTGGGGTGGCATGTTGGGCTTTGGGGTCAGCACGGCATTTGCCGCTTTCCTGCTTGGCGGTCGCGTGCTCGATCTGCAGATGGGTTTTGGGGTGGCAACGCTGTTGGACCCGGCGACGCGGATGCAAACGCCCCTTCTGGGCCTGCTGCTCGAACTGACCGGCATTGCGGCCTTCCTGTCGATCAATGGACACCACATGGTGCTACGGGCGCTCGCGGCATCGATTTCGACGGCGCCGCTTGGAACCAGTCCATCAGAGGTTCCCGTGACAGTCATCCTGGCCCAGTTCGGCGTCATGTTCAGCCTCGGTATGACATTGGTTGGCGCCGCGGTCGCCGCTGTATTTCTGGTTGATATCGGCATGAGCGTGGTGGCACGTTTGCTGCCGCAGGCAAATGTCTTTTTGCTGTCAATTCCGGTAAAGATCTTTGCAGGACTGTCGGTCCTAGCGTTGTCGGCGCCTTTCACGGGCCCCGTGCTGTCAAGAATTTTCGAATCGATGTTCATTTACTGGGAAGCGCTCCCGAGGAGATAGAGTGGCCGAACAAGACCAGCAGCGTAATGAGAAAGCGACTCCCTGGAAATTACAGCAGGCACGAAGGAAAGGCTCGGTGCCCAAGGGAATGGATTTCAATTCGTTCATGTCGCTGGCGGTGCTTGCTGCCATGCTGTATTTCTCGGGCCGGGAGATATTCACCGGTCTGCAACGCCTGTTTGCCGCTGGCTTGTCTCAGGCAGGCCGGGCCACCGCAGCTGCCGGCCTGGGCCCTCTCGCCACGGCTATGCTCGTAGCGAACCTCAGGTTGTGGGCAGCGACGTTCGCGGCCTTGATGGCAGCAGGCGTGCTGGCAACGATGGTTCAGACCGGCCCCGTGCTGAGCTTCACTCCCGTCAAACCTGATTTCAAGCGCCTCAATTTTGCAGAAGGATTCAAGCGCTTCTTTAACATGAAGCTGGTCTTCGACAGCGTCCGCGCGGTGCTGAAGGCCATCATCCTATCTGCGGTGATCTGGCTTTTCATCAAGCATGCGCTTCCTGCGCTGCTCGGCCTGCTGCAAGGCGATGTCCGCATCTTCCCCGCCGTACTGCTCAAGCTTGTCGTGCAAATGCTGTTGTGGTGCCTGCTGGCGCTCGTGCCGGTGGTGCTGCTGGACATCATGCTGTCGCGCCGCGATTACATGAAACGCATGATGATGAGCCGGCGCGAGATGCTCGACGAACACAAGCAGCGCGAAGGCGACCCACGGATACGCGCGCGTCAGAGGGCCTTGCAAAAGGAGGCGCGGCAGCGCAGCGGATCGCTGCGCAAGGTGAAGGAAGCCGATGTGCTGATCACCAATCCAACACGCCTTGCCATCGCCTTGAAGTATGACGATGGCACGATGCCGGCACCGGTCGTTCTGGCCAAAGGAGCGGGCCAGCTCGCCGGGCTGATGCGGGAAATGGCATGGCGCCACAAGGTGCCGATTGTTCAGAACCGCAGGCTGGCCGCGTCGCTGTTTCGCGCGAGTGCGCTGGGCCAGCCGATAGCGACATCTTTCTACCTCGACGTAGCGCGCATACTGATCTGGCTGCGGGGCCGCACGGTAATGCGTCTTTCCGAGGTGCGGCCATGATTGCGCTGCGTCGACTGATGGGCCGGCAAGCCGACCTGCTTCTCGTGTTTTTCACCATCGGCATTCTGGTGGTGCTTTTCACCCCCATCCCGTCAAGGCTTCTGGACTTTCTGATTCTTGCCAATTTCTGCCTGGCGCTGCTGTTGCTGATGCTGACGTTCTACACCGAGTCGCCCGCACAGTTCTCGACCTTTCCTTCGCTGCTGCTGATTGCCACGCTGCTGCGGCTTTCGCTGAATGTGGCGGCGACCCGCCTGATCCTCTCCAGCGCCGACGGCGGTCGGGTGATCGGCGCAATCGGCACTTATGTCGTCGGCGGCAACTATGTGATTGGCCTGATCGTCTTTCTGATCCTGGTGGTGGTGCAGTATGTCGTCATTACCAACGGCGCGCAGCGCGTGGCTGAAGTGGCAGCACGCTTTACGCTCGACAGCATGCCTGGCCAGCAGATGAGCATCGACGCCGACCTCAATATGGGTTTCATCGACCAGGCCGAGGCGCAGCGGCGGCGAAAGAATATTGAAAAGGAGGCGAACTTTTACGGGGCGATGGATGGCGCCAGCAAGTTCGTCAAGGGCGATGCCATTGCCGGCATCATCATCCTGGCTATCGATATCATCGGGGGCTGGGCTATCGGCGTGCTCCAGATGGGCATGAAGTGGGACGAGGCATTACGCACCTTCACGCTGCTGACCATCGGGGATGGAATCGTTACGCAGGTTCCGGCGCTGGTCATTGCTTTGGGAACCGGCATCATCGTCACCCGTTCAGCCGCGGATGACAAGCTCAGCAGCGAGGTGTACCGGCAACTGTCGCTGTTTCCGAAGACGCTGGGCATCGTCCTCGTGGCACTGACCTTGCTGCTGCTGCTTCCCGGCCTGCCTGTGTTCCCGGTGCTTGCCCTGATGCTGTTGTTCGGCGCTGCATGGTACTTGGCGCGCAGCCGGCAGCCGCCGGAACAGGCAGGCATGGAGCCGCCGGATGCGCCGCCCGCGAACACGCCGGAAGCCCTGTATGACCTGCTCCCGGTGGACCCGATCGAAGTGCGCGTCGGTCAGGAGCTGGTGCCCTTGCTGGGCGACGGCAACGCGGCGCTGATGGAGCGTGTTGCGGCCTTTCGTAAAAACTATGCGCTCGAAGCCGGCTTCGTGTTGCCTACAGTGCGCATTCGTGATGAACGGCGGCTGCCTCCTGCGATGTACGACATCCAGCTTTACGGCAATCGCCTTGCCGAAGGCGAACTGGTTCCCGATCGGATTCTGGGCTTGCACCCGAGCGGTGGCGCGCATGCGCTGCATGGTATTGAAATACGGGATCCGAGTTACGGCCTGCCCGCAGTGTGGTTGCTGGAAGAGCAGCGGGCAGAGGCCCGCCATGCTGGCTACACATTGGTTGACCCGGCTACGGTTTTCATCACGCATCTTGGCGAAGTGCTGCGCAAGCATGCGGCGTTGCTGCTATCCCGCGCGGAAGTCGAGCGGCTCATTGGCAATGTGCGCAAGTCCAATGCCAGCCTGGTGGAAGAGCTGATTCCGGCCACCCTGACCCTGTCCGAGGTGCAACGGGTACTGCAGAATCTCCTGCGTGAAAAGGTATCCATCCGAAATCTGGCTTTGATACTGGAAGTCCTTGCCGACAGCGGCCGCCAGGTACGGGACCCGGATCAACTGACGGAACTGGTGCGTTCTCGCCTCGGCGCCACCATATGCCAAAGCCTTCTTGGCAAAGGCAGCGAGCTGGCGGTTCTGACGCTCGATCCCGCGATTGAGCAAACCATTGCCGGCAGCCTGCGCAACCCGGGCGAGCAGGCAGGGCTGGTGTTGGAACCGCGGTTTGCCGAGCAGGTGCTGACCCGGCTTTCCGGTCAGGTTGAACGCATGGTCAAGAGCAACCTGATGCCTGTGCTGATCTGCGCGCCTGAGTTGCGCCGCCACCTGCGCAGCCTGACCGAGCGCGTGATACCGCAGCTTTCAGTCGTGGCAATGACGGAAGTGCCGTCCCATGTGGCACTGCGCTCCTTTGGCATGGTGACGCTGTGAGCATTGATCCCGCGGGCCTTGCGCCAGCCAGTGCAGTGCCCGCCTGGCTATCCGGCATTGCGCCGCTGCTGCGCTTTCAGGGCGGCGGGGCGCTGGAACGCAGCCTGACCCTGGGCCAGATGCTTGAAGGCCGCGTTACGCGGGCCTTTCAGGGCGGTCGTTACCTGATGGAGTTCAATGGCCAGGAGCGGGTCGTCGACAGTGCGGTACCGCTTCAGCAAGGCGATGTGTTGCGCGGCCGGGTAGTGGCGCTCGGAGAACAGGTCGTTCTGGAAAAAATGGTAACCGCGCCGCAAGGGCAGACGCGGCAGGAAGCAGCCGATGCAGCGATACCGGCATGGCTGATGCGCCAGGATGACCCACAGGCTTTGCGCCTTTATCAGCGGCATGCGGATGCCCTGGACCCTGCGCAATGGCGCTCGCTGGCGCAGCTGGCAAGCAGTCACGGCGCGGAACGCGCCATTCTCAGCGCGCTGACAATTCATCACATTGGCCTGCCACTACACGCGGTCGCGCTGCAGGCGCTAACCCATGCACTGGCGGGCAAGCCTTTGCTGGGTCAGAGTCAGCAAGGTTTGACGGCAACCGTGGCCATGCCCGGGGCTGTTCCTGGTCCACGAAACCAGCTTGTCGACACCGATGCGTCGTTTCTGGCTAAAGCCGTTGAACATGAACTCGGCGCCAACAGGGAGGCGCTGTTCGGCGAGCCAGCCGGCGATCCGGCGCAGGATCACAATGGCGAGGCAGACCGGCAGGCTGGTTCGTGGTGGGCGGCGCTTGCCAGACATTTGCTGAACGTGCAGCCGCCCGGCGCGATGGCGCACAGGATGATGAGTCTTCCGCTGTGCATTGACGGCAGGTTGGTGGAATTCAGGATTGCGCTGTTCGACGAGTCCGATCAGGCTGAGCTGCAGCCCGAGCTGAAGCAGCGCACGCTGCGTATCGCCCTCGATCTCGACAGCCTGGGCAAGGTCGAGCTGACCGCACGGGCGGTTGACCGCCACATCGCCATTGATCTTCTGGCAGGCTCGGCGGACGGCGCCGAAATGCTGGGCAGTCACCACGGACAGCTCGGCAGTGCCCTGGCAGCGCTGGGCTGGACAGTGGATGGCGTCCGCTACGGTGTTGCGCCGCATGGGGAGAATGACCCGGTAGTGCGCAGCGTGATGGAGCGGGTGGTGGCAGGCGGCAGCTTCAGGATGGTGGCGTGAGATGACGAATCCTTCATTGCCGCGTGTGGTTGGCTTGTCTTATGACGAGTCAGCCCAGCAGCTACCCACGGTGGTGTTGAAGGCTGCCGGGCCGGCGACTGACGCATTGCTGTCCGCGACCCTGCATGCCAGCGGTCCGCGCCTTGTGCGTGATGCCGCCCTGCTGGAACAGCTTTACAGATTGCCGGTGGACGCGGCGATCGATCCGGCGCTGTTCCAGCTTGTGGCGGTGTTGCTGTCACACGTACTGGCTGTGAATGAACATATCCGTGGTGCCGCTGGCCATGCTGGCCGGGCGCAGGACCGGGCCATGGACTGACGCACAATTGCATCGCCGTATGCCGCCCTGCCCCTACAGCCCGGGCTGTGATCAGCAGCGGCATATGCAACATGTTTCCAGCCACATCGCCTGAACCCGGGCCTTCGCCGACACGAAATCATCCGCACTCCCGCTGCTTTGTCCTGATTCCATCAATGATCAAAACGGCAATGCAAGTCACGGCTTGCGACGTACAATTGCCAGGCGCACCGCTGATAGCAGGCTGACAATATGGCCAGGGCGGACTGGCGCTTACAACCATTACGGAGACAATCATGAAACTTGCCAAATTCGCTGGCGCAGGTCTGGCGGCGCTCGTCATGAGCCTGAGTGCCCATGCTGCCTATCCCGATAAACAGGTGCAATACATCATCCCGTTCACGCCCGGCGGTGAATCCGACTATGTGGCGCGGCTGCAATCGGAAGTCTTCAGGAGCAAGTACAAGCAGTCCATGGTCGTGGTCAATCGTCCCGGCGCTGGCGGGGGCCTGGTGTGGGCGCAGCTCAACAGCCTGCCGGCCGACGGTTATACGATTGCCGGCGTCAACCTGCCGCATATCGTGCTGCAGCCGCTGGAGGGATCTGTGAACTACAAGACCGAGGACATCACACCGGTCTACTTTTACCATTTCACGCCGGATGCCATCGTGGTGCCGGCCAGCAGCCCGATCAAATCCTATGAAGACCTGATCCAGGCAGCCAGGGACAAGCCGGGCATGGTGAGTTTTGCCGGCTCGGGCAGCATGTCGGCCAACCACATGGCGCATGAACGGCTCGACAAGCTGGCCGGCATCAAGACGACCTACGTGCCTTTCAAGGGTACTGGCGACCTGATTGCCTCGGTGATGGGCGGCCATGTGAACGCCGCGATGACCTATCTGCCCATGGCGGTGCAGCAGAAGGGCAATATGCGCCTGCTTGCAGTGGCGTCGGAAAAGCGTCATCCGGCCTTCCCGGATGTGCCGACCTTCAAGGAACTGGGCCTGAACTGGGTCGATGGCGCTTACCGCGGCATTGCCGTGCCCAAGGGCACGCCGCGTGAAGTGCAGCAACAGGTATCGAACATGATGGGCGAACTCAACCGCGACCCGGAAAGCCGCAAGAAGCTGGTGGACGGCGGCTATGACCTGGTCGATGTCGGCCTGGAAGAGATGCCCGACTTCCTTGCCAAGCGCAGCAGGCAATATCTGGAAGATGCAAGGAATGCGGGCCTGCTGAAATAGCCTGCGATGCAATGCAGCACGGCGCCAGCAGCGCAGGCGCCGTGCTCTCGCTGTTGTCCATGCGAACTGCCATTCATGGCGGTGCCGCGTGCATTCATTCCCTGGTCGCTTGATCTCCTGACGGCGACGGGCAACGGAGCCTGGGCGTTGTCGCGCCATGAATGCGTTGCGGCGAGCCCAAGGCGCGGCAAGCCTGCCGTCTCGGCTCCACGCAACATCGGCGCGCAGGCATTGGCATGCGTCCCGGCTTGCCGGTTTGCTGCGTATGGAGCGGCAAAGGCCAGCCCTTCCGACCGGGTTTCCCCATGAATGCATCCTGGCTCCGCGAAACCATACTGGACAGTTGCGCAATGTCGGGTTACCCGGTGCCCGATTTGGCATGATGCCGGAAGCGCTCCACGCAGTGCGGCAACGGTGCCTGATCGGACACCGAACAAGTTCATGCTCTGCGCTACTGAATCTATTCGGTTCGCAACGCCGAACCTTCACCGGGGAATGAAGCGTAATGGACACCATCATCGACGTCGTCAACAAGATCTTCTGGAGCTACCTCCTGATCTACGGCCTGCTTGCGCTGGGCCTGTATTTCACGATTCGCCTTGTCTTCGTCCAATTCGCGCTGTTTCCGGAGATGCTGCGCAACGTGATCGGCAAGAAGGGGAAGGACAGCGCCGGCATCACGCCGTTCCAGGCACTTTGCACCAGCCTGGCATCGCGCGTTGGCACCGGCAACATCGCCGGCGTCGCGGTAGCCCTCTATCTCGGCGGGCCGGGTGCGATCTTCTGGATGTGGATGGTTGCCACGCTCGGCATGGCGACCGCCTATGCGGAGTCGACGCTGGCCCAGCTCTACAAGACCAGAAACGAGGATGGCGACTATCGTGGCGGACCAGCCTTCTACATGGCCCATGGGCTCAAGGCGCCGTGGGCCGGCGCGCTTTTTTCGGTCTGCCTTATCCTGGCGTTCGGCCTGGTGTTCAACGCGGTGCAGGCCAATTCGATTGCCGAATCCATGGAAGGCGCTTTCGGCTTTTCCCGTTTGTGGGTGGGCATCGGGCTGGCGCTGGCAACCGGGTTCGTGATCTTTGGCGGCATCCGCCAGGTGGCGCGGGTGTCGGAGGTGGTGGTGCCCTTCATGGCGCTGGCCTATCTGCTGGTGACGCTGTACGTGATTGTGGTCCACATCACCGAAGTGCCCCGGATATTCGGCATGATCATCGGCAGCGCTTTTGGCCTGGATGCGGCGGCAGGCGGCGTTGCCGGCGCGATGCTCAACGGTGTGAAGCGCGGCCTGTTCTCCAACGAGGCCGGCATGGGCTCGGCGCCCAATATCGCCGCGGTGGCCACGCCGGACCCGCATCATCCTTCCGCCCAGGGACTGGTGCAGGCCCTAGGCGTATTCATCGACACGCTGCTGATCTGCAGCGCCACGGCCTTTCTGATCCTGCTCTCGGGAGCACTGGTGCCAGGCTCCGGCCTGACCGGCACGCCGCTGACCCAGGCCGCCATGCGCATGCACATTGGCGGCGCCGGCGACGATTTTGTCGCTATCGCGATCTTTTTCTTCGCCTTCACTTCCATCATCGGCAATTACAGCTATGCCGAGAATGCCATGACCTTCCTGCGTGCCGGTGGTCGCACCGGCATTACGCTGTTGCGACTGGCCGTGCTGGCCATGGTGGTCTGGGGTGCGCTGGAAAGCGTGACCACGGTGTTCAACGCGGCCGATGCGTCGATGGGCCTGATGGCCACGGTCAATATGATTGCCATCGTGCTGCTGTCGGGCACCGTGGCCAAGCTGACGCACGACTACCGGCGGCAGCGCAAGGCAGGCGCGAAACCGGTGTTCGACATTGCCCGTTTTCCGGAACTGGCAAGCAAGGTCGATAGCACCATCTGGTCACGCCCTGCCGAACCGAAAGTCTAGGAGACTGCCCTGACGATCACCGCCGAGACGACATGCGTGTCATTGAACACTGCGCGGGCCGCGTCGCCTGGCCTGACAGGATGAATGCCGGTGGCGGCTCCGGTGGACACCCAGTCGCCTTCGTTCAGGCTGCGCCCGCGCGCGGCTAGATGCCGGGCCAGGAACAGCACCGCCGCCAGCGGGCCACCCGGCACCCTGGCGGCACCGCCCTCGCCTGCCTTGGCGCCATTGATCTCGGTGACTGCAGTGGCGGATGAAGGCTCGGTCAGCACGGTCATCGGCAAACGCGGGCCGAGCACCAGCCCGCTGTTGTTGCCGAAGTCGCTGATCACGGCGCCGGGCCCGAGCGCGCTCAGGGTCGCCAGGGGGCTGGCGGCGATTTCGAATGCGGCGTACACCCCTTCCACATACGGCAGCAGGCTGGCCGGATCGGCGTCAGCCGGCAGTGGCGGGATGGTCCTGGCGATACGGACCGCGAATTCCGCCTCCACCGCCGCATAACCATTCTCGATCACCGGCACTTCCGCGGCAGTTTCCCCGCCTTGCCTGACGGTGCGCGAAAACACGGGGCCGGCAAGACGCTCGGCCGGGTATTTCTCGCGAAAGGCAGGCTGGACCGCGGCCACCTTCCATCCGGCGACCCGGTCGTCCCAAGCGTCTATTGCGGTTTCCTGGATGGCGTAGGCGCTCTCCAGGCTGGCCGGCAGTTCGTCTGCCGGATAAGCGTCGAGCGCGGTGCCTGCCTGCCTGGCTTGGCGGAAGGCGGCGGCTATCTGTTCTGGTGTCATGTTCATCCTGTGGGGCTTATTGAATCTCGCGCAGGCGCTTTTCCTGCCGGCGGGTCAGCAGTTCGATGTCGGCAATGTCCTGGGCGGACAGTTTCGGGCCGGGCTTGCGTACTGCCGACGAGGCAATCACGCCGCGCTGGGCCAGGATGTACTTGCGCACGGCCAGCCCGACGCCGGTCTGCTGTTCATAGCGCGCCAGTGGCAGGTAAGCGTCAAAAATGTCATGCGCCTGCTCGACATTGCCGGCGGCATGGGCGCGGCAAACTTCCACCATCATTTCCAGGTAGGCGAAGCCGGTCATGGCGCCGTCCGCGCCGCGGCTCAGTTCTTCCGGCAGGAACAGGCCGCCGCCATTGCCGGCCAGGATGGACAGGCGGCGTACTTCGCCGCGGTCGCTGGCGGCGCGAATCGCGCTCAGCTTGGCCAGGCCCGGACTGTCCTCGTGCTTGAGCATCACGCAGCTCGGCGCATTCTTCATGATGCGCAGCACCACCGGCGTGGCCATCTGCACGCCCGTCGAGACCGGATGGTCCTGCAATACCCAGGGCACCTTGTCGCCCAAGGTCTCGGTCACCATGTCGAAATAGGCAATGATCTGGTCGTCGGTACGCAGGGTCGATGCCGGCGCCACCATGACGCCGGCCGCGCCCATGTCCATCACGCTTTTCGCCAGTTCGCCCATGGGCGCAAAACCAGGCGCGGAAGCGCCGACGATCACCGGCACGCGGCCCCGGACCCGGTCCAGCACCCGCCTGGCGAATATCCGCGATTCCTCGGCGGTCAGCTTGGTGGCCTCGCCCATGATGCCGAGGATGGTCAGGCCGTCGACGCCGCTCTCCAGGCAGAAGTCGACCATGCGGTCGGTGCTGTCGAGGTCGAGCGCGCCGTTATCCGAGAACGGCGTGACGGTGATCAGATAGACGCCTTTGGCGGATTCATCAAACACGGGCATGGCTGCTCCTTGAGTCGTTATGTCGTCGGGATGGACTGGCTTATTTGGCGAATACCTGGCTCATGTCGCCAAACGCCTTGAATTCCAGCGCATTGCCCGACGGGTCAAGGAAGAACATGGTGGCCTGTTCGCCAGTCTGGCCCTTGAAGCGGATATGCGGCTCGATGATGAAGCGTATGCCGGCGGCCTTGAGACGGTCGGCCAGCGACTGCCATTGGTCCATGGACAGGATGGCGCCGAAATGGCGCACCGGCACGTCGTCGCCATCCACCGCATTGCGCGTGCTGGCGCCGGTTTCTTCCGGCGCCAGATGGGCGACTACCTGGTGGCCATAGAAATCGAAGTCGACCCAGGCGTCCGAGCTGCGGCCTTCCGGGCAGCCCAGCAGTTCGCCGTAGAAGCTGCGCGCCGCGGCGAGGTCATGTACGGGGAAGGCAAGATGGAAGAGCGGCGTGGCTTGCATGATGATCCTTTATGGTTGGCGGGGCATTTCGAAGTGAAGACGATTATATAAAGGCAGCGCGGGAAACAGAAATGAGTCTTGCCAAGGCTGAGCATGCGTTATTCTCATGCTCGGTCCAATTACTCCAAAGAGTGCCCCATGCTGCGTTACCTGCGTACGTTCCTGGTTGCCGCCGAAACCGCCTCTTTTTCGGCAGCCGGCGAGCGCCTGGGCCTGACGCAGTCCGCCGTCAGCCTGCAAATGCGCAAGCTGGAGGAAGACCTCGGCTGCCAGCTGTTCGAACGCACCGGCAAGTCGGTGAAACTGGGGCCGGAAGGCCGCCGCATCATGGCGGACGCGGCCCGCATGCTGGAGCTCTACGAAGGCATGCGCGGACAGCCCGGCGGCGCTGCCGAACCGGCGCGGCTGGAGGTGGGCGCCATATCGACCGCCCAGGCAACCCTGCTGCCCAGGGCGCTGCAGCAGTTCCGCAGGCATCATCCGGCGGTCCATATCAACATCGTGCCGGGCATGTCGGTGCAGCTGCTGTCGCAGGTCGACACCCAGGCACTCGACCTGGCGGTGATGATCCGTCCGCGGCTGGGCATACCGGCCGACCTGAAATGGCTGACGGTGATGCGCGAGCGCTATATCGGCATCGCGCCGCCCGGCGTGCCGGGCGACCTGAAAACCCTGCCGGCGCGCCTGCCTTTCATCCGCTATAACCGGCATTCCCACGGCGGCCAGCTGGTGGACCAGTTCCTGCGGACGCAGCGGATCTGGGTCACGGAAGGCATGGAGCTGGATGAGCCGGCGGTCATCCTGCAGATGGTGCGTGAAGGCCTGGGCTGGGCAGTGGTGCCAGGCGACCTGATCCAGGCGACGAGCGACGGCAGCGTCAGCCGCTTTGACTTGCCGGGGCGTGCGCTGCTGCGCGAGGTTGGCGTGCTGGTACGGCGATCGGCACTGCAGCGGCCGGCGATTGCCATGCTGGTGACGTGCCTGCGGGAACGCGCCGACCAGCTATCGGGTTAGCCGGGCGCTTCCGTGGCCGACACGGTTCTGGTGACCGGCGAACTGGGCAGATAGGGCGAGCGCGTGGTTGCGGCGTCCACCATGGTGCGAAAGACTGATGGCGCATCCGGCGCGCCATCGCAAACAGTGCTGGCATGGCGCGCGCGGCCCAGAGGCAGGGAGTAGCGCAGCTGCACCCGGTTGTCGCTGTACTCGGCGCCGCGGATCTGCAGGAAACCCAGCCGGAATGCGCCCTTCTCGTAGGCCAGATCGGTCTTGCTCAGGCCGTGGCCGCCGGTATAGCGGCCGTGCAGCCGGCTGCAGTCATTGAAGGTATGGGAATAATCCAGGCTGCCCGACGCCTGCCTGTCGTGAGCATAGGCTGTCAGCGGATTGTCATAGGCCGTGCTTTCTGTCTGGTAGCTCAGCTCGACCCGGGTGCGAAGCATCGGGCGCGCGGCCAGTTTCAGCATGGTACCGGCCAGCGTGCCCATTTCCAGCCCGTCGGATGCCGTGCTGCGGCGATCCGCGCCTGCCGTGCGTGAGACGAAGACCGTCACGCCGGCTTCGGGCAGCATCCTGCTCTTGCCCCACTGCTTGCGGAAGCTCGACAGATAGCTGGTCTGGAGCACGGTCCTGGCGTCGCCGTTCTGCGCATAGGCCGCGTCGGAGGCACGCAGCTGCGACATCGACAGCAGGATGCGCGCATCGGGACGTGTCGCATACACCGCATTGAGCACCAGCTCGGATGCCTTGCTGCGCACGGTATAGGCGCCACCCATGGCCAGACGGTTCGATACCAGCCAGCCCTTTTCCAGAGAGAGCGAAGGCAGATCGTCCCGGTAGTTATCCAGGCGCATGGCTACCATGCTATCGGCGGCGCCGTCGCGCAGAGCGATGCTTTCAGGCGCCACGTGGAGCGCGTCGGCCTGCTCGGCCCGTGCTTCGCCAGGCAGCGACGGCAGTTCGGCCGCCATGTCCGCGCCGCCCATGATCAGCCTGTCCTGGCCGGCGTGGCACAGCACGGGCAGGAGCATCAGCGCGACCCCGCGCCATGCGCGGCCGGCGACATGCGAACGCAGTGCCGCGCTGGCGACCGGACGGGTGAGTGTAGACAGGAGGCAGGATGAATTCGGCATTGTGTTTATTCTCGCCGGGCCGATGGCTTGTTTTGTTATATGCAAAGAAACTTGGATTGCCCGCGCCAAAAAGTTCATACAGGAAATCTTCTCGCCGGACTTGCAACATGCCCATGATGCCATCGACAGCGGTGTTTCAGACCAGTTCCTGGCGGCGCAGCGAACTGGCTGGCCGTATGTGCTTCTCGATCAGCGCCAGCATCGCCTGCGCAGCCAGCGACAAGGCCTGATCGCGCCGCTTCACGATCAGGATGGGGCGCATCGGTTCGCCCGCCTCCAGCGGAACAGCGACCAGCCCCATCTGCCGGAACTGGAACAGGGTCAGTTCCGGCACCAGGCTGATGCCCAGTCCCTGTTCCACCAGGCCGGCCACGGTGGCCAGATGCTCGACCTCGAAGCCCGCATGCGCGGTGTCGACGCCGCGCAGCAGCAGGTCGACATGCTGGCGCACGCTGGACGACTTGGCAAGATGGATGACGGGATGCCCGGCGAGATCGGCGACCCGGACCTTGCGCTTCCTTGCCAGCGCATGGTCGGCCCGACAGACTAGATAGAAGGGATCGCTGCAAAGCATGCTGGTCTCGAACTCGGCGAAGCTGGCGCCGGGCGCGGTCAGCACCAGATCCACCTTGCCCTGCCGCAGCAGCGCCAGGCACTGGTCGGACAAGGCGTCCTGCAGGGTCACTGTGACGCCCGGGTAAAGCGTCCTGTACTGCGCAATGACCGCTGGCAGACCCTTGGCGGCCAGCGACGGCAGCGCGGCGATGGACACCCGTCCGCGACGGCGCGCCACGTATTCGGCCATGTCGTCAAAGGCCGCATCGATTTCCCCGATCAGGTTGCGCGCCACCTGTGCGAACAGCTCGCCTTCCGGCGTCAACGTCACCTTGCGGGTACTGCGTTCGAACAGCCTGGCGCCGACCGCGTGTTCGAGCTTTTTGATCATCACGCTGAATGCCGACTGGGACGTATGGCAGCGCTCGGCGGCGCGGGTGAAATGCTTCAGTTCGTCCAGCGCGACGAATGCCTGCAGCAGGCGGGTGGAAATATTGGCCTTCATTGATTGATCTCGAAATACGATGAATTGATCGCATTTTTCCATTTTACTCAATGAAAAACAGGCGCCACAATCTGCGCCATGTTCAATACAGTCGTCGGCGGTCGCTGGCGCGATTCGGGAGCGAGATGAAACGCATCAGGATAGGCGGCGGCGCCGGTTATTCGGGAGACCGCATCGAACCCGCCGTTGAACTGGCGGAAAAGGGCGACATCGATTACCTGGTCTTCGAATGCCTGGCCGAACGCACGATTGCGCTGGCCCAGCGCGCCAGGCTGGCTGACCCCGCTGCCGGTTACGATCCGCTGCTGGAAGAGCGCATGCGGGCCGTGCTGCCGCTGTGCGCGGCCAAACGCATACGCATCATCACCAATATGGGCGCGGCCAACCCGCTGGCCGCCGCCGCCCGCATCCGCGAGATTGCCCGGTCATTACAGCTGCCGGGCATCCAGGTCGCGGCGGTGCAGGGCGACGACGTCACCGACATCCTGCGTCGCGGCAGTTACCTGGATGAGGCCGGCCTGCCGCTGGACCGGCTGGGAAAGCGGCTGCTGTCGGCCAATGCCTATCTCGGGGCGCAGCCGCTGGTGGAGGCGCTGGCGCAAGGCGCCGACATCGTCGTCACCGGCCGCGCCGCCGATCCCGCGCTGGTGCTGGCGCCGCTGATTCATGAGTTCGGCTGGGCCATGGACGACTGGCAGCGGCTGGGACAGGGCACGCTGGTCGGCCATCTGCTGGAATGTGCCGGCCAGATTACCGGCGGCTATTTCGCCGACCCCGGCTACAAGGATGTGCCCGGACTGGCACGCCTGGGCTTTCCGATCGGCGAAGTCGACCACGAAGGCAATGTCGTCATCAGCAAGGTGGCAGGCAGCGGCGGGCGGGTCAGCGCGGCGACCTGCAAGGAACAGATGCTGTACGAGATCCATGATCCGGCCGCTTACCTGACGCCGGACGTGGTCGCCGACTTTTCCAATGTGCGCATGGAAGAGATCGGCGTCGACCAGGTGCGCATCAGCGGCGCGACCGGTCGCCCTCGTCCGCCGACGTTGAAGGTATCGGTCGGCTATGTCGACAGCTATATCGGCGAAGGGCAGATGTCCTATGCCGGCCCGGGCGCGCTGGCACGGGCGGAACTGGCGCTGGCGATCGTGAAGGAACGACTGGAGCTGACCGGCGTGCAGGCCAGCGAAATGCGCTACGAACTGCTGGGCGTGAATGCGATGCATGGCGGCCGGTCCGGCATGGCGGCGGTGGAGCCCTATGAAGTGCGCATCCGCGTCGCCGGCCGCACCGACAGCATGCGCGAGGCAATGCGCATCGCCAATGAAGTGGAAAGCCTGTACACCTGCGGCCCGGCGGCAGGCGGCGGCGCGGCGAAGTCGGCGCGCGACGTGGTCGCGGTGCTGTCCACCCTGCTGCCGCGCGAGGCCGTGGTCACCACCGTCCATATGGAGGAAAGCTGAGATGCTGCTGCGCGACATTGCCCATGCCCGGGCGGGGGACAAGGGCAATATTTCCAATATCTCGGTGATTGCCTATGATCCGGCGGACTATCCGCTGCTGGAGCGCTGGCTCACTGCCGACCGGGTGCGACAGCACCTGCGCGCCGTGGTGCATGGCGAAGTGCTGCGCTACACCCTGCCCGGCCTGGGCGCGCTGAACTTCGTGCTGCATGAGGCGCTGGCCGGCGGCGTGACCCGCTCGCTGGCCCTGGACGCTCATGGCAAAACCCTGAGCTCGGCGCTGCTGACACTGGACATTCCGGAAGCGGAACGGCGCACCAGTCCCGATCCGGCCGACACCGCGACATAAAGGCGCCTGTTCAGGCTGCCATCCCTATTGCCCCACATTCCCATACAAAAAGGAGACAAGACATGACCATCACCCATCTGCAGCGCTTCATCCTGTCCGCGAGTTGCATGCTGACGGCCGCTGGCGCCTGTGCACAAGGCGCCTTTCCGGAAAAGCCGATCCGCTTCGTGGTGCCCTTTGCCGCCGGTACCGCAACCGATCAGCTGGCGCGCGCGATCGGCCAGGCCGTCAGCGTGGAAACCAAGCAGCAGGTCATTGTGGACAACAAGCCGGGCGCCAACGGTTTCATCGGCGCCACCGAGGCGGCACGCGCGGCGCCGGACGGCTACACCGTGTTCATCACGACCAACACCACCCACGCGGCGGCGGAGCATCTGTTCAAGAAACTGCCCTACGACCCGGTCAAGGATTTCGCCCCGATCACGGCCTTGGGCAAGGGCGGACAGATGATGGTGGTCAGCACGGATTTTCCGGCGACCAGCGTGAAGGAGTTCATTGCCCAGGCGAAGAAGACGCCGGGCAAGATCACCTTCGGCAGCGGCAGCTCGTCCAGCCGGATCGCCGGCGAGCTGTTCCAGCAGCTGGCGGGCGTGGAATTGCTGCATGTGCCTTACAAGAGCAACACCTTTGCCATTACCGACCTGCTGGGCGGCCAGATCCAGATGATGATCACCGACACCGCGACCGGCATGCCCCACATCCGCAGCGGCAAGCTGCGGCCGCTTGGTTATTCGGCCAAGACCAGGTCTGCGCTGGCGCCGGATGTTCCCACCATCGAGGAAGCAGGGGTCAAGGGCTATGACATAGGCTACTGGTTTGCTGCCTACGCACCGGCCAAGACGCCGCAGCCGGTCGTCTCCCGGCTGAACGAACTGCTGTCGCGTGCCGCGAAAAGCCCTGCGGCCGGCAGCGCCTTCTATGCCGCGAGTGGCACCGAGGTATTCGTCACGTCTCCAGAGGAACTTGCGAAATTCCAGGCGGCGGAATCGCAGAAATGGGGCGAGATCATACGCAAGGCCGGCATCGAGAAGGAGTGAGCCAGGCTGACGGCTGGGCACGGTTTTAGTGGCTGCGGGCACAGCCTGCGGGTCAGAGAGGCGTTGGCGCAGTCAGCTGATGGTGGCGGACATTGGGAACCATCCGGTGCTGGCGGCATTCTCCGCGACGCCGTTCGGCAATGTCGGCGCCGCGGGCGGATAATGTTGGCGAGCCGCCAAACCTTCGCATCCGACAATGGCGGGCGGTTGAAAGCGCGGCATCACGTTGGAAGGGGGCTTCATACTCAGCCTGACTCGCAGGCTCATTGGCAAGTCTTGCGTTGCCAAATCGCTTTTGCGCGAGCAGCATTGTCACTCCATGCGTCGATGTAGCTTGGTCTGGACAGTGAGCGACCGAGATGCCTGCTCGCTTGCTGCTACCCGCTTCAAGACCACTGGTGCTGATAAGGGCGCAGTGGACAGTTCCCCGAAAGGGCAGATACCCGGCGAGTCCCAACGAAACTTTCCTGGCGCGTAGACCGGTTGTTCACGAGTCGCTTCCATCCCCAATCCCTATGCAACTGGTTTTCATGCGACCGTCGTCCTGGCAAACGGGCTGCTTCAATGAGTCGGACGGCGCGCTGGCAGTTGGTCGCATGCAAGAATCGTGAATGCAGATCTCAAGCTTCGCCCTGGCATTATCAATATAGCGATTTATGGGGCATAATTCTGCACGCTTCAGACTGCTGTCCTTGAGACAGCTTCTGAAACGCCCTGCTTTCCCTTTGTTTTCAATCGCTTAGGAATTTTCATGCCTGCCAGCTGGACAAGCCGCGGAAGCGTTCTCATTCGTTTGGCGCGGCAGCATTTTGCGTTTTATCGCGGTTACCTGGACGGACTGGATCTGCGTCTGCTGGCAGAACGTTATCCGGGAGGCGATGCGGCTGTGCCTGGCAAAGAGGCTGGCACTGCCTCCGCGAAAGGCTTGCTCGATTGGATTACGCAGCAGCTCCTGATGGAAGCCGAACGATGCGGCCAACGCTCGGCAGCGCGGCTGCTTCGGCTGCGGCCGGAACAGACAGCAGCGAAGAAACGGGACGCTGACCTGCCGACGCTAGCCGAGTTTCAGGAGGAGCGCGATCCGTACCATATGTACTCGGAGATCGAACTGCTTGAGCTGTTTGAACTGGAATACCCGGACAGGACAGGCAATGCAGAGCGCCTTGCGCAGCGTAATCGCCGGTTGCGGCGGCGGCAGGAAGCGATGCTACAGCTTATTGAAAGCCGTATCCGACTGGAACCCGGCCTGGATGATCCGGTTGTGGCATGGATAGATCCCAGGCTGGCAGCTTATCTGTTGAAAGCGCACATAGTCACCTTAGGTGACTTGCATGCGACGATCGAGGCGTACGGCTTTCACTGGTACCGGAAAGTGCCGCGGATCGGCGTCAAGGCAGCACGTCATATCACTGGCTGGCTGCTGCTACCCGCCACACGGGATGCGCTGGGTGTAGCCCTTTCCACGCGTGGCATTACGCCGCCGCGGCAGATACAAATCGAACAGGTTAACCCGGCGGCAAAAGGTCTGGACATCCTGCCCTTGGAACGCTTGTCCTTACCCGACCGCTTGAGCGGAGTGACAGGCAGCAATCGCGGCAGTAGTGCATCGATTGCTGCAACGAACGACATCGAAGCTATCCAGGCCTGGTTGTCGCAGATGCAGGCAGGCAGCCATACCGCACGTGCCTGCCGCAAGGAAGCCGAGCGTTTCCTACTTTGGTCTGTACTCGAAGCGCAAAAACCATTGAGCTCGGCTGACGCTACCGAAGTCCGGGCTTATTTGCATTTTTTGAGCCAACTGGGCAGGCAATCGCCTGAGGCGTGGAAACTACATCACCGAACGCCTCAGAAAAATTGGCTGGGACCGCGCGGCGTAGATCGGTGGTCGGTGCGGTGGCGGCCGTTTGAGGGACCGTTATCGACCGCATCGCAGCGAGCCGCCCTGTCCTTGTTGAAGGGCCTGATGCGCTTCCTGCACGCTACAGGTTACCTCCAGAGCGATCCGTCTGCTGGCGCAAAAATCGTGGCTGGCCCTGCATTGGAATCGGACGACAAAGATGGTCACCGCAAGGCAGTCCTGCAGGATGAGTGGACTGCGGCATGGTCCTATCTGGAAAGCCAGCCCCGGTCGGCACAGTCGCTACGTATAAAAGTGATCCTTCTTCTGATGGTTGAAACAGGCTGCAGGCTGCAGCAACTGGCTCGCATGCAGCGTGGTGGGCTTTCCTGCAATGGGAGCCAATGGCGCCTTCGCCTCGGCGCTGACGAGTCGCCAAGTGGAACAGTCGTTGTGAGTAAAGACTTGCATGACGCGCTTGTCGAGATCTTTGGCTATCACGGTTTCAATGATCTCGACAGCGTACCTCCCTCTACCCCGCTTATTTCGGCGATAACGACTGACCTCCGGAGAAACCCAATAGTGCATGCTTTATCGGGTTCGAGAATCTACCGAATTGTCAAAGATTTCTTTAATAAGGTGGCAGCCGAGGTTGACAACACCGATCCTAGCCTTGCGGCCCGGTTGCGTCAGGTTTCTGTGGATTCCTTCATTCATCGCGAGTGAAGTGGGTTGGCTGAGTGGGAGGCAAATAAACTTGTTGTGGTTTGATCGGTAGCTTGGCGCGAAATGGGACGAGTTGGACAACGGTAGAAACGAATTACACGGTGAGTTTCAGCGCTTAACTCCCGTTGCATGAAGCCGAGGAGAAAAGGGCTAAGCGGTGCGCAAGAGAATATCGATCTCAGTTCCTGACTTCGATATTCCCCGGGGAATATCGTTTTTTAAGTCATCTCTGGCGCTCCGCGCATTTTCATTACCGCCTTGCCATCACTGTCCTAAAACTTGCGGTAGACATGAGCACGGCAGGAGAAACATCACAACCCTGTGTCGGAGGAGGTGCCGTTTTTTGTGAAAAAAGTTGAAAGGAAGTGCCGTGAGGGCCATGTTTTCTTATCAAACAGGTTGATTCGAAGCCCTACTTGGCGGCTAGGCGGTGTACTGCATAACCTTGAACAAGGCATGCAATTTTTTCGTCATTCTTCGGCTGAAAAGTCCAGCTAACTAAGACGGTTAACCTAATCATTTTAGGTCCGTGACAAGACGGAAGGTAATGGCGCGACAAGACAGCCTATATCTAGAAACCGGCCGAAACCAACGCGCCTTCGTTATAGAACTAAAGATTAGCGAGCCACTTGCTGCCCTTAACCCTGAATGGCACCGGATTTGCCTGGCATTGGCATCTGTTTATGCGTAGTCCTCAAGTCTCTTTGCCGGCATAGCCCCAGGCAGTAGTTCGAGCGCCGCAATCACTTACCGATGGATTTAGCAGGCACAATCGAAACGGGCAGGCGAAACTAAAACTATTGTTTGATGTTGAGCAGCCCGACTCTAAGATGCCCAAACGCGAGGGCTCTATCCAATTTCATTTCCACCTTTATTCCCCGGGGAATAAGTCGATAGCGCAGGGTGTCATAGGCGCCTCGGATCGCAGCCATCACAACAAGCGACCTACTAAAATTAATAGTTGAATTAAAAAATTACATTTAGTATAAGAGACCCTTACTCATCATCGGGATAGTCATGCCGGCTAAAATTATTATCATCACCAATCAGAAAGGCGGCGCAGGCAAAACCAATGCAGCCGTCCACCTTGCCGGCACTGCGGTGCGCAGGCATTTCAAGACCTTGTTGATCGACGCCGACAAGCAGGGAACCGCAACAAAGTGGGTTGCCCAGGCCGAGGAGGGCCAGAAACACAAGATCCGTGTAATGGGCCTGGCGATGGCTGAGGCCAAGATAGCCCAAGAAGTAAAACAGTATGTCGACGACTATGAGCTCATTATTGTTGACTGCCCGCCATCGGTGGACTCTCCCATTCCACAAGTGATGCTGATGATTGCAGACCTGGCCATCGTTCCCATCGTTCCGAAACCGGGCGATCTCTGGGCTTCAACAGATCTTCTCGAATTGGCCGAGCGCGCAAGCACGATAAACCCCGATCTGAAAGTGAGACTGTTAGGTTCCAATGTGATCGCCAACCTCGCGATGTCGAAGCATTCATTAAGCAGCATGGCGACGATGCGCGAAAATGCTCCGCTTTTCAAAACCAGGCTTCACCAACGCACTGCGTATGTGGAAGCCATGCTGACAGGCGATTCGGTCCATTATTTTGGCAGCAGTGCCAAAGCAGCAGTAAATGAAATAGAAGCCTTATTTGACGAAATAATGCTAGCGCTGAACTTGCAGGCGCCAAAGGCGAGGGCCAGAAAATGAGTAAGAAAAAGAGTTTGTACGACAGGCTCAATACCAGCGTTGCTGACCAGAGCAGTCAGGCAAGGGACAAGTTTGACAATGCCGATCTTGTCGTGGCCATGAGCCGGCTCAAGCAAGAGCGGCCCGAGCAAACAGCCATCGAAGCGCCACAAGCAGCTGCGACGGCGGCCACGCAGGCCCAGCCAGCCGGGGAGCCGTCGCCCGACACGAGCGATGCGGCATCCGATGGCTATGTGGTGCGGTCAATACCAATCGCCAATGTAAAGGATCATCCGCGCAACGCGCGCCAGGTATACGACCCGGCGCGTATCGATGAAATGGCAACCAGCATTGCGCGCGACGGTCAGCGTGTGCCGGCGGTGGTCATGCCAGACCCCGCGGAGCCAGGCAGCTATCTGCTGATTGAGGGCCGTTACCGAAAGCGTGCGCTTCAAAGCCTGGGACGCGGCACGCTGCTGGCCTCCATTGTCGAGCCGCTGCCGGACCTGGAAGCCTATCGGCTATCTCTCTTGCTCAACGAGGAGCGCAACGACCAGACCATACTGGACAATGCGCTGTCGTGGAGAGCCATGCTCGATGACGGCACCTACCGTAGCCAGGACCATATCGCCGAGCATCTAAATATCAAGCAGGGCACCGTGTCGAAGACTCTGGCGCTGCTCGACCTGCCTGCTGGCGTGCTCAGCATCATCAAGACCCGGCCAGCCAGTTTCGGCATACGCATCGCGCAGGAGCTGCGCCAGCTTTCCAAGCTGGTTGACGAACCGGCGCTTGAATCGGTGGCAGAACAGGTGATTGAAGAGAAACTGTCAGTCAGGGACCTCGAACGCTTGCGAGACCGCAAGACACAGGAGCCTCTTACCCGGGAGCGTTCACGCGCCTATCCGCTGCAATGGGGAACTGTGCGACTGGGTTCCATTCGCGAGTTTGAAGATGGACGGCTCAAGATCGACCTGTCCAACGCACCGGAAAGCCTGAGAGCCGAGATCATCAGTGCAGTCAAGAAAACGCTGGCGGAAGGGCCCGTATCCCAGTCAGGTCTGGACGTGGCCGCACAGGCAGAGGAAAAAAAAGGCGGCAGGAGCAGTACATCGTCCTGAAGCCAGACAAGGAGTGACAAGTAGAGCTGGCAGCATCGTTCGAACGGGCTGCCAGCATTCGGGCAGGGCTAATCCCTTTGCCGATCGCACGCACAAGTGCCAGGTCACGAACGGATCAGCCGTCCAGCTCGGCAAAATCCAGCACCGCAGCATCGGTCACCTCACCCCAGGTGCGGGTAGCCAGCCAGTCTGCGAATGCAGCGCTGAGTACCGGGGAGTTCAAACCCTTCTTAAGATGCGGCTTGATGCTGCGATCAGCCTGGGCGGAAAATTCGCTGAACAGGCTGGTCTGTTCCTGCGCCGACAGTTCGCCGTAATAGCGCAGTGCCTCCTGGTTGCGCGCTGCGATGAATCGTTCGCGATAGCCTTTCCTGGGCTTGGACGCCGCTTTGGTTTTGCCCAATGGCTGCGCTACCGGCGCAACGGTCGCGAAGCCCTTTTGCAGTGCCGTACGGAAGTAGCCGGCAGGGGCGTCGACATTCGGGCCCTTCTTGATCCGCTTCTCGACGAAATCGATCGTAGCCAGCAGCAGTTTCTCTTCGTAGTTCGAATAGTATTCCTTCGCATCCGCTTCGCTGACCCCCAGGCGCAGCATGCGTTCGATTACGGATGAGTCAATGACGATTGCAGCACCCGGTTCCAGCAGCGAGGCTTGCGCCTTCAACTGGACCCGGAACTGGATTTCCTCTACCTTGCGGCCCCGCTTCGTTTCGATCAGTTCGACATCGATGTCCGTCACGCTATTAATCTCGGACAACGCCTTGACGATCATGTCGCGCTTGAAGTACTTGTATTCAGGAAGAACGACATCTTTGATCGAATTCCCGGACAGCACGTGATACCACTCCTGCCAGGTGTCACGGTTGGTCAGATGGGAAGGGCTGGTGGCATACCGACGGCACACTTCATATAGCGCCAAGCTATGCGCGCTGCGCAGCACTGCCTGGTAGTAGAGGCTCAGCTTGGTGTAAGTGTCGGGCTTGAGCACCTTTTCCTTGACCTGCGGGGGGAAAGCAAAACCGATAAAGACGGTGCCACCCTTGTTGCGCAGTCCGGATGTATTAAAGATGGTCAGACCCGCCAGCAAACGTTCACTGGCCCACATCTTGTCGGAAGTGGCTTCCACCTTGATGTTCTGCAGCGCTTCGGCATGCTCCTTGAAAAATTCATAGTCCCGGCTGGTGTACTCGGTATTGGCGCACAGGTCAGCCATCCTTATCCAGTAGTACTCCTCGAAGCCAGGCACATCGGCGGGCGCGTCGACACCGGTCCTGCCAACCTCCTGGGCCCTGAAAATGAAGGCGTTGTAAATGCGACGCGACAGCAGCGAGAACTTGCCTTCCACGACACGGAAACCGATGGCATCGTTGGCCTTCCTGAACTCGGATGCAAGCAACTCGGGCTGCTCGGGGCTTGATAAGGCAAACGCAGTGGAGTTTGTTGCCTTCTTCGGCTTTTTTGATGTGGCCATACGGGTGTTGAGCGGAACGCGGAATTTGCCATGATGCCTATAAGGTGAGCGTTCGGCAAATATTTTTTCACCGGTGAATGAACTTCGTTGTGGAGTCACCATACGTTAAAAATCAGAGGCTTCACAAACCTTCTCACCTCAACCGTCCGCGCTTCACTTGTCCACTCACCTACGTTCACAGAGCCACTCACCATTGGATGGGTCACTTCACTTCAACGCTCACGCGTGTTCACTGAAATACTCACCAGTGTTCACACCAATGCTCACCACAATCGCAGGAGAGCCTTATCTGGCAAGGGTTTGCGCCCCTCCTTAATGTAGTTAAGGTTTACAAGGGTTTACTACTAATAACTCTCAATGCGAATCACCCGCAGTTCTTGGCAAGCACGGAATGCAGGAATGGCTGTTACGGCAAGCCATCTTCTCTTTTCAATGACACCTGGCAGACTTTCCTGGGTGCAGATACAGCGGCTTTTCGCTAAAAGGACTTCGACTGATCATAAAAATAGCTTTCAGGAAACTAAATTGACGCTAGAAACACGAAGAATCGACAAACTAACGAACAAGCTTCACAGAAACTCTCACCTCAAGCCCCTATTGAGCGGCAAAAGCAGTTTCATCAACGGAAAGCTGACCTGACCTTCACAGAAGTTCTCACCTGAACGGCAGCATACCACCGACATTTTTACGTAACCCTGGCCTGTCAAACCGAACTGGCAATGATGATGCGACTACCAATAGCCATGTTCACAAAACCCCTCACCTTTTACTGTCAGCACCTTCACGTTCACAACATATCTCACCTTAGTGGTGGACCTGACTAGGATCAGGACTTCACAAAAGTTCTCACCTTTCATTGGAGGCGCGTTACTTTATATTGCAAGTCATTGTTTATAAAGGCTAATTATAAAATAGTCGCCAGGCCGCGCGGACTTCACAGATTTACTCACCTTTGCATATCTCTTCAGAAGGCTTTCATCGTTCACTTCTTCACAGACTTTCTCACCATAAGAGCGATACCACGGTCGGCAACCCAGGCTACCAGCGAGGTCAGGCATGAGGTTCACAGATTTACTCACCTATCGGTGTTGCCAGCCAAGCTGAGCGTTTTTGATCCCACAACATGCCGCAACTGATCACAAACCTTCTCACCTTTGAATCGGGTAGACATGTTTTGAAAGCCCAGGATCACAAAAATTCTCACCTTTGGCCAGGTAGCAGCGTTAATCACTCGCTAAAACATCGCCAAACCGGACGGGAGCAGCAAACGCTTCACAAAAAAGCTCACCTTCGGCGATGAACCATGAGTAGCGCGAGAAGATGATGCAGAACGGTGCGCGAAGGAGCATGAGGCCCGACCTAGCTGGCAATGTTCACAGAATTGCTCACCTTTGCACCCTGTCAGGCCATGACAAAGCCCCATCAGCGCCCGGCAGCGTCGGACAAACCGCCACGTTCCCATTCCGCCGCCCAGATCGCTTCATCGATGCTGTCCGCCAGCAAGAATGCCAGGTCATGGGGCAAACGACAGGCGAAAGCCTTGGATGAGACCAGAGAAAATCGGAGGATGAGGCCGAGTGGCGTCGGGGTCGATTCCACGAAGATGGCCGCGTTCTCCTGGTGAAAGATAGTACGAAAAGCCAGCGGAACCGACAATTCAGTCTTCCTGCGATGGAAAAGGCCGTAGGCATCCTTGGCCGCCAAGGTCTTCAGGAACTTGTCACCGTAATTCAGCTGATGCGATGCACGTTTCTTCGCCAGGAAATTTTGATAGTGATCGACATGCGGCGCCGCCAGGTCTGCACAGGCATCCCGCACCTTCCAGACCGATGCCGGCTCCAGCTGCAGGAAAAAAATCGATTCGCCGGCCGAGTCATTCAGGAGCAACTGCAACGTCAGACCAATTCCGGGCCGGCCGCGCGCCTGCTGTATCACGGCGGATTGATAGGCGACGACGACGGGCGGATCGGTAGCGGTCATGGACTGAACGTTGAAGGAGGCCACATGGCTGCCGATACGGTAGCGAGATGATTCTGCAAACCGCATCGGGAACGCTTAATATAAACCGCCTATTCGCATCTGTTTGACTTCCTCATCAACAAAAAATGGAGCTGGAGACATGGCAACACTGAACGTTAACGGGACAGTCCGTGAATTCGAGGCTGAGCCAGATACGCCGCTGTTATGGGTGCTGCGGGAGCAGCTTGGCCTGACCGGCACCAAATACGGCTGCGGCATTGCCCAGTGCGGCGCCTGCACCGTGCATATCGATGGTGAAACGGTGCGGACCTGCGTGCGGCCGGTATCGACCGTCACTGCAGAGCAGAAAATCGTCACGATCGAGGGCTTGTCCGGCAACGGCTCCCATCCGCTGCAGAAAGCCTGGGTTGCGCTGGACGTGCCGCAATGCGGCTTTTGCCAGAGCGGCATGATCATGGCGGCGGCAGCCCTGCTGAAGGAAAAGCCTCAACCGACGGATGCCGACATCAACCAGTCGATCACCAACATCTGCCGTTGCGGCACCTATAACCGGGTACGCGCGGCCATCAAGGCAGCGGCGCAGGGCGGCAATACCCGAAACGCGGGCCTGGCGATCCAGCATGCCGACGGGAGCACCACATGAGCCGCGCCGTGACGGAAGAAACCAGAAAAGTGGATGCGTCGCGACGCCGCTTTCTCGGCACCACCGCAGCCGCGTTCGGCGGCCTGATGGTGGGTTTCCACATCCCCTACGCGCATGCGGCTGATGGGGGCGCCTCGGCCGCAGCAACGCCGGAAGTCAATGCCTGGGTCGTCATCAAGCCCGACGACACGGTGGTGATCCGTATCGCACGGTCGGAGATGGGGCAGGGCTCGCTGACCGGGCTGGCGCAGCTCGTCGCCGAGGAACTGGACTGCGACTGGGCCAGGGTCACGACCGAATATCCGACACCGGGACAGAACCTGGCGCGCAACCGCGCCTGGGGCAATTTTTCCACCGGGGGCAGCCGCGGCATCCGCGAATCCCATGACTATGTCCGCAAGGGCGGTGCGGCGGCGCGCATGATGCTGGTGCAGGCTGCGGCCAATGAATGGAAGGTGCCGGTAGCGGAATGCCGGGCGGCAGCCAGTGCCATCACCCACCAGCCTTCCGGGCGCAAGACCACCTATGGCAAGGTAGCAGCAGCCGCGGCCAGCCTGACGCCGCCGGAATCGGTGCAACTGAAAGACCCGAAGGACTGGAAAATCGCGGGCAAGCGCCTGGCGCGGCTCGATACGGTGGACAAGACCACCGGCGCCCAGGTCTATGGCATGGACCTGAAGCTGCCCGGCATGCTCAATGCCGCCATCCGGGATTGCCCGGTGTTTGGCGGCAAGGTGAAAACCTTCAACGCCGCCGAAATAGAGAAACGTCCCGGGGTGAAGAAGGTGATACAGGTCGGCGACAGCGCAGTGGCGGTGGTGGCCGATACCTGGTGGCGGGCCAAGACCGCGCTGGAGGCGCTCAAGGTCGAATGGGACGATGGCCCGAATGCCAAGGTGTCCAGCGCCAGCATTGCCGAGACGCTCAAGGCAGGGCTGGACGCCAGGGATGCGGCGGTGGGGAACCGCAATGGCGACGCCGCAGCGGCGCTGGCCACAGCCGCGCGCAAGGTGGAAGCGGTCTATTCCTATCCGTACCAGAACCACGCGACGATGGAAACCATGAATGCGACGGCACGCTGGACGCCGGAGCGCTGCGAGGTCTGGACGCCCACCCAGAACGGCGAGGCGGCGCTCGCCGCGGCGGCCGAGGCGGCCGAGCTGCCGCCGTCCAAATGCGAGGTCTACAAGCTGCATCTGGGCGGCGGCTTCGGCCGTCGCGGCGCGGTGCACGACTGGGTGCGGCAGGCAGTGGCGATCGCGCGGGAAATGCCGGGCACGCCCATCAAGCTGATCTGGTCGCGCGAGGAAGACATGCTGCATGGCCGCTATCATCCGATTACCCAGTGCAAGCTGGCGGCGGGGCTGGATGACAAGGGCAACATCACTGCCTTGCAAATGCGCATTTCCGGGCAGTCCATCATCGCCGGGGTCTTCCCGCAGAACATCAAGGACGGCAAGGACCCGGTCGTGTTCCAGGGCCTGAACCCGCCCGGCCCGGAAGCGTCGATCGGCTACAGCTTTCCGAACCTGCTGATTGACCATGCGATGCGCAATCCGCCGGTGCCGCCCGGCTTCTGGCGCGGCGTCAACCTCAACCAGAATACGATCTATCTTGAGTGTTTCCTGGATGAAGTCGCGCATGCGACCCAGCAGGATCCGCTGGCGCTGCGGCGCAAGCTCATGGCCGACCACCCGAAGCACCTTGCCGTACTGAACGCAGCAGCAGAACGCGCCGGCTGGGACAAGCCGCTGCCCAAGGGGGTGTATCGCGGCGTGGCGCAGACCATGGGCTTCGGCAGCTATGTGGCGGCGGTGGCCGAGGTCTCGGTCAGCGATGAGGGCGCCCTGAAGATCCACCGCATCGTTGCCGCAACCGACCCCGGCCATGCGCTCAATCCGCAGCAGATCGAAGCCCAGGTGGAAGGCTCCTTCGTCTATGGCCTGTCGGCCGCGCTGTATGGCGAATGCACCGTCAAGGAAGGCCGCATGGAGCAGGAGAACTTCAACACCTACCAGGTGATGCGCATGGACGAAATGCCGGCGGTGGAAACCGTCATCGTGCCGTCCGGCGGCTTCTGGGGCGGGGTGGGCGAGCCGACCATCGCGGTGGCCGCGCCGGCGGTGCTCAATGCGATCTTCGCCGCCACCGGCAAGCGCATACGCGACCTGCCGCTAAAGAACCACAGCCTGAAGCGGGCTTGACCGGAGGCGGCAATGCGTGGCGGGCCGGGCTGGATCGCAATATGGGCACTACTGTGGGCATTGCCCTGGCCCGGCCTGGCGCAGGCGGCGCAGCAGGAAGCACGACTGGTGCCGTACAGGGTAGAAGGCGATGGCATACCGCAGCCGCTGACAACGGTAGCGGGAGACATTGCCCGTGGCCGGGCCATCGTCGCCAACCGCCAGGTCGGCTTATGCCTGCTGTGCCATGCCGGGCCGCTGCCGGAGGAACGGTTCCAGGGCAACCTGGCGCCGGACCTGGCGGGCAGCGGCGCGCGCTGGAGCCAGGCGCAGCTGCGGCTGCGCATCGTCGACGCCGGCCGCATCAATCCGGACACCATCATGCCGGCTTACTATCGGATCGACGGCTTGAACAATGTCGCGCCGGCAGTGCGCGGCAAACCGATACTGGATGCGCAGCAGGTCGAGGACGTGGTGGCCTATCTGCGGTCCCTGAAGGAAAAGGAAGGCGAGTGATGCTTGCAAAAACCGGCCCCAACCTGAAACGGCGCCGCCTGCTGGCAGGCAGTGCCGCGTTGGGCGCGACGATCCTGGTGCGGCCCGCCGCCGCTGCGCCCGACGAACTGGCGGCAGCGGTACAGGCCTGGACCGGCGGCATCAAGCCGACGCCGGGCCGCGTCAAGTTCGACATTGCCAGCCTGGTCGACAACGGCAATGCCGTGCCCATCACGGTCAGCGTCGACAGCGCCATGACCGCGGCGGACCACGTGGCAGCCATTGCCATTTTCAATGAACGCAATCCGCAGCGCGACGTTGCCCGGTTTGCGCTCGGTCCGCGCGCCGGCCGGGCCAAAGTATCGACCCGTATACGCTTGGCCACCTCGCAAAAGCTGACCGCCGTGGCGAAGATGTCCGATGGCAGTTACTGGTCGGATACGGTGGATGTGGTGGTGACGCTGGCCGCCTGCATAGAAGGGGAGAGCTAGCCATGGCACGCACACTGATCAAGCTGCCGGCCACGGCCAGGCGCGGCGAGGTAATCGAGATCCGCACCCTGATCAGCCATCCGATGGAAACCGGCTACCGGCCCGGCGCGGACGGCCAGGTTTTGCCGCGCAACATCATCCGCCGCTTCAGTTGCCGCTACAACGGCGAGATCGTCTTCAGCGCCGAGCTGTTCCCGGCGATCGCCGCCAATCCCAACCTGATTTTTTTTACCGTGGCCACCGAAAGCGGCAAGCTGACCTTTACCTGGGAAGGCGACAACAACTTCAGCCAGACCGAATCGGCCGAGATCACGGTGACTGGCTGAGAACGCCATGCGCATCGTCCTCTTCATGCTGTGCGCGCTGCTGAGTCTCGCGGCGGCGGCGCAACGGATGTCGGGCACGGCATTCATGGGCCCGTCAACCCAGGCGATGCAGCGCGACGACAGCCTGAATCCGGCCATGCTGTGGGTCAAGGAAGGCGAAACCGCCTGGCGCCGCAGCGACGAGGGCAATGGCAAGTCCTGTGCTTCCTGCCACGGCGACGCAGAAAGCGCGATGCGCGGCGTGGCGGCCCGCTATCCGGCCTTCGATGCGCAGGCAGGACGTCCGGTCAACCTGGGACAGCGCATCAACCAGTGCCGCGTCCGCCAGCAGTCCGCCGCGGCGCTGCCGGCCGAGAGCGATGCGCTGCTTGGCCTGGAAAGCTATGTGGCGCTGCAGTCGCGCGGCATGCCGGCGGCAGCGCCGGACGATGCGCGGCTGCAGCCATTCCTGGAACGTGGCCAGGCGCGCTGGCAGCAGCGCATGGGCCAACTCAATCTGTCCTGCGCGCAGTGCCACGACCAGCGCTGGGGGCAGCGCCTGGGCAGCAGCATCATTCCGCAGGCGCATGCCACCGGCTATCCGATCTACCGGCTCGAATGGCAGGCGATGGGATCGCTGCAGCGGCGTCTGCGCAACTGCCTGAGCGGCGTGCGGGCGGCGCTGTACCCGGCGGGTTCGCTGGAGCTGGTGGAGCTGGAGCTCTACCTGGCTCAGCGTGACAGGGGAATGGAGATGGAAGCGCCGGCGGTGCGGCCGTAGGCGGCGCCATGGCGGGGCCGGTTACCGGAAATTCAATGGTTCATGGAAGGAGAACAATGCCATCAACGCGCCTTGCAAATGCATGCCTTGCGATCGGGCTTGCCGCGATCGCAGCGCAGTGCCCGGCCGCGGCCCAACCCAAGACGGCGGACGACGCCGGCCGCAGGCTCTACGCCAGCTGCGCCGGCTGCCACGGCACCGAGGGGAAGCCCGCACCCGGCAGCAGCCTGCCGCCGCTGGCAGGACAGAGCCAGGATGCGCTGGTGGCCAGCATGAAGGCCTTCCAGGAAGGCAGCCGGCCCTCGACCATCATGCAGCAACTGGCCAAAGGCTATACCAGCGAGCAGATCGACCTGATCGCGGCCTATCTGGCGCAGCGGAAGAAATAGGGGAGGCAAGACCATGAAACGTCGCCAGTTTCTCCAGGCGCTGGGCATGGGGGCAGCGCTCGGCGCCATTGCCACCCGCGCCAGCGGCGCCAGCCAGGCGCGGCCAAAAGTAGTGGTGGTCGGCGCCGGTTACGGCGGCGCCACCGCTGCCCGCTATCTGTCGCTGTGGAGCGAAGGCAGCATCGACATCACCCTGGTCGAGCCGAATCCGGCCTTCATCTCGTGTCCGCTGTCCAACCTGGTGCTGGGCGGCTCGCGCCGCCTGGAAGACCTGACAACCAGCTACGACCGCCTGGCCAGCCGCAGCGGTATCACCATGGTGCGAGAGCTTGCCACCGGCATCGATCCGGACAAGCGCACGGTCACGCTGGGCAATGGCAAGACCTTGCGCTACGACCGCCTGATCCTGTCGCCCGGCGTCGACTTCCTGTATGACAGGCTGCCCGGCATGCGCCAGCCCGGCGCCAGGGAACGCGTCCTGCATGCTTGGAAGGCAGGCGAGCAGACGGCGGCGCTGCGCAGGCAACTGGAGGCGATGGAAGACGGCCAGTCCTTCCTGATATCGATTCCGCAGGCGCCTTACCGCTGTCCGCCTGGCCCCTATGAACGCGCCTGCCAGGTGGCGCACTACTTCAGGCAGGCCAAGCCGAAATCGCGCGTCATCCTGCTCGATGGCAACGAGGACGTGGTATCGAAGGGCGCGCTGTTCAAGAAGGTGTGGGCCGAACGCTATCCCGGCATCGTGGATTACCGGCCCAGCTTCAATACGGTGGACGTGGATGCGAAGACGCTGACCGTGGTGTCCGAACTGGGCGAGGAAGTCAGCGGCGCGGTAGTCAATCTGCTGCCGCCGCAGGCTGCCGGCGCTATTGCCGCCGGCGCCGGCCTGGCCAATGCAAACCGGCGCTGGTGCAAGGTTGACTTCCTGAGCTTCGAGTCGACCCAGGCCAGCCATGTCCACGTGCTGGGCGATGCGATCCAGGTCGCGCCGCTGATGCCCAAGTCGGCCCACATGGCCAACCAGCATGCCAAGGTCTGCGCGGCAGCCATCATCGAACTGCTTGCCGACCGTCCGCCGCCGGCCCATCCGCTGCTGACCAATACCTGCTACAGCTTCGTCTCCGACCAGGACGTGATCCATGTAGCGTCGGTGCACAGCTATGACGCGCAACGCAAGACCCTGATCGCCGTGCCGGGCAGCGGCGGACTGTCGGCGGCGCCCAATGCGCTGGAAGGACGCTATGCGATGGACTGGGCCCGCAATATCTGGGCTGACACGCTGTCGTGATTGCCGCCCGGGACGCAAGAACGGCGGCCTGAAGCCGCCGTTTCCGTTTGCAGCAGCGCCGCCTAGCGGTTTTTGCTGCTGCTCTTGACGGCGCTATCCTTCATGTCGCCGGCAGCCTTCTGCATCTTGCCCTCGGCCTGTTTCGCCATGCCCTTGGCCTGCTGCTTGTTGCTGCCCATGGCCTCGCCTGCCTTGCGCTGCACCTTGCCGGCGGCGTCCTTGACTGCGCCCTTTACCTGGTCCTTGTTCATGGCGATCTCCTTTATCTTGAAATATCAAACCGCCCATGCGGCTTGTGCTTGGAGCATAGACCGAAAGAGGGATTTGGCAAGGTAGGACAAGCGCTGATGATGCGGTAGGACTATGTCGGCAGTTGCAGTGGCCATGCTCGCCAGGGCTCTCGGCAGTTGCCCTGCGACGCAGTGCGTCGATTCCTACATGGTTTTCTCCTGCCGTCCTATAGGTCGCTCCGCCAAATGGCTCTACGATAAACGCGACATCAACAAGCAGGAGGAATAGGCAATGACCAACCGCATAGGAAACAAGAACGTCGCCCAGCTGCGCGGCAAGCAGGAACGCAAGGAAACCAAGGAAGCCAACCGTGCCCGCGAAGCGACCAAGCGCGCAGAAGCACGCGCCAAGTACCGCAATGCGGTGAAGGGCCAGCCGCTGACCGCAAGCGCCTGACCAGGCTGTCCATCTGCATCCCGAAAGCCCCGGCCGTCAGGCCGGGGCTTTTTTACGCTGTCTTGAGCGCGTCGCTTGCCACCGGCAGCTTGCGCAGCCGCTTGCCTGTGGCGGCGAAGATCGCATTGGCCAGGGCGGGCGCGGTGGCCGAGGTGCCCGGCTCGCCGATGCCGCCCGGGGCGTCGCTGCTCTGCGCGATGAACACCTCGATGCGCGGCGCCTCGTTGATGCGCATCATCCGGTAGTCATGGAAGTTGGACTGCTGCACCCGGCCCTTGTCGAACGTGATCTCGTTCCACAGCGCCGCCGTCAAGCCGAAGATCACCCCGCTCTCGATCTGCGCCACCACGGTGTCGGGATTGACCACCTGTCCGCAATCGACCGCGCACACCACCCGGTGCACCCGCACTTCGCCATCCGCGCCCACCGAGATTTCAGCCACCTGCGCCATGTAGCTGCCGAAGGCGAACTGGGTCGACAGGCCGCGTCCGACGCGACGCCCGGCGACCGGCGCCAGCGGCTGGCTCCATCCGGCTTTTTCGGCGGCCAGGTTCAGCACCGCCCGCATGCGCGGCGATTTATCCAGCAGGTCGCGCCGATAGACCAGCGGATCCTGCTTGGCCGCGGCCGCCAGCTCGTCGATGAAGCTTTCCACGACGAAGATATTGTGGGTTGGGCCGACGCCGCGCCAGAATGCGGTCGGCACCGGCGGCTCATGCCGCACATAGTCGACCAGCACGTTGGGAATCGCGTAGGGCATATCCTTGGCGCCTTCCACCGCGTCCGGATCGACGCCGTTCTTCACCGCCGGCGGCGCAAAGCGCGCCATGATGGACGAGCCGGTGATCCGGTGCGACCAGGACAGCGGCTTGCCCTTGTCATCCAGCGTGGCGGCCAGGCGGTCGTAGTAGTAGGGACGGTACATGTCGTGCTGAACGTCTTCCTCGCGGGTCCAGACGAACTTGACCGGCTGCTTCATCTGCTTGGCGAAAGCGACCGCCTGCGCAATGAAGTCCACCTCCAGCCGCCGTCCGAAGCCGCCGCCCAGGAAATGATTGTGGACCTTCACCTTCTCCGGCGGCAGACCGGTGATCTTGGCGGCGGCGCCCTGCGCGAAAGTCGGCACCTGGGTGCCGACGTAGAGGTCGCAGCCGTCTTCCCGCAGGTCGACCGTGCAGTTCATCGGCTCCATCGTCGCATGGGCAAGGAAAGGCATCTCGTACACCGCTTCCAGCACCTGTCCGCCCTTGGGCGGCTCCTTGCCGACATCGCCGTCCTTGCGCGCCACCGCCGCGCCCTTGCCGCTTTCGGCCGCGGCCTTCATGTCGGCAACGATGGACGCGGTGGTCATCCCGGCATGCGCGCCGTCCGACCATTGCGGCTTCGCCGCGGCCAGGCCCTGCTTGGCGGCCCACATGTGTTCGCCCACCACCGCCACCGCATTGTCGAGCTTGAGCACCTGGCGCACGCCCTTGACCGCCATCGCGGCGGCTTCGTCGACCGACTGCAGCGCGCCGCCCGGCACCGGCGACGCCGCCACCGTGGCCACCAGCATGTTGGGGAGCCGCGCGTCGATGCCGAACTTGGCCTGGCCATTGACCTTGTCGGCCGAATCGAGCCGCTGGTGCTTCTTGCCGATCAGGGTGAAGTCGGCCGGCTTCTTCAGCACGATGGCCTTGGGCGCGGGCAGCTTGGCCGCCGCATCGACCAGTTCGCCGTAATGCATGGTGCGGCCGCTGGCGCCATGGGTCACCATGCCGTTCTTCGCGGTGCAGCCTGCGGCGTCCACCTTCCAGGCCTGCGCCGCCGCCTCCACCAGCATCAGCCGTGCTGCCGCGCCGGCCTGGCGCAGCGGTTCCCAGGAGGCGCGCACCGAGGTCGAACCGCCGGTCACCTGGCCGCCCAGCAGCGGATCGCTGTAGAGGTTGTTGTCGGCCGGTGCCTGCTCCAGCTTGACCTTGGACAAGTCGACTTCCAGCTCTTCGGCCAGCAGCATCGGCATCGCGGTGTAGGTGCCCTGGCCCATTTCCACCTTGTGCACGATCAGCGTGACCAGGCCTTCACGGTCGATGCGGATGAAGGCGTTGTGCGCCAGGCCTGGGGCATCGCCCGAGGTCTTGGTCGCGGCATTGCCAACCGCGGCTTCGGCCGGCACTTCATTGCGCTGCTCGCGTCCGCAGGCGCCGAGGCCGAAACCGATCAGCAGGCCGCCGCCGGCGGCGGCGCCAACCCGCAGGAAACGGCGGCGCCCCGGCGATGACGGGGCGCTGGGGGAAGTAATGTCGTTCATGACCGCGGCTCCTGCGGCGGCTGGCCGGCGGCCAGCTTGATGGCGGCGCGTATGCGGCCATAGGTGCCGCAGCGGCAGATATTGCCCGCCATCGCGGAATCGATGTCGGCGTCGGTAGGCGCGGGCTTGGCGCGCAGCAGCGCGGTGGCTGACATGACCTGTCCGGACTGACAATAGCCGCACTGGACCACATCGATGTCGCGCCACGCGGCCTGGACCTTCTGGCCTACCGGGTCCTGGGCCATCGCTTCGATGGTGACCACTTTCTTGCCGGCTACCGCCGCCAGCGGGGTGACGCAGGAGCGCACCGCCTCGCCGTCAAGGTGAACCGTGCAGGCGCCGCACTGGGCGATGCCGCAGCCGAATTTGGTGCCGGTCAGGCCGGCAACGTCCCGTATCGCCCACAGCAGGGGCATATCGTCGGGAAGGTCGAGCGTCGTGCTCTGACCGTTCAGGGTGAAAGTAGGCATGGAATTCCTTTGTGTCTGCCGGTAAAAGCCGTTGTTGACAATTTTCGCTCCGGACCGCGGCCAGTCTTTGTTCGCGTGCAAGGGAATAGCCGAAAGAGACCGCTGTCACGCGGCGATTCCGCTTCCGCAAATGGCGCACTCGCACAGCGACATCACCGCAAAGTAATTACACGTGGAAAGAAATGCGAAAAGCAGTTACCATGGCGCAGCAATTATTCGTTTGTTTTGGCAATCCCGGCCGTCCCGCAGTGCAAGACGAGAGGCGATGACTGACGACTGCCCCACAGGAAGAGCGCCTGATGAACATGGGCGTCGCTTCAGAGCGTTTCGCCTTCGATATGGAAAACCACTTGCAGGATATTGCCGGCGGCAGCGTCATTCTTTGGGAACTGGATGATGGCGACCGCTTCATCTTCTTCGACCATGACGGCGCCTGGCCTCTGCCCGAGGGAAGCGATGCCACGCTGTCCGGCTGGACTGCCGGCATTCATCCCGACGACGCGGCGCAGGTGGCGCAGTTGCGCAGGCAGGCCCGGCAGGCGAACCGGCGTTTCCAGCTGGACTACCGGGTTGCGGGCAGCGACGGCCAGTACCGCCATATCCGGGAAACCGCTGCCCCCCGTTGCCGGCCCGGGCGGCCGGCAGGCTATGCGGGCGCATTCACCGATATTTCCGAGCAGGTCCGGTCGCGCGCCCGGCTGGCCTGGGGCGAAGCCGAGCATCGCCTGTTGACCCAGAATGTGCGCGACCTGATCGCCTACAGCGATGCCGACAACATCTACCAGTACGTGTCGCCGTCGCACCAGGAAATACTGGGTTACCGCCCGGAGGAAATGGTCGGCACCAACGTGGTCGACTACCTGCATCCGGCCGACCTGGCGGCCATGCACGCAGCGCGCGGCAGCGACGGCGCCGACGACCGCTCGGCCATGTACAACATGCGGGTCAGGCACAGGGAGGGCCACTGGGTCTGGCTGGGCATCAACAGCCGCACCCTGCGCGATGCCGATAGCGGACGCAGGACCGGCTTCGTGGCCGTCGGCCGCGATATCACGGCCCAGCTGGAAGCGCAGCGCGAACTGGCCCGGCGTGAGCAGCAATTCCGCAGCCTGACGTCCCTGTCCTCGGACTGGTACTGGGAAACCGATGCCAACGGCCTTTTCCGTTTCCTGTCCGATGGCATCCAGTCGCGGCTCGGCGTGGAGCCACGCCAACTGCTGGGCACCAAGATGGAATCCTGCGCACTCGATACCAGCGAACCGGGCTTTCTGGCTTGCCAGAGCAGTGTCGCCGCGCGCCGGCCGTTCCGGGATGCGGTCTATTCCGTTGGCCTGGAAGGCTATCCGGGCGTCGTGCGCTATATCCGGATTTCCGGCGAGCCGATCTTCGAGGAAGGCGTGTTCCGCGGTTATCGCGGCGCCACCCGCGACGTCACAAGAGAGGTGCGCAACGCCAAGACGCTGGAGCACATGGCCACGCACGATTCCCTGACGGGCCTGTGCAACCGCACGCTGCTGGAAACCCGGCTCAGGCAGCGCGCCCAGGACCGGCGCGCCAATGGCATGCATGCCGTCCTCTTCATCGACCTCGACCGCTTCAAGCAGGTCAACGATACCCTGGGCCACAAGGCCGGCGACCTGCTGCTGGCTGAAATCGCGCGCCGGCTGAAGCAGTGCGTTCGGCCCGATGACACGGTGGCGCGCCTGGGCGGCGATGAATTCGTCATCCTGGCCGACTGCGGGCAGGATATCGCGGCTGCTTCCGCCATCGCCGGCAAGCTGCTGGCAGCACTGAACGCGCCTTTCGTGCTCGGGGGCCACAGCATTCGGCCGAGCGCATCGATCGGCATCAGCATCTGCCCGCAGGACGGCACCCATCCGGAACGCCTGCTGCAGGACGCCGACTGCGCGCTGTACCGCGCCAAGCAGGACGGCCGCGAGTGCTTTCGCTTCTATCATCCGGACATGCGCAACCCGGCGCAGCCAGGCACGCACGCCGTCCATTGAGCGCTTGCCTGGCCTGTTCGGCAAGGCGGCCGGTGGTGCGCATCATTTTTCCTGATATGTTGCATGGGCCGGCGCCCATCATGCCGGCGCTCTCGACATGCAAAGGAACCCCTGGATGCGACTCATGCGCCGGCATGGCCCGCTGCTGCTGTGGATGCCGCTTCAACGCCGCGTTGAAGCCATTGCCGGCGCGTATTTCGCCGCGCCGGACGGCGCCGGCATCGATTTCAGCGCGCCATCCGGCGAACCCGCGCTGACTGCGCCCGACTCGGTCTCCTGGCAGGTCTTCAAGAACCCGCTGGCGCTGTTTGCCGGCGGCGTTGCCGCGGTGCTGCTGGAACTGGCCGAGCCGCGTGTGCGCACCGGCGTCTGGCATGCCACCAGCTTCAGGGACGATCCGGCCAGGCGGCTGCGCAGCACCGGGCTGGCCGCCATGGTCACGGTCTATGGTCCGCGCAGCGCGGCGGAGAGGATGATTGCCGCCATCAATCGCCGTCACGCGGTGATCCAGGGCGTCACGCCCGGCGGCATCCGGTTCAGCGCCGACCAGCAGGAATTGCTGGATTGGGTGCATGCCACCGCCTGCCATGGTTTTCTGGAAGCCTTCCATGCGTATGTCAGGCCGCTGGACGCGGCGCAACGCGATCGCTTCTATGCGGAAGGACGCGCCTCGGCACTGCTGTACGGGGCCGTCGGCGCGCCGGCCAGCCAGCATCAGTGCGCGTCGATGATGCAGTCCATGCGCAGCATGCTCGAACCGTCGCCGATCATTTTCGCGTTTCTCGGCATTATGCAGAACGCGCCCCTGCTGCCCGGTCCGCTGCGCATGGTCCAGGGTATGCTGATCCGGGCGGCGGTAGAACTGCTGCCGGCCTGGGTCCGTGAACGGCTCGGGCTGGACCGGCGCTGGCGTTTGCGGCCATGGGAACGCAGGCTGCTGCAGCGTGCCGGCGCCGATGCCGACCGGCTGCTGCTGCGCAATTGCCCGCCTGCGCTCGCCTGCCGCCGCATGGGGCTCCCCGACGACTATCTTTACCGCCAGGCTGGCCAGGCCAATTGGCCTTGACGCACCACAGGAACGCGCCGGGCGACCATGCTAGACTTTCCTGTCCGTCACCATCACGAGGCATTGCAATGGTCACCATGCGACTCTCGCCGACTGAAGTCCAGGCAGGCGACATCATCTACGTTTTTGCCGACACGGCCGATGCGACAGAATTCCAGGAATGCGTCGCCACCGTCGGCGTGAAATATTGCGAACTTGAAGTGCCGGCGGCCGACAAGCGCTATGCGCAGGCGGAAGACAGCCGGCCCGATTCCGCCGTTTCCCTCTCTTCCCATTGACCACCGTCCTGGCCGTTGCCCTGCCTGCGCCCGTGCAGCGCAACGGGTAGGGCGCTCCTGCGGCCCGGCGCCTCTCCTTACACCTTCCCTTACGCCTTCCGTGCATTGCCAATCTGCACGCTCCGGCAGCGTCGCCGGGACGGATCGACCTGCGTCGCGCCGCGAATCCATGCAAGGCAGCCTGCTTATGTAAGCAACGTTACAGACGAGCTCGGTGCGGCCTTACACAATGCACTTTTCCTAAACGCATACGAGCCTGAACATGAGTTTTGCTGCGTCTGCGGGCCACCATCGCTGGATACTGGATTCCATTGCCGTCTATGTCGACGATCATGCTGTTGCCCTTCAGGTCGCTGACGCGGTAAAGCACAGCGCCGACAGCGGCGCGCGCATGGGCATTTTCCAGCTCGAGAACGGCGACAAGGTTGCATGGGTCCGGTTCGATAACAAGAATCCCGGCACGCCGAGCCATCACCATGGCGAGGCATCATGACCCTGACGACGCTGCCGCAAACATGCGGCGAGATGGAAGATTGCCCCGCGCTGGAAGACCGTATCCTGGTGTTGCGGGACAAGGGCATGACCTTCAAGGCAGTCGGCGAGGCGCTTGGCCTGACGCCGTCACGCGCCCGCAACCTCTATCTGCGCGCCTGCAGCCGCCGGGCCGGCAAGAAACCGGCATGGACCGACGGCCTGAATCAGCGGCTGGCCAATTGCCTGCGCTGGCTTGAATTCAACAGCCGCGAGGAAGTCGCGCAGGCGTTTCAAAGCGGCCACCTGCGCAGGCTGTCCGCCTGCGAGCGCAGCCTCAATGCCGCCGGCCTCGCGGAACTGGAGCAATGGCTGGCGGGCGAAGAGTGTGAACGATCTGACAGGGCCGCCTCGGCATAGCCCGCGCGCCAGCCATTCCAGTGATGCAGTAATGCAGTGATGCGCCATGACGCTGTCCCGCCCGGCTACAATACGCCGGCATTGCCGTATAAAAACTACCAATGGAGACAGCATCATGACATCACTGCAAGGACAAGTAGCATGGGTCACCGGCGCCGCTTCGGGCATCGGGCTGGCTGGCGCGCAGGCGCTGGCGCAGGCGGGCGCGACGGTCGTCATGTCGGGCCGGCGCCGCGAGGCGCTGCAGGCCCAGGCCGACGCCATCAACGCCGCCGGCGGCCGCGCTGAAGTGGAAGTGCTCGACGTCAGCGACGCCGAGGCGGTCGGCACGGTGGCCCAGGCCATCCTGGCCCGCCATGGAAAGGTCGATATCCTGGTCAACAGCGCCGGGTTGAATGTGCCCGCCCGCTTCTGGAGCAACCAGACGACGGCCGGCTGGAACGAAGTCATCCGCGTCAACCTCGACGGCAGCTATTACTGCATCGCCGCCGTGCTGCCCGCCATGCGCGCCAGGAAGTCCGGGCTGGTGATCAACATTTCATCGTGGTCCGGCAAATACGACACTTACATGACCGGCCCGGCCTACAACGCCGCCAAGCATGGCGTGGTCGCCATGACCGCCCACCTGAACCAGGAAGAATGCATCAACGGCATCCGCGCCTGCGCAGTCTGCCCGGCCGAAGTGGCCACGCCCATCATGGACAAGCGGCCGGTGCCGCCTTCGGCCGAGGACCGGGCCAGGATGCTGCAGCCGGACGACCTCGGCCGCACCATCCGCTTTATCGCCGAAATGCCGGCCCATGCCTGCATCAACGAGATCGTGATCAGTCCGACCTGGAACCGGATCGTGCTGGGCGCCTCCGATCTCAAGCGCGCCTGACCGGTGCGGCGGTGTTACTGCCTGGCCGGCGCATGCCGCGTGAGTTCGGCGCGCAGTTCGCGCAGCTTGGCCTTGACCATCGCTTCATTGTCGCGGCCCATGCGCACCATGATCTTGTGGCCGGCCGAAGCATTCTCCAGAGCCGGGTCGGCAAACTTGTAGAGGATGTGCGGCTGCGTCAGCCTGACCGGGCCTTCCGGCTCGGGCGCCGCCAGCATATGGTCGATCACTGCCACGACGCGGTCATTGAAGTAGGCCTTCGGATAGCCGAGTTCCTCGTAGGCTTTCTGGAACAGGGGATAAAAGCCGGCATAGATCCGCGCCACCTGGGCAGCGTCGGTGCGCCGCGCCAGTTCGACGTAGGCCAGATAACGGGCTGAATTGGACGGCGCGATCGTCAACCCATCGGCGTTCTTCTTGACCAGGAAGGCGCCGCGCACCGGCCGGGTCGGCAGCAGCCGTGTGGCAATGGTCTCGCGCGGCAGGTTGTCCACGGTGACCACGATATGCCGGATGATGCTGTCCAGCCCGAACAGCTGCTGCACCGACTGACGGCCGAAATAATCGACCAGCGCATCGTTGACGGCCTTGTCGCTCTTGTCGAGCGGCGGCAAGGGCTGCGGCACCGCCTCGGTTTCGGGCGGCACCGGATAACGGATGGCCGGCTCGGCAGGCGGCGTCGGCGCCGGCGCTTGTGCCACCACCGCGGGCGTAGGGGCCGTTTCTTCGGGACCGCCCCGCATCTTGGTGAGGTAGAAAAAGCCGGCCACTGTCGCTACGCCGACAATGACGGCGACGCCGCTGGTGAGATTCCATTTCATTTGCTTCCCCCTGACTGGTCGCGGCATGCGGGCCGCCACTGTTCGATGGCGCGCGGGAAAGCTTGGTTCCGCAACGGATGAGATTCAGCGCTGCCTTGTGGCAAGGAAGGCAGGGAGACTCCTAGTCCGGACCGAACAGGCCGTACTGATCCAGGATGGCATATCCCAGTTCGGGATGGCTTTCCAGGCAGCGCCGGATTGCCGCCGGAATAGCTTGCCGGGTCTTGCGGCACAGGCCGGGACGATCCGTCAGCTGGATCTGGAAACCACGCACCGTGCGCACTTCATTTGGTCCCGGCTCGATGCGCACGTCCAGCCCCAGCAGCTGATCCATGCGATGGACGATGCGCTTCAAGTCCTGATAGGTCGAGACGGCCTCGATCCGGGCCACCAGTCTTTTTTCCTCTTCCCTGGTGAGCTGAAGGATGCGCCTGTCGGCATGCGGATCGTCCAGCAGCCGCTCGCGGTCGCACTGGCAGGCGCCGGGAGGGCAGGGGTTGCGTATCGGGAATACAGGCGCTTCTGACATGCTTCTCACATCCGTTGGCATCGCTCACCGAGCTGGCGAGTATCCACGGGCCGCCAGGCGGTGTCAAACCGTCCCTAGCGCGTGCTGCGCTGCTCCCACCATTCCGGCTGGGCCGATACTACCTGGCCCGACTGCTGCAGCCGGTTGGCCAGTTCCAGCGCGGCCAGGCCGGGCGGCGACGACAGCACCAGAACATTGCCGCCCATGGGCAAGCGGCGCACTTCGGACAGCCGGTTTTCCTTCAGCCAGTCAGCCACCTGCTGCGCACTCCACGATGGATCCAGCCGCACGATCACATTGCCGGGCAGGGCGCGCATGGCCCCGCCTTCGCTGTCGCGAAACACAGGTGACGCCGCGCCGCCCGCAGCCGCCCGGGTTGCCGCCTGGTCCTGCCGGCGCCAGATGCGCACGCCGTTGCCGCGCATGACCGGTTCGCCGCCGGCTTCCGCCCGGTCGCCGAATTCCGCCATTACCGTGCTGTCGAGCCGCAGCTGGCGCGGCTTGCCGCCGTCATACCAGACGTAATCGCCGGGGGCGGCCTTGACCTGGGCGCAGGCCTGGGTCGCGAAAGCGGCCAGCATCACAATGGCCGCATACCGGGAAAGCTTCATCATTGCTGCTCCTGTCTCGTCTCGTTCGTCTTTCCGCCTGCGCGCTGGTCTATGCTCAGTGGCCATAGACCGTGAGCTGCCAGCTGTCGACGTTGCCCACGTCATCGGCCGCGCCATCCTTGACGCTGATCTTCCAGACGCCGTCCGCGGCTTCATCGAGCAGGTGGGCAATGCCAAAGCGCCAGCCGTCATAGGGCACGCAGCGGCCATCGCAGAAATGGGTGTCGGCCAGCACCAGCTCGGTGCCGGACGGCGAGGTGAGCACGATGCGCAGGTCGCCTGAATAAGGATGGCTGGCGGCATTGAATACCAGGTCCACCCACTCGATTTTCGCGATGTTGCTGCCAGTGACCGTCAAGGCGCTCGCTACGCCGGTCGGCGCATTGTCCGGTATCGAAAGGTTCACCGCCTGAGACGGCGAACGGTACACCTTCTGCGGCGGCAGATTGACCCAGCCGCGGGCCGCATCCACCGCAGCCTTGGCATCGGCGGCGCCAAATCCATAGGCTTCGCTGATGCGGCGCCCGGCGCCGTTGGTCTTCCAGGAAGCGTCTGCCGGGTCGGTCTGGCGTGCGCTTCGGGCAAGCGCCGCGCGCGCATCGCGCCAGCCCAGCGCCGGATTGGCCTGCAGCATCAGCGCCATCACACCCGATACCGAAGGCACCGCCGCCGATGTGCCAGTCATGCAGCGGGTGTAGTCGGTATCGCCGAGTTCGGGCGTGCCAGCGCCGGTGTTGTAGCCCCTGGCGCCGGACAGGTCGGTGGTCACGATGGCCAGGCTGTTGGCGCACGGCTCGCCGCCGGGCGCGCTGACCCAGACATTGGCGCCCGGTTCGGAATAGGAAGTCCGCCGCCCTTGCGCATTGAGCGCGCCGACCGCGATCACGCCGCGATAGCTGGCATAGCCGTCATAGGTGGAGCGCTCGTTGAAACCGCTGGCATAGCCATTGCCGGCGGCCCAGACATAGATCGTGCCCAGGCCGTTGCGGCCGCTGGCAAGCCCGAACTCGATCGCATCGCGCCATAGCGAGTTGGCGTCGCTGAGCTGGCCGTTGCCATCCGCCGGGCCCCAGCTGTTGTTGGAAACGGCGACATCCCGGGCCTGGAAGGCCATCGCATCGGCCTCGTTGCTATTGGTGCTGGCCTGCAGCAGGGCATAGCCCGTCAGCGTCGCGCGCGGCGCTACGCCGCGTCCGCCGAGGCCATTGTTGTCGCGCGCAGCGGCGATGCCGGCCACTGCCGTGCCATGCGCGTTCTCGCGGTCGGTCTGCGCCGGGGTCGGGTCGCCATTGGACGGCGCCCCGGTCAGCGAATACACCCGGCCGGCAAGCGAGGTCGAGACATTCGGCTGGAGGTCGCGGTGCGCGATCTCGACGCCCCGGTCGACCACGGCAATCGCAACGCCTTCTCCCTTGCACTTTCCGTTATCGCTGCAGCTGTTCCATACCGGTTCGACGTTCACATCCTGGCCAGCCGTGGCCGCCGGTCCCGCCTCGGCTGCCTGGCCGGTATTTTTCAGGTGCCATTGGCTGGCATACAGCGGATCGGGCTGGGCAGCCGGCTGGTTGCCGGCGGTGGTATCGGCGTTGGAAGCCGGCCCGGCTGCTGCCGGCGCAACAGGCGCCGTTCCCTGCGCCGCGTTATCGGCGCTGCCGCCGCCGCCGCCGCAAGCGGCAAGCAGGCCGAGGGCGAGCGCCGAGATGATCCATGTCGAGGTTCCTGCCATAGCCGCATCCGAAAACAGGCGTGTTGCGCCCGGAAAAAGTTGGACTGACGGCGCGGCGAAAGTTCAGTGCTGCGCCGGGCGTTTCGCCATCGCATGACCAGACCGGCCTGCCGGCGCTGCTGCTGCCATGCATGGCGACCGGATTGACAAGCACGGCCGCTTGCCTTTAAGGTCTGGCGGCTTAAAGCATTCATTACAAGGGAGACTGGAAATGGAACAGCGTGCGAAAGCGGTGATCTGCCGTGAAATCAATCAGCCGGTCACGGTGGAGGAAATCATCGTCGAGCCGCCACGCCACGGCGAGGTCATGATCAAGCTGGCCGCCTGCGGCGTCTGCCACAGCGACCTGTCGGCCACCAACGGCACCATTCCGTTTCCGCCGCCTGTGGTACTGGGACATGAAGGCGCCGGCCGCATCGTCGCGGTGGGCGAAGGCGTATCCGATTACAAGGTCGGCGACCATGTCGTCAGTTCCTTCGTCAGCATGTGCGGCAAATGCCGCTATTGCCAGACCGGCCGGCCACAGCTGTGCGACCAGGCGGCCAAGGCGGCCATCAGCCTGCCTGACGGCACCACCCGCGTCCGCGACCTGGCGGGCAACCGCCTGCATGTCTTTTCCGGCTGCGGTGTGATGGCCGAATACGCGACCCTGCACATCGATAACGTCGTCAAGGTCGATCAGCAGATGCCGCTCGACAAGGCGGCCCTGATCGGCTGCGGCGTCATGACCGGCTACGGCGCTGCCGTCAACACCGCGCGCGTGGATGCCGGGTCGGTCACGGTCGTCTTTGGCTGCGGCGGCGTTGGCCTGAATGCGATCCAGGGATGCGCCATCGCCGGCGCCCGGATGATCGTCGCGGTCGACACGTCCGACGCCAAGCTGGAAGCGGCCCGGCAGTTTGGCGCGACGCATGTCGTCAACAGCGCCGGGCAGGAGAACGTGGTCAAGGCCATCCTGAAGCTGACCGAGGGCGGCGCCGACTATGCCTTCGAATGCGTTGGCCTCGGCGAGATCGCGACCCAGGCATATGGCGTTCTGCGCAAGGGCGGCACCGCGGTGGTGGTGGGCGTGGCGGGACAGAAGGACATCACCTCGATCCGCACCGCCACCCTGACCTTCGGCGAAAAGACCCTGACCGGCAGCTACTTCGGCTCGGCCCGCCCCCGCGAGGACTTCCCGCGCCTGATCGGTCTTTACCGCAACCACAGGCTGAAGCTCGATGAGCTGATCAGCCGCACCTACACGATAGACGAGGCGCCGCAGGCCTTCGCCGACATGCAGGCCGGCCGCAATGCCGCCCGCGGCGTCATCGTCTTCGAATGACGCCCGTCGGCGCCTGAGCGGCTGCTGTGCCGCCGCTCAGACGCCGATGCAGGCCAGGTCAATCCGGGGTCCTGTCCCAGGGGCCCGGCAAAACCTACAGCGAAGCAGCGGCCCGTGCGGCCTGCTCGTACAGGCCCGATAGCACGCGCAGGAAGCGCGCCAGTTCGCTGAGCTCGAACCCCTCGGTACCGCTTCCAGTCAACCCCGACACCAGTACCTGCTCGCGGATCTCGTGATAACGCTGGCATAGTGCCTGACCTTTCTCGTTCGTCGAATAAAGCACCTCCTTGCCGCGTTTTTCGGTCTTCACCAGCCCCAGGCCCTGCAGTTTTTTGAGGGAGTAATTAACGACATGGGTGTCTTCGATGTTGAGGATGAAGGCAATGTCGGCCAGCTTCTTTTCACGTGCCCTGTGATTGATATGGTGCAGCACCAGCACATCGGTAATGGTCATGTCGGTCACGCCGGCCGCCGTCATGCAGCGCACGGCCCAGCGGTTGAATGCATTGCTGGCGATGATCATGCCGAATTCGAACTCGCTCAGTTCGGCGCTGCGCCCGGAAGCGAGATGCGCCGATGAGACGATCGGCGTTTTAACGGCCGGCGCCGACTGTACCGGCGTACCGTCGCCAGCGTCTGGCTTGTTATGTGCAGCGATTTTTTCCTTGGGCATGATGCCTGAACTCCTGTTCGTTCTATACCTTGCTGTTGAGGAAACCAACCTGACCAGGCCTGCCATCTGCACGCCTCGGCACCGCCTCAAAGATCCTGCTTGGCAACAGGCCGGGGACTGCAACGACGATATGCATTGGTAGTAATGCCTCTTCATCTGACACTGCGCAAACCTGCCTTTTCCCACCGGACAGCAGGCAGGTCGGAAGTCGCTCAGTACATGCCATCGATGACAGGTGAGACATTATGTGAACCTGACGTTCGTGACGCCAACGCAGTCCGTCCGACGCATATTAAACAAATAAACAAAACCTTAACAATAAAGTTTTGCCGATAAAGTATATGAAAAATTATGTACGTTTTGTCGGTATAAAGATAATATTGCGAAAAAATCCAGAAAACACCCTGAAAAGCAGCGACGTCCCGGGTGCCCGCCTCGCAACGCGCTGGCATGCACGACACCCACTTCTTCCATCAACGGTAAAAGAGGAATGCATATGAGCGAAAAAAGCAGGGCGCAGGACGTGTCCGACAAGCGCTGGGAATTCTGGATCGATAGGGGCGGCACGTTCACCGACATCGTGGCCCGCCGGCCCGATGGGGCGCTTCTGACCCACAAGCTGCTTTCCGAGAATCCGGAGCAATACAACGATGCCGCGGTCGCTGGAATCAGAAAGCTGCTCGGACTCGCTGGCGACGAACTGATTTCCCAGGCGCAGGTAGATGCGGTCAAGATGGGCACCACGGTTGCCACCAACGCGCTGCTGGAGCGCAAGGGCGAGCCGATGATCCTGCTGATCACACGCGGTTTTCGCGATGCGCTGCGCATTGCCTATCAGAACCGGCCACGCCTTTTCGACCGGCACATCGTGCTGCCGGAACTGTTGTACCGGGAGGCCATTGAAGTCGAGGAGCGCATCGATGCACAAGGTAACGTCGTCACGCCGTTGAATGAAGCAGCGGCGCGGCGCGATCTGGAAGCCGCCTACGCCCAGGGTTACCGGGCTGCAGCCGTCGTCCTGATGCACGGCTATCGATACCAGCAGCATGAAGCGCGCGTGGAAGCGATTGCGCGGGAAATCGGTTTTACCCAGGTATCCGTCTCGCACAAGGTAAGTCCGCTGATGAAACTGGTGTCGCGCGGCGACACGACGGTCGTGGACGCCTATCTCTCCCCGATCCTGCGCCGCTACGTGGACCAGGTCGCCAGCCAAATGAATGGCGTCAGGCTGCTGTTCATGCAGAGCAATGGCGGCCTGACCGACGCCCATCGTTTCCAGGGCAAGGACTCGATCCTGTCAGGTCCGGCGGGCGGCATCGTCGGCATGGTGCGCACAGCGGAAACCGCCGGCTTCGACCGCATCATCGGCTTCGATATGGGCGGCACCTCCACCGACGTCTCGCATTACGCCGGCGAATTCGAGCGCGAATTCGAGACACAGGTTGCCGGCGTGCGGATGCGCGCGCCCATGATGAGCATCCATACGGTCGCTGCCGGCGGCGGCTCTGTGCTGCATTTCGACGGCACCCGGCTGCGCGTCGGACCCGATAGCGCCGGCGCCAATCCCGGACCCGCCTGTTACCGACGCGGCGGTCCTCTGACCGTCACCGACTGCAATGTCATGCTGGGCAAGATCCAGCCTGCCTACTTCCCGGCCGTATTCGGACCGAAGGCGGATCAGCCGCTCGACCATGAAGTAGTGGTTCAGAAGTTCACCGCGCTGGCGGAAGAAATTTTCCAGGCAACCGGCACCCGTCGTACACCGGAGGAGGTTGCAGAAGGCTATATCGAAATCGCCGTTGGCAACATGGCCAATGCGATCAAGTTCATTTCAGTACAGCGTGGCCATGACATTACCGACTACACCCTGACCACCTTCGGCGGCGCGGGCGGGCAACATGCCTGCCTGACCGCCGATGCGCTTGGCATGAGCCATGTATTCGCCCATCCAATGGCCGGGGTGCTGTCTGCCTATGGCATGGGCCTGGCAGACCAGGCGGCAATGCGGGAGCGGGCGATGGAAATCTCTCTGGAGCCTGCACAAATGGAGGCGATCGCCACGGAGCTGTCTTCTCTGGGTCGTCAAACAACCGAGGAACTGCTCGGGCAGGGCGTTGACGAGCAGCGTATCCGCATCGTCGAGCGGGTGCATCTGCGTTATGCCGGCAGTGATTCAGTCATCGTCGTCGGTTTCGGCGCGCTGGAGATGATGAAGGCCCAGTTCGAGGACGCCTACCGCAAGCGCTACTCTTTCCTGATGGAGGGCAAAGGCCTGGTGGTAGAGGCTGTCTCGGTGGAAGCCATTGGTGCATCGGATGCGGCAACAGCTGCGCCGGAAATCCTGCCGCAGCGCGCCAGCGCCCTCGAACCTGCCGGCAATGTGCGCATGTTTTCCTGCGACGCCTGGCACCAGACACGACTCTACCGCCGCGAGGACATGCGCCCCGGCGATGTCGTGCATGGTCCCGCCATCGTCGCGGAAAAGAACGCGACCAACATCGTCGAGCCTGGCTGGTCAGCCGAAGTCACTGCCCTCGACCATCTCGTCATGACGAGAACGCAGGCGCGGCCAGTGAGGCGCGCAATTGGCACCGAGGCCGATCCGGTCATGCTGGAGGTGTTCAACAACCTCTTCATGAGCATCGCCGAGCAGATGGGCTTGCGGCTGCAGAATACGGCAGTGTCTGTCAACATCAAGGAGAGGCTGGACTTTTCCTGCGCGCTCTTTGACGCGCAGGGTAACCTGATCGCAAACGCGCCGCATATTCCGGTGCACCTTGGCTCCATGGGCGAGAGTATCAAGACCATCATTCGCAAGAATGCCGCCACCATGCGCCAGGGCGACGTGTACATGCTCAACGATCCCTACAACGGCGGCACCCATCTGCCGGACATCACGGTGATCACGCCGGCATTCGATGCGTCGGGCCGGGAGGTGCTGTTCTACGTCGGTTCACGTGGTCACCATGCAGATATTGGCGGCATTACGCCTGGTTCGATGCCGCCCGACAGCACCGCGGTCGAGCAGGAAGGCGTACTGATCAATAACTTCCAGCTTGTCAGGCAAGGACGTTTGCTGGAACAGGAAACGATTGCCTTGCTGTCGTCCGGCCGCTATCCCGCGCGCAATATTCAACAGAACCTCGCAGACCTGCAGGCGCAGATCGCGGCGAACCAGAAAGGCGTTGATGAACTGTTGAAAATGGTGGGCCATTTTGGGCTGGAAGTGGTCCGTGCCTACATGCGCCATGTGCAGGACAATGCGGAAGAGGCGGTGCGTCGGGTGGTAACGGCACTCAAGGATTCCAGCTATGAGTATCGGCTGGACAATGGCGCCGTCATCAAGGTGGCAATCCGGGTAAATTATGCAGAGCGCACCGCAGACATCGATTTCACCGGCACGTCGTCGCAGTTGCCAAACAACTTCAATGCACCAAGCGCGATCTGCATGGCTGCGGTGCTTTATGTCTTCCGTACCCTGGTTGACGACGACATTCCCTTGAACGCCGGGTGTCTCAAGCCCCTCAATGTCATTATTCCGGAAGGCTCTATGCTCAATCCACGCTATCCGGCGGCTGTCGTATCCGGCAATGTGGAAACATCGAGCTGCATCACCAATGCCTTGTATGGCGCGCTTGGCGTGATGGCGTCATCGCCAGGAACGATGAACAACTTCACGTTTGGAAACGACAGGCATCAATATTACGAAACCATTTCTGGCGGATCCGGTGCGGGTAATGGCTTCGACGGAACGGACGTGGTACAGACGCACATGACCAATTCCCGTCTTACCGACCCGGAAGTTCTGGAGTGGCGCTACCCGGTCCGGCTGGACAGCTATGAAATAAAGCCTGGTTCCGGCGGCCGAGGGCGATGGCACGGTGGAAATGGAGGCGTGCGCAAGATACGCTTTCTCGAACAGATGACTGCATCCATTCTGTCCAACAACCGCCTCGTCCCTCCCTTCGGCACTGATGGCGGTGAACCCGGGTCATGCGGACGCAACAGCGTGATCCGGTCAGACGGGCGGGCCGAGGAACTGGGTTTTGTCGCCAGTGTAGAGATGCATCCGGGAGATGTGTTTGTGATCGAAACGCCGGGCGGCGGCGGCTACGGCAAGGCTGATTAACTGGCCTGGCTCATGCTCGCCTGCACTGACAGGCGAGCATGAGCCGCTCGACGGCGAGCAGCGTTGTGTACGACAATGACTGGTCGGGTAAATATCGGTAATTGCTCGATGCAGTTGATGTGTTTCGCGGCAAATCAAGAATACTCACACCGGAGGCATGACATGACTCATCTCGCTTTGAAATCAAGGACAGCTCTCGTCGCAACGGCCATACTGCTGTCAGCCTGTTCTGCGTTGCCTGGTACAGGCGGCATCGTTGAAAAGACCAGCGCCCCATTAACCGGCGCACAGGAGGTGCCTCCGGTCTCGACTGCCGCGTCGGGACGAAGCACAATTACCGTAGCAGCTGACCGAACCGTCAGCGGTTCCGTCATCGTGACTGGCATGGAAGGAATGGCAGCGCATATTCACCAGGGTGCTGCAGGGACAAATGGCCCTGTGATCATCCCGCTTGCCAAGTCATCTGCAACGACTTTCGCGGTACCCGCTGGCTCACGTTTAAGCGACGCTCAATATGCCGCCTTTATGAACGGCGGCCTTTACGTCAACGTCCATAGTGCCGCCCACCCTGGCGGCGAAGTGCGGATGCAACTAAAACCGTGATCTGAACGCGCCCGTCAACTTCGCGCATCAACAAGAGGTTAGAGAGGTTAGCGGGCAGCCTTTCCCAAAGTTGGGCCGCTCGGCCGGCCTGGCGACTGCAGGCTGCTGCAGTAATTCCCTTTATCCTGTTCGTCTGCAGGGAGCCGTCCGCGACGATTGGCAATCTGCTTTCCATAGCACTCCGCAGCAGTAAGCGCATCGGCACGCGTGCCGAATTTCTCGCTCACGGCATGGCTTTTGTCGCGGACGAAAGCATTCCCGTCGCCTACCTTGTGCAGAAAGTGCACGATCCCTTCAAAGGAATGAGGAGCCACCTTTCTGGCTTCGCAATAAAAGAACTGACCGGTTTCTTCGAGCAGCATCTTGATTATCATGGTGGACTCCCTTGTTATGGGAAATGATCGTAGCACCAATAAAATTGCAAGAAAGGCAATTTTGCGATTTGTTTGACAATGAGCAATGTTACGAAATGCCGAACTCGCCAGCACCCAGCCGAGTATTCTGGCTATTCGCCAGCAGGCGGAAAATTCCTTGATGAGCGGCTCAGCTCACTTGGCTTCAACCTTGGTAGTCCTGAGGAATGAACGAACAAATGGAGCCCTATGAAAAAAATGTATGTCCAACCTCTTGCACTCCAAAACCGGCTTTTGCTATAGTTCGCCTCCCGCTGCAGAACAGCGCGGCGGGGCGGAAAAAGGCAGCATGCTGGTCCGGTTTTTTTGAAGCGAAGCGAAAAAAAACTGTTGACGCGAAACAGCAAATGCCCCATACTCTCGCCTCTCTGCTGCTGACGAACACAACGCTTCGCAGCAGCCGGCAAGTCCCACGGGGCGGCTGGCAGCAGACTGAATTGCCCGGTTCTTTAACAACCAACAACCGATAAGTGTGGGCACTTGATGAAGTGCGCCGGCGGCAACGCCGGATGCTCAAATTATTAAGCAAGTGCTCACAACAAAGAAGTAGAACGATTCGCAAGAATCGATCTGTCAGTATTTTGAGTGAGCGACGGTTCTTCGGAACCTGCCAGCAATGGCACAAAACAGAGATTGAACTGAAGAGTTTGATCCTGGCTCAGATTGAACGCTGGCGGCATGCCTTACACATGCAAGTCGAACGGCAGCACGGACTTCGGTCTGGTGGCGAGTGGCGAACGGGTGAGTAATATATCGGAACGTGCCCTGGAGTGGGGGATAACTAGTCGAAAGATTAGATAATACCGCATACGATCTATGGATGAAAGTGGGGGATCGCAAGACCTCATGCTCGTGGAGCGGCCGATATCTGATTAGCTAGTTGGTGGGGTAAAAGCCTACCAAGGCATCGATCAGTAGCTGGTCTGAGAGGACGACCAGCCACACTGGGACTGAGACACGGCCCAGACTCCTACGGGAGGCAGCAGTGGGGAATTTTGGACAATGGGGGCAACCCTGATCCAGCAATGCCGCGTGAGTGAAGAAGGCCTTCGGGTTGTAAAGCTCTTTTGTCAGGGAAGAAACGGTTCTGGCTAATATCCGGAGCTAATGACGGTACCTGAAGAATAAGCACCGGCTAACTACGTGCCAGCAGCCGCGGTAATACGTAGGGTGCGAGCGTTAATCGGAATTACTGGGCGTAAAGCGTGCGCAGGCGGTTGTGCAAGACAGATGTGAAATCCCCGGGCTCAACCTGGGAATTGCATTTGTGACTGTACGGCTAGAGTGTGTCAGAGGGGGGTAGAATTCCACGTGTAGCAGTGAAATGCGTAGAGATGTGGAGGAATACCGATGGCGAAGGCAGCCCCCTGGGATAACACTGACGCTCATGCACGAAAGCGTGGGGAGCAAACAGGATTAGATACCCTGGTAGTCCACGCCCTAAACGATGTCAACTAGTTGTCGGGTCTTAATTGACTTGGTAACGCAGCTAACGCGTGAAGTTGACCGCCTGGGGAGTACGGTCGCAAGATTAAAACTCAAAGGAATTGACGGGGACCCGCACAAGCGGTGGATGATGTGGATTAATTCGATGCAACGCGAAAAACCTTACCTACCCTTGACATGGCAGGAATCCTTGAGAGATCAGGGAGTGCTCGAAAGAGAACCTGCACACAGGTGCTGCATGGCTGTCGTCAGCTCGTGTCGTGAGATGTTGGGTTAAGTCCCGCAACGAGCGCAACCCTTGTCATTAGTTGCTACGAAAGGGCACTCTAATGAGACTGCCGGTGACAAACCGGAGGAAGGTGGGGATGACGTCAAGTCCTCATGGCCCTTATGGGTAGGGCTTCACACGTCATACAATGGTACATACAGAGGGCCGCCAACCCGCGAGGGGGAGCTAATCCCAGAAAGTGTATCGTAGTCCGGATTGGAGTCTGCAACTCGACTCCATGAAGTTGGAATCGCTAGTAATCGCGGATCAGCATGTCGCGGTGAATACGTTCCCGGGTCTTGTACACACCGCCCGTCACACCATGGGAGCGGGTTTTACCAGAAGTAGGTAGCTTAACCGCAAGGAGGGCGCTTACCACGGTAGGATTCGTGACTGGGGTGAAGTCGTAACAAGGTAGCCGTATCGGAAGGTGCGGCTGGATCACCTCCTTTCTAGAGATATGCACGCAGTTGGGTGTCCACACTTATCGGTTGTAGGCAAAATGAAGAACAGTCAAAACACACCGTCAGGTCATGAAGTGATCGGTACATGCGGCAGTCGTGCAGCGTGTGCGAGGGTCTGTAGCTCAGCTGGTTAGAGCACCGTGTTGATAACGCGGGGGTCGTTGGTTCGAGCCCAACCAGACCCACCAGTTAAGCAGCAGTAAAGAAGTCATGGCAAGTCCCATGGGGGTTTAGCTCAGCTGGGAGAGCACCTGCTTTGCAAGCAGGGGGTCGTCGGTTCGATCCCGTCAACCTCCACCATTCTCTGACCATGACGGCAGCAAGGTACAAACGTAAGTCAGTGCGGGCCAAAGAGCTAGGCATGCGATTTAGGTTTGATCATTGCGATCAAGAAGGCTGTATTCGTTCTTTAACAAAGTGGAAGAAGTAGTAAAGATCAATGTAATTCGCAATGCGCGTTAATCTGGCGGTAAGCAGATTAGCAAACATTGCTGGGTTGTGATTGTATCGAAACAAACATGCATCAAATGAAACACAGCGCTTGCCTATGACGTCTTTGGAGGCAACTCCAGAGGTCAACGTTATAGGGACAAGTGACTAAGTGCACATGGTGGATGCCTTGGCGATTACAGGCGATGAAGGACGCAGTAGCTTGCGATAAGCTGCGGGGAGCTGGCAAACAAGCTTTGATCCGCAGATGTCCGAATGGGGAAACCCGGCCTTTTAGGTCATCGCATACTGAATACATAGGTATGCGAAGCGAACGCGGCGAACTGAAACATCTAAGTAGCTGCAGGAAAAGAAATCAACCGAGATTCCCAAAGTAGTGGCGAGCGAAATGGGATCAGCCTGCAAGATTTAGCAGTCGTGATAGTGGAATGCTCTGGAAAGTGCGGCCGTAGCGGGTGATAGCCCCGTACACGAAATCATGGTTGTGGAACTAGGCTTGCGACAAGTAGGGCGGGACACGTGAAATCCTGTCTGAACATGGGGGGACCATCCTCCAAGGCTAAATACTCGTAATCGACCGATAGTGAACCAGTACCGTGAGGGAAAGGCGAAAAGAACCCCGGAAGGGGAGTGAAATAGATCCTGAAACCGTGTGCATACAAACAGTCGGAGCGGACTTGTTCCGTGACGGCGTACCTTTTGTATAATGGGTCAGCGACTTACATTCAGTGGCGAGGTTAACCGCATAGGGAAGCCGTAGAGAAATCGAGTCCGAACAGGGCGACAGTCGCTGGGTGTAGACCCGAAACCAAGTGATCTACTCATGGCCAGGATGAAGGTGCCGTAACAGGTACTGGAGGTCCGAACCCACTAATGTTGAAAAATTAGGGGATGAGCTGTGGGTAGGGGTGAAAGGCTAAACAAACTTGGAAATAGCTGGTTCTCTCCGAAAACTATTTAGGTAGTGCCTCAAGTATCACCATCGGGGGTAGAGCACTGTTATGGCTAGGGGGTCATCGCGACTTACCAACCCATTGCAAACTCCGAATACCGATGAGTGCGAGCTTGGGAGACAGACGTCGGGTGCTAACGTCCGGCGTCAAGAGGGAAACAACCCAGACCGCCAGCTAAGGTCCCAAAGATTGGCTAAGTGGAAAACGAAGTGGGAAGGCTAAAACAGTCAGGAGGTTGGCTTAGAAGCAGCCACCCTTTAAAGAAAGCGTAATAGCTCACTGATCGAGTCGTCCTGCGCGGAAGATGTAACGGGGCTAAGCCAGTCACCGAAGCTGCGGATATGTACGTAATTTATTACTGTGCATATGGTAGGAGAGCGTTCTGTAAGCCTGCGAAGGTGTCTTGTAAAGGATGCTGGAGGTATCAGAAGTGCGAATGCTGACATGAGTAGCGATAATGGGGGTGAAAAGCCCCCACGCCGTAAGCCCAAGGTTTCCTGTTCAACGTTCATCGGAGCAGGGTGAGTCGGCCCCTAAGGCGAGGCAGAGATGCGTAGCTGATGGGAAGCAGGTTAATATTCCTGCACCGTCGTGTGATGCGATGGGGGGACGGATCGCGAATGGTTGTCCGGGTGTTGGATGTCCCGGTTCTTGACTTGTAGAAGGTCCTTAGGCAAATCCGGGGACGTAATTCAAGGGGTCGAGACCAGCGGCTTTATGCTGCGAAGCAATCGGAAGTGGTTCCAAGAAAAGCCTCTAAGCTTCAGTCACACGAGACCGTACCGCAAACCGACACAGGTGGGCGAGATGAGTATTCTAAGGCGCTTGAGAGAACTCGGGAGAAGGAACTCGGCAAATTGGTACCGTAACTTCGGGATAAGGTACGCCCTGGTAGCTTGACTGGCCTGCGCCAGAAGGGCGACGGGGTTGCAATAAACTGGTGGCTGCGACTGTTTAATAAAAACACAGCACTCTGCAAACACGAAAGTGGACGTATAGGGTGTGACGCCTGCCCGGTGCTGGAAGATTAAATGATGGGGTGCAAGCTCTTGATTGAAGTCCCAGTAAACGGCGGCCGTAACTATAACGGTCCTAAGGTAGCGAAATTCCTTGTCGGGTAAGTTCCGACCTGCACGAATGGCGTAACGATGGCCACACTGTCTCCTCCCGAGACTCAGCGAAGTTGAAATGTTTGTGATGATGCAATCTACCCGCGGCTAGACGGAAAGACCCCATGAACCTTTACTGTAGCTTTGCATTGGACTTTGAACCAATCTGTGTAGGATAGGTGGGAGGCATTGAAACCGTGACGCCAGTTGCGGTGGAGCCAACCTTGAAATACCACCCTGGTTTGTTTGAGGTTCTAACCTTGGTCCGTTATCCGGATCGGGGACAGTGCATGGTAGGCAGTTTGACTGGGGCGGTCTCCTCCCAAAGTGTAACGGAGGAGTTCGAAGGTACGCTAGGTACGGTCGGACATCGTGCTCATAGTGCAATGGCATAAGCGTGCTTAACTGCGAGACTGACAAGTCGAGCAGGTACGAAAGTAGGACATAGTGATCCGGTGGTTCTGTATGGAAGGGCCATCGCTCAACGGATAAAAGGTACTCTGGGGATAACAGGCTGATTCCTCCCAAGAGTTCATATCGACGGGGGAGTTTGGCACCTCGATGTCGGCTCATCACATCCTGGGGCTGTAGCCGGTCCCAAGGGTATGGCTGTTCGCCATTTAAAGTGGTACGTGAGCTGGGTTTAAAACGTCGTGAGACAGTTTGGTCCCTATCTGCCGTGGGCGTTGGAAGTTTGAAGGGGGCTGCTCCTAGTACGAGAGGACCGGAGTGGACGAACCTCTGGTGTACCGGTTGTCACGCCAGTGGCATTGCCGGGTAGCTAAGTTCGGAAGAGATAACCGCTGAAAGCATCTAAGCGGGAAACTCGCCTTGAGATGAGACTTCCCGGGAGCTTGACTCCCCTAAAGGGTCGTTCGAGACCAGGACGTTGATAGGCTGGGTGTGGAAGCGCAGTAATGCGTTAAGCTAACCAGTACTAATTGCCCGTGCGGCTTGTCCCTATAACCTTGATGGTGCATAGCGGCGCTGTGTGGTGCGTGACGTTCGATACTCACAACCTGCAAGACAAGACATTGATCGTTGCATTGCCCCTGCCAAGTGCGGGAGCGATGTGACTGCTTCTTCCCTTTGGGTTGGATGTGGCGTGTGCCAGGCGAGAAGCCGGCAGCGCGACAGACAACCGACAAGTCATGCCTGATGACCATAGCGAGTTGGTACCACCCCTTCCCATCCCGAACAGGACCGTGAAACGACTTTGCGCCGATGATAGTGCTGCAACCAGTGTGAAAGTAGGTCATCGTCAGGCTGTTATTAGAAAACCCCCGACGCCAATAGGCGCCGGGGGTTTTTGCTTTGGGGTTGCGGGTTTAAGGTTTTGGACCGCCAGAAGCAGTCAATTGACAAGAACGCGTTTTAAAACGCCTTTCTATCCGTCCGATTTTTCTGTTTTCTGTTTTCTGTTGAGCGCGGTATTTTTGCCCACCAGAGCCCATACCGCCACGCTGGCGAGTTTCAATGCTGCCTTACCTTTCCCGGGATGGGTACATGCCTGCAGGCTCATACCACCAGGCAGGTTGGCAGCATGCTGCCAGGATTTCCTCCAGCGCTTCCGGCTACGCCGTTATCAATCTAAAAAAGTCATCTGTTTCATTTGACACCCGATTTTCAGGAATCTCTACAAGTCGGCCTTGCCCTTTACTTTACGCGGCAACTAAAGCGGCATCATTCAACCCAGGCGCGAGCGCGTTCGACAGCGCGATGCCATTGGTTTAGGCGACTGTTGCGCTCCTCTGCACTCATGTCAGGGTCAAAGCGCCGCTCTCTTTGCCACTGAGCGGCAACCTCATCCTGCGACTTCCAGAACTCGACTGCGATACCGGCAAGATATGCCGCTCCCAGAGCCGTCGTCTCCGTAATGACCGGGCGAACTACTGGTACGCCCAGCACATTTGCCTGGAATTGCATCAGCAGGTCGTTTCTCGAAGCACCGCCGTCCACGCGCAACTCCTGCAGTTCAATACCAGAGTCATTCTGCATCGCACGCAATATGTCGACCGTCTGATAAGCAATGCTGGCCAACGCCGCGCGGGCTATATGCGCCTTGTTCGTGCCGCGCGTCATACCGACGATGGTTCCGCGCGCATAGGCGTCCCAGTGCGGCGCGCCCAGACCTGCGAAAGCGGGAACAAACACCACGCCGTCGGTATCTGGCACGCTTGCAGCAAGCGCCTCCACTTCATCCGAACTCCGGATGATGCCCAGCCCGTCGCGCAACCATTGCACCGTCGCGCCAGCCATGAAAACGCTGCCTTCCAGCATATAGACAGCATCTCTGGGCTGGGTGTCCCCGCAAGTCCAGCCTACGGTGGTCACCAGGTTGTTATGAGACGTAATCGGCTGGGAACCAGTATTCATCAGCATGAAGCAGCCGGTTCCGTAGGTGTTCTTGGCCATGCCAGGCCGCAGGCAGGCCTGGCCGAATGTGGCTGCCTGCTGATCTCCGGCAATGCCTGCGATCGGCAGGGCAGCGCCGAACAGTGCCGCATCAGTGTGGCCGATGACACCGCTGCTTGGCACCACACGCGGCAGCATCGCACGGGGAACGCCGAGTATTTCCAGCAGTTCCTCGTCCCACTCCAGGGTATGGATATTGAACATCAGCGTACGGGAGGCATTGCTGGGATCGGTCACATGCAAACCGCTGAGCTTGCTGATCAGCCAGCTATCAACGGTGCCGAATACAAGCTCGCCGCGTTCGGCCTGCTCGCGGGCGCCGGGCACATGGTCGAGTAGCCATTTGACTTTGGTGCCAGAAAAATAGGCGTCCAGTACGAGGCCGGTCTTGCGCTGAAAAACGTCGGCGTGGCCGGCTTCACGCAAGGCGTCGCAGATATCGGCGGTGCGCCTGTCCTGCCAGACAATCGCATTGCCGATTGCCTTACCGGTAGCACGGTCCCATACCACGGTGGTTTCACGCTGGTTGGTAATGCCGATCGCGGCGATGTCTGCAGCACTGACTGCGCATTCCTTCATTACCTGGCGTGCGACGGCAAGTTGTGATTGCCAGATCTCGTCGGGATCATGCTCGACCCACCCTGGATGCGAAAATATCTGCCTGAATTCCTGTTGGGCGCAGCCACGGACATGGCCAGTCTGGTCAAACAGGATGGCGCGTGAACTGGTCGTCCCCTGGTCCAGCGCAAGAATGTAGTTGCTCATGCTTGTCTCGTTGTTTTGATTATGTTCGTAACCGGTATTGCTATGGAATATAGGGATGCTCGGGCAAGCCCGGCACATCCACCCGCAGTGATAACAGGCAGCCTGAATGAGGGTGCGCCTTCAGTTCTTCCGCACTGCGCTTGCTGCTCACCGTGGTGATGTAGAGCGTGCGCAGGTCGTTGCCGCCAAAGGTCACCATGGTAGGACAACGCACCGGCAGCAGTATCTCACGCAGGATTGTCCCGCTCGGCGACAACTGCAGCAAGCGGCCGCCTTCATACATCGCGCACCAGTAATTGCCTTCGGCGTCGACCGCCGCGCCATCCGGCCTGCCGCCGTATTGCGCATTGCGCTCCGTCGAGAACTGTTGCAGCACGCGGCCCGCGCCAAGCGCGCCGCTTTGCAGGTCGAATGGATAGGCGCTGATCCGATGGCTGGTGGTGTCGCTGTGATAGATGACCCGGTTGTCCGGGCTGAATGCGACGCCATTGGACACCGTCGCGCGAATGCCGCTGTCACGCAGCGCACCGCGTTCGAGCGCATACAGTGCCGCATTAGGCTGATCGCGAGGCTCATAGAGCGTGCCTATCCATAAGCGGCCGGCGGCATCACATCGTCCGTCGTTGAATCGTTCGCGTGCCGGGTCATAGGGGGGTGGGGCAATGAGACTCAACGAGCCGGTTGCTGTGTCAAGCATGTGAATGCCGGTGCGCAGCGCCACCAGCATGCCTCCCGACGCACACCATGCGATGGCGCCAGGTTCCGACGGCATCGCCCAGGACTGGTGCATGTTGTTCTGCAGGGCCAGCCTGTGCACTGCGCAACCGTCGATGTCTATCCAGTAGAGCTGGTTTTCCTGCGGATGCCACAATGGGCATTCCCCGAGCTGCATCGGCACAGGATAGGCGAGCTGGATGTCAGAAATTTGCATGACAAGGTCCTGATGAGGAAAATGTGCATTATGCAACAGCGTTTGACAGGGCGCTCCTATGGCGCGCAAGCCCTGTCGATGGTAATCATCGTAATATGCGGTACCGGCCGGTGCATGTACCAGACCCAGCTTGCATAAGCTGGTCATCACCGGAATTCCCTAGACAAGACGCGAGGAAGAGACAATGAAACTAAAGAACTGCTTATCCGTGCTCGGCATGACCGTGATCGCATTGACCAGCGCATCGGCAAGTGCAGACACCTATCCCAACAAGCCGATCAAGATCGTCGTGCCATTCGCCGCTGGCGGCACCACTGACCTGCTGGCCCGCGCGGTTGGCGCCGAACTCCAGAAGTCGATGGGAGAGTCGGTCATCGTCGACAACCGGCCCGGCGCAGGGGGCAATATTGGCGCCGATGCCGTGGCCAAGTCGGCACCCGACGGTTACACGCTGCTGATGGGCACTGTCGGCACGCATGCGATCAACCAGTCGCTTTATCCGAAGATGCCGTTCGACCCGATCAAGGACTTCGCACCGGTAACGCTGGTCGCCTCCGTGCCCAACGTCCTCGTGGTGAACAAGGACTTTGCCGAGAAGAACAAGATTACCGATATCAAGAGCTTTACCTCCTACGCGAAGGCCCACCCGGGCAAGCTCAATATGGCTTCTTCCGGCAATGGCACCTCCATCCATCTCGCTGGCGAACTGTTCAAGACCACAACCAAGACTTATATGCTCCATGTGCCTTATCGCGGCTCAGGCCCGGCACTGACCGATCTGATCGCCGGACAAGCCGACTTGATGTTCGACAACCTGCCATCGGCGCTGCCGTTCATCAAGGCGGGCAAGCTGGTGGCGCTGGGCGTCACCAGCAGCAAGCCGTCGCCGGCGCTGCCTGGTGTAAAACCGCTGGCCAGCGCTGGCGGAGAGCTCGCAGGTTTTGAAGCCAGCTCCTGGTTTGGCATATTGGCGCCGGCCGGTACGCCGAAAGACATCGTCAACAAGCTGCAGCAGGAAATCGCGCAGTCGCTGTCGAGTCCCGCGGTGAAGGAAAAGATGATCAGTCAGGGCGCCGAACCGGTGGGCAATACGCCAGAGCAGTTCGCCGCGCATATTCAGGCCGAAACCAAGAAATGGGAAAAGGTTGTGAAGGCTTCCGGCGCCAAGGTGGACTAAGCAACGCAACCCTCCAGCCACATAAGGATGAACATCATGCAGATAAAACGCCGGACCAGCGAACCGACTGATTGGCATGCGGTCTGGCGTCTGCTCAAGCCTTATTGGGTGTCGGAGGAAAAATGGAAGGCGCGCGGCCTGCTTGCCACGGTGGTCGTGCTGGCATTGGGCATGGTGTACATCAACGTGCTGTTCAATGAATGGAACCGGGTCTTTTACAACGCGCTGGAAAGCAAGGACCTGGCGACGTTCAAGCAACAGCTATGGCGGTTCTCCTACCTTGCCTTTATCTACATTGCGGTGGCGATTTACAAGGTCTACCTGACGCAAGCATTGGAAATCCGCTGGCGCGGCTGGATGACGCGGCAGTACATGGACGGCTGGCTCTCGGGCCAGGCGTATTACCGCATTGAACAGGCCGGCGGCGCCGACAACCCGGACCAGCGCATTGCCGAAGACCTCAAATATTTGACCAACGGCTCATTGACGCTGTCGCTTGGCTTGCTGTCGAGCGTCGTCACGCTGGTGTCGTTTGTCGGCATACTCTGGTCCGTCAGCGGGCCGCTGTCTTTCATGCTGGGCGGGCAGAACTGGGTGATTCCGGGCTATATGGTCTGGTTCGCGATCGCCTATGCCGGCATCGGATCGCTGCTGGTGGCCTGGATCGGCAAGCCGCTGGTGCAGCAAAACTTCATGCAGCAACGTTTCGAGGCGGACTTTCGTTTCGGCCTGATCCGTGTGCGTGAAAATGCAGAGTCGGTCGCGCTTTACCGCGGGGAGCCGCAGGAACATGCGCAGCTGGAAGGACGTTTCGAAAAAATACGCGACAACTGGTGGCAAATCATGCGCACCACCAAACGCCTGAATGTGGCATCGACCTTCTATGCGCAGTTTGCAATCATCTTCCCCTTTCTCGTGGGCGCGCCGCGCTACTTCAGCGGCGCCATCACCCTGGGTGGTCTGATGCAGATATCATCTGCGTTCGGCCAGGTGCAGTCGGCGTTGTCATGGTTCATCGATGCGTTCAGCGCGCTGGCCGAATGGAAGGCGAGCGTGAACCGCCTTTCAGGCTTTCACGATGTCGTCGAAGCGGCGCGCCATACCGAGTCGCGCATCAAGGTTGTGCGCAACGGCACGGAGGACATCACGCTCGCCGACCTGACGCTGGCGCTGCCCTCCGGCCTGCCGCTGACGCAGCCTCTGTCGTCCGCCATAGGCCCAGGACAGCGCATCCTGGTTGCCGGGCCGTCAGGCTGTGGCAAGTCCACGCTGTTTCGCGCCATCGCCGGTATCTGGCCCTATGGCGATGGCGCGATCGACATACCGCAGCAAGCCTCCGTGATGTTTCTGCCGCAGCGCAGCTATCTGCCGATAGGCACACTGCGGGCTGCGGTGACCTATCCAATGGCTGCACACAACTACGACGATGCCGATATTCTGCGGCATTTCGATGCATGCCGGCTTGCGCACCTGGCGCCCGTGCTGGACCAGGAAGAAAACTGGAGCCAGAAGCTGTCTCCCGGCGAGCAGCAGCGCCTGGCGATGGTGCGCGTGCTGCTGATCCGCCCGGATATCGTGTTCCTCGATGAAGCCAGCAGCGCCATGGATGGCGACACCGAAGCGGCCCTGTACGCGCTGCTGACCGCGGAACTGCCCGAGTCGACCATCGTCAGCATCGCGCACCGGGAATCGGTGGCGCAATACCATCATCTGCGCTGGCAATTCGTCGCGGATGACAATGGTGGCAATGCGCAGCGGGATGGGACACGGACTTACCGTATCGTCCCATCGGTGCTGCAGGCGGCAGTTCAGCCGCGCGCCAGCCAGGCTTCGGCCAGCCGTACCCAATAAGTTGCGCCGATCGGCAGCAGCGCATCGTTGAAGTCGTAGCTCGGGTTATGCAGGTTGCACGGCCCCAGCCCATGTCCGCCGCTGCGGTGGTCGCCGTCGCCACTGCCGATGAAGACATAGCAGCCGGGTTTTTTCTGCAGGAAGAACGCGAAGTCCTCGGCGCCCATCGTGGGTTCGACCTTGGCATCGACCTTGTCGACACCGACGATGGACTGCAGCACCTCGGTTGCAAAGGCTGTTTCCCTTGCGTGATTGATCAGCGGCGGGTAATTGCGCTTGAATTCGAAATGGACGCTGGCGTCGAATGCCTCGGCAGTATGCTCGGCGACCGTGCGCATGCGGCTTTCAATCAGGTCCAGCACCGGCAGGTCGAAGGTGCGCACCGTGCCTATCATCGTGGCCTGGTCCGGAATCACGTTGGTGGCGCTGCCGGCGTGGATCTGGGTGATGGACAGTACCGCGGGCGCAAGCGGGCTCTTGTTGCGGCTGATGATGGTCTGCCAGCTCTGCGCAATCTGCACTGCCGTCATTACCGGGTCCACGCCCTTGTGCGGCTGGGCCGCATGGGCGCCGCGGCCGGTGATGGTCAGCTCGAACTCGTTGGACGATGCCATCATCGGCCCTGGGGTCACGCCAAAGGTGCCGGTGGCCACGCCCGGCCAGTTGTGCATGCCGAAGATGGCGTCCATCGGGCATTGCTCGAACAGACCTTCGTCCATCATCTTGCTGGCACCGCCGCCGCCTTCCTCGGCCGGCTGGAAGATCACGTAGACCGTGCCGTCGAAATTGCGGTGGCGCGACAGGTGATGGGCCGCGCCCAGCAGCATCGCCACATGGCCGTCGTGGCCGCAGGCGTGCATCTTGCCGGGATGGCGCGATGCATGGGAAAAGGTATTGACCTCCTGCACCGGCAATGCGTCCATGTCGGCGCGCAGGCCGATGGCGCGCGGGCTGTCGCCGTTGCGGATGACGCCCACCACGCCGGTCTTGGCCAGGCCGCGGATAATCGGAATGCCCCATTCGGTCAGCTTTTGCGCGACCACGTCGGCCGTGCGCTGCTCTTCATAGCACAGTTCCGGATGGGCATGGATGTCGCGCCGGATCTGGGCCAGTTCGGATTGAAACGCAACAATGGGATCGATCAACTGCATGATGTTCTCCTGTATTTTGAACCGACAGCATAGCCGATTTGCAAGCTCGACAATATTGAAGCGTCAAGCATTTGCAAGTCGGTCAATTTTAAAAATAAAACATCTTCAAAAACAGATGCTTAAGCTGAAATTTCATGCATGACGAAAAGCGTTTTGCAGTACGATTGAACGCTCTGAAAGCGATATCTCCATGACGACCAAGACCATCCGCGCTGCCTGTCCCCATGATTGTCCCGATACCTGCGCCATGCTGGTGACGGTGGAAAATGGCGTTGCCACCAAGGTGCGCGGCGATCCGGAACACCCGACCACTGCCGGCGTGCTGTGCACCAAGGTCGCCCGCTACACCGAGCGCACCTACCACGCCGATCGTTTGCTGCATCCGATGCGCCGGGTCGGCGTCAAGGGCGAGGGCCGGTTCGAGGCGATCAGCTGGGAAGAGGCGCTCGATACCGTCGCTGCGCGCCTGAAGGAAATCGCAGCGCGCGCGCCGGAAGCCATCCTTCCCTACAACTATGCCGGCACCATGGGCCTGGTACAGGGCGAGTCGATGTCGGCGCGCTTCTTCCACCGGCTGGGTGCGTCGCGGCTGGACCGCACCATCTGCGCCTCGGCTGGCGCGGCCGGCATCACCTACACGCTAGGCGGCAAGGTTGGCATGGACGTCGAGCAGTTCCAGGACGCCCAGGTCATCCTGATCTGGGGCGGCAACCCGATCGCATCCAACGTGCATTTCTGGATGCGGGCCCAGGAAGCGAAGCGCCGCGGCGCGATCCTGGTGGCGATCGATCCCTACCGCTCGCTGACGGCGGAGAAGTGCCAGATCCATATCGCCCCCTTGCCCGGCACCGACGCCGCGCTGGCGCTGGCGATGATGCACATCCTGATCCGTGACGACCTGCTCGACCACGACTACATCGCGCGCCACACCCTGGGTTTCGACGAACTCAGGGTGCGGGCGATGGAATGGCCGCCGCAGCGGGCGGCGGAAATCTGCGGCGTGCCGGTCGAGCAGATCGAGCAGCTGGCGCAGCTGTATGGCGGCACCGCCCGCACCGGGCAGCCGGTTGCCATACGGCTGAATTACGGCCTGCAGCGGGTGCGTGGCGGTGGCATGGCGGTGCGCAACATCAGTTGCCTGCCGGCGCTCGTCGGCGCGTGGCGCCACCCGGCCGGCGGCGTTCAGCTGTCGGCCAGCGACAGCTTCCCCAAGAATACCCAGGCGCTGCAGCGTCCCGATCTGCTGCCGGGCAAGCTGCCGCGCCTGATCAACATGAGCACCATAGGCGACGATTTGCTGCGGCCCGCATCGCCCGAATTTGGTCCGCAGATCGAGGCCGTGATCGTCTATAACGCCAATCCGGTGGCGGTGGCGCCGGAGTCGACTAAGGTGGCGCAGGGCTTTGGCCGCGACGACCTGTTTACCGTGGTGCTGGAGCACTTCCAGACCGACACCGCCGATTACGCCGACATCCTGCTGCCTGCCACGACCCAGCTTGAGCATGCCGACGTGCATGGCGCCTACGGCCATCTCTACATGCTGGCCAACAATCCCGCGATCGCGCCGCTGGGCGAGGCCAAGCCCAATACCGAGATTTTCCGCCTGCTCGCGGCCCGCATGGGCTTCGAGGACGACTGCTTCAATGAAACCGATGACGAGATTGCCGCCCAGGCCTTCAACCGGGCCGACCCGCGTGCCGCGCACTTCGACTGGGAAGCGTTGAAGCGGGAAGGCTGGCGTAAGCTGGCCATTGCCAATGCGCCGTTCGCCAACGGCAATTTCGCTACCCCTTCCGGAAAATGCGAATTCTATTGCGCCCGCATGCTGAAGGAAGGACTCGATCCGCTGCCGTCCTACATCCCGCCTTACGAATCCGCCGCCAGCAATCCAGAACTGGCCCGGCGCTATCCGCTGGCGATGATCTCGCCGCCGGCCCGCAATTTCCTGAATTCCACCTTCGTCAACGTGCAAAGCCTGCGCAGCACGGAAGGCGAGCCGCATCTGGACATGCATCCGCAGGATGCGGCCGCGCGCGGCATCGCCGATGGCGACCGGGTCCGCATCCACAATGACCGCGGCGCCTTCACCGCCCTTGCGCGTGTCACTGCCAATGCCCGTCCCGGCCTGGTGGTGGGCTTGTCCATCTGGTGGAAAAAACTGGCATCGGACGGAAAGAACGCGAATGAGCTGACCAGCCAGCGCCTGACCGACATGGGCCGGGCGCCCACCTTTTACGACGTGCTGGTGGAAGTGGAAAAAACAGGAATAGAAGCATGAAGATACGCTATCGCACTGCGCTGCTGGCCAGCGCCGTGATCCTGGCTGCGTCGCTGTCCGGCGGCTGCGCCCAACTGGGTTATTACATGCAGGCAGCGCAAGGGCAGTACTCGCTGATGGCGCAGGCCCGTCCGATCGACGACTGGCTGGCCGACCCGGAGACTGGCGACAAGCTCAAGACCAAGCTGCAGCGGGTCAAGGAAATACGCCGTTTCGCGGCCGCCGAACTGGCGCTGCCAGACAATGGGAGCTACAAGTTCTACGCCGATTTGAAGCGCCCCTTCGTGTTGTGGAATGTCGTGGCGGCGCCGGCCCTGTCGCTGGAACCGACCAAATGGTGTTTCCCGATTGCCGGCTGCGTCAATTACCGCGGCTATTACAGCAAGGAAGCGGCGCAGGCATTTGCCGGCGAATTGCGCGCGCAGGGGCTTGATGTGCAGATCGGCGGCGTGCCGGCCTACTCGACCCTGGGCTGGTTCAACGACCCGGTGCTGTCGACCTTCATCCAGTACCCGGATGGCGAACTGGCACGCCTGGTCTTCCACGAGCTGGCGCACCAGGTTGCCTACGCTAAGGATGACAGCCAGTTCAATGAATCCTTTGCGGTGGCGGTGGAAGAAGTCGGCGTGGAACGCTGGATGGCGCGCTTCGGCGATGAAAAGATGCTTCGCGCCTATGCCGACTACGAAAGCCGCAAGAAGGATTTCCTGGCCCTGCTGATGAAATACCGTGACGAACTCAAGGCCAACTACGACAGCGATGCGGCAGACGCCGAAAAGCTGCAAGCCAAGGCCAGGTTGTTCCAGTCCCTGAAGGACGACTACCAGGTGCTCAAGGCCGGCTGGGGCGGCTATGCCGGATACGACCGCTGGTTCGCCGAGCCGCTGTCGAATGCGCACCTGGCGTCGATCGCGACCTATCACGATTTCGTGCCAGGTTTTCGGACCCTGCTGCGACAAGAAAAGAGCCTGTCGGCCTTCTATGCAGCAGTCAAGCGGATGGCTGCGGAGGACAAGAGCCAGCGCCATCAGCAACTGGCCAATCTGGGACAGCCAGCCAGAATGGCGTCGCATGAAAGCCCGGCGATGGTGACCCGCCAGGAGTGACCGGCTAGCCAATCAGTTTGATTGGTTGAAGCGAGGAAATTTCCCCGCTAGAGTAATTGCTCCAAATTTTCGCAAAATGCTTGCGACGCCGGGGACTGCCGACTAGCATCCTGCTTACCGGCAGCTTTCAACAGGCCTGCCGGCCCGGCGCCCAGCGCATCCTTCCATCTCCATACATAACAATATTTCGAGGCAGACTATGGACAAGATTTGGCTCAGGTCCTATCCGGCGGACGTTCCCGCGGAAATCGACTACACCCGTTACCGTTCGCTGGTCCACCTGCTGGAAGAAGCGTTTCAGAATTATGCGCAGCGCAAGGCCTATATCTGCATGGGCAAGTCGCTGACCTATGCGCAGGTCGATGCGATGTCCCAGCGCCTCGGCGCCTGGCTGCAGAGCAGGGGGCTGGAAAAGGGCGCACGCGTGGCGCTGATGATGCCCAACATACTGCAGTACCCTGTCGCCCTGGCCGCCGTGCTGCGCGCCGGCTACACCGTCGTCAACGTCAATCCGCTTTACACCGCCCGCGAACTGGCGCACCAGCTCAACGATTCCGGCGCCGAGGCCATCATCATCCTCGAGAACTTCGCCACGACGCTGGAGCAGGTGGTGGCAAACACCAAGGTGCGCCATGTGGTCATCGCCTCGATGGGCGACCTGCTGGGCGGCCTGAAGGGCGGCATCGTCAATTTCGTCGTGCGCAATGTGAAAAAGATGGTGCCCGCCTACCAGTTGGCCAATGCCGTGCCGTTCAAGCGCGCACTGGCCGAAGGCAGCCGCATGACGCTCAAGCCCGTGCCACTGGCTCATGAGGACGTCGCTTTCCTGCAGTACACCGGCGGCACCACCGGCGTTTCCAAGGGCGCGACCCTGACCCACCGCAACGTGCTGGCCAATGTGCTGCAGAGCGAGGCCTGGGCGCAGCCGGCGATCAGGCGCGAGCCGCATGTCGAGGAGCTGGTGTATGTCTGCGCGCTGCCGCTGTACCACATCTTTGCGCTGACGGCCTGCTGCCTGATGGGCACCCGCATGGGCGCCACCAACCTGCTGATACCCAATCCGCGCGACATTCCGGGCCTGGTCAAGGAACTGTCCAAGTACAAGATCAATATCTTCCCGGCCGTCAACACGCTGTATAACGGCCTGCTCAACAACCCCGACTTCGCCAAGCTCGACTTTTCGGGGCTGAAGGTCTGCAACGGCGGCGGCATGGCGGTGCAGCGCGCAGTGGCCGACAAATGGCTACAAGTCACCGGTTGCCCCATCATCGAGGGCTATGGCCTGTCCGAGACCTCGCCGGTCGCCACCTGCAATCCATCCGACAACAATGCCTTCACCGGCACCATAGGCTTGCCGGTGCCATCGACCGAAGTGGCGATCCTGGACGACAACGGCCAGCCGCTGCCGCTTGGCCAGGTGGGTGAAATAGCCATCCGCGGACCGCAGGTGATGGTCGGCTACTGGAACCGTCCGGAGGAGACCGCCAAGGTGATGACGCCCGACGGCTACTTCAAGACCGGCGACGTCGGCGTGATGGACGAGCGCGGCTATGTGCGCATCGTGGACCGAAAGAAGGACATGATCCTGGTGTCGGGCTTCAATGTGTATCCGAACGAGATCGAGGATGTGCTGGCGACCCATCCCGGCGTGCTCGAGTCTGCATGCGTGGGCGTGCCCGATGCGAACTCGGGCGAGGCGGTCAAGGTGTTCGTTGTGCGCAAGGACCCGGCGCTGACCTCGGCCCAGCTGATGGACTATTGCCGCGAGCAGCTGACCGGCTACAAGCGCCCGAAGTACATCGAGTTCCGCAATGAGCTCCCAAAGACGAATGTGGGCAAGATACTGCGGCGCGAACTGCGCGACGAAAAGCAGGCGGCGTAACGCCTGTCAGGCCGCCGGCAGCACGCCCGGCCGGCCATCCTCCACCATGAAACGCGCCAGCGTGGCCATCGCCGAGCTGGCGCTTTTTACATTTTCCAGGCCCTGGAACAGTACCGTGGCATGATCCGGCGCCAGGTCCATCACGGCAAAGCCGCGCCGGTCACTGCGGCCATAGGCGATATGAGGATTCATTGCCAGGTACTGCTCGGTGCGCGCCTGCGGCCGCGAATTCGACGTCACCGACGTGCCGCAGAATTCGCTTGCCAGTACCGGGTTGGCCGGCGAAGTGGGACGGTAAAAATCGCTGCGCAGGTCGCTGGCGAAAAAGCTGTGCACGTCGCCTGAAATCACCACCGGATTGGCGGGGCGGTGGCGCGCGATATCGCGCATCAGGCGCTGGCGCGCCGCCGGGTAGCCGTCCCAGCCATCGGTCCAGAAACGGCCTTCGCCCCGGCCGTCGGCCGGGGCGTGGCTGCACTGGGCCATCAGCGTCTGCTGCGCCAGGATATTCCAGCGCGCCCTTGACGACGCCAGTCCCTGCGCCAGCCAGGCTTCCTGTTCCATCCCGAGCAGCGTGCGCTGGGGTTCCAGCCTTTCCCGGCAAGCCGCGCCGACCGATGTGCTGCCGCCGCGTCCCGTCGGCGCGCAGGCCTGATGCGAACGGTACTGGCGGTCGTCCAGCACATGCAGGCGTGCCAGCCGGCCCCAGTCGTAACGCTCGTAGATGCGCATGTGGGCGAACCCTCCGGCAGGCGCCGGCGGCGCCGTCAGCCGCACCGGCATGTGCTCATAGAAAGCCTGATAGGCGGCGGCGCGGCGCTGAAGGAAGGCCGGGTCCAGCCGGCCGTCGCGGTCATCGGCGTAATCGTTGGCCACCTCATGGTCGTCCCAGGTGACGATCCAGGGCGCGGCATGGTGCGATGCCTGCAGATGCGGATCGGCCTTGTACTGCGCATAGCGGGCGCGGTAGTCAGCCAGCGTCAGCGACTCATCGCTGCGCCGGGGTGAATCCGGATGCGCGGCTTGATACGGACCCCATTCGTAGATGTAGTCGCCGAGAAAGGCGACCAGGTCAGGCGCCATCGCGGCGATATGGCGATGTGCTGCGTACTCGCCGAATTCCCAGTGCTGGCAGGAGGCATAGGCTAGTCTCATCCGTGCCGGCATGGCGTCCGCCGCGGGCGCGGTGCGGGTGCGCGCCACTGGGCTGACCGCGTCGCCCAGCATGAAGCGGTACCAGTACCAGCGGTCCGGCCGCAGGCCGCCCACGTCGACATGCACACTATGCGCAAGCTGCGGCGTGGCGATGGCGTCGCCGCGTGCCACGATGCTGCGGAACGCTTCATCGTTCGCCACTTCCCAGCGCACCCTCAGAGGTCCTGGCGCCGGCGCCGCGTCATTGCCAGGCTCGGACAGGATGCGGGTCCATAGCACGACGCCATGGGCCAGCGGCGATCCGGATGCCACGCCAAGCCGGAACGGATACCAGTCGGCGGCTGCGCAGAGCGTCGTGCCGCCTGCGCTCGCGCCCAGGGCAGCAAGGCGCGCGGCATTGAGCAGAAAGGAGCGCCTGTCCATGCGCGCGATGGCTACGCGCCGTCCGGGTGCTGGTCCGACTCGGGCGGCAACAGCCGCGGCTTGCGGTCTTCTCCGGTGGCGACATAGGTAAGGGTGGCTTCCGTTACCTTCACCACTTCCCACTGCAGGCGATTGCGCTCGGCATAGACCTCCACATTCACCGTGACCGACGTCTTGCCTGACTTGACGACCGTCGCGTAGAACGACAGCAGGTCGCCGACGAACACCGGCTGCTTGAACACGAAGGAATTGACGGCGATGGTAGCCACCCGGCCGTTGGCGCGGCGGGCCGCCGGCAGTGCGCCGGCAATGTCGACCTGGGCCATGATCCATCCGCCAAACACATCGCCGTGCGCGTTGGAGTCTGCCGGCATCGGCATCACCCGCAGGGCCGGCATGCCGGGCGGAAGTCTGGTCTGGTTACTTTCGGTCATGGAGCGGTCCTGCCTTCCTGGGATAAGAACGTTACAATCGAGGGCCAAGCATAAACCATCCACCAGCCCACTCTCAATGCGACGCACTCTGCCCCCGCTTCCCGACGCCCCTGCCAACCAGGGCACCCGCAACGACTGGGCCACCCTGAAGACGCTGCTGCCCTATCTGTGGGCTTACAAATGGCGCATGTCGCTGGCCCTGGTGTTTCTGGTCAGCGCCAAGCTGGCCAATGTCGGCGTTCCGCTCATCCTCAAGCAGCTGATCGACCGCCTGACCGTCACCGCAAGCCAGCCGCAGGCCTTGCTGGCGCTGCCGCTTGGCCTGCTGCTTGCCTATGGCGCGCTGCGGCTGTCGACCACGCTGTTTACCGAATTGCGCGAGTTCGTCTTCGCTAGGGTCACCCAGCGCGCGGTGCGCACGGTCGCGCTGCAGGTCTTCAAGCATCTGCATTCGCTGTCGCTGCGCTTTCACCTGAACCGCCAGACCGGCGGCATGACGCGCGACATTGAGCGCGGCACCCGCGGCATTTCCTCGCTGGTGTCCTATACCCTGTTTTCGATCCTGCCGACGCTGGTGGAAATCACGCTGGTGCTGGGCTACCTGGTGCTGCATTACGACATCTGGTTTTCCATCATCACCGCCGGCGCGCTGGTGGCCTACATTGGCTTCACCGTGCTGGTGACCGAGTGGCGCACCCACTTCCGGCGCACGATGAACGACCTTGACTCCAAGGCCAACACCAAGGCGATCGACTCGCTGATCAACTATGAAACGGTCAAGTACTTCGGCAACGAGGAGTATGAAGCACGGCGCTACGACGAAGGCCTGCAGCGCTACGAGGCCGCCGCGGTGCGCTCGCAAACCTCGCTCTCGCTGCTCAATACCGGGCAGTCCGCCATCATCGCCATCGCCGTCACCCTGATTCTGTGGCGCGCCACCCAGGGCGTGATCGACGGCACCATGACGCTGGGCGACCTGGTGCTGGTCAATGCATTCATGATCCAGCTGTATGTGCCGCTGAATTTCCTGGGCGTGCTGTACCGCGAAATCAAGCAGAGCCTGGCCGACATGGAACGCCTGTTCGCCTTGCTGGACCAGCATCGCGAAGTGGCGGACGTGCCGGATGCGCCGGCGCTTGCCGCCCATGGCGCCGAGGTGCGCTTCTCCCATGTGAATTTCAGCTACGAGAAAAACCGGCAGATCCTGTTCGACGTCGACTTCACCATCCCGGCCGGCAGCACGACTGCCGTGGTTGGCCATAGCGGCTCGGGCAAATCGACGCTGTCACGGCTGCTGTTCCGTTTCTACGACGTGGATGCCGGCGCGATTACCATCGACGGCCAGGACTTGCGCCAAGTAACCCAGCCGTCGCTGCGCAGCGCCATTGGCATCGTGCCGCAAGACACCGTGCTGTTCAACGACACCATCGAATACAACATCGCCTATGGCAGGCCGGGCGCCAGCCGCGAGGAGCTGATCGCCGCCGCGCGCGCAGCGTCCATCCACGACTTCATCGAATCGCTGCCGGCGGGTTACCAGACCATGGTCGGCGAACGTGGCCTGAAGCTGTCGGGCGGCGAAAAGCAGCGAGTGGCGATTGCCCGGGCGCTGCTGAAGGATCCGGCGATCCTGATCTTCGACGAAGCGACCTCGGCCCTGGACTCGCGCGCCGAGCAGGCGATACAGGCCGAACTCAAAGCCATCGCACGCACGCGTACCACCCTGGTGATTGCGCACCGGCTGTCCACCATCGCCGATGCGGCGCAAATCCTGGTGATGGACCATGGCCGCATCATCGAGCGCGGCACCCATGCGCAGCTGCTGGCGGCGGACGGCGCCTATGCGCAGATGTGGGCGCGCCAGCAGGCAAGGCCCGACGAAGCCCAGGCTTCGCCGCGCGCCGATCCAATGGGCGCCAGCGAAGCTGCCTGAGCTCCTCGCTTTGCCTGCGGGCGGGCAGCCGGCTACCATGGCGCCATGGACACCAAATGGCTTGAAGATTTCATTTCCCTGGCCGAGACGCGCAGCTTCAGCCGCTCGGCCGAGCTGCGGCATGTCACCCAGCCGGCATTCTCGCGCCGCATCCAGTCGCTGGAAGCCTGGCTCGGCGCCGACCTGATCGACCGTACTTCTTACCCCACTCGCCTGACGCCCGCCGGCGAGGTGTTCTATGAGCAGGCGATGGAAATGCTGGGCCAGGTCAACAATGCCCGCGCGCTGTTGCGCGGCAACCGGCCCATGGCCCCCGGCATGATCGATTTCGCTGTGCCGCATACGCTGTCGCTGACCTTCGTGCCGAAATGGATCAAGTCCATGGAGACCGGCTTCGGCCCGATCGGCGCGCGACTGATGGCGTTGAATGTGCATGACGCCGTAATGACCATCGTCGAAGGCGGCTGCGATCTTCTGCTGTGCTACCACCATCCACGCCAGCCGGTGCAACTCGACCCCGGCCGCTACGACATGCTCGTGCTGGGATACGAAACCTTGCGCGCCTATGCCCGTTGCGACCGCGCCGGCACGCCGGACTTTTTACTGCCCGGCGACCTCCGCTCGCCATTGCCCTTCCTGTCCTATACCAGCAATGCCTATCTCGGCCGCATGGTGGATCTGATCCTGAGCGATGCCCGCAAGACGCCGCATCTGGAGCGCCGCTATGAAACCGATATGGCCGAAGGGTTGAAGATGATGGCGCTGGAAGGGCATGGCCTGGCCTTCCTGCCTGAGTCCGCCGTCACGCGGGAATTGAAGCAGAAGCAGCTTGCGCGTGCAGACGGCGGCATACCCGACTGGGAAGTGCAGATGGAAATCAGGCTGTACCGGGAGCGTCCTTCCGCTCAGCGGCCTGGCAAGCCGGTCGTCGGCAGACTGTGGGACTACCTGGTCCAGCCGCAGTCGCTAAAACGCCGTTCCACCAAGGCCCAGGCGAAATCGAAAGACACGAATGACAGAAGTGGGAACTAAAACTATGTTTTATACGCATAGTTACATGCGAACAAGGCATTGGATCGGCAGCAGCGGCCAGTCATAAGATACAGGTCTCTGCAGCGCAAGCCCAGTGCGGTTCGCTGCCTGCGTGTTCAACCAAGGAGCCCTCAAATGTCCAGCCAGCATGAAATTCCGTCTTATCTGACACCGCATGAAATCGGCCCCTGGGCCGTCTACCTCGAGCAGATCGATCGTGTGACGCCCTACCTTGGCGGCTTGGCGCGCTGGGTGGAAACCCTGAAGCGGCCCAAGCGCGTGCTGATCGTGGACGTGCCCATCGAGCGGGATGACGGCAGCATCGCGCATTTCGAGGGTTACCGGGTGCAGCATAATACTTCCCGCGGCCCGGGCAAGGGCGGCGTGCGCTTTCACCAGGACGTGACGTTGTCGGAAGTGATGGCGTTGTCTGCCTGGATGACGGTGAAGAACGCGGCAGTCAACGTGCCCTATGGCGGCGCCAAGGGCGGCATCAGGCTGGATCCGCGCCTGCTGTCGCAAGCCGAACTGCAGCGCGTGACCCGTCGCTACACCAGCGAAATCGGCATCATCATTGGACCGAACAAGGATATCCCGGCGCCGGACGTCAACACCAACGAGCAGGTGATGGCCTGGATGATGGACACCTACTCGATGAATCAGGGCAGCACGGCGTCCGGCGTGGTGACGGGCAAACCGATTTCCCTGGGCGGCAGCCTCGGCAGGCGGGAAGCAACCGGCCGCGGCGTGTTCGTTGTCGGCTGCGAGGCGGCGGTGAAGACCGGGCTGGACATCAAGGGCGCCCGGATAGCCGTGCAGGGTTTCGGCAATGTCGGCAGCATCGCCGCCCGGCTCTTCAGCGAAGCCGGTGCACGCATCGTTGCCGTGCAGGACCATCAATCGACGGTATATAACGAGGCGGGCCTGGACGTGCTAGCGCTCCAGGAACATGTCGCTGCCCACGGCGGCGTGGGCGGTTATGCTGCCGCGGAACACATCAGCGACCGGAGCCGTTTCTGGGAAGTGGACTGCGACATATTGATTCCGGCGGCTCTGGAACAGCAGATCACTGAACACAATGCTGGGCACATCAAGGCGAAAATCATTCTCGAAGGCGCAAACGGCCCGACCACGCCGCTCGCCGACGACATCCTGCATGAAAAAGGTGTCCTGATCGTGCCGGACGTTATCGCAAACGCCGGCGGCGTGACTGTCAGCTATTTCGAATGGGTACAGGACTTTTCGAGCTTTTTCTGGACTGAAGACGAAATCAATCTGCGCCTTACGCGCATCATGCGGGAAGCCTTTTCAGGCGTCTGGCAACTCGCTTCCGAGAAAAAGGTATCGCTCCGCACAGCCGCGTTCATCGTCGGATGCACCCGGATATTGCAGGCGAGAGAAATGCGCGGCCTGTACCCCTGACAGTCCGCACTTAAGCGACAGACCACCAAGCAATACAGGCGACGCAAACTATTGTAGGCAGCGCAACAGTTTTTTGTTGACATGATTTCTTGTTGGAAATACGATGTCGGCGTTGTTTTGTTTTTCCGATTCGCCCGCCTTGTGCGGGCTTTTTTTATTTGTCCATATTAAACATTGCCAGCTTCATAAGCTTGCTGGAAATCAAAACCTGCTGATGTTGCTCGTAACGCACTCATTTGAGCTAGCCGACGCTCAGTACGGAAAAGCCGGCACCGCGAGTGCACTGAATCCTGGCCAGACAGCCTTTCTGATATTCACACAACGTATTACAGCTATGTGTTTTCGGAAGTTCCGCAGATGCAACACACTGGTTAAAGTGACGGCCTTCCAAATGATGTCTCAAGGAACAGCGATTCAGCGACCGGAGAGAGATTTTTTGGGAAGAATGGCGTTGGACGAGTTGGTAATCGGAACTGTGCAGTTGAAGCAAAAAACAGTTGACGCAAGCCACCAAACATCGCATAATCGCTTTCTCTGCTGCTGACGAACACAACGCTTCGCAGCAGCCGGCAAGTCCCTCGGGGCGGCTGGCAGCAGACTGAATTGCCCGGTTCTTTAACAACCAACAACCGATAAGTGTGGGCACTTGATGAAGTGCGCCGGCGGCAACGCCGGATGCTCAAATTATTAAGCAAGTGCTCACAACAAAGAAGTAGAACGATTCGCAAGAATCGATCTGTCAGTATTTTGAGTGAGCGACGGTTCTTCGGAACCTGCCAGCAATGGCACAAAACAGAGATTGAACTGAAGAGTTTGATCCTGGCTCAGATTGAACGCTGGCGGCATGCCTTACACATGCAAGTCGAACGGCAGCACGGACTTCGGTCTGGTGGCGAGTGGCGAACGGGTGAGTAATATATCGGAACGTGCCCTAGAGTGGGGGATAACTAGTCGAAAGATTAGCTAATACCGCATACGATCTATGGATGAAAGTGGGGGATCGCAAGACCTCATGCTCGTGGAGCGGCCGATATCTGATTAGCTAGTTGGTGGGGTAAAAGCCTACCAAGGCATCGATCAGTAGCTGGTCTGAGAGGACGACCAGCCACACTGGGACTGAGACACGGCCCAGACTCCTACGGGAGGCAGCAGTGGGGAATTTTGGACAATGGGGGCAACCCTGATCCAGCAATGCCGCGTGAGTGAAGAAGGCCTTCGGGTTGTAAAGCTCTTTTGTCAGGGAAGAAACGGTTCTGGCTAATATCCGGAGCTAATGACGGTACCTGAAGAATAAGCACCGGCTAACTACGTGCCAGCAGCCGCGGTAATACGTAGGGTGCGAGCGTTAATCGGAATTACTGGGCGTAAAGCGTGCGCAGGCGGTTGTGCAAGACAGATGTGAAATCCCCGGGCTCAACCTGGGAATTGCATTTGTGACTGTACGGCTAGAGTGTGTCAGAGGGGGGTAGAATTCCACGTGTAGCAGTGAAATGCGTAGAGATGTGGAGGAATACCGATGGCGAAGGCAGCCCCCTGGGATAACACTGACGCTCATGCACGAAAGCGTGGGGAGCAAACAGGATTAGATACCCTGGTAGTCCACGCCCTAAACGATGTCAACTAGTTGTCGGGTCTTAATTGACTTGGTAACGCAGCTAACGCGTGAAGTTGACCGCCTGGGGAGTACGGTCGCAAGATTAAAACTCAAAGGAATTGACGGGGACCCGCACAAGCGGTGGATGATGTGGATTAATTCGATGCAACGCGAAAAACCTTACCTACCCTTGACATGGCAGGAATCCTTGAGAGATCAGGGAGTGCTCGAAAGAGAACCTGCACACAGGTGCTGCATGGCTGTCGTCAGCTCGTGTCGTGAGATGTTGGGTTAAGTCCCGCAACGAGCGCAACCCTTGTCATTAGTTGCTACGAAAGGGCACTCTAATGAGACTGCCGGTGACAAACCGGAGGAAGGTGGGGATGACGTCAAGTCCTCATGGCCCTTATGGGTAGGGCTTCACACGTCATACAATGGTACATACAGAGGGCCGCCAACCCGCGAGGGGGAGCTAATCCCAGAAAGTGTATCGTAGTCCGGATTGGAGTCTGCAACTCGACTCCATGAAGTTGGAATCGCTAGTAATCGCGGATCAGCATGTCGCGGTGAATACGTTCCCGGGTCTTGTACACACCGCCCGTCACACCATGGGAGCGGGTTTTACCAGAAGTAGGTAGCTTAACCGCAAGGAGAGCGCTTACCACGGTAGGATTCGTGACTGGGGTGAAGTCGTAACAAGGTAGCCGTATCGGAAGGTGCGGCTGGATCACCTCCTTTCTAGAGATATGCACGCAGTTGGGTGTCCACACTTATCGGTTGTAGGCAAAACGAAGAACAGTCAAAACACACCGTCAGGTCATGAAGTGATCGGTACATGCGGCAGTCGTGCAGCGTGTGCGAGGGTCTGTAGCTCAGCTGGTTAGAGCACCGTGTTGATAACGCGGGGGTCGTTGGTTCGAGCCCAACCAGACCCACCAGTTAAGCAGCAGTAAAGAAGTCATGGCAAGTCCCATGGGGGTTTAGCTCAGCTGGGAGAGCACCTGCTTTGCAAGCAGGGGGTCGTCGGTTCGATCCCGTCAACCTCCACCATTCTCTGACCATGACGGCAGCAAGGTACAAACGTAAGTCAGTGCGGGCCAAAGAGCTAGGCATGCGATTTAGGTTTGATCATTGCGATCAAGAAGGCTGTATTCGTTCTTTAACAAAGTGGAAGAAGTAGTAAAGATCAATGTAATTCGCAATGCGCGTTAATCTGGCGGTAAGCAGATTAGCAAACATTGCTGGGTTGTGATTGTATCGAAACAAACATGCATCAAATGAAACACAGCGCTTGCCTATGACGTCTTTGGAGGCAACTCCAGAGGTCAACGTTATAGGGACAAGTGACTAAGTGCACATGGTGGATGCCTTGGCGATTACAGGCGATGAAGGACGCAGTAGCTTGCGATAAGCTGCGGGGAGCTGGCAAACAAGCTTTGATCCGCAGATGTCCGAATGGGGAAACCCGGCCTTTTAGGTCATCGCATACTGAATACATAGGTATGCGAAGCGAACGCGGCGAACTGAAACATCTAAGTAGCTGCAGGAAAAGAAATCAACCGAGATTCCCAAAGTAGTGGCGAGCGAAATGGGATCAGCCTGCAAGATTTAGCAGTCGTGATAGTGGAATGCTCTGGAAAGTGCGGCCGTAGCGGGTGATAGCCCCGTACACGAAATCATGGTTGTGGAACTAGGCTTGCGACAAGTAGGGCGGGACACGTGAAATCCTGTCTGAACATGGGGGGACCATCCTCCAAGGCTAAATACTCGTAATCGACCGATAGTGAACCAGTACCGTGAGGGAAAGGCGAAAAGAACCCCGGAAGGGGAGTGAAATAGATCCTGAAACCGTGTGCATACAAACAGTCGGAGCGGACTTGTTCCGTGACGGCGTACCTTTTGTATAATGGGTCAGCGACTTACATTCAGTGGCGAGGTTAACCGCATAGGGAAGCCGTAGAGAAATCGAGTCCGAACAGGGCGACAGTCGCTGGGTGTAGACCCGAAACCAAGTGATCTACTCATGGCCAGGATGAAGGTGCCGTAACAGGTACTGGAGGTCCGAACCCACTAATGTTGAAAAATTAGGGGATGAGCTGTGGGTAGGGGTGAAAGGCTAAACAAACTTGGAAATAGCTGGTTCTCTCCGAAAACTATTTAGGTAGTGCCTCAAGTATCACCATCGGGGGTAGAGCACTGTTATGGCTAGGGGGTCATCGCGACTTACCAACCCATTGCAAACTCCGAATACCGATGAGTGCGAGCTTGGGAGACAGACGTCGGGTGCTAACGTCCGGCGTCAAGAGGGAAACAACCCAGACCGCCAGCTAAGGTCCCAAAGATTGGCTAAGTGGAAAACGAAGTGGGAAGGCTAAAACAGTCAGGAGGTTGGCTTAGAAGCAGCCACCCTTTAAAGAAAGCGTAATAGCTCACTGATCGAGTCGTCCTGCGCGGAAGATGTAACGGGGCTAAGCCAGTCACCGAAGCTGCGGATATGTGCGTAATTTATTACTGTACATATGGTAGGAGAGCGTTCTGTAAGCCTGCGAAGGTGTCTTGTAAAGGATGCTGGAGGTATCAGAAGTGCGAATGCTGACATGAGTAGCGATAATGGGGGTGAAAAGCCCCCACGCCGTAAGCCCAAGGTTTCCTGTTCAACGTTCATCGGAGCAGGGTGAGTCGGCCCCTAAGGCGAGGCAGAGATGCGTAGCTGATGGGAAGCAGGTTAATATTCCTGCACCGTCGTGTGATGCGATGGGGGGACGGATCGCGAATGGTTGTCCGGGTGTTGGATGTCCCGGTTCTTGACTTGTAGAAGGTCCTTAGGCAAATCCGGGGACATAATTCAAGGGGTCGAGACCAGCGGCTTTATGCTGCGAAGCAATCGGAAGTGGTTCCAAGAAAAGCCTCTAAGCTTCAGTCACACGAGACCGTACCGCAAACCGACACAGGTGGGCGAGATGAGTATTCTAAGGCGCTTGAGAGAACTCGGGAGAAGGAACTCGGCAAATTGGTACCGTAACTTCGGGATAAGGTACGCCCTGGTAGCTTGACTGGCCTGCGCCAGAAGGGTGACGGGGTTGCAATAAACTGGTGGCTGCGACTGTTTAATAAAAACACAGCACTCTGCAAACACGAAAGTGGACGTATAGGGTGTGACGCCTGCCCGGTGCTGGAAGATTAAATGATGGGGTGCAAGCTCTTGATTGAAGTCCCAGTAAACGGCGGCCGTAACTATAACGGTCCTAAGGTAGCGAAATTCCTTGTCGGGTAAGTTCCGACCTGCACGAATGGCGTAACGATGGCCACACTGTCTCCTCCCGAGACTCAGCGAAGTTGAAATGTTTGTGATGATGCAATCTACCCGCGGCTAGACGGAAAGACCCCATGAACCTTTACTGTAGCTTTGCATTGGACTTTGAACCAATCTGTGTAGGATAGGTGGGAGGCGATGAAACCGTGACGCCAGTTGCGGTGGAGCCAACCTTGAAATACCACCCTGGTTTGTTTGAGGTTCTAACCTTGGTCCGTTATCCGGATCGGGGACAGTGCATGGTAGGCAGTTTGACTGGGGCGGTCTCCTCCCAAAGTGTAACGGAGGAGTTCGAAGGTACGCTAGGTACGGTCGGACATCGTGCTCATAGTGCAATGGCATAAGCGTGCTTAACTGCGAGACTGACAAGTCGAGCAGGTACGAAAGTAGGACATAGTGATCCGGTGGTTCTGTATGGAAGGGCCATCGCTCAACGGATAAAAGGTACTCTGGGGATAACAGGCTGATTCCTCCCAAGAGTTCATATCGACGGGGGAGTTTGGCACCTCGATGTCGGCTCATCACATCCTGGGGCTGTAGCCGGTCCCAAGGGTATGGCTGTTCGCCATTTAAAGTGGTACGTGAGCTGGGTTTAAAACGTCGTGAGACAGTTTGGTCCCTATCTGCCGTGGGCGTTGGAAGTTTGAAGGGGGCTGCTCCTAGTACGAGAGGACCGGAGTGGACGAACCTCTGGTGTACCGGTTGTCACGCCAGTGGCATTGCCGGGTAGCTAAGTTCGGAAGAGATAACCGCTGAAAGCATCTAAGCGGGAAACTCGCCTTGAGATGAGACTTCCCGGGAGCTTGACTCCCCTAAAGGGTCGTTCGAGACCAGGACGTTGATAGGCTGGGTGTGGAAGCGCAGTAATGCGTTAAGCTAACCAGTACTAATTGCCCGTGCGGCTTGTCCCTATAACCTTGATGGTGCATAGCGGCGCTGTGTGGTGCGTGACGTTCGATACTCACAACCTGCAAGACAAGACATTGATCGTTGCATTGCCCCTGCCAAGTGCGGGAGCAATGTGGCTGCTTCTTCCCTTTGGGTTGGATGTGGCGTGTGCCAGGCGAGAAGCCGGCAGCGCGACAGACAACCGACAAGTCATGCCTGATGACCATAGCGAGTTGGTACCACCCCTTCCCATCCCGAACAGGACCGTGAAACGACTTTGCGCCGATGATAGTGCTGCAACCAGTGTGAAAGTAGGTCATCGTCAGGCTGTTATTAGAAAACCCCCGACGCCAATAGGCGCCGGGGGTTTTTGCTTTGGGGTTGCGGTCTGGGATTCGCGATCTGGGTATCGGTTGCCTGACGAACAGGGTTAGCCGCGATGCAAGCCTTAGACATGCGAACGTCCATAATGCCCAAACCTGGGTTGCGAAAGACCCCATTAAGCGGTTGGCAAAGGCATTGGGACTATGTCCGTTTCGTTGGCGAGCCAGTGAGCCGTCTTGACGCGCAGTTGGACGTCTGCCGGCGTGGCCGACAGCTCTGCGTTGGCTTGGTACCCGTCCCTCCGGCAGCGCAAGCGCAACAGAATGCGACGTGCGTGCTGCATCCTGCGCCAGCTAATCAGTGCGATGCAGATGAAGGGATGCATGCAACCGCTGCGCCTGCAGATAATGACGCAAAGCCTGACTGAGTCAGTTTCAAAATGCGATCCGGACGGCCTGCTTAGTCGATAACGCGTCCGGCGTTGAGCACATTGTTGGGATCGAGCAGCCGCTTCAGAGCACCCATCAGCGCCAGCTCTTGCGGTGACCTGCTGAAGTGCAAAAACTCTTTCTTGATCACCCCTATGCCATGTTCAGCCGAGATCGGCCCCTGTACGTCGCCCACGGCGCTATATACGACCTCCTCGACTTCGTGCAGCATTCCGGGCGTGGAATAGGGGCCAGACAGCAAATGCAGGTTGCCATCGCCAAGATGGCCAAAGAACAGATGACTCTGCTGCGGGAATTTCTCCTGGAGCGTCTTCTGTACCGAAGCAACGAAGCCATCCATCGACGCCACCGGTATGCCGACATCGAATGCGGCATGCGGCTTGAGACGGGACAGCATCTCGCCTACAGATTCGCGGTAGTCCCATAGCTGCCTAGCCTGCTCGATCGACTGGGCCACGATCACATCCTGGACCAGTTCCTGCTCCAGCGCTCGTTGCAAGAAAGCTTCCAGTTGCGCGCGGTCCTGCCGGTCCGAGGCGCCCAGCAGTTCCACCAGCACATAGACCGGATACCGTTCGGCAAAGGGCTGCCTGGCACCGGTGATCTCCGCGGCCTTGTCGATAAAGCCCTGCCACATCAGTTCGAACGCCGAAAGCGTGGGCAGATGCAAGCGCATTTCCTTCAGCAACGCTGCCGCGTCGGAAAAGGAGGTCAGCGCGCACAGCGCGGTGACGGTCGATGACGGTTTCGGCGCAAGCTTCAGCACCAGCCGTGTAATCACGCCGAGTATGCCCTCGGCCCCGATGAAAAGATGCTTCAGGTCGATGCCGGTCGTATTCTTGGTTACACGGTTGAGCATGGTCATCAGCGAGCCATCCGGCAGCGCCACTTCCAGCCCGAGAACCAGGTCCCGCATCGTGCCATAGCGGATCACGCGGTTACCGCCGGCATTGGTGGAGGCGTTGCCGCCGATCTGGCAACTGCCCCGTGCGCCGAGGTCGAGTGGAAAGAACCATCCCTTCTCCTCGACGCAGGTTTGCATCTGCTCCAGTGTCACGCCTGCCTGCACGGTGACCGTGCCGCCGATGTCGTCGAACTCTTCGATGCTGTTCAGCTTTGCCAGCGACAGCGCGACTTCCCCGCGCTGCGGCGTGGCCGCGCCGGCCAGGCCGGTCAGGCCGCCCTGTATGACCGCCTTCTGTCCGAAGCGACTCAAAATGGCGAGCGCCGTCGCCACCTGGGGCGGCGTTCTGGGGAAGACCACCAGAGTGGGGCGTTCCCTGGCCGCTTCGCTCCAGTCGCCTGCGTGGCTGTGCGCAATATCGGCATTGCCTGTCACGTTTTCTGCACCGAGTTCGGCCACCAGCGCCTCGTACACATCCGATGCCGCATTTTGACTATCCATGTTTGCTGATCCTTGCTGACCTGATGGGTTTGCGCCGCCGGCCGCCAGCCGTCGCGCTGGGCTCCCTAGGAGCCTGCGCGGCAGAAGGGTCGGCGGCTGCAACGCGCGAGAAAACGGTCCAGTTCGGTATCACCACCTGCGCCCAGGGGGCCACCCTGGGCTTGTTGGTACTACCAAACTGGCCTCGTTTTTCGCACGTTTCGCTACGCCGCCTTCTGCCGCGCAGGCTCCTAGCGCAACGTCGATGGTTGATTTGGTAACCGGCTGGCTTGCGTGATGAAAGAAATTGCCCTATTTCCCGGGTACGGGCGTCGCGGCTGGTGTCCCCGTGCGCAGTGCCACATCCCTGCCGCCGAAAGCATCGACCAGCTTTTGCTGGTCGGCCTTGGCCTGGCGGTTGACCGCTTCCGGATCGAGCAGCGAGCGCAGCCGTGTTTCAAAGTCGACCAGGATGTGCGCATATTCCGGATCGCCGGCGAGGTTGCGGATTTCCTCCGGGTCCTGCCGCAAGTCGAACAGTTCAGGTTGGAGGCCGACATAGTAGTGGTACTTGAAGTCCGCATTGGCCAGCATGTACGCGGCATTTTCGGAGCCGACGGCATGGAATTCGCTGAATGCCAGGCGGTTCGGCATGTCGGGTTCGCAGGCGATTTCGGCGATGGAACGGCCCGGCCCTTGGATCAGCGCCGGCGCGCAGCCAGTGCGTTCCAGGATCGTGTTCTGGATATCGATCAGCGATACCGGCGTGGCGCTTACCTTCGCCTCCGGAATGCCGGGGCCGGAAATCATCATCGGCACGCCGGTGGATTCGCGGTACATCAGGCATTTGTTCCACATGCCGCGCTTGCCGACATTGTCGCCATGGTCGCTGCTGTAGATGATGGTGGTGGACTCATGAAGGCCGTGCCGGTGTGCGGCATCGATGATTTTTCCGACCTGATGGTCCATGAAGGTGATCAGGCCGAAATAGCTGGCAAGGGCCAGGCGGCGACGCTCGTCGGAACCGATCGCCGCGTCATGGTCCATGAACCGGGCCTGCCTTTCCACCCAGGGGTGCCTGACGTAGCCGCTCGATGGATGGAGCAGCGGCAGCGGAATGCTGTCGACCGGGTACATGTCCAGGAACGCTTGGGGTACGACCAGCGGAAAATGCGGCGCCACCAGGCCCACGAACAAAGTCCATGGCTTTTCATCGTTGGCATGCTGGCCCAGCCACTCGACCGCGGTGTCCGCCACGCGGGCGTCGAAGCGGTTGTAATCGGATTCGCCCGCGCCGATCCTGTCATACAGCGGCGATGGGCCGATGGTTTCCGGCATAGGATCGCGCACCGAGCCCCATACTTGGCCTATGCCTTCGTGAATATGGACCGCGTGCTGCTGGCGCCGGAATCCGACCGGGGACGAGGCACTCCTGTAATGCAGCTTGCCGATGGATTCAACAAGCAGACCGGCGTCCGACAGATGCTGTGCCCATCCGGCCGGCTTGCCGTCGTAGGCTATGGCATTGTCCCAGCAGCCTATTTCATGCACATGGCGGCCGGTGGCAAGCGAGGCACGCGCCGGCACGCAGATCGGGGACGGCGTATAGGCATTGCTGAACCGGGTGGATACCGTTGCCAGTGCATCGAGGTTGGGCGTGCGAATGAAGGGATGGCCTGCGCACCCCATTAGATTGTGTACGTGCTCATCGGAAAGGATCAGCAGGACGTTGGTAGGCTTCATCGGGCGGGTCCAGGATTAGGGGTGTGAACGTCTTGAACGTTTTTAAGGATTGCCTCGATTATTGGCGCCGCCTGCATGAATAACAATTGATAAATTTTTGAAAGATCATAACCAGGAAGTTATCTATTTCCGGCTTGTGTAGTGGCAGTGCGCCTGGCTCGCCAATGTGACGGCCACGGCAGGGCACTACCTTGCGGGCGATGTCGCAACGTGCTGGCCCCCGGGCGCCAATCGCGGCTACGGTCAGTTCATGCCGAAACCCGCATAGATCTGCCCAGCATATTCGAAGCATTCGCGCATCAATCGGACGCTGGGGTTGCTGTTTTCCGCCAGGGAAATGATGTGCACCTTCTGAAGGATTGCGGACGTGTCGAGCGGAACGATGGCGTGGCTTCCTTCGGCCACATAGCGATTGGCCAATGTGCGGGGCAATAGGCAGATCATCGAGGTCTGCCCAGCCAGCGCGGCATTGGCATAGAGCGACATCGATTCCACGCAATTGTCCGGCAGGGTGACGCCATAACCCTTGAGCAGGGTATCGAGCGCCAGATATACCGGCGACGTACGGACCGGGACGATCCATGGATGGCCTTCCAGGTCCTGCCATGTCGGCGCAATGCGGAATGCCAGCGGATGGTGTTTCGAGACGACCAGCACCAGCGGGTCGCTGGCGATTTCCTGATCCGCGAATTGCGGGCTGTTCAGGGGCGCCGGTGTCCTGGTGATGATCAGGTCGACGATGCGCTCCGCCACCATCGGGAACAGCCGGTCGGCCGTCGCTTCCGTCAGGGACACTGCGGCGTTTGGCGCGCGATGGTGAAATGCGGCGATTGCCTGCGGAACCAGAACCGGCGTGACCGTCGACACCGCCCCGATGGCGACCTTGCCGGAAGAACCGAAGAGCAGGGAATCGAAATCCTTTCTGGCATGACTGATCTGGTAGAGGATTTCACGGGCGCGGTTGGTCAGCGCATGACCAAAGACCGTGAACTCGACCTGCTGGCCAACGCGCCTGATCAGGTCGACGCCGAGCATGGCTTCCATCTCGGCGATCTGCTTCGATATCGCGGGCTGCGTCACATGAAAGGCCTGCGCCACCAGCTTCACTTGCTTCAACTCGGACAGTGCCAGCAGGATGCGCAGTTGGTTCAGCTTCAACGTGGAATCGAAGAAGCGCTCGAACATGCGCCTCCTCGCATTTTCCATCTCGGTATTCTCATCCGTCACAGTTGCGCTCCTGGAAACCCGTTAGTCGGACTGCACCGCGACATTCTGTCAAGGGACCGGTCGGTCCCTTGACCGACAAGCAACAGGAAGCAATCGAGGGCTGCCGCTCATAACCATAATGTAATTTATGGAAAACAAATCGTAATTTTCAAGTTATATATTTCTTGCTTATAGTACGTTGCCGATGCACAGGCAGGCATAAGCCAATCAGAAGATCTGGAGACAGCATGGTTACCCGCAGAAAATTCATTTCATTGGCCTCATGTTCCGCGGCGGCGCTTGCCGCCGGCATGTTCAAGCCGGCGCTGGCGCAGTCCAGCATGACGAAACTGTTTGTCGGCTTCCAGGCCGGCGGCGGATTCGATGCCATCGCCCGGGCGCTTGGAGAGGGGCTCAGAAGCCATTTGAACAGCACCGTCATTGTGGAAAACAAGCCCGGCGCGGCCGGACGTCTCGCAGTCGAATCGGTGGCAAGGGCACCGGCGGACGGTTCGACCCTGCTGGTCACGCCTTCTCCGGTACTGACGCTCTTTCCGCATACCGTGTCCAAGCTGCCCTATGACCCATTGCGCGACCTGGTTCAGGTGGCGCGGCTGGCCTCCTTCGACTATGGATTTGCCGTCAACACCAGCAGCAACATCACCACGCTCAGGCAGTACGTCGACGCGGTGAAGGCAAACAAGGATCTCGGCGCCTACGGCACGCCCGGAGCCGGCCTGACGCCGCATTTCATCGGCATGATTCTGGCGCGCGAGACCGCAAGCCCTTTGCTGCATGTGCCCTACAAGGGCACCGCTCCGGCAATCCAGGATCTGATGGGCAACCAGATACCGGCGGTCTGCGCGACTGCGCCGGCCTTGGTGACTGGACACAAGAGCGGTCGCCTGCGGGTGCTGGCCACGACAGGTTCAAAGCGCAATCCGGATTTGCCGGATGTTCCCACGTTTGCCGAAGCCGGCGTCAAGAACCTGCTGATCGAGGAATGGGCCGCGCTGAGCGCGCCTGCGGGCATGGCGAAAGACATCGTGGACAGGCTCAACAAGGCGGTCCTGGCCGCCCTGGCGGACCCCAAGCTGCAGGCGCAATTCAAATTGCAGGGATTCTATCCGGCCGGATCGTCTCCGGAGGAAGCAGCCCGGCTGCTGAAGGCCGAATATGACAATTGGAAATCAGCTGTCAGAGTGCTGGATTTCAAGCCGGAATAACGTTCATCATCCCCGCCAGCCCGGCCGCGTTGCGACATTCCTGCACACCGGCGCAGGCGCGCCATCCGGCGAGCCGCCACGGCTGATCCTGGTGGATGCCAGAGGCGGTCCTGCCGTGCGGCGTATGACCCAGATTGCATGCGCCAACGCGCTGGTCATGGGCAAAAACCCCTATCTGTTGGATGCCGGATATGGCGCGACGGTGTGACCGGTGCAAAAGAGAATTTCTTTTCTTTTTCCGGCACGGGGGGCGCCGGCGAACAATAACGGACTCGTCACAGTCCAAGCAGCGCGTGGCACGATCCGCCCCGGTTCTAATGCAGCCTCTTCGTTGAACATGCCCGGGCGGCTCCATGTATGCCCTTGATTGCAAATGGACCCTACACCGATCAAATCGCCGGCTTCCGTCAAAACCCGGCAGCCTGAAAAGGCTGACAGGATCGCCCGCTTTGTCGTGGCGATCATGACCTGTCTCGGTGCATTGGGTCTGGCTGCGCTCTTATTCTTTCCGCTTTACTTCGCAAAGTAAGGACCTTAGCCAGCAGGAGCGAGCATGAGATTGCAGGCAGCGACAGTGACCAGGATTTTTCACAAGGCACCCGACGAACCGTTTATTCCAGAAGGCATTCCGGTACCCGGGCCACGCCCGAATCGTTCAGATCATCCACCCGTCAGGGAGCCGGATCGTCCGCCGCTGCCGCCGGCAAAAGAGCCTCCGGCGCCGGTGCGGCGAAACGATCTTCAGCGGAGGCTGAAGGCAGTCGGTAAGGCTCCCGTTGATGCGCCTTACTGCGCCTTTCTGTCAGCACCGCAATTCTTGCGTTTCCCGTTACCGGTGCGGAACGACCTCATCCATTCACGCGATGGATAGCCGGTATCCGCAATGAAAATGGGGTTATTGCGGCCGGCGCCCTTATATTCCCGGTAGAAGACGAAACGTGGATCACAGCGGGTCCACATCGTTAAACAGAAAGGGCAGCCGCGAACGTGGCACGATATACAAGAACGTATCGTCGTCATGCCGCGTGCAGGTCCCGCCGCAAACAGCACTCGCAGGTAGAAAATGAAAACGCCGAAAGTATTACCGTGGCTGGCCCGCAAGGCCGGCCTGACAGAGAACATGTTGAACTGCTGTGGAACAGCGCGCTTCGCCATGCAAGCCTTAGACAGCCACAACTGGCCGCAAATCAGCGCATGGCGGTCGCGATGCAGGAACTGATGACCAGGCTGGGCCGTGAGAAGTCCCTGAGCAACAGCATCAAATCTCCCGTACGTATTGCCGCAAATGACGCCAGCCGCCAGGCCGCCGCGCCAGGACTCGTGCCGGCATGAATCTTCCGTAACGCATCAAATGCCTGGACCGTACAGCGCGCGCCATCCCGTCGGCGCGGCGCTGTTTCAGTCTGCGCCTGATTCGCGGTCAGTTGGACGGCGGTACCGCGCGTTTGATTGAAGCGTCCAGTTTTTCCTTGTCCTCCGCGCCTGGCCCTTCGTTGCCCTGCAGCGCATTCTTCACTGCCTCATTGCTGCCCATGTCGCCATAGCCTTCCGTGCTTTGGTGAGGCAGGTTGCCCGCATGGCGGACTGCATCGGATTGCTGGTCGAGATTCACTTCTTCGGCGACATTGAAGCGGCCATCGGCATCAGGCCCGCCCGTGTCCTTTGACAGCGCGTTTTCCGACAGATTGTCTGAGCCCGTTGCGACAGAAGCCGCGCTGCGCCCGCCACCGCTGACCTGGCCGCCATGCACCTCGCCGCGCCAGGCGCCGGTTTCCCGGCCTTTGGCTTCCATCATCTGTTTCAGGCGCTGCAGGTCTTCCTGCACCTGCTTCGCCATCGCATGGTCGCCTTCGGTGCCGGCATGCGCGGCGTCGGCTTCCAGCGTGAGGGTGACGCGGGCGCCATTCTCGCCCAGTGCCTGCACGTCGACGCGGCCAGTGTTGACCGGGCCGTCCAGGTTGCGCCATGCGATGGATTGGTCAGGCTGCTGCTCGATGATTTCCGAATTCCAGTCGCGCGTCTGCTGACCGATCCGGGTGGTCCAGCGCACATGGGTGTCGTCCACCTGCTGTGCCGATTCCACTTCCTGCATGAAGCGCGGATAGTCCTCGAACTGGGTCATCTGGTTGTACGCGACATGCGCTGGTACGCCGATATCAACAGATTGCTGAATTCTTGCCATCTCAAATCTCCTTATCCAGGTTGGCAGCCGGGCGAATTGCCCGAGCCCGGGCTGGCTGTCGCTATGAGAGGCTGCGTGCTGTGACTAGTTGCGTTTCAATGGCCCCGATATTGTTTTGAACAAGCCGCATTGAACAAACGCATGCTTTTCCGGTTCCCGGCAGCGCCGGGAACCGGGCGCCATTAATAGAAGATCAGGTAGCCCAGGCCCTTGCGCCTGGCTTCCGCCAGCATCGGGCGCAGCCTGGCCGGGATTTCGGGCAGGGCGCAGTTCAGGTCGAGCACGAATCCCGCAATGCGCCTGTCGCCGGCGGTGTGCCGCGTCAGGCCGCTGTTGGTGCATACCCAGTCCCATTCCCTGCAGCCGTCGGCCTGGCCGCGCGGGCCGACCAGTTCCGAAAGCGGGAAGGAGCCCGTCTTGTGGATTTCGGCTGCGGGAAAGAAGCCGCCGTTAATGGCGTCTTCCGCCAGGTCGTGTTCCGGATCGATGTCCAGCAGGTCCTCGACAATTTCCACCTGGTCCGGCTCCAGGTCGTACACAACGCGCGACAACATCGGCTTGATGCTGCCGGAGCGGAGAAAGTGACGCAGCGCGTGCAGGGTGGTGTCTTCGTCGAGGAAAGGATTGCCGTTGATCTCGATGCCGGCTTTCAACAGCAGGTCGAGCATGGCAGGCACTTGCTGAAGCAGCGGCTGCACCGCGTGGAAGTGCGTCAGGACCTGCTGGACTTCAGGCGCATGCAGGCCGTTTTCGAGCCGGGCCTGGGCAATGCAGGCCTGCATGAATTGAAGAACGAGATTGATTTGTGCCTGCAAGCCACCCGGGTCATCGATTGCAGACTGCGTTGCCGCCGGTTGTACGCAACTCTGCAGCAGCAGATTTTCAAGAGAATTCGGAGACGCGCTCATGTCCTGCTTTTCACTTCCGGAACCGTTCTTCATTTTACTATTTCGACTTCAGGATTTTACTTTTCCACGAACGTCCTATCATGCGCTTCTTTAGCAGCACTGGCCATAATGACAGCAAAATTTTTTGGTCCGCCGATGCATATTTGCAGCGGCCCATCAATGCCTGCGGCGGGGCGGCATCGCCGGCTGGCTTTACTGGATATACAGGGGAATGGCTGGCGCGCGATGCATTGCGTTGGCGGATCTACTTTCGCGCTCGTCGGATATGGATGCGGCTGGGCGAACGGCCTTGCGCCCGTCGCATGGTGCGGGCACAGGCGGTCGCCCATCCGGTTCTGGCGTGTGCGCAGGCACCCGGCGCCGCCTTCCCGGTTTGGATGAGCAAGGGTAAGCGGTTGTGAATGTCAGCGCTTGCCTGTCTCGGCAATCCCTGAAGAATTACCGGAAGGCGTGCCACGCGCGGCCAGTTTCGGTTCCGCTTTCAGAAGCGTGGCGGTGTCGCCGACGATGCGCGCGGCTTCATCGAGCCACACATCCCTGGCTTCCTTCTGCGCCTTTTCGTCCGCCAGCTCTTCGCTGAGGCTGCGTTCGCCAGCCTGCAGCCCGGCGTCCTGCGGGACGATCTTTCTGGCAGCGGCCTGGCGACCGGCCTTGCCGCCCCTGGACGCGGCGTCGGTGTCCTTGCCTTCCTCGCGCTGCTTCAGGCGCGCCTCGCGCAACTCACGCTCGCGGCGGCGCTCCGCTTCGTTCAGGGAGAGTTGGCGCTTGCCGCGCTGTTCCTGCACTTCGCGCAGGTCTTCCAGCAGGTACTGGAAGTCCTTGTCCTTGGCGATCCGGCTGGCGTGACGGCTTTCCAGCACCGGCAGCAGCCGGGACAGGTCGCCCAAGGGCGTAAAGCCGGCTGGCTTGATCTGGGTCCATGGCAGCGCATTGTCGTAGCTGGACTCGCCGAACTGCTCGGTGTCGGAGACGGTGGGGAACTTGATGTCGGGCACGACGCCGCGTAGCTGGGTGGTGCCGCCATTGATGCGGAAGAACTGGGCGATCGTCATTTTCAGCTCGCCGAACTGCGGCTTTTCATTGCGCGCCATCTGGTCGAGATTGATCACGGTCTGCACCGTGCCCTTGCCGAAACTGGGTTCGCCGATGACCACGCCACGTCCGTAGTCCTGGATCGCGGCGGCGAAGATCTCCGAGGCCGAGGCCGAGCCGCGGTTGATCAATACGCCCATGGTCCCGTTCCAGACTGCGCGCGGCGCCTTGGCGCTGTCGACCTTGATGTCGCCGCGCGAGTTGCGCTCCTGCAGTACCGGGCCGACGCCGGTGAAGAGGCTGGTCAGTTCGATGGCTTCATCGAGCGAGCCGCCGCCGTTGTTGCGCAGGTCGATCAGCACACTGTCTATCTTGTCCTTCTTCAGTTCGTCGAGCAGGCGTGCAACGTCGCGTGCGGCGCTCTTGAATTCCTTGTCGCCGCGGCGCCGGGATTCGATGTCCTGGTAAAACATCGGCAGGGTGATCACGCCCACCTGACGGGTGGCCGCTCCCTCCTTGACCTGGATTACCGACTTCTTCGCCGCCTGGCGCTCCAGGCTGATCTTGTTGCGAACCAGCGCAATGCGACGGGTCTTGGCGTCCGGACCGGCGTCCGCCGGCAGCACATCAAGCCGCACCGTGGTGTCCTTGGCGCCGCGGATCAGGCCGACCACGTCGTTGACCCGCCAGCCTACGATGTCCGTCATCGCGCCGTCGGCGCCCTGGCCGACGGCAACGATGCGGTCGCCGACCTTGAGCTTGCTCGACAGCGCCGCCGGACCGCCGGGAACAAGGTCGCGGATGGTGGTGTATTCCTCCCGCTCCTGCAGCACCGCGCCGATGCCCACCAGCGACAGGCTCATGGCGATGTCGAAATCGGCCGACGCGGTCGGGCTCATGTAATCGGTATGCGGCTCGATCGAGGTGGCATAGGAATCCATGAAGACCTGGAACACGTCATCGGCCTTGTATTTCTCCACGCGGGCGATATTGCTTGCGTACCGCTTGTCGAGCGTGGCGCGGATGAACTTGTCATCCTTGCCGGCCAGTTTCAGGCGCAGCCAGTCGCTCTTGACCCGCTTGCGCCAGAGATCGCGCATGTCGTCCTGGTTCGCAGGCCAGGGTTCCTTGTCGCGCTGATACTGGTAGGTTTCATTCTGGGAGAAATCGAAATCCTGCTTCAGCAGCTCGCGGGCATAACCGAGCCGCTCGGTCACGCGTTGCTGATAGAGATTGAAGATGTCGAACGGTACCCGCAGGTCTTCCTGGAAAATCGCATCGTCCAGCCGGGAACGCAACGAGGAAAATTGCGCCAGGTCAGTCTGCAGGAAGAACAGATGCTCCGGATCCAGCATCTTCAGATAACGATCGAAGATCTTCTGGGACATCGCATCGTCCAGCGGCACTGCTCGATAGTGATGGCGGGTGAGAATCTGCGCGGAGAGATTGGCTGCCTGCGCCTGTTGCTGTGCCGGCGCCAATGGCGCGGCTTGTGCCGCCACGGTGAGACCGGCCAGCAGTGTAATAAGCAGTTGCTTCTTCATGCGTTTCCCCAAAATGAATCCCTGAAGTATAACGACCTCTGCGGCCGCTTACCTGACTGCGTCATTAATTGCATTGCTGAAATTATTTTGGGGAAAGGCACGGAGGAGGATAGGCGCGTCCGATTTTCGTTTAACGTGCTCCCGCTGCTCCAGGCGGCACGCGTTTTGCCGGCACAAATACCGCCTGGCCGAATCGCAGGCTGGTGAATTTGCGCCGGCGGACCTCGACGTCAGCCGGGTCCTGTGTTGCATCAGACGCGGAACTGTTCCTTGTCTTTTCCGGACAGCCAGTTTGGCATTCTTCCGCGTCCGCTCCAAGTATCGCCGGTTTCGCTATTGCGGAATTGCACGACGCTGGATTTCTTCGAACTGCCTTTTTTCGAAGACTGGAGATCAGCCACGGTAATGCCATATTCCGACATCATTTCCTTGATGCGCTGAACCGCTGCACCCAATTCGCTTTCGCGCTGCGCAGCGGCCTGTTTTTGCAGGTCTTCGATCTTCGCTTGTATTTCTTTATAAGTGGCCATATTGATCCCTGTAATTGGTTAAGCACTGCCGTATATTGATGGCGACCGAAGCGTATATTAATTAAACGATTATTTCAACTGTGAAAACGCTGGGTTTGATATTAATCACCTTCAAACACCAATTGAATCCGAAGCGAAAAGGTTTTTAGACTTCAAATACTAACGCTTTAAAAAGTTGCTAATAAATCATTTGTCGCCGGCTTATTTTCAGTAACGCTTTTAAAAGCATCGGTCCTGAAAGCAGCCCTGCTTCCAGCGCCCAATGTCGCATGCCGATGCACCTGTGTTACCGGTAAAACGCCTTTGTAAACGGACGCTTCCGATTGCACCCCTGTTCGTGTCGCGCACGAATTCCCCAAATGGCGCTATTTTCATTCTTCGATTACAGCGTTGAAACCGAATGTTTAAAACCTGAAAAATTGTTATAGAAAATCGATCAATTTTCCGGGTGAACGTCCTTTTGCCGGAATGGTCGTATTCCAGGGACATGGCCGAGAGGAAGCGGGGAGGATATGGACGCCCGATTCCTGGAACGCCATTTCGCAATCGCCGTGCAACCAACCATTCGCCACAATTATTGACCGAGCAAAGGGATGCAAAATGGAAAGCATTAACCCGCATACCGGGATGAAAATCAGATCATTCGAAACGCAAAGCGACGAGGTGATTGATCAGTACTTGCAGGGTGCTGCCGACACATTTATGAAATGGCGCAAGAGTTCTTTTGCCGACCGGGCCAAATTGCTGCGCGGCGCCGCTGCACTTTTACGCGAGCGGAAAAATGCGTTGGCGCTGCTGATGGCACAAGAGATGGGCAAGGTGTTACGCGACGGCGTTGCCGAAGTGCAGAAATGTGCCGATTGCTGTGATTTTTATGCCGAAAATGCGTATCGCTTTTTGCAGAAGCAGGTCATCGAAAGCGATGCGGAGGAAAGCTACGTTGCCTATGATCCGCTGGGCGTGGTGCTGGCGGTGATGCCCTGGAATTTTCCTTTCTGGCAAGTGTTCCGCTTTGCCGCGCCGGCTTTAATGGCCGGCAATGTGGGTGTGCTCAAGCATGCATCCAACGTGTCGGGGTGCGCACTGGCCATCCAGGATATTTTCCGGGACGCCGGTTTTCCCGACCATGCCTTTACCGTGCTGCTCGTCGAAAGCGCGCGGGTGGAGCGGCTGATACGGCATCCGGTCATCAGCGCCGTGACCCTGACGGGAAGCACGCCGGCCGGCAGGTCGGTGGCCGGTATCGCCGGGTCGGAACTGAAGAAAACCGTGCTGGAACTGGGCGGCAGCGATGCCTACCTGGTGCTGGACGATGCCGACCTGGACCTGGCGGTGGAAACCTGCGTGAAGAGCCGCCTGATCAATGCAGGGCAAAGCTGCATCGCCGCGAAACGCTTCATTGTCGTCAAGCCGCTGTTCAGGCAGTTCGAGCAGCGCTACCTGGAGAAATTCCAGGCGATCCGCTTCGGCGACCCGATGGAGGCGGCCACCGACATCGGGCCGATGGCGCGTGCCGATCTGCGCGACCAGGTACATGAGCAGGTGATGCAAAGCGTGCAGCAGGGCGCCAGGCTGCTGACGGGCGGCGTGGTGCCGGACGGTCCCGGCGCCTACTATCCGCCCACCGTGCTGTCTGGCGTGAGACCAGGCATGACCGCCTTCGATGACGAGATCTTCGGCCCGGTGGCGGCCTTGATCGAAGCAGACGACGAGCAGCATGCGGTGACGATGGCCAACCAGTCCATCTTCGGCCTCGGCGCAGCGGTCTTTACGGCAGACAAGGCACGTGCCGACCGCATTGCGCGTGAATTGCAGGCAGGCAGCGTGTTCGTGAATGCGCTGGTCAAATCGGACCCGCGCCTGCCGTTTGGCGGCGTCAAGCAGTCGGGTTACGGACGCGAGCTGTCCTGGTTCGGCATCCAGGAATTCGTCAACGTCAAGACGGTCTATCATGCCGGCGCCGCGCCAAAGCCGACACCGGCTAAAGGCGCCGGCGGGGCTGCGGCACAGGACTGATCCTGCCCGCTGCGTGCTGCATGCGGCGTCATGCCCGGCATGCGGCAAGCCGGGCGCCTGCCGATTCATGACCGTTTCAAGGAGATTTCCATGCAAGCTTTTTCCAGCACGGGTGGGCGACTGCTCGCCATTGCCGTCATGGCGTTGTCTGTCGTCGCCTGCAACAGGGGCGACGCCAATTCCAGCGCTTCCGGCGGGCCGGGCAACAGCACCGGCACGGCGACGGGTTCGACGTCCGGCGGTTCGACATCGGCCACGGTCGGCGCGGACAATGGCAGCGGCAAACTGGGCGGTACGACCAGCGGCGGTTCGGGCGGCACCTCGGGTTCCGGTTCAGGCACGGCGCGCTGAGCGGCGGCCTGCAGGGCACGCAGGCAGTGCATGCGTCACGCCGTATCCGCTACTCGTCTTCCCATTCATTGACGCGCTGCAGTCCGCGCAGGACGGCGGCCTGTTCGGCCGCCGATACGGCGCAGGCCGACAGCATGAAAGCGGTTTTCTGGATCAGCCGGCTGTCCTTCTCGATGATGAACGAGACTTGCCAGCGGCCCTGGGCGGGGCGGGCGCTGCCTGACACGGTATAGCCCTTGAACAACACGGTCTGTGGCATGGCAACCCCGCTGAAAGAACGCTTCGACCGGTGCATTGCTGCATTGTTCCCGGCCGATGCGTCGCTGCCCGGACTTATTCCGCTGCGGTCTCCGCTTTCGGTTTGCGGGCGCGGGTGGAACGGCTGCTGCGTTTCTTTGCCGGCGCCGGCTGCTGGGCGTCGTCCACCGCGCCCGGCGCTTCATTGACCTGCGGGGTTTCCAGCCGCGGCATCGCATCGCCGGCCGTTTCCGGCTTGGCCTGCGCGCCTGATCTGGTGCGACGGCCACCGCGGCGCTGGCCGTCACTGCCATCGTTTCCAGTGACATCCGCGGGCGGAAGGTCGCTGCCTGCGGTTGCCGGCGCAGCGTCCGTGGCGGCAGGCTTGACTTCGGACGCTTTCCTGGCGCGGGCCGGCATCCTGCTGTTGCGCATCGCGCGGCGCTGCGCGTTGCTGACCGGCAGATCGATGCCCGGGGCCGATGCCGGCTCCGGCACGGCCAGGGAGGCGGACGCCTCGGCGGCATCGGCAGCCGGTGCGGGCTGCGACAGGGTTTCGGGTTCCGCTGCCGCGGCTGGAATAGCGTTGGCGGCCTCGGCCTGGTTTGCGCCTTGCCGGCCGCGCGCGGACTTGCGGGCGCCGCGCCGACGGCCTGGTTCCCGGCCTGCCTCGTCGGCGTCCTGGTCGGGCGCGGCGGATGCGGACGGCGCGCCGGCCGTCTCCTCGACCGCGGTCAGGGACGCGGCTGGCAACGGCTCTTGCGCCGCCTCCGCCTGCGGTTCCAGCTGCGCGCCAGGCTCGTACCAGGCCACTACCGGCGCCGGCGCCGCGGCCTCCGCCGGTTCCTCGCGCTGGGGGCGATGGCGCTGGTCGCGTTCATTGCGGCGACCGCGGCCTGCGGCTTCCGGCTTCTCCGCGACTGGCGCCTCAACGGCAGCGACCGGGATCAGGTTCGCCGCTTCCGCCAGCGCGCGGCTGCTGCGGTAGACATAGGAACCCGACTTGTCATCGCGGCCGATCTCCAGCATGCCGCGCGACTGCAGTTCTTCCAGCAGATTGCCGAAGGTGCGGAAGCCGAAGTACACCTCGTTGAAGTCGGGCTTCCTGCGCTTGATCGCCTGCTTCAGCGCGGACGCCCAGATCTTGCCATTGTCGCCGCGCTCGGCCATCAGCGCCTCGAAGGTCTCCGAGGCCAGGTCGACCGCGCGGTTCTTGCGCACTTCCAGGCTTTCCTTGGGCTTGTGCTCGTCTTCCACCGCGGCCGGGCGACGGCCGGCGGACGGCGACTGGCGGGTTTCGCGGCTGGCGGCGGCGCGCCGGCTTTCACGGACCAGGTCGTCGATGAAGATGAACTCGTCGCAGTTGGCCACCAGCAGGTCGGAAGTGGAATCCTTGACGCCGACGCCGATCACGTACTTGGCGTTTTCGCGCAGCTTCGACACCAGCGGCGAAAAGTCGGAGTCGCCGCTGATGATGACGAAGGTGTTCACATGCGACTTGGTGTAGCAGAGGTCGAGCGCATCGACGACCAGGCGAATGTCGGCCGAGTTCTTGCCGGACATGCGCACATGCGGTATCTCGATCAGTTCGAAGGACGCCTCGTGCATCTGCGGCTTGAATTCCTTGTAGCGGTCCCAGTCGCAATAGGCCTTCTTGACCACGATGCTGCCCTTGAGCAGCAGCCGTTCCAGCACCGGCCGGATGTTGAATTTGTCGTATTTGGCATCGCGTACGCCGAGTGCGACGTTTTCGAAGTCGCAGTACAGGGCCATGCTGATGTTGTCATTGGGTGCAGCCATAAATCGTTATCTCCGATGAGGATGCTGCGCTAAGGCAGCGTGCCGGACAGGCGCCATGCGGTGTTTGCCGCTTGCTGGCGCTGGCTGGTGAATTCTGTAAAGGTGGCGAACCATGGGGTGGCGCCGGCTTGCCGGCCGGCGCCCCGGTGGGAGCGAACCCGCTCAAGGCATGCCGGATGGTACGCCCGCGCCATTATAGAGATCAATCGGTTTCGCACCAGACATGTGCCGGTGCGACAGGGAAAGGAACAAGCGCTGTGCGGCCCCGTTGCCTGTCAAATCGGCGGCACAGGCGCTTGTCGCCCGGCGCTCAGCGCTGGGCCTGACCTGGCTGGGCCGGCATGGCCAGCCAGGCTTCATACTGTCGCCGGCGGGTGCTGGACTCGAAACCGTTCATGCGGCTGAGCCTGGCCACCGGCACGCCGGCAGCCAGCAGCGCCTTCTGCACGACCAGCGCCTCGTCGCGGTCTTCATCGTGGAAGTACCGCAGGTCGGCCACGCTGGGTCCCTTGCTGGTGACCTTGACTTCCATCAGCCGTATGCCCTGCGCGCCGAGGGCGCGCCGCTGCGCCTGCACCTGGTCGCGCTCGCGCACGTCGCGCACATGGACGTATACCACTGCCGGCGTGGCTGGCGTAGCCGCTGTGGCCGCCGTGGCCGCGGCTGGCGCGGCTGGCGCGGCGGCGCTGCTCGCCTTGTCGGGAGCCGCTGTGCCGGCGGGCTTGTCGAGATCGGACGGTTTTGCGGCCTGGGGCGGTACGCCTGTTGAAGCCGGCGCCGTGGGCGTGGCAGCGGCAGGCGGGCTTGCAGCAGCCACCTTGTCATCCGCTGCAGGCGCGGACTTCGGCTGCGCTGTGACGGCCGGCGCCGCTGCCTGCGCCGGCCCGGCGCTGCCGCTGTCGCTGTCGGACACCGGCAGCCCTTGCCATGCCAGCACGCCTGCGCCTGCTGCCAGCAGCAGGCCCAGCACCAGCGGCCATGTGCGGCGGCGGCGCGCCGGCGCGGCCGGCTGCGTGACGGGCGCGGCCATTGCCGCGGCGGGGGACGGCGCCGGTGCGGACGCGATCGGCGCTGCGTGGCTGTGCTGCTCCCGGGTTTCCTGCCGGCCTGCATGGCGTTCCGGTTCCTGCTGCGGGTCCGGATGCGGTGCTTCCGGCGAGTCCGCGACGGCAGCGGGGGCAGCGTAGGAAGTAGGGGCAGGGGCAGGGGCAGGGGCGGGCGGATCGGCGATCGCATCGTCGGCGGCTGGCTGCGGCGTCACCGCCTGTGCGGCGCCGACGCCGGTGTCGTCGTTGCCGTGCAGGTCTGTGGGCGGCTGAATGGGCCGATGACGATGCAAGGCCTGCTCGCCGTTTTCGGCTTGCTCCAGCGGCACCTTTGCAGTCAGCCGTTCCAGCAGCATGCCGAACGAGCGGTCGCGGCTTGCGCCGCCGGTAGCTGCGGCCGCGCCTGGCGCCGGCGGTTCGTGGCGGTGCATCCGCCCGGCTCCGGCACCAGGCGCCGGATGGCCGGGAGGAGGTATGCGCAGGCAGCCGTCGCCGATGCCCGGCATGCGGTGTTCGAGACGGGTCAGCAGAAATTCCGCGGATTCATCCATCACCAGCAGCAAGTGCAGGTCGAGTTCGCGGTCGTCGGCCAGCGACACCAGCGCCTGCTCGAAGGCCTGGTAGAGCGGATCGTGCGTCGGCCGGGCAAGCAGGCGTTCCATGCGGTTCAGGATCAGCAGGAAGGATCGGCGCTGGCGCGCCTGGGCCTGATGCAGCAGCTGCTGCAGCGCCTGCGCCTGGTTGCCGCCAACGGGCAGGCTTGCCGGCGCGTCATCGCCTGTTGCCTGCGCGGCGCGCGTCAGCAGCGCCGCCAGCGGCTGGTCTTCCCAGTCCTCGAACAGCAGGCAGGTTTCGGCATGCCCGGTGAGCCTGGCCGCTTCCAGCAGCGACGAACCGGCGTCGGCGCCGGACTCCAGCGCCACGGTGACCCGCGAGATGCGCGCCATTGCCAGGACGCCCGCCAGAAATTCCCCATGTTGGGATGCCATTGCGTCGGCGTCATCGCCGAACGTGCCGCTCTTCGTCATAAATACTGTCCAGCCTGGTGATCCGGCAATGGTGCCGGTTTTGTCGGAATGTCATCATTTGAGCAGTGACATTATGCTATGCATCAACTCGGCTGCAACAGTCCAGGCTGTGACGGAAATCAACAAGGCTTTTGGTTGGGCATGCCTGCTTCCTCAGGCGCGTGCGGCGCGCACCTTGGGCTTCTTCGGTTTCTTCGGTTTTTTGACCACGCGCCCGCTGGCATCGGTGGCCGGCACCCGGTGGTCGGGCACAAAGCCCGGCTCCTCAAAGCGCTGCAGCGGCGCCTTAATCAGCGCTTCGATCGCGGCCAGTTGCTGCACTTCGTCCGCCGCCACCAGCGAGCAGGCATCGCCGCGCGCGCCGGCGCGGCCGGTGCGGCCGATGCGGTGGATGTAATCCTCGGCGACGATGGGCAGGTCGAAATTGACCACCTGCGGCAGATCGTCGATATCCAGGCCGCGCGCGGCGACATCGGTGGCGGCCAGCACCCGCACCTCGGCGCTCTTGAAGCGCTCCAGCGCGCGCAGCCGCGCCGGCTGCGGCCGGTCGCCGTGGATCGCGTCGGCCGGTATGCCCTGTGCCGACAGCGCATTGGCCAGCTCGTCCGCGCCCTTCTTGGTCTTGACGAAGACCAGCACCTGCTTCCAGCGCTTTTTCTTCAGCAGGTGCAGGAACAGTTCGGTCTTGCGCTTCTTGTCGACCGGCACCATCCACTGCTTCACGCCCTTGGCCGCGGTATTGCGCGGCGTTGCCTCGACCGATACCGGCTTGTGCAGCAGCCGGCCGGCCATCTCGCGGATCGCATCGGAAAAGGTGGCGGAAAACAGCAGGGTCTGGCGCTGCCTGGGCAGGGCGGCGAACACGGCGTCGAGTTCGCGGGAGAAGCCCAGGTCGAGCATGCGGTCGGCTTCGTCCAGCACCAGGGTTTCGAGCTGGCTGAACTTCACCGCGTTCTGGCGATAGAGGTCCAGCAGGCGGCCGGGCGTGGCCACCAGCACGTCGGCGCCGCGGCGCAGCTTCATCATCTGCGGATTGATGCTGACGCCGCCAAAGGCGATCGCCATGCGCAGCGGCAGGTTCTGGCCGTAGGCGATGAAGCTGTCATGGACCTGTACCGCAAGCTCGCGGGTGGGCACCAGCACCAGCGCGCGCACCGAGTTGGCCGCTACCTGCGGCCCCTGCATGGTCAGCCGCTGCAGCAGCGGCAGCGCAAAGCCGGCTGTCTTGCCGGTGCCGGTCTGGGCGGCGGCCATCAGGTCGCGCCCCGCCAGAATCGCCGGGATCGCCTGCGACTGCACCGGCGTGGGTTGGCGATATTCCAGTGTATCCAGGGCGCGCAGCAGGGGGTCGATCAGACCGAGGGAAGAAAAGCTCATGGGCGGCTGCGCAAAAAAGACGCCATTATCGGCGATGTGGCCGTGATTGGTGTCACTTGCCGCGTGCGGCCATGGCGCGGTGCGCCGCCCGCAGCTGTGCCAGCGGGTAGCGGGTGCCGCGCCAGATCACGCCGTCGCGCAGCACGGTCAGCAGGCAGGCGCGCCACCAGATGGCCAGCTCGATGGCCGGCACCAGCGGCGCAAACAGCAGGCAGCGCAGCGGCCATTTGCGGGCACGCAGCAAGTCCAGGTACAGCGCCAGCCCAACCGCCACGGTGGCCAGGCTGAGCCACCAGGCAGGGCCGCTGGTGGTCAGCAGCGCCAGCCATGGCCAGACCCGGGTAATGAGCACCAGCACAGTGACTCCGGCCAGCATGCCGAGCCGGTAGTCAAAACCGGCGAACACATTCTTTTCGAGGCCGCGCATCAGTTCCGGCGTGCTGCGGTACCACTCGATGAACACCATCTCCTCGCCCGACAGCACATGCTGCGCATGGCCGGCGCCTTTAAGCAGCCGGCCCAGTTCCATATCGTCCAGCACCGCCAGCGGTATTGCGCCATGGCCGCCGACGGCTTCATAGGCTGTGCGCCGCACCAGGTTGAAGCCGCCGATGCCGACATGGTGGCGCGCCGAGCTGGCGGTTTTCCAGGGACGGAAGCGGGCCATGAAGGCGGCGGCGAAGCTGATCACCATCAGCCGCAGCAGCAGCGGCCGCGCCACCAGGTCGAAGAACAGCGTCAGGTGGTCGACCCGCCTGGCTTCGCACCAGGCGACCGCGCGCGCCACCGCGCTCGGCGCAAACACCGCGTCGGCGTCGGTAAAGAGCAGGTAGTCGCCGCTGGCCGCGGCCGCGCCTCGGGCAAGCGCATGGTTCTTGCCCAGCCAGCCGGGCGGCAGTTCGCGCAGGTGAATCGGAAGCAGGCGCGGCTGGCTGGCCGCCAGCCTGTCGATGATCTCGCCGGTGGCATCGGTGGAGCGGTCGTCGATGACGATCAGTTCCAGGTCGGGATAATCGATGGCCAGCAGCGAGTGCAGCGCCGGTGCTATGGTGCCGGCCTCGTTTAGCGCCGACACGATCAGCGACACCCGCGGCTGCCGCGCGCCAGCCGGCACGGCGACGTCCTTCAGGTGAGTGATGCGGCGCCAGCCCAGCGCGACATCGACGGACACCGCGGTGACCACGATGAATGCGACCAGCGACAGCCAGAATGCCAGATCCATGCCTTGCCTTTCGAGCGCTGCGCCGCCGCGATGGCGGGCGCTTGGCAGGCATTCTAGGGCGTGACGACCTGATGGGCCGGGCTGGCCGGCCCATCAGGTCGAATCGCTTAAAGCACCAGGCTGCCGATCGCGTGCTGCAGGTCCAGCGCCGGCCGGCTGGGACGCGCCGGCTTGCCGTTTGCCGGCTGGTTGCGCTGCGCGGGCTGGCGTCCGACGGGCACCGCGACGTTGGCGTCCCATAACTGGTCGGCCATGGCGCGCACGTCGCGTGCCTGCCTGCCGACCTCTTTGGCGTTCGGCGCGCCATAGGCCTTGCAGCGCAGCGCTTCGGCTTCCAGCAGGGTGGCCAGCGTGCAAAGTTGTTCGGCGATATTCCTGCTGCTGATGCTGTTCATGGTCTTTCTCCTCAACATGCTGCGTGCGCTGCATGGCGGTGATGCATGCCGGACTGCGCATGCTTCACGATGGTGCGTTTTTCCGCCAGTGCAGCCATGCGATCCGAAACAGGCTTACGCCTGCAATTACCGTGCCTCGCCTGATTGGCGTGGGTTGGCATGGACCGGCATGTCGCTTGCTGTTGTCACCCAAGTTAGCCCCGGATGCCTGTCAGGCTTGCTGTCGCAGATCAAATTGCGGACGGGATGCGGCGCTGCTTGTTGTCGGCATCCGTCACGGCGCCGGGGCCAGAACCATCGCAATGCCATGCACGGCGTCGCCAGGAGCCAGCGCCGTCATGGTTTACTGCGGCGCCGGCTCCAGCACTTTTTTATGCCAGGCATTGACCAGGTCAAGCTGGCGGTTCAGCAGCCAGTGGAACATGACTTCATTGCCGGACAGTGCGCTGTCATGACGCATCTGCTCAAACACCTCCCCGCTGCGGGAACGCTTGTCCAGTGCCTGCGCCAACGCCTTTTCCCGCGTTGCGGTGTCGGATTGCCTGTGCTGGACCCATATCTCGGCGAAGGCGTCACTGATGCGCTTGGCCGGAATGTCATACAGGCCGCATTGCTTCGTCAGATAAATATAGAGATCGATCGGGTGGAATGGCTTTCCGGTGAAGGAGCCCATGCAGGTGCCATGCAGATTGTCAAGGGCGATGACGAGGTTTTGCTCGGCCTGCTGGCCGACTTGCGACAGCAGGTGGGCATGATGGAGCGCCAGGCTGTTGAAGCATGCCTCGACATCGGGCGACAATCCCTGGCCCGAATAGGGCGCGTCGAATATCGAAGGTTCGCCAAGGCTGGCCAGGATGCCGGCGCAAACCAGTCTGTCTTGCGCTGGCGAAACCTGGCGGTCCGGTCCTGCCAGCGTGCGTCGCAAGACGGCGCTCCCTTTTGTGGCCTCTTGCAGCTTCTCGGCAATGACTGCGTACGAGTATGTGGACGACAGCCAGTGCTGCGCCAGGGTAGCCTCGTCGCCACTGAAGTCGTCGGACATGTCGAGCAGCGACACCAGCCGCTCCACGCAGTCGGCCAATCCAGTGAATTGCTCTACCTGTTCCCTCATTGCCTGCTGGGGCGCGATCACGACATGGACGTTCTTGCGAAGGTCGAGAATCACCGGGGATGCATGCCACTGAAGATTCAACGACGACAGATCCGGCTTGCTGCGCAGGAAAACCTCGACGACGCCTGCACGGCGGGCAATGACTGCCGCCGCCAGCGCTTCCTGGATGATCACCATGTCTGCCGCCTGATAGCCGGGCGCCTGCGGCAGCCGCATCTTCAGCAGCAGCACCTCCACCACTTTCGCGTAGCCGAGGCAAGCGCCATAGTGAAGCGCTGTGTGGCCGTACTTTTCGCATAGGCGGAAATTGGCGCCGCGTTCCGCCAGCAGCCCCACCACGTCCGTCTTGCCTCTCTCCGCAGCCAAAAGCAGCGGCGTACAGCCTTCGGCGTTCGTAGAGTTGATAAAATCCATGTCGTTTTCGCCGTTGATCAGCGTTTCCACAACTGTGACGTGCCCGCTACAGGCGGCGGCATGAAGCGCGTTCCATCCTCGGTGGTTGACAGTACATGGATCGGCGCCGTTTTCCAGCAGATGCTGCACGGCGTCATAGCAACCATTAACTGCGGCAAGAATTAATGGGGTGTTGCCTACATTGTCCACACAGTTGATATCGACAGTCGGCTGTTTTAACAACTTGGCAAGCGCTTTAGCGTTGCCCGCCATTGCCGCGAAGTGCAGTGCGTTGAAGCCGTGCGAATTTCTTTTGTCGCAATTCGCCCCTTTACTTAACAAAAATTCCAGCTCGGGCAGACAGCCGCGCTTGGCTGTAAACATCAGCGCCGTATTGCTTTGCCAGTCAGCCTGATCGACATCCACACCCTGGTCCAGCAGCAGCGCGATGATTTTCTGTTGCCCATGCTCCGCTGCCAAATGGAGCGAAAATCTCCCGTCGCTCGTCTTTTCCTGAACACTGGCATTGTTCCTGAGCAGCAGGGCGGCACATTTCTCACTTCCATAAGCTACAGCGTGATGAAACGCGTTCCATCCGTCTACGTCTAGACGGGTAGCACTCGCACGATGCTGCAGCAGGAGTTCGGCAATTTCGACATGGTCGTTTTGCGATGCTGCCATCAGCGCTGTCACGCCATTGCCCGCAGCCGTATCGACGGTGGCTTTCTTGTCCAATAGCCATTGCACCGCTTCCTTTGCTTTACATCGTGCCGCAGAAGACAGGGCTGGATTCGTTTCCTTGTTGCAGTAGTCGATTTCAGCGCCGGCTTGCAACAGCAATTGCATGGTTTCGATATCGTTGCTGCCTGCTGCACAACCAAGCATGGTGATGCGTCGAAGTCTGAGAACGTTGGCAATGGTGCCACCGGGATCGGCGCCCCTGTCCAGCAGCAGTTTCACGACGTTGTGCTGTTTCCCTTCTATTGCTGCCCAAAGCGCTGTGGCGCCTTTGTTGTTGCGAAAATTAATGTCAGCGCCGTGGTCCAGCAGCAGCGCCACAATCTCGTATTCACCATTGCCGCTTGCGGTAATTAATGCGGTTGTTCGCTGCGCCGATTGCTGCTGGAGGTCGATAGGCTTTTGCAGCAAGGCAACGGCGATGGCTTTGCTTCTGAGATAGCACAGAGGAAAAGAGCCGGTCCCGTTCACATGCGCGGCATTGGCGCCGCGCTTTACAAGCAAGTCTGTGACGCTTGCATGTCTGCTGACGACTGCAAGCAGCAGTGCGGTATTGCCCTCTACATCCTGATGTTCCAGCGCTGCGCCCCGGTCGAGAAGCAAGGCGACCGCTTCTTCCTTTCCCTGCATGGCGGCGTGGTGGAGGGGCGTGCGTTGCTCGGGATCGGCCTGCCCGATCGCGGCGCCCGCGGTAAGCAGCAGTTGCAGCATGGCGCAGTCGCCGCGCTTGGCCGCATACATCAGGGCGCTCGTTCCGCGGGCGCAGGGACCGTCTGGTTTGGCGCCCTGGTTGATCAGCCACAATGCCGTTTCCGCATTGTGCGACTTAATGGCAAGCATCAGGGACGTCAGGCCGCTGGCACGGTCGGTTTCGTTGATCAAATCCTTGACGATTTCCGGATTCAACTTTTTCAGGGCAGGCAGGTCACTATTGGCGACGATGGAAAAAAAATATTGCCTGTGCAGGAGAGAGCTTTTCGGCTTCTGATCTCTCGCCGAGAGGGTAGGCGGATGGGTAGCGGCGGCGCCTGGCGGTGGCGCTGCTGCTGCCGGCGTGTCAATCCGTGGTCTTTGGGATGAGGAATTGTCTGTTGCCTGCAGGGCGCGTTTCATGAGGGTCTCCGGTGAACAAGGCGATGGACAGCCCCGGGGCCGGCATGCTTGCTCCTGGGCTCGGGCGCGCTTGAGTGAGATGTTGCACGGAGAGGTTCAACTAGGAGAACGTGGCGGGGCATCGTTGCGCAGACCGCACAGGTTGCCTGCATGCGTTGAGGCGTCACGGATGCCAACGTGGCAGCGGGCGAGTGACGGAAGTCTGATGACGTAGAAAAAGCCCGTTTTGAACGTGACCGTCGCGGGCGCGAGGCGTGGCGCCGGCGCACTGGTCGCGCACAGGCTTGCCGGGTCATCACCGAGATGGCGCTCGCTCAGCGCATTGCGCAACGCCCCGGAACAAACGGGGCGTTTCAAGGTTCAGGGCGCGAAGAGAGGGGGGAAACCTGGCGGATTCAGACGTTCCTGATCGTCACCAGCTTGGACAAACCCAGGAAATTCACATTCCTGACCGACTGCACTTCCCAGTTGTGGCGCAGGATCTGCTCCTTGTAGCAGAAGTCGGAACGAAAGCCGATGCGGTCGGCCAGCGAGCGCACCGCGCGTTCCAGCAGCCACCAGAAGCGGCTGCCGCTGAAGTGGTTGAGGATCAGGATGGTGCCGCCCTTGCGGCAGACGCGGCGGATCTCGGCCACCAGCTTATCGGGGTCGGGTGTGACGGACAGTACGTAGGGCAGGGCCACGCAGTCGAAGTAGCCGTCGGGGAAGTCCATGCTTTCCGCATTCATCAGGCTCAGCTGGATGTTGTGCTCGGCGAGCTGCTCGGCCCGGTAGCGGGCAATGTCGAGCATGTCGCTGGAGACGTCGATGCCGACAATCTCAGTGCTGGCGGGGTACTGCGCGAGCGTGAGGCCAGTGCCGACGCCGACTTCGAGCAGCGAGGCCGGACGGAGCGCAGAAGCCGCTTCCGCCAGCGCCCGGCGGCCCGGGTCGAAGATGGCGCCGAACATGCGGTCGTAGAGCGGAGCGTAAAAACGGTAGGTATTGACGACGTTATCGACGGAAACTTGTTTCATACGGTTGGCCCAGGATTGTCAAATTGTAATCTGATCGCCTGCAAATTCAGAAAGTTCGCCGAATTTCGTACAGCCTTGCAAATTTCGCACTTCAAATGAAAAAGTTTGCAATCCCGCGTGGCCTACAAGGCCACTTCGTCGGTTTTGGCCGGTTTTTCGGTGGCCACCATCGCGTCCACCCGGCCGCCGCGCAGCCACCAGAACAGCACGGCCATCATGAAGGGGCCGACGAACAGGCCCAGCACGCCCATCGTTGACACGCCGCCCAGCAGGCCGAACAGCACCGCCAGGAAAGGCAGCTCGACGCGTCGGCCGATCAGCTTGGGCCGCACGAACTTGTCGACCAGGAACAGCTCGAATGCGCCCCAGCAGAACAGGCCCAGCGCCGCGCCGGCATGGCCCTGGCCCAGCAGCAGCAATGAGACCAGCGAGAACGACAGGGGCGCACCGCCCGGGATCAGTGCCATATATCCGGTGATGACCGCCAGCAGAATCGGCGCCGGCGCACCGGCGATGGCGTAGGCGAAACCCAGCACCACGCCCTCCAGCAGGGCCACCGAGCACAGGCCGAGCGCGGTGCCGCGCACCGACAGCGGGAACAGCCGGCGCAGCACCGGGTAGTAGCCGGGCGCGATGCGCAGGCCGGCGCGGTCGACATAGCTGACCACGGCATGCCCCTGCACATAGATCACGAACAGCGTCAGCATGGCCAGGAACAGGTACAGCGCATTGGCCAGGATGGTCGGCCCGAGCGTGCTGATGGTGCTGGTCAGGTGCGGAATCAGGTCACCGGCGGTGGTGCGGATCAGGGTGGCCAGGCCGCCCGGCACCGCCAGGTGTTCCTGCCACCAGGCCAGCACCGGCTTGGCCACGACCGGCAGCTTGGCCAGCCAGGGCGGCGCCGGCACGCCGGTCTGGTTCAGTTGCCCGAGCAACCGTTCGACGGTCGACACCTCGTTGCCGAGCGCGTTGAACAGAAAGATCGACGGCCCGCTGAAACTGAGCACCAGCACCGACAGCAGCGCGGTCGCGCTGCCCAGCGGCGACCAGCCGCGGCGCAGCAGCTTTTCATGCAGGGGCCAGGTGATCACGGCCAGCAGGAAAGCCCATGCCAGCGCTCCCAGGAAATGCCTGAGCAGCAGCGCCAGCGAGACGATGAACAGAACCGGAATGAAAGCAGAGAGAGGGGGCATGACGCAATGGTCGGAGAAAGAATGCGCGCCGTCAATCTCGCGCTGGGCGGCGTGCCGGGGCGCATGCCGGCACCTGCCGGCTTGCGCCCGCTGGCTGGGTGTTTTTACTCGATCGAAATCAGTTCGACATCGAAGTTCAGCGTGCTGTTGGGCGGAATGATGCCGGGAATGCCGGCCGCGCCATAGGCGGTGGCCGCCGGGCAGACCAGCTTGGCCTTTTCACCCACATGCAGTTTCTGCACCGCCTGGGTCCAGCAGGGAATCACGCGCGAGAGCGGAAACCGGGCCGGCTCGCCGCGCTTGTAGGAACTGTCGAATTCGGTGCCGTTTTCCAACGTGCCGCGGTAATGCACCTTGACCTGGTCGCTGGCCTTGGGCTGGGCGCCGCTGGTCTTGTTCTGCTTCTGGATGGTGACGCCGGATGGCAGGGTTTCGGTATCGTTGGCGGCAAAGGCCGTTGGTACGATCAGGGCGCTGGAAAGCAGGATGGCGAAAAGTCGCATGGCATGGTTCTGGGCAAGGAAAGGTGGCGCGTAGTATAGCCTTTCCGCCGTCTTTTCCAGGCATATTCAGCCTGTATCCGGTGCGGATTGCCTGCCAGGTCGCGACAATCGCGGCCCTGGCGCTTAGCGTGCGGAAGTGCCGCTGTCCAGCAGGTCGCGCAGATGGCGGGTGAGGATGGCCAGGCTGACCGGCTTGTTGAGCAGCAGCAGCGGGTGGAGATCGAGTTGCTGCATGCCGACATAGCCCGACACCATGATCGCCGGCAGGTCGGGCCGGCGCCGCCGCAGGTCGGCCACCAGGTCGCGCCCGTTCATGCCGGGCATCGCAAAGTCGGTGATCACCGCGTCGGCCGGGTCGCGGGCATCCAGCGCCAGCGCCTCCTGGCCATCGTTGGCCACCGTGATGCGGTAGCCGTTGGCTTCCAGATAGGCGCCAATGATGTCGGCCAGCGCCGTTTCATCATCCACCACCAGCACATGCGGCATGCCATCAACCCTCATGGCGGAAGCCGGGGGTGGCGGGTTGCTTCCCGGGATGTTGCTTGGCCAGCGCCGCGCGCACCCGTTCGGCGAGTTCGCTGCGGCGGTAGGGCTTGGTCAGGATGTCCTTGCCGAACGCGCCCGAGCCCTGGCGCACCAGTTCATCCATGAAGCCGGTGGTCAGCAGCACCGGCAGGTCCGGCTGGCTCTGGCGCACCCGCTCCGCCAGGATCAGGCCGTTCATGCCGCCCGGCATGATCAGGTCGGTAAACAGCAGGTCCACCCTGCCATGGCGCTCCAGCAACACTAGCGCTTCCTCGCCGCTGTGGGCCGCCAGCACCCGGTAACCCAGGCTGCGCAGGTAGTTGGCGGCGACCTGGCGAACGTCCTCGCTGTCTTCGGCCAGCAGGATGGTCTGCGCGGTCGCTGGCGCGTCGCCGGACGGGTCCGGCGTCCTGGCGGGCTGGTCCGGCTCGCCCCTGGCGGCATCGCGCTCGGGGGCCAGCGGAAAGATCATGCGCACCGTGGTGCCCTTGCCCGGCTTGCTGTCGATTTCCAGCCGTCCATGGGACTGCTGGACAAAGCCATGCACCATGGCCAGGCCGAGGCCGGTTCCCATGCCCTTGGTAGTGAAAAACGGCTCGGTCGCGCGCTGTAGCACCTCGGCCGGCATGCCTTCGCCCTCGTCGATCACGCACAGCACCACGTAAGGCCCGGGCGGCAGATGATGCGCCGCGGCCCGGTTGCCCTCGGTCATGATGGCGGTGGCGATCGTAACCCGGCCGCCGCCGGGCAGCGCATCGCGCGCATTGATCAGCACGTTCAGCAGCGCCATTTCCATGTGGGTCGGGTCCAGCGTGCAGGAAGGCAGGCCGGGCTTCAAGTCCAGCCGCAAGTCGATGCTTTCGCCCAGCGTGCGCACCAGCATTTCGCTGAATTCCACCACCAGCGCATTGAGGCTGATGCGCTTCGGGTCCAGCCGCTGCTTGCGGGCGAAGGTCAGCAGTTGCTGGGTCAGCTTGCCGCCCTTGGCGGCAGCCAGTTCGGCCTGGTCGATCGCGGTGCGCAGCGGCGCATTGTCGCCGCAATGCAGGGCCGCCACTTCCAGATTGCCGGTGATTACCTGCAGCAGGTTGTTGAAGTCATGCGCCAGGCCGGCCGTGAGCTGGCCGATGGCTTCCATTTTCTGTGCCTGGCGGAACGACTGTTCGGAGACCCGGCGCCGGGTGATGTCCATCTGCAACGCGAAGAAATACAGGATCTTGCCGTCCTTGTCGAAGATCGGGCCCAGGAACAGCGCATTCCAGAACGGCTTGCCATCCGCCTTGTAATTGAGCAGGTCGACCGCGACCGCGCGCTGTTCGGCAACGGCTTCACGCACTTCCCGCACCGTGTCGCGGTCGGTCTCGGCGCCTTGCAGGAAGCGGCAGTTGCGGCCGAGCACGGCGTCTTCCTCGTAGCCGGTCATGTCCAGGAATGCCCGGTTGACGAAGACGATGGGATTGTCGTCCTGGTTGGGGTCGGTCACCACCATGGGCATGCGGGTCATTTCCACGGCGGCGAAGAACACGCTGCTGCGGTCATCGAGGCCGGGCTCGGTAATGTAGCTGGCCTGCCAGTGGCGCACGCCGGGCCTGCCCAGCGGACTGTAGCTGTTGCCTTCCATCTCGCCGTCGGCCGGCACGCCGGCGCTCTGGCCGGCCCCCTGCTCGTCGACCGCTTTGCCGCCCTTATTTCCGCTTCCAGTAGCCATCGAATGCTTCGTAAATGTTTGACTAGCTTGTACGACAGTTTTTCCCGAGACGTCTTGCCTCGACGCAAAGGCCGAACGGACGACCCTGATTTATTGTTCAGTTGCACTTCCGGCACCGTCTGACGCATGCGTCATATCAACCGGCTCCGCCGGCGTCGGTTCTGCCTGCGTTGCGATTGAATCCACGCAAGCCCGGCCGATGCCCAGCCACTATCCTCAAGAAGCACCCGAGTTCGCGGGATGGAGTGATTCAGGAAATAATTTGGACGATACGGAAAACACAGCGGCCCGGCAGCACGGGCGGTGGCGGCGCATTGCCGGCCCGTTCCAGGCGCTGATCCGGCCCGGACTGGGCTGGCGCGCACGCAGCCTTGCCGCCGGCCATGCCCTGTTGCTGCTGGGCACGGCTGGCGCGCTGCTGCTATTTCTCTACACCCTGCTGCTGATTCCGTTCACGCCCAGCATGGCGGACCTGCGCAAGACCCGCAACGAGCAGCCCAGCACGCTGATCTCGGTCGACGGCCAGTTGCTGGCGACCTACAAGCGCTTCAACCGGGAATGGGTGCCGCTTTCCCGCATCGCGCCCAGCGTGCCCAAGGCGCTGATCGCCACCGAGGACCATCGCTTCTACGAGCATCACGGCATCGACTTCTACCGCACCGCCGGCGCGCTGGTGCGCACCCTGGGCGGCGAAGTGCAGGGCGGATCGACCATCACCCAGCAGCTGGCGCGAAATCTTTATCCGGAAGAAATCGGCCGCAAGCGCTCGATCACCAGGAAGCTCAAGGAAACCATCACCGCGCTGAAGCTGGAGCACGCTTTCACCAAGCAGGAGATCCTGGAAAACTATCTCAACACGGTGCCGTTTCTGTATAACGCCTTCGGCATCGAAATGGCGGCGCGCACCTATTTCGACAAGCCGGCCGCGAAACTGAGCGTGCTGGAAAGCGCCACCCTGATCGGCATGCTGAAGGGAAACAGCTACTACAACCCGGTGCAGAACAAGGCGCGCGCCACGGCACGGCGCAATGTGGTGCTGTCGCAGATGGTCAGGCGCGGCGCGCTGAGCCAGGCCAGCTTCGACGCGTTGAAGGGCCGGCCCATCCAGCTCGACTTCGAGCGCCAGCTGGAAGCGCGCGGCGCGGCGCCGCATTTCGCCGAGCATATCCGCAAGTGGCTGGTCGACTGGGCCGACCGCAATGACTACAACATTTATTCCGACGGCCTGAAGGTCTACACCACCATCGATTCCCGCCTGCAGGCGGCCGCCAACCAGTCGGTGAAGCGCCAGATGGATGCGCTGCAGGCCGTGGCCGACGTGGAATGGGCCGGCAGCAGCGAGCGGCTGCTCGCCACCAGCACCGGCGCCTATGTCAGCGCGCAGCGGCAGGCCACGCCTTTCGAGTATTTCTGGCGCAGCAAGACTGCCCTGGTGGATGCCTTCATCCGTGAATCCGGCCCCTATCGCAATGCGGTGGCGGCCGGCGCCGAGCCGGCGGCCGCGCTGGCGAAGCTCAGGCAGGATGGCGAGTTCATGGCCCGCCTGCGCACCGACAAGACCCGGCTGCAGGCCGGGCTGGTGGCCATCGACCCCACCACCGGCGATGTCAAGGCCTGGGTGGGCAGCACCGGTTTCGAAGCCGACCAGTACGACCATGTGGCCCGCGCCCAGCGCCAGCCCGGCTCCACCTTCAAGCCCTTCGTGTATGGCGCGGCGCTGGAGCGGGGCATGGACCCAAACCGCCAGTTCATCGACCAGGTGCGCGAGATCCGGATGAACGATGGCACGGTCTGGCGCCCGGAGGACGAATCCGCGCCGAGCGGACGCCCGGTCAGCATGCGAGACGGCCTGGTCTATTCCAAGAACACGGTGACGGCGCAGGTGATGGAAGCGGTCGGCCCGGCCAGGGCGGCCGACTTCGCGCGCCGCGCCGGCGTGCGCCAGAGCCAGCTGAAGGAAGTGCCGTCGCTGGCGCTGGGCACCAGCCCGGTGACGCTGCTGGAAATGACGTCGGCCTACGGCACCATTGCCAGCGGCGGCGAATACCAGGCGCCGATGATGGTGACCCGGGTCGAGGACAGCTCGGGCCGGGTGCTGGTGGAATTTTCCGGGCGCGCCAAGAGGGTATGGTCGCGCGACGTCTCGGAAGAACTGGTCGACATGCTGCGCGGCGTGGTGGACCGCGGCACCGGCCAGGGCGTACGCAAACAGTTCGGCATCCAGCTCGACGTGGCCGGCAAGACCGGCACCACCCAGGACAATACCGACGGCTGGTTCATCCTGATGCATCCGCGCCTGGTGACCGGTTCCTGGGTCGGCTTCAACGATGCCCGCGTCACCATGCGCAGCAGTTACTGGGGGCAGGGCGCGCATAACGCGCTGTTTCTCTCCAGCGACTTCCTGCGGCAGGCCGCCAGCCGCCGCATGATCGACGCCGCTGCCCAGTTCCCGAAAGCGCGCGACGCCTGGCCGGGCGCGGCGGTCTGGGGACCGGCGCTGGACTGGCTGCGCGGCCTGCTGGGCGAGGCTGCGCCCGCGCAGCCGCGCAGGCCGCCTGCGCCGTCAAGGGAAGGGCAGGCCGACCTGTCCTGGCTGGACCGGCTGCAGGAAACCATCACCAACGTGCGTGACACGATCCGCGCCGTGGAAAACCAGTGGCAGCGGCTGCAGAAAATGGTGGATGACTTTTTTGGACTATTTCAATGAGGAAACGAAATTCATGTCTTCAGGGAAAACATCTGCTTGGCCCTCGTCAACTTTAATTTCTCGAAGAAAATAAAACCCCCGATTTCGCTCAAAAAATTGCTCTGCAATATTCCTGCCGATAACAGTTTTTTCTTCCGGCCGCCCTGTCTCATCGATACATTCCTTGTAGCATCTTCTTCAACCGCGACTTATTGTTGAGTACGTTTCTTCCCGTCAAGTCAGCGTTTCCGCCAGGCCATGAACTATCCAAACTTTCCGGTGGTCAGTGTGGACTGTTTTAACCGCTGGTACTGACGCCAACCCTTGTGAAGAAAGATGCACTCATCCATGACCAGGTTTCCACTGATCTCGCCACGTCCGCTGTTCTCCCTCGCCGCCCTGTGCGCGCTGTCCGTGTCAGCCGGCGCCTCCGCCGCGACGCTGTCGGTGGGACCGGGCAAGACCTTTTCCTCGCCCTGCAAGGCAATCGCTGCCGCAGCCAACGGCGACACCATCGAAATCGAAGGCTCGGCCAGCTATGACGGCGACGTATGCGTGATCTATGCCAGCAACCTGACCATACGCGGCGTCAATGGCCGCCCGAAAATCAATGCCGCCGGCCAGAACGCCGTCGGCAAGGGCACCTGGGTGCTCTACGGCAATGACACCACGATCGACAACGTCGAGCTCTTCGGCGCCGCCGTGCCTGACCAGAACGGCGCGGCGATCCGCCTCGACGCGCGCGGCCTGACGCTGAAGAACAGCTATCTGCATCACAACGAGAACGGCATCCTGACCAACAACGATGCCGCTTCCGACGTGGTGATCGAGGACACCGAATTCGCCTTCAACGGCCTCGGCAACGGCTATACCCACAACCTCTACATCGGCAACATCAACAGCCTGGTGTTCCGCGGCAGCTATTCGCATGACGCCAACGTCGGCCACAACCTGAAGTCGCGGGCGCGCACCAACACCATCGTCTACAGCCGCTTCTCCGCCTCGACCAACCAGCCCAGCTACGAGATCGACCTGCCCAACGCCGGCAATTCCTACGTGATCGGCAACGTGATCCATCAGCCCAGCGCCAACCAGGCCGCCACCATGCTGGCCTATGGCGAAGAGGGCGCCAGCAATCCCGGCCATGAGTTGTACGTGGTCAACAATACCTTCCTCAATGACGACAGCGTGCGCGGCACCTTCGTGATGATCGGCGACCAGGTCAGCAAGCCGACCCTGCTGCAGAATAATATCTTCTCCGGCACCGGCAATGCGACCAACCGGCCTAGCGCAATCGACCTCAACAACTACCGTTCGCTGTCGCCGTCATTCATCAACCGCGGCGAATTCAACCTGCTTCCCGCACTGGGCGCGGCCATGATCGACGCCGGCGCAGCCGTCGGCGCCTCGTCGGGCGGCCTGTCGCTGTCGCCGACGCTGCAATACCGTTTCCCGGTCGGCACCGAGGCCAGGCCGGCCAACGGCATCATCGATATCGGCGCCTATGAAGCGGGCGGCGCGCTGTCGACCATCGTGGCCGGCACGGTGTCGGCCGTGACCGCGGCAGTCACCACGGTCGCCACCGCCCCCACGGCCACCGCCAGCGGCGCCGCCGCCGAAGGCGGCTGGGCCGACTGCGCCAGCGAGAATGGCAGCTGCTCCTTCAGCGGCACCCGCCAGGTGCGCTATGGCGCCAATGGCGTCTATGCCTACCGCTCCGCCACCGATGGCATCGCCTGCGACAACGCCACCTTCGGCGATCCGCTCTACGGCGTGGTGAAAGCCTGCTCCTACGCGCAGTAAGCGATGACAGGCCCGGCGCGGCCGGCCGGGCTTGCGGTGCGGGCCCGTGCTGTCAGTCCGGCTTGCCGGGCGACGGCAGCCGCGACAGGTAAGCCTCGAACTCGGCCAGCGACAGCGGCTTGGCCAGGAAATAGCCCTGCGCCTCGTCGCAGGCCGCCTTGCGCAGGAACTGCAGGGTTTCGCTGGTCTCCACGCCCTCGGCCACGACCGACAGCTTCAGCGCATGGGCCATGTCGACGAAGGCCTTGATGAATTCGAAGTTCTGGTCGTCCGCATCCTGCTGATGGACGAAGGAGCGGTCCAGCTTCAGCACGTCGAGCTGGAAGCGGCGCAGGTAGGCCAGGCCGGAATAGCCGGTGCCGAAGTCATCCACCGCGATGCGCACGCCCAGGCCCTTCAATTCCTTCAGTAGTCGCGCCGTATGCTCGATGTTCTCGATCAGCGCGCTTTCCGTCAGTTCCAGTTCCAGCAATGACGGCTTGAGCCCGGCCTGCTTCAGCGCCGCCCCGACCTGGTCGACGATGACCCGGCACTTGAGCTGGCGCGCCGACATGTTCACCGACACGCACAGCGCGCGCCCGAACTTGTCCATCAGCCGCTGGCTCTGCAAACAGGCCTCCTGCAGCACCCACTCGCCTATGCCTTCGATCAGCCCGGTTTCCTCGGCGATCGGTATGAACTGCATCGGCGACACCAGGCCGAGCTCCGGATGGTTCCAGCGGATCAGCGCCTCCATGCCGACGATGGACATGGCCCGCAGGTCGATGCGCGGCTGGTAGTGCAGTTCGAATTCGCGGCGCGCCAGCGCGTGGCGCAGCGACAGCTCCAGCGTCATCCGGGTGCGGGCTTCCACCGTCATTTCCGCTTCGAAGAAACGGTAGCCGTTGCGGCCCGCCGCCTTGGCGCGGTACATCGCGGTGTCGGCGCTCTGGAACAGCAGTTCCTTGGTGCGCGCATGGTCGGGGAACATGCTGATGCCGATCGAGGCGCTGACGATCACTTCATGGTGGCCGATGTCGACCGGCGCGGCCAGTGTGGCCAGCAGCTTCTCGGCGATGCTGGCCGCGCCGGCCGCGCCGGTGGAGCAGTAGGCGGCAACCACGAATTCATCGCCGCCCAGCCTGGCGATGACGTCGCTGGGCCGTAGCGCCCGCGCCAGGCGCCCGGCCACTTCCCGCAGCAGCACATCGCCCGGCTCGTGGCCGAAGGAGTCGTTGACTTCCTTGAAGCGGTCGAGGTCGATGAACATCACCGCCACCGGCATGTTGCGCGGCCCGGTGTCCAGCATCTGCTGCACCCGGTCGTTGAGCAGGCTGCGGTTGGGCAGGCCGGTCAGGGTGTCATGGGTAGCCAGCCGTTCCAGCCGGCTTTCGGCTTCCTTGCGTGCGGTGATGTCGGTCAAAAGACCTGTCATGGACTCGGCCTGGCCGTCGGCGTTGCGCCGGATGCTGCCATTGAACAGCACGTACACATGGCCGCCGTTGCGGTGCCGGATCACGGCTTCGGCGCCGTGGGTGGAGGTCGGTCCGCCGGGCGCGAATGCCGCGCCCTCCCATGGGCAGTAGGCAAACAGCATGTCGAGCGTGCGGCCGATCAGTTCCTCGCGGGCATGGCCGGCGATCAGGCACAGCGCCGGATTGACGTCGGTGATCCTGGCCTGGCTGTCGGCCACCAGGTAGCCGGCCGGCGTCATTTCCAGCACCTCGCGGAAGCGCTGCTCGCTGGCGCTGATCTTCTTCTGGGCCTCGATGCGCTCGGTCACATCGCGCGCGATCGCCTGCAGGTATTCATTGCCGTCTTCCTCGAAGCGCGACACATGGATCTCGGCCGGGAAGGTACTGCCGCTGGCATGGCTTACCGTGCTCTGCACCAGCCGGGTCTGGCCCGCGCGCAGCCGGTCCCAGAACGCCGGCTCGGCATCGAAGCGCGGCGCCACGTCGCCGATCTTCAGGCGCAGCAGCGCATCGCGCTCCAGGCCCAGCGCCTCGCAGGCGCGCTTGTTGGCATCGTGGATGCGCAGCATGTCGTCGGCGATGATGATGCTGTCGCCGGCCTGGTCGAACAGGTTGCGAAACCGTCTCTCGCTCTTGCGCAGCGCATTCTCCGCCACGCGCTTGTCGGTGATGTCATGAAAATAGACCGAGATGCCGTCCTCGCTCGGATAGATCCTGACCTCCACCCAGGCGCCGGTGGGCGCCCAGCAGGCTTCGAAGAAGGCGCTCTGGCGCCGCTCCATCGCATTGCGGTAATACGGCAGCGAGGCCCACTCCTGCATCGACGGCACCAGGTCCGCGAGCGGCCGGCCGATCGCGGTGGCCGGCTCGACCGAGGCGAAGGCGCATGCCTTGCGGTTGGCGTAGGTGACGCGCCAGTCGCGGTCGAGCGCAAAGAAGGCGTCGCCTATGCTCTCCAGCATCGCGTCGACCCGCTCCTTGGACTTGCGCAACTCATCCTGCGCCCGGTAGCGCTCGGTGACGTCGCGCGCGGTGGCATACATCAGCTGCTTGTGTTCGGACCAGCGCATGGCCAGTGACAGATGGATGATGCGGCCGTCCTTGCGCCGGAACCGGGTTTCCAGGTCGGTGGCGGTATTCTGGCCGCTGCGCAGGCCCGCATCGACGCCGCGCATGCGGGCGACTTCATCGCCGTCGAGCAGTTCCAGGTAGGAGCGGCCGATCAGCTCCTGCGGCGCATAGCCCAGGATGTCATGGGCCGCCGCATTCAGGCGCAGGAAGCGGCCGTCGCGGTCCAGCAGCGCAATGATGTCCAGCGAGTTCTCGACCAGCGCCTTGTTTTCTTCGGCCAGCTGGGCCAGCTTTTCGGCAATCTCCACTTCCCTGGTGATGTCGCGGGACACGGCGATCGAGCCGATGTTTTCCCTGGTCGCCGGCTGCACCATCAGCTTGACATTGGTGCCCATCCAGACCATGTGGCCATCCTTGTGGCGCACGCGGAACTCGATGAGCCGGCTGTCGCCGTCGCTGCCGGCCTGGCGCGCGATCTCCTGCCGGATCACGTCGATGTCATCGGGATGCACCTGGTGGTAGATGCTGACCTTGCCGACCAGCTCCGCCGGCGCATAGCCCAGAACCCGCTCGAAGGACGGCGAGGCATAGCGATACACCCCGGTATAGGCTTCATGATGGCTGATCAGGTCCTGGCTGTTCTCGGTCAGCAGGCGGTGGCTGGCCTCGCTCTTGGCCAGCTGCTCCAGCGCGGCATACTGCTCGGTGACGTCGATCAGGGCGCCGGCATAGCCGAGGAAGTCGCCGTTGTCGGCAAAGCGCGGCGCGCCTGAGCCGGTCACCCAGCGCACCGAGCCGTCTGGCGAGGCAACCCGGTAATCCGCCTGGCACTCCTGGCGCGCCGCCTTGGCCTGGCTGAACACCTGCCGCACGCGCGCCTGGTCGTCCGGATGAATGAAGCGCACATACATGTCGACCGACAGCACATTGCCCAGCTCGAACAGGTGGGCAATGCTGCGGCTGAGGTAAATGATCACATCGCTGGTGTCAGTCATCCACACCAGCGTTTTGACCTGGTTCGCAGGCTGGCTGGCGGCGCCGGCGGGCACATTGCTGGGAATAGTTTTCATGCTGCAATCACGGCCAGGCCATCTGAACAGGTTAAGGGTTGAAGTCCCGCCGGGGGCAGCACATTGACGCAGCACGTTTCACGGCGACACTCCGGATCACCACAAAGATTCTTTAGAGAAACATTGTATCAAGGCGCTATGGATTGCGGTTAACTGATCGTGCCGGGCGCCGCATTGCATCCGGGCAAGCCTACCGACTGTGTTGACGGCACAACGCCGCCTGACTTGACGGTTGCCGCTTTTGAAGTTCGAAGACCGAACCTTGGCGCAAAGCTGTGGACTAAGCTGAAACGATGCTGCCTGTTCGCCTTTTGCGCCCGGAATGTTGCGCCGAACGCAGCCTGCCGCTCCAACCTGTCCTTTGAAGGAAGTGCCGTGGAACGTAACCCGCAATTATTGCAAGCCGCATTCCTTGAGAACCTGCGCGACCAGCGCACCCCGGTGTTCATCTTCCTGGTCAATGGCATCAAGCTGCATGGCACCATCGAGTCGTTCGACAACTATGTGCTGGCCGTCCACGGCGACGTGACGCAGATCGTGTTCAAGCATGCGATCTCGACCGTGATGCCGGCCAGCGCGGGCGTTCCCGGCGGTCTTTCGGGCGCCGGCGCAGGGCAGGGAGCACGCGCCCGTACGCCACGCGGCGGATCGGGTGCGCTGCGCTGACAAGGCGCGGCGCAGTCAGCTCCCGGCCGGCAGCAAGGCCAGATGGATCAGGTAGGCGCGCTTGCCGTACCAGGCGGCGGTGCAGCGCTCGCTGCCGTTCGCGGCCCGGGTGATGCTGACCTCCAGCCGGTCCGGCATGCCGGGCGGCAGCGACCGCGCCAGCCGGTTGACGTCCGCATGGCGCGGCGCCGCGGGTGGCAGCACCAGTTCGCAGGCCGGCAGGCCCTGGGTGAGCGTGGAAGGAAACAGCGGCGCTTTGGGCAGCATGCCTGGCATGGCGATTCCGTTGGCGAGTCCTGGTGCCGGTTTGGCATCGGGCGGCGGGCTTCGTTCCGTTGCCTGTGCAAACTTCTGGCGCAGGCAGGCGTTGTTGAGCAATTTCAAGCCCGGGCGTGGAAATGCCGGGACATCGCGCCGCTATCGGCTATGTTGGTCCGGTCTGCCGTCCGGCGTCGACCACAGGAACCATGACGATGCATACCCCGTATCCCAATCGTGAGGAATTCGAGCAGAAAGCCGGCGTGCTGGCCGATGCATTGCGGCTGCAGGCGAGCGAGGCCCGGCAGCTGCTGGCGCAGATCTCGGGTTATGAGGGGGCGGCCGCCGTCGACTTTGGCGACAAGGACCGCTCATTGTGCTCCTCGCGCGAGGAACTGATCGCGCGCCTGCAGGCAAGCCGGCCCGAGGTCAGCGGCGACGCGGCTGCCGGTATCATCGACAGGCTGCATCTGGCGGTGCGCGATGGCGACATCGAGCATGTTCCCGCTTCGCCGGGCGTCGTGCCCAACATGGGCGGCTGAACCGCGGGCAGGGAATGCGACGCCCATAAAAAAAGCCCGCTAACCGGGTCGGTGCAGGCTTTGAGCATCACTGCGTCGCAATGACGCTGGTGATGGGAATTACACTGGCTGAATGTTCGAAGCTTGCTTGCCTTTTGGGCCTTGGGTGACTTCGAAGCTTACTTTCTGGCCTTCTTGCAGGGATTTGAATCCGGATGCGTTGATTGCGGAGAAATGCGCGAACAAATCTTCGCCGCCTGCGTCCGGGGTGATGAAACCAAAGCCCTTAGCGTCGTTAAACCACTTCACAGTACCTGTTGCCATAATTGCGTCCACATTCCTAAGATAAAAAATACGAAAATGCCGGTCTAGATCGCCCTGCACATTCTGCTTTACCGAAATCCCAAAAGCTTGGTCAATTCGATACGCAGCATAATGGCACATTCAAAGTAAATGGCAAATCACCAATTCGCATGTTTTTATAGGTATAGCGCAAATTGCAGCGCTTTTCTTTCACTCAGGCACCAGAATCACTGAAATCGAGCAGAAACGCACCATGCTTGCGCAGCTGCAAGCCCGATTTAATTTCCTGCGGGAATATTATTCCGGCCTAAATCATTTCCAGCGGCTGCTTCGAACGCGGCGGCGCAAAGGCGCGGTCGAGCGCGGCAAGATCGTCCTCATTCAACTGGATATCCAGCGCGGCACGGTTGTCCCGCACATGCGCCTCGCTCGATGCCTTGGGAATGGCGATCATGCCTGGCTGGCGCAGCACCCAGGCCAGCGCAATGGCAGCGGGCGTGACCTGATGACGGCCGGCAATCGTCGCCAGCGTCGGGTCGCGCAGCAGACGTCCCTGCTCGATCGGTGAGTAGGCCATCAGCGGCACGCCTTCGGCGGCGCACTGCGGCAGCAGGTCGAATTCAATGCCGCGCCGCGTCAGGTTGTATAACACCTGGTTGGCCGCCACCGCGGCGCCGCCGGCTACCGCATTCAATTCCCGCATGTCATCCACGTCGAAATTGCTGACGCCCCAATGGCGTATCTTCCCGGCCCGCTGCAGCTCGGCGAATCCGGAAAGGGTGTCTTCAAGCGGCACGCCGCCGCGCCAGTGCAGCAGGTAGAGGTCGATGCGGTCGGTGGCCAGGCGCTTCAGACTGGCCTCGCATGCGGCCACGGTGCCGCGCCGGGTGGCATGGTGCGGCAGTACCTTGCTGACGATGAAGGCCGAATCGCGCCGGCCTGCAATGGCTTCGCCCACCAGGCGCTCGGCGGCGCCGTCGCCATACATCTCGGCGGTATCGATCAGCGTCATGCCGAGGTCCATGCCGGCGCGCAGCGCCGCCACCTCGGCGGCACGGCGGGCCGGCAGATCGCCCATATACCAGGTGCCCTGGCCCAGCGCCGGTACGGCTTCGCCCGATGGCAGCTTGGTCATGCGCATGGCGTCCTCCCTAATTTCGATGAAGAGGACGCCAGCTTACCGCGCAGCGGCGCGGCCAACCCGGCAGCGCGTCAATAACGGTAAGGATTGCCCGGCGCGCGGTCATACCGGTTGGGTATGCCGTCGCCATCACGGTCGCGATAGTAGCCACGGCCCGGCGGGCCGTAGTAGCCATGATGCGGTTGGCGGTAATAACCCGGCCCGACCGGGTCGTAAGGCGCCACCACGCAGCCGGATAGCAGGATGCTGGCGGCGGCGAGCGGCAGGATCAGCTTGCGCATCGGATTCTCCGTGGATTGATGAAGGCTTGATCAATAGCGCCGCGGATTGTTGGGACGCGCGTCGAAGCGGTTGGGCACGCCGTCGCCGTCGCGGTCGCGCTGGACGCGGGCCGGGACCACGCGTTGCGGATAGCGATGGTCATGGCGGTATCCATGCCGCACCGGCGCGACGTAATGCGGCTGCACGTGGCGGTGGGCGCGGTAGTGGCCGTGCGCATCGCGTACCGTGTGGGCCATTGCGGCTGGCGCCGAGAGAAGGACAGCTGTGCCGGCGAGGATGCCTGCAATGATCTTGACTGGGTTTTTCATATGCACCTCCATGTGGAAACGGCTTCATTACACCGCGGGAACGGCGTTGCATCTAGGGCGGATGCGTAAGCGGCGTTACCAGATGTGTCAGCAGCGGCAATATCCGGCGGCGGGATTGACGCCGCGCAAGCGGCATAGAGCGGCCAAATTGCCAGGCGTCGGGGCCATGTTCCGAATCAACCCAACGGCCCGACCCGGCCCATAGAATCGACAGCAAGACCATCCGGCGGCCGGCGTGCCGCCAGGCTTTTCCACGATCGAAATAAGGGCGACATGTGAAGAAAATTGCTGTGATTGGAGCGGGCTTCTCGGGCGCCGTGATCGCGCATGAGGCGGCCAAGGCAGGCTATCAGCTGGAAGTATTCGACGCCCGGCCGCATGTGGCGGGCAACTGCCACACCGAGCGCGATGCGGAGACCAATGTGATGGTGCATGCCTACGGGCCGCATATTTTCCATACCAGCAATGAGAAGGTATGGAATTACATCCGCCAGTTCGACGAGTTCATGCCTTTCGTCAACCGCGTCAAGACCATTACTGGCGGGCGCGTGTTCAGCCTGCCCATCAACCTGCTGACGATCAACCAGTTCTTTGGCAAGACCTTCAATCCGCGCGAGGCGGAAGCGTTCCTGACCTCGATCGGCGACCAGAGCATCAAGGACCCGCAGACCTTCGAGGAGCAGGCGCTGCGCTTCGTCGGCCGCGAGCTGTACGAGGCCTTCTTCAAAGGCTACACCACCAAGCAGTGGGGCATGCATCCGTCGGAACTGCCGGCCAGCATATTGCGCCGCCTGCCGGTGCGCTTCAACTACGACGACAACTATTACGCCAGCACCTACCAGGGCATGCCCAGGAGCGGCTATACCGCCATCGTCGAGAAGATGCTGGACCATCCGAACATCACGGTGCACCTGAACACCAAGCTCGGCCGCAGCGATGCTGCCGGCTATGACCACGTGTTCTACAGCGGGCCGATCGATGCCTGGTTCAACTACAGCGAGGGCCGGCTGGGCTATCGTACGCTGGACTTCGCGGCCGAGCGCCACGAGGGCGACTACCAGGGCAACCCGGTGATCAATTACGGCGACGAGGAAGTGCCTTATACCCGGATCTCCGAGCACAAGCACTTCTCGCCGTGGGAAAGCCACGACAAGACGCTGATCTTCAAGGAATACAGCCGCTACTGCGAGGAGAACGACACGCCCTACTATCCGATCCGGCTGGCCAAGGAGAAGTCGCAGCTGCGCCAGTACATCGAGAAGGCAAGGCAGGAACGCAACATCACCTTCGTCGGGCGGCTGGGCACCTACCGCTACCTCGACATGCACGTCACCATCGCCGAGGCGCTGGACGTGGCCGAGCGCTTCCTCGCCACGGCGCCGCGCGGCGAGGCCATGCCCACCTTCATGGTGGACCCGCTGGGGTAAAGGTCAGGGACGGGTCAGGCCTGGCGCGCCTGCCGGCGCTGGCGGCGCGCCTGCAGTTCGTCGCAGTCGTGGATGGCGGCCTGGCGGCGCTCGACCGGGAAGGCCATCACGCCGTCGGCCATCATGGCCGACCATGCCGGCGGTTCATCATGCCGGACCGCGCGTCGCTTGCCGGGATCAAGTGGGAGGACTTTGCACTTGTTCATCTTGCTTCCTGGGAGAAGGTTCGGACGCAGTATAGGTGCGGTGCGCATTCCCGGGTGTGACAGTTTGTATCGCAGAGCGCAGGTTTTGTGGTGACTGTGGCCTGGATGCCGCAGTTCATTCAGTTTCGATGCATGAATGTCAAAGGATGGCCGCCTTGCCGGGCTGTGCGGCCTGCGCAGCCTGGTCCTGCGGCTGGCACAGTTGCCGTGAATTGGCGTCGGTGCGAAACAGGATCGGTTCGGCCCTGACTTCCCGCTTTTCCGGATGGGCAGCCTGGAAGATGATTGCGTCCACCCGGTCCCGCTGCGGCGACTTCGCGCAGACCGGGTCGGTGGCGCTGGCATCGTCGGCCAGCATGTAGGCCTGGCAGCGGCAGCCGCCGAAATCCTTTTCCTTTTCCGGGCAACTGCGGCAGGGCTCCTGCATCCAGCTGTCGCCGCGAAACAGGTTGAAGGCCGGGCTGTCTTCCCAGATCCAGCGCAGGCTGGCGTCCTTCACGCTGGGCAGGGCGAGGCCCGGCAGGCTGCGCGCATTGTGGCATGGCAGGGCGGCGCCGTCGGGCGCCACGGCCAGAAACACCGCGCCCCAGCCATTCATGCAGGCCTTGGGCCGGTCCTCGTAGTAGTCGGGCACCACGAACAGCAGCCTGCAGCGGTTGCCGATGCGGGCGCGGTAGTCATTGACCACCTGCTCGGCCTGGCGCACCTGCTCCAGCGTGGGCATCAGCTGCTGCTGGTTCTTCATCGCCCAACCGTAGTACTGGGTGTTGGCCAGCTCCAGGTATTCGGCATCCAGCTCAAGCGCCATGTCGATGATCTTGTCCACGTGCGGCAGGTTATGCCGGTGCAGCACGCAGTTCACCACCATCGGGTAATCGTATTTCTTGATCAGCGCAGCCACCCGCTTCTTCAGGTCGAAGGTCCTGGTGCTGGACAGGAAGTCGTTGAGTTCGCGGGTGGAGTCCTGGAACGACAGCTGGATATGGTCCAGGCCCGCTTCCTTCAGTGCCGCGATCCGGGTTTCGGTCAGGCCGACGCCGGAGGTGATCAGGTTGGTGTAGAAGCCCAGCCGGTGCGCCTCGGCCACCAGCAGCTCCAGGTCGTCGCGCACCAGCGGCTCGCCGCCCGAAAAGCCCATCTGCACCGCGCCCATCTCGCGCGCTTCGCGCATCACCCTGAACCAGCCTTCGGTGTCGAGCTCGTCGCGCACCGCCGCATAGTCCAACGGGTTGTAGCAGAAGGCGCAGTGCAGCGGGCAGCGGTAGGTCAGCTCGGCCAGCAGCCAGTAGGGAGGGGAAGGCGCGGCGGCAGTCATCGTATCCAGTCCTTTTCCTGCGCATGCGACAGCATGCCCAGCACGTCGTCGCGCAGGCCGGTGGTGTCGAAGGCCGCTTCCAGTTGCGCGATGATTTCATCGATGGTGGCGCTGCCGTCGCAGCGTTTCAGGATCTCGGCCGCGCTCTGGTTCAGGCGCACCATGCCTTCCGGGTAGAGCAGCACGTGGGCCTGCTGCGCAGGCTCGTACTGCATCCGGAAGCGGCGGTTCAGCAGCGGCTTTTCAGGCAGGGCGTTCATTCGGGATAAGCCTTTTCGATGGCGTCCAGCATGCTCCACAGGATGTCGAGCTTGAACTGGAGGATCTCCAGCGCCCGCTGCTGCTGGGCGCGGCTGGTGAAATGCGACAGCGTGACGGCCAGGCCATGGTCGACGTCGCGCTGGGCCAGCGGAATCCGGCTGCGGAAGTAGTGCAGGCCGCAGGCGGCGATCCATGGGTAATGGTCGGGCCAGGTCGCCAGGCGGTCCTTGTGGATCTGCGGCGCGAACATTTCCGTCAGCGACGAGCAGACCGCTTCCTGCCACGGCGCGCGGCGGGCGAAGTTCAGGTAGGCGTCGCAGGCGAAGCGCACGCCCGGCAGCACATGCTGCAGCGACCACAGCTCCTCGCGCGGTATGCCCACCGCGATGCCGAGCTGGGTCCAGGCTTCCAGGCCGCCGGCCGCGCTGCCTTCGTAGTCGCCATGGCCGTCGTGGTCGAGGATGCGGGTGACCCACAGCCTGCGGGTCTCGCGGTCGTCGCAGTTGGACAGGATGGCCGCGTCCTTCTGCGGGATGATCCACTGGTAGTAGAAGCGGTTGGCCACCCAGCCGCGGATCTGGGCCGGCGAGCAGCCGCCGCTGTTCATGCGGATGTTGAACGGATGATGGATATGGTAGTTGCGGTCCTTGTTGCGCAGCCGGGCTTCAAACTCGGCGCGATCCCAGGGCAGGCCGCCATCGGTGGCTATGTTCACAGTTCGATCTCCATGCCGTCATGCGCGACCTCGATGCCATGCTGCGCCAGCAGCGCGCGCTCGGCGCTGTCCTCGCGCAGGATGGGGTTGCTGTTGTTGATATGGATGAGTATCTTGCGCGCCGCCGGCATGCTGTCCAGCACGGCGATCATGCCGTCGGGGCCGTCCTGCGGCAGGTGGCCCATGTCGGCGGCAGTCTTGGCCGACAGGCCGAGGCGGATCATTTCATCGGCGCGCCAGAAGGTGCCGTCCACCAGCAGCACGTCGGCGGCCTGCATCGCCTGGGTGACCGCATCCGACAGCGCGCCCAGCCCCGGCGCGTAGAAGGCCGAGCGGCCGTTGCGGGCATTGGTGATGGTCAGGCCGATGTTGTCGCCCGGATGCGGATCGTTGCGGTGCGGCGAATAGGGCGGCGCCTTGCTGTCCAGCGTCAGCGCGGCAAAGCGGGTATGGGCCAGCGGGGCGATGGCGAAGTCATGGTCGCCGGGCGCGATCTCGCGCCAGTCCAGCTTGCAGTAATGGGCCAGCGCGCTGGCGATGTTCAGGCCATGGTTCAGGTCGGCCATCACCTGGGCGGTGGCATACAGCGGCAAGGGCGTGCCGCGCTCGCGCAGCATCAACAGGCCGGTTACGTGGTCGATCTGGGCATCCATCAGCAGCACCGCGGCGATGCCGCTGTCGCGCACCGCGCGCGCCGGCTGCAGTGCGGGCGCGGCCTTGATCTGGGCCAGCAGGTCGGGGGAGGCATTGATCAGCACCCAGTCCTGTTCGTCTTCCGTGACCGCGATCGACGACTGGGTGCGCGGCAGCGCCTGGATGGTGCCGCGGCGAACGCCGTCGCAGTTGGCGCAATTGCAGTTCCATTGCGGAAAGCCGCCGCCGGCAGCGGAGCCGAGCACACGTAGTTTCATCATTGTCCCCGGCAGCCGTACTGCACTTAACGATTGGCGATATACATCGTGATTTCAAAGCCCCAGCGCATGTCGCTTGCTTGCGGTTTTTCCCACTTCATGCTGATCTCCTTCAAGGTTGGATGGATGGTCATCCAGGCCGGTGTAGAGCCCGGATGACGCATTGTGCGATGGCCTTCGGGCCAGCCGACAGCGGCAAATCCATGAATGCGCGCTCATGATTTTCATGATTTTGTACTGCGGATTCTGCTGGGGGCGCCAGGCTGGTTAGAATCCGGGGATAAAAACAGGAGACAAGGCTGCACCATGACCCCGGCTTTCGACGAAGGCCAAATCGTGACCGGCGACGGACATCGCCTCTGGTATGCGCAATACGGCAATCCCCATGGCCTGCCGCTGTTCTGGCTGCATGGCGGACCGGGCAGCGGCGCCAGCCTGCGCCATGCCGACCTGGTCGACCTGGCGCGCTTTCGCCTGGTGCTGGCCGACCAGCGCGGCTGCGCCCGCAGCCAGCCGGCCGGCGCGCTGGAGAACAACCATACCGGCCTCCTGGTGGACGACATCGAGCGGCTGCGCCGGCATCTGGACGTGGAGCGCATGCTGCTGGGCGGCGGCTCCTGGGGCGCCACCCTGGCGCTGGCGTACGCGGCGCGGCACGGCGAGCGGCTGCGCGGCCTGGTGCTGCGGGCGCCCTTCCTGGCCACGCCAGCCGAGGTCAGCGGCTTCTTCGATACGCCGCAGTGCTGGCAGGCATTCGACGCCATCGCCCCGGCGCCGGTGCTGGCGCCGGGGCGGCTGCTGCCCTGGCTGGCCGGGCAGCTTGTCGCGTCCGATGCAGCGCACTGCAGGCGGATTGCCGCAGCCTGGCGCGGCCATGAACAGGCGCTGGAAGGCCTGCGCAACGAGGCGACGGGGCCGCCGGACGAAGCCCTGGTGCAGCGTTACCGGATACAGGCGCACTATCTGCGGCACGGCTGCTTCCTGGAGCCGGACGCGTTGCTGGAGGCGCTCGGCAGCCTGCCCGCGATGCCGGTGGCCATCCTGCATGGCGACGCCGACCGGGTCTGCCCGCCGGCCAATGCGCGGCGCCTGCAGCAGCGCCTGCCGGGCAGCCGGCTTTTGATCGTGCCCGGGGCCGGCCATGATCCGTTCCATCCCGCCATGGCGGCGGCGCTGCGCCAGGCGCTGGACGGCTTTGCAGCGCGCGGCGGTTTCGACGGCTGGGGAGCCTCTCATGGCTAAGCCGCGCCGCGCGATGGGCCTGCTGCTGAAGGTCAACCTGCTGCTGGGCAGCCTGGCTTTCGCCGCGCTGGCCATCTTCAGCGCCCAGGAAATCCAGACCACCCGCAGCAGCATCCGCGAGGAGATCGAAGCGTCCAACCGCATCGCCACCCAGCTGCTGGCGCGCATCACCGCCATCTATTCGCGCCAGGGGCCGGTGGCGCTGGCCGAGGTGCTGCGCCAGACCGGCAGGGTCAGGGCCAACGAGATCCGGCTCTACGACCATGCCGGCGAGCTGCTTTACGAATCGCCGCCCACGTCCTACAAGGCCGGCCGCTATGCGCCGGAGTGGTATGCGGCGCTGGTCACGCCGGCGATGAAGGCGACCGTGATCCGGGTCAACGCCGGCACCCTGGTGGTGGCGCCGAATCCGACCCGCGCCGTGCTGGACGGCTGGGACGACCTGGTCAGCTTCATGGTGATCCAGAGCGCCGCGTTGCTGATGGCCTATCTGCTGCTGTCGTGGATGCTGATGCGCTGGCTGGCGCCGTTCGAGCAGATCCGGCGCGCGCTGCTGCAGATCGGCAGCGGCCGGCATGACGTCAGGCTGCCGGCGCTGCCGGGACGCGAGCCGGGCGAGATGGGCATGGCCTTCAACCGCATGGCGCAGGCGGTGCAGGACGACATTGCCTCGCGCCAGCAGATCGCGCAGGCCGAGGCGCGGCTGGCGGCGCAGCGCGAGTTCACCCAGGCGCTGCACCGGCGCATCGAGGACGAGCGGCGCGCCATCGCGCGCGAGCTGCATGACGAGATGGGACAGTCGCTGACCGCCATGCGCAGCATCTCGGCGGCGCTGGCGCAGAATCCCGAACTGCGCGGCAAGCCCGCCGGCGAAGCGGCCCGGCTGCTGTTCGAGACCGCCGGCGCCAGCTTCGACGCGATGCACCGGCTGATACCGCGGCTGCGCCCGATCCAGCTGGAAGAGATCGGCCTGGGCGACGCGGTGCGCGACCTGGTGGCGTCGCTGCAGCAGGCCCATCCGGGGCTGCACATCACGCTGGCCATGGACCTGGCGCAGCACGACGCCGTGCATGTCGACGCCGAGACCTGCGCCTTTCGCATCCTGCAGGAAGCGCTGACCAACGTGGTGCGGCATGCGCAGGCCAGCGCCGCCTGGGTCGAGCTGAGCATCAGGGACGGCGCGCTGCGGGTGTGCATCGCGGACAATGGCCGCGGCGCGGACGAGCCCCTGTCCAGGAATGGCCATTACGGCCTGCGCGGCATGCGCGAACGCGCCGAGGCGCTGGGCGGCAGGCTGGCCATCGGGCCGGCGCAACAGGGCGGGCTGCAGGTGTCGGCCTGGATCCCGCTACAGGAGGAGACCGTATGAAGGAACCGATCACGGTGATGCTGGTGGACGACCACATGGTGGTGCGCATCGGCTTCCGGATGCTGCTCGACGCCACGCCGGATATCCGGGTGGTGGCCGAGGCCGACTCCGCCGAGTCGGCCTACCAGCAGCTGGAGGCCGGCAGTCCCGATGTGATCCTGATGGACATCGGCCTGGGCGGCGCCACCGGCGTCGAGGCCACCCGCCGCATCATCGCCCGCGACCCGGCGGCGCGGGTGCTGGGCCTGTCGTCCCATGAAGACCCGAGCTATGTGCGCTTCATGCTCAAGGCCGGCGCGCTGGGCTATGTGTCCAAGCGCAGCGCGCCGGAAGAGCTGATGCAGGCGGTGCGCACGGTGGCCGCCGGCGGCCGCTTCCTCGACGCCCATGTGTCGCAGAAGATGGCGATGCAGGCCTTCGACGGCGGCCAGAACCCGGTGGAGGTGCTGTCGGAACGGGAGTTCGCGGTCTTCATCGAGCTGGCGCGCGGCATGAGCGTCAACCAGGTGGCCGAGCTGCTCAATATCTCGCCGCGCACGGCAGGCACCCATCTCTACAACATCAAGCAGAAGCTGGCGGTGGCCAACCAGACCGAGCTGGCGCTGATTGCGATGCGGCATGGCATGATTGCGCCCTGATGCCCGCATGGAGCGGGCATTGGCTTCGTTTTCATTCGGCATCAATACAGGGAGAAACGCCATGGGTCTGCTCGACGGCATGCTGGGCAATGCGTCCAAGATCGACGCCGCAAAAATTCAGGAAGAGTTCAGCCAGGTGCTGGCCGAAGGCGAGCGGGTGGAGCATGCCTACCAGCTCATCCGCGACTACTTCGTCTTCACCAACAAGCGCCTGGTGCTGGTGGACAAGCAGGGCGTGACCGGCAGCAAGGTGGAATACCACTCGGTGCCGTACAAGAGCATCACCCATTTCAGCATCGAGACCGGCGGCCATTTCGACCTCGACGCCGAGCTCAAGATCTGGATCTCGGGCAGCCCGGCGCCGCTGCAGAAGCAGTTCAACAAGCGCCTGAGCATCTACGAGGTGCAGAGCGTGCTGGCGAGCTATGTGCTGAAGTAGCTTGCGCGCGCGCATGGCGCGCCGCATCGGCAATATGGGGATTGCAACCAAAGGCGGGCAGGGCCGGTCTAGCTTCCATTCGACAACAAGCAGCCCGGGTCCATGCCGCCTTCCACGACGATTGCCGTTTCCACCTCTGCCGCCGATGCCGCTGCCGATGCCGGCGGCGTCGCCACGCCCGCGCAGCGCGAGCTGAGCCTGCGCGCGGTGCTGACCGGCGTGCTTCTCGGCGTCGTGCTGACGCCCTCGAATGTCTATGCCGGACTGAAGATAGGATGGGCATTCAACATGTCCATCATTGCGCTCTTGATCGGCTTCGGTTTCTGGCAGGGCATGATGGCGCGAAGCCGGCTGGCTGCCGGCTGGACGCTGCACGAGAGCAATATCAACCAGACGGTCGCATCGGCGGCCGCTTCCATCATTTCCGGCGGCCTGGTGGCGCCGATCCCGGCCTACACCCTGCTGACCGGCAATGCGCTGGATGCGCTGCCGATGATGGCCTGGGTGTTCTCGGTCAGCTTCCTGGGGATCTGGATCGCCTGGTACCTGCGGCCGTCATTGATGGACGATCCGGGCATGACCTTCCCGGAAGGCATGGCCACCCTGGAGACCCTGCGCCATGCCTACAGCCACGGCGCCGAGGCGATGCGCCGGCTGCTGGCGCTGGCCGCCGCGGCGCTGTCCTCGGCGCTGGTGAAGTGGGTGGACACGTTTTACCAGCCGCTGCCGCGCTGGTCGCCCAACCTGCAGTGGGAGCGGCTGACCTTCAGCCTCGACCCGTCGCTGCTGCTGCTGGGCTTTGGCGCCATCATCGGCATCCGGGTCGGGCTGTCGCTGCTCTTGGGCGCGCTGCTGGCCTGGGGCGGCATCGCGCCCTGGCTGCTGTCCCGGGGGCTGGTCGCGCTGCCCGACGGCGCCACCGGCCCGCAATTCGCGGTGCTGGTGGAATGGCTGCTGTGGCCGGGCGCGAGCCTGATGGTGTCGGCTACGCTGGCGTCACTGGCGCTGCGGCTGTGGCGGCAGCGCTCGGTGCTGCTGGCGGGCAGGAAGCCGGGCGCGCGCCGGCCGGCTGTGCTCCCCGCGCTGGCACTGGCGCTGGCCGCGGCGCTGGTGGTGGCATTGCAGGCCAGCCTGTTCGACATCGCGCTGCCGGTGGCGCTGATGACGGTGCCGCTGGCGCTGTTCCTGGCGGCGGTGGCGGCCAGGGTCGTGGGCGCCACCGGCATTGCGCCGATCGGCGCCATCGGACAGTTGTCGCAGCTGAGCTTCGGCGTGCTGGCGCCCGGCCAGATGGCGGTCAACCTGATGAGCGCCAATACCGCCGGCGGCGCCGCCGGCCAGTGCACCGACCTGATGAACGACTTCAAGGTCGGACGCGCGATCGGCGCCACGCCATGGAAGCAGGTTGCCGCGCAAGTCATCGGCATTGCAGTAGGCAGCATCGTCGGCGTGCTGGTGTACAAGGCGCTGATTCCCGATCCGAAGGCGATGCTGCTGACCGAGCAGTGGCCGGCGCCGGCGGTGGCGACCTGGAAGGCGGTGGCGCAGACGCTGGGCGCGGGCCTGTCGGCGCTGTCGGAAAGCATGCGCTGGGCGATCCTGGCCGGCTGCGTGGCCGGGATGTTGCTGGGCCTGCTGGAAGTGGCGCTGCCGCTGCGCCGCGCCCGCTTCCTGCCCAGCGCGGCTGCGCTGGGACTGGCCTTCGTGCTGCCGGCCTCGGTGTCGCTGATGATGGCGCTGGGCGCGCTGCTGACCTGGCTGGCCGGCCTGCGCTGGCCCGGCCTGACCAGGGACTATGCGATCACGGTGGCGGCCGGCCTGATCGCCGGGGAAAGCATGACCGGCGTCGGCGCCTCGCTATGGCAGCTCACGCATGCGCCGTAGTGAACTGTCGTTTCGTTACCGCGGCCGGGCCAGCGACATCGCCTGGTCGGGGCTGCCTTCCAGGTAGTCATGTCCCTGATTGCTCAGACGCCAGACGCCGGCCTCGATTTCCTGCACCAGTCCCTTGTCCAGCAGCAGGTGCAGGTGGTGGCGCGCAACCGGCCCTTCCACGTTCAGCCGCTGCGCGATGCCGCTGGCGGTCATCTGCGGATCGGGGGATTGCAGCAGCTGGCCCAGGATCGCTTCCATCAGCATCAGGTCTCGCCTCATGGCTTCCTCCGTGTAAAAAGCGGCCATCATAGCGGAGCATGCGGCCGCGCCGCCAGCGGCCGTACTGGCATTGCCTGGCGACCCGGCCCGCTGCGCCGGCGGCGCGGGCCTCTATAATGCCGCTCTCACCAATTCCATACCCGATTCCGATGCAAGCCCTACAGATCCATGCCGGCCCGATGGCGCTGCGCCACCTGCGGGAACACGGCCTGCGCCCGGCCGACGTGGCCATGGTGCCTGGCGCGGCCGGCGGTCCGAAAGGGCTGGTGCTCAATCCGCTGGACCGCTTCCTGTTCGGCGACTGGCTCAACCGCGCCGGCCATGTGGTGCACCTGGCCGGCGCATCGATCGGCGCCTGGCGGCTGGCCAGCGCCTGCCTGCCGGATGCCGATGCGGCGTTGGCGGAGATGGCCCATCACTACATCCACGAAAGCTATGACGACGGTTCCGGCCGCAACCCGACGCCGGACCATGTCAGCCGGGTGTTCGACGCCCGCCTGGCGGCGCATTTCGGCGGCCGCGAGCAGCAGGTGCTGTCGCATCCGCGTTACCGGCTGCATGTCTTCACCAGCCGCGGCGTGCATCCGCTGCTGTCGCGCGAGCAGCGCATGCGCACCGCGCTGGGCTATGCCGGCGCCTTCGCCGCCAACCTGATCTCCCGCCGCGCAATGGCGCGCTGGCTGGAGCGGGTGGTGTTCTCGGACTGCCGCGATCCGCTGCCGCTGCCGGCGCAGGATTACCGCACGCACCGGGTCTGCCTGGACCAGCGCAACCTGCGCCCCGCGATCCTGGCCAGCTGCTCGATCCCGTTCTGGCTGCGCGCAGTGGCCGACATTCCCGGCGCGCCGGCCGGCGCCTACTGGGATGGCGGCATCACCGACTACCACCTGCACCTGGAATACGCGACCCTGGCCGCCGGCCGCGTCGCCGGCGACGGCCAGCCCGCGCTGGTGCTCTATCCGCATTTCCAGCCGACGGTGGTGCCAGGCTGGCTGGACAAGGGCCTGCGCCGGCGGCACCGGGCCACGCCGGCGCTGTCGAACGTGGTGCTGCTGGCGCCGAACCCGGAATGGATACGCACCCTGCCCAATGGCAAGCTGCCGGACCGCCGCGACTTCAGGCATTACGGGCGCGACCATGCCGGCCGTGCCGCCGCCTGGACCCGCGCCGTGGCGGAAAGCGCCAGGCTGGCCGACGAGTTTGCAGCCCTGGCGGAACAGCGCGGCGGCATCGAGGCGCGGCCGCTGGCATAGCCGGGCTGCCGCTATTGATATAGCTGAGTTGCAGTCGCCACCCTCTTTGCGTTCGCGCATGGGATGGCCAGATCGCCGCCTTTTATTGCCTGCTTGCATGGCTGTCAACGAACTTCAGCCGGATGAATCATGTCTTATTGGCATGAAACGCATGCTCAAAATCACCGGCGGCCTGCTGGCCGCGCTGGTCGCCATCGTCGTCATTGCCCTGGTCGTGCTGTCGACCGTCAATCTCAATCGGGCCAAGCCCTGGCTGGAGGAGAAGGTCAGCACCGCCACTGGCCGCAGCTTCGCCATGAATGGCGACCTGTCGCTGAGCTGGGACCGGCCGGGCAAGGAAACCGGCTGGCGGCGCCTGGTTCCGTGGCCGCACCTGCGCGCCAAGGACATCGTGCTGGGCAACCCGGACTGGGCCAAGACCGGCCCTGAAATGGCCCGCATCGCCCAGATCGATTTCAGCATCAACCCGTTCAAGCTGCTGACCAAGACGGTGAGCGTGAATTCGCTGATCATGACCGAGCCGCGGCTGGCGCTGGAACAGGATGCGAAGGGGCGCAAGAACTGGGATTTCCCAAAGAGCGAAAGCAAGTCCAACTGGTCGTTCGAGATCCAGAGCGTGGCCATGACGCAGGGCACGCTGCGCTACCTGGACGAAGCCAAGCGGGCCGACCTGACCGCGCGGGTCGATACCGACCCCGACAACAGCATGCGCTGGCAGGTCAAGGGCACCTTCAATGACGAGCCGCTGTCGGGAAAGGCGCATAGCGGCGCGCTGCTGTCGCTGCAGCAGAAGGGCGTGGCCTATCCGATCGAGGCCGAGCTGAAGGTAGGCGAGACCACCATCACCGCCAACGGCACCCTGACCGATCCGGCTCAGCCCAGCGCGCTGGACGTGAAGCTCAACATCATGGGCGCCAGCATGGCCGACCTGTTCCCGCTGGGCGGCGTGCTGCTGCCGAGAACGCCGAAGTTTTCCACCGAGGGCCGGGTGGTCGGCACGCTGGGCCGCGACAACCTGCGCCTGAAGTATGAGAACTTCAAGGGCCGGGTCGGCTCGAGCGACATCGGCGGCACGCTGGAATACGACCAGAGCGCCGGCCAGCCGACGCTGCGCGGCGAAGTCACCTCGCAGCGCCTGGTGTGGAAGGACCTGGGCGCCGTGGTCGGCGCCGGCGACGAGCCCAAGAAGCAGAAGTCGGGCGAAGTGCGGCAGCCGCCGGACAAGGTGCTGCCGGTGTCGCCGTTCAAGACCGACCGCTGGGGCAAGATGAATGCGGACGTGAAGTTCAGCGGCAAGGAAATCATCCATTCCGACAAGCTGCCCATCGATAACCTGAACACCCATATCAAGCTCGACAAGGGCGTGCTGCAGCTGTCGCCGCTGAACTTCGGCGTGGCCGGCGGACGCCTGACCACCGAGCTGAAGATCGACGGCAGCGCCGATCCGGCCAAGGCCAACATGAACGTCGCCGCCCGCGGCATCAGGCTCAAGCAGTTGTTCCCGAAGGTGGAGTCGATGCGGGCCAGCCTGGGCCAGATCAATGGCGACGCCAAGCTCAGTTCGGCCGGCAATTCCTTCGCCGCGCTGGCCGGCCATGCCAACGGCGAATTGAAGGCGGTGATCAACGAGGGCACCGTCAGCGAGTTCATCATGGAGGCGATCGGCCTCAATGCCGGCCGGGTGGTGGTCACCAAGCTGTTCGGCGACCAGCAGGTCAAGCTCAACTGCCTGGCGACCGACCTCGACATCAAGGACGGCGTGATGACGCCGCAGATCTTTCTCCTCGATACCGAGGACGCCACGGTGCGGGTGGACGGCAATGTGAACCTGGCCAAGGAAACCCTGGACCTGGACATCCTGCCGCGCAGTAAAGGTTTGCGCCTGCTGTCGCTGCGTTCGCCGCTGTACGTGGAAGGCACCTTCAAGGACCCGGACGTGGGCGTGAACAAGACCGCCATTGCGCTGCGCGCCGGCGCCGCGGTCGCGCTGGGCACGGTGGCCGCGCCGCTGGCCGGCCTGCTGGCCTTGACCCATACCGGGCCGGAGCAGGACAGTCCGTGCGCCAGCCTGGTGGCCGAGGCCGGCAAGGCGCCGGTCGCGCCGCCGGCCGGCAAGAGCGCCAAGGGTTCGAACAACCATGAGAAGGCGGTGCCCTGAGCCGCGTACTGCGGCGCGGCCGGACCTGGCCGCGTTTCGATGGGGAAATCCGGTTTGATCCATCCCAAGGCCCGGCCCGGTTTCCCGCCGGCCGGTCCGGCCAGTTCTGCGAGCATGGCTGCCCCTGCAACAGGCAGGCCCGCAACCCTGACCGGAAAGGAACTCCATGGGAGACATCGATGGCGGCAAGCGCCGTTTCTTCAGGCATCTGTGCTGCGGCGGCGCCGCGCTGGGTGCGGCCCTCGCAGGCAACGTCCAGGCAGCCACCGGGAAGAAAACCGACCTGACGCCGACGCAGGCGCTGGCCCTGCTCAAGGAAGGCAACGAGAAATTCGTGACCGACAGCCCGCTGCGCTCGGCGCAGGGACGCGAACGCCGGCTGGAGATCGCGCGCGGGCAGACGCCGATGGCGGTGCTGGTCAGCTGCTCGGACTCGCGGGTGCCTCCGGAACTGCTGTTCGGGCGCGGACTGGGCGAGCTTTTCATCGTGCGCAATGCCGGCAATACCGTCGACACGGTGGCGCAGGGCAGCATCGAATATGCGGTGGCGGAGCTGGGCGTGCCGCTGATCGTGGTGCTGGGACATGAACGCTGCGGCGCGGTGGATGCGGCGGTCTCGGTAGTGGAAAAGAATGCCTCCTTCCCCGGCAGCATCGGGCAGATGGTCGAGCCCATCTTGCCGGCCGTGCTGAAGGCCCGTGCCGCGCTGGCCGGCAAGGAGCCCTATAGCCATGAGGACTTGCTGGATGCGTCGGTCAGGCAGAACGTGATGCGGATCGTCGAGCGCTTGCGCAAGTCGGAGGCCATGCTGCTGGAGCCGTTGCGCAGCAAGCGGTTGATGGTGGTGGGGGCGCGGTATGACCTGGATGATGGCAATGTGGAGTTCTTTGATGCCTGAAGGCGATGGGGCGAGGTCTTGTGGCTGGTGTGGTGAGCCGGTGCGCGTGTCCTTGCGGCTTGAGAGCAACTGTTGCTTTGCAGTGACGTCTTTACGCCTGGTGACGACTGCTGCTTCGCAGTGACGTCTTTACGCCTGGTGACGACTGCTGCTTCGCAGTGACGTCTTTACGCCTGGTGACGACTGCTGCTTCGCAGTGACGTCTTTACGCCTGATGACGACTGCTGCTTTGCAGTGACGTCTTTACGCCTGGTGACGACTGCTGCCTCGCAGTGACGTCTTTACGCCTGATGACCCAACGCGCATGTCCTCGCATCATGACCAGGCCGGGTGTTCGCCCCGGCGGGCGACCTACTTCTTTTGCTTCGCCAAAAGAAGTAGGCAAGAAAAGGCGACCCGGTGATCGCGCCCCGCTGCGCGGGGTGCCCGTGTCAGCGGTCCCCGGAGCGGGGCGCGGCTAAACTCGCCAAGCTACGCTTGGCTCAGACAGACGCCGCACCTTTTCCCGCTCCGGGCACCGCTGACACGGCGCGCTCAACGGGATTTCACGGCAACTGCAACGGCAACTGCAACTGCAACGGCAACTGCAACTGCAACTGCAACGGCAACTGCAACTGCAACGGCAACTGCAACTGCAACTGCAAATTCAACGGCAAATTCAACGGCAAATTCAACGGCAAATTCAACGGCAACGGCATGCCGTCCGGAACCTTGCGCTTTTTACGTTGGCGCATCCTTGTGCTGCATGTGCAGTGCCACCAGTTCCTGCAGCGCCTTCACGGTGGAGGCGTGGTCGCCGGTGTGCAGGATGCCATGCCCGCCGCGGGCTTCCCATTGCTCGATGTTGGCCGGGGTGTCGTCGATCAGCACACGGCCGGGGCCGCTGAATTCCTGCTTGAGCTTCTTCGGCACTACGTGGACGGCGAATTCCGGGCCGAAGACGCGCGCTACCCATTCCCGCTTCTGTTCCTGGAACACCCGCGATGACGGCGCGCCGGTCAGGAAGATCGGCTCCATGTCGCGCGTGGCTTCCCACAGCAGCATGCAGCCCTCGATCAGCTCCAGCTCGGCAAAGAAGCGCTTGTCGCGGTTGACCGCCTTCCACAGGTCGTTGCGGCCAAGTTCGCCCGGATGCTTGCCGGTCAGGCGCATCACCCGCGCATCGAAGTCGGCGAAGACGCCGTCAAGATCGAGAAAGACCTGGATAGGTGTTGGCTTGTTCGTGTCCATATGCGTATCCATGGTGGAAATGGCAACGTTTCGTCATCCTTGCCGCCATCTTCGCAGATGGGGCGCGCCATGCTTTGCTTGCGCGCCAAGGTGTTACTGCCTGCCGCCGGATTTGCATTTCCGGACAGAATTGTGCTTGCGCCAAAACAGGGATCGGCATGTGTGGCAGGGCGTTAGTCGCACAGCCTGCCTTACACTTCTGGCATCAACACGCAAGCAAGCGCGATGCTGCGACGCCACACCGGGCTTGCCGGGGCGTTGCGGCGACAGAAAGATTCAAGCTCGATGAACCATTCCGCCGACATTGCCGCTATCGAGGCAATCAGCGCCCTTCCCACCATCCTTGAGCTGGTCAGCGACCTGACCACGCTGCGTTTCATCTGCGTGGCCCGCGTCACCGATACCTCCTGGACCGCCTGCGCGGTGCTGGACAAGCTCGGCTTCGGCATGCGGCCCGGCGACCAGCTCGACATCGCCACCACGCTGTGCCGCGAGGTGCATGACGAAGGCCGGCCCATCGTCATCGACCACGTCAGCGAGGATATCCAGTACTGCCGCCATCCCACGCCGCAGATCTATGGCTTCGAAAGCTATTTCTCGATGCCGCTGCATACCAGCACCGGGGCCTACTTCGGCACCCTGTGCGGACTGGACAGGGTGCCGGCGCGCCTGTCCGAGCCCAAAACCCTGCGCGCGCTGGAATTGCTGGCGCAGATGATTTCCCACCAGTTGCAGACCGAGCAGACGCTCGAGCAGAGCCTGCGCACCCTGCGTACCGAGATCAGCAATACCGCCCATCTGCGCAGCATGCTGCAGCAGTTGCGCAGCGCCGAGCAGCGGCAGTCGTTCCAGCTCGACATTGCCGAACTGCTGCGCCAGCAGCCCGGTCCGGACCGCATCTACGCCCACAGCAGCGAGATCGCGGGCCGTTACCTGGGCGTGTCCCAGGTGCTGTACGCCGAACTCGACCCGGCGCAGCAGGCCGTGCTGTGCCGCCATGGCTACAACGCCGGCGCCATGCCGGAACTGGGCGGCCGGCATGCCGCCTCGATCTTCCCGGCGGAGATGCTCACGGCGCTGCAGGAAGGGCGCAGCTGGGCCTGCGCCGACCTGGCGCGCCAGGCGCCGGCCGGCTGGCCCGAACTGGCCGCCGCCGTGGCGCTGCCGCTGGGCCGGCATGGCAGCTCCGTCTGCTTCCTGCTGGTGTGCCACCATCAGCCGCGCGCCTGGGGCGACGACGAATTGCAGCTGCTGGAGGACATGGCCGAGCGGGTCTGGAACGTGATCGAGCGGGTGCGCACGCAGGAGGCGCTGCGCCAGGCCGACCGCAGGAAGGACGAGTTCCTGGCGATGCTGGCGCATGAGCTGCGCAATCCGCTGGCGCCGATCAGCACCGCTGCGCAGCTGCTCAAGCTGGGCCGGCAGAGCGAGGAGCGGATCAGCCGCACCAGCGACGTGATCACGCGCCAGGTGAGCCACATGACCAGCCTGATCAACGACCTGCTGGATGTGTCGCGGGTGACGCGCGGCCTGATCGTGCTGGAGCGGCAGCGGGTGCCGCTGCAGCAGGTGATGGCCGACGCGGTGGAGCAGGTGCGGCCGCTGATCGAGTCGCGCCGGCACAACCTGGCCATGCAGGCGCCGACCGACGAGGTGCTGGTGCTGGGCGACGCCAAGCGGCTGGTGCAGGTGCTGGCCAACCTGCTGTCGAATGCCGCCAAGTACACCCCGGAAGGCGGGCACCTGGCGCTCTGGCTGGAAGCCGATGGCCAGGAGGCGCGGCTGCATGTGAGCGACAACGGCATCGGCATCAGCGCCGAATTGCTGCCCCATGTGTTCGACCTGTTTTCACAGGCCGAGCGGCCGTCCGACCGGTCCCAGGGCGGCCTGGGCCTGGGCCTGCCGCTGGTCAAGAGCCTGGTGGAACTGCATGCGGGCAGCGTGCGGGCCGTGAGCCGGGGACAGGACTGCGGCAGCGAATTCGTCGTCACGCTGCCCCGGCTGGGCGTGTTCGACGCCACGCCGTCGGGCCGGGATGGCGACCACCATGCCCAGGCCGAGCCGGCTGCGCTCAGGGTCATGGTGGTGGATGACAATGTCGACGCCGCCCAGATGCTCGGCATGTACCTGGAAAACGAAGGCCACGAAGTCTGCATCCTCCATGATCCGCATGAAGCGCTGGCGCTCGCCGAGCGCATGCCCATGGATGCCTTCCTGCTCGATATCGGCTTGCCGGGCATCGACGGCAACGAACTGGCCAGCCGCCTGCGCGCGCTGCCGCAGACGCGAGGCGCGCTGCTGGTTGCCATCACCGGCTATGGCCAGCGCTTCGACCGGCTGCGTTCGATGCAAGCGGGATTCGACCATTACCTGGTGAAGCCGGCCGACCCGGCGGCGCTGGCGGCGCTGCTGGCGCATGCCGGCCGCAGGCAGGGAAAGTAAGGGCAGGCCGGACGGCGGCCTGAAGCCGTTGCAGCACAGGGCGGCGACTTGTAACGGGTTTCATCTCAACCACGATCTCGTGCGGGATACCAGTGCAAAGCGATCGATTGCATCAGAAGGTGACCCAGGCCAGCCTGCTCGACAAGCTCGGTTTCCTGCGCCGCAATCCGGCCATCTTCATGGCGTGGCTACTGTTCTCGATGGCCATTGCGCTGATCGGCTGGGGCGTGCTGCTGGCCAACCTGAAGGAAGCCCATCAGGCGGTGGAACAGCGCGCGCTGCGCGAAGCCAATGCGCTGGCCCGCACCCATGCCGACCGGCTGGCGCGCAGCCTCGATTCGATCGACCAGGTAACCCGGCATGTCAGGCTGGAATGGCAGCTCTCGGGCGGCCGCCTGCGCCTGGAGCAGCTGGCCAGCGACGGCCTGTTTCCGCCGCCGGCGCTGTACTACGTCACCCTGGTGGATGCCGACGGCAACGCCTTCAGCACCACGCTGCGTGACGGCGAGCTGGGTTATCTGGGCGACCGAGGGTATTTCCTGCGGCAGCGTGAAGCGAAGGCAGATCAGCTGGTCATCGATCCGCCGATTTTCGGCAGGATGGCCAAGCGCAATGTGGTCCATGTTTCGCGCCGGCTGGTGGATGACCGCGGCCAGTTCGCCGGCATCGTGATGGTGTCCGTCAGCACCACGTTTTTCACCGCGAACTACGACCCTATCGTCCTCGGCGCGCAGGGCCTGCTGGCGATGGTCAGCGCCAACCCGCCCATGGAGCTGGTGCGCATCGGCGACAACGTGCTCCCGCCCGAAATGCAGGCCTTTACCTCCCACCCGTCGCTGAGCCCGGCCAGCGGTAGCCGCCACCATGGGGCCGAGGTCTTCGAGGACAGGCGAGCCCGTTATCTTGGCTGGCATCCGGTGCGTGGCTATGACATCACGGCGCTGGTTGGGCTGGACGAGGCCGCTACCCTGGCCGAATTCCATGCCAGCCGCCATGCCGCGATCCGGTATGCGGGCTGGGCCAGCGCCGCGCTGGCCCTGCTCACCGCACTGGCCATCGCACTCAACACCGAGCTGGCCTGGCGCAAGCACCGCCTGGGCATGGCGCAGGCCACCTACCGCCTGGCCACCGAGGAGGGCAGCGAGGGCTTCTATATCGTCCAGCCGGTGCCGGACCGCCATGGCGCCATCCAGGACTTCGTGGTGCTGGACTGCAACCAGCAGGGCGCGGAATTCTTCAATGTCCGGCCCTCGGAGCTGATCGGCAAGACCGTCTCCGCCTTCCGCGGCAGTCTCGATACCGGCATGTTCATGGACTACCTGATGCAGGCCACGCAGAACGGCACGTATGAAAACGAGATCGACGTGCCGGGCAACACCGCGCTGCGGCTGCGCTGGGCGCACCTCAAGATCATCCGTTCCGGCGACAACCTGGCGGTGCGGCTGCGCGACATCAGCGAAGCCAAGGCCCATGTGGCGGAACTGAAGCGGCGCGGCAACGAGGACGTGCTGACCGGCCTTCCCAACCGTCACTGGATACAGTCCTATCTGCCGCAGGCCCTGCGGCATGCCAATGAAAACGGCGCCCGCCTGGCGCTGCTGTTCATCGACCTGGACGGCTTCAAGAAGGTCAACGACACCGCCGGCCATGCCGCCGGCGATGAACTGCTGAAACACGCCGCGCACCGCCTGCAGGAAGCGGTGCGGCCGCACGACAAGGTGGTGCGCTTCGGCGGCGACGAATTCGTGGTCATCATCGAAAGCATCGAGCACCGCATCGACGCCGCCCATGTGGCCGACCGGGTGCAGCAGGCATTCCGCCAGTCGTTCCGCCTGAGCCAGGGCGTGCATTCGGTCGGCACCTCGATCGGCATTGCGCTGTTCCCCACCGATGGCGAGGATGCGTCGACCCTGCTGGAAAAGGCCGACATCGCGATGTATTCGGTCAAGACCCACGGCAAGGCCGGCTACCAGTTCTACGAAGCCAAGTTCTACCACGCGCTGCGCGAGCGGCTGGACCGCGAGGCCGAGCTGCGGCGCGCCATTGCCGGCCATGAATTCGAGATGGTGTACCAGCCGCGGGTCGACATCGCCAGCGGCCTGACGCTGAGCCTGGAGGCGCTGGTGCGCTGGCGGCATCCGGCCCGCGGCCTGCTGGAGCCGGCCGAATTCATCGGCCTGGCGGAAGAGACCGGCATGATCGTGGCGCTGGGCGAGATGGTGCTCGACATGGTGTGCGAGCAGATTTCCCGCTGGGCGGCGCATGGCGGCGCGCTGGTGCCGGTATCGGTCAATGTCTCGGCGCAGCAGTTCAGCAATGCCGATGTCGGCAGCCTGGTCACGGCGGCGCTGTCGCGGCACCGGGTGCCGTCGCACCTGCTGGAACTGGAGATCACGGAGTCATCGGTCATGGGCCAGGACTCGGCGGTGTCGCGCACCCTGATGATGCTGCAGAAGCAGGGCGTGAAGATCCTGGTGGATGACTTCGGCACCGGCTATTCCTCGCTGTCGCAACTGCACCGGCTGGACTTCGACGTGCTCAAGGTAGACCAGACCTTCACCGCCAGCATGGAACAGTCGGCCGAAGGCAAGGTGTTCTTCACGGCGATCGTCACGATGGCGCATGCGCTGGGCATGCGGGTGGTGGCCGAGGGCGTGGAAAATGCCGCCCAGATCGCGCTGCTGCGCTCGCTGCACTGCGACGAGGTGCAGGGCTACTACATCTCCCGCCCGCTGCCGCCCGGCGACATGCAGCCGGTGCTGCCGCCCTGCGCCTTCCCGGCAGCGGTCTGATGCGCCGCGCCCGGGCGGCGCGCATGTTTCTTGCTCTCTTCATGCCGGCCTGCAAGCGGCAGCCGCCGTCAGTTTTCCCGGCCACGTTTGCTATGCTTCGGCCGTATTATAAAAAACACAAAAAAGACAAACATGGAGAGACATCGAATGACGCATGCCGCTGTTCCATTCCGGCGCACCGCGCTGCTGGCCGCCCTGGCCGGCGCGCTGGCCGATCCCGCCCTTGTCCTTGCCCAGGAAAACCCGGCCGAAGCGCTGGAACTGCCCACCGTCGAAGTCGTGGGCACCTCGATGCTGCCCGGACTGGGCACAGCGATACAAAATGTGCCAGCCAATGTTCAAATTCTGAACAGTCGCACGATGGAGCAGCAGCGCCAGCTGACCCTGACGGACCACCTGGAACAGAACGCCGGCAGCGTGACGGTCAATGCGGCGCAGGGCAATCCCCACCAGCCCGACGTGAGTTTCCGCGGCTTCACCGCATCGCCGCTCCTGGGCGTGCCGCAGGGCCTGTCGGTATTCCAGGACGGCGTGCGGATCAACGAGCCCTTCGGCGACACCGTCAACTGGGACCTGCTGCCGCAGTCGGCCATCGCCAACATGCAGCTCATTCCCGGCTCCAATCCCGCTTTCGGCCTGAACACCCTGGGCGGCGCGCTGGCGGTCTATACCAAGAGCGGCAGCGCCTATCCGGGCGGCGCGGTGCAGTTGTCCACCGGCTCCTTCGGCCGCCGCGCGGTGGAATTCGAGCAGGGCGGCAAGAGCGGCAACCTCGACTATTTCGTTACCGGCAATGTCGCGCGCGACCATGGCTGGGCCGAGCACAACGGCAGCCGCGTCCAGCAGTTCTTCGGCAAGGTCGGTTACCAGACCAGCGACACCGACCTCGACGTCAGCCTGACCGCCGCCGACAACCGGCTGGAAGGCACCCAGACCCTGCCCAGGTCCTTCTCCGAGAACATCCGGCAGGCCTACACCTACCCGGACCGCAACGAGAACAAGCTGATGTTCCTGACCGCCAAGGGCAGCCGCTTCCTCAATGACGACGTGCTGCTGGGCGGGAACCTGTACTACCGCAACTACCGCAACCGCAACGTCTCCAGCAACGTCAACGATGACTTCGGCCAGCTGGAGAATGGCGCTATCGACGCCAACCAGGCCCACAACGACCGCGCCGGCATCCGCCAGCACAGCTATGGCGCCGGCCTGCAGCTGACCGTGTCCGGCCAGCTGGCCGGGATGAAGAACCAGTTCGTCGCCGGCGGCACGGTGGATATCGGCAACGCCCGCTACAGCCAGGAAACCCAGCCCGCGGTATTCACCGCCAGCCGCGGCACCATCGGCGCCGGCGACTTCGAGCCCGAGACCGACGCCAGGACCCGCAACCGCTATTACGGCCTGTTCCTGTCGGACGTGCTGGCGTTCAACGAGCGCTGGACGATGACGTTGTCGGGCCGCTACAACCTCGCGCGTGTCAGCATCCGCGACCAGAGCGGCGAGGCGCCCGAGCTCAACGGCAGCCATCGCTTTTCCCGCTTCAACCCGGCGGTTGGCCTGAATTTCAATCCGACGCCACAGGCCACCGCCTATGTCAGCTACAACGAGGGGATGCGGGCGCCGACGCCGATCGAACTGACCTGCGCCGACCCGCAGGCGCCCTGCAAGCTGCCCAACAGCTTCCTGGCCGATCCGCCGCTGAAAAAAGTGGTGGCCAGGACGATGGAACTGGGCGCGCGCGGCAAGGCGGGGGAAGGCCTGTCGTGGAGCGCGGCGGTCTACCATACCGTGCTGGACGACGACATCCAGTTCATCGCCAGCGGCGGCGTGGCCACCAATGCCGGCTATTTCCAGAACGTCGGCCAGACCCGGCGCCAGGGGCTGGAACTGGGCGTCAACGGCACATGGGGCGCGCTGTCGGCGAGCGCGCGCTACGGCTACACCGACGCGACCTACCGCACCGGCTTCGCCGAGACCAGCCCGGCCAATACCAGCGCGGACGCGAACGGCGCGATCGCCGTGCGCAGCGGCGACCGCATTCCCGGCATACCGCGCCACAGCCTGAAGCTGCGTCTGGGCTATGCGCTGACGCCGCAGTGGGACGTCGGCGCCAACCTGCTGTATGCCGGCAGCAGCCATGCCCGCGGCGACGAGAACAACAGCGATGCGCGCGGCAAGGTGCCCGGCTATACCGTGGTCAATCTCGACACCCGCTACACGGTGGCCAAGGGCTGGGAACTGTTCGCCCGCGTCAACAACCTGTTCGACCGGGAATACGCCAACCTCGGCGTGCTGGGCCTGAACGCCTTCACCGGCCCCGGCCGCAGCTTCGACGGCGCCAACGCGGTGGGCGAGCAGTTTCGCGGCTACGGCGCGCCGCGCGGCATCTGGATAGGCATGCGCTATTCCTGGTTGTAGGAGCCGGCGCCGGCTGGCCCGGCGTCGTGTGAAATAACAACACTCGCGAACGCCGGGCTTGGATGCATTAAAAATACAACCTTAGAATCCCCAGACGCCATTCGCAGGGGACTCATGTGAACCACCAGAATGATCAATCCTCATCCAGCGCTCCTCCCAGCCTGGAGAGCTTGCGTGAACGGGTGCGCCGGCAGGGCGAGCGCGTCAGCGACCTGCGGCGCGCGGCCGACAGCATGCAGCAAACGCCGGCACGCTACGGCAAGGCCGTAAAGCCGCAGCGCGTCCCGCCTGACCCGCCGGCGCCGGACGAGAAGACGCCGCGCTGAGCCCGCAGGGCAGCCCGGCAATGTCCTCTTCCTCCCTCGTCATTTCCTCCCGGGCCGGTGCATGACCGCGGTAAGCCTGTATGCCGCGCTGCTGGCCATCCTCTATGCCGTCCTGAGCGTGCGCACCCTGCGCCTGCGCCGCCGGCTGCGCATCGCCATCGGCGACAGCGGCGACGAGCGCATGCTGCGGGCCATGCGGGCCCATGCCAACTTCGCCGAATATGTTCTGCTGGCATTGCTGCTGATCTACCTGGTCGAGATCGCACCTGCTTCCGCCGTGCTGGTCCATGCGCTGGGCCTGGCGCTGCTGCTGGGCCGGGTGCTGCACGCCTGGGGCGTCAGCCGCAGCCCGGAAGACTTCCGCTTCCGCGTGGCCGGCATGGCGCTGACGCTGGCGTCGCTGCTGGTGGCGTCGCTCTACCTGCTGCTGGCGCATGCCTCGGGGGCGCTCGCCGCGCTCGCCGGCCCCGCCTGACATCGCACGCCGAGCCGGCGCCTGCGCCGCCGGCCGGACCAGGCGCCTCCCGCCTGTTTGAACGAGATCAACAAGCCTGTGCGCCGCGCTGCGGCCGCGGCCGGTTTCATGCGACTGTTGGGTTCAGGACATTTCCTTCCCTCCCCACCAGGCTGTTTCCCCGCAGGCATGAACCCTTTTCACCTTTTTCTTCTGGTTGCCACGCTGTTTGCGATGGAGTTCGCGGTTGCGCTGGTCCACAAGCATGTGATGCATGGCTTCGGCTGGGGCTGGCACCGCTCGCACCATGAAGCGCCCAAGGGCGCGGGCTGGGAGCGAAACGACCTGTATGCCATCGTGTTCGCCGCCGCCACCATCCTGCTGTTCATGGTCGGCGCGAGCCGGCCGTGGCTGTGGTGGATCGCGCTGGGGATCACGATCTACGGCATGCTGTACGGCATCCTGCACGATGTGATCATCCATCGGCGCCTGCCGCTGGCATGGCGGCCAAAAAGCGGCTACCTGCACCGGCTGGCCACTGCGCATCATCTGCACCATGCCGTGCGCACCCGCGAGAACGGCGTTTCCTTCGGTTTCCTGTATGCGCCGCCGGTCGAGGCGATACGCCGCGAGTTGCGCGGCGGCGATCGCCAGCCATGAACCCCGCCAGGCAGGGCCGCATCGGCATGGCGCTGGCCACGGCCATCATCGCCGCATGGACCACGCTGCACCTGTATGCGGTGTTCCTGTTCGACTGGAACGCGCCGTGGGCGCTGCCGCAGGCGGCCCTGCTGGCTGTGCTGCTGACCTGGCTGTCGGTGGGCATGTACATCGTGGCGCATGACGCGATGCATGGCTCGCTGTGGCCGGCGCGGCGCGCCGGCGGCGACCTGGTGGGCAGGCTGGCGCTGCTGCTGTATGCCGGCTTTTCCTTCGGCCGCATCAAGCCCAAGCATGACCTGCATCACCGTCATTCCGGCAGCGCGCAGGACCCGGACTTCGCCGTTGCCCATGCCAGCCGGCCGCTGCGCTGGTACCTGCAATTCCTGACTACCTATTTCGGCTGGCGCGAACTGGCGGTGATGGCGCTGCGGGTGTCGGCCTATCTGCTGCTGGGCGCCAGCGTCTGGAACATCCTGCTGTTCTTCGCCGTGCCGGGCATCG